>JAEWHP010000003.1 GCA_023387735.1 Pseudomonadota bacterium | reverse complement strand
AAGCGGAAATGCTCCGCACCCCGAACTTCGGCCGCAAGTCGCTGAACGAGATCAAGGAAGTGCTGGCCCAGATGGGTCTGCATCTCGGCATGGAAGTGCCGGGCTGGCCGCCGGAGAACATCGACGAACTGGCGAAGCGCTTCGAGGATCACTACTGAGCATTCGTCATTTCGGACGCTGCGTAGCGGCGATCCGGAATGACTGGGGCGAACGCAGGCAGCCCACCTGAGCAGAAAGTCCGACGAACCGTCGCGACGATTGGAATTGAAGGAATACGAAAATGCGTCACGGCAAGGTTCATCGCAAGCTCAACCGCACCGCCGAGCATCGCCGCGCGATGTTTGCGAACATGTGCGCGGCGCTCATCAAGCACGAGCAGATCGTCACCACGCTGCCGAAGGCCAAGGAGCTTCGCCCGATCGTGGAGAAGCTGGTCACGCTCGGCAAGAAGGGCGGTCTCGCCATGCGCCGCCAGGCCATCTCCGAAATGCGCGACAAGGATCAGGTCAAGAAGCTGTTCGATACGCTGGCCCCCCGTTACAAGGACCGCCAGGGCGGCTACACCCGTATCATCAAGGCCGGCTTCCGTTACGGCGACAACGCGCCGATGGCCGTGATCGAGTTCGTCGACCGCGACGTCGACGCCAAGGGCCAGGACTCCGGTCCGGAGCAGGAAAAGTCCGCCGAAGCGGCGTAAGATTTTCCGAGTTCGATATGCAAAAAGCGGCGCTTCAAGCGCCGCTTTTTTTATTGAGACTGGCGCGATTACCAGCGGCGATAGTGAGCGCGGTAGAAGCGCGGGCCACCGTAGTACCGAGCGCCGCCGTAGTACCGGGCGCCGCCATAGTAGCGCGGACCACCGTAATACGCGTAGGCCGGCCGGACCACGCGACGATAGCGAACCACCGGGGCTCCGTAATAGCCGCCGCCATAGTAGGCCGGCGCATAACCGCCACCATAGTAGCCGCCGTAATAGGCGGGCGCATATCCGCCGCCGTAGTAACCGTTATAGTAGCCGTAGCCCGGACCGTAGGCATAGGCGTTCGACGCAATGCCGCCGATCACGGCACCCGCGATGAGTCCGCCGGCCACCGCCGGAAAGAACCCGCCGCCACCCCAGCCGCCGCCGCGCCAGTGCGCTTCCGCAGGCGCGGGCGCCGCTACCGCTGTCAGGCCCACAACGGCCGCAGCAGCCAATACCAAAGGTGCTTTCCTCATGGAGTACTCCTTTCCGTAAGACAGATGCCCACTTTACATTCGAGCGAAGTTCCACTTTCGCAAAAACGTATGCTCGCTAAACACTTTCGAGTGAGTTTCGTTGCTCCGGTTGCATCTGTCGCACGGCCTTGCCGCCAGATTTAATTTTGATGAACAGGCGTTCAGGCTGCCGGGAAGGGCGCTTCGCAAGGCAGCACCCCTCTGGCGCCGCCAGCTACCATCCCTCAAGCACGATCTTGCCGCGCGATTTTCCGCTCTCCAGCAGTGCATGCGCGCGCTTGAGATTGGCCGCGTTGATCGTTCCAAACTTCTGGTCGAGCGTGGTGCGCAACACGCCCTTGTCGATCAGGTCGGCGACGTCGTTCAGTAAATTGTGCTGGGCGATCATGTCGGGCGTCTGGAACGAGGAGCGCGTGAACATCGATTCCCAATGCACCGAAATGGCCTTGCCCTTGAAAGCGCTCATGGTGAATTCCGGCGGATCGTCGATCAGGCCGAACTTGCCCTGCGGCGCCATCAGGTCCGCGATCGCCTTGTAGTGCTGGTCGGTGAAGGTGAGGCTGGCGACCAGCGCCACCGGCGGCAGTTTCAGTTTCTCGATCTGCTCCTTCATCGGCTTGGAATGGTCGATTACGGCGTGCGCGCCGAGGTCGAGGCACCATTTTTGCGACTCCGGCCTTGTGGCGGTCGCCACCACCGTCAGCCCGGTGAGGCGGCGCGCGAGCTGGATCAGGATCGACCCGACTCCACCGGCGCCGCCGGTGATCAGCAGCGTACGCGGATCGACGCTCTTGCCGGGCACGGCGCCGAGCCGGTCGAACAGCAATTCCCACGCGGTGATCGACGTCAGCGGCAGCGCAGCGGCCTGTGCGAACGAGAGCGACTTCGGCTTGTTGCCAACGATGCGCTCGTCGACCAGGTGAAATTCAGCGTTGGTACCCTGGCGCAGGATCGAGCCGGCGTAGAACACCTCGTCGCCCGGCTTGAACAGCGTCACGTCGGGGCCGACGGCATCGACGATGCCGGCCGCATCGAAACCGAGAATCTTGGTTTCGCCTTCGGGTGGGGCGGCGCGCTTGCGAACCTTGTAGTCGACGGGGTTGGCGGAGATCGCTTTCACGGCGACCCTGATGTCGCGGCCCTTCGGCTCAGGTTTCGCGGTCTCGAAATCGATCAGCGAATCCGCGTCCTCGATGGGAAGCGATTTTCTGTAGCCGACGGCCTTCATGCCCTTGCTCTCCTGCCTTCTGTGAATAGTGGATCGCCTAACTGTCGCGCTGGCATCAGTTTGGCAAGTACTGTAAATTGGGGGAACTAGTCCCCATTTGGATACTATTGGAAAGTGGCGCATGAAACGGCGGAATTTTGCCCATCGTCCCGGCTGCGCGGTCGAGGCTACGCTTGATCTGATCGACGGCAAGTGGAAAGGGGTGATCCTGTTTCACCTGCAGGCCGGCACGCAGCGTTTTGGGGAGTTGCGGCGGCGGATGCCAGGGATTACCCAGCGCATGCTGACCAAGCAGCTTCGCGCGCTGGAAGACGACCGGCTCGTGATCCGCAAGGTCTATGCCGAGGTGCCGCCGCGCGTCGAATACAGGCTGTCCGACGTCGGCGAGAGCCTGCGTCCGGTGATCGATACGCTGCGGGCGTGGGGCGAGAGCCATCGGGAACGGCTTTCCTGTGCACCGGCGCCTGACAGCGTCGAGGAGCCTGACCGCGCCGCGTAGCCTGCAGTTTGTGTACCGCGTTATCTTCTTTCGCTAGCGCGCCGCATCCATATGTGCGGCGACAAATTCCGGGATTGTCGTATGAATTTGATCCGCTCCCTGGCCCTGGTGCTGGCCTCAGCTGTCGTAGCAACCCCGGCACTGGCGCAGGACCGCCGCGTGCCATCCTCGGGCGCCGAACTCCGGTTGTCCTACGCGCCGATCGTGCAGCGCGCGCAGCCCGCGGTCGTGAACGTCTACGCCGGCAAGACCGTGCAGGTGCGCAATCCGCTGCTGGACGATCCGATTTTCCGCCGCTTCTTCGGCGTGCCGGGTCAGCAGCCCGAACAGATGCAACGTTCGCTCGGGTCGGGCGTGATGGTCGATGCTTCCGGACTTGTCGTCACCAACAACCACGTCATCGAGGGCGCCGACCAGGTCAAGATTTCGCTCGCCGACAAGCGCGAGTTCGAGGCCGAGATCGTGCTCAAGGACAGCCGCACCGATCTGGCCGTGCTGCGCATCAAGGATACGAAAGAGAAGTTCGCAACGCTCGACTTCGCCAATTCCGATGAACTGCTGGTGGGCGACGTGGTGCTGGCGATCGGCAATCCCTTCGGCGTCGGACAGACGGTGACCCACGGCATCGTTTCGGCGCTCGCCCGCACCAAGGTCGGCATCACCGACTATCAATTCTTCATTCAGACCGATGCGGCGATCAATCCCGGCAATTCCGGCGGTGCGCTGGTCGACATGACCGGCAAGCTCGTCGGCATCAACACCGCGATATTCTCGCGCTCCGGTGGATCGCAGGGCATCGGCTTTGCAATTCCAACCAACATGGTGCGTGTCGTGGTGGCCTCGGCCAAGAGCGGCGGCAAGGCCGTCAGGCGGCCCTGGCTCGGCGCGAAGCTCCAGGCCGTGACGCCTGAAATCGCCGAGACGCTGGGGCTGAAAATACCGAACGGCGCATTGGTCGCCAATGTCGCGCCAAACAGCCCGGCGGCGCGCGCAGGCTTGAAGCCGTCCGACCTGATCGTTGCGATCGAGGGCCAGAACATCGACGATCCCAACGCGTTCGATTACCGCTTCGCGACCCGCCAGCTCGGCGGAAGCGCGCAGATCGACGTGCAGCGCGCCGGCAAGACCGTCAAGTTGACGGTGGCGCTGGAGACCGCGCCCGACGCCAACCGCGAGGAAATCGTCCTTACCGGGCGCTCGCCGTTCCAGGGCGCCAAGGTCGCCAACATTTCGCCGGCGGTCGCCGACGAACTGCACTTGGATTCCCAGACCGAGGGCGTCGTGGTGATCGATCTCGAAGGTGGCGGAACGGCGGCCAGCGTCGGCTTCCAGAAGGGCGACATCATCCTTGCGGTCAACAACCAGAAGATTGCCAAGACCAGCGATCTCGACAAGGCCTCGAAAACCTCGTCAAGGCTCTGGCGCATCGTCGTGGTGCGCGGCGGCCAGCAGATCAACGTGACGCTGGGCGGATGAGCCCGAAGCAACCCCGGGAAGCTGCCAACCTCTTTGCTGCGGCGGGGATGGAGCAGGACGCGCCGCATCCCTTGCCGGACAGACTGCGCCCGCGCTCGCTCGCCGACGTCGTCGGACAGGATCATATTCTCGGTCCCGACGGCGCGCTGACGCGGATGCTGGAGACGCGCACGCTCGGCTCGCTGGTATTCTGGGGACCGCCGGGCACCGGCAAGACCACGGTGGCGCGGCTGCTGGCGGACGCTACCGAACTGCATTTCGAGCAGATTTCCGCGGTGTTTTCCGGTGTTGCCGACCTCAAGAAGGTGTTCGATTCGGCGCGCGCCCGGCGCGAAATGGGCAAGGGCACGCTGCTGTTCGTCGACGAGGTTCATCGCTTCAACCGCGCCCAGCAGGATTCGTTTCTGCCCGTGATGGAAGACGGCACCGTGGTGCTGGTCGGCGCCACCACGGAAAATCCGTCGTTCGAGCTCAACGCCGCGTTGCTGTCGCGGGCGCGGGTGCTGGTGTTTCGTTCGCTGGATGCCGACGCGATCGAGAAGCTGTTTAGGCATGCCGAGAAGGTCGAGGGCCGTAAACTGCCACTCGACGCCGAGGCGCGGGCTGTGCTGGTGCGCATGGCGGACGGCGACGGTCGCGCCTCGCTGACGCTGGCCGAGGAAGTCTGGCGCGCTGCGCGCAAGGGCGAGATATTCGACGCCGCGCAACTGCAGGAAATCCTGCAGCGCCGTGCGCCGATCTATGACAAGTCCGCCGACGGCCATTACAACCTGATCTCGGCGTTGCATAAATCGGTGCGCGGCTCCGATCCCGATGCGGCGCTATATTATCTGGCGCGGATGCTGGACGCCGGCGAGGACCCGCTGTTCCTGGCGCGGCGCGTCGTCCGCATGGCGGTCGAGGACATCGGTCTTGCCGATCCGCAGGCGCTGGTGATCTGCAACGCCGCCAAGGATGCGTTCGACTTTCTTGGGTCTCCCGAGGGGGAGCTTGCGATCGCGCAGGCCGTAATCTATCTCGCTACCGCGCCGAAATCGAATGCTGCCTACAAAGCGTTCGGCGCGGCGATGCGCACGGCGAAGGAGGGCGGCTCGCTGCTGCCGCCGAAGCATATTTTGAACTCGCCGACCAGACTGATGAAGTCGGAAGGCTATGGCTCCGGCTACGAATACGACCACGACGCGCCGGACGCGTTCTCCGGACAGGATTACTTCCCGGAAGCGCTGGGACGGCAGACCTTTTACGACCCACCCGATCGCGGCTTTGAGCGCGAGATCCGCAAGCGGCTCGATTACTGGGCCAAGCTGCGCAAGGAACGAGAGCGAGGCCAGCGCGAATGAGCCGTTTTAAAAATTGTCTGAGAGCGATGACCTGCGCCGTCGCGGTGTTGCTGGCGTTCACGTTTTCCGCCGCCGCGGAAACGGTGGAGGTCGCGCCGGGCGTGCAGGTGACGAAGCGGACCTATAAAGCGCCGATGAACGAGCAGCCGTTCTTCGGTTTTGCGGACAAGAATTCGGAGCAGCGGGCTGCCGATGCAAACTTCGTCAACGCCATCATCCAGGCCGCCGGGACGCGTGAAAAGGCCTTTGAGGAAACCACCAAGCGCGGCTGGCGGGCGATCAACGCCAATCGAATGGGAGAGGCCGCGCAGCGCTTCAATCAGGCATTTCTGATCTCGCCCGAACAGAGCGGCGTCTATCAGGGCTTTGCCGCGGTCACGCTGGCGCGCTTCAGGGATCTCGATGCCACGGAAGAACTGTTCAAGATCGCGCTGAAACAGCCGCATCCGATGAAGGCGCTGAACGCCGACTATGGCCGCTTCCTCCTGGTCGCCAAGCGGCCAAAGGATGCGCAGCCGGTGCTGGAGCAGGCGGTCAAGGATGCGCCTGACTTCGCTGATGCCTGGACCAACCTTGCCTGGGCGCGCTTCCAGAACGGCGACCAGGCGGCCGCCTGCGCCGCCGCCGAGGAGGCGTCCAAACAGCGTCCGTCCGCCAATTCCGCCAGCGATCTGACCGCGGTGAGAGATCGCGCGCAGTGCAAATAGCGTCGGCTATTGCCTCGCATTAAAGCCTTGCGTCAGTGTGTCAGAAATGGCACATTAAGGGCAGTCAAATGATTGACCGCTCGAAAAAGCTTCCCGCCCGATTCTATGTCAGTTCGACGGGGCGCAATTTCGTCCGGGAATGGGTTCTCGAATTACCTTCCGAAGACCGCCGCACGGTTGGGAAGGATATCCAGAAGGTAGAATTTGGCTGGCCAATCGGGCGTCCACATTGTGCTCCACTTGGGCATGGTCTGTGGGAGGTGCGGAGCGATCTCGATAGCAACCGGATTGCGCGGGTGATCTTCTGCATGAGTGATGGTCACATGATCCTCTTGCACGGCTTCATCAAGAAGACGCAGAAGACACCGCAGCAAGACATTGAGCTCGCGCTTAAGCGCAAACGAGAGGTGACTTGATGGTGAAGAAACAGAAGGCGCGCGTGAGCAAAGAAACGTTCGACGAATTCCTTGCCGAACAGGGAATGCTCGGAACGTGCGAAGAACGAGCCATTAAGGAGATTATTGCCGAGCAACTGGCGGAAGCGATGAAAGCACAGGGCATTACCAAGAGCGCGATGGCGGAACGCATGAAGACGAGCCGGCGCCAACTGGATCGGCTGCTCGATCCTGCCACGCCTTCGGTGACGCTTGAGACATTGCGCCGAGCCGCGAACGCCGTCGGGCGTACCTTGCGCGTCGAGTTGACGTGACTAGCCGTCAGTTGCACCGTCGCTTATCGTTGAAGGAAAACTATCTTGCCTCGAACACCCATTCATCCCGGCGAAAATCTGGCCGAAGAATTGCGCGAACTTGGCATCAGCGCTGCCGAGCTTTCGCGTCAGATTGACGTACCGATGAACCGGATTACGGAAATCACCCACGGCCAGCGCGGCATCACGGCCGATACGGCGCTACGCCTTGGGCACTGGTTCGGCACCAGTCCGCAATTCTGGATGAATTTGCAGCAGAATTACGAGTTGCGTCTTGCCGAGGGCCAGATAGGCGCAAAGATTGCGGTATTGCCGCGTCGTGCCACACGCTCGATGTCTCGCAAACTTGGTAAAACGGCATGAGCCGTCGCGACCGAAAACCGCTAGCCAAGTCGCGCCCGTCAGGCGATCGTTCCAAGGGTGCCACGCCGTTCCGCGGCAAGAAGTCCGGCGACCGGGCGCAGGGCAGCCGGCCTGGCGGCAAGCCTGCGCGGTTTGCCGAGCCGCGCCGGGAAAAGCCGGCCTTTGTGGTTGCGGAGCCCGAGAAGCCCAGGGCGGTCGACCCGCCGTTGCCGACGAAAGTGCAGACCGTCGTCGTGACCGCCGACGAGAACAATATGCGCGTCGACCGTTTTCTCGAAGCGCGCTTTCCGGGGCTGTCGTTTTCGCACATTCAGCGCATCGTCCGGAAGGGTGAGCTGCGCGTCAACGGCAAGCGCGCCGACAGCAAGGACCGGCTGGAGGAGGGCCAGAGCGTCCGCATTCCGCCGCTCAAGCTCGATACGCCGAAGGGCGCCGCGCCGCTTTCCGAGGCGGCGACCAAGACGCTGCAGGCGCTGAAGGAGATGATCCTGTTCGAGGACGCCGACGTCATGGTGCTGAACAAGCCGGCGGGCCTCGCGGTGCAGGGCGGCTCCGGGATCACGCGCAACGTCGACCAGATGCTGGAAGTGATGCGCGATGCCAAGGGCCAGAAGCCCCGGCTGGTGCACCGGCTCGACCGGGAAACCTCGGGCTGCCTGCTGATTGCAAAAACCCGCTTTGCCGCGACCGCCTTGACCGGCTCGTTCCGCCACCGCTCGGCGCGAAAAATCTACTGGGCGCTGGTGGCGGGCGTACCGAAGCCGAAGCAGGGCCGCATCTCGACCTATCTGGCCAAGGAAGAGAGCGAGGAAGACAGCATCATGCGGGTGGCGAAGCATGGCGACGAGGGCGCCAGCCACGCGGTGACATATTACGCCGTGGTCGAAACCTCCGCCCAGAAGCTCGCCTGGGTATCGCTGAAGCCGGTGACCGGCCGAACCCATCAACTGCGCGCGCACATGGCCCATATCGATCACGCCATCGTCGGCGACCCCAAATATTTCAACAAGGAGAACTGGGCCCTGCCGGGCGGCCTGCAGAACCGCCTGCATCTCCTGGCGCGTCGCATTGTAATTCCGCATCCGCGCGGTGGCGTGATCGACGTCAGTGCGCCATTGCCGCCGCACATGCTGCAATCCTGGAATCTGCTCGGGCTCGAGCACGACCGGTTCGACCCGATCGAGAACGCGCCGGAGGAGTAGGCGCAACTACCGCTCTTTCCGTCATTCCGGTGCGCGACGAAGTCGCGAACCCGGGATCCATCGGGCTACAGCGCGGGCCGATAGTGGGATTCCGGGTTCGCGCTGCGCGCGCCCCGGAATGACGGAGGGTGTTGACTGCGGCGGGTGGAACCCGGACTGTGCAGGCGTTGCGACAAAGTTCGCCTGCGCAACCAGGATCGCAGCAGATCCCCGTAACCGGCTCATCAGCTTTATTTGCGTCCGCCATTATCGTATTGTAAGCGCTTCATTATCACACATCGCCGGAAGCCGTTATGCGCGAACTATTCGACGAAGTCGCCGGACATTCTGCTCTCGATCCGGAGGAGTCCGTGCGCCGTGCCTCGCGCAGCCCCCAGCGCAGGCGGTTCTACAAGGAGGCCGGCATCGCCGAGGCCGATGGCGGCTTTGCCGTCACGCTCGATGGCCGCACGATCAAAACGCCTTCCGGCCGGCCGGTCGTTGCCCCGAAGCGCGGGATTGCAGAGGCGATCGCGGCAGAATGGAGCGCGCAGGGCGAGACCATCGATCCCCTGACCATGCCGCTGACGCGGTTTGCCAACAGCGTCGCCGAGGTCACCGACCGCGTCGATGCGGTGGCGGACGATGTCGCAAAATATCTCGGGACGGATCTGCTGTTCTACCGCGCCGGCCATCCCGAAGCGTTGATCGCGCGGGAGGCGGCGCATTGGGACCCGGTGCTGTCCTGGGCTGGCACCGATCTCGGCGCCCATTTCATCCTTTCCGAGGGCATCGTACATGCCGCGCAGCCGGCGCAGGCGATCGCGGCGGTGCGCGAGATATTCCCGGCCGACGCCTGGTCGGTGGCGGCGCTGCATGTGGTGACGACGCTGACCGGCTCGGCGCTGCTGGCGCTGGCGCTGCGGGAGGGCGTGCGCGATGCGGATCAGGTCTGGGCCGCCGCCCATGTCGATGAGGACTGGAACAGCGAGAAATGGGGCGTCGACGAGGAAGTCGCCGCCCGGCGCGCCGCGCGGCTGGTCGATTTCAAGGCGGCGGCGACGATCCTGGCCGCGCTGAAGGACTGAGAACAGCACTCCAGGTCAAGGCGAAAGCGGTGAGGGCCAGCGCGGCATAGAGAACCCACGCTTGCGGCTCGCCCATGGTCTGAAGGGTCATTCCGCTCAGGAGGCACCAGAGAACGGGGATCGGCAGGAGCCATGGCAGTGGCTTGCCGCGGACGAGGAGCAGAAGGCCGAGCGTCGCGACCGCCGTCGGATCCGGCGCGATGCCGAAGACCTCCGACGAGGCCCAGCCACGTCCCTGCAGGGGCGCGAGCAACGGGAAGGCGATTGCAGTGGCAAGCATGAAACATCCGGTGCCGCCGGCAAGTCCGCGTCGCGCGAAGGCGAGGCGGTTGAGCAGAGGCCCGCAGACCAGGAACAGCACGCCTTCAACGGCGAACGCCGGCGCGACATAGGCAATTGCCCAGTTGATCTCGACATAGCGGCCCCACAGGAACGACCATCCGACGAAAATCCAGAGAACTGCGAGGAGGAGCGCCAGCCACCGCGCGGAGCTTGTCGGCCATCGGGCGACGAGCAGAACGATCGCCGCGCCCGCGGCAAGCGTGAGCACTTGCAGCGGCCAAAGCGCCGCATTGTGCAGTTCGAACATCCGCCAATAGACGCGTGGCGAAAACAGCAGGAAATCCTCCGGCCGGTAGGTCCACCACTCCGACATCAAAGCGCCTGTACGTGGGCCGAGATGCGCTTTCGCATGGCCGGGTCCGGCATCGGTCCGCCGGCAGCGCGGAGGTTTTCGCGCACGTGGTCGACACGGGTGGTCGCCGGAATAGCGACGGTGACGGCAGGATGGGAGAGGACGAACTTCAGGATGAGCTGCGCCCAGCTAGACACCCCGAGTTCGCCTGCCCATTCGGGTAACGGCTCACCCTTGAGCCGGTCTGTCAGCGCGCCCTGCCGGAACGGGCGGTTGACGATGACGGCAATGCCGCGTTCGGACGCCAGCGGCAGCAGCCGCGCCTCGGCCTCGCGGTCGACGACGTTGTAGGAGAGCTGCACGAAATCGATCGGCTCGTTCCGCATGATCTGTTCGAAAAGATCGTGGCGACGGCCTTCGGACGTGGTGATCCCGACGTAGCGCACCGCACCGGATGCTTTCATCGCGAAAAGCGTCTTCAGATGTTCCTTCCAGGCGAGCAGATTGTGAACCTGCAAGAGGTCGAACTTCGGCACACCCCAGAAGCGGCGCGATTGCTCGATCTGCGGCGGACCTGCCGCGGCCGAGGATGTCCAGACCTTTTCGGCCGAGAACAGCGCGGAAGGCTGCCCAAGCTTTTGAAGGCCATAGCCGATCACCGGCTGCGACGAGCCATACATCGGAGAGGAATCGATCATGCGCCCGCCCGCCGCGAAGAAGGCCGCCATGACAGCAGCGCACTCGTCTCTTAGCGCCGCATCGCCGCCAACGTTGAAGGTGATCCAGGTGCCGAGCCCGACGATCGGTATGGCTTCGCCGGTTGAGGGGATCTGACGGCGGACGGGCGTGCTTTCCTGGGCGCGCACTGAAACGGGCAAAAGCGCCGCGGCTGAAGCCGCCAGCGAGGCCCGTACGAACGTTCGGCGTGTCGTCCGCATCCGATGCTCCATCATCGTGGCGGGGATTTCAGCGATAAATCAGCCGGCGCTGCCCGCGACGTTGGCGATGATTTCGAAGGAGCGCAGCCGAGTTGCGTGATCGTAGACATCGGAGACGATCATGAGCTCGTCGGCGCCGGTTTCCTTGATGAGCGCATCGATGCCCGAACGAATCTTATCCGGCGAGCCGACGATGGAGCGAGCGAGCATGCTCATCGCCTGTGCTTTTTCCGCGGGCGACCAATAGCTTTCAATGTCGTCGATCGGCGGCTGGCTGAGGCCGCGCGCGCCGCGGAAAATGTTCGTAAAGGACATCTGTTGTGTCGTCGCGAGCCGGCGCGCTTCGTCATCGCTGCCGGCGGCGATGATGTTGACGCCTACCATCGCGTAGGGACGGTCAAGCTGCTCGGACGGCTTGAAGCGGCTGCGGTAGATCTGCAGCGCCGGGATCAGCAGCTCAGGTGCGAAATGCGAGGCGAAGGCATAGGGAAGCCCGAGTTCAGCCGCCAGCATCGCGCCAAAATTGCTCGATCCCAGGATCCACAACGGCACTTCCGTTCCTGCCGCCGGCACGGCCCGGATACGCTGGTTCGGGCCGGCTGGAGCCAGGAAGGCCTGCACCTCGAGAACGTCCTGCGGGAAGTTTTCGGCGGCTTCAGGCGTGCGGCGCAAAGCGCGAAGTGTGAGCTGGTCGGTCCCGGGTGCGCGACCGAGCCCAAGGTCGATGCGGCCCGGGAACAGACGGGCCAGCGTCCCGAACTGCTCGGCGATGACGTAAGGCGCATGGTTGGGGAGCATGATGCCGCCGGCGCCGACCCGGATGGTCTTTGTTCCCGCTGCGATATGACCGATCACAACCGACGTCGCGGCGCTCGCGATGCCCGGCATGTTGTGATGCTCCGCCACCCAGATACGGCGATAGCCCCATGCCTCGGCATGAACGGCAATATCGCGGGCGTTATCGAGCGCGCCGCGCGCATCGGTCTCTTCGGTGACGCGAACGAGATCGAGGATAGACAGTGTCGTCATGGGAGCTCCCGAACGAAGCCGTTTTGCGCGAACGACGCCACCGGGATCATCGGCCGCGGCAAGGACTGTCCGAAACGGAAGGCTTCATCCAATTCCGGTGTCCCATATGGGTGCTTTCCCTGCGTGGGTCAATCTGCTTGCACCGATGGTGCGACCCTGATTCTCGCGAGGCCTTGATACGATCTGAGGAAATGCGATCTATTGGAGGACCAATCGCCTCACCATTTTCACGCCGAACCCGAATTTCATTCGCTCGATGAGGGGAGGTTAGCATGAGGAAGCTTTGGCTTTGCGCCGCGGGCGCATGCGTTTTCGTCGGCTTGACGAGCACCGCACATGCCCGGTCTGTCTACGACGGCTCCTGGAACCTTGCCTTCGTGACGCAACGAGGCGCATGCGATGCGGTCTACAACTTTACGGTCAACGTTTCCAACGGGGTCGTGACGCATCCCAATCTCGTGAAGTTCAGGGGATACGTCCGGAGATCCGGCGCGGTCCGCGCCTCGGTGACCGTCCATGACAAATACGCCGCAGGCTCCGGCAGGCTCTCCAGCACCTCCGGCCGCGGGACATGGAGCGGCCATTCGGGAAGCGCGCGCTGCTCGGGCTATTGGACCGCGCAGCGAAATTGATGTCTTCGCCCAGCGTTGGCAGGGAGCGTCCGTCGGGCCGGTTGCGGCTTCTGGCGCCGCGGCTGATGCCGCTATAAGAAGATCGCCATAAGAAGACTGAAGCGGGGGGAAACCGACGCGATGGAATCGACTGTTTGCGACGTGCTGGTCATCGGCTCCGGCGCGGCCGGGATGACGACGGCCATCACAGCCCAGCACTTGGGAGCCGACGTCCTTGTTGTCGAGAAGGCCGCGGAGTTCGGCGGCACCACGGCCCGGTCGGGCGGGTGGCTGTGGGTGCCGGGAAACCCGCTCGCGTCGCGCGCAGGCGTCCAGGACTCGCTCGAGAAGGCAAATGCCTACATCCAGCACGAGGCCGGAAACCATTTTGACAAAGCGCGCGTCGGTGCATTTCTGGCGAACGCCGGCCCGATGGTCGACTTTCTCGAAGCCAATACCGAGGTCAGGTTCAGCTTCGGAAAGAACTATCCTGACTATCATCCCGATCATACCGGCGGTGCCGAGGAAGGCCGGTCGATCCATCCACTCCCGTTCGACGGAAGAAAACTCGGGACCAGCCTGGCTGCGCTCGCCCAGCCGATGCGGGAATCGACGTTCATGGGCATGGGCCTGAATAGCGGTCCCGACCTCAAGCATTTTCTCAACGCCACGCGATCGCTGAAGTCGGCGCTGTTCGTTGCTTCACGGATGCTGGCCCATGGCCGCGACGTTCTTGTCAACGGGCGTGGCACGCGCCTTGTGAACGGCAATGCGTTGGCGGCGCGCCTGTTGCGGACGGCGCTGGATCGGCGGATACCGCTCTGGTCATCTTCGCCGGCTGTCAGCCTCGTGCGCGAGAATGGCCGGATTGCGGGGGCCATCGTGGAGAGGGAAGGCAAGAGCATTCGTGTCGATGCACGCCGCGGCGTGGTGTTTGCCGCCGGCGGCTTTCCGCATGATGCAGAGCGCACGCGCACACACTTCAAGCATATCCAGCCCAACACGGTGCATGCATCGCTGACACCGGAAGCCAACACCGGCGACGCGCTGCGGATGGCCGAGGATGTTGGCGCCGCGATCGAGGACAGCTTTTCGAATGCAGCGGCGTGGGTGCCGGTGTCGCTGATCAAGCGCAAGGACGGCAGCACCGGGAGATTTTTTCACCTGATCGACCGGGCCAAGCCGGGCGTCATCGCGGTCACGCGTGACGGTCGCCGCTTTACCAATGAAAGCCAGAACTATCACGACTTCGTCCGGGCCATGATGGATGCTTGCGCCGGGCAGGAGGATGTCTCGGCCTTCATGATTTGCGATCATCGAACCGTCAGGCGTTACGGGCTTGGCGCCGTCCGTCCGTCGCCACTGCCGATCTCGCCCTTCATCCGCTCCGGATATCTCAAGACCGGCCACACCGTTCGCGAACTCGCGTCGTCCGCCGGTATCGATCCCGACGGACTCGAACAGACCATCGACGAGGTCAACCGTGATGCCAAAAATGGGCAGGACCGCGCGTTCGGCCGGGGTGCGACGTCGTATCAGCGGCTGCTCGGCGACGACAGCTTCGCGCCAAATCCCTGCATCGGCGAGATCGCCGTTGCACCGTTCTATGCCGTGAAGATCGTGCCGGGAGACATCGCGACCTATCATGGCCTGGTCACCGACGAATTGACGCGCGTTCTTGATGTCGACGGCAAGCCGATCGCGGGCCTGTTCGCGGTGGGCAACGATGCCGCTTCTATCTTCGGCGGCAGCTATCCCGGCGCGGGCGCGACGCTCGGGCCCGCGATGACGTTCGGCTACATCTGCGGGAAGTATCTCGCCGAAAACGCGCGTCGGTAGATCGTCAGTAGAGCCGGGTCCGGTAGGCTTCTTCCATGGTCTGCTCGGCAACCTCGACCGAGATCGCCGCGGTCTGCTCGGCGATGATGCGGCCGAGCGTCGGGAAGCTGTGGCGCTCGACCTGCGCCCCCGGGTCCCACAGCTTCGCGCGCATCAGCGCCTTGCCGCAATGGAAATAGCACTCGTCGACGGTGACCTTGAGCCCGATCGTCGGCACGATATCGCGCACCGCGAGCGGCGTCAGCAGCGCCGGATCCTGGGTGATCTCGGCCTTGCCGTTGACGCGCAGCGTCTCGTTGATTCCAGGCACCATGAAGATCAGGCCGACGCCGGGCGAGGCCAGGATGTTGCCGAACGTATCGACCCGGTTGTTGCCGCGCCGGTCCGGGATCAGGAGCGCCTTGTCGTCGAGCACGGCGACGAAGCCCGGCCCGTCGCCGCGCGGGCTGGCGTCGGCATTGCCCTTGCCATCGCTCGACGCGAGCACCAGGAACGGGGAGAGGGCGATGAAGTCGCGGCAGAACTTGTCGAGATGGTGCAGCACCTTCTTCTCGGCGAGTGGGCTGAGCTGCCCGAAATGCGCGCGCAGATCGTCCGGCGTCCGGACCTGTGGCTTGTCGCCCGCACCGTTGCCCTCCATCGCAGACTCCTCCCGTATCGTTGTTGTGTTTACGTTTCCTCGACCCCGCACCAGCCCGCGATGAACAGGGCCAGCGTCTTGGTGATCTTCTTGACGGATTCGATCTCGACCCGCTCATTGAAGCCGTGGGCACCTTCCATCCGGGCGCCGAAGCAGAAGGCGGGCACGTCGTAATCGAGTCCGTAGAAGCGCGCGTCGGTGAGGCCGGTAAAACTCGCTTCCTCGAGCGGCGCATCGAACACGGCTTCATAGGCCGCAGCCAGCACGGCCTCGCTTTCCTGCGCGCCGGTCACCTCGTAGCCCGGCGACAGGAAGCCGGACCAGACGACTTCGGGCGGGTTGTCGGCAAGGAACGGATGGGTCTTGGCCGCCTTTGCAACGCAGGCGGCGATCTCGGCCTGGCAGTCGGCGATCTTCCAGCCCGGCAGGATGCCGATGCGGCAATCGACGTCGCACCAGGCCGGAACGCTGGAGGCCCAGTCGCCGCCCTTGATGATGCCGGGGTTGAAGTTGAGCGGGTGGTTGAGCTTGCCGAAGAACTGATGGGATTTGGCGCGCTCGTTCCACTCGGCCTCCAGCCCCTCGATGGCCTGGACGAGGTGGAAGGCGGCCTTGATCGCATTCGAGCCGGTGCCGGCGCGCGAGACATGGACCGGCAGGCCCTTGACCTTGAGGCGGAACCAGATCACGCCGACCTGGGCGCGCATCAGCTTGCCGTCGGTGGGTTCCGGGATCAGGCAGGCATCGGCGCGATAGCCGCGCTGCAGCGTGGAGAGCGCGCCGACCCCGGTGCTTTCCTCCTCGATGACAGACTGGAAATGGATGCGTCCCTTCGGCGCCAGCCCCGCCGCCTTCAGCGCATCGAGCGCGTAAAGTGCTGCAATCGTGCCGGACTTCATGTCGCCGGCGCCGCGGCCGTAGAGCCAGCCGTCCTCGACGGTGGGCTTGAATGGCGGATGTTTCCACATGTCCAGGGGGCCGGCGGGCACGACGTCGCAATGGCCCTGGAGGATCAACGATCGCCCGGTTTCCTCGGCGGGCCGGTAGGTTCCGACTACCGTGCGGGCGCGCGAGAAATCGGTCTCGACCGGGCCATAGCCGGGCAGGTCCTTGAGGTCGTCCTGGTTGATGATCCAGTCGTCGACCTCGTAGCCGCGCTCGCGCAACAGGCGCGCCATCATGTCCTGGCACGGCGCTTCCTGGCTGCGGGTGCTCGGGATAGCCGAGAAGGCAATCGTCGTCGCCAATTGCGCCTCGAAGGCGGCATCGACCGCGGCTTCGATGCGCTCGCGGGCGCCGGGGGGAAGGGGCATGATGTTGCTTTGCGACACGGATCAGTCCTTGCGGGGTTTGGAAACGGAAATGCGAGCGGCGGTGCGTGCCGAGCTTATGCGGTGCGTCCGCATCACGCCAGCGCCTCGCGCTGCCGTGCAAAGCTCGGCTGCTCGAAGAACCGACGCCCCGGGATGGCATCGAGCAGGTCGCGCGTATAAGCCTCGCGCGGATTGGTGAACACGGCAGCGGTCGGGCCTTCCTCGACGATGCGGCCGTGCTGCAGCACGATCACGCGGTCGGCGATCTCTGCAGCGATGCGCAGGTCGTGCGTGATGAAGATCATCGCGAGCCGCATCTCGCGGCGCAGCTCGGCGAGCAGCGCCAGCACCTGCGCCTGCACCGACACGTCGAGCGCGGATACGGCCTCGTCGGCGATCAGCACCTTCGGCCGCAGCGCGAGCGCGCGCGCAATGCAGATGCGCTGGCGCTGACCGCCCGAGAATTCGTGCGGATAGCGATCCGCGGCCGACGGCGTCAACCCGACGCGCGCCAGCAATTGCCGCGCCTGCGCCATCGCCTCAGTGCGCGGCGTGCCGTAGGCCATCGGTCCGCGCGCGACGGCGTCGCCGACTTTCTGGCGCGGATCGAGGCTGGAGAAGGGGTCCTGGAAGATGATCTGGAGCCCGCGGCGCGCCTGGCGCAGCGCTTCGCCGCGCAGCAGCCGCAGGTCCTCGTTGCCCAAACGGATGGCGCCGGAATCCGGCTCGGTCAGCCGCATGATCATGCGGCCGAGGGTCGACTTGCCGGAGCCGGACTCGCCGACCACCGCCAGCGTTTCGCCCTCGTGCAGCGTCAGCGAGATGCCATCGGCCGCGAGCACTTCGCGCGGCGGCTGAAACCAGCCGCGCTTGACGCGGAACGTCTTGCGCAGACCCACCACATCGAGCAGCGGCGCGGCCTGCGCCGCGCTCTCGCGCTGCTTCACGTGCGCCTTCGGTACCGCGTCGATCAGTTCGCGGGTGTAAGCCTCGCGCGGGTGGCGCAACACTTCCTCGACGGTGCCGTGCTCGACCACCTTGCCGTGGCGCAGCACGACGACGTGATCGGCGACATCGGCCACGACGCCGAAATCATGGGTGATCAGCAGCACGCCCATGCCGCGGTCGCGCCTGAGATCGTCGATCAGGCGGAGGATCTGGCGCTGGGTGGTGACGTCGAGCGCCGTCGTCGGCTCGTCCGCGATCAGCAGTGCCGGCTGGTTCGACATCGCCATCGCGATCATCACACGCTGGCGCTGCCCGCCGGAGAGTTCGAACGGATAGCTGTTGGCCAGCTGAGGCGGGTTCGGCAGCCCGACCTGCGTCAGCAGTTCCAGCACCCGAGCCTTGATATCGGCGGCCGACGGCGCCGGGCGCTGATGCGTGAGGATCGTCTCCTCGATCTGCTCGCCGACGCGCTTCAGCGGGTTGAGCGACGACAGCGGTTCCTGGAAGATCATGGCGGCCTGGCCGCCGCGCAAACGGCGCAGGGCGCGGCTGTCGAGTGTCGCCGTATCCTGGCCTGTGACCTTCACGGCGCCCGACACGATGTCGACGCCCTTCGGCAGCAGCGAGAGGATCGCGTGGGCGATCATCGATTTGCCGGAGCCGGATTCGCCGACCAGGCAGACCACCTCGTTGCGCTTGATCGCGAACGAGACCTGCTCGACCGCGAACGGGCGGTCACCACCCTCGGGCAGCGCGATCGAGAGGTTCTCGACCGAAAGCACGGATGCCCCGTCCTGCGCGATTGAGTTCTTCATGCCCGCCGCCTTGAAATGCGTGGGTTGAGCACGTCGGACAGTCCCTCACCGAACAGGTTGATGGCGAGCACGGTGAACAGGATCGCGAGACCCGGAAACACGCTCATCCACCAGGCCTGCCGGATGACGGTGCGGCCGGCGCCGATCATGAAACCCCAGGACATCAAATTGGGATCGCCGAGCCCCATGAAGGAGAGGGCGCTCTCCAGCAGGATGGCGGTGGCGACCGTAAGCGAGACCACAACCAAAATCGGCGAGATCGCGTTCGGCAGGATGTGACCGAGCACGATGCGGGCCGTGCTCTCGCCCTGGCACAAGGCGGCTTCGACGAACTCGCGGCCGCGCAACTTCAGGAATTCGGCGCGGGTCAGCCGCGCCAGCGGCGGCCAGCTCACCGCGCCGATGGTGAGGATGATGGTGAGCAGCGACGGGCTGAAGGTCGCAACCAGGAGGATTGCCAGGATGAAAGCCGGAACGGTCTGGAACATCTCCGTCACCCGCATCAGCACCAGATCGACCTTGCCGCCGAAATAGCCTGAGATGGCGCCGATCACGACGCCGATCGTCATGGCGGCCAGCGCCGATGCGATACCGATCAGGAGCGAGACCCGTGCGCCGTGTGCCACGCCCGCCGCGACGTCGCGGCCGAGCGTATCGCCACCGAGCCACATGCCGTCCTCGCCGGGCGGCGCAAAGGGCGTGCCGATCATTTCCCATGGCGAGACCGGAAACACCCAGGGCGCCGTGATCGCGACGATCAGGACGATGACGAGCAGGACGAGTCCTGCCATTCCGCTGGGGTGCCGCAGGAAGGCTTTCACCGCGTCCATCAGGCGGCTTCCGTCGTCATGCGCGGGTCGATCAGGCGGTAGATCAGGTCGGTCACGAGGTTGAGCGCGATCACGATGATCGACAGGATCAGGAAGATGCCGAGCAGCACCGGATAGTCGCGCTGCAGCACGGCCTCGAAGGTGAGCCGGCCAAGGCCGGGCCAGGCGAACACGGTTTCGATCACGACCGCGCCGCCGACCAGCGCGCCCGCCTGCATGCCGGCCACCGTCACGACCGGCACCAGCGCGTTGCGCAGCATGTGGCCGACGACGATCCGAGTTGGGGCGAGGCCCTTGGCCCGTGCTGTCTTGATGAAGTCCTGGTGCGACACCTCGATAATCGAGGAGCGCATCAGGCGGGCGTAGATCGCGAGATAGATGGCGGCGAGCGACATCACGGGCATGATCATGTGTTTCATGACGTCGAAGACGCGCTCGATCGCGGTCATCTTGGCGTTGATGGTCTCGTAGCCGAACGGCGGCAGCCAGCCGAGCGTCACCGAGAAGACGAGGACGAGCATCAGCCCGAGCCAGAATACCGGCGTGGCGTAGAGCAGCAGCGAGAGTACCGTGAACAGCGTATCGACGATGCTGCCGGCCGCGAGACCCGCCAGCGCGCCGAGCGTGGTGCCGATCAGCAGCGCGAGACAGAATGCGGTGAGCGTGAGCAGCAGCGTCGCCGGCAGCCGTTCCAGGATGAGGTCGAGCACCGGCCGGCGCTGGCGATAGGAATAGCCGAGATCCAGGGTAAGCACGCGGCCGAGATGGCTGGCGAGCTGCACCAGATACGGCTTGTCGAGCCCGTATTCCTTGCGCAGGTCGTCGAGCATCTTGGGATCGGCGCTGCCCGATTGTCCCGCCATCACCATGGCGGGATCGCCTGGAGCCGCGCGCACCAGCACGAAGTTGAAGGTGGCGATGACAAGGATCACGGCGACCAGCCGCGCCACCCAGGTGACGATCAAGAGCGCGATCCGCGCGGCGCCCGTCGTCCCCGTCACGATTTATAGACCGAGCCGAACGTCTCGTGGGAGCCGATCCCTGTCGTCACGATGTTCTTGAACGCCTTGTCGTAGATGATGGGATATTCGAGCTCCAGCGTCCAGGCGACCGGCACGTCCTCGACGAGGATCTGCTGAACCTTGGAATAGAGTTCCTGCCGCTTGGCCTCGTCGAGCGCGACGGCGGCTTCCTCGAACAGCTTGTCGACCTCGGGATTGGAATAACCCTGCGTGTTCGAGAACAGGATGCCCTTCTTGATGTTCGAGGAGATGTAGGTACGGGCGACGCCGAGTGCGGGGTCGCCGAGCTGATAGAGCAGGTTCTGGGTCATCTCGTAATCCCAGTTGCCGACCTTCTCGGCCCAGCCAGCCATGTCGGTGCCGACCAGAACGAGGTCGATGCCGGCCTTGGAAAAGCTCTGGCGGAAGAATTCGCCGGCGCGCTGATAGACCTCGCCATAGGGCGGCACCAGGTATTTGATCTCGGCCCGCTTGCCGTTGGCGCCGGGCTTCAGGCCCATCTCGTCGAGCAGCTTGGTGGCCTTCTCGACCGAGAATTCGTAGCGCTTGACCTTGCCGTCATAAAAGCGGGTCTTCGACGAGATCGGGCCGGTCGCGACCTTGGCGTTGCCGAAATAGATGCGCTTGTTCATCGCGTCGCGATCGATCAGGTGCATGATCGCCTGCCGGAAGCGCTTGTCGTTCATGGGCGCGACACGGTTGTTCATCTCGAGCCACTGATGCGGCGCGAAATACTCATAGCCCTTGGTGGTGAACTCCAGATTCTTCTGCGTCTTGAAGCGCTGGACGTCGAAGAACTCGATGTCGGACCATTGCACGAGCTGCACGGTACCGTTCTCGAGCGCCAGTGCGCGCGAGGCGCCGTCCGGGATGATGCGGTAGATAATTTCGTCGAGATACGGTTCGTCCTTGCGGTAGTAGCCATCGTGCCGGACGAGATGGACATGCGAGCCGCGCACCCATTCCTTCAGCTTGAACGGGCCGGTGCCGATCGCCTTGTCGTTCATCGGGTTCTTGCGGAACTCCGTGCCCTCGTAGATGTGCTTGGGCACGATCGGGGCGGAAGTGCAATCGAAGCAGCCGAGGAACGGCGCGAAAGGCTGCTTCAGCTTGAAGACCACGGTCAGCGGATCGGGCGCCTCGGCCGATGCGACGCGGGCGAAGTTCTGCCGCGCGCGGGGATGGGTCTCGGTCAGCACCTTCATGCAGCTGAACACAACGTCCTCCGACGTCATCGGCTTGCCGTCGTGGAAGGTGATGCCCGGAAACAGCTTGAACGTGTAGGTCAGGCCATCAGGCGAGATCTCCCAGGATTGCGCCATGCCCGGCATCGGCTTCAGGTCGGCGCCGTATTTCAGCAGGCTCTCGTAGATCTTGCCGCCCAGCGTCAGCGTCGGCTGCTGCTGGTTGAACGCCGTTACCAAAATCGGCGGTTCGGGCTGGATGATGGTGTTGAGCGTGCCGCCCTTGGTCTGACCGGCTGCCCGGGTGATGCCGAGCGGGATGGCCGCACCCGCAGCCAGCATTGCAGCAGTGAATTCGCGCCTGTTCATGGACCATTCCCCTCGGTTCCGGATGGCCGCATCGTGACCGAGCCGCAAGTTCCGTGCTACAGGGGAGGGGACAGCGACCATCGCGATCGGGCCAACTGGCCCGGAAGATGCATGAGGCCATGAGGAGAACGGGCACCTCAACGCAAGAGATCAGATGAATATCAACGTAAGAATAGACACGTCGCCGGCCGGTGACGACGGTTATGAGCGCGTATGC
Source organism: Pseudomonadota bacterium (assembly GCA_023387735.1). Taxonomy (GTDB): domain Bacteria; phylum Pseudomonadota; class Alphaproteobacteria; order Rhizobiales; family Xanthobacteraceae; genus Bradyrhizobium. The sequence continues at coordinate 182,589 of JAEWHP010000003.1, read as the reverse complement.
CACAAGCGACGGGGGGCACAGGCGGCGGCAATCTATGCCGGCCATCTGCAGACGCTAAAGCGGCCTGTCGTGGCCATGGCGGCGACATATCAGCCCGAGAGCATGAGCACGCGCCACGCGCACCGGCGCGGCCAGTTCGTCTTGCAGACCGCCGGCGTCACCTCGATGATGACGGAACGCGGTAACCTTGTCGTTCCGCCGGGGCATGGCATCTGGATTCCGCCCGGACTGGTACATCAATCGCGCGCCTGGGGCGACGTCGAGATCCAGACCATCTACGTCGAACCGGAAAAAATACCAAACTACCCGGCGACCTGTCGCCTGATCCGTGCTTCGCAACTGCTCGAAGCCTTGATGGGCGAAGTCGTCCGGATGCCGGTGGATTACGACGAGGAGGGGCGCGACGGGCGACTGGTTGAACTGCTGCTTGGGGAGATCGGCCGCATGCCCGAAGTATTGCTGCACGTGCCGATCCCGCAGGACCCGCGACTTGCAAAAATTTGCGAAGCCGTGATCGCCGACACCAGCTCCGATCGTACCCTCGACGATTGGGCCGATCGCAGCGGCATCAGCCGGCGCACGCTGACGCGGATGTTCCGTCGTGAAACCGGGCAGAGCTTCTCGGCGTGGCGCCAGCGCGTCCGGTTGCTGGAAGCGCTCGCCCGCCTCGGCGCCGGCGAGTCCGTCACCAACGTCGCGCTCGATGTCGGCTATGACAGCCCGAGCGCCTTCACGGCGATGTTCAGGCGCGAACTCGGCGCCGCACCGCGCCGCTACCTGCGCTGGGCCGACACTGAGGTCGTTTTGCGGTAGGGTGCGCTCACGGAGGGGCATGTCGGCCCCTTGCGGCTAACAAGCAAAAAAGCCCGGCCGTTGCGGCCGGGCTTTCTTCTTGCGCCTGATTGCGGCGGTTACTTCGCGATGCGCAGCTTGGCCAGCGACTGACCGATCGAGTTGAACACCGACAGGGTCTGGTTGGCCTGCTTGACCTCGTAGAACTTGTCGGCGCCGCTGGCGCAGTACTTCAGCACGGACGAAGTCGGATCGCCGCCCGTATTGACGTGAATGGTATAGATCGTGACGCCGGCCTGCTTGGCGTTGTCGCAGAGGATCTTCTGCCGGGCGTCGATCTGCGAAGTGTTGCTGGTGAAGCGGTTCTGCGTGTTCATGCCGTCCGACAGCAGGATGATCGCCTCCTTATAGGTGTAGTTCGACGTATCCTTGGCGGGCGCGTTGAACGGCGCGCCCGTTCCAAGCGTCAGCCAGCCCCATGCCAGGCCGATGCCCTGGTTGGTATTGCCGGTGGGCTGCAACGTGCCGATCATGGTCTTGAGCGCATTCCAGTCGTAACTCAGCGGCATGATCGGCGGCATATAGGGGTCGTTGCCGGTCTTGCAGTACTTCTCGGAGCCGGAGACGTATTCCTCGGCGAAGACCATGGTCGGCGCATTGGACGACGTCGGTGGCGTGTTCTTGGTGTCGTAGTCCTGGGTGCGGTCGGTGACGCAGCCGGTCCAGGTGTTGTGGTTCGCCGGCGTCCAGGTCCCGCTCTTGTTCAGGCAACTGCTCTTGGTCGTGTATGACGATTTGCTGCACGTGCCATTGGCTGCGTCCCACAGACTCCAGTCGATCCAGGTCTCGTTGTAGTAACTCGAGCCGAGGTTGACGTCCTTGGCGAAGGGAACGACCGAGATGTAGATGTCGCCGGGGTTCTTGGCGAGCGGGCTCAATTGATCGATCAGGCTCTTGGCGGCCGTCTGCATCGCCGGCATCTTGCCGTCGTCCCGCATCGATCCCGTGACGTCGAGCGCCATCGCGACCCGCATGCGCACGTTACCCCAGGCCGACGTGGCATTGGTGTTGAACTTGATGTCGGGGATGCCGACCAGCCTCATGAAGCTGGTGTCGATCTTGCCGTTGCCGGCGATCTCGATCTTTGAACCGTTGCCGGCGGCGGCCGTATAGGTCGCGGTCACGCCCACCTGTTTCGCATCGGCGTTGGCGTAGAGAGCCTTGAAATAGTCCTGGGCCTTCTGCGTGATCTGCGAGGTGTTGATGGTGCCGTCCTGCAAATCCTTGGCCAGCATCAGGGACGTCGAGTCCATGGCTGCCTGCATCGAGGACCGGGCCGTGTTGGCGCGGGTATAATCGACCGCCGCGCCGACGAAGGTGATGATCGGCACCACGGCGATTCCGAAGAGCATTGCGATATTGCCCTGCTCGGACCGACCGAATCTTCCAAGAAGGCTCTGGAGGCGGACCACCGCTGGTTGGTTTTTCATGGCGCTATCCCGGTGAATGAAACTGCGTTCAAACTAGCTCGGGGGCCATGAAATCCTCGTAAAACGATACTCGGCATACGAGTGAGACCGGCAACGAAGTGTTAACCCATCGCGTCGCCGATCCTGATTGTCGATCTCGCCTGCCGTCAGGGCGAAGGTGCGGCTGGCACGTCGAAAGACGCGGAAACAGCCTGAACTACGGCGTTTTGCCGCAGCGCGCATCCATTTTGGGGTGGGCGGGCGCCTTGCGAATTCGCAAACCGGAGCCCCCTGGGGTTCGTGGCTAACGTCAGTTCAGCGCAACACTTCGGAATCAAAACAAATGAAGCTATTTGCGGCTTCGGTTAACAGGCCATTATCACTCTTCGTTGAATCGCCTACAGCGCCTTGGTCCGCCTGAGCAGCCACCACGTTAGCGCGCCTGCGGCGACCACCAGCAGGAACGCGTACCAGGTGCCGCCGTCGCCGGTCTGGAACGGCATGTCCTTTGTGTTCATGCCGAAGAAGCCCGTGACCAGCGTCGAAGGCAGCATGCATGCGGTCAGCACCGACAGCGTGAACAGGCGGCGGTTGGTGATCGCCGTGGCGCGGCCGGCGATCTCGTCCTGCAGCAGCCGCGCGCGCTCGTAGATGGCGCTGAACTCGTAGTCGAGCGCGTCGAATTTCTGCGCGAGCTTCCGCATCGCCGACAGCAGGGTTTCGGATTCGACGTCCTCGCGCGTCTCCATGCGATGAAACAGCGCGCGGATCTGCGACAGCTGCCGCCGCGTGCGGATCGCCTGCAGGCGCACGCGGCCGAGCCGCAGCCGCTCATCGTCGATCTCGTCGTGCAGCACGTGATCCTCGACGATGTCGAGTTCGTCGCCGAGGCCGGCCGAAAACCGTCCGATCACGTCGGCGAACTGGTCGACGATCGCATCGAACAGCGACACCGGGGTGCGGAACTTGCGGCCGCCGTCGAGCGCACGCCGCGTCAGTTCGATGGCGCGCAGCGGCTTGCGCCGGGCAGTGATCATCAGTCTCGACGAGATCGCGAAGTGCACCCGCACGAGGTCGTCGCCCTCCTGCATGAACTCCTGATGCAGGTCGGGCAGGACGCCGGCGATCTCCTCGCCGAAGATATCGAGCCGGATATGCTCGTCGGTATCGAGCAGCGCTTCGCGCGCGACGTCGGACAGCGGCGCGGTCCTGCTCAGCCAGTCGTGGCAGCGGCGGTTGGACAGGTTGAAATGCAGCCACAGCCAGCCGTTCGGATCGGCCAGTTCCGCATCGAGGTTGGCGACGTCGAGCTTGGTCGCCGAGCCGTCGTCGGCGAAGCGATAGGCGGAGATGACGCCAATGTCGGCGAGGGCCTGGTCCATCCGCTGTCCCGTTGCTGGTGTGAAGCAGGCCATGCGTCAGCGCAGTGGGCAAGCCGGCGACGAATACAGCCCATCGAGGCCCCGGAAACAAGCCCGGTTCTTAACGAGAGGTTTACGTCGCCGGGGTAGCCTGCCGGCCTGGCCGAGATCTTTTGAATATGGCGATCTCCATCAACAACGTCACGCCCGTGCTCGCCGCCCAAGAGGTTGGCGGCATTGCGCCCGAACTCGTGCTGAAGCCGGGAAGCGTGGTGAATGCGCAGGTCCTGAAAGTCCTCGCCGCCGATATGGTGCGGATCGCGATCGCCGGCCTTTCGCTCGATGTCGCCTCCGAAGTTTCGCTGCAGCAGGGCCAGAACCTGCAGCTCGCGGTCACCCAGAGCAAGGACGGTATCCGCCTCGCCATGGTCGGGCAGGGCGGCGGCGCGGCGGGAGCCGCGGCCGATGCCGTTACGTTGTCGCCCGATGCGCTGGCCGATTTTGCAGCCAACCCTCCGACGATCGTCGCATCGAAGAATGTATTGACCACGGCAGAGCGTGCGGCGGTCTCGGTCGCAGCGCAGGCCGCGGCCAGCGAGCAGGAAAGCCTGGCGCCGCTGTTTGCCAATCTCGGCGCCGCCGTTTCCGCCAGCAACCTGCCGCCGAAATTGCAGGCGGCGATCGCGCAGGTCCTGGCACAGCAGACCAGCCTCGACCAGAACCTCGACGGCGGCGACATCAAGACCGCGTTCCAGAAGTCGGGGATTTTCCTCGAGGCGTCGCTGGCAACGGGCTCGTTGCCGCCACAGGGCGTTCCCGATCTCAAGGCCGCGCTGATCGTGCTTCGCCAGACGCTGCAGTCGGCGCTCGGCACCAATGCCGTGCCCGGAGCGACGGCGGCGCCAACGGCGCTCAACACATCGGCACCCAGCCTCGCGCCATCAGCGCAATTCGACGTCCAGGAAATCATGCTGCCGCAGGCGCGGCTGCCTGCTGTCCCGGATGCCGCGCTGCCCGGCAACGCCGCCCGCAGCGCGCTTTCGGCCGCACTGAATGCCGGACCTTCGGCTGGCGCCACGCTGAACCTGCTGCAGGAAGCGCTGCAGGCGCTCGGCAATCCGCTGCGGCCGGTGATTGTCCCGAAAGATGCCCGCGGCGGCGAGGCGCCCGTCCACACCAACACGCCGCCGCCCCCGTTCCGCGGCGCGCTTCCCGCAGCTCAGCCGATCGCCGCACCGACGATTGTGCCGGACGCGCCGCTTGCGACCACCGCGCATCATCTGCTCGACGACACCGACGCCGCGATCGCGCGGCAGACGCTGCTGCAGGTGGCCTCCCTGCCGGACCGCGTCGACGTATCAGCGCCGAAAGTCGACGTGAGCGGATCGCGTTGGAATTTCGAGATTCCGTTCGTGACGCCGCAAGGCACCGCGATGGCACAGTTCGAGATCTCGCGCGACGGCGGCACCGAGCAGCAGGTCGAGGCGGTCAAGCGGGTGTGGCGGGCGCGTTTCTCGATCGATGTCGAGCCGACCGGCCCGGTTCACGCGCAGGTCTCGCTGACAGGCGAAAAGACCTCGGTGCGGATGTGGGCGGAGCGGCCGGCAACCGCCGCACAGCTTCGCGCCGGCGCCTCGCAACTGAGCCAGGCGCTCAGCCGCGCCGAACTCAATCCCGGCGAGATCCTGATCCGCGACGGCGCGCCGCCGCAAGTCACCCCCGCGCGCGCCGGTCATTTCCTGGACCGCGCGCTATGAGCGTCGATGCCAAATCGAGGCTCGCGGTCGCGCTGCATTACGACAAGACCGGCGCGCCACGCGTTGTCGCCAAGGGCAAGGGCACGATCGGCGACAAGATCATCGAACTCGCCAAGGCCCACGACATTCCGATCGAGGAAAACGAGGTGCTGGCGGGCGCCTTGTCCCACGTCGAGATCGGCGACGAGATTCCGGCCGAACTCTACAAGGCCGTCGCCGAGGTGCTGATCTTCGTGCTGCGGCTGTCGGGCCGGATCCGCTGATTTCAGGGTTTCATCCGCGAAACCCGCCAATCGGTCCGCCATACAAAGATCCCACTTGTCACGGCTTTTCCGCGATGCCATCAGCATCGTCCCTCAACCAGTTTCGGATACCGCCGTGATCAACCGCCGCCATGCGCTGGGCCTGCTTGCCGCGACCAGCTTGTTGCCCGCGCGCAGCCTTGCCAATGTTTCCTACCAGCGCAGCGAGTTCCGCGACGATCTCGCGCGGCGGTTCTTCGCGCTCGGCACGGTCGGCACCTTCGTCGGCTACAAGGTTGACGATTACCTGATCATCGCCAGCGACAAGGTGCGTTCGGGCGAGGCCCAGTTGCCGGCTTCGACCTTCAAGGTTCCGAATTCGATCATCGCGCTGGAGACCGGCGTGGTCCAGGATCCGGACAAGGACATTTTCAAGTGGGACGGGGTCACGCGCAGCATCGCGGCCTGGAACAAGGACCACACCTTGCGCTCGGCGATCGCGGCCTCCGCCGTGCCGGTCTATCAGGAGATCGCGCGGCGCATCGGGCCGGAGCGGATGCAGAAATATCTCGACCTGATGGACTACGGCAACCGCGACATCGGCGGCGGCATCGACCAGTTCTGGCTGACCGGCAATTTGCGCATCGATCCGATGCAGCAGATCGATTTCCTCGACCGGCTGCGCCGTGGCGTGCTGCCGGTCTCCAGGCGAAGCCAGGAGCTGGTGCGGGACATCATGCCGGTGACCAAAGTCGGCGACGCCACCATCCGCGCCAAGAGCGGGCTGTTGGGCGCCGAGCAGGGCAAGCCGTCACTGGGCTGGATGGTCGGCTGGGTCGAGAAGGGCAGCCATCAAACCGTGTTCGCCATGAACATGGACTGCAAGACCCCCGAGCACATCGCCGCGCGCATGACCGTGACGCAGCAGTGCCTGACCGATATCGTGGCTTATTGATATCACATCGGAAGCTTGCCGATCCGCCCCAGATGGGTGTCGGTGAAGCCTGAGGTGTATTTCAGGCCGTAGCCGAGCGCGCGGTCGAAGCCGATATGGGCCAGCCAGATCATCGCGATGGAGAGCACGAGCGGCGATGCGGTGGCAAATCCGCCGGTCATCATCGCCATCGGGCCGAGGTAGCTATGGGCCGCGTTATAGACGAGGGCGCCGAAACGCGGGCCTGAGAGATAGGCCGCGAAGCTGATATCGGGCACGAAGAACAGCAGGGCGTAGACCCACCACGATCCGTCCCAGATGTAATAAAGCAGCGTCATCCCGATCAGGAGCGCCAGTCCCTCCAGCCGGAGCAGCGTCCGCAGGCCTCCCGTGACGGCGCCTGGCGCCTCGGTGCTCGTGATGTCGGTCATGCCGGTCCCCCTGGTGAGGAGGCTGATATGGGGCCTGCCGGGCGGCGGTACCAGATGCAGGACAGGGTGTTTCCCGTTCGGAAAAGGCCGTGTTAGAAGGCCCCCAAATCGACCTAATGGACGGGCGGAAGCAGATGAAAGATATCCTGGACACCCTCGAAGAACGTCGCGCCGGCGCCAAGCTCGGCGGCGGCCAGAAGCGGATCGAGGCGCAGCACGCGCGCGGCAAGCTGACCGCGCGGGAGCGCATCGAACTGCTGCTCGACAAGGGCTCGTTCGAGGAATTCGACATGTTCGTCGAGCACCGTTCGACCGAATTCGGCATGGAAAAAACCAAGGTGCCGGGCGACGGCGTGGTCACCGGGTGGGGCACAGTCAACGGCCGCAAGACTTTCGTCTTCGCCAAGGATTTTACCGTGTTCGGCGGCTCGCTGTCCGAAACCCACGCGTTGAAGATCACAAAACTGCAGGACATGGCGATGAAGGCGAGGGCGCCCATCATCGGCCTCTATGACGCCGGCGGTGCGCGCATCCAGGAAGGCGTCGCGGCGCTCGCGGGTTATTCCTACGTGTTCCGCCGCAACGTCATCGCCTCGGGCGTGATCCCGCAGATCTCCGTCATCATGGGCCCGTGCGCCGGCGGCGACGTCTATTCCCCCGCGATGACCGACTTCATCTTCATGGTGAAGAACACCAGCTACATGTTCGTCACCGGCCCCGACGTCGTGAAGACCGTCACCAACGAGGTGGTCACGGCCGAAGAACTCGGTGGCGCCTCGGTGCATGCGACGCGTTCCTCGATTGCGGACGGCGCATTCGAGAACGACGTCGAGACGCTGCTGCAGATGCGCCGGCTGATCGACTTCCTGCCGGCCAACAATACCGACGGCGTGCCGGAATGGCCGAGCTTCGACGACATCGAGCGCGTCGACATGTCGCTCGACACGCTGATCCCCGATAACCCGAACAAGCCCTACGACATGAAGGAATTGATCCAGAAGGTCGTGGACGAGGGCGATTTCTTCGAACTGTCGGAGACGTTTGCCAGGAACATCGTCACTGGTTTCGGCCGCATCGCCGGCCGCACGGTGGGTTTTGTCGCCAACCAGCCGATGGTGCTGGCCGGCGTGCTCGACTCGGATGCTTCGCGCAAGGCCGCGCGCTTTGTCCGTTTTTGTGATGCCTTCAATATCCCGATCGTGACCTTCGTCGATGTGCCGGGCTTCCTGCCGGGTACCGCGCAGGAATATGGCGGCCTGATCAAGCACGGTGCCAAACTGCTGTTCGCCTATTCGCAATGCACGGTGCCGCTCGTCACCGTCATCACCCGCAAGGCCTATGGCGGCGCGTTCGACGTCATGGCGTCAAAGGAAATCGGCGCCGACATGAATTACGCCTGGCCCACCGCGCAGATCGCGGTGATGGGCGCCAAGGGTGCGGTGGAAATCATCTTCCGCGCCGACATGAACGATCCCGAAGCGATCGCCAAGCGCACCAAGGAATACGAGGATCGTTTCCTGTCGCCGTTCATCGCCGCCGAACGCGGCTACATCGACGACGTCATCATGCCGCATTCGACGAGAAAGCGGATCGCGCGGGCACTGGCGATGCTGAAAGACAAGAAGGTCGAGATGCCGGCGAAGAAGCACGACAATTTACCGCTATAGAAGGTGCGTAGGGTGGGTTAGGCGAAGCCGTAACCCACCGGCAGCGCTATCCGCGCTTCGAGACCGCGGTGGGTTACGCTTCGCTAACCCACCCTACTATGCTGACCCGCTGCCCTTACGCGGCCGATCGCCTGGTCGTGCAGCGCGAGCCGATCTTCAATTGTCGCAACAGATCCGCAAACCGGCCTTGCGATCCGCATGCCCTGGCGTTGGTCGTTCGCCGTTTGCCGGGCAGTTGCGCGTTGCTGTCTCTCGGCTTTCTGGCTGGCCGGGCGTCGCCTTGCAGTGGCTTGATGCCCGCTTTGGCGTCTTGCACGAGTTGGGTGGCATTGGCCGCGGCCGCTACGGGAGTGAGCGGCAAGGGCGCGACCGGCGCCTCGGCCGTGCGCGGCGCCTGCGATGCGCCGGATTCGACGTACCAGCGGGAAAGCGCGTCTGGCCTGATGCTTGATCTTGGCGGCGCGTCATCGAGCATGGCAACGGGAACCTCCGGCTCGGCCGGTTTTGCGTTTGCCGCGACGACGGGGCGTGGCGTCTCAATGACGACGGGTCGTGGCGTGTCGATGACGACGGGTCGTGCCGTCGCCGCGAGGACAGGCTGTGGTGGCTGCACGAGGGTTGCTGAGCCTGTCGTCTGCGCCGTGGCCGATGGACCGTAGGAGTCGGCGGTGACCGAGAGGGTGACGCCAAGCGCAAACAACAACCCCAACGCCAGCCACATGATGGTTTGCTTCATTGCCGCTTCCCCGAGGCGATAAAAATCGACCGTATCCCCCAGGCCCGGGATCGACGGCGCTCGGCAGCTTCAAAATCAATTCGGGCCGGTTAGAGGCCGACTCATGGCGCTGGAGGGTCGACCTCGTGGCAGCGTCATGCGGACCAGAGCACCGCGGCTGCGCGCGGCGTGGTGCTCGCATGAGCAATCAGGGCGTAGGGCGGATTAGCGTAGCGTAATCCGCCGTGGCTTCCTTGACGGACAGATGCGGCGGGTTACGGCTGCGCCTAACCCGCCCTACGAAGCTAACCGGGCAGCAGCGGCACGAAATCGTATTCACCAACGCCTTGCAGGATCAGGAAGGTGAGCGAGGTCGTGCCGCCGTTGGTGACGAGATGTGGCCGCGTCGGCCTGACGACATAGACTTCGCCGGGCTTGAGGTTCACTTCCTCTTTTGGATTCTGCAGGAACAGCCGCATCTGGCCTTCGAGAACGTAGAACGTATCGGAGATATTGGTGTGGGTGTGCCACGGCACCTTTTGTTTGGGTGAGAGCTGCAACTCCGCAATGCGAAAGCCGGGGCGCTCGGCGTGGTAGGCGCGACGCTCGACTTCGTAGAGGTGGCTGGCGTCCTTCACTGGCTGCGGCTGGTTCATGGCGGCCTCCATCGGGTCATCAGCCCGATCGTGTGGTGATGCCATGCCATGATAGCCCGACACTCGCTGCGCCGACAGGGAGGTCAGCAGTGCTGTTAGCGCCAGCGTTGGCCGCCGCCGTTCACTCCATCTCGCTGCGCTTCTGCTGCTCGCCTTCACGCAGTCTTTGGGCGATCGCGGATCGTCTTGGAATGAGCGCGGCCTCGTCGGCAAACCGCTGCGCCAGATCGTTGTGGTAATTCTGCACGACGTCGAGCACGGCTTCCCTGGCGAGCCTGCGATGGTATTCGGCGAGATACCGGTGCAGGTCGGCGAGCTCTTCGTTGGTCATGGGCGTGTCGGCCATAATGCCGGAATATACCGCAACCTATTGATCCCGCGCCAGCTTTCGGCGGCCCAAATGCCGCCAGGCTTGCAGGCCGGCTGCTTCGGGTGGGCTGCACCCGACATTATCAGGGATTTGTGACGCCTTTCCGGACCGCAACCCAGTGGCAGGCGGCCTGCCAGCGGTCGCGTTAACTATTCATTAACCATGCCGGGCCTAGCCTTCCGTCGTCACTACCCGGTCATCTTCAGGCGATTCCCGCCCGGTCGTTCCAGGAGAACAGCCGATGAGTATTGAGTTTCTCACCTATGCTGCCCTCGGCGACCGCCTCAATATTTCGCCGGCGGCGGCCCGCTCGCTTGCCCGCCGTCTCCGGTTGCCGCGCTCGCTTTCGGACGAAGGCAGGGCGCTCGTGAGCATCGACCTCGCCGAAGTCAGGCATACGCCGCATCCGCCAAGCCATCGCCAGGCCGGCAACCTCGCTCTGCTGGCGGCACAGATCGAGGCATTGCAGGCGGAGAACGCCCGGCTCGAAACCAGCGCTGCCGGCCACCGCGCCGATTTCGAACGCGAGCGCGAGCGTGCCGATCGGCTGATCGGCGAGTTGGTGCAGGCGGCCGCCGAGACCACGGCAGCCAAGGCGACGACGGCCCGGCTCGAAGGCGAACTGGCCGCGCTGCGGGCCGGTACCCGAACGGTGGCGCCGACCGACAATCAGGGTCCACGCCGGCTGGGTAGTCTGGCCGCGACTCTGGTAGAAGCAGACCGAAAGGCTGCCGCCCGTGGGTAACAATCCCTGTTCCCACTTTCCGCAGCCTGGTGCAGCAATCGTGGGACAAGGATGACTGACATGGCCGATATCCACGAACTGAGGGCGCGCATTATCGTGTTCGGGGTCGGCGGCGCCGGCGGCAACGCGGTCAACAACATGATCGATTCCGGGCTGGAAGGCGTCGACTTCATCGTCGCCAATACCGACGCCCAGGCGCTCATCAGCTCGAAGGCCGGGCGCGTGATCCAGCTGGGCACCCAGGTGACCGGCGGCCTCGGCGCCGGCGCGCAGCCCGAAGTGGGGCGCGCTGCAGCCGAAGAGGCCATCGAAACGGTCCGCGATCATCTGGCCGGCGCGCACATGGTGTTCATCACCGCCGGCATGGGCGGCGGCACCGGCACGGGTGCTGCACCCGTCATTGCCAGGGCCGCGCGTGACCTTGGCATCCTCACCATCGGCGTCGTCACCAAACCGTTCCAGTTCGAGGGCCAGCGCCGCATGCGCTATGCCGAAGCGGGAATCGCCGAACTGCTGAAGGCGGTCGATACGCTGCTGATCATCCCGAACCAGAATCTGTTCCGGGTGGCCAGCGACAAGACCACGTTCGCCGATGCCTTCGCGATGGCCGACCAGGTGCTGTATTCGGGCGTGGCCTGCATCAGCGACCTCATCGTCAAGGAAGGCCTGATCAATCTCGATTTCGCCGACGTGCTCTCGGTGATGCGCGAGAAGGGCAAGGCCATGATGGGCAGGGGCGAGGCGTCCGGCCCGAAGCGCGTGCTCAACGCCGCAGTGGCCGCGATTTCCAATCCCCTGATCGAGGACCCCTCGATCAAGCGCGCCAGCGGTCTCATCATCTCCATCACCGGCGGCAACGACCTGACGCTGTTCGAGGTCGACGAAGCCGCGACGCGCATCCGCGACGAGGCCGACAAGGACGCCAACATCATCGTCGGCGCAACCTTCGATCCAACGCTCGAGGGCATGGTGCGCGTCTCCGTGGTGGCGACCGGTATCGACAATCTCGGTGCGGAGCGTCAACCGCAGCCGGGCGAAAACTCGCTCACGGATCTCGCCGGCAGGCTGAGCACCGACCGGCGTCGCATCGCCGACCGGGTCGAGCGCGCGGCCCCGCCACCGCAATTCGAGGCCGCGCCCCGCCTGCCGCCCCGCATACCGGCCCCGCAGCGCCTCGATCCCTACGGCCGCGCCGCGCCTGCGCGCCCGGCCGAGGAAAAGGTGATCGATATCCCGTCCTTCATCGGCCGCAAGGCGAATTGAGACGACGCCTTGTAGGGTGGGTTAGCCGAAGGCGTAACCCACCAAAGCTCGAACGGCATCGCGAGAAATTGGTGGGTTACGCTTCGCTAACCCACCCTACGAAGCTGTCTCTCACTTCATCCCGGTGCAGCTCGCATAGAACGTCGTCGTCGCGGGCCAGTCCGAGAACATGCCGCGGATGCCGACCTGCTTTGCGAGCACGTCGAGCACGGTAAGCGTGTCGCCATCGCGATCGATCGCGCCCTTGACCGAGCGGTGATAGAAACCGCCGCCCTTGTGCAGCGGGCCGTCGCGCTCCAGCGACCAGCCGATCAGGTCGAGGCCGGCGGCCTTCGCAGCCTTGGCGTATTCGGACGGCACGATTTCCTTGTTGTCGTTCAGCGCCAGCATGGTCCAGATCGGCGGCGCCAGGATTTTTACGCCTTGCGCTTTCAATTCCGCCATCGACGGCTTCCACGTCTCGGGCTTGCCGGGATCGAGGCCCTGCTTCTCGTAGCGGTCCTCGAGGTAGACGGCCTGCGCGCCGAACGCCGGCTCGGTCTTGATCCAGAACAGGACGTCGGCGAGATTAAAACTCTGGGCGAATACCTGTTCGGGCGGAATGCCGGCCTTCTTGTAGGCGTCCAGCATCTGGGCTGCGTATTTTTCCTGGGTGTAGTCGCCGTCGAACGGCATCGGCACCTCGGGCGTCTTCAGCTCCGGCGTGAACTTTGCGCGCAGGCTCTTGATCAGCGCGATGCTCTCGTCATGCGTCATCAGCGTGCCGGCGTTGGCGTAAAGGTCAGTGCGCCAGCGCGGCGTGCCGTTCTGATATTCTTCCGGCGTCTTCGCATCCGGGTTGAAGCCGTCCATCTTCGCCGTCAGCGTCCTGAATTCGGCGAGCGTGATGTCGGAAGTGCAGCATTTGGCCGATGCCTTCTTGCCGGTGGCGGGATCGGCCGGGCTGAACGCCTGTGTGCACTTGGCCGCGAGCGAAGGCATCGACAGGATGTTGGTCGTGGCGTGCAGGTCGCACTGCGAATGGCGGCAGACCAGCTCGCGGTCTTTCGTGAACGTCACATCGCATTCGATGATCCCTGCGCCCATGCGCGCGGCGGCGATATAGGATTCCCGGGTGTGCTCCGGAAATTCGAGCGCCGCCCCGCGATGTCCGATGGAAAAGTCGGTCTTGCGGAAGGGGCCGGTGCACTGCGCAAGCTGCGTCTTCAGCGGCCCGTCCTTCATCTTGTCGACCAGGTAAAACGGCCGCGGCCCGATCTGCGGCTCGCGCGGCAGGGCGACATCCTGCGCCGCGGCGGGCAGCATCGTGGCGACAGACAGTAGTGCGGCGAGCACGGAGCGATGGCGGACAGGCATGGGAGGGTCCTCGGATAACGCGTTGCGCGCCGCCTTGATATCACGGAGCATGTGACAGTTGCGTGTTGCAGATTGTGTTGGTCGTGTAGGGTGGGCAAAGCGCAGCGTGCCCACCATCCATCAAACAAAACTCGAGGGAGAACGTAAATGCCTGCAGCCTTTTTCGTCGTTCGCGCCACCGTATCAGATCCGGGAAAACGCCAGGCGTTCGACGCCTGGTATTCGCGCGAGCATCTGCCGGATGCGGTGAAATCGTTCGGCGCCGTGAAGGCGTGGCGCTACTGGAGCCTCACCGAACCATCGCTGCATCACGCGATGTATCAGTTTGCCGATCAGGCGGCGCTCGAACGCGCCATGGAGGGGCCGCACCTGAAGCGCCTGATCGACGATTTCAACCGCGACTGGCCCGACGTGACGCGCACGCGCGAGTCGCTGGTGCTGGCGGAGGAACTTGTTGTGTAGCCATAGCGTTTTCGAGCGAAGTGGATGCCGGTTCGCGTTAAGAAAACGCGTCAAAACAAGAATCTCGCGCCCAACAAACCGCAGCCACAAAGCTGAACGCGGAGTTCAGCCGACATTCATCTCGTGGCATCGACACTCTCGTTCTCGCGTCAGCCAAAACGAGGAGGAGGTGCGATGGAACGGCGGGACTTTCTGAAATTTGCGCTTGGATTTTTTGCTGGAGGCGCAGCGCTCGCCGCCAGCGCGCAGGCCGCGCCGCTGATGCCGGCTCCGCTCGTTGATGACGGCAAGCTCCCCGCCAATCCGGCTGCCCAGCCTGCCGTGACATCGGGCGATGAAGTCGATCGCCTCACGCCGGAAGAAGTACGCTGGGGCCGCGGCCGCCATCGCGGCTGGGGCCGCCGGCACTGGGGCTGGCGCCGCAGGGGGTGGCGCCGCCGCAGGTACAGGCCTTATGGCTGGCGTCGTCGCCACTGGCGCCGTCGCCGCCGTTACTGGCGCCGACGTTACTGGTGATCGGGCGCAGATCGAGGGCAGGGGCTGCCGTACATTCCCTGCCTTCCTTTTTGCACCATTCGATCCTGGGCATCGCTGCGACCAGCACCAACAAAAAAAGCCCCGCATCATGCGGGGCTCTTGTCGAATTCCGGAAGCTTACCAGCCGCGGCAGCGTCCATTGCGCCAGACGGTGCCATAGGGGCACACGCGCGGGCGCGGGCCGGGCCGCACCACGACGACCGGCGCCGGAGCCACGACGATCGGGGCAGGCCGAACCACCACGGCCCTGCGATTGGGCTGGCAGCCGCCATAGGGACCGCGATGCCAGCCGGGGCCACATCCGCCCGCGGCGTTCGCGGCACTGAAGCTGGCAAACGTGCCTGCGACCAAAACTGCTGCAGCTAAAAGCTTTTTCATATTTTCTCCCGTTGATGGCCGTCAGGTGGCACGAATGGAACCTAAGCACGCAGACCTGAATGGAACATGAATGTGCCCGGCCCCGTGAAATGCGTGCCTCGCTTGGTCTGCGCTGACGCTTTGAAAGTTCAACGCAGGAGGATCACTCCGGGCCGTTGCCGAACAGCGCCGCAAATCGCTTCTCCCCGGTGCGGGTGAAATTGACGACGCGGCTGCCGGGCGCGGGGTCGCGCGCGGCCCAGTTCAGTTCGGTGAAGCGGTTCATGACGGCAGCGCCCAGCGTGCCGGCGAGGTGATGGCGCCGTTCGCTCCAGTCGAGGCAGGCCTTGCAGACGGGCCTTCGCGGGTGGGCCAGCGCATCGGCATCGATCTGCAGCGCACTTGCCATGAAGCGCTTGCCCTCGCCAGTGAGTTCGATCGCCTGCTTGCTTTGCCGGACCAGCCGCTGCGCCTTCATGCTGTCGAGCATCTGCACACCGAGATCGCCGGCAAGATGGTCGTAGCAGATCCGCGCGCGGCGCAGCGCTGGCTCCTTCGGCCCCGTCCGCACCCGCGTGTGGCCGGCGCGCTCGGCGAGGCCGGCAAGACCCTCCAGCACACCGGCGACATCTGGGCCGGTGAGGCGGTAGTAGCGATGGCGGCCCTGCTTCTCCGGCTCGATCAGCCCGCCGGCCTCGAGCTTGGCGAGATGCGAGCTCGCGGTCTGCGGCGTGATCCCGGCCTGCTGTGCCAGTTCGCTCGCGGTCAGCGCGCGGCCGGTCATCAGCGCGGTCAGCATGTTCGCACGTGCAGGGTCGCCGACGAGGGAGGCAACCACGGCGATGTCGGGACCTGCTTTCATAATTCGATGGTAGACGAAGCATTGCGGTAGGGCAAGCGGGTATCGTCAAAGCTAAACGCATTGGAGCCCGACATGACCGTCACCGTTTTCATCCGCTACCAGCTCGATCCGTTCAAGCGAGCGATGTTCGAGGAGTATTCGAAGAACTGGCTCACCATCATCCCGAAATGCGGCGGCGACCTGATCGGCTACTGGATGCCGCACGAGGGCACCAACAACATCGCTTTCGCGCTGATCTCGTTCGAGAGCCTTGCTGCCTATGAAAGCTACCGGGCGCGGTTGCGTGCAGACAAGGAAGGCATGGCCAATTTCGAATTTGCCGAGCAGAACCAGTTCATCCTCGCCGAGGAGCGCACCTTCCTGCGCAAGGTCGTGGCGTGAAGCGGCTGGCAGAACGGGCGCTGCGCCACTATGTTCGCGGCGCCAACAAACAAGTGAGGAAGCGACCATGCTGACAACTGCTGACAAGCGCGCCGCATTCAAAAAACTGCACGAGAGCGGATGCTTCATCATCCCCAATCCGTTCGATGTCGGCAGTGCAAAAGCCTTGCAGCATCTCGGCTTCAAGGCGCTGGCTTCGACCAGTGCCGGTTTTGCCTGGACCATCGGCAAGCCCGACAACCGCGTCACCGTCGACGACGTCTGCACCCATCTCGCCGCGATCTGCGCGGCGGTCGATATTCCGGTCAATGCGGATTTCGAGGACGGCTTTGCGCACGAGCCGGACAAGGTCGGCGTCAACGTCGCGCGCGCCGTCAAGACCGGCGTCGCCGGCCTGTCAATCGAGGACTATACCGGCGACAACGCCAAGCCGCTGTTCGACCGTGCGCTCGCCGTCGATCGCATCAGGGCGGCACGCCAGGCGATCGATGCCGACAACAGCGGCGTGCTGCTCACCGGCCGCTGCGAGGCATTCCTGCGCGGCCAGAAGGACATGAAGCTCGTGATCGACCGGCTCACGGCGTACGCCGAAGCCGGCGCCGATTGCCTCTATGCGCCCGGCATCGCAACCGCAGAGGAGATTTCCACCGTGGTGAAGGCGGTGCATCCGAAGCCGGTCAATCTGCTGGTTGGCGCGGCGGGACCGTCGCTGAAGGACGCGGCCGCGCTCGGCGTCCGCCGCATCAGCGTCGGCGGTGCGCTGGCGCGGATGGCGTGGGCCGGCTTCATGAAGGCATCGAAGGAGATGGCGGAGCAGGGGACGTTCGGCGAATTCGCCAACGGCTATCCTGGCGGCGAGCTCAACAAGATGTTCGGTTGAGGCAAGGCCCAGGACATAAGCGCAAAGAAAAACGCCGCGGGCACATCGTCCCGCGGCGTTTGAGTCAGTCGTCGTTACCTTACTGCTTGCTGGCCGGGGTATCGGCCGGCGGCGTGGTCTTGTTCATGTCCGTGGCCGGCGACGGCGATGTGGTCGACGGCCGCGCCGGCGCCGCGCCCGTGGTGGTGCCGGGCTCGTTGTTGCGCGGCGTCACGTCACGCATGCCGGGAGGTGCGGCCGGATTGGCCGGCTGCGTCTGCTGCGCCGTCTGGCTGGGCGGCGTGGTGCCGGCGTTGTTCACGGTGGTGTTGTTCAGGCCGTAGAACACGGCACCCAGGACCACGGCGATGGCGAGCGCGAACATCGCGACTTTCGCGCCGCTGGCGCGACCTTCGTCGAGCACGGGATCGGCCTGCAGCCCGTCGTCGAGCCTGTTCAGGCGGGCCTGATGCCGAATTTCCTCGTCGCTCAGGTCCGTGCGCGTGGGATCGTTCGGATTGGGTTGGTATGCCATGAGTGTTCCTCCTGTCTGCGCCCCAGATAAGTGCCGGGACAATGGCTGGCGCGCGCGGATGTTCCGCGCCAATGTTGCAGGGCGTTCATGATGGAACCGGTGATTCCCGGTTCCGTGCTCATAGCTGCAATGCGAGGATGCGATGTGGAGCCTGCCGCCCAGCGATACCGTGCTGCATGTGCTGACCTATGTGGCGCTGGCGTCGAATGCGATGACGGCGGCGCTCGCTGCGGGGCGGCGCAGCATGGACTGGGCGGGCGTCTGCATGCTCGGCTGCATTACCGCGCTCGGCGGCGGCACCATCCGCGACGTGCTGCTCGGGCACTATCCGCTGGTCTGGGTGCAGAACCCGTCCTATCTCGGGCTCACTGCGGTGGCCGCGTTCGTCACGATCCTGATCGCGCGGCACGTGCACCGGCTCAACGTGGCGTTCCTGGTGCTCGATGCGATCGGGCTCGTGGTGTTCACCATGGCCGGCTGCGACGTCGCCTGGCAGATGAACGCATCACTGCCGATCGTGATCGTGGCGGGCATGATCACCGGCTGCGCCGGCGGTGTGTTGCGCGACATCCTCTGCAACGACGTGCCGCTATTGTTTCGCGCCGAACTCTACGCCAGCGTTTCCGTGGTGACGGGGCTGTTCTACGCCACCGCCTTCGGGCTCAAGCTCAACGACGAACTGTGGACCGCGCTGACGTTTGCACTCGGCCTGACGCTGCGGCTACTGGCGATCCGTTACAAATGGGAAATGCCGAAATTCGTGTTCACCGGCGATCAGCGCTGACGCTTAACGTGCGGGCGCCGGCAGATCCTTGAGGTACACGCCGATGGCGCGGGCGTCCGCATCGCTTGTCTTCGGTGGTGAGTTGACCGCGACTTTCGACATCAGCTCGCCGGCATGGCTCTTGCCGTTGCGGCCGCTTTGCAGGTACGCGGCGACGTCTTCCACGCTCCACGATTGCAGCCCGTCGAGCCGCGGCGCGACGATGCCGTGTACGAGGCTGCCACTGAGAGCCTCATCGCGCTTGTCGGCGCCGAACATGTTCTTCGGCGTGTGGCAGGCGCCGCAATGGCCGGCGCCCTCGACCAGATAGCGGCCTCTGTTCCACTCCGCGCTCTTTTGTTGATCCGGCATGATGATGCCCGGCTTGAAGTACAGCCAGTTCCAGCCGCGCATCACGACGCGATAGTTCAGCGGCCAGCGCAGCTCCGGCGGGCTGGTTGCATTCTGCACCGGCGCCAGCGTCGCCAGATAGGCGCGGATGGCCGCGATGTCCTGGCGCGTCAGTTTCGTGAAGTTCGGGTAGGGGAACGCCGGGTAATAGCGCGAGCCGTCGGGCGCTGTGCCGAACCGCAGCGCGCGGTAGAAATCGTCGTCGCTCCACGCGCCGAGGCCGGTATCGCGGTCCGGCGTCAGGTTGGCCGAGTAGACGCCGCCGAACGGCGTGTCGATCCGCTTGCCTCCGGCGAACGGCTTTGCGGGATCGGCGGTGTGGCAGGCGGCGCAGCCGCCGGCCTCCGTCAGCGCCTGGCCGCGCGCGATATCCTCCGCCGTCGGCTCGTCCTTGAGCTGGGCATGCACCTCGCCGACGGCGAACGCAGTGCACAAAAGCAAGCCGGCGAGAATCGTCCGCATGTCGTCCCTGCACCTATTGGCCACTTCAGGCGTTATAGCCTGAAGCGGGGCGCATGGCGACGCCACGCCATTTCGCCGCAGGGCGCGCAGACGACACAAACCGAAAAGGGGCTGCATCATTCCCGGCACGAAGTTGCGATCTTCGAAAGCGGGGCGCTTTGACCGAGATTTGTGGTGCGCGGCGCGGAAAATCCGACATAGACTGGTTCTAACGAGTTCAGATGACTAGCTAAAAAACAGGCAGCTCGATCCAGGGCTCAAGAGGCAACGAGGGCTTAAATGGGAATCAACCAGGGTCCAATCAGTCTCGATCAGAAATACACGCAAGGCTCCGGCCACATCTTCCTGACCGGGATTCAGGCGCTGGTCCGCCTGCCGATGGCGCAGATCCGGCGCGATCGCGCCGCGGGGCTGAACACCGCGGGCTTCATCTCCGGCTACCGCGGTTCCCCGCTCGGCGGCTACGACCAGCAACTCGTCGCCGCCCGCCAGCATCTCGAACAGTACAACATCAAGTTTCAGCCCGGCGTGAACGAGGACCTTGCGGCGACCGCGGTCTGGGGTTCGCAGCAGCTCAGCCTGTCGCCCGGCGCCAAGTATGATGGCGTGGTCGGCATCTGGTACGGCAAGGGCCCCGGCGTCGACCGCTGCGGCGACGTATTCCGCCACGCCAACACCGCAGGCTCCGCGAAGAACGGCGGCGTGCTCTGCCTCGCCGGCGACGACCACGGCGCCAAATCCTCCACCGTGCCGCATCAGTCCGACCACGCCTTCATCTCGGCGCTGATGCCCTACCTCTATCCCTCCAGCATCCACGAGATGATCGAGATGGGCCTGCTGGGGATCGCGATGTCGCGCTACTCCGGCTGCTGGGTCGGCATGAAGGTGATCACCGAAACGGTGGAGACCACCGCCGAGATCGATCTCACCGACGAGATGACACCGTTCGTCATCCCGACCGATTTCGAGATGCCGCCGGGCGGGCTCAATCTGCGCTGGCCCGACGATCGGTACGCGCAGGATTTGCGCCTGCAGGACTACAAGGGCTATGCCGCGATCGCCTTCGCGCGCGCCAACAAGATCAACCGCATCACGATGGACTCGCCGAACGCCCGCTATGGCATCATGGCGTCCGGCAAGAGCTACGAGGACATCCGGCAGGCGCTGCGTGAACTCGGGATCACCGAGGAGGTCGCCGCCAAAATCGGGCTTCGTCTCTACAAGATCGGCATGCCCTGGCCGCTGGAGCCGGAAGGCGTGCGGCAGTTCGCCGTGGGCCTCGAGGAAATCTTCATCGTCGAAGAGCGCCGCGAGATCGTCGAGAACCAGGTCAAGCAGGAGCTGTTCAACTGGCGCGACGACGTCCGCCCGCGCATCGTCGGCAAGATGGACGACCACGACAAGCGCTTCCTCACCTTCGCCGCCGAACTTTCCGTCGCCTCGCTTGCCAGCTCGCTCACCGAGCGCCTGCTGCGCCTCAATCTCAACCCTGAAGTAGCCGCGATGCTGCGCGCCAAGGCCGACTGGTTCAACGGCCGGCAGGCGACCCAGATGCAGGCGGTCGCACCCGTCACCCGCACGCCGTATTTCTGTTCGGGCTGCCCGCACAATACCTCGACCAAGGTGCCGGAAGGCAGCCGCGCCTTTGCCGGCATCGGCTGCCACTTCATGGCGCTGTGGATGAACCGCTCGACCGAGACCTACACCCACATGGGAGGCGAGGGCGTGCCGTGGGTCGGCGTGGCGCCGTTCACCAGGGAAGAGCACGTGTTCGCCAATCTCGGCGACGGCACCTACTTCCATTCCGGCAGCCTCGCGATCCGCCAGGCGGTCGCCTCGGGCGCCAACATCACCTACAAGATCCTCTATAACGACGCGACCGCGATGACGGGCGGCCAGCATGTCGACGGCGAATTGTCGCCGCAGCAGATCACCTTCCAGCTTCACGCCGAAGGCATCCGCGAGATCTACCTGGTCTCGGAAAACCCGCACCTCTATCCGGCGTCCGACATCGCGCCCGGCGTCAAGGTTGCGCATCGCGACGAACTTGATTCCGTGCAGAAGACCTGTCGCACCCTGAAAGGCGCTTCCGCCATCGTGTTCGTGCAGACCTGCGCGGCCGAAAAACGCCGCCGCCGCAAGCGCGGGCTGATGGAAGACCCGGCGCGCCGCGTCATGATCAATCCGGCCGTCTGCGAAGGCTGCGGCGATTGCTCGGTGCAGTCGAACTGCATCTCGGTCGAGCCGCTGGAAACCGAGCTGGGCCGCAAGCGCACCATCAACCAGTCGACCTGCAACAAGGACTATTCCTGCCTGAAGGGCTTCTGTCCGTCCTTTGTCACCATCGACGGCGGCAAGCCGCGCCGCCGCGCGCCGGCAAGCCTCGATACGTCAGGCCTCGGCGATCTGCCGGAGCCTTCGACATCGCCGTCGCTGGAGCGGCCCTACAACATCGCCGTCG
This sequence comes from Pseudomonadota bacterium, assembly GCA_023387735.1. Taxonomy (GTDB): domain Bacteria; phylum Pseudomonadota; class Alphaproteobacteria; order Rhizobiales; family Xanthobacteraceae; genus Bradyrhizobium. The sequence continues at coordinate 160,741 of JAEWHP010000003.1, read as the reverse complement.
GCGGCGTCGGCGGCACCGGCGTGCTGACCATCGGCGCGCTGCTCGGCATGGCCGCCCATATCGAGGGCAAGGCCAGCATGATCCTCGACATGTCCGGCCTCGCGCAGAAGGGCGGCGCGGTGCTCAGCCATGTGCGCCTCTCGGAACACACCGCCGACGTGACGTGCTCGCGCATCGTCACCGGCACCGCCGATCTCGTGATGGCGGCCGACGAGGTGGTGGCGGTGTCGAAGGACATGGTCACGCTGTGCGAGTCCACCCGCACCGTCGGCATCATCAACAGCCACGTCATTCCGACCGCGGATTTCATCCTGAACCGCGACTTCAACTTCCAGACCCGCAAGCTCAACTCGGTGCTGGAGACCGAACTGCGCAAGGACTCGGTCTTCTACGATTTCACCAAGCCTGCCGAGGCGCTGCTCGGCGACTCCATCGCCACCAACATCATGATGCTCGGCTATGCCTACCAGAAAGGCCTGCTGCCGCTGTCGGCGAAGGCGATCCTGCAGGCGATCGAGGTCAACGGCGTCGCCATCAAGATGAACACGCAGGCGTTCCAGCTTGGTCGTCTTGCTGCAGCCGATCCGGCGCGGCTCGCGGACATGATGAAGGACCAGGACGAGACGGCGCCGCCGAAAACGCTGGACGCGATGTCGCTCGACGAGATCATCGCGCACCGCACCGGGCACTTGACTCTCTATCAGAGCGGCAGGCTCGCCAGGCGCTACCGCGCCCTCGTCACCGAGGTCCGCGATGCCGCCACCAAGGGCGGCTATGGCGACGCGCTGCCGCGCGCAGTTGCGATCAACTACGCCAAGCTGCTCGCCTACAAGGACGAGTACGAGGTCGCGCGGCTCTTTACCGACGGCCGGTTCGAAAAGCAGCTTCGCGACCAGTTCGAAGGCGACTTCAAGTTCAACTTCAACCTCGCGCCGCCCATTCTCGGCGGTGGTCTCGATGCGCTCGGCCGGCCGAAGAAGCGCGCGTTCGGCGCCTGGATGATGCCAGTGTTCCGGACGCTTGCAAAATTCCGCTTCCTTCGCGGCACGCCGCTCGACATTTTCGGCTACAGCGCCGACCGCAAGCTCGAACGCGACCTGATCGCGGGCTACGAGAAGGACGTCGCAACCGTGCTCGGCCTGCTGTCGCCGGTCACCCACGACACCGCGCTCGAGATCCTGTCCTTGCCGGACCGCATCCGCGGCTACGGCCCGGTCAAGGAGAAGGCGGTAGCGGACGCGAAAGTGCGCCACACGCAACTTGCGGCCGACCTCGTCAACCCGCCACCGGCCCCAAGGCAGATCGCGGCGGAGTAGGGCACACTGCCGTAGGGTGGGCAAAGCGTAGCGTGCCCACCGTCTAACACTCCGCCCGTGATGGTGGGCACGCTACGCTTTGCCCACCCTACGGACTTTCGCCGCTGCCGGAAGTATGATTTCGTCCTCACCCAAGAGGCTGCCAAAGCCTCGCAAAACAACACGGGAGGACTATTATGCGCGTTTCCGTGGTGCTTCTCATGGCAATCTCATCCATTCTTGCTTCTGCTGCGATGGCTCAGGCCCCAAGACTAGCCGTCGAAGAGATGATGGTCCCGTCGTCGGATGCGAGCATCGAGATCTATGTGCGCAACAAGCGCCCGGCGGACATGTCCGCATTCCGGCCGGAGCGCACCGTGCTCTACGTGCATGGCGCGACTTATCCCGCATCGACCGCCTTCGACCTGCAACTCGATGGCATGTCCTGGATGGATTACATCGCGTCTCGCGGCTACGACGTTTATCTCATGGACCTGCGCGGCTACGGCAAGTCGACACGGCCGAAGGAAATGAGCGACAAGCCGGAAGCGAATGCACCGCTGGTGCGCGGCGAGACGGCGGTGAAGGATATATCGTCGGTCGTCGATTTCATTCTCAAGCGGCGCAACATCGCGAAGGTCAATCTGCTCGGCTGGTCGTGGGGCACGACGCTGATGGCGACGTACACGACCCAGAACGCGGCGAAGGTGGAGCGCCTTGTGCTGTATGCGCCGGCGTGGATTCGCAACACGCCGTCGCTGGTGCAGTCCGGTCCCGGACCGATCCCGGCCTACCGCATGGTGCGCAGGGATCAGGCGCTCGGGCGATGGCTCACCGGCGTCGCCGAGGACAAGAAGGCCAGCCTGATTCCGGCCGGCTGGTTCGACGCCTGGGCCGACGCCACCTGGGCCACCGATCCCGAAGGCGGCAAGATGGCCCCGCCGGTGCTTCGCGCGCCGAATGGCGTCGTGATCGACGGCGCCGAGTTCTTCGGCGCGGGCAAGGCGTATTACGATCCATCGAAGATCACGGTGCCGACGCTGCTCGTCCTGGCCGAATGGGACAAGGATACGCCGCCCTACATGGCGCAGGCGCTGTTTCCTCTGCTGACCAACTCTCCCGGCAAGCGCTACGTCGAACTGGCCGAGGGTACGCACAGCATCATCATGGAGAAGAACCGCCTGCAATTGTTCAGGGCGGTGCAGGCGTTTCTTGACGAGGCGGCAGGCCCGTAACAAGCACGCGATGCGTAGTGCGTAGGGTGGGCAAAGGAGCGCTAGCGACGTGCCCACCGTTTCACACTCTGCTCGCGATGGTGGGCACGCTTCGCTTTGCCCACCCTGCAATTCACGCGTGCCCGTCGGGCAAATCAGTCCGGCTTCGATCAGCGGCGGTGTCTAAAGCGTCGCAAAATCCGCTGCGCGCAGAACCGAATTTCACGAGCCATTCCAACGTGATTTGGGTCGTCCAGCCTGCGGATCGAAAATAATCCGCTTCACATTTCCCAGAAACGGCGCTCTCCTAGCGCCATCCCGCCTCATGAAGAGGGGCGTACGCGTCGTCACGATACGTGGAGTGCGGGTTGCGGTGGACGCGATGGCGTTGCGCGCGCGAGAGGTTGCAGGGCGGCGAAAGCCGTGAGCGATCGATCCCGCGCAGGACGAGCGACGTTGTTGCGTACGGCAAAACCGTGTGGTCCCGGCGCCCGTGGCTGGCGTCAAGCTTTGCGGAGGCGAGGGTGCCCGACCGGGTCAACCTTTGCTGCCAATCTGCGAAGCGACGGAGGCAAAAGGAATTCGTCTCCGGGGAGAGCGCGGCATAAGCCGTCAAACCATTGCGCAGGGAAGGCCGGATGCTCTCCGCTGGACCTGTATGCTCGTGTGCGCAACTTCTCTGCATATTGCACACGAGACCGCGGGTGCAGCGCGCACCCGGCCTTCCCTGCGCCCTCTCGATTCCCGAGGGCCGAGCGACCAGGTACAACTCGGGCGCGCTGCGCCGCGAGAACACGAGTCACGTCCGCTTCCAACGGCCTGATACGATTTCAACCAATAATCATCCCGACTTGGGCCCAGTCGCTACCGTCTCGCCTGACGGAATATTTCCGCGCTTGCCAAGGGGGCGGCGACAGGCCAGAAAACTTTCAGGAAGAAGAAACGCCAACGGAGCAAGATTTGACCATCAAAGGCAAAGCCTACATTGCCGGGATCTACGAACATCCCACCCGGCACGCACCCGACAAATCAACCGCGCAATTGCACGCTGAGGTCGCCAAGGGCGCGATCGAGGATGCCGGGCTGACCAAGGCCGATATCGACGGCTATTTCTGCGCCGGCGACGCCCCCGGCGGCGCCTGGCCCATGGTCGATTACCTCGGGTTGAAGGTGCGCCACGTCGATTCCACCGAAACGGGCGGCTGTTCCTATCTGATCCATCTCGGCCACGCCGCCGAAGCGATTGCCGCGGGCAAGTGCTCGATCGCGCTCGTCACGCTCGCCGGCAAGCCGCGCACCGGTCCGATGCCGCCGCGCGCGGCTGGCGCGGAGGTCGATTTCGAGGCGGCTTACGGCGCGACCACCCACAATGCCTACGGCATGTGTGCCATGCGCCATATGCACGACTACGGCACCACCAGCGAGCAACTGGCCTGGATCAAGGTCGCGGCCTCGCATCACGCCCAGTACAACCCGCACGCGATGCTGAAGGATGTCGTCACCGTCGAGGACGTCATCAACTCGCCGATGATCTCCGATCCGCTGCATCGCATGGATTGCTGCGTCGTCACCGATGGCGGCGGCGCCATGATCGTGACCACGCCGGAAATCGCCAAGAGCCTGAAGAAGCCGCTGGTGCGGCTGATCGGCCATGGCGAAGCCATGAAAGGCCCGCGCGGCGGCAAGGATCTCGACCTCACTTATTCCGCCGGCGTCTGGTCCGGCCCGCGCGCGTTCGAGGAAGCCGGCATCACGCCCAAGGACATCAAGTACGCCTCGATCTACGACAGCTTCACCATCACCGTGCTGATGCAGATCGAGGACCTCGGCTTCTGCAAGAAGGGCGAGGGCGGCAAGTTCGTCGCCGACGGCAATTTGATCTCGGGCGTCGGCAAGCTGCCGTTCAACACCGACGGCGGCGGTCTCTGCAGCAATCACCCGGTCAACCGCGGCGGCATGACCAAGATCCTGGAAGCCGTTCGGCAGTTGCGCGGCGAAGCGCACCCGAAGGTCCAGGTGCCGAATTGCGACCTCGCCATTGCCCACGGCACCGGCGGACTCCTCGGCGTGCGCCACGCCGCCTCAACCTGCATTCTGGAGCGCGTGTGATGGCCGAAGCCAAGAAATATCCGACCCCGGTCACCAATCCCGAGACCGCGCAGTTCTGGGAAGCCGCCAAGCAGGGCAAGTTCCTGATCAAGCGCTGCACGGCCTGCGGCGAGCCGCATTACTTCCCGCGTTCGATCTGCCCGTTCTGCTTCTCCGACAAGACGGAGTGGGAGGAAAGCTCGGGCGAGGCCACGATCTACACCTTCAGCCTGATGCGCAAATCGCCGACCGGCCCTTATGCGATCGCCTACGTCACCTTGAAGGAAGGCCCGTCGCTGCAGACCAACATCGTCGATTGCGACATGGACAAGCTCAAGATCGGCCAGAAGGTGAAGGTGGTGTGGAAGCCGACCGACGGCGCCCCGCTGCCGTTCTTCACGGTGGCCTGACGGAATTGCCCGCGCTTCGCGCCAAACAACAGGTCGTCATCCCCGCGAAAGCGGGGATCCAGTAAACGCCGGTGATTACTGGACCCCCGCTTTCGCGGGGGTGACAGCAAGAACAAATTCGGGAGAGGACGACCGCAATGCCGATCAACTACGAACAACTGATGGCCCTGAAAAATCTCGGCCAGAAATACGCCTATACCGACCGCGACGTGATGCTCTACGCCCACGGCATCGGCATGGGCGCCGACCCGATGGACGAGAAGGAACTCGCCTACGTCAACGAGGGTACGTTCACGCCGCGTCCCTTGAAAGTCGTGCCGACCTTCGCCTCGGTGGCGGCCTGGGGTGCGGGACCCGGCGAGATGAATCTCAACCGCGTGATGGTGGTCGACGGCGAGCGCGACATCACCTTCCACAAGCCGCTGCCTGGTGCTGCCAACATTACGGCCGACTCCACCGTGCTCGACGTCTTCGACAAGGGCAAGGACAAGGGCGCGGTGATCCGCCACCAGACCGTGCTGAAGGACGAGAAGGGCGAGAAGCTGGCGACGCTGGTCGCGTCGCGGTTCGCGCGCGGCGACGGCGGCTTCGGCGGCCCGTCCGAGGGCCAGCCCGAACCGCACAAGGTGCCGACCCGCGCGCCCGACCAGATCGTCGACATCACGACGCGCCCGGACCAGGCGCTGGTCTATCGCCTCTGCGGTGATCGCAACCCGCTGCACTCAGATCCCGAGTTCGCCAGGAAGGCCGGCTTTCCGCGGCCGATCCTGCACGGCATGTGCACCTACGGCATCACCTGCCGCGGCGTGCTGCAGACCTACGCCGACTACGACCCGTCCGCCTTCAAACAGCACGTGGCGCGGTTCTCCTCGCCGGTGTTTCCCGGCGAGACCGTGACGATGGAATTGTGGAAGGACGGCAACGTCGTCTCTTTTGAGGCCAAGGTGAAGTCGCGCAACGTCACCGTGATCAAGAGCGGCAAGACGGTGCTGGGTTGATACCCCCGTCATTCCGGGGCGATGCGTCGCATCGAACCCGGAATCTCGAGATTCCGGGTTCGCTTCGCGCCCCGGAATGACGGCAACCAATAAGTGGGAGAAGAAACCATGGGACTACTCGACGGCAAGGTTGCGATCATCACCGGCGCGGGTGGCGGGCTTGGCGAGGCCTACGCAAAGCTGTTCGCGCGCGAGGGCGCAGCGGTCGTGGTCAACGACCTCGGCGGGCCGCGCGACGGTTCCGGTTCGGACAAGTCGATGGCCCAGCAGGTGGTCGACGCGATCAAGGCCGAGGGCGGCCGCGCGGTTGCCAACGGCGCCGACATCTCGACCATGGCCGGCGGACAATCCGTGTTCGACGACGCCATCAAGAATTTCGGCCGCGCCGATATCCTGGTCAACAACGCCGGCATTCTGCTCGACGAGACCTTTGCCAAGGCCAAGGAGGCCAACTGGGACCGGGTGATCAAGGTGCATCTTAAAGGCACCTTCTGCTGCACCCAGCCGGTGTTCAAATGGATGCGCGAGAACGGCGGCGGCGTCATCGTCAACACGTCGTCGACCTCGGGCCTGATCGGCAATTTCGGCCAGACAAATTACGGCGCCGCCAAGGGCGGTATCTGGGGACTGTCGAACGTGCTGGCGATCGAGGGCCGCAAGTACAACATCCGGATCTGGACGCTCGCCCCGGGCGCGCTGACCCGCATGACCGCCGACCTGCCGCGCTATATCGAGAACCCGAAGGCCGCGCTCGGGCCGGATGGCATCGCGCCCGCCGTGCTATACATGGTCAGCGACCTCTCAGGCGACCAGACCGGCAAGGTGCTGGGCGTCTCCGGCCCCCGCGGCGTCCGCGAGATGCGGATGATGGAAATGGAAGGCTGGAAGCCGCCGTTCACGGGGTGGAAGGCACAGGATATCGTCGAACACGCCAAGGAAATCTTCTTCTCGGAAGAGCAGATCAAGATGGGCGCGCGACGGTTCTGATGCTACCTGTCGTTCCGGGGCGCGCGAAGCGCGAACCGCAGATGCGCGATTGCGCATCGGGGAACCTCGAGATTCCGGGTCTGGTCCTTCGGACCATCCCGGAATGACGAAAAGGATAGACACGCAATGGCAAAACTCACCGCCCAGGCTGCAGGCACCTTCGCAATCGCCCCGACGCCGTTTCACGATGACGGCCGCATCGACGAGAAATCGATCGACCGGCTGACCGACTTCTACGCCGAAGTCGGCTGCGACGGCGTCACCGTGCTGGGCATTCTGGGCGAAGCGCCGAAGCTGGACGCGGCCGAGGCCGAGCAGGTCGCGATCCGCTTCGTCAAGCGCGCCAAGAACATGCAGATCATCGTCGGCGTCTCGGCGCCCGGATTTGCGTCGATGCGTTCGCTGGCAAAGGCGTCGATGGATGCCGGCGCCGCCGGCGTGATGATCGCGCCGCCGCCCAACCTGCGCACGGACGACCAGATCACCGGCTACTTCAAGCAGGCGCAGGAAATGATCGGCGACGATATCCCGTGGGTGCTGCAGGATTATCCGCTGACGCTCAACGTCATCTTCACGCCCGCGGTGATCCGCAAGATCGTGATGGATTCACCATCCTGCGTCATGCTCAAGCATGAGGACTGGCCGGGCCTGGAGAAGATCACGACGCTGCGCGGCTACCAGAAGGATGGCTCGCTGAAGCCGATGTCGATCCTGGTTGGCAATGGCGGCCTGTTCCTCGATTTCGAAATGGAGCGGGGTGCCGACGGTGCGATGACGGGGTATGCCTTCCCCGAACTCCTGATCGACGTCGTCAAGCTGTCGAAGGCCGGCAAGCGCGACGCCGCGCACGACCTGTTCGACGCGCATCTGCCGCTGATCCGCTACGAGCAGCAGCCGGGCGCGGGCCTGTCGGTGCGCAAATACGTGCTGCAGAAGCGCGGCATCATCTCGTCCAGCGCGCAGCGCAAGCCCGGCGCGACGATCACGGCGACTGCGAAGGCGGAAGTCGAGTATCTGCTGTCGCGGGTGGCGCGCGTCGACCGCCGCGCCAATCTGCAACCGCAATCGAGCGCCGCGGAGTAATCCAATGGCCGAAGCCGTCGCCCCGCGTCCCGCATCCACCATCCTGTTGCTTCGCGACAGCGCGGAGCGAAAGGAAGTCGAAGTCTTCATGATGGTTCGCCATTACGAGATCGACTTCAATTCCGGTGCACTGGTGTTTCCCGGCGGCAGCGTCGACAAGGGCGACAAGGAGATCATCGCGACGCCGGCGCTGTATTCGGGCGGCGAGGGGCTCGACGAGGCCACGCTGAGCTTTCGCATCGCCGCGATCCGCGAGACTTTTGAGGAAAGCGGCATCCTGCTGGCGCGGCCGAGCGGTGCGAAGTCGCTGGTCGAGGCCCGGCGCGCCAGCGAGATCGAGGCGGCGCATCGCGCCGACCTCTGCGACGGCAAGATCAGCTTCCTCAAGGTGCTCGCCGACAACGGCATGGTGCTGGCGCTCGACGAACTCATGCCCTATGCGCACTGGATCACGCCGGAGGGCATGCCCAAGCGGTTCGACACCTGGTTCTTCCTTGCCGGCGCGCCACCGGAGCAACTCGGCGCCCATGACGGCAAGGAATCCACTGACTCGATCTGGGTCTCGCCGCGCGAGGCGCTCGAAGGCGGCGCGAGCGGACGCTTCAAGCTGCCGTTCCCGACCACGCGCAACCTGATCAAGCTCGGCAAGCAGGAGAGCGTGCAGGCCGCCATGGACGATAGCCGCGGCAAGTCCATCGTCACGGTGACGCCGGTCATGACCAAGACCAGCACCGGCCGACAGCTCCGCATTCCGCTCGAGGCGGGATACGACGGCGACGTGTTCGAGGTCGGTGCAGGCGGCTGAGGGTTGCGTGCACACTTCGGCGTTTGACGAAGTATCATTGTGCTGGCAGGCGGTAATGTCCGGTCCTGATATCGATCGAGACCGGATTACGGACATGGGCGACGCCGAACAGCAACATCCCAAAATAGCAAGCGAGCTGATGCTGCTACTCGTGCTCGCGACGCTGTGGGGCGCGTCCTACACATTTCTGAAAATCGCAGTCGCGACGATCCCGCCGGTGACGCTGATCGCCGGTCGCACGCTGATCGCAGGCCTGCTGCTGGTTGGGATCATGCGCTGGCGCGGAATCAAGATGCCGGTCGACGCCGAGAACTGGCGTCGATTTCTGTTCCAGGCTTGCCTCAACAGCGTCATCCCCTGGACCATGGTGGCCTGGGGCACGCGGGTCGTCGATGCCGGCGTTGCGACCATCCTCAATTCGACGGCGCCGATATTCACATTTTTCCTGACATTCGCGATCACCCGCCACGAGGCGGTGACGTCGCGCAAATTGATCGGCGTCGTCGCAGGCATGGTGGGGATCTGCCTGATCGTCGGCGTGCAGGCGCTGTCAGGACTGGGCGAACAACTGGCGGCGCAGATCGCCCTGGTGCTGGCCGCCGTCTGCTACGCCGGTGCGGCGATTTTCGGCCGCGCCTTCAGGGATCTCGACCCGATGGCGCCGGCGGCGGGATCGCTGCTCTGCGGTGCCGCGATCCTGATTCCGCTGAGCCTCGTGGTAGACCGGCCGTGGACGCTGGCGCCGTCGATCAATTCGCTGCTGGCGCTGCTCGGGCTCGCGGTGTTTTCCACCGCGTTCGCCTTCGTGATCTACTTCCGCCTGATCCAGACGCTGGGATCGATCGGCGCCACCGCGCAGGCCTATTTGCGGGTGCCGATCGGCGTCGCGGCGAGCGTGCTTGTTCTCGGCGAGCAACTGAGCCCGACGGCGTGGATAGGTCTTGCCTGCGTCGTCATCGGCGTCGCCGCAATGACGATCCCGGCAAAGGCGAAGCCGATCGGGAAGGCGGCCTGAGCGGCTCAGGTTCCGACAGCGGCATCATCGCCCGCTGGCCGACAGGCCTGGCGCCTGTGGCCCCGGGGCAAATGCCGGATCAGGGCATCCGGCACCGCAACGGCCGGCGGGCCAATTTTGTCCGCTCCCCGGTGCCGTCAGCACGTTCCCAACGGGCCGGAATACATCGTATATTGCGGTCCGACTGGAGCCCGGCCTCGATAACCATGACCTCTGAATCGCCGCCGAATTCGACGACGCCAAGATCGTTTTCGCTTTCAATCGGCCAACTGACATTCGGCAGCTTCATGCTGGTGCTCGCGGTGATCATCATCACCTCGACCGCCAGCGTCATCGCTATCAGACATATCGACTCGACCTTCGTGGAATTGCAACGGCTGCAAAGCGTCGGCGACCTCGCCGAGGACATCGACCGCCGCATGAACGAGTTGCGGCTGGCCGCGCGGGATTTCGTCACCGATCCGGGCACCCAGTCGGTCCAGGTCGGGGAGGCCGCCACCGCGCTCAGCGAGGTCCTGAAAAAGACCCGGCTGGAGCTTGCTCCCGAGCAGCAGGACATGATCGACGGCGTCAGCGAGCGCCTGACCACCTACCGCACCGGGATCGAGCGGATTTCCGCGCTGATCAACCGCCGCGCCGAAATGATCATCGCGCTGCCGCCGCTGCGCGAGCAGTTCGACGCCGCCATCGCCGAGACGGCCGACCCCCATATTGCGTCGACATTGTTCCAGACCCAGAGCCGGATCGCCTCGGCGCTGCTGGCGCGGAATCCATCGGCTGCCGAACAGGCCGCGCAAAGCATGCGTGCGATGACGATCGCGGAGCCGAAGCTCCGGGCCGCGGTCGATGCCTATGCCGAAGGGATCATCGGCATATCGATCCGCGAGCGGCAGATATCCGACATCGACAAGGAGGTGCTGGGCACCGAGGGCCGCCTGATCCAGCGCGTCACGGAACTGTTGCGCGAGGTCAGCGACCGGCGCGGCCGCGTGCTCGCGCGCGAGTTTGCAAGGACGCTGACGGAGGCGAAGTGGCAGAGCATCGTGCTCGGCACCGCCGGCGTGCTGATCGGGATATTCGCCTCGCTGCTGGTGGTCCGTCGTACCGTGCGCCCGCTTGCCTCGATTGCAACTTCGATCCGCGCCGTGGCCGGCGGCGAAAAGAGCGCTTCGATCCCGGCGACCGACGTGGACAACGAGATCGGCGACATTGCCCGCGCCGCGGAAGTATTCCGGCAGACGCTGGTCGACGCCGACACCGCGCGCGAGGCGGCGGTGCGTGCGCTCGCCGAACAGCGCCTCGCCGAGGAAAGCTATCGCAAGCTGTTCGAAGCCTCGGTCGACGGCATCTACGTCACGACGCCCGGCGGCGCGCTGCTCAATGCCAACCCGGCGCTGGCGCGGATGATGGGCTACGCCACGCCGCAGGATCTGATCAACGGCATCGGCGACATCGCCGATACGATCTACGTCCACGCCGCGGCGCGGGCTGAATATGAGCGGCTGATGCAACGCGACGGCATGGTCCGCGAGTTCGAATATCAGGTTCGTACGCGTTCCGGCTCGGTGTTGTGGCTATCCGACAGCGCCAGCGCCGTGCGCAACGAGGCCGGCGAAATCGTCCGCTACGAGGGGACGGTACGGGACATCACCGACCAGAAGCGGGCTGAAGACGCGATCGCCGAAGGCCGCCGTCTGCTGCAGATGGTCATCGACACCGTGCCCGCCGTCATCAACGTCAAGGACAGGCAGCTCCGGTACGTCCTGATGAACCGCTACATGTCCGGCATTTTCGGCGTCGAGCCCGGGGACGCCATCGGCCGTACCACTGCCGAACTGATGTCGCGCTATGGCGCGGCGAAGACCGACGAGCCCGACAAGCGGATTCTCGCGGTAGGCAAGGAACTCGGATTCTACGAGGAGGAATACAAGGATTCCACTGGCCAGATGCGGCAATGGCTGGTGAACAAGCTGCCGATCCTGGACGGGTCCGGAGAGATCGAGAACATCGTCACCGTGGCGCTCGACATCGGCGAGCGCAAGCGCGTCGAATCCGAAATGCGCAAGGCGAAGGATGCGGCGGAAGCCGCACTGCGGAATCTGCGGGAAACCCAGAATTCGCTGATCGAAGCCGAGAAGCTCGCAGCGCTCGGGCGGCTGGTCGCGGGCGTCGCCCACGAGGTCAACAATCCCGTCGGCATCAGCCTGACGGTAGCCTCGTCGCTGGAGCGGAAGACTGCGAACTTCAGGGCCGAGGTCGCCCGCGGCGAACTGCGGCGCTCGACCCTGAACGAATTTCTCGACACCAGTCGCGATGCGTCGTCGCAACTCGTCGCCAACCTCAACCGCGCCGCCGAACTGATCCAGTCGTTCAAGCAGGTCGCGGCCGACCGCAATTATTCGGACCAGCGCAGCTTCGATCTCGGCGATCTCACCGAGCAGGTGGTGATGAGCCTGCGGCCAGGCCTGCGCAAGCACAATTTGACGCTCAATGTCGAGTGCCAGCCCAATCTCATGATGAACAGCTATCCCGGCCCCTACGGTCAGGTGCTGACAAACCTGTTCCTCAACTCGGTGGCGCACGCGTTCCCCGACGGCAAGGCAGGCACGGTCGACATCCAGGTTCGCGAGTCCGGCAAGAACAATGTCGAGGTGATTTTTTCCGACAACGGATGCGGCATGAGCCTCGACGTACGCCGCCGCGCCTTCGATCCGTTTTTCACCACGCGCCGCGACCAGGGTGGCACCGGACTTGGCCTGCATATCGTCTACAGCATCGTCACCAACCGCCTCGGCGGACGGCTCGACCTCGATTCAGAGCCGGGTGGCGGCACACGCATCCAGATGATCCTGCCGCGCACGGCGCCGCTCGAGCAGGCGGCAGAATAGGCGGCACGGGAAGGGCCGTTAGCTAGTTGATGTCCGCGAGCTTGTGCAGCGTTGCGCCGAAGATCTGGCTGGCTTTGCCGACGAGCGCCGTTCCGTTCATGTTGCCGCGCGTATCGGTGAAGGTGCCGGACACGCCGATGCCGACGGGATTGGGACCGCCGAACAGCGGATTGGCGTCTTCACGGGGAGTGGTGTGACGCTGCACCAGCACCTCGCCTTTGAAGGTGTCGCCCTTCACGGTGTAGCTGCCGGTGTAGAACAGGTACGCGTCGCCGCCGAGGATCTGGCCATCGCGGAACAGAATCACACCGCTGCCCTTGCCGATGCGTCCATCCAGCAGGGTGACGTGGATCGAATACAGCCCGTTCTTCATGATGATCCAATCCCGGCGACTGCCCGAGGAAGCCGGCGGGAAATTATGCCAAAGCGCGACCCGAAGCGTCAACGCGTCAGGTTGCCCGCGAATTCCCGTGCAGGCGGCAAGCCAGGCGCTGGCCACTCCTGCGTTGAATGAGGGCTAACCGAACTGGCCCTGATGAGGTACCCGAGGATGACGAGGTCACCGATCCGGGTCGGCCGAACCAAGGTTTGGCCGATCAAGGGCTATCCGGGAGTGAGCATCTGCTGCTTCATGCCCGGCAGCATGACGTGGCTGGCCGCGCCGGCAGGGTGCGATGACAGACCCGAAGCGATCGGGTGCGGAAGGGTCAGGTATATTTCTGGTCGCGCTCCAGCAACTCGATCGAGATGCCTTGCGGACCGCGGATGAAGCAGATGCGCACGCCGGGCCGGATGGTGGTCGGCGGCCTGGTGAATTCGACACCCTTGGCCTTGATCTCGGCGGCAACCGCGTCGATGTCCTTTACCGTCAGTCCGAAGTGATCGAGCCCCTGATAGGGCGTCAGCGGCGGCGCGTTGACGCCGTCGCCGGCGGCCACGGGCGCGATGAACACGTTGGCGCCCCCGAGCTTGACATCGATCCTTCCGGGGCCGCGAACGACCTCGCCGCCCAGGACGTCTTCAAGCCATGCCGCAGTCGCCTCGGGATCGGGACTGCGCAGATGGATGTGGTCCCAGGTGACATTGATATTCGACATCTCGATTCCCCCTTGTTCTTGTTGCTGCTGAAATACAGGCGCGGACGCGGCGCCGCCAATCTAGCGGCCCGACATCCCCAATTCCACCCCGAGGCCTGCAATGCCGGAGAGGCAGTCGGGGTCGTCAGCGGTTAACGCCGTCGCGGCGAAATGCACGCTGGAGCGCCACCGGTCGCCTTTAACCCTGTGCACCGGAACCGGCATTCCGTACCCGAAAACGTGACCGGCACCTTTGAACCTTGCCGGCAAGCCAGGAACTAATCGCTATATCGCCCGTTGGCGAGTTGACCGCGCGTATGGTGCGGGGGAGCGATTACCAAATGCCCGTGGTTCGATATTTCGTGTTTGTCGGTGGCGCGCTGCTCGCGCTGTTGCTGGCGATCAGCGGATTTGCTCCGCAGCCGGTCGCCGTGGCCGAGAGTTCCGCAGCGACGGTCGACAAGACTGTGGTTCGAATCCGGTCCGACCAGAAATTGCCGGAGCGGCTGGTCTACGATACCAGCCTTCCCACGATCGTTCCGTCGGCCACGAATATCCAGGTTGCCGCAGCTCCGTCGCAGCCGGCCGCCGACGCCTCGGCCGAGGCCCGCGTGCGCGATACCTTTGCCCAGTTCGTTCCCGCCGAACCCAAAAAGCTCGAGCCACAGCGCAAGCGCAAGGTTGCCAAGGCCCGCGCCAACCCGCCGGTGCGCGTTGCACAGCAGTCGCCGTTCGGCTTCTTCGGGTCCCCGGGCTGGAACAATAACTGGTAAGGAGCGCTGCCTGGCTTACCTTGGCAGCTTCGGAATCTTGTCCGCAAAACCATTGTAGCAAGTCAGCCGCTCGTCTTCCTCTTTCTGGAAGCGGCATTCGGTGACGCTTTTGGCGGCCGCCGGCTTCGGCTTTGGTTGCGGCGCGTAGATCGCGTCGTAGCAATTCAGACGTTCCTTGGTCGCGTCGTCGATGTCCTGACAGGCCTGCAACTTCTGGGCGGGCGACAATGGCTTTGCCGCTTCCTTCTTCGATCCGACCACGACCAGCGGCTTGCCACCAATCGTAGGAGGGCCGGCGGGCGTGCTCGTTCCCTGAGCAAACGCCGCGGCCGGATAGAGGAACGCCAGCGCGAGAATGATCTTTTTCATGTGGGTTTGCTCTCGAATGGGTAGGTTCGCCTGGACCTGTCATTTTGCCGAAAGGGGCGCCCCGGAGAGATTCGAACTCCGACCCCCGGAATCGAAATCCAGCAGCGCGCCAGCGTTCTCTAGCACCATCCCAGAGCGTCTGTCTAACCCGTTGATAATGGCTGTTCAATTGCGCCTGCGGGCGCCCCGGCCAAGTCGTCTGCCTGCTGACGCGGGCCGGCTGCATACCAAGGGAGCAGCTTTGTTGTCAGGGAATTTCTCTCGGGGATCCGCGAGCCCAAGCTTGCGGCCGCCTGTATGCTACCCACAATCGCTCGCGCGGTTTCATGGAGCGATGGGAAGTCTCACCTTAGCTTCGCCGCGCTCGGGCTAGCGCAGGCGATAGGCGTCGAACGCATGGGCCAGGAAGATGCCGATGCTGATGAAGGCAAGGAGCGCTGTTACGATCTCGATCATAGCTTTCCTCCCAAGGTTGAGATGCCGGGGAGGGCGCGCTTGAGAAACTCGCGGTAGATGAGGTTGAGGACCGATACTAACATGATCTAACCCCGTGGTTTTACTTGGATGCGATGATAGGGCGGTTGTGTTTCCGGAGCACTTCGCGCGCCGCTGAAATGGTTTCGTCGACCCGTCGGCTATCCGGTGGGACGGGCCGCCCTTGGTTAACTCCATGGCTCAGGCCGGGTTCCCTACCGCCGCACTGAACTAATCTGGCCCAGATTCGGGCCCGTTATGACCAAATTCCGCAGACAGGCTACGCGGGTAACAGTAACGCCGAGTATTGGTGCAAGGTCACAGTTGCTCCTATGGCAAAGCAGATTCACATCGCGGCTTGCGCCGCTTGCATTGCGGTTCTCCTGCCGATTGGCGTGCCAACGGTGGAAGCGAAGCAATGCCTTGCCGCGCCTTCGAATACCCAGAAGGCCTGGACCTATCGGCTGATCGATGGCCGAAAGTGCTGGTACGAAGGCAAGGGCGTGATCTCGAAATCATTGCTGCACTGGCCTGCGCAAGCGCCCGCGGTCCAGCGGACTGCTGCCCGCGAAGCGCCGCCTGCCGGCGAAGCCCCCATCAAGATCCTCACGGTGAAGTCGGTTGATCTCCTGGATGCCCAGGCGTCGATGCCGAAAGACTCCGACGACTTCGAGTCGCGCTGGCGCGCGCGCGCAACCCTCGACTAGGCATCCGTTTAGAGGACGCGGGGCCTCTCCATGTCTGCCTTCGTTAACCAGTTGTTAACCATAAGCGCTCAGCATTCCGACATTAAAAAGACTTCCGGATCTCGGTCCGAACACGAAATTGATCGTTCATCCTGGGGACGAGCGGACGCTCGTGGGGCTCCAAGGAGTAACGCCATGTCGCTACCTGATGTGCGGCCCCAGGCAAATTTGCTTTCTGAGTTCGTCTTGTCGATCCTCAGCGCACTTGCCTTGGGTATCCCGATCGCGATTACGATCATCTGGATTTGCTCCTGATCGGCAGTCGCCGGGCTCTGAGGCGCGTCCTTGGCGAACACCTGCCTGCAAGGCGTGATGCGATCCCCTTTTTTTCGCCGCCATTGTCTTTCAAGGGACTGATCGGGTGCGGGGCGTCAGTGTGCCCAAAGGTTCCGTGTGATCGTTCGACATTTGCTGCAGCAGGAAACTAACGTGTCGCGCCGCGCGCTGCTGCGCGGGCTTGCATCCGCCGGCAGCTTGATCGCGCTTGGCGGATGCGCTGGTCTGGGCGCGACAGGCGCGAGCTATGACGCATCGTCGTTCGCAGGCAATCCCACCTTGCTGGTCACCACCACGCGCAAGCGGGTGAATGGCGGGCGCGCAAAGCCCTGGTTCGGACCGGAGCGGGCTTCTGCGATCACTGTTGCTACGGCAAAGCTCGTGCCGCCGGACGATAGCCGCCTCTCGCTCTCCGCAGTCGGACTTGGCGACTGGCGCCTCGATGGGGTCGAGCCCGTTTCAGGCGATGTCGGCGACCTTCTCGCACAGGCCCAGGGCGGTGGAGATATTCTGATCTACGTGCACGGGTTCAAGCAGACGTTCGAGACTGCGGTTCTCGATGCCGCGAACCTCGCCGACGGCATCAAGTTTCGCGGCCGGACCATGGTGTTCTCGTGGCCCTCCAAGGCTGGGTTTCTCGACTACGCCTATGACCGCGAAAGCGCGATGTGGTCGCGCGACGGTTTTGAGCGCGTGCTCAATTCCATCGTCGGAGCGCCCGGCGCCGGCCGGACCCACATCGTGGCGCACAGCATGGGAACCATGCTGACGCTGGAAAGCCTCCGTCAGCTCTATGCGCGACATGGTGACAGCGTAACGGGCAGGATCGGCTCGGTGGTGTTCGCAGCGCCCGACATCGACATGGACGTGTTCTCGTCGGCGATCGGCCGCATCGGTCCGCTCGCCCGCAAGATCACCGTGATCAGCGCGACGAACGATCGCGCGCTGGCGCTGTCGGGTCGGCTTGCCGGAGGAATGACACGGGTCGGAGCGGCCGAGAAGGCCGCCATCGAACAACTCGGCGTGCGCGTGATCGATGCCTCCGACGCCGGCTGGGGCGTCATCAACCACGACCTGTTCCTGTCCAACGCAGAAGTGCGGCGGGTGATACGCCGCGCGATCGATACTGAAGCGACGTGAAGTCGGCTCTGGGCGCGCGCCGGGTTGCGCATCGTGTCGGCATTGATGGACGCGGCTGCGCAGCTAGGCCTACGGAATCGGAGGCGTACATTGATTGCGCGATCGGCGGCATGTTTTCCGATAGGCCGGCGGCGATCAGCCGGGGGAACGAAATTGTTCAGTTTTCGAAAGCCGCGCCGATGAAGTCGCCCTTACGCCAGATCAAGCGGCACTTTTGAATTGTGATGAAGTTGTCGAAAGTCAGTTTGAAGAAGACGGGCAGCACAGGGAGGTCATGCGTCCGAAGCTTAACGCCGCGGTGCGAAAAATCGACGATGCTGCAGCCGCGCGTGCCGGGCTGGCCGTCGAAGAATAGCAGGGCGCCTCTGCCAATGATTGACCGACCTGCTGATCGTCGGTCGATGTTCGGCCTCATCATCAATCCCCGTATTCTGTGATTGGCCTGTATTGCCAGCGCTGGCCGTCGTGCCGCCGCCAGACGCCGCCACGTACAAGGTCGCCAGTGATTGATCGGCGGGGAATCGTGACGGTCCAGACGTGCCAGGAGTCCGGGCGCACGAGTTGATGGATCGAAACTTCGGGAACATCGATCGGAGAGAGCATGATGTCGCTTCCTCACTTCGCAAGCACGGAGGATCGCTGAACGGTTGCATGCAAAGCCCGCACGTCCGGCGATTAACCACTGTGTGTCGACCGAGGCCCAGCCGCGCGACGAGAGGCTATCGATCGTGCGATCGGAGGCAATGCAAATCGCTCGTTAATGTTGATGTCGGGGATGGAGGTTAAATCTGGAACCGCCTCGGTCGGTGGCGTCGTTTCGTGACCTCCCTCGCGCTGAGGCACGGGGCCCACGCGGTAACCACTTTGAACCCCATGAGGTAGGCCTTCCGCAGGCTGGACTTCAGGCTTCCAGGCCACCCAGGACCGTGCGGTGATGCTTCCCAATGCCAATTGCGCTCCCGTCCTTCCACGCTGACCAGCAGGGAAAAGGGAGCCGCGCGTGAATCGGCGATGAGGCTTTTCGTGCCTCTGCCGCTTTACGCTGGTGGAACCAGACCTAATAGCGATGGTAGTATCGAGGTCGGTTTTGAAACTGCGGCGGTACCATGCCGTTCGGATAACACCGTCCAGTTCTGACATCCACGTCGGCGCCATGTCCGCATGGAACGGAACCATCGTAGCCGTACCGTCCATATCCGCGATACTGCCGCGCAGCCTGATACTGAGGCGGTATCACACCGTTCGGATAGCAGCGTCCATGTATGTCGATGTCATAACCGTGCCCACAATACTGGGCCTGTATCACCGACGTCGTCTCAGCCGATTGAAGTCCGCCAAGGTGAGCAGCGATTGCTGCTGCAGCGATAGTGGCTATCATCCTAAGTCTCCCGCCCAAATCGCCCGATCATTGCGCGGCCTCGTGCAATGATACGTGAACGGGGCGTTCATTCACCATTAATTAGGGTCAACTCCAGCAAGACGTTTCGGTCAAGGACCTGAATGAGTGCGATCCGAGGCAACATCGCCGGCCCGCTTCGCGAAACCAGCATCGGAACCTCAATCGCAGTCTGCCATTCCGAAGGGTCGGATTCCTTCTTGGCAGTCTGGCGATGTCGGGACGACTGTGTCGCGAGCTCTCGATAAACGTTCGATCACTTTCGTGTGCGCCGTCCGACCAGAATGTCACCAGCGAACTTGTCCGGCACATCTCAAGCGCAATTGGACGGCAAATCGAAAATTTCTGAAAGTTTTAGTCTGCAAGGATTGCCATGTTGACACTGTCTCGCTTCGGCGAGCCACACAGGACGACAGCCAGTGACCACAGTCCAAGCCGTAATTTTGGGAATCATGCTGGCATGGGTGCCAAGCCTTCTGCTTGTTGCAGGACTGCTTTGGCGCGACCGACACAAGGTTTCGAGAAAGTCGCGAGATCGGAAAGGTCGCATCGTATCTTATGAGCCGATTAAGCCATCCCGGGGCAACCGAGGGTGAACAGTCCGCGCGGGCAGTTTTCGCTGCATCATGCATCTTTGTCGTTCACGGTCGCCGCAGCGTGCACCCGTGATGGCGTGATAGACATCTGCTTCTGTCTCTCAATCTCGGACTGAATCCCTTCAAGGAGATGCTCGTATTCGTCCGAGGCATTCGGCGCCGATGGCTGGCCGGCGCATTGGTCTGGCTGTTCTTTCGACGCTTCATTGAATGCCCGTGAAGTACGTCGCGCCGCCGTTCAAAAGCCATTTTGACTATAAGAACCCAGCCAGAAGCCAGAAATAGAATCGTCAAAATATCGAGAACCATCTGAAGCCTCGATAACGGTTAGGATCGTTACCGGAAAATCGCGGCAACCACATCAGCCTTGAGGCTTTTGGATTTTTGTGCAAGTGGAGCGTTACTATCCGGACTGGATGACAGCGTTCTTCGTTTCGAGATCGGCCAACGCTATCGTCGCGCGCCGCACGCCATCGTCATATCTCGATACCAGCGCGAGCAGGCGTTTTCGGATGAAGGGATCTGTCGTCTGATCCGCCAATTCGAGTATTAGATTGGCGCGTTGTCGCTTAAATTCGCTCTCCAACATGATCGAACCCAATCATTATTTCTGAAAGCCCGGATGCTAACAGAACAGCGTTCGAGTGAAATAGAGCGTTTGGCCGGGGATGTGGAAAGTAGGAAAAGGCGTGTTGCCCGCGCTTCGCTCCAAGTTAGTCCCGGCCTCAGCGCCGGGCTTTTCCGTGGACCATGACCCACGGGCCGGCGGCCGTGGCGGCTCCGTAGTTCTGCGGTGTGCATAAATCCTTGTTCACCGCCGTATTGCCCCGTTTCTCATCCACTCATCGACAATCGATTGCTTTCATGATCGCGAGGGGTGGCGACATGTTGAGTGATGAGTGGAAATCTATGACGATCGAGGAGCTGTTTGAGCTCCGCGAATTGATGCAGGACGTTCTCAGCGAGAAACTGAAGGCAAGAAAAGCTGAAATCGAGCAACGGCTGAAGATCCTCAATTCATCTTCGAACGACGCCGGTTCTAGCAAGCCTCGAGATCCTTAGATATCGGACAAGGCGCGCAACTCATTGTCTTCGACCAGAGGCCCAGTTGGCGCCTCACCATATTTTGCGGCTTCTGCCTGTCGTACTAGTTCTCTCAGTTTATACACTTCACCCATTCGGTGGTGAATGTCGGACGAGATCTGCAGAAGGCGACGCATCCACTCGTCATCCACTTGATCCATGCTGCACCCCTTGGCCGATACAACGGCAGCCTTCCTTTTTTCGGTCGCAGCCAGCCCAATGCAAGTTCACCGGTTTCGGCATATCTCACTCGAGCGTGATCCAATACCGGCCGGGCCGTGGGTTCGCCCGAAGCCCGCCTGGCGCCGGTTTTCTGTGCGGCAGCAGGACAAAGTCGGCATTTCGCAGTGCACGCGCACAGAATCGCCTTAAATCAGGACAACCTTGACGAAGGTTCGTCACTTTGGAGGTGACATATGACTACTCTGGAAGCCGTTGCGTTCGGCGCAATGCTTGCGTGGACGCCGTCTCTCATGATCCTCGCAGCCGCGCTGTGGAATGTCAGGGAGATTGATGGAATGGAGTAGGGCGGCTCAAGGGTAGTCAGCAGCTCCAGTCGCTTTCCGGTTCTGGCGGGCTGTCTCTGACTTCCTGCTCGAACGCAGTGCCCTTCGGATCGTGCTGTACCAGCCAATTTTTTGCAGCGTCCGCCGTCGCAAATACCTTGATGTGGTCGGCGTCGCCGACCTTCTTCCAAGCGTTCACATACACGAACACCTTCATCGCGGAACTCTACGCACGTCGAGATCGAACGCCCCTATTTCGTCCCGAGCATTACAGTTTCTCCGGTATTTGTATCACATGTTTTTGGTCCGCGCACACCGCCGCCAAGCGCGGGTCATTCGCAACCTGCTGGGCCGCCGGTCGCCCGGTGCATCGATCATGGCGAACAATCTGGCGATGCTGGACCGGCAATAACCAGGCGGCTAGGTTTGGCTTTTTGGGAGGCCGCGAGATGTTGCAGGGTTTCCTTTGGTTATTTGATGACCCCATTGCCGACGTGCTGCTCGCCAGCACATTCGTGCTTGTAGCTCTTCAGTTGCGACAAATCAGACTCGTGCACCATCGGGCAGACGTGCTTGCCTCCGAGGTGTATGAGCTAAAGGTGCTGTTGAGGACCATATCTTATGTGCCCGATGCGCCCGGCTTGATCAGGACCGAGGCACCGAGTCGACCGAGGGAGCCGGTCCTGCCGGCGTGACGTCGGTGCACGGGTCCATTTTCCGTCGCGATAAACCCTGCGTTTCCGGCCGTTGAGCAGCGAGACAAATCGTAGACGTAGCGAACCGGGTGCGACTCATCGGGACCTTCAAGGTGGCCCGGAAGCACGGTGCGTGGGCCATGAGGCCAACAACGATCTGTTACCCGGGCCGTTACCCCAATGAACCTTGGCTCGCCGCTCAGGGCGAAAATGTACAAATTGCCCAATTCTTTCAATGGCGCGCTCGGAGAGATTCGAACTCCCGACCCTCGGAATCGAAATCCGATGCTCTATCCAGCTGAGCTACGAGCGCGTGCGTGGGGTCGCTTATCAGACTTGGCCCGAGAGGGCCAGCAGGCCCTCAGTAGCAGGGATAGCGCCGGCGGTCCTGGCCGATATAGGCGGCTGCGCTCTGGCGGCAGAGGATGGTGGACGGGCCGTCGTAGAAGGCGAAGGTGCCGGGCCGCAGGCCGGGGCCGTAATTGTGGAGGTAGCTGATGTGGTAGGGCAGTCCATAGTTATGGTGGTAGTGGCGATGGTGCCGGTTATGGCGCGCATCCGCCAGGCTGGGGGCCAGGGCCACGGCGGACAGGAGGGCCGCGCCCATCCAGAACTTCGCTGTTTTCATCTCGATTCTCCGGAAATCGTACTGAAACTAGCCGTTTTCAGCCGGTTCGGGTTCCTATTCTACGCGAAACGGCTGGAAAAGCTGCGGAAAACTGCTCAGCCGGCGTGCATTTTTGGTCACCGTGGATTTTGGGCCCCAGCGATGCTTAACGAATTCCAAACACAGTCTGGCCAGAATTCTGCTGTCTTGTCCTGAGCTTACGGCCCCTCGTGGTCTCACCTGACAAAGGTCACCCGCTCTTCAGTGCCCATGCGCATCACGTCGCTCGCTTTGCTGTCTGTCTCGGTCTCGGTGCTGGTCGCGATGCCGGCGCGCGCCGACCTGCACATCAGGCGCGACCACGGCGGCCTGGTCGAGGAATACAAGACCAAGTACAAGCGCATCCGCGACCGCAAGGAGCGCGTGATCATCGACGGCATCTGCAATTCGGCCTGCACGCTGGTGTTCGGCATCGTGCCGATGAACAAGATCTGCGTGACCCCGAAGGCAAGCGTCGGCTTCCACCTGGCCTATTATGACAAGGCCTACACGTTCGGTATGAAGGTAAACAGTGCCGAAGGGACGACGGACCTGATGTCCTACTACCCGGATACGGTGAAGGACTGGATCCGCCGCAATGGCGGGCTCACCAACGAGATGAAGAAGATCAAGAACGGCGGCGAACTCTGGAAGATCGTCGATCCCTGTCCGGAAGAGTGGTGATCCCGCGCTGATCGCGGGATCTCCGGCATCCTCCAAACTAGAACGTCACCACGCCGCGGATGGATTCGCCGCGCTTCATCAGCTCGAAGGCGTTGTTGATCTCGGCCAGCGGCATCACATGCGTGATCATCGGGTCGATCTGGATCTTGCCCTGCATGTACCAGTCGACGATTTTCGGCACGTCGGTGCGTCCCCTGGCGCCGCCGAACGCCGTACCTTTCCAGACCCGGCCGGTCACCAGCTGGAACGGCCGCGTCGAGATCTCGGCGCCCGCCGGCGATGGCAGGATTCCAGTGCCTGGCGCATCACGGTGACGTTGCCGGTGCAGTCGAACGTGTAGTCGGCGCCGCCGATCTGGTCCGCGCCCGATTTCGTCATGTCGACGAGGTGAGGGACGAGATCCTTGCCGAGCTCCTTCGGATTGACGAAGTGCGTCATGCCGAACCGCTCGCCCCATGCCTTGCGGTCGTTGTTGATGTCGACGCCGATGATCATGTCGGCGCCGGCAAGGCGCAGGCCCTGCAGCACGTTGAGCCCGATGCCGCCGAGCCCGAACACGATCGCCTTGGCGCCTTCCTCGACCTTGGCGGTGTTGATGACGGCGCCGATGCCGGTGGTGACGCCGCAGCCGATGTAGCAGACCTTGTCGAACGGCGCGTCCTCGCGGATCTTTGCGACCGCGATCTCCGGCAGAACGGTGTAGTTCGCAAATGTCGACGTGCCCATGTAGTGATGGACTGGCTTGCCGCCGATCGAGAAGCGGGAGGTGCCGTCGGGCATCAGGCCCTGGCCTTGCGTGGAGCGGATCGCGGTGCAGAGATTGGTCTTGCGCGACAGGCAGGACGGGCACTGCCGGCATTCCGGCGTATACAGCGGAATGACGTGGTCGCCCTTCCTGACGCTGGTGACGCCCTTGCCAACGTCGACGACGACGCCCGCGCCTTCATGGCCGAGGATGGCCGGAAACAATCCTTCGGGATCGGCGCCGGACAAGGTGAATTCATCGGTGTGGCAGATGCCAGTGGCCTTGATCTCGACCAGCACTTCGCCTTCGCGCGGCCCCTCGAGCTGGACGGTGGTGACTTCAAGCGGCTTTCCAGCGGCAATAGCGACGGCGGCGCGAACGTCCATGGCAATTCCTCATTCCAAATTTTCGGTGTGCAAGGTCTTCGTTGTGTCAGGTCTTCGTTGTGTCAGGTCTTGGGTGTGTCAGGTCTTCGATATGTGAAATCGCGCGGGTTACCCCGCGCGATCGATGCTTGCCGCATAGCATATGATCGGGCAACAGGGGCGGCAAATGACCAGCGACTTCGAAAAATTTGCTGCAAGCGCCGCGCCGGCGATCTTCGTCGTGCTCTGGAGCACCGGCTTCATCGGCACCAAATACGTGCTGAACAGCGCCGAGCCGCTGACCTATCTCGCCATCCGCATGGCCTGCGTGGTTGTGTTGATGGCGATCATCGTTGCGATCACGCGGCCGCGCTGGCCCGATCGCACCGGTATTGCGCACAGCGCCGTCGCCGGCATTCTGGTGCACGGGATCTATCTCGGCGGCACGGCGATCGCGATCGCGCATTCGATCCCGGCAGGGCTTTCGGCGTTGATACCAGGCCTGCAGCCGATCCTGACCTCGACGATTGCGAGCCGCTGGCTCGGCGAGCGCGTCACGCCGCTGCAATGGGCGGGACTATTTCTCGGGCTCGCCGGCGTCGTGCTGATCCTGCACGACCGGCCGATGAGCGGCGAGGCGGGTTGGGGCTGGTTCGCCTCCGGCGTATCGCTGGTCAGCATCACGCTCGGCACGCTCTACCAGCGGCGATACTGCAACGCGATCGACTGGCGCTCCGGCAATCTCGTGCAATTCATCGCGGTGACGATTTTCTTTGGCCTCGGCGCCTGGCTGTTCGAGACCAATGTCGTGCACTGGACCACCGAATTCATCCTGGCGCTCGCCTGGCTTGCGGTGGTGCTGTCGATCGGATCGATCGGGCTGTTGTACTGGCTGATCCGCCGCTCGGCGGCGACCTCGGTGGCGAGCCTGTTCTATCTGGTGCCGGCGGTGACGGCGCTGATGGCATACGTGCTGTTCGGCGAACGGCTCGATGCCATCGCTATCGTCGGCATGATCGCCTGTGCGGCCGCCGTGCTGCTGGTCAACCGCAGCGCGCCCGCAAAATCCTAATTGCCGCGGATCGTCGCGTAGGCCGCGAGTGCGCGTTCGCGCCCAACCTTGTGATCGATGATCGGCTGCGGATAGGTCTTGCCGAGTTCGACGCCCGCGCCTGCAAGTTCGATTGGCGTCGCCGTCCAGGGCTGATGGATCAGTTTATCGGGCAGTTGCCCCAGCTCCGGCACCCAGCGCCTGACATAGGCGCCATCGGGATCGAACTTCTCGCCCTGCAGGATCGGATTGAAGACCCGGAAGTAGGGCGCGGCATCGGCGCCTGAGCCTGCCACCCATTGCCAGTTGGCGGGGTTGCTGCCGGCATCGGCGTCGACGAGCGTGTCCCAGAACCACTGTTCGCCCAGGCGCCAGTCGATCAGGAGGTGCTTGACCAGGAACGACGCCACCACCATGCGCACGCGGTTGTGCATGACGCCGGTGTGCCAGAGTTCGCGCATCCCGGCATCGACGATCGGGTAGCCGGTGCGCCCGCGCTGCCACGCCTGCAACGCTTTGGCATCGGACTTCCACGGAAAGTCGTCGAAGGAGGGCTGCAGGTTGCGCGTCGCGAGATCGGGGACGTCGAACAGGAGATGGCGGCAGAAATCGCGCCAGCCGAGTTCGCTGAGGAATTTGTCGATATCGGCGGACAGGCGAGGGTGCTCGGCCGCCGCAAAGCGCGCGGCATGCCAGACTTGGCGCGGGCTGATCTCGCCGAACCGAAGATGCGGCGAGAGTTTGGAGGTGCCGTCCCGGTCGGGCCGGTCGCGGTCGCCGGTGTAGCCGGCGATGGCGCCTTCGAGGAATGCCTCGAGGCGTGCCTGCGCCGACGCCTCGCCGGGCTGCCAGGTTTCGCGCAGGCCCCCGGCCCAGTCGGGCCCGGTGGGCTCGAGTTCCCAATCTTCGAGCGTATCGCTGGCGAGGTCGGGTACGCCGTTCAGCCGCTTTGGCGCCGGAAGCGGCTTGGGCGGATCGCCGAGCGCCTGCACCCGTCGCCAGAACGGCGTGTACACGCGCAGGCCGCGGTTCTCCTTGTTGCGGATCTGGCTCGGCGCCGCCAGCAGGTCGCCCGAAAAGCGTTGTGCCGCGACGCCGATCTCCTCGAGCGCTGTAGCGAGGCGATCGGCGACAGCCTGGTGCGGCGATTGCGCGATCTCGTTCCAGTATACGCACCCGGCATCAAGCTCGCGCGCCAGCGCAGCAATGGCCTCAGGTGCGGATCCCTTTCGCAGAACAAGCCCAGCCCCGCGCCTCTGCAGGCTCGCCTGCAGCGCGCGGAGCGACTGCGCCAGCCACCAACGTGCCGCGCCGCCGGGCGGCCGAAGGCCAGGCGCCCTGTCGTCGAGCACGTAAATGAACACAACCGATGAGTGTGCAGTGGAGGCTGCGCGAAGGGCTGGATGGTCGGAAACACGGAGGTCGTCGCGATACCAGACGATGCCGGGGCGTGATGCAGTCATGCGCGCATAGGTTCCATTAAATTCTTCAAACCTTGCTTAGGGTTGTGCCCATTAAGGCGATCGTAAGCAAAACCCGTCAAATTGACCCCGTTTCTGGGGGATTACTCATTATGACCGCGCGTTCGATTGGAAAGTTCCTGCCTTCGCTGAAGCTTCGGCTTGGCACCAAGGCCGTCATCTCCGCCATTCTTCTGATCGCGGTCAATACCGCGCTGGTTGTAGGCGCCGCCCATTGGTCGCTGACCAACGAGTTCGGCGACAGGGCGATGCGTGACATCGAAATGAACCTGCGCACGCTGAGCCTGGCTTTTGCCGAGACCTACAGCGACGCCAAGATCACCATCAAGGACGGGACGGTCGCCCGCGCCGAAATGCCGAAGATGCCCGAATTCAAGGATCACGCGATCGTCGATCGCGCGGTGGGCTATACCGGCGGCAACGCGACCCTGTTCGTCTACGACGAGGCGAGCAACCAGTTCGTCCGACGTACCACCAACGTCAAGAAGGAGAACGGCGACCGCGCTGTCGGCACCCAGCTCGCCCCTGACCATCCCGGCCAGGCCGTCCTGCGCCGCGGCGAGGCCTACAAGGGACCGGCGACGTTGTTCGGCAAGACCTTCATGACCGCCTACTATCCGATCGTGAATCCGGCGGGCAAAGTCATTGGCATCCTCTATGTCGGCATCCCGATGGCGCAGTTCGAAAGCATGCTGTCGCACGCCATCACGAACATGGCCATCGCGGCCGGTGTCGCCGCGCTGTTGGTGATGCTGCTGACCATGGTGCTGGTGCGCCGCGTGACCAAGCCACTGACCTCGGCCACGGCCTCGCTGACCGCGATCGCCAACGGCAATGCCGATGTCGAGATCGACTGCCACGATCGCACCGACGAGATCGGCGAGATCGCGCGAACGCTGGAGGTGTTCAAGAACAACTCGGTCGAACGCCGCCGCCTGCGCGAGGAACAGACCGCGGCTGCGATTGCCTCGGCCGACCAGCGCAAATCCGAACTGCGGGGTTTCGTCGACGAGTTCCAGACCAGCGTCGGCACCATCCTCGACAAGGTGCTCAACTCCTCCGGCGAATTTGAGCGCGTCGCGCGTCAACTCACCGAAACCGCGCGGACCACCGCCGGCCTGTCGGGCAAGTCGGCGGGCGCGTCGGAAACCGCATCCGAACACGTCCGTACGGCGGCGACCGCGTCCGACGAACTCTCCAGCTCGATTGCGGAGATCACCCGCCGGGTCCAGGAATCGAACGGGATCGCGGCCGATGCCGTCAAGCAGGCCGCCGCCACCGACCAGCGCATCAACGAATTGTCGGAAGCCGGCGCCCGGATCGGCGACGTGGTGAAGCTGATCACCTCGATCGCCGAACAGACCAACCTGCTGGCGCTGAACGCCACCATCGAGGCGGCGCGCGCAGGCGACGCCGGCCGCGGCTTTGCCGTGGTGGCGCAGGAGGTCAAGAGCCTCGCCGGACAGACCGCGAAGGCGACCGAGGAGATTTCCAGCCAGATCGGCAACATGCAGCTTGCAACCGAAGAGTCGGTCAGCGCCATCAAGGCGATCGGCCAGACCATCGAGCGCATCAGCGATATCGCGACTTCGATCTCGGCGGCGGTCGAGCAGCAGCGCGGGGCGACGCAGAACATCGCGCAGAGCGTCCGCGCCGCGGCAAGCGGGACGGCCGATGTCGCCGTCAATATCCGCAACGCCGCGCAAGGCGCGGACGAGACCGGCGAGACCTCGAGCCGGATGTTTGCCTCGGCCCAGAACCTGTCGAGCGAGAGCCTGCATCTGAAGGCCGAGGTCGAAAAGTTCCTCGATCGCGTCCGCGCGGCCTGATCGGAACCTCACGGCGGCGGATAACGCCGCCGTGAAACCCGAGGCCTCCAAATTCGTAGTTTGTCTATACTGCGAATGATTGCCCGCGGTTTGCGGGCTGGAGGCCACCGTGAACCGATACGCCGCGCTCTATCTGGTGACGCTGTTCGTCATCGTACCGATTGATTTCCTGTTCCTTGGCGTCATTGCCAAGGGCTTCTTCACCTCACAGGTCGGGCATCTGCTGGGCGAGGTAAAGCTCGTGCCGGCGGTCCTGTTTTATCTGACCTATGTCGCGGGTATCCTGATCTTCGTCAGCGGCGGGACGGGCGCAACGTGGCAATCGACGCTGCTCTATGGCGCGCTATTCGGTTTCTTCTGTTACGCGACCTTCGAACTCACCTCGATGGCTATGCTGAAGAACTGGAGCTGGGCGGTCGTCGTCGTCGATATCGCATGGGGGGCGTTCGTTACGGCGGTCTCGGCGACAGTTGGGCTGCTCGTGACGAATTGGATGGCGCCTGAAAGCTGACGCCGTCATTCCGGGATGGTGCGTTAGCGCCAGACCTCAGGGGTGCAATTGCACCCCGTGGAATCTCGAGATCCCGGGTTCGATGCTTACGCATCGCCCCGGGATGACAGCTGCGCGGTCACTTCGGCTGCGGCACGATCCGGATGTAGGGCTTCGGCGCCTTCCAGCCCTGCGGATAGATCGTCTTCGCCTCGTCGTCGCTGACCGAGCCGGCGATGATGACGTCCTCGCCCTGTTTCCAGTCGGCCGGCGTCGCGACGCGATGCTTGGCGGTCATCTGCAGCGAGTCGATCGAGCGCAGAATTTCCTGGAAGTTGCGGCCGGTGGTCATCGGATAGACCATCACAAGTTTGATCTTCTTGTCCGGACCGATGACGAACACGTTGCGGACGGTCTGGTTGTCGGCGGGCGTGCGCGTCAGAGGATCGCCCGAGGTCGACGCCGGCAGCATGTCGTAGAGCTTGGAGACGTTGAAATCGGTGTCGCCGATCATCGGGTAGTTCGGCGCTGCGCCCTGCGTCTCCTTGATGTCCTCGGACCACTGCGCGTGCCTGTCGACGGCATCGACGCTCAGCCCCATCAGCTTGACGCCGCGCTTGTCGAATTCCGGCTTCAACTTTGCGAGAGCGCCGAGTTCGGTGGTGCAAACCGGCGTGAAGTCTTTCGGGTGCGAGAACAACATCGCCCAGCTGTTGCCGATCCAGTCATGGAATTTGATTTTGCCCTCGGTGGTCTGGGCTTCGAAATCAGGGGCGGTTGCGCCAATCTGAAGTGCCATGATACGACCTCATCTCGTTCTAGTTACAGGGAAATTCGTTCTGGTAATTATAGGCGCCGGGAGCGGTCTAGGGAACCGCTTCACGTAAAAGGTGAGATCCTTCTCCGCAAGTGCGGAACTCCTAGCACCTTCTTTTAATCGGCGCGCCTGCGGTGAAAAGAACCCGTCGCCCGCAGTGGTCCGGATTGCCCCGATACGGCCTTTTGTGGTCTTCAACACGCCCGGCCGAACGCGCCGGACTGAACCGTGACCGACGTCACAGCGACCAATTGGCAACCATGTAGATATCCAGGAATGCCGGTTTCGAATCGTTAACCGCTCGTTCATGCCCGGTATGGAAATGCTGGACCCGAGAAAAGAAATTGAGAAGTACAAACGATGCCTGCCCCGACTGTTCTGACTGCTGAAACATCCGCCGAAACGTCCGACGTTCCGCAACCGTCCTGTCGCCAGACCGCTGCCCATGCGCTTACGATTGTGCGCGACGGCGTGATCACCGGCGAAGGCCCCACCACCAAGGGCCGCATCCATTTTTCCCGCGCGCTCGATGCCGATGACGCCGCCTGGTGCGCGCGCATCCTGACCGCGTCCGCCGTCGAGCATCAGCCGGTGAGCCGCGCCGAGGCCGAGGCATTGTTCGAGATCAGCGACGCCGGTGCGGAACGTACCGACGATGGCCGTTTCGACGACCTGCTGGCCAAGGCGATCGCCCATCACGCGGCGTCCGAGTCCGGCCTGCCGGTGCCGCCGCGCACGGTGGCGCTGTCGCCGGATACTCCGATCGAGAGCTGGGCGCCGGTGAAGGCCGTCAATATCGACACCCACGTGCTGGAATGGATTGCCGGCCAGATGCGCGGCAAGCGTCGCGTCAACCATCGCCTCGCGACCATGGTCGCAGCGCTGCTCGGTGTCGCCGTCGTGCCGCTGGCCCAACTGCCGGCCGTGATGGACCTCGGGATGATGTAATTTCAGCTTGCGATGAATTGATCTCAGGACGGCGGGGTTGCTCCCCGCCGTTTGTTTTTGCATTTCTACAGGTACCGAACGTCAGCATCCGGCGAACCGTCACGGGCACCGCATGGAAACTTTGCCGGCCTGAGGCCGTTCTCTGTTGGAAGGAGTTCCAACATGAGCAGATTTCAAGAAAAGGCCGAAGTACAGCAACGCGGAGCGCCCGACCCTGAACAGTCCAAGGGCGGCAACGATCAGGGCATTGTCCGTGACGAACGTGGGCAGGAGCAGCCGCGCGACAAGGAGCGCGCCCAGCACGTGAGCAGGGTGGACCGTGGCGGCGACCCGCCCGGCAAGAAGCAGGGTTAGAGCCCGAGGCCAGCACGTCGGGCGCAGCGCTGCCAGACCGCAATTGCGAGGTTCCCATGAAGAGCAAGCTCGTCACTGCCCGGGAGGAGGCGCAGGTTCATGTCGTCGTTCTGGATTCCGGCGAGGAGGCGTTTGCGACCCTTGCCCGGTTTGCCGGGGAGGCAGGTATTTCCGCCGCCTCGCTGACGGCGATCGGCGCTTTCGAGCGGGCGACCGTGGGCTGGTTCGACTTCGACTCGAAGAGCTATCGCAAGATCGAGGTCAACGAGCAATGCGAGGTTCTCAGTGCGATCGGCGACGTCGCGGTCGGCGATGACGGCAAGCCCAGCCTTCATATCCACATCGTGCTTGGCCTTTCCGACGGATCGACCCGCGGCGGGCATCTGCTGGCGGGCACGGTAAGGCCGACCCTCGAAGTTGTCCTGACCGAGGTCCCGGTCGCGCTTCGCAGGAAGAAGAGGGCAGACCTCGGGATTGCGTTGATCGATCTTGCCGCGACCCGCGGCTGAGCGCGCGAGCAGCCGCGCGATAGGAACCATTCCGCTCGATTTGCGATTGTCAGCCGCCAACAATGGAGGACACCAATGGCCGACAAAGACCTCAACGAACTGTTTCTGGATACGCTCAAGGACATCTACTACGCCGAAAAGCAGATCCTGAAGGCGCTGCCGAAAATGGCGAAGGCTGCCCAGTCCGACAAGCTGCGCGCCGCGTTCGAGAAGCACCATGACGAGACCGAGGGGCAGATCGAGCGGCTGGAAAAGATATTCGAACTGCTCGGCAAGGCGGCGCGCGGCAAGAAGTGCGACGCGATCGAGGGCATCCTCGATGAAGGCAAGGAGATCATGGAGGAGTATGCCGACACGCCAGCCCTCGACGCCGGGCTGCTGGCGGCCGCCCAGGCGGTCGAGCACTACGAGATCTCACGCTACGGCACGCTCAAGGCGTGGGCCGCGAAACTCAACAATCCGCAGGCAGCGAAGCTGATCGACCAGACGCTGGCGGAAGAGAAGAAGACCGACGAAACCCTGACCAAGATTGCGGAGACCGCGGTCAACTACGAGGCGGCAGCGTGAACTGAGCCTGGCGCCTTCCCCCCGGGGTGAGGGCGCTACCGCCTCTGTCCGATCCGAGAAAGGAGCCCCGCCGGTCCGGCTTGAAGCGGGACGCGGGCGGGGCATCAGTTCGACGTCGCGGGGAGGAAACGTCGATACGGGCAAAACGCCCACTTCGCGCGATCGTTCCTCGCCAGACATGTGCTCTGTTGCAGGCTGCGCAAACGGCAGCCGGCAAGACGCTATCGAAGCGGCTCCACTTTCGCCGCCATGTCGGGGAAGCGGCTGACCCGATAGGTCGCATTGCTGCATTTGAGAACCCACACGGGGTGATCCGGCTTCGAGCGCTTTCTATCCTGCACGGCGCCGAGCGACTTTTCGCATGCAAAGCCCTGCAGGCGTATCTGTGCCGCGAGCACGTTTTGCGGTGCTTCCCCGGTCGCCTGTGCCTGTGCCGGAGAGCCCGGAATGGAGGCGGCAGCGAGCAGAGCAGGGGACAGAACAACAGGGAGATATCGACGAGCTTTCATGAGACGGCCCCACCTTCAGACGGTCCAACCAATTCGAACAATGACTCTTTCAGGACCCAAAGACAATCGAGTGCCGTACGAACCAGGCGCCGCCGGGTTGCGGCTGTGCGTCGTCAAGGCACCAAGCTAGAGCGGTGCAATCCAAAGCACGTACAAATACTTGCTTCCCCGGTTCCGGCCGTAAGCAAAAGTTTAGCGGCGGTGTGTAGACTGCTCCGGATCAGTTCTGTCTTAACCCCCGGTTAGTCATGCGCCTCCTGCCGATGAGAGACCCTGACAGGTCCTGGCGATCGATCAAGGGCCAGTGGAAGAAGGATGCCGAGAGTGTCGGCGAGGACTTCTCGACCTTTTCGACCGGGATCTTCTCGGCTTACGATGCGCTGACCAAGGATGGCGACAACCCCAATCTCTACTGCCTTTCCGACGGCGAGCGGGTTCATGCGGCCTGCCAGGTCAGCCGCCTGATGATGAGCAAGTTCCCGAACCCCATCCTGCGCGCCCGCTTCATCGTGGTGTCGCCGATTTACGATCTGGGTATCGCCGACGCCGCCAAATACGCCCAGATGATGGTCGCGCTATTCTCCGGCATCGTCTGGCTGTCGCGGGATACGATGACGGCGAGCCACATCCGCTTTTTCCTGAAGAGCCCCGGGGATTCGCAGTTCTTTGCGCCGCTGCGGGCTGCGACCGAGTCGTCCCTGTTCTCCGAGTTCACGATCGAAGGCGGTCTGATCGAGTGCAGCCTCAAGGAAGTGGAACTGGCGGAAACCGCCTGATTTTTCGCGCCCGCGGCTTAACCCCCCGATAACTCACTTTGCTAACGCCCTCTTGGGTTGTGTCCCCTACAACAAACGCTTGTGGGGGCGGGGGAAAATGCGGAACGGTTCTTCTGGAGATCTGGTTGCGGCAGGCCCGCGGCAGGCGCTGGTACATGCGCTGTCGCAGCTGAAGCTCGGCGCGATCCAGTGGCTCATTCTGGGCGCCGCGGTGGCCGTCTTCGCTATCACGCTTGGCACCGGCTACTTCGCCCTGCAATACCGCGAGCGGGCACTCGAGGTGGCGGAGCGCGACCTCAACAACACCGCGCTGCTGCTGTCTCGCCATTTCGATCAACGGCTCAGCGACCTGCAGCACGTGCATGACGACGTGCTGGCCGCGATACGTGCGGACGGCGTCGATACCGCCGATGCTTTCGAGAAGAGAATGTCGACCTTGAGCGCGCATGAAATGCTGCGCGCCAAGCTGGCGGTGCTTCCGCCTGTCGGCGCCCTGAATCTGTGGAGCGCGAAGGGCTTCCTGGTCAACTCATCCGAAATGTGGCCGGTACCCGACGGCACCATCACAGACCGGCGTTACTTCCGCGAGTTCGCTTCGGGACGGCCCACGCCCGACATGATCCTCGAGCCGGTCGTGAGCAAGGTCACCAAGGTCTGGACCATGGTGTTTGCCCGGAAGATCGTCGGCCGCAACGGCGAGTTCATGGGTATCACCGTCCGCGGCGTCGAGCCTTCCCACTTCGAGGACTTTGTCGGTTCGCTGGCGCTGGACGGCGACACCGCCATCTCGATGATTCATCGGGACGGCACCATCATCGCCCGTTATCCGAAGGACGACAAACTTGTCGGGCGCAATGTTGCCGGTACTCCGTCATTCCAGCGCGCGCTGGCGATGGGCGGCAACATTTCCGGACGCTTCACCAGCGAGCGGGAGTCGGAAGACAAGGTTGGCGCGGTCCGGTCGCTGGAGCATTTTCCGATCGTCGTCGTCGCCACCACGAAGACGTCGACCGTGCTGGCCGACTGGCGGTCGCAAACGCGGTTGCAGTTCTGCGCCGCAGCCCTTGCCGTTGTGATCGTGATCGGCATGGTGTTCCTGATCGTGCGCAAGCTGCGCCAGCAGCACGCCGCCGCACAGTACATGCTGTCGGAGAAAACCCGGCATCTCGATACTGCGATCAACAACATGACCCAGGGCCTGCTGCTGTTCGATGCGTCGGGGCGGCTGGTGATCTGCAACCGGCAGTATATCGACATGTTCGGCTTGTCGCCGGACATCGTCAAACCCGGCTGCCACCTGCGCGATCTCATCGCGCATCGGCAGCAGCTTGGCTCCTTTGTCGGCGACGTCGACGCCTACTGCGCCAAATTTCTCGACCCCAGCATCGATCTCAAGGACAGCGTGACGTCGACGCCCGACGGCCGCTCGATCCGGCTGATCTTCAAGCGCTCGCCGGACGGTGGCTGGGCGACGACGATGGAAGACGTGACCGAAGTCCGTCGCGTCCAGGCCAGGATAGAGCATCTCGCCCATTACGACGCGCTGACCAACCTGCCCAACCGGACGCTGTTCCAGCGTCACGCCGAGCGGCTGCTGCAGGCCGAGGGCGCCGAGTTCGCGATCCTCTACATCGATATCGACGAGTTCAAGCGCATCAACGATACGCTTGGACATCTGATCGGGGACGAGTTTCTCAAGGGCGTCGCCGACCGGTTGCGCCAGTCGGCCGGGGGCGGGGACTTCATCGCCCGCCTCGGCGGCGACGAGTTCGCGGTCCTGCAGCACGGCATCGCGGGCGCCGAGGACGTTCACGCGCTGGTGGCGCGGATCTATCAGGCGCTGCGGACGCCGTTCGACTGCCATGGCCATCAGCTCACCAGCGATGCCAGCATCGGTATCGCGATTGCGCCGCGCCACGGCGCCGATCTGTTCGACCTGCTGAAGAACGCCGACCTCGCGATGTATGCCGCGAAAGCCGCCGGCCGCAGGACGTACCGCTTCTTCGATCCGTCGATGGAGCAGGAGGCCAATCGTCGCCGCGAACTCGAGGCCGATCTGCGCGCGGCGCTGGCGCAGGGCGGGTTCGAACTTCACTATCAGCCGCTGATCGACCTGTGCAGCGATGAAGTCATCGGCTGCGAGGCGCTGCTGCGCTGGCGGCATCCGGTGCGCGGAATGGTCTCGCCCGCCGACTTCGTGCCGGTCGCCGAGGAAACCGGCCTGATCGAGGAGATCGGGCAGTGGGTGTTGCGCACGGCCTGTGCCGAAGCCGCGACCTGGCCGGCTCATGTGCGCATCGCCGTCAACGTCTCGCCGATCCAGTTCAAGTCGGAAACGCTGCCGCTGAAGGTCGCCGCGGCGCTCGCTGAAACCGGTCTCGATCCGCGGCGGCTGGAGCTGGAGATCACCGAGGCCGTGCTGATCGCGGACCATGACGCAGCACTGGTGGCATTGAACCAGCTCCGCGCGCTCGGGATACACATCGCGCTCGACGATTTCGGAACCGGCTATTCCTCGCTGCAATACCTGCAGCGGTTTCCGTTCGACAAGATCAAGATCGACCGCTCGTTCGTCAGGGAAGTGACGCACAATTCCTCGTCGGCCTCGATCATCCGCGCGGTGGTCAGCATCGCCGCCGATCGCAACATGATCACCACGGCAGAAGGCGTCGAGACGCTCGACCAACGCGAGACCGTGCAGAGCCTGGGTTGCACGCAGATGCAGGGTTACCTGTTCAGCGCCGCGCGGCCTGCGCAGGAAATCCGGAAGCTGCTGGCCTCGGGGGAGCCGGGTGTCGAGGACGCGGCGTGAGCCGTGGCCGGTTGCGCGGACCACAAACCAAAAATCTGCAAAACAACCCCATGCAAAGTAGGGTCAGCGGCGCGCCTCGGAAATCGCTTTCCTCAGAATCCGCGACAGCAGCTCCACCGAATAGGGTTTCTGGATCAGCTCGAAGCCCTGGTGCGCGCTTTCTGCCAGCACGTTGCTGTAGCCGCTCGTCAGCACCACCGGCAGGCCGGGGTAGAGATCTCGAATAAGACCGGCGAGCTCGACGCCGTTCATGCCGGGCATGATGACGTCGGAAAACACCAGGTCGGCGGAGAACTCGTCCTTGGCAAGGATCGCCAGCGCTGCGTCCGCACTGGCGACGCGGCGGACGGTGTATCCGAGATCTTCCAGCAATTCGGTCGAGAATTTTCCGACGTCGTCATTGTCCTCGACCACGAGGACGCGGTAGCCGCGGCCCCGCGCGGCCGGTTCGCTGCTGCCCGCCGCGGCTTCAGTCGCCTCGGCAGGCGCCGCAGCCTGCGGCAGATAGATCGTGAAGGTGGCGCCTTCGCCGGGCGGGCTCGCGACCGCGATGTCGCCATCGGACTGCTTGGCGAAGCCGAACGCCTGGCTGAGGCCGAGGCCGGTTCCCTTGCCGACTTCCTTGGTCGTGAAGAACGGTTCGAAGATGGTCTCGAGCAACTCGGGCGCAATGCCGCCGCCGGTGTCTGCCATGGCGACGGCGACGAAATCGCCGCTGCGCGCGGGCTGGGCGCGCAGCGCGGGGATGCCGTTCACCTTGCGCACGCCGATGGTCAGCCGGCCTTCGCCGTCCATGGCGTCGCGGCCGTTGACGGCGAGATTGATCAGGGCGGTTTCGAACTGGGCGACGTCGGCAATCGCAAAGCAGTTGAGGTCCGATATTTCGACATCGATCTGGATCCGGCCGCCGACGAGGGGACGGATCAGCTGGGCTACCGCCTCGACCTGCGTGCTGACATTGAACACCTGCGGCTTCAGCGGCTGCCGGCGGGCAAATGCCAGCAATTGTCCGGTCAGCTTGGAGGCACGCTCGACGGTGTCGGAAATGGCGTCGATGTAGCGGCGGCGGCGTTCTTCCGGCAATTCGCGGCGGCGCAGGAAATCGGTCGCCGAGCGGATGATGGTCAGGAGATTGTTGAAGTCGTGCGCCACGCCGCCGGTCAGTTGCCCGACCGCTTCCATCTTCTGCGATTGGCGCAACGCTTCCTCGCTCTGACGGCGCTCCGTGACATCGATGGCGTCCGGAACGGCGCCGACGATGGCGCCGTGCTGGTCGCGCAGCGGGCGCATCTTGAAATCGAAATAGCGCTCGCCGATCGGTAGGCGAAGCCGCATCTCTATCTGGACTTCCTCGCCCTGCATCACGGCGAAGAAGGCATCGCGGACGGTGCTGCCCATGCCTTCAGTTCCGGAAAACCACGGCGTGTCCCAGAACGGCTTGCCGAGCACTGCGCCGGCATCGGTGCGGATACCAGCCAGTGCGGTCTTGTTGGCGTAGAGCAGGTCGCCGTGCAGGTTGAGCAGGCCTTGATACTGGTGACTGGTCTCGAGGATCGCGCGCATTTGCGCCTCGTTGGATTCGAGCTGGGCGGTTCGCTCCGTGATCCGCAATTCCAGGATCTCGTTCAACTGGCGCAGATCGCGCTCGCCTTGCTTGGCGGCGGTGATGTCGTGGGCTACGCCGATGAAGCCGATGTGCTTGCCGGTCGGATCCCAGCGCGGTTGCGATTCCGAGCGTAGCCATCGCCATTCGCCCGCGGCATTGCGGTAGCGCGCCTCGAGCACGAACGGCTTGAGCGAGGCTTCGCCGGCGATCGATTCCTGCACGACTCGCTGCTGGTCATCGGGGTGAAGCCGCTTGCGCCAGTCGAACGCGATGGCTTCTTCGAACGGCAACCCCAGGAAATCGACATAGGCGCGGTTTGCAAAGGAGCGCGTGCGGTCCAGCTTGGTGACCCACATCGGCACCGGCGCGCTGTCGGCGATCAGACGAAAACGCTCCTCGCTTTCGCGCAGCTTCTCCTGCGCCAGCATCCGGTCGGTGGCGTCGATATGGGCGCCGACCAGCCGCAGCGCGCGTCCTTCGCTGTCGCGTTCGATCTTGGCGACGACATCGATCCAGCGCGTCTGGCCGTCGCTCGGCCGCACGATGCGGTAGGTGGCGTTGTAGTCCTCGTCGCGGCCAGCAAGCGCATCGAGAAATTGCTTGACCGTTCGCTCGCGGTCGTCCGGGTGAATTCGCTCGACCCATTGTTCGTGGGTTTCGTTGGCCGCATCCGGCGGCAGGCCGTGAATGATGAGATATTCCGGCGAGCGACGGTTCTTGAAACCTTCCCGGAAGTCGACCTCGACGCCGCCGACACGCCCAATTCGCTGGATCCGCGCCAGTTCGGCTTCGCGCTCCTGCAGCGCGCGATGGGCGCGGTCGCGTTCGCTCGCGATCTGCTGCAGATGTTGCCGCAGGCGATCGGTGGCAGATTCAGGCAGGATGTTCGAAGTGTCGGAAGGGTTCATGCGGGCCGGCAGTCTTTGCCCGCAGTTTCACACATGAGATGGCGGCTTTGCCAGCTTCATTTGGCTTTTGTTGGTGGACGACAATTATAGGCCCGGCGGAACCCGGCCGCCTGGGCGTCGTCCTCGGAGCAAAACCAGCGGTCGGGATTGCCCAAGCCCGGATAGGAACGACAGGCCTGCAAATGATAGATGCCGAGGTTCCCGGTGACGCGCGCGCGGACCGCGTACTTGCCCTTGATGTTGCAGCTTCCGGGCATCACGAGGTCTTCGGGAAACAAGGCCTCTCGAATTTCGCGATCGCGGTCGGAGCGGCATGCGCCGCCAAGCAGGGGGGCGTCCTTCTTCCCGAGGCGGAACTCCTGCGGCGCGATGAAACAGCCTTTCCATAGTCCCTGTCGATCTTCCGTGGCGCGCGCCTGGTCGGCCTGGAAGCGGCCGGTGGCGGATGTTTCGACATTGAGGCCAAATCCGCTGCGGATGATCATCTTGCTCAGGCTCGTCGTCTCACCTTCGATCCCGCAGGCGCCGATGCGCCGCTTTTTGTAGGTGGGGTCCGCGCCGAGATCATCGCAGCGCACCTGGCGATCGCCGATCAACTTCGTCAGTTGGTCGCGGGCCTCGACGCCGCAGGTCCAGACGTCGGCGTGTTCGTCGATGCAGAGCTGATCAAACGCCGGCGCATCGACGCCGTCGAGCCGGTAGGTGACGTTGCCCAACTGCAGCGTGCCGCCATCGCGGACGATGGCCGTGGCGGCCGAGCCTTGGGTGACGGGGAGCAATATCGATAACAGCGCCGCAACCGAGAAAAGACGTGACCGCATCTGTTTCACTTCAAATCATTCCGTTTACGCGACGCCTTCTAGCATAAGCGTGCGTAATTGAACCAAGTTGCTGGTCTTGATCGAGGGTGGAATTCGTACCGTGAGGAAAACGCGGCAAGCACCCAAACGGCGCATTGACTTCATGAGAACAAATAGAGAACATGCGCGCGTCGCCCACATGGAATTTGCTCATGTCGTTCTCTTCACAGCCGAACCCCGAAGAGAATAACGAGCTGGAATCCGAGGTGGATCAGGCCATTGCGGCCTGTGGCGGCGACTTGAGGGCGACCATCCGCGCGCTGATCGTTGCCAATGAGTATCTGGAAACCGAGGTAGGCGAGTTGATGAAGGCGGTCAGCCACGCTTACGTGCGGGGCCGGTTCAACTCCTATTCGGGGTGAATGGCCTCCTCCGGGCAGCCCGCGGCTACGAGACCGTTGCCTCTACCGATTTTTGCTGTACCACGGGTTTGTTACCAGTGTTCCCGCATGTCACATTGCGGGTGAGGATCCTGCCCAAAGCTCAAGCAAGAAGAACATGTTCAAAAGAATTCTGATCGCAAATCGCGGCGAGATCGCCTGCCGGGTCATCAAGACTGCGCGCCGGATGGGGATCGAGACGGTAGCCGTGTATTCCGAGGCCGACCGCGATGCGCTTCACGTCGAGATGGCCGACGAGGCCGTCCTGATCGGCCCGCCGGCCGCGGCCGAGAGCTATCTCTTGATCGACAAGATCGTCGAGGCCTGCCGCAAGACCGGCGCACAGGCGGTGCATCCCGGCTACGGCTTCCTGTCCGAACGCGAGGCGTTTCCGCGCGCGCTGGAGGCCGCCGGCATCGTCTTCATCGGCCCCAACCCGGGCGCCATCGCCGCGATGGGCGACAAGATCGAATCCAAGAAGGCCGCCGCCAAGGCCAAGGTCTCGACCGTGCCGGGGCATCTCGGCGTCATCGAGGACGAAAAGCACGCGGTGAAGATCGCCGACGAGATCGGCTATCCCGTGATGATCAAGGCCTCCGCCGGCGGCGGCGGCAAGGGCATGCGGATCGCTTATTCGAAGTCCGAGGTCGCCGAAGGCTTCAACCTCGCCAAGGCCGAAGCCAAATCCTCGTTCGGCGACGACCGCGTCTTCATCGAGAAATTCATCGTCGATCCCCGCCACATCGAAATCCAGGTGCTAGGCGACAAGCATGGCAACGTGATCTATCTCGGCGAGCGCGAATGTTCGATCCAGCGCCGCAACCAGAAGGTCATCGAGGAAGCGCCGTCGCCGCTGCTCGACGAGACCACCCGCCGCAAGATGGGCGAGCAGGCGGTCGCGCTGGCGAAAGCCGTCAACTACGATTCCGCCGGCACCGTCGAATTCGTCGCCGGTCAGGACAAGAGCTTCTATTTCCTGGAGATGAACACGCGCCTGCAGGTCGAGCATCCCGTCACTGAGCTGGTCACCGGGATCGATCTGGTCGAGCAGATGATCCGGGTTGCCGCCGGCGAGAAGCTGGCAATAACACAGAAGGACGTCGCGCTGACCGGCTGGGCGGTGGAATCGCGCGTCTATGCCGAGGATCCGTTCCGCAACTTCCTGCCGTCGATTGGCCGTCTGGTGAAATACCGCCCGCCGGCCGAGGCCAGCCACGACGGTATCACCATCCGCAACGACACCGGCGTGCAGGAGGGCGGCGAGATCTCGATCCATTACGATCCGATGATCGCCAAGCTCGTAACCCACGCGCCGTCGCGCGCCGCCGCGATCGAGGCGCAGGCGACTGCGCTCGATTCGTTTTATGTCGACGGCATCCGCCACAACATTCCATTCCTGTCGGCGCTGATGAGCCATCCGCGCTGGCGCGAGGGCAAGCTTTCGACCGGCTTCATCGCCGAGGAATTCCCGAAAGGGTTTTCCGCGCGCCCGCCGGAAGGCGAGATCGCGCGGCGGCTGGCCGCCGTCGGCGCCGCGATCGACCACGTGCTCGGCGAGCGCAAGCGGCAGATCTCCGGACAACTGACCGGCCGGCTGGTGCAGCGCGAGCGCCGCCGCGCGGTGTGGCTCGGCCGAGAGGAAATCGGCCTCGATGTGGCGCGCGAGGCCGACGGCATCGCGGTGCGTTTCATCGGCGCCGATGGTCTGCCGGGCAATCCGCGCAACCTGGTTTCGAACTGGACGCCGGGCGAACCGGTCTGGCAGGGCACCATCGACGGTCAGCCGGTGGCGATGCAGGTTCGTGCGATCCCGAACGGCATCCGCCTCGCGCATCAGGGCTTCGAGGTTCCGGTCAACGTCTTCACCGAAAGCGAGGCCTCGGCCGCGCGGCTGATGCCGGTGACGTCGGCCGCCGACACCGGCAAGAAGCTTTTGTGTCCGATGCCCGGACTCGTGGTCTCGATTGCGGTGAGCGAAGGGCAGGAGGTCAAGTCCGGCGAGACGCTTGCAGTGGTCGAGGCGATGAAGATGCAGAACGTGCTGCGCGCCGAGCGTGACGGCACCGTAAAGAAGATCCACGCCGCAGCCGGCGCGACGCTGGCGGTGGATGCGTTGATTTTGGAGTTTGCGTAGAGGTCGTCATTCCGGGGCGATGCGAAGCATCGAACTATGGTGCGCAATTGCGCACCTGGGAATCTCGAGATTCCGGGTCTGGTGCTGGCGCACCATCCCGGAATGACGATGGAATGAGGGAGTGGGCATGGCTTTCCGTCAACGCCGAGAGAGACTGCGTTCCATTCTCAACGGCTCCGCCTGCATCCGGCCGGGCTCGGTCTACGACGCCACCTCGATCCGCATTGCCGAAGACCTCGGCTTCGAACTCGGCATGTTCGGCGGTTCGGTCGCCTCGCTCGTCGTGCTCGGTGATCCCGATATTGCGCTGATCACGCTCACCGAACTGGCCGAGCAGATGCGGCGGATGTCGCGCGCGGCGCAGTTGCCGGTGCTCGTCGATGCCGATCACGGCTACGGCAATGCGCTCAATGTCCGCCGTACCGTGCAGGAACTCGAAGCGGCCGGCGCCGCCGGCCTGACGATCGAGGATACGCTGCTGCCGCAGGCGTTCGGGCAGACCAGGACCCAGTTGATCCCGCTCGAAGAAGGCGTCGGCAAGATGAAGGCCGCGCTTGACGGGCGCGGCGATCCGTCGCTGGTGATCATGGGCCGGACCGGTGCGGCGTCCATCAGCGGAATAGACGACGCGATTGCGCGGGCGAAGGCCTATGAGGCCACCGGCGTCGATGCGCTGTTCTTCACGGGCGTCACGAGCCGCGGCGAACTCGAAGCGATCTCGGCGGCGACCAGGCTGCCGATCGTGCTCGGCGGTGCGCCGGAGGACATGTCCGCGCTGGACTATCTCGCCAGCCAGCGCGTTCGCATCGCGTTGCAGGGCCATGCGCCGTTCGCTGCCGCCACGCAAGCCGTCTATGAGACGCTGAAGGCCTTGC
This sequence comes from Pseudomonadota bacterium, assembly GCA_023387735.1. Taxonomy (GTDB): domain Bacteria; phylum Pseudomonadota; class Alphaproteobacteria; order Rhizobiales; family Xanthobacteraceae; genus Bradyrhizobium. The sequence continues at coordinate 117,482 of JAEWHP010000003.1, read as the reverse complement.
GCGAGGGAACCTCGCCGAAGAACCTCAAGGGGCTGGCATCCGCCGAACTCACCGGCCGCGCCATGCGCGACAAGGATGTGAAAGCGCGCAGCAGCGAGTTTCTCGGGCTGAATAAATAACATGAGCGACTCGATCCGCCACGTCACGATAAGGGGCCGGGTGCAGGGCGTCGGCTATCGCGCCTTTGTCGATCACGAGGCGCGGACGCGGAAGCTCGAGGGCTGGGTGCGCAACCGGCGCGACGGCCGCGTCGAGGCGGTGTTCGCCGGGCCCGCAGCGACGGTGGTCGCCATGATCGCGGCGTGCCGCCAGGGTCCGTCATCGGCGCGGGTCGAGGCCGTCCAGGACGAAGCCGGCAATCCCGACATGCTGAATCTCCGGCAGGCCGGGGAGGGGTTTTCCGTGCTGCCCACGATATGAGCGCCATCCATGGCTGAAGCGCTACGCGAGGTGAACTGAATGAAGCCGCAAGATACCGGACGCGACTGGAGACGGATCCACCATTCGCCGATGTTCTGGATCGGGATCGTGATGTGCCTGGCCGCGATAACGATCTACGTGCTGTCGGACGACCTCTCGTGGCGGCCCGGCGCGCGATAGGATTTGGTGGACCTAACGCACCGGTTCGTCGGGTGCGAACTCGCCATCGTGCTGAATGGAATCGGTCTCGACATATTGCAGGTCGAGCGATGAAGACACCACGGTGCGGTTCCGGCCGAGACGCTTGGCCTCGTAAAGCGCGGTGTCGGCTTGTCCGACCAACGCTGACTCGTCGAGGGTCGAGTCAGTACGGGAGGCGACGCCGACGCTGATCGTGATGTGTCCGCGGCTGCTGGCGGAGTTGGGAATGCCCAGCGCGCGAACGTACAGCCGGATCGCCTCGGCGACTTTCAGGGCGTCGTCTTCCCCGGTGTCCGGCAGCACCACGGCGAATTCCTCGCCGCCGTAGCGCGCGGACAGGCCCGACGTGTCTGAGGTCGCGTCCCCGATCACTTTCGCGACCGCCTGCAGGCAACGATCGCCCGCCTGATGTCCGTAGGTGTCGTTGTAACCCTTGAAGCTGTCGATATCGAGCAGAAGCACCGAAATCTCGTCGCAGGATTCGAACTGGCGCAGCAGGAAGCCGTCGAAGGTGCGCCGGTTGGTCAGCCCGGTCAGTCCGTCGGTGGCGGCGAGCTGGGTGAGGCGGCGGTTGAGCTGGTTCAATTCGTCTTCCATCCGCTTGCGTTCGGTGACGTCGCGGATGACGCAGAGGAATTCCGTTTGCGCGGGCGCGCTCGGTTGCGCGGCCAGCTTGAACTTGCTTTCGACCCAGGCCACGGTCCCGTCGGCACGGTATGTTCGAAACACGACGGTGCTGACGGTGTCGACTCCGTTCAGCCGCTGCGTTGCCGCCCTCACGCTTTCCCTGTCGTCGGGATGGATCATGTCGAAGCACGATTTGCCCACGAGGTTTTCCGGGCGCAGTCCCAGCACCGGCTCGACGGATTGCGAGACGTAGCGGAGCAGGCTGCGGGCATCGATCAGGATGATGATGTCGGCGATGTTGTTGGCCAGCAGGCGGTAGTGCGCCTCGCGCTTGCGCAGCGTGCGCTCGGCCTTCATGCGGAAGCGGAGCTGAGCGAACAGCACAATGGCCAGCAGCAGGATCGTGCACAGCAGTACGGCCGCAACGATCGCGTCGGTGCGCAGCGTCTTCCACCAGTGAGACAGCAGCCAGTCTTCCGGGATCGCCACGGTGACGATCGTCGGGTAATGCGGCGTCGCTTCATAGCCGATAAATTTTGTGATGCCGTCGAAGGGGGAGACGATCTTGTAGTAACCGATCGCAGTCACCTTCAGGTGCCTGAGAAACAGGTCGGTTCCCGAAAGATCTGTGCTCCTGTCGGACATCGGCCAGCGGATCAGCACGATGCCGTCATTGCGCAACAAAGTGATGCTGCCGCCGGGCCCGAGCTGGAAGGTCTGGTAGAAGCGGTTGAAATAGTCGCTGTCGATCGCCGCGGTAAGGACGCCGGCGAAGCTGCCGTCCTGCCGGTCGATGCGCTTCGACAGGAGGATCGTCATCCGTCCGGTCAGGCGCGACTGGATGGGCTCGTTGATGCGGAGCGCGCTTCCCGGTGTGTCGCGGTGATAGGTGAAGTAGCGGCGGTCGGAATTGTTATGCCGGGGTGTTTCCGGTAACGACGAGTATACCCAGTTGCCCCCCGCATCGAGCACGCCGATCTCGCGCAGCTGAGGCAGCGAGTTGACGGTCTCCGCGAGGTATCGGTTAAAGCGCTCCGGCAACGGTTGCCGGTACTTCAGTAGGTCCACCATACCGGTCATCGCGATATCGGCCGACTGGATGGTATGGGCCGCATGGTCGGCCAGCGAGTGCGCCAGGTTCTGGATGTCGGTTTGACCGCGCGCCAGCGTCATCGCCTTGGCATCGAGCGCTTTCCAGGCCACGACGCCAAGCACGCAGGCCGTCATCGCCAGCGCAAACGCGATGACCACCGCAGCGGGTGAAACGCGGCGCGGCGGCTCGCCGGTGTCTGGGAGGTTTTGTTCGGACATTCTTCGCCTTGGCTGGCCATGCCGGAATCCGTTGGCCGGCAACGCGCCTGAACTTAAAAGGCGATCGGTGCCGAACCGGTTAATAATGGATCGGGAAAAAGCGGAATAGTTGGGGGCGGCCGGGTTCCGGGAGCGGGAACCGGCTCGCGCAACATCTGCGGCGCAATCACCGCGTCAGCTTCGCGATCGCCTGGCTGAGCTGGTGGATCTCGTAGGGCTTGCGCAGGATTGGAAAATCGCCGCGCACGTTGATCGCGGCGTCGCTGTAGCCGCTCGCCAGCAGGATAGGCAGCCCCGGCCGGGTCGCCCTCAGATGGCGGGCGAGGCTGAGGCCGTCCATCTTGCCAGGCATCACGATATCGGAAAACACGAGGTCAATTCCGTCGAGTTCGATTTCCCGGAGCGCCGCCTCGGCGTTTTCGACCCTGCGGACGGTATAGCCGAGCTGTTCCAGCAGATTGGCGCTGACGATCGCGACATCAGGATTGTCTTCGACCAGCAATACCGTGCCGCTGCCGCCGGATTCGACGGCATCGACTTTCTCGACCCGCGCAAAATCATCCTTGCGCGGGAGCAGCATCGTGATCGTGGTGCCCTTGCCGAGTTCGCTGTCGACCCTGATCGTGCCGCCGGCCTGGTGGGCGAAGCCGTGAACCTGCGAGAGCCCCAGCCCTGTGCCCTTGCCGATCGGCTTGGTGGTGAAGAAAGGATCGAAGATCTTGCCGAGCACATCGGGGGCGATGCCCACGCCGGTGTCTTCCACCGAGACCGCGACATACTCGCCGGCCCTGGTTTCTTCACGGAGCGCCTCATTACGGGCTGAAACGGTGATCGTGCCGCCGGCGGCCATGGCGTCGCGCGCATTGATGACGAGATTGACCAGCGCCGTCTCGAACTCGGCGACATCGACCATCGCGGGCCAGACACGCTCGTCGATGTCGAGTTGCAGCGTTATCGCGCTGCCGACACCGGTCTGGAGCACCTCGCGCATCGCATTGATGCGTTCGCAGATGTCGACGGCCTGCGGATTGACGCTCTGCCGCCGCGCAAAGGTCAGCAACTGGTTGGTGAGGGCAGCGCCGCGCTGGGTCGCCGTTTCAATCGCCGATATGGCGCGCGCGCGCTTCGGATCGTCGTCCATGCCCTTTTTCAGCGTGTGGAGACTGCCGCTGATGATCATGAGCAGGTTGTTGAAATCGTGCGCTACGCCGCCGGTCAACTGGCCGAGCGCGTCGAGCTTCTGCGACTCCGCAAGCTGTTGCTGCATCTGCTCGAGCTTGAGCTGCGCCTCACGGCGTTCGGTGATGTCGCGGGTGATCTTGGCGAAGCCGACGAGCTTGCCGTCTTCGTAGATCGGGTCGATGACGACGCTGGCCCAGAAGAAGGTGCCGTCCTTGCGCACGCGCCAGCCTTCCTCTTCGTACCGGCCGTGGTCCGTGGCAATTCCCAGCGCGCGCAGCGGCTTGCCGTTGGCGCGGTCGATTTCGGTATAGAAGCGGGAAAAGTGCTGCCCGATGATTTCGCCGGGCGCGTAGCCCTTGATCCGTTGGCCGCCGATATTCCAGCTCGTGATGATGCCGGTCGGGTCCAGCATGTAGAGCGCGTAGTCGGCAACATTTTCAACCAGAAGTCGGAAATTTCGTTCGCTCTCGAACAGATCCCGTTGTTGTTGCTCGTCTTTCCTGACCATCCGACTGCCTGTTTAACTGGCGGAAACGCGGGAAGGGCTGATTGGTTCCACGGTTTCCCGATTTTTTTGCCGGGCGGGCACATAAAGGGCAGGCCGCGCTCCTAGGCCGTCGCTTCCGGCAGCCGCACACCCGTCGCGCCGAACACGTGCTCGAATGCCTGCCGCAGCGCGACATCGACGTCGACTATCGTCACCGGCAGGCCGAGATCGACCAGCGAGGTGACGCCATAGCGTGGATCGGCGACGCCGCAGGGCACGATCGCGGAAAAATGCGACAGGTCCGGTTCGACATTGATGGCGATGCCGTGGAACGACACCCAGCGCCGCAGGCGGACGCCGATTGCCGCGATCTTGTCTTCATGGCCGGCGCCCTTGTCGGGCCGCCGGACCCAGACGCCGACGCGATCCTCGCGTCGCTCGCCGCGGACGTTGAAGGCGTCGAGCGTGCGGATGATCCATTCTTCCAGGCTGGCGACATAGGCGCGCACGTCCGGCCGCCGCCGCTTCAGGTCGAGCATCACATAGGCCACCCGCTGGCCGGGACCGTGATAGGTGAGCTGCCCGCCGCGGCCTGTGGTGAACATCGGGAAGCGCGGGTCGAGCAGGTCGTCCTGCCTGCCGCTGGTGCCCGAGGTGTAGAGCGGCGGATGCTCGAGCAGCCACACCAGTTCGGGAGCTTTGCGGTCGGCGATATCGGCCGCGCGGGCCTCCATTTCGGCGACGGCCTCGGGGTAGGGGACCGGATTCGCCGCAATCCGCCATTCCACCTCGCCGCCGCCCTCGGGCTGCGCAAAGGTCGTCAAATCAAGGCTTTGGCGGTCATTAACCATTGGCTAACCATAACGTGGTCAGGTGGAACCAGGATAATCTAGTCCCCGTTTGGCGGTTCAGAAGTGGCGACCCTCGATAAAGTCAGCGTCGATCTCATGGTGGTGCTCGGCACCACGACCATGCCCATCCACCAGGTGATGCGGCTCTCCCGCGGCGCCATCATCGAACTGGACGCCACCGAGGCCGACGAGGTCAAGATCCTCGCCAACAACCTGCCGGTGGCTTCCGGCGTCGTGCTGGTCGATCGCAACCGGATCGCGGTCGAAGTCAAGCAAATGCTGCCGAAATCCCCTGATGTCAGGTAGTTATCGGCGCGCAAAACTGCCTTGTCCCTCCATCTCCGATTTGTTACATCGGCGCCGTTGATCCGGCGGACGGCATCCATCCAGCCGGTATCCCAAGCGCTCGTGGCGGAATTGGTAGACGCGCTGCCTTGAGGTGGCAGTGAGTAAAATCGTGGGGGTTCGAGTCCCTCCGAGCGCACCAAAAATCCACGTTTGTCGTTGATTTAGTTAAGCTTTTTTTTCGCATGTTACCCAGGAATGTTACCACTCCGTTCGCGGGTGGCGTTCCCGTGTTGTTCGGCTCCGGCACTCCCATGAAATCATCCAGTGACTGGCACTGATCGAACGCCACGATCTTCCATGCCGCTGATTCCAAGCTTCTCGCGGTTGGCCTGTGCGATGTAATGCGCAGGCAGTTTGGGGTCGGTCCCACCGAACATCGCCATCATCTGGCTCTCAGTGCAGTCGGCATAAGCCGCGACCTCGGCGCGGGCCTTGCGTACGCCATGGCAGCTCTTCTTCGGCTCATTGACACCAGCCAGCACCGCGTATTTCTTGAACTTCATTGCCCACGCTTTCTTGTTCATCGGCAGCACGCGCCCTCTCAGCTTCTTGCCGGCGAAGACCTCGGCGCTGATGATGCCTGCCGCACGCGCGGCCCGCAGGCTTTCCGCAAACTGCGGGTGCACGGGAACCGTGACGGTGGTGTTGCCGCGGCTCTTCTCGGTCGCGATCTGCACGGCCATTTTCCGCACGATTTGGCGCAGATGCGGCGGCCCGAAGCGATGCGCGTCGCCGAGCCGCAAAAAGGTGTAGTGCAGGATATCGAACATCAGTCGCGCCTCAGTGCCGAGCGCCCATTTGGCTCGATACATGGCCAAGTCCTCCTCAGTCCATGGCAAGAACCCGCCGCTCTCGCGTGAGGCCTTCGCCTTGCCGGAGCGAACGCCGATCGTCGGATCGTCGTCCTCGTTGAGGTGGCCCTCGTCGACCATCCAGCGGATCATCCCGCGGAGCGCTGACAGCAAGTTGCCAGTCTGAGATGGCGTGCGTGCCGTCATTTCCGCCTTGATGACCTTGCGGGTCAGCACCGCAAACGGCTTTTCCCCGTTTTCCGGCAACAGGCTCTCGATCAGCCCCGCGCGCTGAAGCCGGATCGAGTCCGCCAGACCCTGATGGCCAACACTGAGATCGCCAAGCCAGTGGTACTCTGCTTGTAGCCGTTCCAGTACCAGCGCACTGAACCGGGGTGCGCCGGCGTCGTCAGCAGGGCAGGGCGCTCCTCGCTACGCTGTTTCTGCGCACGGATGTAATCGCCCTCGTTGCCGTACAGCGCGATCTGTGCGGCGATCGCGGCATCGACTTCGGCGTCGAACTCGGGCGTACCGACCTGGGCCCTGATCCGGATCTTCGGCAACTTGTTGCGCAGTTGCACGTAGTGGCGGACGCTGGCCGCGTTGGCTGACGTCGACGTACAGATAGCGGCGCTCGGGCTTTTCCGGCTTCACAATGCTTTTGACGCGACGCATGCGAGTTACCCCTCCCAGCGCTGCGACGCCTGCTTCGTACGCAGCGTCGAACCCTGGCGTTCCGTACTCCGCGCTTATCCCGATCCTGCGACCCTTGCGGCTCACCTTCACGTACCAGCGCAGCGAGCCGGATTCGGAATAGTTGAAGTAGAGATACATTCTCCGATCCCCAGGCGCGCGGGGATCGCGTTGTCTGGCGTCAAGCATTGGTCTGCTCCAGTTACCAATGCTTGGAGTCTATTGATGCCGTGACTCCGCATCAATCGATAAGGTGCATTTCAACCACTTTCGGTGCCGTTCAGATAACGCTGCAGCGCTTCTGACGGCGCCCATGCGTCAGGACTATTTTTTTGGCGCGATTGAGGCGGAGCCTGTCGTCAGCGCGATCCGAATAACGCCATTACCGTCAACGGTGACCTCGTGCGCACCCGCCTCCTTGGCGGCGCGGATCGCGCGGGCAATGTCTGCTTGTGTAACCTTGGCCGGACGCCGCGGCATTGTTCTTCTCCCATCGTCGTTTGAAGTTCAGCGTCGTCCCCGGGCAGTCAGTTTGCGTCTCGCGCCAACAATCTTTCGGCAGGGTTTGACATGCGCTCAACACGCTTCGCGCGAAGAAAATCTGCGGCGGACAATGCGCGGCTTCGGTGCTGAGGAGCTCAAGCAGCGAGCGAGGCTACTGAGCCGTCGTCCAACGCATATTCCAGATCAAATCGCCAAGTCATCCGCCTCGAAAGCTGCATGGGGTGCCATTCCAGGACTGGATCATTCACGCATTCAGGAGCATCTGAAGGCGGAACTGGGGGGCGACCTTTCGCTGGAGCCGATTGTGGATGTCGGCGCTGGCCATTGCGTCAAATGTGGCGACGAAATTTCGGAGGGGCGCCGACAACGTTCGCCAAACTTGTCCAATCCGTACAAGCCCTCGGCTTGCATGACCAGGTTAAACCCATAGCAGCCGCCGTTGTTGATGAACCGGGCCAAGTGTGCCTCAGTTATTCCTAGCGAATTCCCTCTACGCTCAGATCACGCCGGGTGGGCTCAACCCGCGGGTGGGCGACAAGCTCTCTTATGCGCAGGGAGCTACGCTGGATGCATTCTGTTCGCTGAAAGGTGTTCGTCCCGCGCTTTTAAAGATCGACGTCGAAGGCAGCGAAGTGGCCGTCTTGCGCGGCGCATCGGGGCTGCTCTCGGGGAGTGACAGACCTCCTATTCTCATAGAATACAATCCGCTCACGCTCTCCGAATGCGGCGCCAATGAGCGATCAGTGAGCGAGCTGCTTACGGGCTACGCGCTCTATTATGTAGATGATCTCGAGGGACAAGTAATGCCCTTGGGCAGCCCAGTGTCCCGCATCAACGAGATTACTTGGATATGCAATATTTATTGGAGGAGGGACGATGCGGTTTGTAGTTGGACAAACGTTTAAAAGCGCTGTGAGTAGCAGGCAGGCAGTCGTGGCCGAAACCCGCGATGAAGGTCATGCTGGGCACCTCCGCTTTCTCGATAACGGGCAGCAGCAATGGGTTCTTTGGGCGCAGTTTCATAATGCGGGGGAATGGATCCTAATCCTAATTGGCATGAAAGACGCCGCATCAAAGGCAGAAAAGCAAGGTCGCGACGCCCAGTGAGGTCGCCCATATACCGCGGAGACTAGCCGGGCAGGTCCGGTTACGTTCTCATCGTGACAGAGGATATTGTGGTTATAGGCCCTTAAGCTGTCTCTCGATCAAGAAGCAGACAAAAGTCAGATGGGCCAAACTGGTGGCCAGCCGAGTCTGTAATGTGAACCCGCCAACCAAGGCGTTTAAGCAGGCGAGCCTTGTCGACAGCGGCAACAGGGTTGATGCGAATAGTGACAACGCTTTGTCCGTTTCTCGATGCGTGAATGGCGTATGTCATGGCATCCTCAACCGACATGGAGCTGTGGAGCGAGTGGCCAAAAGTTCTGTCGCTGGCCGGTTCACTCCAGGCACAGTCTGCTCAAAGTATTTCGGCCAACGACTGCCCGTGCAAGTCTATATTGAGCCCCTGCAAACCCTGGTCGCTGATTTCCCCTCCCATTGCCTTCAGGCTTTCCTCGCGGATCAGCGACATCAGGCCACGTTTCAGCGCCAGGAATTCTGACGACATCATCATCGATTGCTGACGTGGCCTTTCCAGCGGAATGGGAATTTCCGCCTTGATGGAACCGGGGCGGGCGGTCATGCAATAGACGCGGTCTGAAAGGAAGATTGCCTCGTCGATATCATGGGTCACAAACAGGACAGATATTTTCATCCGTTGCCACATGTTATTGAGAATTTGCTGCATGATGACCCGCGTCTGCGCATCCAGCGCGCCGAATGGCTCATCCAGCAGAAGAACTTTCGGCCCTGTCGCCAGGGCTCGCACGATGCCAACGCGCTGTTTCATGCCACCGGAAAGTCTGTCTGGATATTGCTTTCCGAACGCTTCAAGGCCAGCGAGTCCGAGCAGTGTGCGAGCAGCTCTGTCGCGGCGGGAGCGGTCCATGCCGCGCATCTTTAGTCCGAATTCGACGTTTTCCTGGACGGTTTTCCAGGGGAAAAGAGAGTATTGCTGGAAGACCATCCCACGTTCGGCGCTCGGGCCCTTTACCTCTTCGCCATCGACCGTGACAGTTCCCGCGGTAGGCTTCAGGAAGCCCGCGACCGCATTCAATAATGTGGATTTTCCGCAACCTGATGGACCGACAATCGAGACGAATTCACCCGGCTTCACGTGGATCTGTGTGTCGGTAACGGCAGCAACGGACCCGTCGATCGTCTCATAGCTCAGCGCGAAGTTCTTGACCTCGATGTGACCTTCGCCTGCCTTTGCCTCGATCAAACTCATGTGCGCCCCCATGGCATTGCGAGCCTTCCAGCAGAGCGGATCAACACACTGGACGTAAGGCCGAGCACACCGATCGCGATCATCCCGAGTGCGATGTCCGCGTACTGGACCAGCGAATAGGCTTCCCAGGTGAAATAGCCGATTCCGTACTGGCCGGAGATCATCTCGGCTGCGATCAGCGAGACCCAGGCAACACCCATTCCAACAGTGAGTCCGGTAAAGATGTGCGGAAGCGAGGCCGGGAAATATACTTCGCGAAAGATTGAGGCTTCCTTGGCGCCGAGGCATCGCGCCGCCCGGACCAGAACCGGATCTACGAGAACCATGCCGTGAAGTGTATTCACCAGGATAGGAAAGAACGAACCGAGGAAAGTGATGAAGACGATGCTCTGTTCGTTTGTCGGCCAAAGCATAATCGCCATCGGTACCCAGGCGATCGCCGGAATCGGACGAAGGACTTCGGCAACCGGGAACACTATTTCGTGGATCAGCTTGAAACGGCCCATGACCAGACCGAGCGGCACCGCGACAAGTGCCGCCAGTGAGAAGCCGAAAATGATTCTGCGGCAGCTCAGGAGGACATGCATCAGGAATTTGGGGTCGTGGATTGCTGTCGTAAAGCTTTCGTAGACGGCAAGCGGGGAAGGGACGTTGGTAAACCGCACGAAGAACACGACGCGATATTTCGTCAGCAGGTGCCAGAGAATCAGAAATGCGGCGCGCGGTTGCTCGATGCCGGTTGCGGCACCGGTGCGCTTTCGATCGAAGCGGCGCGGCGCGGCGCGCGGGTGATCGCGATCGATCTGTCTCCCACGCTGGTTTCGGTGGCGAGGGAGCGTCTTCCGTCGGATCTGAACTCCTCGGCCATCGAATTTCGGTCGGGCGACATGCTCGACCCCAGGCTCGGCAAGTTTGACTTCGTCGTAGCGATGGACTCACTGATCCATTACCGCCCGGCGGACACCTGCCGGATCATGGCGGGGTTGGCCGAGCGCACCCGGAATTCGCTGCTAATTACGTTCGCGCCGAAGACTCCGGCGCTGGCCGTCATGCACGCCGTCGGCCGGCTCTTTCCGCGCGGCGATCGCGCACCGGCGATCGAGCCGGTAGCCGAACGGAAGTTGCGGCGGCTCCTCATGGCGGATGAAGGGCTGGAGCGCTGGCAGATCGGCCGCAGCCACCGCGTCGCCAGCGGATTCTACAAATCGCAGGCGTTGGAGATGATACCGCGATGAGCCGTGTCTCCGCGACATTTGCAAAGGGCTGGATGCGCCTCGGGACGCGTTTCCTGCCCTTTGCGGACGCGGCTACCAAGGAGCTGCCGCTTGGCCGGTTGCTTCGGCTGTCGCTGTTCCAGGTCTCCACCGGGATTTCCATCGTGCTGCTGAACGGCACGCTTAACCGCGTGATGATCGTCGAACTCGGCGTTTCGACCTTGCTGGTTTCGCTGATGGTATCGATCCCGCTGGTGTTCGCCCCGTTCCGTGTCCTGATCGGGTTCAAATCAGACAACCACCGCTCCGTGCTCGGGTGGCGGCGTGTACCCTATATCTGGATGGGCACGCTGCTGCAGTTCGGCGGCTTCGCCATCCTGCCGTTCGCGTTGCTGGTGCTGTCGGGCACCGGCGAATATCCGGCCGTTTACGGCCAATTCGGCGCAGCGCTGGCCTTCCTTCTTGTCGGCGCAGGTATGCACACGACCCAGACCGCTGGTCTGGCGCTGGCAACCGATATCGCGCCCGAGGATGCACGGCCACGCGTGGTCGCCTTCCTCTATGTGATGCTGCTGATCGGAATGGTCGGCAGTGCGCTTATCTTCAGCGAACTGCTGCGGAACTTCAACGAGATCCGCCTGATCCAGGTGATCCAGGGCGTCGCGGTCACGCAGATGTTGCTCAACATTGCGGCGCTCTGGAAACAGGAAGCGCGCGATCCCTCGCGGACTTCGGTTTCGCGCGCGCGGCCGGAGTTCCAGCAATCCTGGGCCCGGTTCCGGAAATCAGGCGGGTCTGTCCGCGTCCTTGTCGCGCTCGCTTTGGGTACCTCGGCGTTTTCGATGCAGGATATTCTGCTGGAGCCGTATGGGGCCGAAATCCTCAAACTCAGCGTCGGCCAGACCACCGCGCTGACCGCCTTCTTCGCACTCGGTACGCTCGCCGGGTTCGGGCTGGCCGCACGGACGTTGGGAAAGAACGCCGATCCTTATCGCATCGCGGGCTTCGGTGCGGTGGCCGGCATCTTCGCATTCGCGGCGGTGATCTTCGCTGCGCCGCTAGGATCGGTCCTGTTGTTCCGGATCGGCACCGCCCTGATTGGATTTGGCGGTGGATTGTTTGCGGCAGGCACACTGACCGCGGCGATGGCGATTGCGCGCGACGGCGAAAGCGGACTGGCGCTGGGTACCTGGGGCGCCGTGCAGGCGACTGCGGCCGGCGGCGGGATTGCGCTGGGCGGCGGCATTCGTGACGCGGTCTCGTCGCTCGCGTCAAGCGGCGCGCTCGGCCGCGCGCTGACCGATCCGTCTACAGGATACAGCGTCGTCTACCACATCGAAATTGCGTTGTTGTTCGCCACTCTGGTTGCGATCGGCCCGCTCGTGCGCACGTCACGAACGCGCTTCGCGCAGCCGCCAACAAAGTTCGGGCTCGCTGAATTTCCTGGTTAGTCAACGAGAGGGAGGTCTCTCATGCAATCCGGCGCTTATTTGGACCTGGCACAGGTCACGCTCTACGTCTTCTGGATCTTCTTTGCCTGCCTGATCTTTTACCTCCGCCGCGAAGACAAGCGTGAGGGATATCCGCTCGATTCGACCGCGAGCGGCGGTGGCGTGGTGCACGGCTTCCCCAGAATGCCCGATCCCAAGAACTATCTGCTGCGGACCGGGCACGTCGCCACGCTGCCGAACCACAAGAACGACCGCCGCGACGTGGCGCTGGCGCCAATTGCGGTGTGGCCGGGTGCGCCGCAGGAGCCGACCGGCAATCCGATGCTCGATGGCGTCGGGCCCGGCTCCTACGCCGACCGCGAGGACATTCCAGAACTCACCATGGAGAACATCCCCTGCATCGTTCCGCTGCGGCTGGCCGAAGGCACCTATCTGGAAGCGCGCGATCCCGATCCGCGCGGCATGCGCGTGATGGGCGCGGATAGTGAAGTCGGCGGGGTGGTCACCGACGTCTGGGTCGATCGCGCCGAAGCGCTGATCCGTTATCTCGAAGTGGAGGTCACGACAGCTGAAGGCGCCCGTCGCGTGCTGCTGCCGCTGCCTTTCGCCAAGATCAATCGCTATCGCCAATGGGTCTGGGTGGACGCCATTCTCGGCAGCCAGTTCGCCGACGTGCCGGCCACCAAGAGCCTCGATCAGGTGACGAAGCTCGAGGAAGACAAGATCGTTGGGTATTATGGCGCCGGCACGCTCTACGCGACGCCAGCGCGACAGGAGCCGCTGCTGTGAAACAGGATCATCAACAGTTCAAGAACTTGCAGTTCAAGGAGTTGCCGGCGCCATTGCCCGTTGGCGAACGCGTGATCTGGCAGGGTAAGCCCACGTTCAAGGGACTGGCGTGGCGCGCGTTCCACATCCGCGAGGTCGCGATCTATTTCGGCCTGCTGCTTGTATGGCGGCTGTGGTCGAGCTGGTCGCACGGCGTGCCGCCGGCCGACGCCGCGATCTCCGCGCTGTGGCTGATCGTCCCGGCAACCAGCGCCATCGCCGTGCTGGCCACTTTGGCATGGCTGTTCCGGCGTGCGGCCTGCTACACCATCACCAGCAAGCGGGTGCTGTTTCAGTTCGGCGTCGCGCTGCCGATGACGATGAACATCCCGCTCTCCAGGATCGCGAATGCGGCTCTGAAAACCTACCGCGACGGCAGCGGCGACATCCCGTTGCGGGTCCTGGACAACAAGCGCGTCTCGTACCTGCTGCTCTGGCCGCATATTCGCCCGTGGAGGCTTCGGGCACCGGAGCCGATGCTGAGTTCAATACCGGATGCGGCAGGGGTCGCGGCGAAACTGGCGGAGGCGCTGGCGGGACAACCGGGCCCGTCCGCAATCTCGCTGGTGCAATCCGGCGCGTCCGATTTCGTGTCCAGTACCATCCCGCATTCACCAGACACCGTGGCAGCCTGAAACGGAGACAACGCATGAGCCAGGCCATTCACGAGCCCGTCGTCCCCAAAGGTGGCGTGTTGGCCGCGGCGGGGCTGATTTTGTTCGCCCTTGCCTCCGTTACGACCGTCCGGCTGACGGGCATCGGGGAAGTCCGGATGACGCTGCCGGCGGCCGTCGAAAGCCGCGACTTCCGGTTCGAGGACGGCAAGAATGGCGCGGTGCTGGTGTACGACGCCAGTAACCAGCAACTGGTCGACACCCTGGCGCCGGGAAGCAACGGCTTCATCCGGGTGGTGCTGCGCGGGCTGGCGCGGGAACGAAAGCTCGGCGACATCGGTTCGCAGCCACCGTTCCGGCTGACCCGCTTTGTCAACGGCCAGATCACGCTAACGGACACCTCGAGCGGCAAGCAGATAGATCTCGATGCCTTTGGATCGGCCAACACCGAAGCCTTTGCGCGCTTGATGAAACTCCGGGGAGGCGCGACATGACCATGGCTTGGACCGGTTCGCGCAAGTCTTTCGACGTGCCCTGCACGGTCGAGATCGAACAGACCTCGGAGACCTTGCATGCCCATGTCGTTCTCGATGGCGACATCGACATCAAGCCCGGCGATCAAGTCAGGGTGCATGACGCGCCGACAGGCGTCGAATTCGGCCAGCGCCTTGTCGTCCGCCGCACCGCCACGGTCGTTCGTGGTAGTCCGCTCGACCGGCTGCGGGCGCGGATCGAAGGTTATCTCGAATTGACCGAACTCTACGAAGTCAGCTTCTCGGATGGGAGGGCATCATGATCCCCATGGAAGGCGGCACCCAAGGCAGTCTGCAGACGCGCCCCGGCATCAAGGGCAGTGCTGAAAGCCTCGACAAGGCGCGCGAGGACACAATCCTCAGCCCGCGCTTCTACACCACCGATTTCGAGGCGATGGATCGACTTGATGTCAGCCTGGTGCGCTCCGAATGGAACGCCGTGATCAAGGAACTGCGCGCCGATCATAACAAGGCGCACTTCGTCAAGACCGATGAATTCAAGAACGATCTGGAATCTCTGTCGCCCGAGCTGCGCAAGGAGTTCAAGGACTTTCTGGTCAGCTCGCTCACCGCGGAATTCTCCGGCTGCGTGCTCTATGCGGAAATCAAGAAGCGGATCAAGAACAAGGATATCCAGGAACTGTTCAGCTTCATGAGCCGCGACGAGGCCCGCCATGCCGGCTTCATCAATGAAATTCTCAAGGACCACGGTATCGGCGTCGATCTGAGCTTTCTCACGAAAGTGAAGAAGTACACTTACTTCCGGCCAAAGTTCATTTTCTACGCGACGTACCTGTCGGAGAAGATCGGCTACGCGCGCTACATCACCATCTACCGGCAGATGGAGCGGCATCCCGAGCGCCAGTTCCACCCGATCTTCCGCTGGTTCGAACTGTGGTGCAATGACGAGTTCCGCCACGGCGAGGCCTTTGCGCTCCTGATGCGTGCCGATCCCTCGCTGCTGCGCGGTGTCAACAAGCTCTGGATCCGGTTCTTCCTGCTGGCGGTATTCGCCACCATGTATGTGCGCGATCACATGCGGCCGGCGTTCCACGAGGCGCTGGGGATGCACCCGACCGATTACGATATGCGGGTATTCCGCATCACCTCGGAAATATCCAAGCAGGTCTTTCCGGTCACGCTGGACCTCGATGATCCGCGCTTCCTCGCCGGTCTCGAGCGCCTGCGGCTGATCTCCGAGGCGATCGCCGACGCACGCGAGAAGGGCGGTCTCCTGTCAAAGGTAAAGCGCGCTGGCCTGGCGGGGAGGGCTGCGCTGACGTTTGCGCGGCTGTTCCTGTTGCCTGTGAAGCCGAATGCGCTGCCGCGCGAAATCTGCATGCAACCGGCATGGTGAGGAGAGGGCGTTGATAGCGTCATACACGGTCCCGCCCA
This sequence comes from Pseudomonadota bacterium, assembly GCA_023387735.1. Taxonomy (GTDB): domain Bacteria; phylum Pseudomonadota; class Alphaproteobacteria; order Rhizobiales; family Xanthobacteraceae; genus Bradyrhizobium. The sequence goes on along the minus strand of JAEWHP010000003.1, from coordinate 101,700 downwards.
TCTACGCCGCGTTTGTGTGGTGGTTCAGCACCGGGGCCGTGCTTTTGCTGGTGGCACGTCCGGGACGCTTTGAGGCGCCGCGGGCGCTGCTGGCAGGAGGTCTGCTCGCCGGATCGCTTGGCGGCCTGGCGCTCACGGCCAGCGACATCAGCGTTGGCGGCGCCTACATCGCCTTCACCTGCACTATCCTGCTATGGGGCGCGCAGGAGATCGCGTTTCTCGCAGGCTGGCTGACGGGACCGCGGCCGCTGGCCTGTCCGGTCGGCGTGACCGGCTGGAAGCGCCTGAGCTACGCGTTGCAGGCCATCCTCTATCATGAGTTCGCACTGCTGGCATGTGGGGCCGCGGTCGTCGCGCTGACCTGGAACGGGCCCAACCAGGTCGGGCTCTGGACCTTTGCGGCGCTCTGGGCGCTTCGGCAGAGCGCCAAGATCAACCTCTTCCTCGGCGTTCCCGTCACCAATGACGAACTGATGCCGGATGCCGTGCGATTCCTGAAGAGCTTCTTCGCCCGCAAACCGGTCAGCGCATTCTTTCCGGCTTCGGTTACGCTCGCGACCGCCGTTCTGGTCATCATGATCCAGCGGATCGTCGAAGTGGCGGCCACGCCGTTCGATGTCGTCGGGCTGACATTGGTTTCCACGCTGTTTGCGCTCGGCGTTGTCGAGCATTGGTTCATGCTGCTGCCCCTGCCGGCGATCACGCTGTGGGGCTGGGGCATGCGCCCGGGTTTCCCGCCGGAGGACACCACCATGGAACAGGAACGCGACACCAAGGTCACGAATGCTCCGCCCAATCTCGTCGTGCTTGCGAACGTGCGCCCTGAAGCGGCGCCTCCGAGACCTACGCAAGCGGCCTGCGCACGGCAGCGGCTTGAAGACCAGTTCCGTCAGAGTTTCCGTGAGCAACACGCAAGGGATGGTCTGACGACGGCTCTCAACATCAGTACCGAGCCGGCGGCAACGATCAATGGGAGGACGTCATGAACTATGAGGCTTACTTTCGCCGGCAACTTGAAGGTCTTCATCGCGAGGGACGCTATCGGGTATTTGCCGATCTGGAGCGCAGGGCGGGTGCCTTTCCCCGTGCCAGACATCACCACGCCGATGGCGCCGGCGAAGTCACCGTGTGGTGTTCCAACGATTACCTAGGGATGGGCCAGCACCCCGCGGTGCTCAACGCGATGCACGAGGCGCTCGACAGTTGCGGCGCCGGCGCCGGTGGCACCCGCAACATCGCCGGAACCAACCACTACCACGTCCTGCTCGAGCAGGAACTCGCCGCTCTGCATGGCAAGGAAGCCGCGCTTCTGTTCACCTCGGGCTACGTCTCCAACATGGCGTCGATCAGCACGCTGGCGTCGCGGATGCCCGGATGCACGATCCTGTCGGACGAACTGAACCATGCCTCGATGATCGAAGGTATCAGGCACAGCCGCAGCCCGACGCGCATCTTCGCCCATAACGATCCCCGAGACCTCGAGCGAAAGCTGAGCGATCTCGACCCGCACGCGCCGAAGCTGGTGGCATTCGAATCCGTCTATTCGATGGACGGCGACATCGCGCCGATTGCCGAACTCTGCGATGTCGCGGACGCCCACAATGCCATGACCTACCTCGATGAGGTGCATGGCGTTGGTCTCTATGGCCCCAACGGCGGCGGCATCGCCGACCGGGAGGGCGTGAGCCATCGCCTGACCGTGATCGAAGGCACGCTGGCGAAGGCGTTCGGGGTGATCGGCGGCTATGTTGCGGCGTCGAGTACGATCTGTGATTTCATCCGCAGTTTTGCCTCCGGCTTCATCTTCACCACCTCGCTGCCGCCCGCGGTCGCCGCGGGAGCGCTGACCAGCATCCGGCATCTGAAGGTGAGCTCAGCCGAACGTGAACGGCACCAGGATCGCGTGGCGCGGCTGCGACGGAGGCTCAACGAGACCGGCGTCGCGCATCTGGACAACCCCAGCCATATCGTGCCGGTCATGGTGTGCGACCCGGTGCTGTGCAAGCAGATCAGCGACGTTCTGATCGACCGCTACGGCATCTACGTGCAACCGATCAATTATCCGACCGTGCCGCGCGGCACCGAGCGGTTGCGGATCACCCCGTCGCCGCATCACACCGATGCCGATATCGAGCATCTGGTGCAGGCTTTGGCGGAGATCTGGGCCGAGGTCGGATTGGCCAAGGCGGCTTGAGTTCGCGGCTTGAGTCATTGGCTGCGCGGCCGCGCCTTCAGCGCTTGCCGCGCCCCGATGGGCGGGTGAGCCGAACCCTGCCGCGGGTTCGCGGCAGGAATTGCGCGCCGCGTGCGCTGAGGAACTCCAGCATCGCGCGCGCCGGTGGCAGCAGGATCTTGTCCTTGCGGGAAAGGACGAACCATTGCCGGACCACGGGAAGCCCGACCACATCGAGCGTCACCAGCCGCCGCTCGTCGAGTTCGGTGGCCACCGTATGCGCGGAAATGAACGCGATGCCGAGGCCGGCGATCACCGCCTGCTTGATGGTCTCGTTGCTGCTCATCGCCATTCCGATCTTGGGGCGGACGCGTCCGGCTTCGAACAATTGCTCCATCAGCCCACGCGTGCCCGAGCCCGGTTCGCGCGTCAGGAAGGTCTCCTCGGCCACATCGGCAAGCGCAATGTTGGATTTTCGGGCCAGGCGATGGCCGGTCGGCGCAATGATGACGTGGGGATGGTCGCCGATCAGGTGCACGTCCATATCGATGTCCGCGGGAGGACGACCCATGATCGCGAAGTCGAGGTCGTAACCGCGGAGTGCGGTGCCGAGCTCCTGCCGGTTGCCGATCGTAAGCGTGACATCGACATTGGGGTGGAGCCTGGAAAATCCGGAGATCATGAACGGCACGAAGTATTTCGCGGTGCTGACGGCGCCGATCGAAATGCGGCCGGCGGTCTTGCCCGCCATCATCTCCAGCGAGGTCTCGCAGTCCGCGATCGCCGCCTCGATGCGTTCGGAAAGCGTCAGCAGTTCGCGCCCTGCATCGGTGAGAAGCATTCCTTCGCTGGTGCGCTGAATGAGGGGCAGGCCTGCCAGCGCCTGCAAATTCCGAATCTGCAGCGTGACGGCCGGCTGGGTCAGGTGCAGCCGCTTGGCGGCGGCGGTCACCGATCGATCGCTGTGAACGGCTGCCAGCGCGCGAAGCTGGCGAATGGTCAGTTCCCGCAGAAGCCGGCTTGCCATCGGCACCACCCATTATAAGGAAAACTTTGCCTTGGCCAAAGATAAGAAAATTTCCCTAATTTGGCAAACTGGGATGTTGTGAGGTGCGCGGTGCCGACCGGCACGACGCTTTGGAATGGCCCCGCAGAGGGCGCCTACAGGGGAACGGCCATGGACGAACGCGTCACCTTGCGTTCGCATCTCGACCGCTCGGTGCAGGATGCGCCAAACGGGCCTGCGATCGCCGCCGTGGTCGAAGCCCTTGCGACGGCGTCGATCGATCTCGCTGACCTCATCGCCGACGGACCGCTGGCCGGCATCACCGGACGGCATAGCGGCGTCAACTCCGACGGCGATCTGCAGAAGGATATCGATATTGCCGCCGACGAGATGATGCGCAACGCGCTCCGCGCAACGCCCGTTGCAGCCATTCTGTCCGAGGAGGCGGAGCTGCCTGAAACTCTCGATGCCGGGGCACCGCTCTGTGTCGCGATCGACCCGCTCGATGGTTCTGCCAACCTTGAAAACAACATTTCGGTGGGAACGATCTTTTCGATTCGTCCGCGCGGCAACGACATCCTCTCCACCTTCTTCGAGCCTGGCACGGCCCAGCGCGCCGCCGGCTTCGTGGTTTACGGCCCGCAGACCACACTGGTTCTGGCGCTCGATCAACGCGTCGATATCTTCATTCTCGACAGGCGGGCACGGGAGTTCCTGCTGACCGCACAGGCCGTAAAGATTGCGCCCGCCACGCCGGAATTTGCGATCAACGCATCGAACCGGCGGCATTGGCATGGTCCGGTTCGTGCCTACATCGACGAGTGCCTTGCCGGCACCAATGGCAATGGCGGCGCTGATTTCAACATGCGCTGGATCGGCTCGCTGGTAGCCGAAACCCTTCGTATCCTCGTCCGCGGCGGCGTGTTCCTTTACCCCGCCGATGCCCGCCCAGGATATCGCGAAGGTCGATTGCGCTTGTTGTATGAAGCCCATCCGATGGCGTTGGTCATGGAGTGGGCGGGAGGGGCGGCGACCACCGGACGCCGGCGCATTCTCGAACTCTCGGCGAGGACGCCGCACCAGCGCGTTCCGCTGATCATGGGGTCGGTGCGCGGCGTCCGCGATGTTGCCGCCATCCACGAAGGCATCGAGCCGATGTTCGACAACAGCGACGCGCCACTGTTCGCGCGGCGCGGCCTGTTTCGTTGAGGGGGCAGGGATCGATGTCGCGCAGCTATCCCATCATATCGATCACGGGTTCATCAGGCGCCGGCACGACATCGGTGAAGAAGACCTTCGAGAACATCTTTCGCCGGGAAAGGGTCGCGGCAGCCTATATCGAGGGCGACGCGTTCCATCGCTACAATCGGTTCGAAATGCGCACGAAGATGGCTGAAGAGGCCGAGCGCGGCAACAAGCACTTCAGTCACTTCAGCCCGGAAACGAATCTGTTCGAAGAACTGGAGAAGGTGTTTCGCGACTACGGCGAATCCGGCACCGGAACCACCCGTCACTACGTCCACGACGACGAAGAAGCCAGGCTGTACGGCGCAGACCCAGGCACTTTCACCGACTGGGGCCCGCTGCCCGAAAAATCGGATCTGCTTTTCTATGAGGGCCTGCATGGCGCTGTGGTGACCGAAAAGGTCAATATCGCTCAGCATGCCGATCTCAAGATCGGCGTTGTTCCGGTCATCAATCTGGAGTGGATCCAGAAGCTGCATCGCGACCGCAGCGCCCGGGGCTACACCGCCGAGGCGGTAACCGACACCATCCTGCGGCGGATGCCGGATTACGTGAACTACATCTGCCCGCAATTCACCGAAACCGACATCAATTTCCAGCGCGTGCCGACCGTCGACACCTCAAATCCTTTCATCGCACGATGGATTCCGACGGCGGACGAATCGATGGTCGTGATCCGGCTGAAGAATCCGCGTGGGATCGACTTTCCTTACCTGCTGTCGATGATTCCAAACAGCTTCATGTCGCGGGCCAATTCGATCGTAATCCACGGGTCGAAGCTCGATCTGGCGATGCAACTCATCCTCACCCCGCTGATCCTGCAACTGATGGAACGCAAGAGGCGTACGGTATGAACACTCCAGCACTCGCCCGCATTGGCGGCCGCCCGGAGGCGTCGCATGCGGAAATGGCCAACGCGATCCGCTTCCTTGCGATTGACGCCGTCGAGAAAGCCAAATCCGGACATCCGGGCATGCCGATGGGCATGGCCGACGTCGCGACCGTGCTGTTCTCGCGCTTCCTGAAATTCGATCCCGCCGATCCGGCATGGCCCGATCGCGACCGCTTTGTACTCTCGGCCGGTCACGGTTCGATGCTGCTCTACGCGCTGCTGTACCTGACGGGTTACGAAGGTTTGACGCTGGATGAACTCAAGTCCTTCAGGCAGTGGGGATCGAAAACCCCCGGGCACCCCGAATACGGCCATACGCCCGGGGTCGAGACGACCACCGGACCGTTGGGGCAGGGGCTCGCTACCGCCGTCGGCATGGCACTGGCAGAGCGTCTGATGAATGCGCGCTTCGGAAATGACTTCGTCGATCACTATACCTATGTGATCGCAGGCGATGGCTGCCTGATGGAAGGCTTGAGCCATGAGGCGATTTCGCTGGCCGGGCATCTCGGTCTCAATCGCCTGATCGTCCTGTTCGACGATAACGAAATCTCGATCGATGGTGCAACCTCGCTGTCGTGCTCGGACGACCAACTCGCGCGCTTCAAGGCCTCGGGGTGGTCGGCGTGCCGGATCTATGGCCACGATTCAGAAGCGATCGCAGCTGCGATCGAGCAGGCGCGCCGCAACGACCGGCCGTCATTGATCGCCTGCCGCACGACGATCGGCTTCGGGGCCCCGAACCGTCAGGGCAGCGAAAAGGCCCACGGAGCGCCGCTCGGTGCCGATGAAGTGACCAGGACCCGCGCCGCGCTGGACTGGCCCTACGAGCCGTTCCGGATTCCGGAGTCCATCCTCAAGCAATGGCGGAGGATCGGTGAGCACGGGCATGCGGTCCGCCGAAGCTGGGTCGAGCGAACCAGGCAGTTGAACCCGGCTGCACGCTCGCCGTTCCACGATGCGTTGAACCGAAACCTGCCCTACGGATACGCCGAGGCGATGACCGATATCCGCGATCGCTTTGCGGCCGACAAGCCCAGTATCGCGACGCGGCAGGCATCTCAACTGGTGATCGACACGATCGCCGAGGCTTTACCAAACCTACTGGGTGGTTCGGCCGATCTCACGCATTCCAACCTGACGCGGGCCAAGACCCACCAGCCGGTAAATGCGGCTGCCTTTGACGGCAACTACATCCATTACGGCGTCCGCGAGCACGCCATGGCTGCGGCGATGAACGGCATCGCGCTGCATGGCGGTTTTATTCCTTACGGTGGCACGTTTCTCACCTTCGCCGACTACAGCCGCCCGGCGATCAGGCTGGCGGCGCTGATGGGCGTCCGCGTCATCCATGTAATGACGCATGATTCCATCGGATTGGGCGAAGACGGCCCGACGCATCAGCCGGTTGAGCATCTGGCGTCGCTGCGCGCCATTCCCAATCTGCTGGTGTTTCGGCCTGGCGACGCGGTCGAGACTGCCGAGGCCTGGGATTGCGCGTTACGGGCGCAGACGAGCCCGTCGCTGTTGTGCCTGTCGCGACAGACGATGCCGACGTTTCGCGACGCTGGCGGCGTCGTCAACCAGGTCGCGCTGGGGGCGTACGTGATTGTGGAGCCGGAGGGTGGTCGCAACGTCACCTTGATCGGTACGGGCTCGGAAGTTTCGATTGCGCTCAAGGCGGCAAAGCTGCTCGCAAGCGACGGCGTCCGCGCTGCGGTGGTTTCGGCGCCTTGCTTCGATCTGTTTCGCCAGCAGTCGCGCGAATACCGCGCCAGCGTGCTCGGAAGGGTTCCACGCATAGGCGTCGAGGCCGCGATTGAGAGCGACTGGGCGCAATGGCTCGGCGACAGCGGGGAATTCGTCGGCATGACCGGATTCGGTGCCTCTGCTCCGGCCGACGTGCTGTACCGCGAGTTCGGGATCACGGCGGAGGCCGTCGCAAGAGCCGCCATGAATTGCCTGGTGCGCTCGAAGGTGGCGGTGATTCATTCATGACGCTCGTGTGAAACGAAGAGGAACTGCGATGCCGCGAATTACCCTGAGGCAGTTGCTGGATCACGCCGCCGAGCATGGCTACGGCGTGCCGGCATTCAACATCAACAACATGGAGCAGGGGCTGGCGATCATGGAGGCAGCGGCCGCCGTCGATGCGCCCGTCATCATTCAGGCGTCACGCGGCGCGCGCTCCTATGCCAACGACATCATGCTGTCGAAGATGATCGATGCGCTGGAGGAGATGCATCCACAGATTCCTCTCTGCCTGCATCAGGACCATGGCAACGAGGAGTCGACCTGCGCCACGGCGCTGCAGCACGGCTTCACGTCTGTCATGATGGACGGCTCGCTCAAGGCCGACGCCAAGACCGCGGCGAGCTACGAATACAACGTCGATATCACCCGCCGCGTGGTCGACATGGCGCACTGGATCGGCGCCTCGGTGGAAGGCGAACTCGGCGTGCTCGGCTCGCTCGAGCACGGCGGTGGCGAACAGGAAGACGGCCATGGCGTCGAAGGCAACGTCAGCCACGACCAGTTGCTGACCGATCCGGACCAGGCGGTCGATTTCGTCCGCGCCACCAGGGTCGACGCGCTGGCGATCGCGATGGGGACCTCGCACGGTGCCTACAAGTTCTCGCGGAAGCCCGACGGCGATATCCTTGCCATGCGGGTGGTCGAGGAAATCCACCGCCGGCTGCCCACTACGCATCTGGTGATGCACGGCTCCTCCTCGGTACCGCAGCCGCTGCAGGACATGTTCAACCAGTTCGGCGGCGAGATGCCGCAGACCTGGGGCGTGCCGGTCGAGGAGATCGTCCGCGGCATCAAGCATGGCGTCCGCAAGGTCAACATCGACACCGACTGCCGGCTGGCGATGACCGCGGCATTCCGCAAGGTGGCAACGCTAAACAGAAGCGAGTTCGATCCGCGGAAATTTCTCAAGCCGGCGATGGACGCGCTGCGCGACCTCTGCCGCGAACGCTTCGAGCAGTTCGGCACCGCGGGCCACGCCTCGAGGATCAAGGTCATTCCGTTGGCCGAAATGGCGAAGCGCTATCGCTCCGGCGCGCTCGATCCACATGTCGGAGAGATGACCCATGCCGCATGACCGTTTGATCCCCCACGACCCCCGGCCATCCGCCGCACGCAACATGAGGAGAGCAGCATGAACGAGCACTCGATGACCGTCCGCGGCAAGGATCGCTACAAGTCCGGCGTGATGGCGTACAAGAAGATGGGCTATTGGGAGCCCGATTATTCCCCCAAGGATACCGACATCATAGCGCTGTTCCGGGTCACGCCACAGGACGGGGTCGACCCGATCGAGGCGTCGGCAGCGGTCGCTGGCGAATCCTCCACCGCGACCTGGACCGTCGTGTGGACCGATCGGCTCACCGCCGCCGAAAAATATCGCGCGAAGTGCTTCCGCGTCGATCCCGTGCCGAACTCGCCGGGGCAGTATTTTGCTTATATCGCCTACGATCTCGACCTGTTCGAACCGGGCTCCATCGCCAATCTCACGGCCTCGATCATTGGCAACGTATTCGGCTTCAAGCCGCTGAAGGCGCTGCGGCTGGAGGACATGCGGCTTCCCGTCGCTTATGTGAAGACCTTCCAGGGGCCTGCAACCGGCATCGTGGTCGAACGCGAACGACTCGACAAATTTGGTCGGCCGCTGCTGGGCGCGACGGTAAAGCCGAAGCTCGGCCTGTCCGGCCGCAACTATGGCCGCGTGGTTTACGAGGCGCTGAAGGGCGGGCTCGACTTCTGCAAGGACGACGAAAACATCAACTCGCAGCCCTTCATGCACTGGCGCGATCGCTTTCTCTATTGCATGGAGGCGGTGAACCGCGCGCAGGCAGCGACCGGCGAGGTGAAGGGCACGTACCTCAACGTCACTGCCGCGACGATGGAGGACATGTATGAGCGCGCCGATTTCGCCAGGGAGCTCGGCTCGGTCATCATCATGATCGATCTGGTGATCGGATACACCGCGATCCAGTCGATGGCGAAGTGGGCGCGCCGCAACGACATGATCCTGCATCTGCATCGCGCAGGACACTCGACGTATACGCGGCAGCGGCTGCATGGCGTCTCGTTCCGCGTCATCGCCAAGTGGATGCGGCTGGCCGGCGTCGACCATATCCATGCCGGGACCGTCGTCGGCAAGCTCGAAGGCGATCCCGCGACGACCCGCGGCTATTACGATATCTGCCGTCAGGACTTCAATCCGACGAAGCTCGAGCATGGCGTGTTCTTCGATCAGCCATGGGCGAGCCTCAACCAGATGATGCCGGTGGCGTCCGGCGGCATTCACGCCGGTCAGATGCATCAACTGCTCGACCATCTCGGCGAGGATGTCGTGCTGCAATTCGGCGGCGGGACCATCGGTCATCCCAAGGGCATCCAGGCCGGGGCGACCGCAAACCGCGTTGCGCTCGAGGCGATGATCCTCGCGCGCAACGAGGGGCGCGACTACGTCCAGGAGGGGCCGGAAATTCTCGCCAAGGCCGCCCAGACCTGCACGCCGCTTCGCGATGCGCTGGAAGTCTGGAAGGACATCACCTTCAACTACGAATCCACGGACTCGCCCGATTTTGTTCCGACCGCCACGCCGGCGATGTGAGGAGAAGCGACATGCGCGTGACCCAGGGATGTTTTTCCTTTCTGCCGGATCTCACCGACGAGCAGATCGCTGCGCAGGTGCAGTACTGCCTCGGCAATGGTTGGGCCGTGAACATCGAGTTCACCGACGATCCTCACCCGCGAAACACCTATTGGGAGATGTGGGGACTGCCGATGTTCGACCTCCGCGACGCCGCGGGCGTGCTGATGGAGTTGAACGAGTGCCGCAAGGTCTACGGCGACCGCTACATCAGGATGTCCGCGTACGACTCCAGCCATGGCTGGGAGTCAGTACGGTTGTCCTTCATCGTCAACCGGCCGAAGGACGAGCCCGGCTTCCGGCTCGAGCGGCATGAGGTTGCCGGCCGCAACATCCGCTATACCACCAAGTCGTATGCCGTCGACCGTCCCGAGGGCGGACGCTACGGTGCCAAATGAGCGCGGTAGCGGCATCGCCCGCGGCGGCTGAGCCGCCGCCACCGGAACAGGTGGACCTGCGCCGCGAATTCAACGATGTCGGCATCGGCGAGGTGCTCGATCAGCTCGATCGCGAGCTGATCGGCCTTAAGCCGGTCAAGACCCGTATCCGTGAGATTGCCTCGCTTTTGCTGATCGAGCGCATCCGCAAGCGGATGAACCTGACTTCCGATGTTCCGACGTTGCACATGTCCTTCACCGGCAATCCCGGCACCGGCAAGACCACGGTGGCGTTGCGGATGGCCGACATCCTCCACAAGCTCGGCTTCGTGCGACGCGGCCATGTGGTGTCGGTGACCCGTGACGAACTGGTCGGGCAGTATATCGGTCACACCGCGCCAAAGACCAAGGAGATCCTGAAGAAGGCGATGGGCGGCGTGCTCTTCATCGATGAGGCCTACTACCTGTATCGGCCCGATAACGAACGCGACTACGGCCAGGAAGCGATCGAGATCCTTCTCCAGGTCATGGAATCGCAGCGTGAGGACCTGGTGGTGATCCTCGCCGGCTATGGCGACCGGATGGACAAGTTCTTCAGCAGCAATCCGGGGTTCCGTTCGCGCATCGCGCACCACATCGACTTCCCCGATTATGCCGATGACGAGTTGCTGGCCATCGCCGAACTGATGCTGCGGGACATGAACTACAGGTTCAGCCCCCAGGCGCGCGAAGCCTTCGTTCGCTATATCGAACTACGCAAGACCCAGCCGTTGTTTTCCAATGCGCGCTCGATCCGCAACGCGCTCGACCGCATGCGGCTGCGCCAGGCAAACCGCCTCGTCGCCGATCTCGACCGCGTGCTGACTGCGGACAACATCATGTCGCTGGAGGCATCGGACGTGCTGGCGAGCAGGGTGTTCCTGAAGTAGCAGAACCAGAAAAATTGATCGAAATCAGTAAATTGGCGGCGTGCTTGAATGGGGTTTTGCTGCAGTTCATGGACCGATGCAGCAGCAAGCGTAATCGAGCGCACGCGCTTCGGCCAACGAGGTCGATCGCTGATGCACCGCACAGGCTGAAACGTACCTTGGCGTTCGTCGGGACCTTGCCCGACGTGCGCGACGCACTGGTGCAGCGAATTCGCAACGAACGCGCCGCCGCGCTGCGCCGAGCCTATCTGGCCGACCTGTTGAAGCAGCACCCGCCCGAGATCAGCGAGATGGCGCTGTCCGGACTGCTCGGCGACCAGTCGTCGTCAGCAAGGTAGCTGTCTGATCCAGTGCGTCGTTTTGTCCTCTCCGGCCTCGGGGATCATGACGTGCCGTGATCACCTGCTGCGGCCGACGTTCCAGTAGACAGGGACGCCCGCACTGAGCAATCCGGTGAGATCCTTGCGGTAGCCCCGGACCAGATAAAACTGTCCGACCGGGACATAGGGTACGGTCTCGAGGGCCCGCTGCTGGATCGCACGCGCATTGGCCTTGCGGCCCTCGAGATCCGGAATCATCGTGAATTCCGCCCGCAGCTTCTCGATGGCTTCGTCGCATGGCCAGCCGAACCAGGCCTTTTCGCAGTTCGAACGCAGCGCCAAATGGCCGACCGGCTCGAACATGTCCGGCGCCGCGGGCCCCGACATGAAGGCGGACCAGCCACCTTGCGCGGTCGGATTCTTGCTGGCGCGTCGTGTCGACAGTGTCGGCCAATCCATCGCTTGATAGTCGACGTTCAGCCCGATATCGCGCATCGCCTGCGCCACCACGAGAGTCTGCGGATGCAGTGCAGTCTCGGTGGCATCGAGCAGCACGATCGGCGAGCCGTCGTAGCCGCTTTCCTTCACCAGTTGCTTCGCCTTGGCCGCGTCTGGCTTCGGCCAGCCGGCGTCGGTGAAGTAGGGCGAAGTGCACATGTAGAACGACGGGCAGTTGGTGTAGAGCGAGGCGTCGTCGACATAGGCGCGCAGCGTCTGCTCCTGATCCACCAGATGGAGGATCGCCTGGCGCAATTTGGCATTGTTGAACGGCGGGATCGCCTGGTTGAGCCGCATCACGCCCTGCAGCGCGGCGAGCCTGGCAATGCCCACCTTGGCATTGCCCTTCAGCAGCGTCATCATGTCCGGAGGAATTTCTTCAAAGATATCGATTTCGCCGGCTTGCAGCGCATTGAGCGCGGTTTGCGCGTCGGGGATGATCACCCATTCGACGCGATCTACATTCGCCACCTTGCCGCCGGCGAGACCGCTCGGCGGGTCCTGGCGCGGCACATAGGTCGGCGCCTTGACGTAGACCACCTTCGAACCCGGTGACCACTCGTCTCGCTTCATCAGGAAGGGGCCGGAGCCGATCGGATCCTTCACCGCCTCGTTCGTCGGCGTCTTGGCAATCCGCTCGGGCATGATGAACGGCACCATGGAGCTCGGCTTGCCGAGCGCCTCCAGCACCAGTCCCCAGCGATCCCGAAGGGTGAGCTTGACGGTCTTGGCGTCGATGGCCTCCAGCGAGGCGGTGTGCGCCATCAGCTGCTGGCCGAGGCCATCCAGCTGACCCCAGCGCTTGAGTGAGGCGACGACGTCGGCGGCGGTGACGGCCGCACCGTCATGGAATTTCAGGCCGTCGCGCAGCACGAACGTCCAGGTCAAACCATCTGGCTCGGTGGTGAAGCTTTGCACCATCTGAGGCTTGATGGCGCCCTTTTCATCCTGAGCAAACAGCGTGTCGTAGATCATGTAGCCGTGATTGCGAACCATATAGTCGGACGTCACCATCGGATCGATGGTCTTGAGATCGCCGAAGGGCCGCACCTTCAAGGTGCTTTGTGCCCAGGCCGGCACGGCAGTAATGGCCAATGCCGCCGCGGTGATCACTCCCAGAGCTCTGTTCATTGTGGTTTCTCCCCTCACACGATTTTTGGTTTCATTGATAGGCTGGTGCGGACATTTGCCGCTCGACATGGTGGCAAGCCACCCGATGACCACTGGCCTTCTCCTCGAGCGGCGGTGGCCGTTCGGCACAGATCGCCGTCGCCATCGGACACCGCGTTCGAAACCGGCAGCCGGATGGCAGCGCGCTGGCGCTCGGAATCTCCCCCTGCAACAATGCACGCCGGCCGCGCCGGCTCGGATGGGTGACTGGAACGGAGTCGAGCAGGGCGCGCGCATAGGGATGCCGCGGATTTCTGAAGAACGCATCGCGGGAGGCAATCTCGACGATGGTGCCGAGATACATGACCGCAACCGTCGTGCTGATGAATTCCACGACACTCAGGTCGTGACTGATGAACAGGTAGGCCAGCCCCAGGTCGCGCTTGAGGTCGGCGAGCAGATTGAGGATCTGCGCCTGGATCGAGACGTCGAGTGCCGCGACCGGTTCGTCGGCAACCAGCACCGCCGGATTGAGCGCCAGTGCGCGCGCGATGCCGAGACGCTGTCGCTGGCCGCCGGAGAATTCGTGCGGAAACCGATCCCACTGATGCCGCGCCAGCCCGACGCAATCGAACAGCGTTTCGATCCGGCGCCCGAACGCCGCATCATCGGCCGCGCCGTAATTGATCAGGGGCTCGGCGACAATCTGGCGCGCGGTCATGCGCGGGTTGAGCGAAGCGAACGGGTCCTGAAACACCAGTTGCACATTGCGGCGAGCCCGGCGCAGGCCTTCGCCCGCCATGTGTGTGACGTCTTCACCGTTAAGGCGGATGGTGCCTGACGTCGGATCGGTCAGCCGAAGCACCAGCCGCGCCACGGTGGACTTGCCGCAGCCGGATTCGCCGACCAGCGCCAGCGTCTCGCCCTGCGCCAGAGAAAACGTGACGCCATCGACGGCGCGAACTGCCCCTTCGCCGCCGAACAGGCCGCGGCGAAACGCAAAATGCTTGGTCAGCCGATCGACCTCGAGCACAGCGGTCATCGCGCACCCCGGTGCTTGCCGCGACTGCGGCCGTTTCCGGATGCCAGCAGGCCACCACATGCGACGGTGCAAGCGGCCTGTCGATCGGCTCCGCAGCACACAGCACGGTTGCCGATGTGCAACGGGGCGAGAAGGCGCAGCCGGCCGGAACTGCAGTTGGCGCCGGCACGGTGCCCTTGATCTCGGTCAAGCGATCGACCACTGCGCCGCCTGCCTGCCGGGATAGCCGCGGGATCGAGCGCATCAGGCCGCGGGTATAGGGATGGCAGGCATTGTCGAATAGCGACAACACGTCGGTCTGCTCGACGATCTTGCCGGCATAGAGCACGGCGACGCGATCGGCGATCTCGGCTACCACGCCGAGATCGTGGGTGATGAAGACGATCGCGGTTCCGATCTCGGCGCGCAGCTCCGCCATCATTTCCAGGATCTGCGCCTGAATGGTCACGTCGAGCGCCGTCGTCGGTTCGTCGGCGAGCAACAGCTTGGGCCGGCAGGCCAGCGCCATTGCGATCATCACGCGCTGGCGCATGCCGCCGGACAACTGATGCGGATAGGCGGCAAGCCTCCGTTGCGGATCGGGAATCCGCACCTTGTTGAACAGTTCGAGCGCGCGGGCGCGTGCCGCGGCGGACGACACGCCTTCATGGCGCTGGACGCCTTCGGTAATCTGCTCGCCGATGGTCATGACCGGATTGAGCGAAGTCATCGGCTCCTGGAAGATCATTGCAAGGTCGCGTCCCCGCATGTTGCGCAGCGTTGGCTCGTCCAGCGCGGCAAGGTCGACGCCACCAAGCCGGATCCGTCCCCTGTCGATGCGCGCGCCACGCGGCAGCAGCCGCATGATCGCAAGCGCCGTCAGGCTTTTGCCGCAACCGGATTCGCCGACCAGGCATAGCGTTTCGCCGGCCGACACCTCGATCGACAGGTCGCGGACGATCGGGCACCAGCCGTTGGCGGTCTGCACCGAGACGCAGAGCTGTTCCACCGAGAGCACCGGCTGCTGCATTGCCATCTCCTACCGCCGTGACCGCGACAGACGCGGGTCGAGCGCGTCGCGCAAGGCGTCGCCCAGTACATTGACGGTGAGCACCAGCAACGCGAGGCAGATGCCCGGGAATGCGACCGTCCACGGTGCGCGCTGCAGATACTGACGGCCCTCCGCCAGCATGTTGCCCCAGCTCGGAATGGTCGGCGGCGTGCCGGCGCCGAGGAAAGACAGCACCGATTCGACGATCATGGCCGAGGCGAAGACATACGTTGCCTGCACGATGACCGGCGCGGCGATGTTGGGCAGCACGTGTCGCCACAGTAGTCGGGACAGCTTGGTCCCGTTGGTGACGGCGGCTTCCACATAAGGCTGTTCGCGGATCACCAGCACCGAGCTGCGTACGATGCGGGCCATGCGCGGGATTTCGGCGATGCTGATCGCCACCACCACATTCTGGATGCTGGAGCCGAACAATGACATCAGCGCGATGGCCAGCAGAATGCCGGGGATCGCCATGATGCCGTCCATCAAGCGCATGATGACGTTGTCGACTCTACGCAGAAACCCCGCGAGCAGACCGAACATAAGACCAATCGCCGTCGTCACGATGGCCACGAGAATACCGACGGCCAGCGAGATCCGCGTGCCGTTCAGCGTCCGCGACAGCGTCGAGCGTCCGAATTGATCGGTGCCGAAGGGGTGCTGCAAGCTCGGCGTGCGCAGGCGCTGCAGTGGATTGAGCCGCACCGGATCCGGCAGCACCAGCGGGGCCAGAAGTGCAACGACGACGAACAGCAAGAGCATCGCGCCGCCGATCAGGATCGCCGGGTGTTTTGCCAGGAACGACGCGGTCCTGCGAGCGGCACCGGGGCGATTGCGCACGGCGGCGGCCGTATCGATCATGGTGCCTGCCATCGACATCAGTACCGGACCCGCGGATCGAACAGCACGTAGCTTAGATCGACCAGAAGGTTGATCACTACATACACAAACGAGAACACCAGGATCAGGCCTTGCACCACTGGATAGTCGCGGCGCTGAATAGCGTCGGTGGCGAGCCGTCCAAGTCCAGGAATGTTGAACACGGTTTCGGTCACGACCACGCCGCCGAGCAGCGCAGCCATCCCGATGCCGATCACCGTGACGATCGGGACTGCAGCATTGCTGAGCGCGTGGCGGATGGTGATGCGTGCCGGCATCAGGCCCTTGGCGTTCGCGGTGCGAATGTAATCTTCCGACAACACTTCGAGCAGGCTCGCGCGCGTCACCCGCGCCAGCAGCGAGGCATACAGCAGCGCCAGCGCGACGCCCGGCAGGATCAGGCTGTGCAGGCAGGCGAGGGTGCCTTGTGACAATGGCACGTAGCCCTGGGTTGGAAACCAGCCGAGGGTGAGTGCGAACACGTAGACCAGCAGAAACGCGATGACGAACACGGGGGAGGAAAAGCCGAGCACCGCGAAGGCCATCACGGTGCGATCGGCAATACCGCCGGCGCGCACCGCAGCCAGCGTGCCGAGCGGCAGCGCGATCGTGATCGCAAATACGATGGCCACCAGCGCCAGCATTGCCGTCGGTTCCAGTCGTTGGCCGATCAGCCGGCTGACCGGGATATCGGAAAACACCGAGCGGCCGAGATCGCCGCGCAGCAACTGGCCTGCCCATGCAAGCAACTGATCGACCAGGGGTCGATTGAGGCCGAGCTGGTCTCGAATGGTTTCGATCTGCGCCGAGGTCGCCTGGTCGCCCGCAATCATGATGGCCGGATCGCCGGGCGTGATGCGCAGCAGGAAAAACACGAACAGCGCCACGAAAATAAAGACCGGCACGGTCGAAAGCATGCGGCGAAGTGCGTAGCCGGTCATGACCAGGCCACCATTGTCGCAATCGCGCTGCTGCTGTGAGCCAACGCTCCCTCCCGCACATCAAGAATTTTTGTATCGTTTCAATGTGACTGTTTCATAGATCAAAACCGGTATCAACCCTATATTTAGCTTGCCAATATAGGCGTCATGAAGATATGTGATTGACGATCTTGTATCGTTTCAGAGAGGCGCCGATGGCGACCATCCGCGACGTGGCTCATCTCGCAAACGTGTCAGTGGCCACCGTCTCCAACGTCCTCAACAATCCGGCCAAGGTCAGCCCCGAGCTCCTGGCGCGGGTACGCGCTGCGGTCGACAAGCTCGGCTATGCACCCGATGCCGCCGCGCGCAGCCTGCGCAAGCGTTACAGCGGGCTGCTGGGCCTGATCGTCGCCGACATCACCAATCCGTTTTTCTCCGAGCTGTTCGAGGCCATTGAGCTTGCTGCCGCGGCGCGCGGCTTCTCCGTCATCCTGTGCAATTCGAACGAGATCACCGAGCGCGAGGAGACCCATCTGCGGATGCTGCGTTCGCAGCGCATCGACGGCCTCATCCTTGCGCCGACGGGCACCGCGTCGATGAACCGCGCGGCCTTGCTCGCCGCGCTCGAAATGCCGGTCGTGCTGGTCGACCGCGCCATGGAAGGGCTCGGCTACGATGCCGTCGTGCTCAACAATCACCGTGCCGCTTATGAGGCGGCGTCTTACGCGATCGGTTGTGGCCATCGGCGTATCGCGCTGATCAATGGCCCGAAGACGGTCCGCACTGCGGCCGATCGCCTGCAGGGGTATCGTGAAGCGCTGCTCGCGGCCGGCCTTGCGTTCGACCCCGCCCTGGTGAAGGACGCCGGCTTTCGTGAGCAGTCCGCCTATGAAGCTGCGCTTCAGCTGCTGCGCAGCGACGAACGTCCGACCGCGATCTTCACGACCAACAATCTGATGACCATCGGCGTGCTGCGGGCCACTGCCGAACTCGGCCTCGATTGCCCCGATGACATTTCGATTATCGGCATCGACGATCTTCCCTGGGCGGAGGCCGTTGCCCCGCGTCTCACGATGGTCGCGCAACCGGTTCGCGCCATGGGCGAGACCGCGCTCGATCTGCTGGCCCAGCGCATTGCCGGCACCCGTCTCGGCTCGGGAACCACCACCGTGATGGAGCCGCGGTTGATGGTCCGAAAGTCCTGCGTCGCTCCCGCGTCAGCGCCCAATGCCGAGGCTGCTGATGTCTGAAGATCTCATCAAGCTCGGCGCGGTGGCCGCGCATCGGCTGCTTGTCAGCGGCGAGCTGACGTCAGTCGAACTCGTCGACGCCGCAGCCCGGCGGATCGTCACCGTCGAGCCTGCGGTAAATGCGCTGCCGACGCTGTGCTTTGAGCGCGCCCGCGCGCAGGCGCAGAGCGCCGACCGGGCGCGTCGGGCAGGACAGAAAACATTGCTGGGTGGATTGCCGATCGTCGTCAAGGACAACAACGATGTCGGTGGCGTCCGAACCACCGGCGGGACACCGATTTTCAAGACGCGGATCGCCGAGGTTTCGGACCGTACCATCGCGAAACTCGAGTCAAACGGCGCTATCGTGCTCGGCAAATCCAATTTGTCGGAACTCGGCGGCGCCCAGACCACCAACGCTGTGCACGGTGCCACACGGAATCCCTACGATACCAGTCTCACCTGCGGCGGATCGTCGGGCGGTGCGGCGGTGGCCCTTGCCACCGGCGAGGCGTGGCTCGCGCACGGCAATGATCTCGGCGGTAGCCTGCGGATTCCCGCGGCGTTCTGCAATGTCTGCGGACTGCGTCCGACGCCAGGTCGGGTGCCGCGCAAGCGCCTCGCGAATCCGTTCGACACCATGGCGGTCGAAGGCCCGATGGCCCGCGATGTCGCTGACCTCGCCCTGATGTTCGATGCCATGGTCGGCTTCGATCCGGGCGATCCGCTGACATCGCCAAGCTCCGAGGCGCCGTTCTTCGATGCGGCGGCATCGCCGCATAAGCCCGACCGGCTCGCAATGTCGGTCGATCTCGGCGAGCTGCCGATCAGCGACGACATCCGCATCGCCATGGCCGAGCTGAAGCGTCTGTTCGAACGCGCCGGCATCGCGGTCGCGACGGATTCACCCGACGTCGCCGGTGCCATGGACGCCTTTCGGGCGTTGCGCGGGTCGAGCTTCCTCGCCGCATGGGATCCGTTCATGGCGGAACACCGCAGCCAGTTTCCCAAGCCGGTGATGGAGGATATCGAGCGCGGCCGGCATCAAGCGGGCACGGCACTTGCTGCTGCGGAACGTTATCGCGCCGAGCTGTTCCGCCGCACCATCGACTTCCTCGATACGCACCGCTTCCTGGTCTGTCCCGCGACACAGGCCATGCCGTTTCCGGTCGAAACCCTGTTCCTGACCGAACTGGACGGCCGCAAGCTCTCGACCTACCTCGACTGGATCTCGATCACGGCGATCTGGTCGCTGACCGGCTGCCCGGCGGTTTCAATTCCGGTCGGTTTCTCGAAAGATGGCCTGCCGATCGGCATCCAGATTCTTGCCCATCCGCGTCGCGAGGCCGATCTCCTTCATCTTGCCGCCTGGATCGAGCGCGAGATTGCTCTGTCCCGTCTGCCGATCGATCCGCGATCCTCGACGCAGACAAGTCAAAGGACGATAGCGCTTTGACTGACAGCAACCGTCTGCCGACACGACCGCTCGGCCGCACCGGGCTGAACGTCAGCGCGATCGGGTTCGGCGCCGCTCCGATCGGTGACCTCTATGCGCGTCTCGATGAGACGGTGGCCGTCGGCGCGGTGGCCGCGGCAATCGATTCCGGCATCACCCTGTTCGATGCGGCCCCGCTCTACGGCCATGGCCTGGCTGAACACCGCTGCGGCACCGCGCTGCGCGGGCATTCGCGCAACCGCTTCGTGTTGTCCACCAAAGTGGGCCGCTGGATGGATCCGTCGAAGGGGCGCGGCGATCGGTCGGGATATGTCGGCGGCCTGCCGCACGCTGCCGTGATCGATTACTCGTATGACGGCACCATGCGTTCGTTCGAACAGTCGCTGCTGCGGCTGGGCCTCGACCGCATCGATATCCTTCTCATCCATGACGTCGATGTCTGGACGCATGGCGCGGCCGCGATCGAGCGGCGTTTCGGGGAGGCGATGGACGGAGCCTATCGTGCTCTCGATCAGCTGCGCAGCGCGAAGGTGATTTCGGCCATCGGCGTCGGCGTCAACGAAGCCGAGATGTGCCAGCGCTTCGCAGGGGCCGGCGATTTCGACGTCATGCTGCTGGCGGGGCGCTATTCGTTGCTGGAGCAGCCGGCGCTGCAGGAGTTCCTGCCCACCGCCGCGCGCAAGGGACTGGGCGTGCTGCTTGGAGGCGTGTTCAATTCCGGCATTCTCGCCACCGGTGCGCGACCCGGGGCGCATTACAATTATGCTGTAGCGCAGCCGGCAATCATGGCCCGCGTCGAACGGATCGAAGCGGTATGTAACGCGCACGGCACCAGGCTCGCCGACGCGGCGCTGCAGTTTCCGCTCGCGCATCCCGCTGTCTGCAGCATCGTGCTGGGGGCAACGTCGGATCAGGAAGTTCGCCGGAACATCGCCTCGCTGTCGCGCAAGATTCCAGCAAGCCTGTGGTCCGATCTCAAGGCGGAAGGACTGCTCGATTCCCATGTTCCGGTTCCGGCTTAGAGCCATGACACCGCGGATCGACGCCCATCAACATTTCTGGCGCATCGCCCGCGGCGACTACGCGTGGCTGACGCCCGCGCTCGGCGCGATCTATCGCGACTTCAATCCCGAGGATCTGGCCCCGCATCTCGCTGCGCATGGAATCGCCGCCACCATCCTGGTGCAGGCTGCACCGACGCATGCCGAGACGGCCTTCCTGCTTGATCTTGCGGACAAGACCGCATTCGTTGCCGGCGTGGTCGGCTGGACCGAGTTTGCCGCACCCGGCGCCGATGCCGCGATCGCGAGACTGGCCGACGATCCGCTGCTCGTTGGTCTGCGGCCGATGGTGCAGGACATCGATGACGATGACTGGCTTATGCGCGCGGAGCTAGCGCCCGCATTCGACGCCATGATCGCGCATCGGCTGGTTTTCGATGCGCTGCTGAAGCCCCGGCATCTGCGACGGCTCATTGCCGTGCTCGAACGGCACCCTCGGTTGCGGGTCGTTGTCGATCATGCGGCCAAGCCTGCGATCGGAAGTGGCGCTGATGCGGCATGGCGGAGCGACGTCGCCGCCGTTGCGCAATTTTCCAACGTTGCCTGCAAACTCTCCGGCCTTGTCACCGAGGCGCCGTCCAACTGGACTGTCGACGATCTCCGACCCTATGTCGAACACCTCCTGACCTGTTTCGGCGCGGAACGACTGATCTGGGGCAGCGACTGGCCGGTCGTCAATCTCGCCGCGGACTATCGCCGCTGGATCTCGACTGCCGAGCAATTGATGGCCGGACTCGACGTATCAGCGCAAGCGCTTGTGTTCGGCGGCAACGCCGTCGGTATCTACTTGTCTCATCGCGGAAAGACCATCGAATGTTGAAGGGTATCGATCCGATCCTGACGCCCGACCTGCTTTGGCTGATGGCCTCGATGGGGCACGGCGACGATCTGGCTGTGGTAGATGCCAACCATCCGGCTGAGCGCATCGCCCGCGCGTCGGTCACAGGCCGGCTGGTCCGGCTGCCCGGCCTGCAGCTGCCGCGGGTGATCGGCGCGATTCTGAGAGTCCTTCCGCTCGATGCATCGGAACCGGATCCGATCCGCGTCATGATCGATGCACGCGAGCCCCACAAGACGCCGGAGGTTCACGGCGCGGTGCTGCAGGAGGTCAACCGTGGCTTGGACCAACCCATAGCGTTCGGGGCGATCGAGCGCTTTGCGTTCTATGACAGCGCGAAACGCAGCTTCGGCGTGGTGCAGGTCGGCGACACGCGCAGTTTCGGCTGTTTCCTGATCCGGAAGGGTACGATCAACTAGCGTGGTGACGATCCGGCACGTCTACCTCCATTGCGCAGGTCGTGATGCGCGTCAGTGACGATGGACGAGGTTTCGACGCCAGCCGATCGGTTGAACATGGTGGACTTGACCTGTTGAGCATGCGCGAACGGGTCGAGATGCTTGTCGGAAAATTCGAGGTCAAGAGCTCACTCGATGCGCGATCGGTCGCCACGGTCACGGTTGCTGTTTGAGAGACGATACAAATCCGGCGCCGGGCCGCGGAACGCCGGACACCCAATCCTACTTTGCATGGGGTTGTTTTCGATATTTTGGTAGGGGACGAGGCAAGCTATTGAAATTGCAGCAGACGCGACTGCCCTCCGATCGCACCATAAATCCTGCAGATGGCGCAACCCGAACGACTCAACCGGAAGTACGCGTGTCCGCAATGACACGGCGCGTGATTCCTTTGGGGCAGGGTGTCGGATGATACCTTGCTTTAGTGGCGTTCGCGTAATCTAGGGGAGCCGCCGGCCGGTGATTCCGGTCCGCCCGCCGCAGTTCGGCACTCCCAAAAGACCACCCGGAGCATTTCCATGCTGTTCCTGAGCTACGCCTACCGGTTCCTGTCCAACTTCGTGTTCCTGGCGTTGGTCTATCTCGCTCTGAACTTCCTGGAGAAGTACCAGCATCGCGTCGTGGTGGCGGTACTCGTGCTGGTCTATGCCGGCATGCACGCGGCGTCCGCGCTGCGGTCGTTTCACTTCTTCCAGCGCATCGAGCGGCTGGAGGGCGAGGCGCGGCGCCTGGCGGTAGCGGCCGCCGAGGGCCCGAACGCGGCGACCGCGCGCAAGCAGATCGTCGGCGATGTCACCGCGCTCCGCTACGCCGGCGAGATGAAGGCCTATATCGACCTGCTGTTCCTCGCGCTTGTCATCCTGCTCTGCATCGCCAAGATCGTGACGAACTGAGCCGCAACGGCCACGCGTCAGCGCTCTTCTAGCCGGCAACGCGAGCGGATCGCCCGTTCCTCCTTGCGGGCGCCGCGGGCTTCGGCGCGGTCCCGTTGGCTTCCTCGGGTGGCTGCGCCGCGGATGCCGCCGGCTGAACTGCCGCCGGGCCGCGTTGACGGCGCGGCTTGCCGGCGAGCTTGGCGGAAACTTCCGTAGCCCGCGCGGTCTGGGGCGTCTCCGTCGTAGCCAGCATCGTCACGCGGGTTGATTCCGGTACCTTGAAAATGCTCGCGGCCGGTACCGGCAGCGCGGCAAGCGCCTGTTGCTGGGCCAATATCGTTTGTCTCGGCCACAGCGTGGCGCGCGGCAATGGAATGCCGCGCGCGCGCGGCTGCGTGCTTGCGCCGGGATCGGTGCTGCGCCAATCGAAGTCGGACAGCGCCGGGGCGGGGAGGGCGGCGGTGCCGGCAAATGCGAACTTCGGAATTTTCGGCCAGTGCGAGGTGGCCACGGTTTCCGCTGCCGGATGCAACTGCCATTGCTGCGGCTCGGTCGGCGTCGCCGGCCGTCCTGGTGCAGCAGGCACCACGTGAACGATGCGATAGCCGCGCACTTTCAGTTCGCGCAGAATCTTCGGCAGCGCGTCGACGGTGCGCGGCTGAATATCGTGCAGCAGCAGGATGCCCTTTCCCTTGGCTTCCAGGCGCTTGATCGCAAGCTCATAGACGCGCGCGGCGGAAACGTCACGCCAGTCGTCGGCGGGAAAGTCGGCGCTCCAGACCTGAAGCCCCTTCGCGCGTGCAAATTGCTCGATCCCGTCGTTGGTGCGCAGGCCGGGAAAGCGAACGAACGGCGCAGGCGCGGTGCCGTCGGCCAGCGCCGCGGTCACCGACGCGATGCCCTGTTCGATCTCCTGCCTGGAGCGGTCGAGCGGCAGGCGATCCATGCCGGTGGGATGGTTCTGGGTGTGGGTCGCCACCGTGTGCCCGGCGTCGCGCACCTTGCGCACGCCTTCGGGATTGTCGTTGGCCTGACGTCCGACCAGGAAGAAGGTCGCCCTGGCGCAATGGGCGGCGAGAATGTCGAGGATCTGGTTGCTGTATTTCGGCAGTGGCCCGTCGTCGAACGTCAGCACCACCTCGCGGTCTCGCAGCGGCAGCGTCTTGCCATATTGCATGGTGCCGATGATGGGATACTGACGCGGGTCGACCACAATCGTGCGCGACGTGCCGATGGCATCGGGGTGGCCCGGGCAGTCGGCGGCCGAGGCGGTCCGCGCGGCGACGCAGGCCAATACGGCCAGACTCAAAGCGACTGCGGACCGCAGCCGACGCTCCCCAAATACGCTAGCAACCATACAACCCCGGCTTCATTCCCCAACCCGGGCCTGATGAATCAGAACCCGGGTTCAATAACTATTTGGACGCGAACCACTTCGCTCGAAATCGCTGTCTGAGAACGCCATGCTTACACGAGGCATCGAGAATCGTATTTCAAACCCATGAATTCCACGCCGATTTTGGCTTTAATGTGCCTTGCCGGTCACGGTTTTGGCATTGGGTGGAACGATGTGGACCACGCGGTAGCGGTTGTCGCGGAGCCAGCGCAGGAAGGCCGGCAGCATGGCCGCGGTCTGCGTCTTGGGATCGTGCAGCAGGATGATGCCCTTGCGGGCGGCTTGCAGCCTCTCGGTGAGCAATTTCAGTTGCTGATCCGGCGCCATCGGCAGCCAGTCGCTGGCCCAGAGGTCGGCGCCGAACACGGCAATGCCGCGGCGCTGCAGGTTTTCCAGCGTCGCCGGGGTCGTGGCAAAAAACGGATACCGAAAAAACGGCGTGCTCGGGGTGGTCGTGGCCTTGCCGTGCAGCGCCATCTCGACGGCGGCGATGCCCTTGTCGATCTCCGCAGCCGCGTTATCCGGCTTCATGGATTTCAGATTGTGATGGGTCCAGGTGTGGTGCCCGACGGTGTGCCCCTGTGCGGCCAATGCCCGCACCATTTCGGGGCGTGCGGAGGCGGGTCTGCCGATCAGGAAGAAGGTCGCGCGGACGCATTCGTGTGCCAGCGCCGCCAGCACGCGCGACGTCGTGCGCGGCCATGGCCCGTCGTCGAAAGTGATGACCACTTCGCGATCCTCGAGGGGCAGGGTTTGCGGAAAGCTCTTCAGGCCCACGCGCGGGAAGGCGGCGGGATCGACGGTGAGAACGCGCGAGGTGCCGAGTGCGTCCCTGCGCGAGCACTCGGCGGCCGCTGCTGCCGAAGCAAGGACGATCGATGCCGTGACGGCTGAGCACAGCGCGGTGATGAACTTTCCGGTCATTCGCAGATCGACATATTTGGCATTGCGCTGTGTGTCGCCGATTGGGTAATGCGTGCTGCAATAGCTCAGACGAGTTCTCTCATTCTGTCAAACCGGCGAGGCGCGGCATGGCCGAGGATATCGACGTTGCCCAAGCCGATGCACCGCGACCCGGGCAGGGCACTTCCGAAGGCTCTGCGCTCGACCAGCCGATGCGGGATGAAGAAGGACAACTCCGGCACGAATTCGTCGAGGCGGTTGCCCGCGCCATCGCCGCTGCCGACCGGCCGCTGCTGTGCGAAGTGGTCGCAGAACTCCACGAGGCCGATCTCGGCGATCTGATCGGGGCCCTGGAAGCCGACGACCGCGTCAAGCTCGTCGAACTGACCGGCACCGATTTCGACTTCTCGGCGCTGAACGAGGTCGACGATGCCGTCCGCGAGGAAATTCTCGAGGAACTCGAGCCCGAGACGGTCGCTGAAGGCGTGCGCGAACTGGAGTCCGACGACGCCGTCGAACTGCTCGAAGGCCTCGATGCTGAGGACAAGGAAGAGATCCTCGACAAGCTGCCGCCGGCCGAGCGCGCCCCGCTGGAGCGCAGCCTGCTTTATCCGGAGAATTCCGCAGGCCGGCGCATGCAGTCGGAGTTCATCGCGGTGCCGCCGGACTGGACCGTCGGTCAGGCGATCGACTACATGCGCGACACTCCCGATCTGCCCGATCGCTTCTACGAGATCTACGCGGTCGATGCCCAGCAGCACTGGCAGGGCGCAGTGTCGCTCGACACGCTGTTGCGCGCCCGCCGGCCGGTGCCGCTCTCCGAACTGATCGAGGAAGACCGCCGCAGGGTACCGGTGCTCGACGACCTGGCGGAAGTCGCGCGGATGTTCGGCAAGTACAATCTGGTCGCAGCTCCCGTCGTCGACACCACCAACCGGCTGGTCGGCGTCATCACCATCGACGACGTCGTCGACGTCATCGAGGAGGAGGCGGACGAGGACCTGAAGGCGCTGGGCGGCGTCACCAGCGACGAAGAACTCTCCGACAACGTCTGGACCATCGCGCGCGCCCGCTTCAACTGGCTCTTGGTCAATCTGGCGACGGCGTTTCTGGCGTCCGCGGTGCTCGGCCTGTTCGAGGGCCAGCTCGAGAAGATGGTGGCGCTCGCGGTACTGGCGCCGATCGTGGCAAGCCAGGGCGGCAACGCCGCGACCCAGACCATGACGGTGGCCGTGCGCGCGCTGGCCACCCGCGAACTCGGTTCCAACAACGCGTATCGCGTCGTGATGCGCGAGGCGATGGTCGGCCTCGTCAACGGTCTCGCCTTTGCCGTGATCACTGGCGTCGCTGCCGTGGCCTGGTTCAAGATCCCGGGCCTCGGCATCGTGATCGGGCTTGCCATGATCTGCAACCTGATTGCAGGCGCGCTCGGCGGCATCCTGATCCCGATGGTGCTGGAGCGGGTGCGGGCAGATCCCGCGGTCGCGTCGGGCACTTTCGTCACCACCATCACCGACGTGGTCGGCTTCTTCTCGTTCCTCGGCATAGCCACGCTGTGGTTCGGGCTGAAGTAGCCGCCTTTTTATCGTTAATCGGGCCTTAACGCGCTTGGTTCATGATGTTGGCTCACGGGGTCGACATGCAGCGCTTGCGGTTGAAAGCGGACGGACGGATCGTCGAACTGCGGGACGGGCAGGAGTTTCCGCTCGCGCCGGCGATGCCTGCACGTACGACGGCACCGGCCACTGAGGCGGCCTGCGATCCCGCGGCATTGCCTGCCGTGCGCGATCTGCGCCGCCGCGCGCAACTGACGCAGATGGAATTCGCAGCGAGGCTCGGCGTCCCCGTCGAGACCATCCGCAACTGGGAGCAGGGCAAGCGCGCCCCGCGCGGCCCGGCGCGCGCGTTGCTGGCCGTGATCGCGCATTCGCCGGAAACCGTTTTCGCTGCGTTGGCTACGGAATCCGCGCCCGGTTGAGTTGGCACGGCGGTTCCCGCGGGCCATAATGGCGGTTCGATCCCGGGACAATCCTGATGAACTTCATCGAGGCCAACGGTGCAAAAATCCCGGCGATCGGGCTCGGCACCTGGGAACTGCGCGGACGAACCTGCGCGCGCATTGTCGAGCAGGCGCTGCGGCTCGGCTATCGCCACATCGACACCGCCCAGATGTATGACAACGAGCGCGAGGTCGGCGAGGGCCTGCGCGCGTCGGGCGTGAAGCGCGACCAGGTCTTCCTCACCACCAAGATCTGGCCCTCGCATTTCGCGCCTCACGATTTGGAGCGTTCCGCGAAGGAATGCCTCGTGCGGCTTCGGCTGACGGAGGTCGACCTGTTGCTGCTGCACTGGCCGAACCCGCAGGTGCCGCTGGTGGAAACGCTCGGCGCGCTGGCGCGGGTCAAGCAGCAGGGGCTCGCGCGCCATATCGGCGTGTCGAATTTCACCGTGGCCCTGATCGAGGAGGCGGTGGCGGCCTGTCCGGAACCGCTGGTATGCGATCAGGTTGAGTACCATCCCTATCTCGACCAAAGCAGGGTCGCCGAGGCTTGCGCGCGTCATGGCATGGGGCTGGTGGCCTACAGTCCGATCGCCAAGGGCCGTGTCAGGAACGACCGCGCGCTGCTGCGGATCGGCGACCGCTATCGCAAGTCGGCCGCGCAGGTCTGCCTGCGCTGGCTGGTGCAGCAGGGCGTGGCGGCGATTCCGCGCACCTCGAAGCTGGAGCGGTTGTCGGAGAATATCGAAATCTTCGATTTCGAACTGTCGGACGAGGACATGCAGGAGATTTCCAGCATGGCGCCGGCTGCCGGCTGACGTATTTCGGGCTGGCGCCGAAATGGGATTGAGCAACGCTCGCGCCGGAAGCTATGCTGGCAGGAGAGACAACAAGAACCTTCTGACGCGATGGACCTGCGGCGGATCATACCTTCGGAAATCACCGCATCGGCGATTGCGCATCTCGCGTTGCTGACGCTGCTGGTCCTGTTTTCCGAAGTGCAGCCGTTTGGTTCGGTGACCGCCGAGGAGATACCGGTCGAAATCGTCACCATGCAGGACTTGACTGAAAAACAGGACCTAACCGAAAAACAGGAACCTGCCGAACAACAGGTAGCCGCCGGCAAGCCGGAACCAACGCCAACGCCGCAGCCGGATCTTTCGCTGCTCGACAAGCCTGCTGCAGCGAGCTCGCCTCCGCCGTCAGCACAGCCTCCCGAGGCTGCGCCGCTGCAGAAGCAGGCTGCCCTGGCTGCTCCGGCTGCGGCGGTGCAGCCGCCAGCGCTTGCCCAGCCCAATCCACCGGCGCCGTCGCCTGGCTACAGGCCGCCCGAGCCGGACCTGTCGATCAAATACCAGGTGCTGCTGGGCTTGCCACCGGACCTGTCGCCAACGCTGCCGCTGGCTGCGCCGCAGGGCCGCGACAAGGCCGACGACAATTTCGACGCGCCGGCGACGCAGTCGGCCGATATCGCCGGCAACCTGGTCGCGGAATTCCGGCGCCACCTCAGGACCTGCTCGAAACTGCCGGCGTCGCTGAAGAGTGCCGACGACGTCAGGGTGAAGTTGCGCGTGCTGATGACACCGGAGGGCCGGCTCGCCGCCGATCCCATCCTGATCGAAGCCAGCGCGTCGATGAAGGGGCCGCTATTGATGCAGGGCGCGGTCCAGGCACTTTCGGCTTGCCAGCCCTATGCGATGCTGCCGGCGGACCGCTATGGCGAGTGGAAGGTGCTCGATCTCAGCTTTACGCCGCGGGATTTCGGCGCGTCCTGATCGATCAGAGATTTATTCCACCGCCGGGTGACGGCGAACGACGAGCGTCCGATCATGCAGGTATCCGGGTTGAACGCCCGCGGCGCACTATGGCAAGATCGCGATCCAAACTGGAAATCCCTGCACATGTTGAAACTGGTCATCGGCAACAAGAACTATTCGTCATGGTCGATGCGGCCGTGGCTGGCGCTTCGCGCCAACGACATCCCCTTCGAAGAAGAGTTCATTCCGCTCTACACCGACAACAAGGCCGACAAGGACCGCATCCTCGGCTTTTCGCGGGCGGGCAAGGTGCCGGCGCTGATCGATGGCGATGTCACGGTGTGGGATTCGCTTTCGATCATCGAGTATCTCGCCGAAAAATTCCCGCAGACCCGGCTGTGGCCGGAAGACCGGGTCCGTCGTGCGCACGCGCGCTCCATTTCGGCCGAGATGCATTCCGGCTTCATGCCGCTGCGCAACGAGTGCGGCATGAACCTGCATCGGCCGGTTGGCGCGGTCGAACTGTCGGATGACGCGCGAGCAAACGTGGCGCGCATTCTGGAGATCTGGGCGGACTGCAACCGGCGCTACGGAAAGGAAGGGCCGTTCCTGTTCGGCGCCTTCGGCGGCGCCGATGCGATGTTCGCGCCTGTGGTGCATCGGTTCCGTACCTATGCGGTCGATGTGCCCGGCGATGCCCGGCATTATTTCGATGCGATGCAGTTATTGCCCGCGTTCCAGGAATGGACCCGCGCCGGCCTTGCCGAGACGCTCGTCATCGAAAAGTTTGAGACGGTCTAGCCCTCGGCGTGGCGCACTCCGGGCAGGGCGGGTTCCCGTCGGCGCCGGGGTGTGGCATGTGCCGCGAGGCGGGTCTGAATACCGCCACGCGGATTTCCGGGAACCGCCAAAGGCGTCGGTTTATCGCTCTGAAAAATATGCAGAATTCGCGTGTTTGCCATGCCTCGATGCGGCTGGCGTTTGCGCCGGCCGGTGTGCTAGGTTGCCGCAGGGTTCTCAAATAGGCCGAAAGCTAGCGGGACCGTGAGCACGGCCGGTGTTCTTGCGTGATGGAGAGGGCGTTGAAGCATAAGTACTCCGTTGGAGAGACTGTCTATTTTACTGCCAGCAATGTTGCCCGTCCGGCCGCCAGCGGCACCTACGAGGTGATCCGTCTGCTTCCCACCGATGGCGACGATTGCCAGTACCGGATCAAGAGTTCCACCGAAGCGTTTGAACGGGTCGCCAAGGAAAGCCAGCTCGCGATTACCTGAAACACTTGTGCGCAAGCAGGCCTGCGACGCGGTTCCATTTCGAACGCCGTCAAATGGCCCCGTTCAATGGACCTTCTGCCGCAAGGCGATGCCGTAAAAACGCATTCGCCTTGCGCCGATCGCGTCTTATGCTGCGTTGAAGGACACCGCGCATGAACTGGGCCTTGCCTGCTTCGCTGGATCAGATCTGGCGTTCACCGAGCTTTCCGATGTGGCTGACGCTCGCCGCAGCGGCGTTCTTTGGGCTCGTCGTTCTGGTCATGGTGCTTCGCGCCGACAGATCCGTGGCCAACACCACGTTGGCCGTGCTCACATTGATTTCGATTGCCGTCGCCGGGACCATGGTCGTCCAGGGCTTCAGCGGGGGCAGCCGGAGCGCGCCCGCCGCAGAGGCCCGCTACGTTCCGCCGGCCAGCGCGGCCTTGCCGCAGCTTTCCTGTATCGACGACCTCGCCGGTGACGCCGTCCTGAGCGCTTGCGAGAAGGCGTTGTTCGGCTCGGCTGAATCGGCCGCGGCGGCGGTGGCCTACGCGGCCAACCAGATCACGCTGCTGATCTCGCTCGGCGACGTCGCCACCGCGAACAAGGGCGCCGGGTCCGACCTGATGGCGCTGCGCCGCGCCGTGGAGCGCGACCGCTACGGATTGATGGCCTACGTGCTGACGACGCGCGATCGCTGTACGGCCCAGTCATGCCCGCTGTTCCGCTCGTTGACCAGCAAGAACCAGATTGCGGCCAACATGGACGAGCGCCTCTACGAGAGCCTGGTCACGCGCTATGCGCCTTCCTGGAACGCGCCGCCGCAGGCTGCCTCGGGGCTGCTCGCCGGGTTGCCGCCTTCGATGCCCACGGGCAAACCGACCAACGCCGAATTCCCGACCTCGGCATCGACCCCTGCGATCAGCATTATGAACCCCGAGCCGCCGCTCGCCGCGCCGAAGCCGCCGCCGGCCGCCGCGGCAGCGCCGGCAGCGCCGCGTCCAGCGGCGGCCCCGCCGGCTGCGACACAGCCGGCGCAGGCCGCTGCCAAGAAGCCGCCGCCGCCACCACCCGCGAAACGGGCGCCGGTCCAACTCGCGCCGACCGCTGCGGCACCCACAGCTGATAACAACGAGTGATCTTTTCAAAGCGTGCGTGGGCCGCTACATCGGCGGGATCATGCCGCTTCATCTCATCAAGCTTGCCGTCGGCTGCGAGTCGGTCAAGGAACTCAAGGGCTGGGTTGCCGAACGCATGGCAACCGCCAAAAGGAAGGGCCTGCCGCTTCGCCACGTCCACGTCACGCGGATGACGCCGAAGCGCGATGGCGAGCTGCTAGCCGGCGGCTCGCTCTATTGGGTGATCAAGGGTGAAATCGCCGCCCGCGAAAAGATCATCGCCATCGAGCCGTTTCGCGACAAGGACGGCATCGGCCGGTGCCGCCTGGTGATGCAGCCAAAAGTCTTCGCCGTTTCGCCGCGACCGATGCGCCCGTTCCAGGGCTGGCGATACCTGACCGAGGACGCCGTGCCGCCGGACCTCACGAAGTCGTCGGCCGCCAGCGTGGCCGCGATGCCCGAGCCGATGCGCCGCGAATTGCGCGACCTCGGGCTGCTCTGACGGGATTAAACCCCGATGTTGTCGATCAGGCGCGTCTTGCCGAGCTTGGCCGCGACCAGGATCCGCACCGGGCCGTCCTTGACCGAGGCAACCGGCGCCAGCGTCTCGGCATGCCGGGCCTCGAAATAATCCAGCACGAAGCCGGCACCTTCGATCATCTCGCGACCGGGTGCCATGGCGGTCTCCAGGTCCTCGCCAGCCTTGAGCCGCTTGGCGCTCTCCTTCATGGCGCGGTACAGCGTCGTCGCCGTTTGCCGTTCCTCCGCCGACAGGTAGACGTTGCGCGAGGACATCGCGAGCCCGTCGCGTTCGCGCACCGTGCGCGAGCCGATCACCCGGACGCCGAGGTCGAGATCCCGCGCCATCTGCGCCACCACCCGCAACTGCTGAAAGTCCTTCTCGCCGAAGATCGCAACGTCCGGCCGGCACTGGGTGAACAGCTTGCCGACCACGGTCGCGACACCGCCGAAGAAATGCGGCCGGAAGCGATCCTCCAGACCGGCGACGGCCGGACCCTCGGGCACGATCCGGGTGGCGAAGCCGTCCGGATACATTGCCTTGACGTCCGGATTCCAGATCAGGTCGACCTTCTCGGCGGCGAGCTTGGCGACATCTGATTTCCAGGTGCGCGGATAGGAACCGAAATCCTCGGTCGGCGCGAACTGCGCCGGGTTGACGAAGATCGAAACGATGACTTTTTGCGCCCGGCGCTTGGCGAGCCGCACCAGCGACACATGCCCGTCGTGAAGCGCTCCCATGGTCGGCACCAGCGCGATGGTGGCCTTTCGGGCCCGCAACGCCTCGGTGGCGCGGCGCAAGGCGGGAACGGTACGGACGACCATGGGACTTCGCGACATCGGAAATGGATCTCTTGCGGTTAGGGCACGGGCCCCGGGGCTTCGGCGGGCAGGCCGACCTTATAAGGCGAGCGCGTTGCCGCCAAGATAACTCAGCAATGGCAAACTTGCGGCAGCTCGACGCGAGAGCAAGGCGCACGCGCGGCGTTTGAGTCGTCGCCGACTGTCGAAGTGCTCGAAGCACCGACGGCGATTCATCATGAAGACACACGTTGCGCGATTTGCGCACGTCGTCGCGCATTTCACTTGACCGAAGCGGCGCGTTGATTTGAAGATGACAACGGGGAACGAGTCATGTTGGTTCAAGCGAGTCAGGGGCAGTCCGGTTCAGCGCACGTCGTGGTGCTGGGCAACGAGAAGGGCGGGTCAGGAAAATCCACTACCGCCCTGCATATCGCCGTCGCCCTGATGAAGGCTGGACAGCGCGTTGCGACCATCGACCTCGACTGCCGCCAGCAAAGTTTCACCCGCTACATCGGCAACCGCAACGCATGGGCACGCCGGACCGGTCTCGATCTCGAAATTCCGGTTCACTACTGCATCAAGCTCGGCGAGACGATGCAGATCGCCGATAATGAAAATTCCGAGTTCCAGCAATTCATGGAAGCGGTGAGCGCGGTCGAACGCGCCTACGATTTCATCGTCATCGACACGCCGGGTTCCGACTCTTATCTCATGCGCCTGGCGCATTCGATGGCCGATACGCTGGTCACGCCGATCAACGACAGCTTCCTCGACGTCGACGTGCTCGGCACCGTTGACCCCGCCACTTATTCAGTGACCGGGGAGAGCCATTACGCGGAGATGGTGCGCGACGTCCGGCGCAAGCGGCGGCAGGTCGACGGCACCACGACCGACTGGATCGTGGTGCGCAACCGCCTGTCGATGATCGGCTCGCGCAACAAGCAACTCGTCGCCGAGGGCCTGAAGGAACTCTCGCTGCGGCTCGGCTTCCGTTCGATCGACGGGTTTGCGGAGCGGGTGGTCTACCGCGAATTCTTCCCGCGCGGGCTGACCGCGCTCGACGACATCGACGAGGCGACGCTGGGCACGCGGCCGAGCATGGGACACGTGACGGCGCGCGAGGAGGTGACGAGCCTCCTGCGTCAGCTCAAGCTGCCGCTCGACGAGCGTGGCCGCCGCCGTGCCGCCAACCGCGCCGAATGGTTCACCCAGGTCGACAAGCCGCTGGAAGTCCACGATATCTTCGGCGACATCGTCAGCGCCTGAACGCTCCGCTTGAGATTTCTGCCTATCGCGGCTGAACGACGGTCATCCGGAACGGGCCGCTGTTGGGCCCGGCCGGAGGGTTCTGGCTGATCGCAGGAAGGGCCGGCTCCAGCTGGAATTGTGCGCGCTTCCGGCATTCCGCATCCAAGACCTTAAGCCACTCAAACGCGCAGGCTGGTGCTTTTTTGTGCGCTGCCTACACCGGGGCACTTTAGCTGGGCCGAAAAAGCGGTTGATATTGCTCGCGGAATTACCTGCGCCAAGTTGGCATGAAGTTTGAAGTAATGCGGCTATCGGTCGTCATCGATGACGGTCAGCCGCCCGCGGATGGGCTCCCCAAAACTCCCAGCATTATTCCATCGTCGACGACGCGTGTCGCGTCGCCGAGGGGTGTCGTCGGATTGAAAGGCAGACCATGCTCGAGAAGGTAAGCAAGCAAAAACTGGTGGTCATCGGCAACGGCATGGCCGGCATCCGGACCGTCGAGGCGCTGCTTGAGCGCGCGCCGGATCTCTACGACATCACCGTTTTCGGCTCCGAGCCCTACGGCAACTACAATCGGATTCTGCTGTCGCCGGTGCTCGCCGGCGAGAAGACCGTCGACGACATCATGCTCAACACCGTGCAATGGTACGACGACAACAACATCACGCTGCGCAAGGGCGAAACGGTCACGATGATCGACCGCCGCACCTGCGAGGTCGTCACCGCCGCCGGCGAGCGAGTGCCCTATGATCGCCTGCTGATCGCCACCGGCTCCAACCCGATCATGCTGCCGCTGCCGGGCAAGGATCTCCCCGGCGTGATCGGCTTCCGCGACATCCATGACGTGGAGCGCATGGTCGAAGCTTCCACCAGCCACCGCAATGCGGTGGTGATCGGCGGCGGGCTGCTCGGCCTGGAAGCCGCCAACGGGCTGATGAAACGCGGCATGAACGTCACCGTCGTGCATCTGCTCGACACGCTGATGGAGCGACAGCTCGATGCCGTCGCCGGCGGGCTGTTGCGCAAGTCGCTGGAAGAACGCGGCATGGTGTTCAAGATGCCGGCACAGACCGAGGCGATCCTGGGCGAGGGGCGCGTCACCGGCGTGCGCTTCGGCGATGGCTCGGAGCTTGCGGCCGATCTCGTGGTGATGGCAGTCGGTATCCGGCCCAATTTCGAACTCGCCAGGAAGGCCGGACTGCATTGCGAGCGCGGCATCGTCGTCTCCGACACCATGCAGACCTATGACGGCCGCATCTACGCCGTCGGCGAATGCGTGCAGCACCGCCGCCAGACCTACGGTCTGGTCGCGCCGCTGTTCGACCAGGCCAAGGTCTGCGCCAACCACCTCGCCATGAAGGGCTTTGCCACCTATGACGGTTCGGTGGTCTCGACCAAGCTGAAGGTGACCGGGATCGACCTTTTCTCCGCCGGGGATTTCGCGCCGGGACCGGACAAGGAGGAGATCGTGCTGCAGGACGCCAACCGCGGCGTCTACAAGCGCATCATCCTGCGCGATAAGAAGATCGTGGGCGCCGTGCTCTACGGCGATACTATCGACGGTCCCTGGTATTTCCAGCATCTGCGCGACGGCACCGACGTATCGGCAATGCGCGAACGGCTGGTGTTCGGCGCCGCCAATCTCGGCGACGGCGGCCACGCCGGCCAGAATTCGGTCGCCGCGATGAGCGACGCCACCGAAATCTGCGGCTGCAACGGCGTCTGCAAGGGCACGATCGTCAAGGCGATCACCGAGAAGAAGCTGTTCACGCTCGACGACGTCCGTGCCCACACCAAGGCGTCGTCTTCCTGCGGCTCGTGCACCGGGCTGGTGGAGCAGGTGCTCGCCTTCACGCTCGGCGGCGACTATTCGACGGCGCCGAAGGTCAAGCCGCTGTGCAAGTGCACCGATCACAGCCACGACGACGTCCGCCGCGTCATCGTCGAGCAGAACCTGAAGACCATCCCGGACGTCATGCGGTTCATGGACTGGAAGACCGACAACGGCTGCCACTCCTGCCGTCCGGCGCTGAACTACTATCTGCTCGCCACCTGGCCCGGCGAATACCGCGACGACCAGCAATCGCGTTACATCAACGAGCGGGTGCACGCCAACATCCAGAAGGACGGCACCTATTCGGTGGTGCCGAGGATGTGGGGCGGCGTCACGACGCCGAGCGAACTGCGTGCCATTGCCGACGTCGCCGACAAGTTCAACATCCCGACGGTGAAGGTGACCGGCGGCCAGCGCATCGACCTGCTCGGCGTGAAGAAGGAGGATCTGCCGGCGGTGTGGGCCGATCTCAACGAGGCCGGCATGGTCTCGGGCCACGCCTACGCCAAGGGCCTGCGCACCGTGAAAACCTGTGTCGGTTCGGAATGGTGCCGGTTCGGTACCCAGGATTCGACGGGACTCGGCGTCAGAATCGAAAAATTCATGTGGGGCTCGTGGACGCCGGCCAAGGTGAAGCTTGCGGTATCCGGCTGTCCGCGCAACTGCGCCGAGGCGACCTGCAAGGACGTCGGCGTGATCTGCGTCGACTCCGGCTACGAGATTCACTTCGCCGGAGCGGCGGGGCTTCATATCAAGGGGACGGAATTCCTCGCCAAGGTTGCCACCGAGGACGAGACGCTCGAGGTGATCGCGGCGGTGACGCAGCTCTATCGCGAGCAGGGCTGGTACCTGGAGCGCATGTACAAGTGGTGCGACCGCGTCGGCCTCGATGCCATCCGCAAGCAGGTGGTCGAGGACGTCGACAACCGCAAGGCGCTTCACGATCGTTTCGCCTATTCGCAGCAGTTCTCGCAGAGCGACCCGTGGGCAGAGCGCGCCCAGCGCGGCGTCGATCGCAACGAGTTCGCGCCGATGGCTGAATTGGAGCTGGCATGACCCGCTGGATCGAAATCGGAGCCCTGAACGATATTCCAAGGCTCGGCTCGCGCGTGGTGCGGACCGCGTCGGGGGACATCGCCGTGTTTCGTTCGGCTGACGACGACGTTTTCGCGCTCGACGACCGCTGTCCGCACAAGGGCGGACCGCTGTCGCAGGGCATCGTCCACAACAAGCGCGTCACCTGTCCGCTGCATAATTTCGTCATCGAGCTGGCGAGCGGCGAGGCGGTCGCCCCGGACACCGGGTGCACCCGCGTGCATCCAACCAAGGTCGAGAATGGCATGGTGTGGCTGTCGCTGCGCGAGGCAACGCTCGCCGGCTGAGAGGGAGCCGGATACCGCTCACTGCGGACTGGTGGACCCCCGCGAAGCCTCGTTCCGGTATCGTACGGGGTTGCCGTGCCAGGCCGGCCGTGGAACAAACGACCGAGCAAGCGGGTTTCCATAGACTTTTAATGAAACCTCGAACCAAAGCTTGGCTGGAGGCGTCCTAAGATAAAGGAGGTCGGAAATTGCGCCCTTTGAGCATCTGCACAATGGATAGGTGCAGCGCACAACGATAAGGCGGTCAATACACAAGATTTGGCCTTTATGTCACTCCACCGTGACATATATCATTAAGAACAGGACCGAAGAGTCCTGAACATGGGATGGCCCTGAATTGGGGCGCGAGGCGAAAATGAAACGTGGAATACTCATTCTGCTTTCACTCTCCGTGCTGGTTGCCGTCGGGTATTTCACCGCGACCAAGTGGGCGATCCGCCATGAGACGATCGCATTCCACGATCCCGCGCGCGACAATCGCCTGGTTGCGGTCACCGTTGCCGTTCGTCGCGACAAGGAAATGCAGGCCAACGCCGGTCTGATCAAATTGCCGGTTGCGATCCTCAACCACGGCAACACCGTCAAGAGCACCGAGTACTCGTTCCTGTCCAACATCTTCGCGTGGCGCGGCTACCTCGCGATCGCTCCGCAGCACGACCTGCCGACCGATCCGCCGATGGTAACCAAGGTCGGCGAGCTCTATGTCGGCCGCCTGCCGCAGATTCAGCGCGGCGTTGCCAACATCCAATTCGCCATCGGGCAGATGAAGAAGGTCCAGCCCAACGCCGACTACGACAGGGTCACGATGGTCGGCCACTCGATGGGCGGCGACATCTCAATGTATTTCGCCAAGGAATATCCGGACGAGATCAAGAAGGTCGTGACGCTCGACAATCTGCGCGTGCCGTTCCTGACCGAAGGCAAGTTCAAGATCCTGTCGTTCCGCTCCAAGGATACGCACTTCAAGGCCGACCCTGGCGTCGTGCCTGACGACGAGCAGTGCGAGCAGTCGGGCATCACGGTCGTCAACACCGGTTTCCAGCACAACGACATGCGCGATACCGGACCCGACGCCGCCAAATCGTCGATCCAGTCGATGCTCGACAAGTTCCTCGACGATGCCGACAAGAGCGCGCTCAAGCCGGTGCCGACCAAGGTGCCTGATGTGCTGAGTTCGAGCCCGGGACCGGTGCCGCTCTCGACCCCGCTGGCCAGCAATCCGGCGCCGAAGAACAAGCCGGTGACCAACTGACGGCTGCGACCGCCCGGGTCCCGCCGGGATCGCCTTTGGACGCATTGACCAGCCTCGGGCGCCGGCCCACATAGAGCCTGCTGCACAATTGCGAGCGCTCATGGCTGGCGAACCCATCAAACCGAAGTCGGAAGGCGACGTCTCCTCGGCGCAAGGGGCCGAGGCGCGCAACGCGCGTCCGTTACCGGAGGCGAGGACATCCGCGGCCGAAGACATCGCCGCCTTTGTCGCCAGGGCGCGGGAAATGTCGCCGCACCGCGCCGGTGCCCGGGGGCGGCTGGTATTTGCGCTCGATGCCACCATGAGCCGGCAGCCGACGTGGGACATGGCCTGCACGCTGCAGGCCGACATGTTCCGCGAGGCGGCGGCGTTGGGTAGTCTCGACATCCGCCTGGTCTATTATCGCGGCCTGAACGAATGCCGGGCCACGGGCTGGATTTCTGACTCCGCCCAACTGGCCCGGCTAATGAGCAAGATCGATTGCCAGGGCGGCAATACGCAGATCGGCAAGGTACTGTCGGAAGCGCGCCGCGAGGCGGTGGCGTCGGGGGTGCGCGCCGTGGTGTTCGTCGGCGACGCCATGGAGGAGCTGGTCGACGATCTCTGCGCCAAGGCGGGCGAACTCGGCCTCTTGAAAGTACCCGTCTTCATGTTCCAGGAAGGCCACGACGCGACCGCCGAACAGGCGTTCCGCGAGATTGCGCGGCTGACCGGCGGCGCCTGGTGCAGGTTCGACCCCGGCGCCGCGGCGCAATTGCGCGAACTGCTGCGCGCCGCAGCGGCCTATGCCGCCGGCGGGCGTGAGGCGCTGCTGCGGCTGTCGAAAACCACAGGCGGCGCGGCCGCATTGATCGGCCAGATGAAGTGATGACAGCGTCGCTCGCTACGAATGGCCTGCGATGCTTTTCAGCGCAGAAGTCACTATATTGAAGCCATGCCAACCCTGATCGCCGGCGTCGTCGCCGTTGTCCTGCTTTATTTGCTGCTGCAGATGTTTCGTGCAGCCAATCCGGTCGTGCTCGCGCGCGGCATCAAGATCGTGGGGGGCGTTGTCGCGCTCGCGGTCGCGGCCTTTACCGGCCTGCGCGGCGAACTTGCGGTAGCGATCCCGCTCGGCATCTTCGGCGCCGGCCTGCTGGGCTGGTCGCCATTCGGGCCGGGCGGTTTCAGCAATATCGGGGGAATCTTCGGCGGCGGCACGAAGCGTTCGGCGGGACAGGCCTCGCGCGTGCGTTCGCAGTTTCTCGACATGAGCCTCGATCATGACAGCGGCGCGCTCTCTGGCCAGATCGTGGACGGGCCGAATGCCGGGCGCTCGCTCGACGAGTTCGATCTGGCGCAATTGCTCGCGATGACAGCGAGCTTCGACGCCGAGAGCGTGGCCTTACTTGAAAGCTATCTGGACCGCCGGTTTCCCGCTTGGCGTCAGAACGCGCAGGGTGACGCGGCAGGGGGGCAACGTCGCACGGCGACGAGCGGTAAAATGACGGACGAGGAGGCCTATCAGATCCTTGGCCTGCAGCCGGGGGCGGGGCGCGACGACATCAGCCGGGCTCACCGCGCCCTGATGAAGAAACTGCATCCCGACCAGGGGGGGTCGACGTATCTCGCCGCCCGTGTAAACGAGGCCAAGGATACTCTGCTTCGCACGCATCTCAGCTAACTCCGGCTCACGCTACCAAACGCGACATACCGAGAGCTGCTTCCGTGTCGGTCTCTGTGTGCAGCCCCGTCATCGCCCGCCGTTGTCCGGCGTGGTCGATCGTTCATGCTCGAAAACTAACCGCAATTTCTTGACGAGAAGTTTTCGTCGGAGCGATTGACCACCGAC
The DNA here is from genome assembly GCA_023387735.1 of Pseudomonadota bacterium. Lineage (GTDB taxonomy): Bacteria > Pseudomonadota > Alphaproteobacteria > Rhizobiales > Xanthobacteraceae > Bradyrhizobium. The sequence continues at coordinate 61,391 of JAEWHP010000003.1, read as the reverse complement.
ATGTGAACGGCATTCGCGGCTGTGGTCTGAAAACAACAAAGCCGGCGCCAAGAGCGTTTTCGAGCGAAGTGGAAACCGGTTCGCGTCAGTAAAACGCGTCAAAACATAAAACTAGAGCCTCCGTTCCGATTCAATCGGAGCGGAGGCTCTAGCGCCGGCTTTGTCATTTCGAATGGAAGGATGGATCAGTTGCGAACGGTAATGCAGGAAATATCGGCGCGCTTGAGCGTGCGGCAGACCGCTTCGGCCTGATCGCGCTCGAGGCCGGCGAAGCGGGCGCGGTAGAGCGTCTTGTTGTCCTTGGCGACGACCGGTTCGGTGAAGGGATCGGCCTTGCTGAGCAGGCTGCTCGCCTTGTTCCGGCAAAGGTCGATCCGCTGCTTGGCTTCGCCTTCGCTTTCAAGCGCGCCGACCTGGATGATCCATCCGGTACGGACGGCGACCGGGGCGGGCGGCTTGATCGCGCCGTTCTGTTGCGTGGCCTGCTGTTGCACGGCCGGCTGCTGTGGAGCATGCGGCTGGGCGTGCGGTGTCGGGTCGGCATAGGCCAACGCCTGCGATGCGTGTGCCTGCGGGGCACCCTGCGTCAGGCTCGAGGCGGGCAACACGCCAAGGATGCCCTGTCCGGTGCCGTGATTGGCCGGCTGCGGCGGCATTGCGACTTTGGGGACGTCGGTCCTGTTGGTCTCCGCAGCCTTCGCCACCACGGCGCTGGACGTCTCGGCGACTTCCGGACGGGCCGGGACGGAATGGGTGACCGTGGGCGCCGGCTGGGATGCGCCAGCAGACGCCAGTTTCATCGGGCCCGCCTTCACCTGGACAGTCTTGACCTTGACCGGCTTCATCGGCTCGGCAGAGCCCAGGATCGCGCCCATCGACTGGGTCTGGATGACGCCGCTGGTCAGCGGGGCGGGTTCGGGCCTGGCCTGCGGTTCGACCTTTGCGGCAGGCGGAGGCAGGGCGGCAGCCGCAGCAGCCAATAGCGACGGCTTGGCAGGGGCTATCGAGCGGGTCGTGGGCATCGGCGCCGGTTCGGCGGCCGCGACGTTGACCTGAGTTGTCTCGGCATCTGCCACGTCGACCGCGCCGTCGCCCGCGTTGCGTTCGGTGATCGCAGCGACCGTGCGCTTGGTCGCGCCCTTGTCGAGGTTCTCGGCGAGCAGATTCCGCATGATGGCATCGCGCGAACCGCCGCTGCGGCCGCCCATCACCACGCCGACGAGGTAACGGTTGCCGCGGCGCATCGAGGTGACGAGGTTGAAGCCGGAGGCGCGGGTATAGCCGGTCTTGATGCCGTCGACGCCTTCGACATTGCCGAGCAGGCGATTGTGGTTACGGATCGACTGGCCGCGGTAGGCAAACACGGAAGTCGAGAAATAACGATAGTAGCGGGGGAAGCGGTCCTGGATCGCGCGGCCGAGCGTTGCCTGGTCACGTGCCGTAGTCAGCTGTTCGTCGTTGGGCAGGCCGGAAGCGTTGCGGTAGGTGGTCTTGCTCATGCCGAGCGCGCGGGCCTTGCGCGTCATCATTCTGGCGAAATCTGCCTCGGAGCCGGCGATGGTCTCGGCGATGACGACGGCGGCGTCGTTGGCGGAACGCGTCACAAGGCCCTTGATCGCGTCCTCAACCTTCAGCGTCTGGCCGGGCTTCAGGCCGAGCTTGGTCGGCGCCTGCTCGGATGCGAACTCCGATACGTCCATTTCGCTATCGAGCTTCAGCTTGCCGGATTCGAGGCGCTCGAACAGCAGATAGAGCGTCATGATCTTGGTCAGCGACGCCGGGCGCCGGATACCGTCGGGATTGTTCGAAGACAGCACCGAACCGGAATTGGCGTCGACGATGATGGAGGAGAACTGCGGGCTGTAGCTTTCGCGGACGACGTGATGGCGGCGATGTTTGGCGCGGCGCGCTTCCGCGCTCTCGCTGCTGATCAGGATCGCTGTCGTGATGGTAACCAGCCCCAGCGCGCAGATACGCAACGCGCGCGAGGAAGCGAAGGTTGTACGAAGCATTTACTTCCCCGTCCCAATTTCTATCTTGATCACCGGCTCGTGAGGCAAAATTGTGCCCAACAACCCCTGACGTTCCCTGCTCGAAGTGCCGATCCGGCCGTTTTGGGCGGCCCAATCGGCCGATCAGGTCGATGCTCTAGCTAAGTTGCTGTTTATGAACAGCTTTCGGTCTGCTTGCCGGAACGCAAACGGGCCAAGAATCAGGTTAGGCCGAGCGGGTTTCCAAAAGATTAAGCAACCGTTGCCTAACACCCTCCGATTTCTACCTAAAGCAATATATTTGTGCGACGCACAAAATATCTTGACACAATTGTGCACTGCACATATAAAGGGTGTGTCAGGGAGCCGGGACCTCCCGGCATCGATTGCATTATCAGTCTGGGAAAAAGGGACTCCATGATGGTCAAGGTTGAAGACATTCAGAACTACGGTAAAGAGCAACTCGAATCGGCTGCCGCTTCCGCGAGCAACCTGCAGAGCGGCGTTCAGGCGATCGCGACCGCCTATGGCGACTACGCCAAGAAGTCGTTCGAAGACACCAAGTCGTTTGTTGAAAAGCTTTCCGGCGTGAAGTCGCTGGACAAGGCGCTCGAAGCCCAGACCGAGTTTGCGCGCTCGTCCTACGAGACCTTCGTCGCCGAGTCGCAGAAGATCGCCGGCCTCTACACCGATCTCGCCAAGCAGACCTTCAAGCCCTACGAAGGCCTGGTCGCGAAGTTCACCCCGGCTGCGAACTAATTCGAACTCGCGTTTCCTTAAGCAAAAGCCCGGCCGTTTCGGCCGGGCTTTTTTCTTGGCGCAGCGATCGCGGAGGTCCTTGCTCGAACGGCGCGCGCAGAAACGCCGGTAAAATCGGTTCCAGCGAGAACGACGAGAGCGCAGCAGCGCCGGTTACCCCCAGATGCGCCAATGCATCGCACCGCCAAGCCGGCGAGTGCGATCCTTTGTCAAAACGCGCAGAAAAGATTAACCTTGCTCCGGATAGCCGGGCCGGGAATCGGGTCGGTCGCAGGTCGCGCCAGCGCAGCCTCTCGGCGCTTGCGGCGATCCGGCGGCAGTCCCATATTCCAGTAGCCGATCCCGTCAACGGGTCGGACCGGGAGCGGCGATCTGGAAAGCGTTGCTGGGTACTTTGCGATCGCAGCCACACGTCGGTCGCGAAGCAGGCCAAGATGCGCTGTCCGGTTTCCCTTTCGATTTTGAACGCCTGGGCCATGTTGCAGTTATCATCCACAGCTTGTTCGTCCGTGTCGGCCAGGTCGGCCGTTTTCGCTCCCCGCATGAGCAACGACGAGAACCGCAATACCGGGACCGGTGGACCGTCGACGTCGGTCATCACCAAGGTCAAGCCGAAGACCAAGCGTCCCAACCTCTATCGCGTCCTGATCCTGAACGACGACTACACGCCGATGGAGTTCGTCGTTCATGTGCTGGAGAAGTTCTTCCAGAAGGACGCCGAGGCGGCCACCAAGATCATGCTCCACGTCCATCACCACGGGATCGGCGAGTGCGGCGTGTTCACCTACGAGATTGCCGAGACCAAGGTCACGCAGGTGATGGACTTCGCGCGCAAGCATCAGCATCCCCTGCAATGCGTGATGGAAAAGAAGTAGCCGCGCGCATCTGTCGGCCCGGCCAAAGAGGAACGGGTCTTGCATCGATTGGTTCTGAAGGAATGCGAGCTTTTCCCGGTAGTTTTCGGGGATGGTCGCGCGTCGCGATGGTGGCTGAATTTAGAGGAAAACCACATTTGCGGAACCGGTCTTTCGCCACGATCGGACGTAACTATATGACAAGGAATGACGAAGGTTGTTGTTGCCTGACCGGGTAATGGCGATCATGATGACCCGGGGCCATAGAGGACGCGAATGCCAACTTTTTCCCAAAGCCTTGAACAATCCCTGCATCGTGCGCTGGCGATTGCAAACGAACGTCATCATCAATACGCGACGCTCGAACATCTGCTGCTTTCGCTGATCGATGACTCGGATGCGGCGGCGGTGATGCGTGCCTGCAGCGTCGATCTCGACAAGCTGCGCACCAGCCTCGTCAACTATCTTGAGACCGAATTCGAAAACCTGGTGACTGACGGCGCCGACGACGCCAAGCCGACTGCCGGGTTCCAGCGCGTGATCCAGCGCGCTGTGATTCACGTCCAGTCTTCCGGTCGCGAGGAAGTGACCGGCGCCAACGTGCTGATCGCGATCTTCGCGGAGCGCGAAAGTCACGCCGCCTATTTCCTGCAGGAGCAGGACATGACGCGGTACGACGCCGTCAACTATATCAGCCACGGCATCGCCAAGCGTCCGGGCGTCTCCGAAGCACGGCCGGTTCGCGGCGTCGACGAGGAGACCGAGACCAAGGGCAACGACGACTCCAAGAAGAAGGGGGAGGCGCTCGAGACCTATTGCGTCAACCTCAACAAGAAGGCGCGCGACGGCAAGATCGATCCGGTGATCGGGCGCAATTCCGAAATCAACCGCGCCATCCAGGTGCTGTGCCGCCGCCAGAAGAACAATCCGCTGTTCGTCGGCGAAGCCGGCGTCGGCAAGACCGCGATTGCCGAAGGGCTCGCCAAGCGCATCGTCGATTCGGAAGTGCCGGAAGTGCTGGCCGCGGCTACCGTGTTCTCGCTCGACATGGGCACGCTGCTGGCAGGCACGCGCTACCGCGGCGATTTCGAGGAGCGCCTCAAGCAGGTGCTGAAGGAACTGGAGGCGCATCCGAACGCCATCCTGTTCATCGACGAGATCCATACCGTGATCGGCGCGGGCGCCACCTCCGGCGGCGCGATGGATGCGTCCAACCTGCTCAAGCCGGCGCTGGCTTCGGGCACGATCCGCTGCATGGGCTCGACCACGTACAAAGAATATCGGCAGCACTTCGAAAAGGACCGCGCGCTGGTGCGCCGGTTCCAGAAGATCGACGTCAACGAACCGACGGTCGAAGACGCGATTGCGATCCTCAAGGGCCTGAAGCCGTATTTCGAGGACTACCACCGGCTGAAATACACCAACGAGGCGATCGAGGCGGCGGTGCAACTGTCGTCGCGCTACATCCACGACCGCAAGCTGCCGGACAAGGCGATCGACGTGATCGACGAGTCGGGCGCGGCGCAGATGCTGGTGGCCGAGAACAAGCGCAAGAAGACCATCGGCATCAAGGAGATCGAGACCACGATCGCCTCGATGGCGCGGATTCCGCCCAAGAGCGTGTCGAAGGACGACGCCGAGGTGCTCAAGCATCTCGAGCAGACGCTCAAGCGCGTGGTGTTCGGCCAGGACAAGGCGATCGAGGCGCTGTCGGCGTCGATCAAGCTGGCGCGCGCCGGCCTCCGCGAACCGGAAAAGCCGATCGGCTCCTATCTGTTCTCCGGCCCGATCGGCGTCGGCAAGACCGAAGTGGCAAAGCAGCTCGCGGCCTCGCTCGGCGTCGAGCTGATCCGGTTCGACATGTCCGAATACATGGAGCGGCACACGGTGTCGCGCCTGATCGGCGCGCCTCCCGGCTATGTCGGCTTCGACCAGGGCGGCCTGCTGACCGATGGCGTGGACCAGCATCCGCATTGCGTGGTGCTGCTCGACGAAATCGAGAAGGCGCATCCGGATCTCTACAACGTGCTGCTGCAGATCATGGACCACGGCCGGCTCACCGACCACAACGGCAAGCAGGTCAACTTCCGCAACGTGATCCTGATCATGACCACGAACGCCGGCGCTGCCGACCTGGCGCGTCAGGCCTTCGGCTTCACGCGCAACAAGCGGGAAGGCGACGACCACGAGGCGATCAACCGTCAGTTCGCGCCGGAATTCCGCAACCGTCTGGATGCGATCGTCTCGTTCGCCCACCTCAACGCCGATGTCATCGGCATGGTGGTCGAGAAGTTCGTGCTGCAGCTCGAGGCGCAGCTCGCCGACCGCGACGTCACCATCGAGCTGTCGGAGCCCGCCAAGGCCTGGCTGATCGAGCATGGCTATGACGAGCAGATGGGCGCGCGGCCGATGTCGCGCATCATCCAGGAGCACATCAAGAAGCCCCTGGCGGATGAAGTGCTGTTCGGCCACCTCAAGGGTGGCGGCCATGTCCGCGTCGTGCTGGTTCCGGACGAGGCCAGCACCGAGGGCAGGAACAAGATCGGCTTCGAGTTCGTCGAAGGCCCGGTCACGCCGAAGCCTGAAAAGCTGCCCGGCGCCCGCAAGCGTTCGACGCCGCGGAAGCCGAAATCGGGCGGTCCCAACGGTGGTGGCGGAGGCGGCGGCGGCGGGTCCAAGGGACCGGCCTCCAAGGGACCGCTGGTCAAGGTCTGATCCGCGGATCGATCGTCGAGAGATACGAAAAGGCCGGCTCGAGAGCCGGCCTTTTCCTTATGTTTAGGGGGACACCCCTCGGGGACAAGGCCTAGCGGTGGCCGAGCAGGTCGTCGATCTTGCGCTGGAGCTGGCGCTTCTTGATCTCGCTCTTGCGCAGCCGTTCCTCGAGATCGGAGACGGGCTCAGTGGGGCTCTCGGCCCGGAAGGCGACGCCGACAAAGTTGTCGCGCCACCAGATCACCTTGGCCATGAAGGAGCGGCCCTTGCGGGCGATGCGCAGCGAAAGCTGCTCCCTGGGCAGCTCGACGACGTTGCTGAATTCGATGGTGGCGCCGTTGTCGGAGAGGTTGCGGACGATGCAGTCCCGCGTCGTTCCACGCTCGCCGATCTCGGCGACGCCGCCCAGCATCACCTTGTTGCGCACGCTTTCGCGTCGGTCATGCATTGAAATCTCCCCACAAAGAGGGAGACTTTTACGCGGCTTTGTTCCCTGCGAAAGGCCGCCTCGGGTAAAATGCGGCGTTAACGTAAACTGACGGCGGCGGCGGCCGCCCGGATTTCGGGCGATCAATCGGCAAAAGCGATATGCCGCGGCCGGGGAGATGGACCCACAGGTAAACCATGATCGTTAGACCAGCGCTCTGACCGCAACGCACAGCCTTTCGGCCTCCGACTGCCATGCAAAAGGTCCGGTTTCTTCGCGCCCTTTGGTGCACCGCGTCGCTGCTGTGCGCGGCTGCGCCTGCCGTCGCCGAGGACGCAGGCGAGGCCACCCGGTCGACCTTCCAGAAGCCGGGCGAACCTGCGCGCGAAAGCGACACGCGCGAGGCCATGTGCCTGATGATTGAATCGGCGGCGAGGGCCTCAGACCTGCCGCTGGAATTCTTCGCCCGGGTGATCTGGCAGGAGAGCCGGTTCCGCTCGGACGCGATCGGGCCGGTGACGCGCAGCGGCCAGCGCGCGCAGGGGATCGCACAGTTCATGCCGGGAACCGCCAGCGAGCGCGGCCTGCTCGATCCGTTCAATCCGGTGCAGGCGCTGCCCAAATCGGCGGAGTTTCTGGACGAACTGCGCAACCAGTTCGGCAATCTGGGCTTGGCGGCTGCGGCCTACAATGCCGGCCCGCGGCGCGTCCAGGAGTGGCTCGCTGGCACCGGCGGGATGCCGCAAGAGACACGCAGCTACGTGCTCGCCATCACCGGCGCCACCGTCGAGGACTGGGCGAAGGCACAGAAGGGCGGCAAGACGCCGGAGCGGAGGCCGACGTCGAACTGCCGCGAGTTGATGGCGCTGCTGAAGCAGGCGCCCAGTCCCTTCATCACCGAACTCGAACAACGTATTACCTTGAGCGCTGCCAAATTGTGGGGCGTGCAGCTCGCGGCCGGCTTCAGCCGCGACAAGGCGCTGGCGATGTACGCCCGCGCGATGAAGCGGCTCAGCGCCGTGATCGGCGACCGGGATCCGAGCCTGCTGTCGTCGATTATGCGCAGCCGCGGTACGCGCGCGTTCTACCAGGTCCGCATCGGCGCCGACACGCGGCCCGCCGCCGACGATCTCTGCAACCGCATCCGCAAGGCGGGCGGCGCGTGCTTCGTGCTGAGAAACAGGGGCGTGGCGGGATAATCCGTAGCCCGGGTGGAGCGAAGCGAAACCCGGGGGCCAGCTTATCCACTTGTGAGATTCCCGGATTACGCTTCGCTGCATCCGGGCTACGGGACTGCTGTTGCACTGCATAACTGCCCTGAATCCCGCTTGCTTGACGCGGGCGACATTCGCCAGCCCTATGCCGCGACGTCTCAAAATCTCACCCGGTCACCGTGGCGCTTCCCGCTCTCGACTCTCCTCAATGGCAAAGCCCGTTGCGCGCGTTCGCATGGGGCATGAGCGCGGTCGCGACCACGGTGCTGTCGCTGGTGCTGTTTGCGACCTATCTCGGCATCGGCGCGCTGGCCCATGACAGCCATTTCAGCCTGGGCTGGGTGCTCGGCTCGACGCTGCTGGTCTGGGCGGGACCGGCGCAGATCATCCTGATTTCGACGCTCGGCTCCGGCGCGACCGCGGTGCAGGCAGCGATTGCGGTGACGGTCAGCGCGATCCGGCTGTTTCCGATGGTGGTGTCGGTGCTGCCGCTGCTGAAAACGCCCGAGACCAAACGCCGCCACTTGGTGCTGGCGACGCATTTCATCGCCGTCACCCTGTGGGTCGAGTGCTACCGGTTGCTGCCGCAGGTCCCGCGCGAGCGGCGGCTTGCGTTCACGCACGGGCTCGGCTGCGGACTCGTCACCGTCTGCATGGTCGCGACCACGCTCGGCTATGGCCTTGCCGCCAACCTGCCGCCGCTGTTCGCAGCCGCGATCCTGCTACTGACGCCATTGGCGTTCCTGCTGTCGACCGCGCGCAACTGCCGGCAGATCTCTGACGTGCTGGCGCTGGTGCTCGGGCTCGCTCTGTTTCCGCTGGTGGCGATGCTGCAGACCGGCGTCGATATCCTGATCAGCGGCATCGCGGCCGGCACGATTGCTTATGGTGTGCACTGTTGGCGGGAGAGGGCGCGCGCATGAGCGAATTCTTCGGCAGCCCGCACGCGCTATTGATCCTCGTGCTGGCGGGCTTCCTGCCCAACGAAATCTGGCGCATGGCCGGGCTGTGGTTCGGCAGCGGCGTCGACGAGGGCTCGGAAGTCCTGGTGTGGGTGAGGGCGGTGGCGACCGCGATCCTTGCCGGCGTCATCGCCCAGATCCTGGTGCAGCCGCCGGGCGTGCTCGCCAGCGTGCCGGACTGGCTGCGTTACGGCGCGGTGGCCGCGGGCTTTGCGGCGTTTCTCCTGACGCGGCGGTCGATCTTCGCCGGCGTGGTCTGCGGCGAGATCGTCATGCTGGTCGGCAAATGGTGGCTCGGTTGATTGCAGCCGGCGGATAATCCGCTACTGTCGGCCCCGAGGAAACCCAAGGAAAAACAAATGAACTGGCTGAAAGTAGCGGCGCTCGCCTGCGCTCTCGTTTGCGCGGCGCCGCACGCCCACGCGGCGGAATATCCGACCCGTCCGATCAAGCTGATCGTGCCCTATGCCGCGGGCGGGCCGACCGACGTGCTCGGACGCATGGTCGGCGAATATCTCGGACGCGACCTGAAGCAGCCGATCGTGGTCGAGAACAAGGCCGGCGCGCAGGGCGCGATCGGCGCCGAGGCGGCTGCGCGCTCGGAGCCCGATGGCTACACGCTGTTCTTCACGGCGGCGTCGATCTTCGTGCTCAACCCGATGCTCTACAAGAAGCTGCCGTATGATCCGGTGAAGGATTTCCGCCTGCTGGCGCTGGTCACGGACCTGCCTGTGGTCATGGAGGTGCATCCTTCCGTGCCGGCCAAGACGGTCGCGGAGTTCGTCGCCTACGCCAAGCAAAATCCGGGAAAACTCAATTTCGGATCGGCCGGCACCGGCGGCACCATTCATCTGGCTGGCGAGATGTTCAAGCAGATGGCCGGGGTCGACATGGTCCATGTCGCCTACAAGGGCGCAGGTCCCGCGCTGACCGATCTCCTGTCAGGCAATATCCAGTTGATGTTCGATACGCTCGGCACCGCGTTGCCGCCGGTCAAGGGCGGCTTGCTGCGTCCGCTGGCGGTTTCCTCGGCAAAGCGCATTTCCGATCTGCCTGATGTCCCGACCATGGCCGAGAGCGGCTATCCGGACTATGGCGTCAGCGTCTGGTACGGCGTCTCCGCGCCGGCCAAGCTGCCTGATGACGTCGCGCAAAAGCTCACCGCCAGCCTCAACAAGGCGCTGAACGACGACGCGTTCCGCGCCTCGCTGGAAAAGGTCGGCTTCCCGCCGCTGCGTCCGCAGAGCCAGGCCGAAATCGACAAGTTCGTCGCGACGGATCGCGCGCGATGGGCCGGTGTGATAAAAGCGCTCAAGATCTCACTGGATTAGGATACCTGTCAGGACATGGTCCGAGAAAGCGAAGTCCGCGAGGGCGAACTCACCGTCGATATGCCCCCCGCCCGCGACGCCGGGCTGGTGTTCGTCGGCCGCATCCGCACGCCCTGGAAATCGCGGCTGGATACCCCGCGGCAGGGTCGTCTCGACGGCCCTGTCTGCCGGCTGGAAATCTTCGAGCCCTGGGTGCCCGCGATCAAGGGCGTGGATTTCTACGAAAGTCTGGAAGTGATCTACTGGCTGCACCAGTCGCGCCGCGACCTGGTGCTGCAGAGCCCGAAGAACAACCAGAAAACCCGCGGCACGTTCTCGCTGCGCTCGCCGGTGCGGCCCAATCCGATTGGCACCTCGATCGTGAAATTCGTCAAGATCGAGGGCAACGTCATACTGGTGCGCGGCCTCGACTGCCTCGACGAAACGCCACTGCTGGACATCAAGCCCGACCGCTGCGAGTTCACGCCGCTGGCGCCGCCGCAGCCTGGGGATTTCCAGACGGAGTGACGCGCTTCACCCGCCCCTCGAGGGGCGGGTGAGAAATCACCCCAGCGCCGCCACCAGCTTCGTCGCGTTGTCCTCCAGCACCTTCACATCTTCCTTGCGACTCGCGGGCGGCAGTAGCGCGACGCCGTCGTGGCGCGGCATCACGTGCATGTGCAAATGAAACACCACCTGGCCGCCGGCAGGCTCGTTGAACTGCTGCACGGTGATGCCGTCGGCCTTGAACGCCTTCATCGCGGCGGCGGCGATCCTGTGGGCGGTGCGGGCGACGTGGGCGTAATCGTCGGGCGTGATGTCGAGGATGTTGCGGGCAGGGGCCTTCGGGATGACAAGCGTATGCCCGGGCGAGCGCGGCATGATATCGAGAAACGCCAGCACGTACTCGTCCTCGTAGACCTTGTGGCAGGGAAACTCACCGCGCAGGATTTTTGCGAAGGGGTTGTTCGTGTCGTAGGCGGGCATGGCTTCTTTCCTCAAGGTTTGGTCTCAATCTCACGTCGGACAGCGGGCGAGGTCAAGCCTCGTCGGCGGCCTTGCGGAACGGGCCGGCCTCGGTCAGTTCGCGTCCGACTTCGGCGACATAGGCGCGCTCGCGCTTCAGATAGTCCGCGATCGCGCGGCGCAGATCGGGATCGGCGATGAAGTGCGCGGAGTAGGTGGTTTGCGGCAGGTAGCCGCGCGCCAGCTTGTGCTCGCCCTGTGCGCCGGCCTCCACGATTCTGAGGCCGCGCTGGATCGCGAAGTCGATCGCCTGATAATAGCAGACCTCGAAATGCAGGAATGGATGATGCTCGACGGCGCCCCAGTTGCGGCCGAACAGCGTGTCCGAGCCGATGAAGTTGATGGCGCCCGCGATCCAGCGGCCGTTGCGCTTGGCCATCACCAGCAGCACATCGCGGCTCATGGTCTCGCCGATCAGCGAGAAGAATTTTCGGGTGAGATATGGCCGGCCCCATTTGCGCGAACCGGTTTCCATGTAGAACGCAAAGAACGCGTCCCAGGCGTCCTCGGTGATGTCACTGCCGGTCAGGTGGTGGATCGTGATCCCGGCGGCGACGGCTTCGCGCCGCTCGCGCTTGATGGCCTTGCGGTGGCGTGAATTCAGCGAGGCGAGGAAATCGTCGAAGCTGCCGTAGTCATTATTGTGCCAATGGAATTGCTGGTCGTTCCGCAGCAGGAAGCCGTGGCTCCCCAGGAACTTCGCCTCGGCCTCGCGGGCGAACGTCACATGCACGGAGGAGGCGTCGGTCGCACTGCAGAGCGCCATTAGTCCGCTCGCCAGCGCAGTTCCGATCCGGTCGCGGTCGACGCCGTCTCGGATCAGGAGCCGCGGGCCGGTGGCCGGCGTGAACGGCACCGAGGCCTGCAGCTTCGGGTAGTAGCGTCCGCCCGCGCGCTCATAGGCGTCGGCCCAGCCGCGGTCGAAGACGTATTCCCCTTGCGAGTGCGATTTCAGATAGCAGGGCACAATGCCGACGATCTCGCCGCCAAGCCGCGCCAGCAGGTGCCGAGCCCCCCAGCCGGTGCGTGGGCTGGCCGAGCCGGAAGCTTCGGCGGCCGCGAAAAACGCATGGGAAACGAAGGGGTTATAAGCCGGCTTTGCATTGGCGCAGAAACCGGTTCGCACCGCGTTCGAAGCCAGCGTGTCGAGATTGTCGAGGCTGTTGGGATCGCCGGCCGGATTGGCGCAGGCATCCCAGTCCGCAGCATCAATGTCGCTGGCGGAGGGGACGGCTTCGAGGGTGATTTCGGATGACGCCATCTAGAAAATTCGAGCCGGTCCCATGATGCGATCAGCCATCGCCAATGGTGACCACCCCAAAGATCGTGCATCGGGGGCATGAGTTCAAGGTGGCCCGGCGCGCATCAGGTTCCCGGCAGGAACCCCTCGAAGATCATCTGGTCGGCGTGGCGCGCGGCCTGCCGGCGCTGTTCCGGCGTGCGTACGGTCCACGCGAGCAGCGGCAGTCCAAAAATGTTGCGGGCGATCCAGGGGGCGGCCGCCGGCAGTTCGTTGACCCAATAGGCGACGAAATGCGGCCGGCTCCAGAAGGCGTGGCGGAGCTGCGTCATGCCCTGGCGCTGTTCGGGTGAGGCCTCCGGCCACTCCTCGGCGGTATATTCGCGCTCGGCGACGATGCCGCGGGCAAGACCCGGCATCAGCTCGCGCAGCGCCAGCACCTGGTCGGGATCGAAGGACATGCCGACCGCGGGGCCGGAATAGGAAGCGAGCACATCGGCCATCCGCTTCACCAGCCGGCGGTCGCCGTCGAAATGGCTTTTGACTTCGATCACCAGCGGTACGCGGCCGGCGACGAGCGCGCAGAGATCGCCGAGCGTCATCATCCGCTCCGGCGTGTTCTTGAACCGAATGGTCTTGAGTTCGGCGGCGGTCTTGCCGAGCAGCGCGCCGGAGCCTTCGGTCAGCCGGCCGAGCGCATTGTCATGATGCACCATCGCCTCGCCGTCGGACGTAAGCTGGATGTCGCATTCGATGGCGAAGTTGCCATCGATGGCCGCCTCCGCGGCCGCCGGCATGTTCTCGACAATGCCGCGCGCAATATCATGCAGGCCGCGATGCGCGACGGGACGCGCCGTCAGCCAGTCCGGGGCACGCACGAAGCCGTACTCCGTTCAGGACACCTCGAAGATCGCATCGACCTCGACCGCTGCATCCGATGGCAGCGAGGCAACGCCGACGGTGGTGCGCGCGTGGCGGCCCTTGTCGCCGAACGCCGTGACCATCAGGTCGGAAGCGCCGTTGAGCACCTTGGGACCGTCGAGGAAGTCGGGCGCCGAATTGATGAACCCGCCGAGCCGCACCACGCGCACCACCTTGTCGAGATCGCCGAGCGCGGCCTTGACCTGCGCCAGCAGATTGACCGCGCAGCCTTGTGCCGCGGTGTAGCCCTGTTCGATGGTGACGCCAGCTCCAAGCTTGCCCTTGGCGATCAGCTTGCCTTCGGCATTGGCGCAGACCTGGCCCGACACGAACAGCAGATTTCCGCTGCGCACGAAGCCGACATAGTTGGCCATCGGAGTACGCGGATCGTTCAGGACGATGCCTTGTGCCGCCAGCTTCTGTTCGACCGTACCCGCCATGTTTCCGTCCCCGATTGATTTGACCGTGCCCGATCCGTGCGATCAGGTGCGCATTGTTTCGCGCATCGTGCCCGCTGTTGCAAGCGACGGCAGTCCGGCTGTGCGTGACGTCCGGTGGAACGAAACCTGCCGGAAAACACCCGATAACATGGCATTCCCCGTCAATTTCGGACGGTTTGATGGAGCTGCCCTAGTTGCGACGCAATGGAGCCGTCACTAATGTGACGAATCTCCACCGAGGAAAAAACTGAATGGCTAGCTCGTTCCCGATTCCGGTCCGTGCCCTGGTGTTCTCGGTTGCCGCTACCCTCGGGGCCGGTTTCGCCAACGGATCGGCGCAGGCAGGCGCCAGCGGGCCGTTTCTCGCCCATCAGGCGCTCTATGAACTGAAACTCGTCAAGGCCCGCGGGAGCAATGCGATCAGCGGGGCGCGCGGACGCATCCTCTACAATTTCTCGGGCAGTGCCTGCGAGGGATACACGTCCGAATTCCGCCAGGTGTCGGAGCTCGACAGCGGCGAAGGCAAGCTGACGCTGAGCGATCTGCGTTCGCATTCCTGGGAAGACGGCGCCGGCAAGAGCTATCGCTTCAAGATCGATTCGCGGATGAACGATGCCGCTTCCCCTCCGATCGACGGCATGGCGGAGCGGGTCGGCGACCACATCACGGTCAAGCTCAAGCAGCCGGTGGCGAAGACGTTCGAACTCGACGGCAAGACCGTGTTCCCGACCGAGCAGATCCAGCACATCATCGCCGCCGCCCGTGAGGGCAAAACGGTGCTGGAACTGATGGTCTATGACGGCTCCGACAACGGCGAGAAGGTCTACAACACGCTGTCCATCATCGGGCAGCCGATCCCGGGGACCCGCAGCATCGCTTCGCCCGACCCCTCGACCGACAGCGACCAGATGAAGGCACTGACGCGCTGGCCGGTAACGGTGAGCTATTACGATCGCGACGCCAAGGCCAAGGAAGGCGAGCAGACGCCGGTCTACGCGATGTCGTTCGAGCTGTTCGAAAACGGCGTCTCCCGTGCGCTGGTGCTCGACTACAACGATTTCGTGATCTCGGGCGCGATGGGCAAATTCGACGTCAGGGACACCAAGCCCTGCAAGTGACGCGAAAGCCGGTCATCCCGGGGCGCGCCTTAGCGCGAACCCGGGATCTCGAGATTCCGGGCCTGGTCCTTTGGACCATCCCGGAATGACCGCACTTTGATCTTCCTCTGCCTCCCTCCGATCACTCCACGCACATCGCGCTTACGCTCTGGCCGAGCGCGCCGGACCCGGATACGCTGCGGCCCGCAGATCAGGGAGGCACAAACATGAGCAAGCTCGACCATCTTCGGCCCAGCGGACTTCACCACAATCCGGCTTACTCCCACGTCGTCGTCGCGTCTGGCGCGCGCACGATCTACATTTCGGGACAGGTGTCCACCGACGACGAGGGACGGGTGGTCGGCGAGGGCGATCTGGCCGCGCAAACGACGCAGGTGATGCACAATCTCGGCCTGGCGCTGAAAGCCGCCGGTGCGAGCTATTCCAACATCGTGAAGATCACAACCTTCGTCGTCGGCTACAAGCCGGAGCTTCGTCCCATCATCGGCAAGGCGCGCTCGGTATTCTTTGAAGGCATGGAGCCGCCGGCGAGCACGCTCGTCGGTGTGACGGCGCTGGCGGCCCCGGAATGGCTGATCGAGATCGAGGCGGTTGCCGTCGCGGATTGATATTGCGTTTCTCGCCGCAATGACGGGGGGGGGGAGCTGGCTACCCCTCTTCCTCCTCGTCTTCCTCCTTCGCCGGTCCCTTGTAGGCGATGCCCCTGATCACGGCGGCGTTGCCGAACTTCTTCCTCAGATCATCCATCGCGCGTTCGGCGTGGGCCGAGCGGCGGTCCAGCATGTCGGTATCGTCGGCCCGCGATCCCTCGCGCAGCGCGCTGACGCCGGTGCCGATCAGGCGGAACGCCGTGCCGTCGATCTCCTTCGCCAGCATTTCGCGCGACACCGCAAAGATCTTCGCGGCGAGTTGCGTCGGCGCCTGGATCGATTGCGAGCGCGTGCGCTGCCTGAAGTCGGCGGTCTTCAGCTTCAGGGTGATGGTGAGGCCCGACAGCTCGCTGCTTTTCAATCGCGACGAAACTTTCTCGGACAGCCGCCACAGCACCTTTTCCAGCGTTGCGAAATCCCGGATGTCGTTATCGAACGTGGTCTCGTTGGAAATGGTCTTGGCGCCGCGGTCGGCGACGACGCTGCGGTCGTCGATGCCGCGCGCCAGCCGCCACAGCCTCCTCCCTTCGCCGGCGAACTGCTTCATCAGTTCGACTTCGTCGGCGCGCTGCAGGTCGGCGATGGTGCGGAAGCCGCGCTGCTGCAGCTTCTCCTGCGTCGCGGGGCCGACGCCGTAGATGAAGCCGACCGGCTTGTCGGCCAGCATCTCGCGGGCCTCGTCCTGATCAAGCGCCGCAAAGCCGCGCGGCTTGTCGAGATCGGAGGCGATCTTGGCCAGGAACTTGTTGCAGGACAGGCCGACCGAAACCGTGATCCCGATGTCGCGCTCGACGTCGCGGGCAAAGCGCGCCAGCACCTTGGCCGGGATCATGCCGTGGACCCGTTCGGTGCCGGCAAGATCGAGAAATGCCTCGTCGATCGACAGCGGTTCGACCAGCGGCGTCAGCGTCTGCATGGCGTGGCGCACCTCGCGGCCGACGCGGACATATTTGGCCATGTCGGGCGGGATCACGACCGCGGAGGGGCAGAGCGCCAGCGCCTTGAACATCGGCATCGCCGAGCGCACGCCATAGGTTCGCGAGATGTAGCAGGCGGCCGACACCACGCCGCGCTTGCCGCCGCCGATGATGACGGGCTTGTCGGCGATGTCGGGGTTATCGCGCTTTTCGACGGTGGCGTAGAACGCGTCGCAATCGATATGCGCCAGCGTCAGCGACGGCAGGGCGTGGTGGCGAACCAGCCGCGGCGAGCCGCATTCGCCGCATCGCCTGGCCTTGATATCGAGGTCACCGAGGCAATCCCGGCAGAAGGCGCGCGGACCGTGAAAGGTTGGCGCCGGGGCGCTCACGGCACGTCGCGCTCCCATTTGGGGTCGCCCAGGACTTCCCGGGCGGCGGCAATATTGGTCGGATGCAGTTGCGAGACGTTCGCAAACGCCTTCACGGTGGCGTCGTCGCGCAACACGAAGTCCAGCACCGAGGCCAGAAATTGCGGGTCGGCGGCCGCCGTGCGCAGCGTTTCCGGGCCAATCCCGCTTTCGGCCAGGAAAAGGCCCAGCCGCTCGGGGTCGCCGGCAATAAAACCTAGCGCCTGAACTGCAACGATTTCAGCCACTTCGCGGGGGTTGTGAACAGGCTTTTTCGACAGCGGATTTGCCTTTCCGTTAACTTCTGGGCTCTACTTTGGGAACCATCATGCCCGAGTCTGCGGAATGGGTTCAAGGAAGTGGAAACCAATCCGCAAAAGTCGGTGCATCGGATTAACGGTTTAGGGCAAATCCGCCGCTAGTTTAAATTCACTTTTCGACAAGCCGGCGTCGGTAGTTGCGTACTGAGTATCAGGGAGGGCGGGATGGCAAAAACCGTCCTGATCGTGGAAGACAACGAGCTCAATATGAAGCTCTTTCGCGACCTTCTGGAAGCGCATGGCTATCAGACATCGGGTACCAGCAACGGTTTCGAGGCGCTCGATCTCGTCCGCAAGCTGCGCCCCGACCTGATCCTGATGGATATCCAGCTTCCGCAAGTCTCCGGCCTCGAAGTAACGCGCTGGATCAAGGACGATCCGGATTTGCGTTCCATTCCGGTGGTCGCGGTCACGGCCTTTGCGATGAAGGGCGACGAGGAACGCATCCGCGAAGGCGGCTGCGAAGCGTATTTGTCCAAACCAATTTCGGTCGGCAAATTCATTGAAACAGTACGGCGTTTTATCGGGTAGGGGTGAGTTTCGATGTCTGCGCGTATTCTTGTCGTCGATGACGTTCCAGCCAACGTCAAGCTGCTGGAAGCCCGCCTGTCGGCCGAGTATTTCGACGTACTGACCGCTTCCAATGGTGCCGAGGCGCTCGAGGTCTGCTCGCGCTCGGAATGCGACATCATTCTGCTCGACGTCATGATGCCCGACATGGACGGCTTCGAGGTCTGCCGCCGGTTGAAGTCCAATCCGGCCACGCATTTCATTCCGGTGGTGATCGTCACCGCGCTCGACAGTCCGGCCGACCGCGTCCGCGGGCTCGAGGCCGGCGCCGACGATTTCCTCACCAAGCCGGTATCCGACGTCGTCCTGATCGCGCGCGTCCGTTCGCTGACGCGGCTGAAGATGATGACTGATGAACTGCGCATGCGCGCCATCACCTCGCTCGAAATCGGCATGGAGGCGCCCGAGCGCAGTGCCGTTGCCGACAAGGGCCTCGGCGGACGGATCCTGCTGGTCGACGACCGGCCCTCGTCCTACGAGCGGCTGGCGCCGATCCTTTCCGCCGAGCACACGGTCGACGTCGAAACCAACCCGGCGGAAGCCCTGTTTCACGCCGCCGACGGCAATTACGATCTGCTGATCGTCTCGCTCAGCCTGGACAATTACGACGGCTTGCGGCTGTGCAGCCAGGCGCGCTCGCTGGAGCGGACGCGCCAATTGCCGATCCTCGCCATCTCCGACGCCGACAACAATGCGCGGCTGCTGCGCGGGCTCGAAATCGGCGTCAACGACTACCTGCTGCGGCCGGTCGACAAGAACGAACTGCTGGCGCGCGCGCGCACGCAGATCCGCAGGCGGCGTTACACCGATCATCTGCGCGACAACGTGCAGAACTCGATCGAAATGGCGATCACCGACGCGCTGACCGGGCTGCATAACCGGCGCTACATGGAAACCCATCTGGCGACGCTTGCCGAGCAGGCTTTGAGCCGCGGCAAGCCGCTGGCGCTGATGATGCTCGACATCGACTACTTCAAGGCCATCAATGACTCCTACGGCCACGACGCCGGCGACGACGTGTTGCGCGAGTTCGCGGTCCGCATCCGCAAATCGATCCGCGGCATCGATCTCGCCTGCCGCTACGGCGGCGAGGAGTTCGTGATCGTGATGCCGGAAACCGACCTCCACGTCGCCGGCATGGTCGCGGAACGCCTGCGCCGCTCGATCGCCGGAGAAAGCTTCGCCGTCAGCAAGGGCGCCAAGCGCATCGAGCTCACGATCTCGATCGGCCTGTCGACGCTCGATCGCAAGGGCGAGCCCGTCGCCGACGTGCTCAAGCGCGCCGACACCGCGCTGTATCGGGCGAAGAATGACGGGCGAAACCGGGTGGTTTCAGCGGCGGCGTAGCTTACGCCGACGCGCGTATTTCTCCGCGCCCTTGTTTCACCGCCTCATACGCCAGCCGCTTGAACTCGAACGAGAACGGATGGACGAAAGACATCTGGCGCTGCGCCATCATCACGCCGGCCAGGTTGCGCTTCGGCGAGATCCACCATTGCGTGCCGGCGACGCCGCCCCAGTAGAATTCGCCTGATGCGTCGGGATGGTCGAACTTCGACGGCGTCTGAATGATGCCGCCGGCTAGGCCGTGCACCTTGCCCGGCTGTTCGCCCATCAAGGCGAAGCGGATCCATTGTCCGTCGGGCAACTGGTTGGTCATCATCTGGGCGATCGTCTCGGGCTTCAGCAGGGTCGGCCCACCCGGCAGCAGGCTTCGGATCAGCGCGACCATGTCGGGCATCGTCGACACCAGGCCGCCACCGCCATTGAGCCTTGCGATCGGGCGTAGATAGGCGCCGGGGAAGGGGGCGTTGTCGGTCCGGGTGAGGCCCGGCTTCATCGGCTCCATCAGGTCCGCGCCGGCGTAGTAGGCGACGAGACGGCCGTGATCTTTTTCGGGAACGACGAAGCCGGTGTCGACCATGCCGAGCGGATCGAGAATACGCGCCTTGATGAACGCGTCGATGCTCTGGCCACTGATCACCTCGACCAGCCGCGCCACCACGTCTATGGCGAGCGAATATTCCCAGGATGTTCCCGGCTGATAGATCAGCGGCAGGTCGGCGATTACGTCCACCATCTGCGCCAGTGTCGTTCGGGGATCGTGCACACCACGCTCGTTGAGTGCCTTGAAGATGACGGTGCCGGGATCGAAGAAGCCGTAGCTGAGCCCGGAACTGTGGCTGAGGAGCTGGCGGATGGTGATCGGGCGTTGCGCCGGCTCGGTATCATCCAGCGAAGTCGCGCCGGGCCGCAGCACCTTCCGGTTCCCGAGCTGCGGAATATGCTTCTCGATTGCGTCGTCGAGTCCGAGTTTGCCTTCCTCGACCAGCAGCAGCATCGCACAGGAGGTGATCAGCTTGGTGTTGGAAAACACCCGGAAGATGTGGTCGGTGCGGAGCGGCGTCTGCGCTTCCTTGTCGGCCCAGCCGACGCAGTTCACGTCGACGAGTTCGCGGCCGACCATGACAGCCCAGGAAATGCCGGAGAGCAGGTTGCCATCGACGTATCGCTGCATGGCTGCCTGTGCCGGTTTGAAGTCGTAACCGTTTGCGGTCACCGTCAGGTCTTGCATGGTCGCTCCCTTTTGCCGCGTTCTCTGGTGTTGCGGCTTGCTGCAGCGGTGACTACCACATTGCCTCGGTAAATGGCCACGGCGTGCGGTTTGGCTTCGCAGAAGCGCCGATCGACGGTCTCAAGCCTGAGTCGAGGATCGGGGCTTTTTTCCGCTCGGTGGAGTATTGCTCACCTTCACCCCCGCATTCCTGAGCAGCACCGTCGCGGCTTTCTTTGCCGCCCGTGCCATCGACGGATCGTTGCGGACCAGATCCTGCGCGATCGAGCCGTCGACCAGCAGCGCTAGCTGCGTCGCCAGCGCTTCCGCCTCGGTGACCCCGAGCTGCACGAGAAGGTCGCGAAACCAGAGGCGGCGGCTTTCCTTGAATTCGATTGCGATCTTGCGGACCGACTGGTCCTCGCAGCCGAGTTCGGCAACTGCATTCACGAACGGGCAGCCGCGAAAATCCTTTGCCGAGAAGCGCCGTTCCAGCGAATCGAAAGTGCCGAGAATCTGCTCGACCGGCGACTTGTCGGAAGCGCGCGGAGCCACGAAGCGGCGGGCCAGATAGGCCGATATCAGCGCGTCCTTGGACGGAAAATGATTGTAGAGCGTGCGCTTGCTGATGCCGATTTCGGCCGCGATGGTATCGACGCCGACCGCGCGAATCCCCTGCAGGTAGAACAGCCTGTCTGCAGTTTCGAGAATCCGGTCCTTCATCGCCGTTTTGGCGGGCAGGGTAGCCATGCGAATGCGGGGGTCATGGTTTGCTTGACAGTCTGCGCCCCTTATAGCCTAGTTACACAGACCTGTGTACCTATTTCAGATATCAATTGCAGGACGCGGCGTTCGAATCGCGGCCGATCGGGAGAACAAAAATAATGTCCCTGCTGCAAGCCCTGCGTCCGACGCTTCCCATTCTGATCGGCGCCTCGCTGATGCTGACCCTGAGCATGGGCCTGCGACAGAGCTTCGGCATCTTCATGCAGCCGCTGACGCAGGACATCGGAATTTCAGTGTCGCAGTTCACGCTGGCGCTGGCCGTACAAAACCTCGCCTGGGGATTTCTGCAGCCGGTCGCCGGCGCCCTGACGGTGCGCTACGGCTTCCGCCCGATCATGATCGTGGGCTCGCTGATGTACATCGTGGGCCTCGCTTTGATGGCGACCGCGCAGGGGATGATCCCGATCCTGATCGGCGCGGGTCTGCTGATCGGTGCCTCGCTGGCCTGCACGGCCAATGCGATTGCGATGTCAGTGTCGGCGCGCGCGGTTCCGGCGATGGTACGCAGCACCGTGATGGGCATCGTCTCGGCGGCGGGATCGCTCGGTGCATTGCTGGCGGCGCCGATCGGGCAGTTGCTCAATGAAGGTTTCGGCTGGCGCGTCGGCGTCGCCGGCTTCGTCATCCTGTCGCTGTTCATGCTGCCGGCGGCCTGGTATGCCGGCAGGGTCGACAAGGTTCCGCTGCCGCTGCTCAAGTCAGCCGACGACATCGGGGACGCTTCGGCCGGAACGGCCGCCAGGCTTGCGTTCGGCAACGCATCGTTCGTGGTGATGACCTGCGCCTATTTCGTCTGCGGCATGCAGCTCGTGTTCCTGACCACGCATCTGCCGTCGTATCTCCTGATCTGCGGCCTCGATCCGATGCTCAGCGCGCAGACGCTCGGCATGATCGGCGGCTTCAACGTGCTCGGCAGCCTGTTCTTCGGCTGGGCCGGCCAGCGCTGGAACAAGCTGGCACTGCTCGGGATGATCTACATCCTGCGCTCGCTCGCGCTCGCCTGGTACTTCATGCTGCCGGCGACGCCGGCAACGACGCTGCTGTTCGGAGCGATCATGGGTTTCCTCTGGATGGGCGTCGGTCCGCTGGTTGCCGGCGCCGTCGCCGAGATGTTCGGCCTGAAATGGCAGGCGATGATCCAGGGTCTCGCCTTCATGAGCCACCAGATCGGCTCGTTCCTCGGCGCCTATGGCGGCGGACTGATCTACGATTCGCTCGGCTCGTACACCATGGCGTGGCGGATCGGCGTCGCGCTGGGTCTGGCCGGCGGCATCATCCAGGTGGCTTTCGCGCTGATCCGGCCGAGCCAGCCGCCGATGGCGGTGGCACGATAGGCCGCCGCTGGCAATCGAGGGTCATCGGCCGGCCGGAATGAAGTGATCGCGCACCGAGGTCGCCTGGCCGCTTGCGATATCCGTCGACTTGAATTCGATCTCAGCGGCGTCTGTCGGCAGTTCCGTTGCCGGCACCTGCACGGATACCCTGAGTTCCCTGGTCTGGTCGGGTCCGACCTCGACGATCAACTTTCCATCCGCGTTTCGGTCGATCCCGGAAGTCCGGATCTCGGAGGCGGGAAGGCCGACGACTTCCAGCGCAAAGGAGCGGGACACCCCGGCCTTGTTGAGGAAGCGGATGGTGTAGTCGTTTCGGACGCTGCCGTCGCTCAAGCGGACGGAGAGCGGGCTGCGTTCGTGCAGCGCGCTGATGCTCATGGTGCTGCGCGTTGCCAGCGTGTACAGCATGATGCCGCCGACGACGGCGATGATTGCGGCATAAAGTACGGTGCGCGCCCGGATCAGGCGATAGATCGGCGGTTTGCCGGCAAGCCGGCGTTCGGCATTGATATCGGTGTCGTAGGCGATCAGACCGGTCGGCCGGTTGACCTGCTGCATGATCGTGTCGCAGGCATCGATGCACAGCCCGCACTGAATGCAGCCGAGCTGGATGCCGTTGCGGATGTCGACGCCCGTCGGGCACACATTGATGCACTGATGGCAGTCGACGCAGTCGCCGGCCGGTTGACCGGCGAGGCGCAATTGCTCGGCCTTCTTGATGGAGGTGCGTGGCTCGCCGCGGTCGCGGCGGTAGGTGACGTTGAGCGCCCATTCATCCGTCAGCGCAGCCTGGATGCGCGGCCATGGACACATGTAGATGCAAACCTGTTCGCGCGCGTGACCGGCGAAGACATAGGTGGTGGCTGTCAGGATACCGATCCAGAGATAGGCGATGAATGGCGCCTGAAAGGTCGCCAGTTCCTTCACCAGCGTCGGCGCATCGGCGAAATACAGCACCCAGGCGCCGCCGGTCCACCAGGCGATCATCAGCCACAGGAAGTGCTTGGTCGCGACTTCGCGTACATGGCGGAAAGTCCAGGCGTGCTTGTCCTTCAGGATGCGGTCGCGCCGGTCGCCTTCGACCCAGCGCTCGACGGCGTAGAACAGGTCGGTCCAGATCGTTTGCGGGCAGAGATAGCCACACCAGATGCGGCCTGCGACCGCATTCATCAGGAACAGCGTCATCGCTGCGATGATCAGCAGGCCGGTGAAGTAATAGACTTCCTGCGGCCACAGCTCGATGAAAAAGAAATAGAAGCGGCGGTGCGGCAGGTCGAGCAGCACGGCCTGGTTCGGCATGCCGGGGCCGCGGTCCCAGCGCACGAAGGGCAGTAGATAATAAACCGCCAGTCCGACCACCAGCAACGTCCACTTGATCCGGCGAAACCGGCCATGGACGGCCTGCGGATACACCTTCTTGCGGGGCGCATACAACGGTCCTTCGATGATGGTGTCGCCCATGAGGCTTTTGCTTTCGTGTTATCGGGTCGGCGATGCGCCGATCTTTCCGGCGACCAGATATGAGAGCGGCATGCGATGACAAAGCCGATCAGAATCGGGAATGGAAATTTCTTCCGGCCGTTCCCGCAGGCGCTGTGCCCAACTTGGCCCGGACGGGAAACGACATCTCGAACATTGGCATGTCCACCGCTTGAGATTGATCGCACGCTCGCCGCATATCGATTGCGCGCATTGATCCGCAACAGCCTTACCAATGCTCATCGCCCGTCGGAATCAGTTGATCCAGGTCAATGTGGCTCTCATATTTATATTATAATTTGCTAATATACAGAACAGGGAGGTTTACCGATGTCTCCTTTCGATAAGGCGTGGTCGCCCTATGCTGCCGGCATTCTTATCGGGCTGTTGCAAATTCCGGCTTTTCTGATCATCGAGACCGCGCTCGGAGCGTCTTCGTCGTATGTGACGGTCGGAGCGGCGATAGCGGGTCTGCTCGATGCTTCGGTCCTCGATATCGACTATGTCGCCAGGCACGTTGCGGCGAATGCCAAGAATGTCTGGCAGGTGGCGCTCGTCGCAGGCATAGCCCTTGGCGCCTTCATATCGATGAGAAT
Organism: Pseudomonadota bacterium; assembly: GCA_023387735.1. GTDB lineage: Bacteria > Pseudomonadota > Alphaproteobacteria > Rhizobiales > Xanthobacteraceae > Bradyrhizobium. Next base: position 36,798 of record JAEWHP010000003.1, on the reverse strand, counting down.
GTCGGGCGCCGTCCGCGCGCCGGTCTCCCCGATCTGGGCGAGGGCGCTCGGTTCGTCGTCCCGCGGTCTTCGCTATGCCGTGGCATTTGCCGCCGGCTTCCTGATGCTGTTCGGCGCGCGGATCGCCGACGGCTGCACCAGCGGTCACGGCCTGTCCGGAATGGCGCAATTATCCGTGGGTTCGACGGTAGCCGTCGCGGCGATGTTCGCCGGAGGGATTGCCACCGCCCTGCTTCTGCTTCGTCGCATTTAACCGGGGAGGGCTGTCATGTCGTCCGTTGCAGTTGGGATCATCAGCGGCTTGTTGATGGGGGTTGTCTTCGGCTTTGCGCTGGAGAAATCGCGCGTTTTCGAGCCGGGGATCATCGTCGGCCAGATGCAGTTGCGCAACTGGATCATGCTCAAGGTGTTTCTCAGCGCCGTCGCCACCGGCGCCGTGGTGCTGGCGTGTCTCAATGGATTTGGCTTTGTGAAGCTGCAGCCGAAGGCGGCGCTGTATGCCGCGGACATTGTCGGCGGTCTCATTCTCGGCGCCGGCATTGCGCTGGCGGGGGCTTGTCCTGGCACGACGCTGGCCCAGATCGGCGTAGGCTATCGTGACGCCATCTTCACGCTGCTTGGCGGATTGTCGGGCGCGGTGGCGTTCTCCTATGCGCAGCCCTGGCTGGCCCGTTCGCTCATCGGTACCGGACCCAAACAGATATTTTCTGAACTGGCAGGAATTCCCTATTGGCAGGGTGCGCTTGCCCTGGCCGTGGTGATTGTCGTCGTCCTCGCCGTGATGGAGAGAATGAGGCCCTGGCGCAATGATCTTGGCGCGGACGTGGATGGAAACGTAACGACGAATCTCCCCCCATCCAAAGGTCGCCTGGTGGCGGCGGAATGATCGTTGAGAGGGACGAATTCGCTGAGACCCAAGGCGTTGAGAATCGGAGCGGTTCTCAACGCCATGCTCCGTTCAGATGCCGCGTGAGTTGATCCCACCCTTGCGGAACGGCGATTGCGGAAGCGGGAGTTCGGCTTTCGGGTATTCTGCCCGGGCGTCGAGATGGGTCGATTTGCCGGTCGCAGGCGGCGGTAACACCACGGAATATCCGAGCTTGGGGAAGCCATTGTAGCGAACTTCGGCCGAAGCGGATGCCGTGAGCGCGATGAGGCTACCTATCGCGGCGAGGCCGATCCTGATGGATGACATGGATGCTCTCCCTGATGTGCCCCGCGACAGGTTGTGCGGAGCGATGAGAGGAGAGTGCAGGTGCGCGAGCGCGACCTGAAATATCGATTGGCTTTCGACACAATGCCGCGCGGCTATGTAACGGCGCGCTGAAACAAAAACGGGGCCCCAAAGGGACCCCGTTTGAACCGCCAGCGATAGGCTGGAAATTACTTGATCTTCGATTCCTTGAACTCGACGTGCTTGCGCGCGACCGGGTCATACTTCTTCTTGACCAGCTTGTCGGTCATGGTGCGCGAGTTCTTCTTGGCGACGTAGTAGAAGCCGGTATCCGCCGTGGAAACGAGCTTGACCTTGATGGTGACCGCTTTGGCCATGTTCAGAAACCTCAAATAGGGGATATCAGGCGCCGGCCAAATCGGCCTGCATTTGCCGGGCAACCTAGCCTCGATCCGCCCAAAGTCAAGGTTTTCGGGGCCCAAACCGGTCCAATTCGCGGTGATTAACCCTCAAAGAACCGGTTTTTCGGCCTCGGCAGCCCCAGATTCTCCCGCAACGTCCTACCCTCGTACTCTTTGCGGAAAATCCCGCGTCTCTGCAGTTCCGGAACCACCTTGTCGACGAAATCGTCCAGCCCTGCGGGCAGGAACGGGAACATGATGTTGAAGCCGTCGCTGCCGCGGCTCATCAGCCAATCCTCCATCTGGTCGGCGATGGTTTGCGGCGTGCCGACAAAGGACAGTCCACCGTAACCGCCGACGCGCTGGGCGAGCTGGCGCACCGTGAGCTTGTCGCGCGCGGCGGCATCGACCAGCCGCTGGCGGCCGCTCTTGCTCGCGTTGGTTTCGGGGATTGGCGGCAGCGGGCCGTCGGGATCGAAGCCGGAGGCGTCGGTGCCCAACTGCACCGAGAGCGAGGCGATGGCTGAGTCGTAATGCACCATGCTGTCGAGTTTCGCCCGTTTCTCCCTGGCTTCCTCGACGCTGTCGCCCACCACCACGAACGCGCCGGGCAGGATCTTCAGGTGCTCGGGATCGCGGCCGATCTTTTCCATGCGGCCCTTGATGTCGGCGTAGAGCTTTTGTCCGTCGGCGAGGGAGCCGCCGCCGGTGAACACCGCTTCCGCCGTTTCCGCAGCGAGTTGCTTGCCGTCTTCGGACGCGCCGGCCTGCACGATCAGCGGCCAGCCCTGCACGGGGCGGGCGATGTTGAGCGGCCCGCGCACGGAGAGATATTTTCCCTTGTGATCGAGCACGTGCATCTTGGCGGGGTCGAAGTAGAGCCCTTGCTCGACATCACGCACGAAGGCGTCGTCGGCGAAGGAATCCCACAGGCCCGTCACCACGTCATAGAATTCGCGCGCCCGCTTGTAGCGCTCGGCGTGCTCCATATGGTCGTCGAGCCCGAAATTCAGCGCGGCGTCGGGGTTGGAGGTGGTGACGATGTTCCAGCCGGCGCGGCCGCCCGAGATGTGGTCGAGCGAGGCGAAGCGGCGGGCGACATGATAGGGCTCGTCGAAGGTCGTCGATCCCGTCGCGATCAGGCCGATATGTTCGGTGGCGCCGGCCAGCGCCGACAGCAGCGTGAACGGCTCAAACGAAGTGACGGTGTGGCTGCGCTTGAGCGCATTGATCGGCATGTTCAGCACGGCCAGATGATCGGCCATGAAGAAGGCGTCGAACTTGCCCGCCTCCAGTTTCTGGATCAGCCGCTTGATATGCGGGAAATTGAAGTTGGCATCGGGCCATGCGCCGGGATAGCGCCAAGCGCCGGTGTGGATGGAGACCGGCCGCATGAACGCGCCGAGCTTGAGTTGCCGCTGTGCCATTGCCCCGTTCCGTAGCTGTTATTGTTTGGGAACAGATAGGCACGGGCAGGAACTGCGCCATCGGTGAGGTGCAGAAGATTATTTTGTTTTTAGGCAGCGACTCAAAACGGCTGTCATTCCGCGATGCGCGCAGCGCAGACCCGGAATCTCGAGATTCCGGGTTCGCCGCCTTGCGTCGCCCCGGAATGACGGAGGATGGGAAGCGGCTACGCCCCCAGCACGTCCTTCTGCATCTTGCCGCCGTAGAAATGAAAGAACGGCACCGGCGCGTCGTGGCGCAAGGGGCCGGTGGCCAGCCGCCGGTCGAGTTCTGCGAGCACGTTCTTGGTCATGGCATGCGCGTCGGCAAGCGGCTGGGAGCCGATCTCGACCCACACCAGTTCGACCAGTTCGGCATCCGCGTGGATCACGCCTTCGACGCGATGAGCGATCGAGGAAGCATCCGCGGTGAAGAAGCGCGTATCGAACCGGCGAACGCGGCCGGGCGGGGTAATGGCGCGCGCAATCAGGAACAGGCTGGACGGATCTGGCAGCAGGCCCGCTTCCGAGAACGGTTGCCAGGGGCCTTCGAGTTTCACGGGCTTGTCGACCTTGCGGCCGAGGCAAAGGCCGGTTTCCTCGCAAGCCTCACGAATCGCGGCAACCGCGAGCGCACGCGCGCGCGAGGCTGCGATCTTCGGACTGCCCTTGAGCAGATTGGCTTCGAGTTCGCCGGAGATCGGCGCGGCGACGGGAACGCGGTTGTCTGTCTTGTCGACGCGGCCGCCGGGAAAGACATATTTGCCCGGCATGAACACCACCTTGTCGTGGCGCTTGCCGACCAGGACCTTCGGCTTCTCGCCGGAACGATCTATCAGGATCAGCGTCGCTGCGTCCTTTGGCCGGAAATAGGGATGGTGGTCGGCTTCTTTTTCTTCTTTTTCGGCGGTCGCAGCTTCGGTCATTCCGTCCCCATGTTTGCTTATTGTCGTCCCGGTTTAGCTACACCGGGGGGATGTCGCTAGGGGCATTCTCGTCAAAGCCATGCATACGTAGTGCCCACTGGAGGCCGACCACGGCTCCCTTGATCGGCTGCAACAGCACCAGCGACATCAGGAACGTCATCGGCAGGTAGAGGGCAAGTTGCAGCCACACGGCCGGCGAGTAATTGGTCTCGATCCAAAGCGCCGCCGGTACCACGATGTGGCCGACGATGACGATCACGAGATAGGCCGGCAGGTCGTCGGCACGATGCGGCGTGAAATCCAGCCCGCAGACCGAGCAGTTGTCGGCGGTCTTCAGGAAGGCGCGAAACATCTTGCCTTCGCCGCAGCGCGGGCAGCGGCAGCGAAAGCCGCGCTTCATCGCGGTCCAGAGGTCACGCTTCTCGCCCTTGACGTCATCCCGGGTCCAGACTGTCGTCGCGGCGCTCACCGTTTCCATGACTTGCCTCTCTTCGATTTGCCGGGCTTGGTCTTCCCGGCCTTGCCCTTGGGGGGCTTGCGAACTTTTTCGCGCGGGCTGCGGCCCGGGCGCGATTTCGACGCTTTTGTCGATGCCTGCGTACCTTCGCGCTTTCTGCCGCGCGGAATGACCTGGCCTTCCGACAATAACTCGAAGCGCAGCGCGCCAGCTACAGGTGCAGCTTCTACCAGACGCACGTCGACCACGTCACCCAGCCGGTGCATGGCACCGCTGCGTGAGCCGATGAGCGCGTGACGCGTCTCGTCATAATTGTAGTACTCGGTGCCGAGCGTGCGGATCGGGATCAGCCCGTCGGCGCCGGTATCGGACAGCTTCACGAACAGCCCGGCGCGGGTAACGCCGGAAATGCGGCCCTGAAACGTGGCTCCAATGCGGTCGGCGAGGAAGTGCGCGATCAGCCGGTCCGCCGTCTCGCGTTCCGCCTTCATCGCGCGCCGCTCGGTCACGGAAATCTGTGCCGCGACTTCGCTGAGTGTCTCCAGCGTTTCGGTTTCCGGCAACGCACCTTCGCCGAGGCCGAGCGCGCGGATCAGCGCGCGATGCACGATCAGGTCGGCGTATCGCCTGATCGGTGACGTGAAATGCGCGTAGCGGCGAAGGTTGAGGCCGAAATGGCCGTAATTCTCCGCCGAATATTCCGCCTGCGCCTGCGAGCGCAGCACCACCTCGTTGACGAGCGGTTCGTAATCCTCGCCGCGGACCTGGCCGAGCACACGATTGAACAGGGAAGGACGCAAGGCGCCACTCTTCGCAAACGGCAGGTCGAGCGTCTTCAGGAATTCCTGAAGGTTGTGGACCTTCTCCAGCGACGGCTCGTCGTGCACCCGGTAGATAAGTGGCAAGGCCCTCTTTTCAAGCATTTCGGCCGCGGCGACGTTGGCGAGGATCATGAACTCCTCGATCAAGCGGTGCGCATCGAGCCGCTCGGGGACGATCACGCGGTCGACGGTGCCATCAGGCTTGAGCAGGATTTTTCGTTCGGGCAGATCCAGGTCGAGCGGATCGCGCTCGTCGCGCGCGAGTTTGACCTGCGCATAGGCCGCATAGAGCGGCTTCAGGATCGGCTCCAGCAACGGCCCGGTGGTGTCGTCGGGCCGGCCGTCGATGGCGGCCTGCGCCTGTGCATAGTGCAGCTTGGCGGCGGAGCGCATCAGCACGCGATGGAAACTGTGCGAGCGCTTGCGGCCGTCGGGGCCGATCACCATCCGCACCGCGAGCGCGCCGCGCGGCTCGCCCGGCACCAGCGAGCAGAGATCGTTGGAGATGCGCTCGGGCAGCATCGGCACCACGCGGTCCGGAAAATACACCGAGTTGCCGCGCGTCAGGGCGTCACGGTCCAAGGCCGAGCCCGGCCGCACATAGAAGGCGACGTCGGCGATGGCGACGTGGACGATGTAGCCGCCCTTGTTGTTCGGATCGTCATCGGGCGCGGCATGCACCGCATCGTCGTGATCCTTGGCGTCGGGCGGATCGATGGTGACGAGCGGCAAATCGCGCCAGTCCTCGCGGCCCTTCAGCGTCGCAGGCTGCGCCTGCTCCGCTTCGCGCACGGCAGAAGGAGAGAACGCCTGCGGAATTTCGTGGGCATGGATCGCGATCAGGCTGATCGCCTTCTCGCTTGAAAGCGAGCCGAGCCGCTCCTTCACCTTGCCCGACGCAAGCCCATAGCCGCGCGTGCGCACGAGATCGACGCTGACGAGGTCGCCGTCCTCCGCGCCGCCGGTGTCTGAAGGTGCGATGTTCAGTTCGCGGCCGGCCTGCTTCTTGTCAACGGGTACAAGCCGCCCGCCGCCGTCCTGGGTCCTGCGAAAGATGCCGAGTAGCCGCGTGCGGGCGTGATCGAGCACCTTGATGACGCGGCCGCGGTAAAGCGCGCCGTCACCCTCATCCAGTTTCTCGATGCGCATCAGTGCGCGGTCGCCGACGCCGGCAGCTGTGCCCGGTTGAGGCCGGCGCGGAACGTGAATGCGGATTTTTGGCGCGGCGCCGTCTTCCTCGGTATCCCACTCGGTGGGCGTCGCCAGCAGTTCGCCGTCGGTGTCGCGGCCGGTGATGTCGGCAACGACAGTCGGGGGCAGGGTGGCGGGCTCGTGGATTTTCCGCCGGCGCCGGGTGACGGTGCCTTCGTCGGCGAGTTCGCGCAGGATGCGCTTCAGCTCGACACGGTCGGCATTCTTCAGGCCGAACTCGCGGGCGATTTCCCGCGTGCCGACCTTGCCCGGATTCCCACGGATGAAGGCGACGATGGCGTCCCGGCCCGGAAAACCATTGTCGTGTTTTCTCTTCACTTATCCCCGGGCCTTGCCCGCGCTCTTCTTCGCAGGCGTCTTGGGTGCAGTGGGCTTCGCCGCCGATGTCTTGGCGGCGGAGGCGACCGGCGCGCGGGCCTTGCTGACGGCTTCCGATTTCGGCTTTGCCGCGGTTTTCTTCGCCGTCGTCTTCTTGGCAGGCTTTGGCGCGTCGGGATCGGCCGCCTTTGCGGCCGCCTTCTTCGGCGCGGTCTTCTTGGCTGCAGCCTTCTTGGCGCCGCGTTTCGGCTTGCCGCCGCCCTTGGCGGCGCGCTCGTCGATCAGCGCAATGGCTTCAGCCAGCGTGATCGTCTCGGGCGTCTTGTCGCTCGGGATCGTGGCGTTAACGCCGCCGGCCGTCACGTAAGCGCCGTAGCGGCCATTCTTGACGGCGACGCCGCCAAGGCTTGGATGCTCGCCGAGCGGCTTGCCGGGATCGGCGCCGAAGCGGCGGCCGCTCGGGCCTTTTGCGATCTTCTCCGCAATCAGCGTCACCGCGCGGTTGAGGCCGATGTCGAACACCTCGTCGCCCGCCTCGAGGCTGGCGTAGGTCTTCTCGTGACGCACGAACGGGCCGAAGCGACCGATGCCAGCTGTGATCGGCTCGCCGGTTTCCGGATGCTTTCCAACTTCGCGCGGCAGGGAGAGCAGCTTCAGCGCCAGCTCCAATTCCATGTCGCCGGGTGACATGTTCTTCGGAATACCTGCGCGCCTGGGCTTTTCGCCCTCGGCATAATCCTTCTGCTCGCCGAGCTGGATGTAGGGGCCGAAGCGACCGGCCTTCACCGTTACGTCGAGATCGGTCTCGGGGTCCTTGCCGAGCACGCGGTCGGCGCTGGCCTCGCTATCGGCGGCCAGCGGGCGGGTGTAGCGGCATTCCGGATAATTCGAGCAGCCGACGAAGGCGCCGAACTTGCCGGCCTTCAGATTCAGCTTGCCGGTGCCGCAGGTCGGGCACTGCCTGACATCGCCGCCATCGGCACGCGGCGGGTAGATGTGCGGCCCGAGCATGTCGTCGAGCGCATCCAGCACCTCGGAGACCCGCAGATCCTTGATGTCGCTGACCGCGCCGGCAAAACCGGTCCAGAAATCCTTCAGCACCTGCTGCCAGGAAATCTCGTTGTTGGAGATGCGGTCGAGCTGCTCTTCCAGCCCGGCGGTGAAGTCGTACTCCACGTAGCGGGTGAAGAAGTTCTCCAGGAACGCGACCACGACGCGGCCCTTGTCCTCGCCATGCAGCCGCTTCTTTTCGAGCTTGACGTAGCCCCGGTCTTTGAGGACCTGCAGGATCGAGGCGTAGGTCGAGGGGCGGCCGATGCCGAGCTCTTCCATCCGCTTGACCAGCGAGGCTTCCGAAAAGCGCGGCGGCGGTTCGGTGAAGTGTTGCGTGACGGCGAGATCCTGCCGCTTGAGCGCTTCGCCCTCGCTCATGGCGGGGAGGCGGCGGGAATCCTCGTCTTCCTCGTCGTCGCGGCCTTCCTGGTAGAGCGCAAGGAAGCCGTCGAATTTTACAACTTGCCCCGTGGCGCGCAGCTCCAGCACGCGAGAGCCCGCTTTCGCCGCGATATCCACCGTGGTGCGTTCGAGTTCGGCCGATTCCATCTGGCTCGCGATGGTGCGGATCCAGATCAATTCATAGAGCCTGGCCTGGTCGGGATCGAGGCGGCGGCGCATCTCGGCGGGCCGGCGCGACAGGTCGGTGGGGCGGATCGCTTCGTGCGCTTCCTGCGCGTTCTTGGCCTTGGTCTGGTACTGGCGCGGCGCATCCGGCACATAAGTGCTGCCGTAGTCCTCGCCGATCACCTTGCGCGCCTGATTGATCGCGGAGCCGTCGATCTGCACGCCGTCGGTTCGCATGTAGGTGATGAGGCCGGTGGTCTCGCCGCCGATATCGATACCCTCGTAGAGCCGTTGCGCGATCCGCATCGTATGCGCCGGCGCGAAGCCGAGCTTGCGGCTGGCTTCCTGCTGCAACGTCGAGGTGGTGAAGGGCGCCTGGGGATTGCGGCGCGCAGGCTTGGCCTCCACGGTCGAAACCGTGAAGTTGGCCGCCTCGATGGCTTTCCTGAAATCTTCGGCTTCCGCGCCGGAGCCGATGTCGAGCCGCTGGATCTTCTTGCCGTCGGCGCCGACGAGGCGGGCTTCAAAACTCTCGCCGCGCGGCGTCGTCAGCGTCGCGACCAGCGACCAGTATTCGCGCGGGACGAACTTTTCGATTTCGAGTTCGCGGTCGCAGACCAGCCGCAGCGCGACCGATTGCACGCGGCCGGCCGAGCGCGCGCCCGGCAGCTTGCGCCATAGCACCGGCGAGAGCGTGAAGCCGACCAGATAGTCCAGTGCGCGGCGCGCCATGTAGGCGTCGACCAGCGCGCCATCGATCTGGCGCGGCGCCTTCATCGCGTCGGTCACCGCCTGCTTGGTGATGGCGTTGAACACCACGCGCTCGATCTTCTGATCCTTGAGCGCGCGCTTCTCCTTCATCACCTCCAGCACGTGCCAGGAGATCGCTTCGCCCTCCCGATCAGGGTCGGTTGCCAGGATCAGGCGGTCGGCGCCCTTCAGGGCCTTTGCAATGTCGTTGAGCCGGCCCGCCGCCTTGGGATCGACCTCCCAGATCATCTGAAAATTGGCTTCAGGATCGACCGATCCGTTCTTGGCGGGGAGATCGCGGACATGGCCGAACGAGGCCAGAACCTCGTAGGAGGCGCCCAAATACTTGTTGATCGTCTTGGCTTTCGCCGGCGACTCCACGATGACGATATTCATGTCATTCCAATGGCTTACGGGAAAAGATAAAGGCGGGTTCCGCGAGACTCGCGGCCCGCCGTGTCGCCCCGAACATGGGTGGTGAGGCGGCCACTGTCAAATCGGCAGATCGTGACCAGGGATCACACTGATTCGACTTTGTATCTACGGAGTTACGAATTACTTCCTAGAGTTGCGGCTCCAAAGGGGGTATTTCTGACAAATATTGTATGCAATTGGATGCAAATTGTTTGAGCAAGGCTGGGGGCGGCCGGAAGCGGACAGCTTCGGGCAAGATTCGGACATCGCCCACCGATCAACGGGGTGAGGAGGGCGGCCCGGACGAGGCCGTGGCCTTTATTGCCGAGACTGTTGCCGAATTGGTCAAGCTGGCCGAGCGCCACCGGCTCGAGGTGCTGAGCCACTTGCTCGGCATGGCGCAGCTCGAGGCGGAAGAGCGGCTGCGGACACGGAGCAAGCACAGGCTGTCGTAGACCGTTCAGGCAGCTTCATGCCGTGGCGCGCTTCCCCGCCGGCCGCGGCTTGAGCGCGGTGTCGCCCGCCGCCAACAGCCGCCCGTCCTGCGAATGGAGCTCGAGCTTGCGGACCGGCCGGCCGCTCTCCTTGTCGACCAGGATGGTGGCGATCTCATCCGGCCGTTCGTCGAATTCCTCGCTCCACTGCCGCAACGCAACCAGGATCGGGAATACGCCGCGGCCCTTCGGCGTCAGCAGATATTCCTGGTAGGCGCTGCCGTCGGATGCGGGAGCGGTTTTCAGGATGCCCTGATCCACCAGCGCGCGCAGCCGCACCGTCAGGATGTTCCTGGCCAATCCGAGCCGCTTCTGAAACTCGCCAAATCGAGTGGTCCCGAACAATGCTTCGCGAATGATCAGCATCGACCACCAGTCGCCCAGCGCGTCCAGCGAGCGTGCGACCGGGCAATCGTCGCGTTCGAAGCTAGTCCGTTTCACCATGGGCAGTCTTCCGTTGAAAGGTGGGCGATCACGGTCTTGTGTGGTTGCAATATTAAACCAGATGCTCTAGCTAGGCAATCTAGTTTAATTATGCAACCACGGAGGCGGCCATGAGGCTCGCGAACAAGACGGCGTTGATCACAGGCGGCAACAGCGGCATCGGGCTTGCGACTGCAAGGCTGTTCGTCGCCGAGGGGGCCAAGGTCGTCATCACCGGTCGCAATCAGGCGACGCTCGATACCGCGGCCGGGGAATTGGGGCCGAATGCGCTCGCGCTTGTGGCCGATGCGACCGACGTTGCAGCGACGGAAGCCGCAATCCGCAAGGGGGCTGCACAGTTCGGCAAATACGATATCCTGTTCGCCAATGCCGGCATCGCCGGCGGCACGCCGCTCGGTGGCTCAACCGTCGAGGCGTTCGAAAAGGTCATCAGCACCAACCTCACCGGCGTGTTCTTCACTGTGCAATCCGCGCTGCCGTATCTCAACGACAACGCCTCGATCATTCTCAACGGCTCGGTTATCTCCGTACTCGGCATTCCCGGCTATTCGGCCTATGGCGCGGCGAAAGCCGGCGTGCGGGCGATGGCGCGGATCATGGCGTCGGAATTGTCGCCGCGCGGCATCCGCGTCAACGTCGTGGCGCCCGGCGCCATCCGCACGCCCATCTGGGGCGCGGCGATCGCAACGCCTGAAGCCGAAAAGGCTTTCGAAAAACGCATCGCGCTGTCGACACCGCTCGGCCGCCTCGGCGAACCCGATCACATTTCGAAGACGGTATTGTTCCTCGCCTCTGACGATGCCGCGCATGTGCAGGGCCAGGAACTGTTCGTCGACGGTGGTGCGACGGCATCTCCCAGCGGCGCGCCGATCTATCGGGGGTAAGGCTGGCCCCGTGACCACCAAAGATACATTCTGGCTGGAGCGGCTGCCGCCTGATGACGGCAACCGCGTTTTGCCGCAAAACTCAGGCGGCGTTCAGATCGCCTGCGGCTTTCAGCGCGCCGGCCACGGCTCTTTCGCGATGCTCGGGGCCGACCTGGATGCCGTCGGCGGAAATAAATTCCGGATGTTTGATGCCGATGAAGCCGAACACCCAGCGCAGATAGGTCTCCAGATGTTCGCCGACCGCGGCCTGTGTGCCCGGGCCGTAAAAGCCGCCGCGCGAGATCGCGACGATGACGCGCTTGTTGCCTGCTAACCCCTCGACGCCTTGCGCTGAATATTTGAACGTCTTGCCCGCCACGAGGATGCGGTCGATCCAGGCCTTGAGCTGGCTCGGAATGGTGAAGTTGTACATGGGCGCGCCCAGCACCACGATGTCGGCAGCGAGAAATTCTTCCAGCACGGCCTGACCGGCGGCGATGTCCGCCTGCAGCGAGGCCTCGGGCGCGGCGCCCTGGCTTGCCGCGAGGTGCGATCCGGTAAGATGCGCCAGCGGCGTCAGCGTGAGATCGCGGTAGCTGACCACAAGGCCGGGTGTGGATTGGCGCAGCCGGTCGACGATGGCGGCGGAAACCTGGCGGCTGACGGAGTGGAGGCCGAGAACGCTGGAATCCAGATGCAGAAGCTTCATGAGGGTCACCCTTGGTATAAGTTTGTAACTGGCGCTATATGAGTGACTGTCCTAAAACCCCGCAAGAACGCACAATTTTGAAACCCGAGCACAGCGATGACACCCGAGCACAAGAATGTGCCTGCCTCTCCGGCGGGACCGCACGCCGACGGCAACTGCCGCGCGGTCGCCTCGGTGCTGGCGCGCGTCGGCGACAAATGGAGCGTGTTCGTGATCATGATGCTGATCGACGGGCCGCTGCGCTTCAACGAACTCAAGCGCATGATCGGCGGCATCTCGCAGCGGATGCTGACCCTGACACTGCGTGGACTGGAGCGCGATGGCCTCGTGACACGCACCGTGTTTCCGACCATTCCGCCACGGGTCGACTATGAGCTGACTGATTTGGGCCGCGGACTTGCCGAGCCGGTGCAGGCGCTCGGTAAATGGGCGTTCGAGCACCTGCCGGAGATTCAGGGCGCGCGAACGAATTTCGACGCGCGCAGCGACAAGGGCTGATCAGATCAGCGACACCAGCCCGCCGCCGTGACGCTCCAGCCGTCCGGCGAGTTCGAGTTCCAGCAGTACGGTGCGCACGGTGGCGGGCGAGGCGCCCGACATCCGGATCAGATCGTCGAGGCTGATCGGGCTCGGCCCCAGCAAATCGACGATGCCCGCGCGCTCGCTCGTACCGGCGTCGAAATCGAGCGGCTCGTCGTCGCTCTCGCGCGCATCGAGCATGATCGGCCGCTCCATGATCGGCGCCACTGCGTTGATGACGTCAGACGCTTCCGTGGTCAGTGTCGCGCCCTGCTTGATCAGATCGTTGGTGCCGGCGGTGCGCGGATCGAGCGGCGAGCCCGGCACCGCAAACACTTCGCGGCCCTGTTCGGCCGCCATCCGCGCCGTGATCAGCGAGCCGGAGCGATGCGCGGCCTCGATCACGACGACGCCGAGCGAGGCGCCCGAGATCAGGCGGTTACGACGTGGAAAATCGCGGGCGCGCGGCGAGTGGCCGAGCGGCATTTCGGAAATCGCGCCGCCTCGTTCGAGCAGCGCCGCCAGCAGATCCTCGTGCTCCGCGGGATAGATCCGGTCGTGGCCGCCGGCCAGCACCGCAACGGTGCCGCTTGCGATCGTGGCGCGATGCGCGGCCTGGTCGATGCCGCGCGCCAGGCCCGAGATCACGACAAAGCCGGCGTCGCCGAGATCGCGCGCCAGCTGGCTTGCGAATTTCAGGCCGGCGCCCGATGCGTTGCGCGAGCCCACGATGGCAATCATCGGCCGCATCAGCGTCTCGGGCGCGCCGCGTACGCCGAGCAGGGGAGGCGCATCGTCGAGCGCTGCCAGCCGCGGGGGATAGGAAGCTTCACCGGGTGTGACCAGCGAGACGCCGATTTTTTGGGCGGCGGCGATTTCAGCCCGCGCTTCCGCCTCGCTGCAGATCCGCCCTGAACGTGCGGCGCCGCCACGCCGCGCCAGATCGGGCAATCGCTCCAGTGCCGTGCGGGCGTCGCCAAAGTGATTGATGAGCGAGTTGAAGGTGCGCGGTCCGACATTGTCGGAACGTATCAGCCGCAAGCGGTCGAGACGCTCGGCGTCGGAAAGCTGGAGCGTTTTGAGGGTACGGTCATGCATGCGGGTGCAGCTTCGCCCAACCTTAGATTGCAATCAACCTGTTTGATTCGGAGATGGCCCAAAGCTTGCTCCATGCGATAGCTCTCCATAGTCTGCCCCGCCATCACAGGAAGCGTTTTCATGATCTCACTTGCCGATCTCCAGCGCCGCATCGATGCCGGCGATTTTTCTGCTGATGCAGCCATCGCCCAGTCCCGTGACGCGATCGCTGCGCACGAAAAGTCCGTCGGCGCCTTCGTCTGCCATGACCCGAACGTCCGCGCGCAAGGCGCAGGTCCGCTGCGTGGCATCGCGGTCGGTATCAAGGACATCATGGACACGCAGGACTTTCCGACCGAGATGGGATCGCCGATCTACCGCGGATTTCGATCGCGCGGCGATGCGGCCGTCGTGATGCTGTTGAAGCAGGCGGGCGCGAGCATCATCGGCAAGACCACGACGACCGCGTTTGCCTCGCTCGATCCAACGCCGACGCTCAATCCGCGCAACCATGGTCACACGCCCGGAGGCTCGTCATCGGGTTCGGCAGCCGCGGTGGCCGCCGGCATGATCCCGCTCGCGCTGGGAACGCAGACCGGCGGATCGGTGATCCGCCCCGCATCGTTCTGCGGCGTGGCCGCGATCAAGCCGTCCTACCGCCTGCTGCCGACCGTCGGCGTGAAATGCTATTCGTGGACGCTGGACACGGTCGGGCTGTTCGCTGCCGGCGTGGACGACGTTGCGCGCGGGCTTTCCGCCATGACCGGCCGGCCCGAGCTGCTGCTGCCGACGACCATTCCGACACCGCGCATCGGCATCGTGACGCAGGATTTTGCCGGCGCTCCGGATGCGTCAGGCGGAGAGGCGCTGCAGGTTGCGACCAGGGCCGCAGAACGCGCGGGAGCGTCGGTGCGCGCCTTGGCGTTGCCCGAGATCGTCGCCGAGGCGTGGCGCATTCATGCGGTCGTGCAGGAATTCGAGGCGCATCAGGCGCTGGCCTGGGAGTATCGCGAGCATCACGACGAGATCGCGCCGATCCTGCGCGCAAGGCTGGATGAAAGCCGGGGCACGACGCCAGCGGCCTATGACGAAGCGATGGCAATATCCGTTCGCGCCAGACAGGCGCTGGCAAAAGCGTTCGAGGATGTCGACGTGCTGCTGACCTTGTCGGCGCCCGGTGCGGCGCCCAGGGGATTGGGCTCGACCGGCGACGCCCGCTACAACCGGTTATGGACGCTGATGGGCGTGCCCTGCGTCAACATTCCCACACTCATTGCGGACGGCGGATTGCCGGTCGGCGTGCAGGTCATCGCGCGATATGGCGCGGATGCCGAAGCGCTGGCGGCGGCGCGGTTTGTCGAACAGGCGCTGAAATCGTAGGGCGGATTAGCGCAGCGTAATCCGCCAATCTACCGACCGGACCGGCGGATTACGGCTTCGCCTGATCCGCCCTACAACGGTATGGCTACTTCGCCCCGATCCGGCCTTCAGTACCCGCCTGGAGGCGCTTGATGTTTTCGCTGTGCTTCCAGAACAGCAAAAGCGTCAGCACGACGAACAGCGACGCCAGCGCGGGATGGCCGAACCACCACAGAAACAGCGGCGTGGCAAAGGCCGCGACCAGCGCCGAGAGCGACGAGTAGCGCGAGGTGACGGCGATCGCGAGCCAGATCAGGCAGAACACCACGGCCGCGGGCCAGAACAGCCCGATCAGCACGCCGATATAGGTCGCGACGCCCTTGCCGCCGTTGAACTTGAGCCAGACCGGAAACAGGTGGCCGAGAAAGGCGCCAAGCGCGGCCAGCATCGCCGCGTAAGGTCCGCCGTAGTAACCCATGATGACCACCGCGATCGTGCCCTTGAGCGCGTCACCGAGCAGGGTCGCTGCCGCGAGGCCCTTGCGGCCGGTGCGCAGCACGTTGGTGGCGCCGATATTCCCCGAGCCGATCGAACGCAGGTCCTGCGTGCCGGCGAGTTTGGTCAGCACCAGCCCGAACGGAATCGAGCCGAGCAGATAGCCGAACAGGAATGCGAGCACGAGGAATGCGTCCGTCATCACCGTTCCTCCCGCAAGCGCGCATCCGGCGCGCTAGACATGCTCATAGACCGTTCGTCCGCCCACGATAGTACGGACGACCCGGCCGGAAAAGCGGGCTTCGTCAAACGGCGTGTTCTTGCATTGCGATTTGAGATCGGCGGGATCGAGCACCCACGGCGTATCGGGATCGATCACGACGAGGTCGGCGGGGGAACCCGCGCGCAGCGTGCCACCGGGAAGGCCGAGCAACTCCGCGGGCCGGGTCGACATCGCCCGGATCAGCGTCTTGAAATCCATCTCGCCATTGTGGATCAGGCGCAGCGCCGCCGGCAGCATGGTCTGCAGCCCGACCGCGCCGGACGCTGCTTCCGCGAACGGCAGCCGCTTGACCTCGACGTCCTGCGGATTGTGATCGGACATCACGACGTCGATCAATCCGGAAGCAACCGCTGCAACCAGCGCGAGGCGGTCGTCCTCCGTGCGCAGCGGTGGCGACAGTTTCAGGAAGGTGCGATAGGGACCGATGTCGTTCTCGTTCAGCGTGACGTGGTTGATCGAGACCGAGGCGCTGACGTCGAGGCCGGCGTCGCGCGCACGCTTGAGAATCTCGAGCGACTCGATCGAGGACAGCGACGCCGCGTGATAGCGCCCGCCGGTCAGCGCCACGAGGCGCATATCGCGCTCCAGCATCACGGATTCGGCAGCGTTGGGAATGCCGATCAGGCCGAGTCTGGCGGCAAACTCGCCCTCGTTCATCACGCCTTCGCCGACGAGGTCCGGGTCTTCGGTGTGATGCACGATCAGCGCATCGAAATCGCGGGCATAGGTCAGCGCCCGGCGCATCACCTGCGCATTGGTGACGCTCCTGTCGCCATCGGTGAAGGCGACCGCGCCGGCGGCCTTCAACAGTCCGATCTCGGTCATCTCCTGGCCGGCCAGGCCCTTGGTCAGCGCCGCCATCGGATGGATGTTGACGATCGCGGTATCGCGGGCGCGGCGCAGCACGAAATCAACCGTCGCCGAATTGTCGATGACGGGCGAGGTATCCGGCTGGCAGATGATGGTGGTGATGCCGCCGGCAGCCGCCGCCTGGCTGGCGGAGGCGAAGGTTTCGCGGTGGCTGGCGCCGGGCTCGCCGACGAAGGCGCGCATGTCGATCAGCCCGGGGGCGACGATCTTGCCGGCGCAATTGACGATGTCGGTGCCCTCAGGCACGCCGGCCGCGCCGATGCCGCGCTTGGAGTCGCGGATCACGCCATCGGCAATCAGGACGTCGCCAGGGCCGTCGAAATCCCGGGAGGGATCGACGACGCGGGCGTTGGCAAGCAGGATCGGGCGTCGGTCGGTCAGCATGGTCTTACGCATTCGGCAGGTTGCGGGCGAGCGCTTCGAGCACCGCCATCCGCACCGCCACTCCCATTTCCACCTGTTCACGGATCAGCGATTGCGCGCCGTCTGCCACGATCGAGTCGATCTCCACGCCGCGGTTCATCGGTCCCGGATGCATCACCAGCGCGTCCTGCTTGGCGTAGGCGAGCTTCTTCTGGTCGAGGCCGAAATAGTGAAAGTATTCGCCCGACGACGGCACGAAGGAACCGTTCATCCGCTCGCGCTGCAGCCGCAGCATCATCACGATGTCGGCGCCATTGAGGCCCTCGCGCATGTCGCGGGCCACCTCGACGCCCATCCGCTCGATGCCGCGCGGCAGCAGCGTGGAGGGCGCCACCACGCGGACGCGGGCACCCATGGTGTTGAGCAGCAGGATGTTGGAACGCGCGACGCGCGAATGCATCACGTCGCCGCAGATCGCGATGACGAGGCCTTCGAGCCGGCCCTTGTTTCGTCGGATGGTCAGAGCGTCCAGCAGCGCCTGTGTCGGATGTTCGTGGGCGCCGTCGCCGGCATTGATCACGGAACCGTCAACCTTGCGCGCCAGCAGTTCCACCGCGCCGGAGGCGTGGTGCCGTACCACCAGGATATCGGGGTGCATGGCGTTGAGCGTGACGGCGGTATCCATCAGCGTCTCGCCCTTGCGGATCGAGGACGAGGACACCGACATGTTCATGACGTCGGCGCCCAACCGTTTTCCCGCCAGTTCGAACGAGGATTGGGTCCGCGTCGAGGCTTCGAAAAACAGGTTCACCTGGGTGCGACCGCGCAAGGAGGTGCGCTTTTTGTCCACCTGGCGGTTGAGCTCGACATATTCCTCGGAAAGGTCGAGCAGGCCGGTAATATCGGCAGCGGAAAGCCCCTCGATTCCCAGCAGATGCCGGTGCCCGAGGACGAAGGTCGATTTCGATGCAGGGGTCATTAAAGCCAGAGCTATAGGCAGAGATGCCACCTAGGGCAAGCCTCAAATCCCCTGTCCGGACTTATCCACTAGGGCTTCGGCGACAGGGTAAACAGTCCCGCAAGGTATTTCCGGCCGCAGGTTTCGGCTAGGATGGAGAACCAGCGAGCGCTGCTTAGGCCATGGAAAAATTGGGTCATTTCTTTCAATTCGTTCGGATCGCGTCGCTGACGCTGCTGATGTCGGTCGCATTGCTGGCGGGCATCGGCCTCGCGGCCTCGCCGGCCGTGGCGCAGAAGCGCATCGCGCTCGCCATCGGCAACGATCTCTATCCAAACCTCCCCGCCGACCGGCAGCTCAGGAAGGCCGCCAACGACGCCACCACGATCGCGGAGACGCTGAAGTCGCTAGGCTTCGACGTCATCGTCGGCACTAATCTCGGCCGCCAGGCGATGATCGACAAGCTTGCCGAGTTCACCGCGCGGCTGCAGCCGGGCGACACCGCCGCGCTGTTCTTTGCCGGGCACGGCGTGGCGATCGGCGGCGTCAACTATCTGATCCCGAGCGACGTGCCGGCCGTGACCGAAGGCGCGGAGGCGCGCGTGCGCGGCGCCTCGCTCGCCGAGCCTGATCTGATCGCGGAGTTGCAGGCGAGATCGGTTCGGGTGGCGCTGCTGGTGATCGACGCCTGCCGTGACAATCCGTTCCCGCGCGCCGCCGGCCGTTCGATCGGCAACACGCGTGGACTGGCGGACGCGAAGCCCGCCCGCGGCATCTTCACATTGTACTCCGCCGGCATCGGCCAGACCGCGCTGGATCGGCTCGGCGGGAACGACACCGCGCATAATTCGGTCTTCACGCGAATATTCGCCGAGCAGCTGAAGCGGCCGGAACTGCATCTCGGCGACCTCGCCGTCGAGGTGCGCGAACGCGTCGCCGAGCTGGCGCTGAAAGCGACCGACGCGCGCGGCCAGCCAGCCCCGCACGAGCAGACGCCGGCCTATTACGATCAAACCCTGGGCGGGCGCATCTATCTGGCAGGGCTATCGACCGCCAGTCGGCCCCCCGAACTCGCCGCCATGTCGGTGCCGCCGCCGGCAGCGCCTGCGGTGGCCGAGCGGGCAGCGGTGCGACCGCAACGTCCGTCCGCGCCTGGCGAAAGCTGTGCGCGCAACGGCAACGAGATCTATTGCGTCAGTTCGGTACTGAAGCCGCAGTTCGGCAATTCCTACGGCCCGGAGAACCTTTTCAGGGGGACGGCCAGCGACGCATGGGTGGAGGGCCAGCAAGGCAACGGCGTGGGGGAGTGGATCACGATCGAATTCGAGGGGATGCGCACCGTGCGCTCGATCGTCGTGCGTAACGGCTACCAGAAGAGCAGCGACATCTTCGGCAAGAACAACCGCGTGCGGCATTTGCGGGCGGTGTTCTCGCAAGGTGAGACCCAGACGCTGACGCTGCAGGATCGAAACGGATCGGACACCCTGATGCTTCCGAAGCCGGTCAAAGCCTACTGGGTCAAGTTCATCATCGATGACGTCTGGGCCGGCAACAAATACACCGACACGGCGATCACGAAGCTGGTGGTCAATTCGGAGCCGGCGCAGTGATCCGCAAGAAGATTTCCGCGCATATCGCGAGATGGACGGCGCTCGCTACGCTCTGCGTGGCCTGTTGCCTGCCGGGTGTCGCCGCCCGCGCGCAAAAACTGCCGGCGGGTTTCGTCTATCTGCGCGATGTTGATCCGACCATCATTCAGGACATGCGCTATGCCGGCTCGAACAATTTTGTCGGCCGGCCGCTGAAGGGCTACGACGCCGCCGAATGCGTGGTGAAGCGCGAAGTCGGCGCACTCTTGAAGAGCATTCAGGAAGAACTCGCGCTGCAGAACCTGTCTCTGAAGATGTTCGATTGCTACCGCCCGACGCGCGCGGTTGCCGACATGGTGGCGTGGTCGCGCGACGGCCGCGAAACGCCGGCGCAGAAGCGCTACAATCCGGCGTTCAGCAAGGCCGACCTGTTCCGCCTGGGCTACATCGCGACCCGGTCGGGTCATTCCACCGGCGCCGCGCTCGACCTTTCCCTTGTCGATTTGAAGGCCGACAATTCGGAGGTGTTCGATCCGGCCAAGGACTATGGCGACTGCACTGCCAACGTGAACCTGCGCGCACCGGACGGCAGCGTCGACATGGGCACCGGCTACGACTGCGCCGACGTCAAGTCGCACACTTCGGCGAAATCCATCACCGCGGCCCAACGCAAGTGGCGGGAGAGACTGGTTCTGGTGATGGCGCGGCGAGGATTTGTAAACTATTCCAAGGAGTGGTGGCATTTTTCGCTGCCGGGCGTGAGCCGGCAGGCCTATGATTTTCCGATCGTGCGGCGCAATTGAACTCGTTAACGATCACGCAAGGACTCTGCTCCAGCGTGGCTCGCCGTGATCATCGCTGACGACAGCGAGAAAGCCATTTGCGAGAAAGCCATGTGATGGACACCCTCAATCCTGCCAGTCCCGCCGACGTGCCGCCGGTGATCCCGAAACCGCAACGGCCGCCGCGGGTCTGGAAATTCTGGGGCACCGCGCTGTGGGGCCTGTTCATCTTTGCCGGCGTGTTCGTCGGGCAGGTCGGCGTCATCGGCTATTTCGTGCTGCGACACGGTTCGCTCGACTTCGCCGAGGCGATCCGCGTCATCGGCGGCGGGATGACGATCTCGCTGTCGGTGATCTTCGGTTTGCCGGCGGTGCTGGCGGCGACGTGGATCGCGATCCGCCCGACACGCACGCCCTTTGCCGAATATCTGGCGCTGCGCTGGACCTCGTGGCGCAATTTCGCGCTTGGTATCGCCGCACTCGCCTTGCTCGTCGGCTGCTGGGACCTGCTGTCGCGCGCGCTCGGGCGCGAGGTGACGCCCGGCTTCATGGGCGAGGTGATGAAATCGGCCCAGGCCGACGGCGCGCTGTGGCTTCTGGTGATCGCGTTCTGCGTCGCCGCGCCGGTCTGGGAAGAGATTTTTGCGCGCGGATTTCTCTATCGCGGCTGGTCGGAATCGCGGCTTGGCGTCGCGGGCGCCATCTTCCTGTCCTCGCTGGCCTGGACCTCGCTGCACCTGCAGTATGACTGGTTCTTCTTCGGCGAGGTTTTCACCATCGGCCTGCTACTCGGCTATCTCCGCTATCGCACCGGCTCGACCTGGCTGACGATCGTCCTGCACGGCATCAACAATCTGGCCGCGACGATCCAGACTTTCTGGCTCGCTGGATCCAGCTAGCTCATCGCAGCCAGCGCAATCGCGATCGGCATCGTCACCGCGGCCAGAATCGTCTGCAGCGTGATGATCTGTGCCAGCAGTGGGGCATCGCCGCCCATCTGCCGCGCCAGCACGTAGGCCGAGGACGAGGCGGGCACCGCGGCACAGGCGGTGACGATGGCGAGGTCGGAACCGGTAATGCCGAACCAGAGCGCCAGCACCACCGCGATGACGGGCATCAGCACAAGCTTGAGGAACACGGCCACTGATGCGGCGAGGCTCGGCCGGAACATGCCTTCGAGGTGCAGGCCGGCGCCTGTCACCAACAGGCCGATGGCGAGCGAAGAGCGCCCGAGCGCGTCCGCAACCTCGTGCCAGAGTTTTGGAAGCGGCACGTGCGCGACGTTGAGCGCGAGCCCGATCGCGCAGGCCCAGATCAGGGGATTGCGGGCGACAGTCATCACGATGGCGCCGGCCGACTGTTTCTTGGAAGAAGCATAATGGGCCAGCACCGAGACGCTGAACACATTGACCAACGGGATGATGGCGACCATGGCAACGGAGGCCAGCGCCAGCCCGTGCGTGCCGAACAGATTGTCGGAGACAGCGAGCGCCACATAGGTCTGCCAGCGGGTCGCGCCCTGGAAGATCGAGGTGAAGGCAGGGCCATCGATCGCCGCGCGGGCGAGCAGGGGCCGTAGCGCGAGGCACAGCAGCGACATCGCGAGCACCGAGAGCAGCAGCGCGCCGCCGACGCCGGCGACCGGAACCTTGCTCAGGTCAGCCTTGACCAGCGTCTGCACCAGCAGCACCGGAAACAGCACGTAATAGGTCAGCCGCTCCAGCCCATGCCACTGCGTCTCCGGCTGGATCAGGGTCCGCTTCAGGATGAAGCCGAGCACGATCAGCAGGAACACCGGCAGCAGCGCCGCAAGGACGACCGCCATCTTCAGCGATTCCCGCGCAGCTTCGAAAGCCGGTCGAGTGCGCCCTGCAGGATGAAGATCGCGGCGTGCTCGTCGATCACTTCGGCGCGCCGCGCCCGGCTGACGTCCATGCCGATCAGTTCGCGCTCGACGGCAGCGGTCGACAGCCGCTCGTCCCACAGCGCGATGGCAAGACCGGTGAGGTTGGCCAGGTTGCGGGCAAAGGCGCGGGTCGATTGCGCGCGCGGCCCCTCGCTGCCGTCCATGTTGATCGGCAATCCGAGCACGAAGCCCGTGGCATTGCGCTCGCCCGCGATGGCCAGCAGCCGCGCCGCATCGGCCTTGAAGGCCTTGCGCTTGATGGTCTCGACGCCGGTGGCGAGCCTGCGATCGGGATCGGACACGGCGACGCCGATGGTCCTGGTGCCGAGATCGAGGCCGATCAGGGCGCCGCGCTCGGGCCAGTGCGCTACGGCTTCGATCAGGGGAAGGATGGGGGCGGGCATGGCCCCGCTTAACACGCGGTGCGCGGCGCACGCAAAGCCTGTGATGGCGTGGCGTCCATGCGGGAACGCCACGCCATCAGTCGTTATCGCCTTACCGGATGGCGACCGGGTTGATCATGCTCTGAACGCCGCCCTTGAAGCGCGGCTGGCCGAGCACAAACATGAATTCATAGGCCTTGTCCTTGGCGAGGTCGGCCGTGTTCATGTTTTCGAGGATGTAGGTGCCGTTCATCGGCAGCAGGATCTGGTGCACTTCGAAGATGTTCTTGGTCTCGAACGGCACCGCCTCGAGGCCCCAGGTGTCGGCGCCGATGGCGACGACGCCTTTGCCGGTAAGATATTTGGCGCCTTCCACGCCGAGCCCGGGTTCGCCGGCCCCGAAGCGTTTGTCATCCTTGCCGATCAGGCTGAGCCAGCCGGTGTGGAACAGCACGACGTCGCCCTGGCGGATTTCGACGCCCTGTTTCTTGGCGACTTCCTCGATCTCCTTGGTGTTGAAGGCGGTGCCCTCCTTGACGACGTCGGTGCCGTAGTGCGCGGCCATGTCGAGCAGCACCCCGCGCGTCACCATCGGCGGGATCTTGTCGACGCCGAGTTTCTTCAGCCCCGTCGGATCGGCGAATTCGAGCAGCTTGTTGCCGTTATAGTAGACGTGCTCGACGCCGATATGGCCGAGGCCGTCGAGCTGGCTGCCGACGCCGACCCAGCCCTCGATGATGTCGTCATTATAGGTCGTCTTGGTCGGTCCGAGGCCCGGAATGCCGGCTTGGCCGGGCTGCACGACGGTGATCTTGAAAGCCCGCGGCGGGTAGGCCGGGGTCGTGGTGTCGACGGGAATGCCGAGCGGGTAGGTCTTGCCGGTCTTGACCAGCCCCGCGGCTTTCACGACCAGTTCGGGCGTCATGTAATTGGCCGCGCCGATCTCGTCGTTAGGTCCCCATTTCGATTTCGTCCAGTCTTGAGCGCTCGCTGTTCCGACCGCACTCAACAAGGCAACAGAACAGCCCAATACGTACGCAAGGCGCATCGTGGTCCCTCCCAGATTGACGTTATGGTTTTTGGCAACTAGCGCCTCATACTAACGTAGGAGTGCGCGGCGGCCAGAAGAATTTGAATTCGATGCTCGCGTTGCGATTGAACGTCGCAGCGCGGAAAATGCGCTGCGACAATCGCATTGCTACAAAAGTATGGCGGAGGAGTTTCGCACGGCGGAACGACGCGCGTTGCGGCGCTGGTATGTCAGGCGGCAATAACGTCGCCGTTGCTGTTCAGGCAATCGGCAAAACCCTTCAGCGCGCTGTATTGATGTGCGCTGCGGCGAGTGATGAACAGCGTTTCGACCCGCGACTGCGTGGGGCTGAGCGTGTGGACGCTCACGGTGTCGTTCCGGCCAACGACGGCGCGCGGCAGCAGCGTCACGCCCATGTCGGCGGCGACACAGCCGATCATGCCGTCGAGCGTACCCAGTTCGAACCGGGCCGAAGACGGCCAGCCGAATTCCGTGAACACCTGCTCGAGCCGCTGCCGGTAGGTGCAGCCGGTGCGAAACACCAGCGCGGTCGGCCCGGATTCGGGCGTGCCCGCGCGTAGTGACGCAAGGCTCGACCATCGCCGCGCGGTGACCAGCACGAGCTCTTCCCGGAACGCTACGGTCGCATCGAGTTCGGCATGATCGATCGGGCCGGCGACGAACGCGCCGTCGAACGTGCCGTTGAGCACGCCGGCCACCAGTTCTGCCGTCGTCGAGGTCCGCAGGCTCAGCCGAACCGCCGGAAAACGGCGATGGAATTCGGCCAGCAAAGAGGGCAGGCGAACGGCGGCCGTCGTTTCCATCGATCCGATCGCGAGTGGTCCCTTCGGCTCGCCGTCGTCACGCGCGGCGAGCAGCGCCTCGCGCGACAGCGCCGCCATCCGCTGCGCATAGGGAAGCAGGCGGCGGCCGGCACCGGTCAGCGTCATGCCGCGGCTGTGACGCTCGAACAGCGCGGTGCCGATCTCGGCCTCGAGCGCCTTCACCCGCTGGGTGACGTTGGACTGCACGGTGTTGAGTTCGTCGGCGGCGCGGGTGATCCCGCCGAGGCGCGCGACGGTCGAAAAGGTCAGGAGATCGCTCAATTCCATGGCGGATATCGTTTCATTTTATAGATGGAAGCATTCTCTAGTATTCATTTTTATAGAATGATAGTTCGGCCTAGATTGGCTGTCCAGATTGCAGAGGATGGATATGTCGATCTCAACGCCACTGACTGCTCGCCTGGGTATCCAGCATCCGATCCTGCTGGCGCCGATGGACGTCATTTCAGGCGCGCGCCTGACATCCGCAGTCAGTGCGGCCGGCGGGTTCGGCATTCTTGGCGGCGGCTATGGCGACAAAGCGTGGCTGGAGCAGGAGACCGCCAAGCTCGCCGGCGTCTCCGATCCCTTCGGCATCGGCTTCATCACCTGGAGCCTCGCCAAACAGCCGGAGTTGCTGGACATCGCACTCGCTGCCCGCCCGCGCGCGATCATGCTTTCGTTCGGCGATCCCAATCCGTTCGCGCCGCGCATCAAGGCCGCAGGCGCGCTGCTGATCTGCCAGGTTCAAACCGAGGAGATGGCGCGGCAGGCGCTCGACGCGGGCGCCGATATTCTGATCGCGCAGGGCACCGAGGCCGGCGGCCACGGCGCGTCGCGCACCACGCTCGATATCGTGCCGGCGATCGTCGATCTCGTGGCCGGCCGTGTACCGGTTGCGGCCGCGGGCGGCATCGGCGACGGCCGCGGGCTCGCGGCCATGATGATGCTGGGCGCATCCGGCGTACTGCTCGGCACGCGCTTCTATGCCAGCCAGGAATGCGATGGGCCTGAGGAAGCGAAAAGGCGCATCTGTGCCGCGACGAATGGCAACAGCGTCCGCAGCATCATCTTCGACCTGTCGCGCAACAATGTCTGGCCCGCGCCGTTCACCGGCCGCTGTCTGATCAACGATCATGCGCGCCGCTGGATCGGCCGCGAGGTCGAACTGATGCAGAACATCAATGTCGTTGCAAAGGAATATGCGGCGGCGAGGGCGGCTGGAAATTTCGACATCGCCGCCGTCATCGCCGGCGAAGCCGTCGGGTTGATCCACGATATTCCGCCGGCCGGCGAGATTGTTGACAGGATCGTCACCGAAGCAGAGCAGATCTTGAGCGGACGACGCAATTCCTTTGCGGCCTGATCCGCAATCCCACTTCATCATCCAAGTGAGCAGAACCATGTGGCCAGACCGCCGGATCATCGACCTCTTCAAGACCGAATTTCCCATCGTGCTGGCGCCGATGGCCGGCATCATGGACGCCGAGCTGGTGATCGCTGCGGCGCAGGGCGGAGCGCTCGGCTCGCTGCCATGCGCGATGATCTCGGCCGAGAAGGCGCGCGAGCAGGTCAATATCATCCGCCAGCGCGTCTCCGCGCCGGTCAACATGAACTTCTTCTGCCACACGCCGGTCGATGCCGATCCCGCACGCGAAGCGGGGTGGAAGACCCGGCTTGGCGCTTACTACAAGGAGTACGGCGTCGATCCCGCCGCGCCCATCACCGCGGCCAACCGGGCGCCGTTCGATGAGGCAATGTGCGCGGTCGTGGAGGAGCTGAAGCCGGAAGTGGTCAGCTTCCATTTCGGCCTGCCGCATCCGGCGCTGGTCAAGCGCGTCAAGGCGGCGGGATCAATCGTGATGTCGTCGGCGACCATCGTGAAGGAAGCGATCTGGCTGGAGGAGAACGGTGCCGACGTCATCATCGCGCAGGGCGCCGAAGCGGGCGGCCACCGCGGCATGTTCCTGACCGACAACATCGCGCAGCAGCCCGGCACCTTCGCGCTGGTGCCGCAGGTGGTCGACGCGGTGAAGGTGCCTGTCATCGCCGCCGGCGGCATCGCCGACGGGCGCGGCATCGCGGCGGCGTTTGCGCTCGGCGCATCCGGCGTGCAGATCGGCAGCGCCTATCTGCGCTGCCCGGAATCCAGGGTGACTGCGCCGGCGCGTGTCGCCCTGGCCCAGGCACATGACGATTCCACCGTCATCACCAATGTCATGACCGGACGCCCCGCGCGCGGCGTTGCCAACCGCGTCATGCGCGAGGTCGGCCCGATTTCTCCCGACGCGCCGGCTTTCCCGCACGCCGCCACTGCGCTCGGGCCGCTGAAGGCAGCCGCCGAAAAGCTCGGCAGGGTCGACTTCACCAACCTCTGGGCCGGGCAGGCGGTGCGGATGGGCCGGGAGATGCCAGCGGCCGAACTGACGCGCGCGCTCGCGGGCAGTGCGCTGGCCCGGATGGGCGCGCTGAGCGGCTAGCCGCTACAGCGCGTGCACCCAGGCCTCGGGATAGAGCGCGTAAGCGTCACCGCGCCGGGCCAGCCGCGAGAACGCCGGGAAGTGCAGGTGCATGCCGGCAATCAGAATGCCGTCGGCGGAGACGCGATCGAACATCCGCTTTCGTGCGGCGGCGGCTGCAGCGAGATCGGTGTCGAAGGCCATGCCGGCTTCGGGAAACGCCGTCTGCACCTCCGGCACGTGTACCGTGTCGCCCCAGATCATTAGTTGATCGTTGCCGGAGGCGATCAGGTAGGCGGTATGGCCCGGCGTATGGCCGTGGCTCGGGATGGCAGTGACGCCGGGAAACACTTCACCTTCTTTGAACAACCGCGTCCTGCTCTTGTAGGGCGCCACCTGCTCGCGGCCGGCCTGAAAATAGAGTTGGGCCGATCGCTCATCGACCTTCGCCATCGCGCCGTCGTCGAACCAATGCGCCAGTTCGTTCTCGTGCATGACGAGTTCCGCGTTCGGAAACAGAAGCTGCCCGTTCGACATGTCAGTCAGCCCTGCGGAATGATCCGGATGCATGTGGGTCAGCAACACGGTATCGATCGATTTCGGATCGATGCCAGCCAATGCGAGGTTGCGCTGAACGAAGCCGGCCGTGGGCTGCAAATAGTTGCCGGATCCGGTGTCGACGATCGCGGTGCGTCCCTTGGAATGGATCAGGAAGGTGTTGACGCTGGTCCGCCGCGCCGGCCGGAACGCGTCGGTCAGGATCTGGCGCGCCTTGTCGAGATCGACGTTGCGCATCACGTCGAGGGTGCCGTCGAGGTATCCGTCGCTGATGGTGGTGACGATGATGTCGCCGATCTTGCGATGATAGACGCCGGGAATCTGCGCTGCCGGTTGTGCATTCATATGGGAAGACCTTGAGGCTCGAGGGTCAGGCGCCGACCGAATTCAGGAACGCATCGATGCAGTCGGAGAGCAGGTCGGGGGTCTGCACCGACATGTAATGCCCGGTGCGAAGTTCACTGTAGCGGGCGCCGGGGATCAATCTGGCCACGGCTTCCGCCAGCGGAGGCGGGCGCACGCGGTCGAGGCTGCCGCCGATCACGAGCACCGGGCAGGTCAGCCCGGCGAGTTCATCGTTCATCTCGGCGGCCGCCAGCATCCCCCAGACCGCGGCATAGCTCGAGGGATCATTGCCGAGCCATCGCGCCCGGAAGCGTTCGAACCGGCCGCTATCGCCGCGAAGCTCCGGGGCATAGCCGTTCAGCATCGCGTCTTCGACCGCGACCGTCATCCCGCCGGCTTCGATCCGGGCGAGGCGCTCCAGCGCCGCCGGGCGGCGTTCCGCGGCGATGCCGGTGGCCGGGCTGCCGACCGCAACCGCGCTGGTGCGCTGCGGATAGCGGGCCGCGAAGTGGAGAGCGATCGCGCCGCCGACGGCGACACCCGCCAGTGCAACCTTGCCGGCGATCGCAAAGTGATCGAGCAGGGCTGCGATGTCGTCGGCCATCGTATCGAGGGCAAGCTTGCCGCGCACCTTCTGCGACAATCCGGCACCGCGGGTGTCATAGCGCAGCACCTGGCGCGATTTCGCAAACCGCGGCGCGACTTCGTCCCAGCTTTCGAGCGAGCCGCCCATTTCGTGAACCAGCACCAGCGTGCGGTCGCCGCCGCCGGTCACCTCGCAGCGCAGTCCGGCGCCATTGGCTTCAATGAAATCCATCCTGCGCCCCCCGGGTGTTTTTCTTGTTGTTTGTCGTGGCGAGCGGATGGCCGGTCAGCCTCGAAGTTCGAGGGGGCACGATAGCGCAGCCGATATGGATTTCCAATTCCTGGGCTGAGGAAGCACGCTATCGGCCGCCATGGCCGCAGCCTGCAGCTTGGCGCGGCGCCAATCAGCGGCAGAATGGCCGTCCGCAGGACACAAATGCGGAGGCATCCGCTTTAGCTAGTGCGCCGGTTCGTCCCGCCTGACGTCCAGATGTTCGGCGGCCAGCGATCGGTAATGCGCGGCCATCTCCTTGTAGTGCTGGCGGGAGATTGGATCGGTCGCGCTCTCGGCGCGCGCTTCGAACATTTCCGCCTTTTTCCGAAGGATCTTGGCCTGGGTCTCGGGCATTGCACTTACTCACATTTGTCAGCTCAGGCAGGCGAGGTAGACGATCGCAGCGCCAAGGACGGTCCCGATTGACCAGAGGGCGGGATCCCAGCTTTCCGACCCGGCGCCACCGTTTTCGATGGGCGTCATGACACGGCCTCCCATGTTATGGCCGCAACTACACCCCCCGACTGTTTCAGGACGACTACGTGGGGCGCGAAAATGGTTTCGTCAGGGGGGCAGCGCCGAGGATTCCGTGCTTCAGGCACAAATCCCCGTGAGGCCGCTGACGCCCCGCGCGGAGCACCTTTCGACCCCGAAAGCCAGATATTCGGGCGGTGCGACCTGTTCCCGCGGTTGCGGCGCAAAAGCGGCCTCTGCTATACGGCGGATGCGAATTCCCCGTTTGAGGCCCATATATATATGTCCGTTGATGCCGCCACCGTCCGCCGCATCGCGCATCTGGCGCGGATTGCGGTTACCGAGGCCGAAGTTCCCCACCTTCAGGGTGAGCTGAACGCCATGCTCGCGTTCGTGGAGCAGCTTTCGGAAGTGAATGTGGACGGCGTCGAACCCATGACCTCGGTGACCCCGATGGAAATGAAGAAGCGTGCCGACGTGGTCAATGACGGCGAGATCCCCGGCGACATCGTCAGGAACGCGCCTGAAACGCAGAACCATTTCTTCCTGGTGCCGAAGGTGGTGGAGTAGGGCATAGCGTTTTCAAGCGAAGTGGGTACCGGTTCGCGTGAAGAAACGCATCAAACAAAAAGAGTCTTCCGATGTGTCTGCTCTGCGACGATGAAAAGGCCTATCAGGCCTACATGAATTACCTCGACGCGATGGAGCGGCAGGGCAAGGCCGTCGATCCCGACAAGGCGATGGACGTTCTTCTCGATGCGCTCGAGGCCGATGAACGGACGCGGCCGAAATCGGACGACCCGGCCAACGACAAGACGCTTTCTCCATTCTTCTGCAGCCCGATCAATAAATGACCGACCTGACATCGCTGACGATCGCCGAGGCCCGCGAAGGCCTCGCGAGCAAGTCTTTCACCTCGCTTGAACTGACGGATGCGCATCTCGCCGCAATCGAGGCGGCGCGTTCGCTCAATGCCTTCATCCTGGAGACGCCGGACCAGGCCCGCGACATGGCGCGCGCCGTCGACGCCAGGATCGCCCGGGGCGAGGGCGGTCCGCTTGCGGGCATTCCGCTCGGCATCAAGGACCTGTTCGCGACGAAAGACGTTCGCACCACGGCGTGCTCAAAAATCCTCGGCAATTTTGTGCCGCCCTACGAATCGACCGTGACCTCGCAGCTCTGGCGCGATGGCGCCGTGATGCTGGGCAAGCTCAACAATGACGAGTTCGCGATGGGCTCGTCGAACGAGACCTCGTGCTTCGGCCCGGTGGTCAATCCGTGGCGACGCGAAGGCTCGAACACCACGCTGGTGCCGGGCGGTTCCTCCGGCGGATCGGCGTCCGCGGTGGCGGCGCTGCTCTGCATGGGCGCGACCGCGACCGACACCGGCGGTTCGATCCGCCAGCCGGCCGCGTTCACCGCGACCGTCGGCGTCAAGCCGACCTACGGGCGCTGCTCGCGCTGGGGCATCGTGGCGTTCGCATCATCGCTCGACCAGGCCGGTCCGATCGCGCGCACCAATCGCGACGCTGCGATCCTGATGCGCTCGATGGCCGGGCACGATCCCAAGGACACCACCTCGGTCGATCGCCCTGTGCCGGACTACGAGGCCGCGATCGGAAAATCCGTCAAGGGCATGAAGATCGGTATCCCGAAGGAGTATCGCCTCGACGGCATGCCCGCGGAAATCGAGAAGCTCTGGAGCGAGGGCGCGGCGTGGCTCAAGGCGGCCGGTGCCGAGCTTGTCGAGGTGTCGCTGCCGCACACCAAATACGCGCTGCCGGCCTATTATATCGTCGCGCCTGCGGAAGCATCGTCGAACCTCGCGCGCTATGACGGTGTGCGGTACGGCCTGCGAGAGCCGGGCCGCTCGATCGGCGAACTCTACGAGAATACCCGTGCCGAGGGCTTTGGCGATGAAGTGCGCCGCCGCGTGATGATCGGGACCTATGTGCTCTCCGCGGGCTATTACGACGCCTATTATCTGCGCGCGCAGAAAGTGCGCACGCTGATCAAGAAGGATTTTGAGGACTGCTTCGCCAGGGGCGTCAACGCGATCCTGACGCCGGCGACGCCGTCGGCAGCCTTCGGTGTCGGCGAGAAGGGTGGCGCCGATCCGGTCGAGATGTATCTCAACGACATTTTTACCGTGACGGTGAATATGGCGGGGCTGCCGGGCATCGCCGTGCCGGCCGGCAAGGATGCGCAGGGCTTGCCGCTCGGCCTGCAACTGATCGGGCGTCCGTTCGACGAAGAGACGCTGTTCTCGCTCGGTGAAATCATCGAACAGGCGGCCGGACGGTTCACGCCGCCGAAATGGTGGTGAGCGATGGCGGATTTCCGCGCCAGCCTCGCTGACGCGGCGCCGGAACAGGCGCTGCCGCCGCCGCTCGCGGCCATGTGGTGGGCGGCCAAGGGTGACTGGGATCGCGCGCACAAGATCGTACAGGACGAGCGCTGTGCCAACTCCGCCTGGGTGCACGCCTATCTGCATCGGGTCGAAGGCGATCTCGGCAATGCCGGCTACTGGTATCGACAGGCGAGCCAGCCGGTGGCGAAGGATTCTCTGGAAGCCGAATGGGAGCGGATCGTGTCCGCGCTGCTCGGGAGTGGAAAAGCATGAACGCGACTGTGAAACCTGGAAAACTGATCAAGGGCCAGACCGGCGACTGGGAAGTCGTCATCGGGATGGAGGTGCACGCCCAGGTCACCTCGAAGTCCAAGCTGTTCTCGGGCGCCTCGACCGAGTTCGGCGGTGAGCCCAACAGCCATGTGTCGCTGGTCGACGCCGCAATGCCGGGCATGCTGCCCGTCATCAACGAGGAATGCGTCAGGCAGGCTGTCACGACCGGGTTGGGCCTCAACGCGCAGATCAATCTGCGCTCGGTGTTCGACCGCAAGAACTATTTCTATCCGGACTCGCCGCAGGGCTACCAGATCAGCCAGTACAAGTCGCCCATCGTCGGCGAGGGCGAGGTCGTGGTCGAACTCGACGGCGGCAGGACCGCGACCATCGGGATCGAGCGGCTGCACCTGGAGCAGGATGCCGGCAAATTGCTGCATGACCAGTCGCCGACCATGTCCTATGTCGACCTTAACCGCTGCGGCGTGGCGCTGATGGAGATTGTCTCCAAGCCCGACATCCGCGACGCCGAGCAGGCCAAGGCCTATGTGACCAAGTTGCGCTCGATCCTGCGCTATCTCGGCACCTGCGACGGCGACATGGAGAAGGGCTCGTTGCGCGCCGACGTCAACGTGTCCGTGCGCAAGCCGGGCGGGCCGCTCGGCACCCGATGCGAGATCAAGAACATGAACTCGATCAACTTCATCGGGCAGGCGATCGAGTACGAGGCGCGGCGCCAGATCGAAATCATCGAGGAGGGCGGCGCGATCGACCAGGAGACGCGGCTGTTCGACCCCAACAAGGGCGAGACCCGGTCGATGCGTTCCAAGGAAGAGGCGCACGACTATCGCTATTTCCCGGATCCCGACCTGCTGCCGCTCGAGTTCACGCAAGCCTATGTCGATGAGCTGAAGTCGCAGCTGCCGGAATTGCCGGACCAGAAGAAGGCCCGCTTCATCGAGAGTTTTGGGCTGTCGGCCTACGACGCCGGCGTGCTGGTCGCCGAGCGCGAGAGCGCGGATTTCTACGAGACGGTGCTCATCGGCCTCGCCGACAAGGCGCGCGACGGCAAGCTCGCGGCCAACTGGGTGATCAACGAGCTGTTCGGCCGTCTCAACAAGGAGGGCCGCGACATTTCGGCCTCGCCGGTGTCGGCGGCGCAGCTCGCCGCGATCGTCGATCTGATCGGCGAGGGCACCATCTCCGGGAAGATCGCAAAGGACCTTTTCGAGATCGTCTGGACCGAAGGCGGCGACCCGCGTGCGCTGGTCGAGGCGCGCGGCATGAAGCAGGTGACGGATCTCGGGGCGATCGAAAAGGTCGTCGACGACATCATCGCCGCCAATCCGGACAAGGTCGCGCAGGCGAAAGCGAAGCCGCAACTCGCCGGCTGGTTCGTCGGTCAGGTGATGAAGTCATCGGGCGGCAAGGCCAACCCGCAAGCGGTCAACGATCTCCTGAAGGCGAAGCTCGGCATCTGAAAGCGTCCCGTAACGGGACGACTCCATCGTTGGTGACACCGCGATCGATGCACGCGAGCATGCGTCGATCGTTCTTCGCGATCCGAAATCCAACATCGGAATTCAAGACGCGCCTCCGAATCGGCGGTCGCGTTTCGCCCGAGAATCCGGTTTTGGCGAGCGGTCGATGAGACGCGAGCGCATTAACTGTGAAAATTTTTTTATTGCCAAAGCTTGCGACTCAGAGTCCGTGCAAACGTCATTTTGACACTCCCGCTGAGTCGCAGCGACATCGATCGAATGTCGATCGTCAACTGCGCGATTCAAAAAAGCACTGCAGTGAAAGCGATTCCTTCAATATTGACGAGTGACGACGTCGATCGTTGCGGCCTTTTTTGCATCGGCATGCGTACGTGTCGATGTGTCGCCGATTTCACCGCTTCGCGCGCTCTCACTTTTGCTCGTCAACACTTCCTTAAGCGGGACGCTGTTTTTTTGAGTGCGTTGGTGTATTCGGAATGTAGTGCATTTCGATTCCCGAATGCACGCAGCGACTAAAGTCATCTCTTTATTAGGAGGGCAACATGGCCAAGAAAGCGAAGAAGGCGAAGAAGGCGAAGAGCGCAGTGAAGAAGACTGCGAAGAAGACCCGCAAGGTCGCCAAGAAGAAGAAGTAAGTTTGCTTCTTCAAGAATTGCCGGCGGCTTGATGCCGGCACGTCACACGAGCCCCGGATGAACGTCTGAAGGCTCTGGTCGACGAAAGAGGGTGTCGGCGAGACATCAGGTCAAACGGCTGGATCGTCTTTCGGGGGAGTTCGCTCCTTCAAACCGGTCCGGCAGAAGAAACAGGTTTTCTTCGTTCGGTGCGGACCTCCCAAAGAGGTTCGCAATTTCACCGGGCCAAACGCCCGGAATGAGATCTGGTCCTGACGTGTTCGCCGACGCCCTCGCTCTCCGGAACCTTCGTGTTTCCCCGGGAGTTTTTTCCCCGGAGCGCCTGCTCCGATTGCCCCGCAAATCCGGCGCCCGGCTGTCATCCCCTCGATTTCATTTTGACCGCCCGCAGGTGTCGACCGATTTTGGGACACCGCCGCTCATCCTGTTCGCGATCCCTCGGACGATGTCGCCGACGTTTGCGGCAATGGTTATCGTTCCGCCAACCGGCAGGGTAAACCGAACTTCACCAATCGCGATTTCCCGCTGTGCCGCAGGCACTTCTGCGATTCCGTGTTCGGCCGCGCCGTGCGCACGTTTACACCCCGTTTATCGCGAACCTTAAACTGCCCTTCAAATTTGATCGGCCATGATCACCCCAACAAGCCGGTAAACGGCACGCGCCCGATCCGGTCTGAAGGATCGCGCGCCGGGATGAACAGGCGTTTCAACAGTGGACAGGGGCCGCCCTCGGGGGAGGGCGGCAACGATAAAAAGGGGTGCTGCAAATGTTTCAGGGGCAATTTGATCTCGACGCGGCGACGCCGGTCGAAGCGACCGCCATACCGGACGTGCTGTTCGAGCGCGGCCTGTATTGGGCCAGCGGCCGTTCTGGCGTGGTCAACCTGGTGGCCGCGCACAAATGGTTCAATCTGGCGGCCCTGAAGGGACGCGCCGACGCGATCTCCATGCGCCGCGAGGTCGCAGAGATGATGTCGGAGGCAGAGATCGCGACCGCACAGCGCGAAGCCCGCGCGTGGATGATCTCGCACTGATCTACGCTGTCACGACGGATGAGGCGTCTTCGATTCGCTGACACCCTGTGGAGAGACGGCCGCCGTCGCGGCTGTCTCCATCGGGTGCGGAGCGAGGCGTCGTCACCGGTTCGCAACGGCACGCCGACGACCAGGCGCGGTGGCCACTCTCAATCGAGATTTTTGCGCTTCAACTTCATTTGCGGATCAAACTTGAGGTCGTACTTCTTTCCGTCCGCGCACACGGCGTCGTCGACCTCGAACTGCTGATCATCGTCATCGAACTCGAGCTTGCCGCCGGAGCATCCTTCAGCCTGGACCGCGGCGACCAGTTTTGTACGTTCGTCCTCGGTGACTTGGCGATCGGCGAGCGCCGGCAAGGTCGATACGGCGAGTACTGCTATCGATACGATCAACCGCATGAGAAAGCTCCTTGTTGGGGGAGGCGCGCGTCAACGCGTCGAATCGGAGCCCGTTCCTATCCGTGTCCGCTGCAACCGCGGGCTCACATCAAGGTTGCGACGGCCGCCTGCAATGCTCCACAACCTGTCAGGCACGAGGTTGTCACCGTTGCCTCAGGTGCGACCTGTTACCTATGTGTCCGGGCTGGACAAATTGCTTGATGGCGGAGCCGGAGGGATTCGAACCCTCGATAGGGCTTTACAACCCTATAACGGTTTAGCAAACCGCCGCCTTCAGCCACTCGGCCACAGCTCCATGAGGGCGGATATGCCCGACGCGGGGGCGCGCCGCAAGCACCAGATGTGGATTGCGCAGGGCCATTTGATGGCGATGACGGACGGGGGCACTCGCAGGGCCTGTTTGGTGCCCAAGCTCAAGAGCCGGATCGCCTGCAGATCCGGGGGCAGGCTCGCCGCCACTCGTGCGCATCGGCTCGGGCAACAACAGGTCGGAGTGGCCGTTGTCCCGGGCTTTCCGTACGGCCCCGAGATCGCATGAATTCGATTCGGATCGCGTCGAGTTCGAACTCTGTGCCGGAGGGCAGGGTTCCATCTCAGCCCCGATATCACCCATAAGAATCACAAATAGAGAGCGTCTTTGCGGACTTCGGGTTGACCCGCCTCCCAAATAAACCCCGAACCGAATGCGGACGTCGATGGGTCTCTGCACTCTATTATAAGGTGAATGCAGCCTGCGCGAGGGCCCCCGGCTGCCTCCTTTATAAGGTGGAGGATCAGGGGAATCGCTCCGGTCTGTGTGATGCAGATTCGGCGAGGTCGCGTTCGATTCGGTTCGACGAAGCCGCAGGCGCCGAAGGCGGCTTGCCTCACCGCTTACAGCATTCATTAGAGCGTCAGATGCGGGCAAGCAAAAACATCAAATGAAAACAGAAGCTTATGGAAAAATTTCAATCACGAACACGTGTTATTTGTGCAACACCCTATGGAAAAGGGGCCAAGTCGAGGCCTTCACAGCGGTTCCAATGTTGCTTGTGCAGGCGTCCTCGGTAATTGTGATCTTGCGACGGAGGGGGGCATCCCGAGGTCGTCCCGTTTTAGGTGGTTCGCTTAAGTCCCTCGCGTTCATGCGGGAGTGTCCGAAGGCGCGAAGCGACTAAGCGGGTTTCAGGGGATTAAGGGAACCAACCTTAGGGTGTCGCACACCCGGCGGATCCGGAACCTTCCCTACAGAGCAACTTGGAGGTTTAACATGAAGATGGTTAAGAGCCTTATTCTCGGCTCAGCGGCGGGTCTGGTCGCCATGAGCGGAGCTCAGGCAGCCGATCTTCCCGTCAAGGCCAAAGCGGTCGAGTACGTGAGGATCTGCTCCCTGTATGGTGCTGGTTTCTTCTATATCCCCGGCACCGACACCTGCATCAA
>JAEWHP010000046.1 GCA_023387735.1 Pseudomonadota bacterium | reverse complement strand
TCGATCCCGAAGGTCGCCGTGGTGCCGATCTTCGTGCTGTGGTTCGGCTCCGGCTCGGTGCCCGCCGTGCTGACTGCGCTCTCGATCTGCTTCTTCCCGATCGTGGTCAACATCGCGACGGGGCTGGCGACAACCGAACCCGAACTCGAGGACGTGCTCAAGGCGCTCGGTGCCAGCAAGCTCGATATCCTCTGGAATGTCGGGCTGCCGCGAACCATGCCGTTCTTCTTTGCGTCGCTGAAGGTCGCGATCTCCTACGCCTTTGTCGGCGCGGTGCTGTCGGAGACCGTCGCTTCGAACCGCGGCATCGGCAACGTCATGATGACGGCGTCCTCCAACTTCAACGTGCCGCTGGTATTCGCCGGCCTGTTCGTGCTCGCCGGCCTCGGCGTCGCCCTCTACGTGATCTTCTCGCTGATCGAGGGGCGCGTCACCGGCTGGGCCACGCGAAAGAGCGACGTGATCGCGACATGAAGCCAATTTTCGTCAACCGCCATCCAACCCAGTCGAGGAGAACACGATGTTTGCCAGAGTAAGCGCCGCGCTGTTGGGAGTTGTCTTGTTTGCTGGCACCGCAGGTGCGCAGGAGACGACGATCAAGTTCACGCTCGGCTGAAAGACGCAGGGCTCGGACGCCGCGTTCTTCTATGCCAAGGACAACGGCTTCTTCAAGGAGGAAGGCCTCAACGTCGTGATCGACCAGGGCGAGGGCTCAGGTGCGACGGTGACGCGCATCATGTCGGGCGCCTATGATGCCGGCTTCGGCGACGTCAACGCCATCATCCAGAACGCATCGACCAAGCCGCAGGAAGCGCCCGTCATGGTCTACATGATCTGGAACCAGCCGCCATTTGCGATCGTCACCAAGAAGACCAGCGGCATCAACGCGATCAAGGACTTCGAGGGACGCACGCTGGGCGGCGCGCAGGGCACGCCGACCACGCGGCTGCTGCCGGTGTTCGCCCAGAAGAACAAGCTCGAGGGCGAGAAGATCAAGATCTCCAACATGGCGCCGAACCTGCAGGAGCCGATGCTGATCAAGGGCGATATCGACGCCGCGCTGGTGTTCAACATCACGAGCTATTTCAACCTGGTGCTGAACCGCCAGGATCCCGACAAGGACTACAAATGGTTTTCGTTCGGCGACTACGGAATGGACCTCTATTCCAACGGCGTGATGGTTTCGAAGAAGCTGCTGGCTTCCAATCCGAAGGCCGTCGCCGGTCTCGTCCGCGCCGTCAACAAGGGCATGATCGCGATCGCCAAGGACCAGAACGCCGGGATGAAGGCAGCGCTCAACTACGACAATCTGATCAATGTCGACGTCGAGAAACGCCGGCTGCAATTTTCCTTCGACAAGCTGATCGTCTCGCCCGAGATGAAGGAGATCGGTGTCGGCGACGTCAAGGATGACCGCATGGCCCGCGCCATCGGGATCATCGTCGAAGGCTATCAGTTGGCCCGCGCGCCCGCGCCGTCAGAAATCTTCTCGCGCGAGTTCCTGCCGCCGCGCAAGGAGCGCGAGTTGGTCTATACGGCGAATTGACCGTCGCAACGGGTACCGTCATTCCGGGGCGATGCGAAGCATCGAACTACGGTGCGCAATTGCGCACCTGAGAATCTCGAGATTCCGGGTCTGGTGCTACGCACCATCCCGGAATGACCGGCTAGAGAATCGTCGTCATGCCCACGGAAGTTGCCGCACACAGCCTGTTCTCCGGCCCCGACCGCGGCCTGCTCGAAAACGTCGTGCTACGGCACGACGGCGGAATCATCACCGATATCTCCGAGGGAGCGCCAGCCGCCACCGGACCGCGCTCCCTCCTACTTCCGGCCTTCGTCAACGCCCACGATCACGCGCGCCCGACCGCGTCGTCGTTCGGCGCGCTCGGAATGCCGCTGGAGAGTTGGATTCTCCGCTCCGCGCTCGGCACGCCGGTCGATCCCTATCTGACCGCGGCTTCGGCACTGGCGCGCTCGGCGCGGGCCGGCTGTGCGGCAATGATGATCCATTACACCCGCCCGAGCGGCACCATGCCGCTGGTCGAGGAAGCCGGGGCGATCGCGCGGGCAGCGACCGAAGTCGGCATCCGTATCGCCTTTGCGCTCGCCGTGCGCGACCAGAATCCGGTGGTGTATGGTGACGAGGAGCCGTTGCTCGCTGGACTTGCCGGCGAAGACCGCAAGGCGATCGAGGAATTGTTCATCCGCGCGCCGATGTCGCCGCAGGCCTACATCGATCTGACGGATGCCATTGCCGCGGCGATATCGGGTCCCAAGGTTGATGTCCAGCTTGGCCCGGCCGGCGTGCAGTGGTGTTCGAAGCCGCTGCTGGAGGCCGTGGCGGAGAATTCGGCGCAGACCGGCCGGCGCATCCATATGCACCTGCTTGAGACGATCTACCAGCGCGCCTGGGCGGACCAGCATTTCCCGAAAGGCATCGTCCGCTACCTGCACGATATCGGGTTCCTGTCGGAACGTCTGACGCTGGCGCATTGCATTCACGCCCGACCGGACGAAATCGAGATGATCGCGGCATCAGGTGCGCGCATCGTCACCAATTTCAGTTCCAATCTGCATCTGCGCTCCGGCCTCGCGCCGATCGCCGCCGCGCATCAATGCGGCTGTGCGATCGCGGTCGGCGTCGACGGGCTGGCGCTGGACGAGGATGATGACGTGTTGCGCGAGATGCGGCTGGTGCAGATGATGCAAGGCGGCCTCGGCTTCAAGCGGACCTGGACCACTTCCGAATTCCTCGCGCTTGCGATCGCCAATGGTCGCAAGGCGACGGGTGCTCCGGGCACAGGCGCGCTTGTATCTGGTGCGCCAGCCGATTTCGTCACGATCGATCTCGACCGGCTCGATCGGGATCGCATCATGCCGGTCGATGCCATCGATCTGCTGTTCGCGCGCGGCAACGCGTCGCTCCTGCGCGATGTTGTTGTGGATGGACGGCCGGTCGTCAGTGACGGCCGCTGTACCGGTGTCGATCTGCCTGCAATCGAAAACGAACTGCGTGGAATTTACCGCGTCAGCGCCGGCAAACTCTCGGGCCTTCAACGCGCCTGGCCATCGCTTTCGAAGTCGTTGCAAAACTGGTTCGAAGCCAACATGGGTTGCCGCTAGTCGGTTGCGCTTTCAATTGCTGAAGAAAGTGCACGCAAACGAAAGCTAAGCGCTTCGTACCTCTCGCGAATTCCGTATCGCGGGACAAAATTCCGCTTGCATCGAAATCCCAGCAAGGTTGTCATGTCCGCCAACAAGAAACGGCACCGGCTGCGTCACGCTGGTCATGGGGCCATGAGGGAGCGTGATGGGCGCGTTGTCGCATTTGCGAATTGTCGAGATTGGGAGCAGCGCGGCGACAAGCTACTGCGCCCGTCTGTTCGCCGATTTCGGCGCTACCGTTCGGAAGATCGAGCCGCTGCACGGCGATCCGCTTCGACGTACTGCGCCGCTGACGCCGGGAGGCAACAGCGCGTGGTTTGCGTTTCTCAATTTCAACAAATCGAGCGTCGCCCTCGACCCTGACGATTCGAATTCAGCCGATCGCCTGGCGGAACTGATCGGCGCCTGCGACATCCTGCTCGACGGTCGCGACGTCGATGCCGCGGATTGTCCGGCGATCGACCTTGAGGCGATCAAGCAAACCAACCCCGGTCTGATCCATGTCGAGACGAGCTGGTTCGGCGGCGAGGGGCCTTATGCAAAGTTCGCCGCGACTGACGCCACCATCCGCGCGCTAACGGGATTGGTAAAACTTGTCGGCCCGGCGGATGGTCCGCCGATGCACGCGCCGGACTTCCAGACTGGCATCCTCGCCGGCCTCTGGGGGTTCATCGCCGCCGCGTCGTCGGCGCTGGGCCGGATGGAGGACGGGCGTGGGCGCACGAGCCGCCTGAGCATCTTCGAATCTTCGATTGCCGTGACCGAATACATCATGTTCGAATCGTTTTCGCGCGGCGACATCATGCGGCGGATCGGCGTCAACCGTTTCTGGCCGACCTTTCCGGTCGGCATCTACGAAACCAAACAAGGCTGGCTTGGGGTTACGACGGTGACGCCCGCGCAATGGCGCGCATTCTGCGAGATGCTGGGGTTGAACGCGCTGCGCGACGACCCGACGCTGTTCATGGGAACCGATCGCCTGCAGCGCATGGAAGAAATCGAAGGCGAGTTCATTCCCAGGCTGAAGGCGCGCACCGCGCAGGAATGGTTCGAGGAAGGCTTGCGACGCAAGATCCCGATCGTGCCGGTGCCTGAAATATCCGACCTCGTCGCGGACGAAGAAAAACAGGCGCGCGGGGCCATCGTCCCCATCATGATCGGCGACGAGAGCGGGTTTACCGCGGGTTCGATGCAGCGCCTGATCGGCACGCCGCCGCGGCGGGGAGGAGCGGTCCCCGAGATCGGCGAGCAGATGCTTGGCAGCGCACATGCGGAATCTGCCGTGCGCGCGCCTTTGCCCAAGCCCGACGGGCAGAACCGTTTGCCGCTCGAAGGCATCCGTGTGATCGATTTCTCGATGGGCTGGGCCGGCCCGATCTGCACGCGGACGCTCGCCGATCTCGGCGCCGACGTGATCAAGATCGAGGCGACGCAGTATCCGGACTGGTGGCGTGGCGTCGACCGCCGCCCGGCCTATGTTCTCGAACAGATGTACGAAAAGTCGGTGCGCTACTGCATCATGAATCGCAACAAGCGCGGCATCACGCTCGACCTGACCCGGCCACAGGGGCTCAATCTTGCGCAGCGGCTGGTGGCCGATGCCGACCTCGTGGTCGACAATTATTCGGTCGAGGTGCTGCCCAAGCTCGGCCTCGGCTATAACATCGTCAGCAAGCTCAATCCAAAACTCGTCATGATGTCGATGTCGGCGTTCGGCGCCGGCAGCGTCAACCGCGATTGCCGCGCCTACGGCTCGACGCTGGAACAGGGCTCCGGCCTGCCGAGCGTCGTGGGCGATCCCGACGGGCCGCCGGTCATGAGCCACACGGCCTTCGGCGATGCCGTCGGCGGCCTGAACGGCTGCGCCGCCGTCCTCACCGCGCTGATCCACGCGCGATTGACCGGCAGGGGCCAGTTCATCGATCTCGCGCAGATCGAATGCATGATGCCGTTCGCGGCGCCGTGGATCATCGCGCATTCGATCGACGGCATGGCGCCGGTCAAGCATGGCAACCGGCATCCGGATTTCGTGCCGCATGGCTGCTTTCCCTGTGCCGGCGAGGACAACTGGATCGTGATCGCCGTCGACAGCGATGCGATGTGGCCGAAGCTGGCCGCGCTGCTCGGTCGCGCCGATTGGGCTACTGACACCGGGCTGAAGACGGCGCCCGCCAGGCGCGCGATAGAAGCCGAGATCGAGGCCGCGATTGCCGCGTGGACCTCTGCGCGCGATCCGGAGGCGGCGATGAGCGCTTTGCAGGCAGCGGGCATAGCCTCGGGCGTGGCGCGGCTGCCGATCGAACTATTGAAGGATTCGCAGCTGCACGCGCGCGGCTTCATCCAGGAAGTCGACCGCGCCTTCATCGGGCCGCATCCGCAGCCGTCGATGCCGTTCCGCGAGGCCGACAGGCCGTTTTCGATCCGCAGCGCGCCGCCGACGCTGGGCGAACATAACCGCGAGATCCTCGGCGGCCTTCTCGGGCTCTCCGACGCGGAGATCGACCAACTCGCGCGCGACGGCATCATCGGCACCGAGATGTTGATGGAGGAGCAACTCGTGAAAGAGAAGAAGCGGGCGGCGGGCTGATGGCAGCGGGTCAGCCGGCACAGTGTGAAACCTCAGTGCATGCGGCAAGCCCGCTGGCGCTGATGTCGGTGCGCGGCCTCGGCATCCGGTTCAAGACGTCGCACGGCGTATGGCAGGCGACGCGCAAGATCGATTTCGATATCGCGCCGGGCGAGCGCGTCGGCATCGTCGGCGAGAGCGGCTGCGGCAAGACCATCACCGGCCTTTCGATCCTGCGGCTGTTGCCCAACAATCTGGCCGGCCTCGACGGCTCGATCATGTTCGACGGGGTCGATCTCGCCAGATGCAGCACCCGCGCCATGCGCGCCATCCGCGGCCGCCGCATTGCCATGATCTTCCAGGAGCCGATGAGCGCGCTCGACCCGGTTTTCACCGTTGGCCACCAGATCTCCGAGACGCTGCGCGTGCACACCAACGTCAGCAAGGAGGAGGCGAGGGAGCGCACCCTCGACATGCTGCGCCGGGTCGGCATCGCCTCGCCGGAGCGGCGCATCGACGATTACCCGCATCAGCTGTCCGGCGGCATGCGCCAGCGTGTGATGATCGCGGCCAGTCTGATTTGCGGACCGCAGCTCCTGATCGCGGACGAGCCGACGACGGCGCTCGACGTCACCGTGCAGGCGCAGATCCTGGAACTGCTGCGCGATCTAA
This sequence comes from Pseudomonadota bacterium, assembly GCA_023387735.1. Classification (GTDB taxonomy): domain Bacteria; phylum Pseudomonadota; class Alphaproteobacteria; order Rhizobiales; family Xanthobacteraceae; genus Bradyrhizobium. The sequence continues at coordinate 240,257 of JAEWHP010000046.1, read as the reverse complement.
GCGAGACATCCAACACCGCGCTGATGCTGATCACGCACGACCTCGGCGTCGTCGCCGAGACCTGCACGCGCATGATCACGATGTATGCCGGCGAGGTGATCGAGGATGCCGCGGTCGACGATGCGTTGGTGCGGCCGCTGCATCCCTATACATCCGGCCTGTTGCGCTCGCTGCCGCACCTGAGCCCGCGCCACGGCAAGCTGCCCTCGATCCCCGGCCGGGTGCCTTCGATCGTCGACATGCCCAATGGCTGCCGCTTCAAGGCACGGTGTGCCCATGCGGTTGCCGGCTGCGAGCAGGAGCAGGAACTGCGCGACGCGGGCGGTGGACGCAAGGTGCGTTGCTGGCGGTTCAACGAGCTCGACCTGCCCGGCGCATTGCAGCACGCGCCGTCAGCGCCGATTGCCGCCATGGTCGGTCATCCATGAGCGCGCTGGCCACCGATATCGCCAACGACGGCGTTACCGACGCCATCGTCTCGGTGCGCGATCTCCAGGTGCAGTTCCAGACCAGTGACCGCCGCGCCACGGTGAAGGCGGTCGACGGCGTCGATTTCGACGTCCGCCGCGGCGAGACCTTTGGCATCATCGGCGAATCCGGATCGGGCAAGACCACGATCGGCCGCGCCCTGGTGTTTTTGCTCAAGCCCAGCGCGGGCGCGATCCTGCACAATGGCGTCGATCCGCTGGCGCTGCCGCGCCGGCAATTCCAGAGCCACCGCCGCGACTACCAGATCATCTTCCAGGACCCGAACGCCGCATTGAACCCGCGGATGACCATTCTCTCTTCGGTGCTGGAGCCGCTGGAATTGGCGCGAGAGGGGGATAAAATCGGGCGCCTGAGGCGCGCGCGCGAAGCGATGGACCGGGTCGGCCTGCCGCAGGATGTCGGCGACCGTTATCCGCACCAGCTTTCCGGCGGCCAGAAGCAGCGCGTGGTGATCGCGCGTGCGCTGACGCTGCGGCCGAAGTTGATCGTGTGCGACGAGGTGGTGGCGGCGCTGGATATGTCGATCCGCGGCGACGTGCTCAACCTGTTTGCCGAACTGCAGCGCGATCTTGGACTCACTTACGTGTTCATCACCCACGATCTCGCGGTGGTGTCGCATATCAGCGAACGCATCGCGGTGATGTATCTGGGACGGTTCGTCGAGCTCGGCCCGACGGAGCAGGTATCGGAACGGCCGCTGCATCCCTATACGCAGGCGCTGCTGTCGGCCGAGCCGCGGCCCCTGCCGTCGTCGATGCGGAGCGGCAACCGCATCGTGCTGCAGGGTGAAATCCCGAGCCCGATCGATCCGCCCTCGGGCTGCCGTTTCCGCACCCGCTGCCAGTACGCGCAAGCTCTTTGCGCGGAGAAGACGCCGGAATGGCGGGAGCTGGCGAGGGATCATTGGGTAGCCTGCCATTTCGCCGACCGCCCGAACTTTTCGCCCAATTGAAGAAGAAATAGCCCGAGGGAGGACAGGATGACACAGACGACCCGACGCGAGGTAATGGCGCTGATTTCAGGCGCGCTGGCCGGCACGGCGCTCGGCGGCAGCGCGCTGGCGCAAGGCACGCCGAAGCGCGGCGGAACGCTGCGTATTTCCGCGCCCGCCAACCCGTCGAGCCTCGATCCCGCCACCGGCGGCGCGGGCTCTGATCACGCGTTCCTGTTCACGATGTACGACACGCTGACCGAATGGGATTTCGAAACGCTGAAGCCGAAGCCCGGCCTCGCGGAAAGCTGGAGCTTTACGGATCCTACGACCCTGGTGCTCAACATCCGCGCCGGCGTCACTTTCCATGACGGCACGCCGCTCGATGCCGAGGCCGTGAAATTCAACCTGGAGCGCAACAAGTCCGACCCGAAATCCAACATCAAGGCCGACCTGGCCTCGATGGCGTCCGTTGCCGTCACCGGCCCGATGCAGGTGACGCTGAAGCTGAGCGCGCCGGACGCCGCGCTGCCCGGCATCCTTTCCGACCGTGCCGGCATGATGGTGTCGCCGACCGCGCTCAAGGCGGCCAGCGCCGGCAATGTCGCGCGCACGCCGGTCGGCGCCGGGGCCTACGCTTTTGTGAGCTGGGCCGACGGCGAGAAGATCGTCGTCAAGCGCAACGAAAAATACTGGAAGCCGAACCGGCCGTATCCGGATGGAATCGAGTTTTCGATCATCCCTGAACTGACGACCGGCTCGCGCTCGGTCACCGCGGGCCAGAACGACCTGATGTACCAGCTGCCGCCGCGCCAGAAGGCGATCATGGACCGCGTTCCCAGCGTCAAGATCGCCAACGGGCCCACGCTCTATGTCTTCCAGATCTTTCTGAACTGGGCAAAGCCGCCGTTTGACAACATCAAGGTCCGCCAGGCCTTCAATTACGCGATCGACCGCGAGACCTTCGTCAAGGCGGCGCTGGCCGGCCTTGCCGAACCCGCCTACATGAACCTGCCGAAGGCGCATTGGGCCTACGACAAGTCCGTCGCCGGGCTCTATCCGTACAACCCCGACAAGGCCAAGCAGTTGCTCGCTGAGGCCGGCTTCAAGGACGGTTTGTCGATCGACCTGATCGGCTATCCCGATCAGGATTCGGTGCAGCGCCAGGAGATCCTGATCGAACAGTTCCGCAAGGCCGGAATGAACGTCAAATTCTCCAACGCCCCGATCGCGGAAGCTTCCGCCGCGTTCTTCGGCGCCGAGAAGCGCGGCTCCGGCCTGCTGGCGGCCTGGACCGGCCGTCCCGATCCGAGCCTGACCTATTCGCTGATGTTCACCAAGGACGCCTATTATAATGGCGGCCGCGCGCCGGTGCCGCCGGAACTCGATGCCGCGATCAAGGAGTCGCGCGCCTCAGAGGACATCGAGATGCGTCGCAAGGCCTTCGCCACCGTGCAGCGGCTGGTGATGGAGAACGCGTTCGTGGCGCCGCTCGCGTTCCAGTTCGAACTGGTCGCCATGAACAAGAAGGTACAGGGTTACAAGCCGAACCTCCTGGGCAAACCCAAATACGACGACGTCTGGCTGGAGAGCTGAAGAACGATGGCGCGACGGAGTCCGGTACGGGTGATCGGCGGCCGCCTGTTGCAGGCGGTCCCCGTCATCCTGCTCGCGACCTTCATGGTGTTCGCGTTGCTGAAGCTGGTGCCCGGCGATATCGCAGTCACACTCGCCGGTGACAATGCCACCGACGCGCGCATCACCGAGATCCGCAAGATCTACGGTCTCGACCGGCCGTTCCTGGTGCAATATGGCGCCTGGCTCGCCAACGTCGTGCAGGGCGACCTCTCGCAATCGCTGTTGACCGGTGAGAAGGTCGCCACCTCCATCGCCCGCGCCTTTCCCAACACGCTCCTGATCGTGGCCATCGCTTTGGCGCTGGCGCTCGTTACCGGCATTCCCATGGGCGTAATCGCGGCGATCAAGCCCGATGGCTGGGTCGACAAGACTGTCAGCCTGATCGCCTCGCTCGGCGTCGCCATTCCCGGCTTCTGGCTGGCGATGATCCTCGTCGCAGAAATCTCGCTGAAATTGAACTGGCTACCGGCGACCGGCGCCAAGTCCTTCAGCGCATCGCCATGGGAGGCGATCCGGCACGCGCTGCTGCCCGGCATCGCCATCGCCGCCTATGGCATGGCCGAGGTGGCGCGGCAGCTGCGCGGATCGCTGCTGGAAGTGCTGTCGTCGCAATATGTGCGCACATTACATGCCAAGGGCTTGTCGATGACGCGCATCCTCTGGCAGCACGGCCTGAAGAACGTCAGCGTCAACCTGTTCACCATCATCAGTCTCCTCGTCAACCGCATGCTGGCGGCGACCGTGGTGATCGAGGCGGTGTTCGCCATTCCCGGGATGGGCAGCCTGATCGTGCGCGGCGCACTGCAGCGCGATTTCCCGATCGTGCAGGGCGTGGTGTTCGCGATGGTGATCGTGGTCATCGCGGTCAATCTGATCACCGATCTCTTGTGCGCCGCCGTCGATCCGAGGATCGAGCAATGACGGAGCTTTCGCTGGCCACGCCGAAGTCACGCGCCGAACCGGGCCGGCTGCGGCGCCTGTTCCGCTGGCTGGCCGGCGACCTGCGCGCTGCGCTGGCTATTCTGGTCCTGTTGGTGCTCGTCATCGTGGCAATCGGCGCGCCCTGGATCGCACCCTATGCGCCGACCGCGCAGGATGCCAACAACATGCTCGCGCCGCCCGGGCCGGGCCATCTGCTCGGCACCGACGATCTCGGCCGCGATATCTTCAGCCGCCTGATCTACGGCGCGCCGGCCACCGTCTATGCCAGCCTGCTTGCGGTCGGCGTCGCGATCCTGATCGGCTTGCCGGTCGGGCTCGCTGCCGGCTTCTTCGGCGGCTGGACCGACGATATCATCAGCCGCGTCATCGACACCTTCCTGTCGTTCCCGGCCATCGTGCTGGCGATCGCGGTCACCGGCGCGCTCGGCATCGGGCTGACCAACGGCATGATCGCGGTCGGCATCGTGATGTTTCCAGCGCTGGCCCGGATCGTCCGCGCCCGCACGCTGATCGTGCGCCAGGAACTCTATGTCGATGCCAGCAGGTGCTTTGGCGCGCCGGCCTGGCACATCCTGTGGAAGCACGTACTGCCGAACGCGCTGCAGCCCGTCATCGTCCAGGTGACGCTGCTGCTGGCGGCGGCGCTGCTCGCGGAAGCCAGCCTCAGCTTCCTCGGCCTCGGTATCCAGCCACCGAACCCAAGCTGGGGCGCCATGCTGGCGCGCGCCTACCAGTACATGGAGATCGCGCCGGAGCAGATGTATGCGCCGGGGCTTGCCATTCTGGTGGTCTCGTTGGCCTTTAATGCCCTTGGCGAATCCCTGCGCATCGTGCTCGATCCCACCATGAGAGACCGTTAAACAGGTACTGCGATGTCCTTTCATAAGCTGCTGATCGCCAACCGCGGCGAGATCGCCATTCGCATCGCGCGGGCCGCCGGTGACGCCGGGCTTGCCACCGTTGCGATCTATTCCGCCGACGATGCGCAGTCGATGCATGTTCGTGCCGCCGACGCCGCCCACGAGATCCCGGGACGCGGCGCGCGCGCCTATCTCGACATCGAGGCCGTGATTGCGGCGGCCAAGGCCACCGAATGCGACGCGGTGCATCCGGGCTATGGCTTCCTCAGCGAGAACTCCACCTTGGCCCGGCGCTGCGTCGAGGAAGGCATCGTCTTCGTCGGCCCGTCCGCCGAGGCGCTCGATCTGTTCGGCGACAAGGCCCAGGCCAAGGCGCTCGCCAAGCAATGCGGCGTGCCGATCATCGACGGCACCGGCGGGCCGACCAGCCTGGAGGAGGCGAAGGCCTTTTTCGATTCCCTCGGCCCTGGCGCGGCCGTGATGATCAAGGCCATCGCCGGTGGCGGCGGGCGTGGCATGCGCATCGTCGATGATGCCGCCAAGCTCGAGGAGGCCTATGCGCGCTGCCAGTCCGAGGCCAAGGCCGCCTTCGGCAGCGACGGCGTCTATGTCGAGCGCCTGATCCGCAATGCCCGCCATATCGAAGTGCAGATCATCTGCGATCACCATGGCGCCATCAGCCATCTCCATGAGCGTGAATGCACGGTCCAGCGCCGCAACCAGAAGCTGATCGAGGTCGCGCCGAGCCCGTCGCTCAGCGACGCCTTGCGCGCGCGCATCATCGATGCCGCCAAGGAAATGGCGGCGACCGCGAATTATACCAATCTCGGCACGTTCGAGTTCCTGGTTGATAACGATCGGATCAACGACAAGGCGAGCGATCAGGCGTTCGCCTTCATCGAGGCCAATCCGCGGCTTCAGGTCGAACATACCGTCACCGAGGCGGTGCTGGGTCTCGATCTGGTGCAGTCGCAGCTCGCGGTCGCGGCCGGCGCCACGCTGGGTTCGCTCGGCCTGGCGCAGGGCTATATCCCGAAACCGCGCGGCTTTGCGATGCAGCTCCGCGTCAACATGGAGGTGATGGACGAGAGCGGCGGGACGCGACCGACCGGCGGAACGCTGGCGCCGTTCGACCTGCCGTCCGGGCCCGGCGTCCGCGTCGATACGTTCGGATATTCGGGCTATCGCACCAGCGCCGCATTCGACTCGCTGCTCGCCAAAGTCATTGTTCACGCGGCGGGCGGCGACTGGACCGACGTCGTGCACAAGGCCTCGCGCACCTTGCGCGAATTTCGCATCGGCGGTGTCGCCACCAACATTCCGTTCCTTGCGGCGATCCTGGCGCATCCGGATTTCGTCGAGAACCGCCTCAGCACCGGCTTCATCGATACCCATGTCGCGGCCCTGGTTGGCGAGGCCCAACTGGCGGCCGAGATGGCGCTGGTCGAATCCAGTATGGCTGCGGATGACAGTGCGCCCGCAGCCGAGACGGCAATAACGGCCGAGGCACCGGTTGCGGGGCCGGCAGGTTCGATGCCGGTTCCGGCGCCGCTGCAGGGCACCATCGTCACGGTCGATGTCAGGGAAGGGGACCTCGTCCGTCCCGGCCAGCAGATCGCCGTGCTCGAATCCATGAAGATGGAGCATCTTGTCACCGCGCCGTATGGCGGCCGGGTGACGAAGGTCGCGGCGGAAGCCGGCGTCACGCTGATGCAGGACGAGGCGATCCTCTATCTCGAGCCGGCCGAGATCGAAGCCCATGATGAGGCCGAGGAAGAGCAATTCGATCTCGATCACATCCGTCCTGATCTCGCCGAGTTGATCGAACGCCACGCGATCACCCTGGACGAAAATCGGCCGGCCTCGGTCGAGCGGCGGCGCAAGACCAATCAGCGCACGGCGCGCGAGAACATTGCCCACCTCGTCGATGAAGGTTCGTTCGTCGAATATGGCTCGCTCGCGATTGCCGCGCAGCGGCGGCGACGCAAGGTCGATGATCTCATCCGCAACACCCCGGCCGACGGCCTGATCTCAGGTGTCGCCACCGTGAACGCCAAGAAATTCGGCGCGGACGCCGCCCGCTGCATGGTGATATCCTATGATTACACCGTGCTGGCCGGCACCCAAGGCCACATGAACCACAAGAAGATCGACCGCATGCTCAGCCTGACCGAGCAGTGGCGGTTGCCGCTGGTATTTTACGCCGAAGGCGGCGGCGGCCGTCCCGGCGACACCGATCGACTCGGCATGACCGGTCTCGACGGACCGTCCTTTGTGCAGTTCGCAAGGCTCTCCGGCCTCGTGCCGGTTGTTGGCGTCGTGTCCGGCTACTGCTTCGCCGGCAACGCCGCGATGCTCGGCTGCTGCGACGTCATCATCGCCACCAGGAACGCCTCGATCGGCATGGGCGGGCCTGCGATGATCGAAGGCGGCGGCCTTGGCGTCTACCATCCGGCCGAAGTCGGCCCGGTGTCGTTCCAGTCGCCGAACGGCGTGATCGACATCCTGGTCGAGGACGAGGCGGAAGCGACCACGGCCGCGCAGAAGTATCTGTCTTACTTCCAGGGCGCGGTCGCCGACTGGAAAGCGCCGGACCAGCGGCTGCTGCGGCGGGCTATCCCGGAAAATCGCCTGCGCGTCTACGACATCCGCAGCGTGATCGATCTGCTGGCCGACGAGGGATCGGTGCTGGAAATCCGCCGGGATTTCGGCATCGGCATGATCACGGCCTTCATCCGCATCGAGGGCAAGCCGTTCGGCCTGATCGCCAACAATCCAAAACATCTCGGCGGCGCCATCGACGCGCCAGCCGGCGACAAGGCCGCGCGCTTCCTGCAGCTCTGCGACGCCTTCGACATTCCGATCCTGTCGCTGTGCGATACGCCGGGCTTCATGGTGGGGCCCGAAGCGGAAAAGACCGCGATCGTCCGCCACGTCGCGCGCATGTTCGTCACCGGCGCCAGCCTCACGGTACCGCTGTTCGGCATCGTGCTGCGCAAGGGTTATGGCCTCGGCGCCCAGGCCATGATCGGCGGCGGCTTCCACGCCTCGTTTTTCACGGTGGCCTGGCCGACCGGCGAGTTCGGCGGCATGGGACTGGAAGGTTATGTCCGGCTCGGCTTCCGCAAGGAGATGGAAGCGATCGCAGACCCGGTCGAGCGCGAGAATTACTACAAGGCCAAGGTCGCCGAGCTTTATGCCAACGGCAAGGCAGTCTCGATCGCCTCGGTACTCGAGATCGATGAGGTCATCGATCCCGCCGCCACGCGACACTGGATCATGTCCGGCCTGCGCGCGGTGCCGAAGCCGGAGCCGCGCATGACGAGGAAGCGGCCGTGCATCGACGCGTGGTGAAATTGTAGGGTGGGTTAGCTTCACCCGCCCCTCGAGGGGGCGGGTCGGCTCGCATGGAGCGCAGCGCAATGCGAGACGGGGTGGGGTGATCTCTCAACACGGGCACTGTGCGTTGTGGAGAGACCGTCACCCCACCTCGATTCGCATTTCATGCGAACCGATCCTCCCCCTCCAGGGGAGGATGAGCCGAGTGCTCGCCGCTACCCCAGCCTCAACTCGTCATATCCCTTCGCCGCCACCTCGTCGCATCGCGCACGGTAATCCGGAGCGCTGCCGCTGTAGCGAGCGACGATGCGGGTCTGCTTTCCTTCGACGTTGGAATTGATGCCGGTCATCCAGGAATCGACCTCGTTGGACAGCATCCCTTCGCCGAGCGCCTTGACGTGGTCGGTCCAGGATCGCACGCCCTCCGGCGTCGCCTCCAGTCGCGTCAATCGCTGCTTGGTCGCAAAGGCGATCAGCCCGGTCACCCAGTCGACGCTGTACTCGATGCTGCGCGGAATGTTGCCTAGCGCGGTATGCGGCCCCATCAGCATCAGCAGGTTCGGAAACTCGTGGACCATGATGCCGAGATAGGTCTCGGGACCGCGTTTCCATTTATCCTTCAGCCGCGCGACTCCGACGCCGCGGAAGTCGATCTTGTCGAAGCTGCCGGTGATGGCGTCGAAGCCGGTGGCGTAGATGATGATGTCGAACTCGAATTCCTTATCGCTGGTCTTGATTCCCTTCGGCGTAATGCGCTCGATCGGCGTCTCCTTGATATCGACCAGGTCGACATTGTCCTGGTTGTAGACCTCGTAATAGAACGTTTCGAGCGGCAGCCGGCGCGTGCCGAAGCCATGGTTCTTCGGGATCAGCTTCTCGGCTGTGACCTGGTTCTTGACCCGTTCGCGGATCTTGCGCGCGACGAAATCGGAAATCGTCGCGTTCGCCTTGCGGTCGATCAGGATATCCTTAAAATTGCCGATCCAGATGCCGAAGCCGCGTTCGCCGTAGAGTCGTTCGTAATTCGCCTCGCGTTCCTCGTCGGAGACTTCGAACGCGCCGCGCGGGTCCGTCGTATGAATAAAGCAGGCGAAGGTCTCGCGGCAGCGCGCGAACATCTCGGGATAGCCGGCCTTGATCTTCGCCTGCGTCTCGGCGTCTATCTTGCCGTTGTGCAGTGGCGCGGCCCAGTTGGCCGTGCGCTGAAATACCGTGAGATGGCCGACCTGGCTGGCGATGGTCTGGATCGTCTGGATGCCGGTCGCGCCGGTACCGATGACAGCCACGCGCTTGCCTGCGAAGTCCACCGGCTCCTTCGGCCATCGCGCGGTATGAAACGACGCGCCCTTGAAATCGTCGCGCCCTTCGATCCTCGGCAGCGTCGGCGTCGACAACGGCCCGATCGCGGTGATCAGGAAACGCGAATTGAATGCGCTGCCGTCCTCCAGCGTGGTGGTCCAGCTTCGTGTGTCCTCGTCGTAGGTGGCGGCGGTTACGCGGCTGCGAAACTGGATGTCGCGGCGCAGGTCGAACTTGTCGGCGACGTAGTTGATGTAACGCAGCGTTTCCGGCTGGCCGGCAAAATGCTCGGACCATTCCCATTCCTGCAGCAATTCCTTCGAGAACGAGTAGCCGTAGGAATAGCTTTCGGAATCGAAGCGTGCGCCGGGATAGCGGTTCCAGTACCAGGTGCCGCCGACATCGGTCCCGGCCTCGAGCACCCGCACGCGCAGACCCTGTTCGCGCAGCCGGTAGAGCTGGTACAAACCCGACAAGCCTGCGCCGATGATGATGGCGTCGAAATCCGGAATGGTCGTTTCTCCCGATCCTTGGTTCGTCCCAAAACTATCCGTTCTCACGCCGGGGGACAAACCCCGCAGGGACGCGTGGCAGGGTTGCAGGTTTGCCGTCGGCCAACCCCGGCCGGCTTTACTCGCGACCGCATCTGCCCCTATCGTCGGGATCGAGATCGCCCGAAAAGCGGCGAAGGAACGAGGGGAGGGAAGCGATGGCCCAGGCGGCACAACGCAGGCTGACGTCGATCGACGTCAGCGATCCCCACCTTTATCAGGACGACACTTGGCGGCCGCTGTTCGAACAATTGCGCCGCGACGATCCCGTGCACTATTGCGAGGCTTCGCCGTTCGGGCCGTACTGGTCGGTGACTCGCTACGACGACATCTTTGCGGTCGAGCTTGACCACGCGACCTATTCGTCGAGTTCCGAACTCGGCGGTATTCAGGTGGCCGACCAGCCGAAGGGGCAGGAGCGTACCAGCTTCATCCGCATGGACCCTCCCGGGCATACCGCGCAGCGTCGGACGGTCGCGCCGATCGTGGCGCCGTCCAATCTTGCCAATTTCGAGCCGCTGATCCGCAAGCGGACGTCCGACGTGCTCGATGCGCTGCCGCGCAACGAGACCTTCGACTGGGCGGAAAGGATCTCGACCGACCTCACCAACATGATGCTGGCGACCTTGTTCGATTTCCCTTGGGAAGACCGGATGAAGCTGAGCTGGTGGTCCGATGTTGCCATCGCCAACGTGGATTCGCCGGACGCGGTGGTGCATTCGGAGGACGAGCGTTACGACGAGATGCTGAAGATGGGCGAGTATTTCCGCAGATTATGGGATGCGCGCGCCGATGCGCCGCCGACCTTCGACCTGGTGTCGATGCTGGCGCATTCCGAAGCGACGCGAAACCTGCAGGCGCGCGAGTTCATCGGCACGATCGGGCTGTTGATTGTCGGCGGCAACGACACCACCCGCAATTCCATGAGCGGCGGGCTGATGGCGCTGATCGAAAATCCCGAGCAGTTCGAGCTGGTGCGGGCGCGGCGCGAGCTGATCCCGAACCTCGTCTCCGAGATCATCCGCTACCAGACGCCGGTGCTGCACATGCGCCGCACCGCGCGCCACGATACCGAGCTCGCCGGCCGCCGGATCGCCAAGGGCGACAAGGTCGTGATGTGGTACATCTCCGGCAACCGCGACGAAACCAAGATCGACCGTGCCGATGAATTCATCATCGATCGCCCCAAGCCACGCCAGCATCTCGCCTTCGGCGCCGGCATCCACCGCTGCGTCGGCGATCGCCTCGCCGAGCAGCAGATCCGCATCCTCTGGGAGGAAGTATTGAACCGCGACCTTCGTTTTGAGATCGTCAGCCCGCCGCAACGGCTCTATTCGAATTTCATCCGTGGCATCCGTACACTGCCGGTGAGGATTGTTAGCTAACCCGTCATTCCGGGGCGATGCGAAGCATCGAACCCGGAATCTGGAGGTTCCGGGTTCATCGCTATGCGATGCCCCGGAACGACAGGAGAGAGATTCAAGGACCAAGAATGAACAAGCACGATCCCGTTGACGTCCTCATCATCGGCGCCGGTGCCTCCGGCGCGGCCGTGGCGTGGAGCCTCGCCGACACCAGGATGCACATCCTCTGCCTCGATCAGGGCGGCTGGATGAACCCGTCGGAATATCCCAGCACCGGGCGCGACTGGGAGGCGAAGTTCTATGGCGACTGGTCGACCAGCCCGAACGTCCGCGGCCGGCCCGAGGACTATCCGATCAACGACGACAATTCGCCGATCAAGGTCGTGAACTTCAACGCCGTCGGCGGCTCGACGGTGATGTACACCGCGCATTGGCCGCGGCTGCATCCAAGCGACTTCAAGGTAAAGACGCTTGATGGCGTCGCGGACGACTGGCCCATTGACTACGACGCACTTACGCCGTTCTTCGAGGAGAACGACCGGATGATGGGCGTATCGGGGCTATCTGGCGATCCGTTGTCACCGCTGACGCATCCGCCGATGCCGCCGCAGCCGCTGGGACTCTCGGGCCCGCTGATCGGCAACGCCATGAACAAGCTCGGCTGGCACTGGTGGCCGTCGGATACGACGGTGGCGACCATGGACTACGAGGGCAGGGCGCGCTGCATCAATCTCGGCCATTGCACGCCGGCCTGCGCGCAGGGCGCAAAGGCCTCGACCGACATCACCTATTGGCCGCACGCGATCCGCGCCGGCGTCGAACTCAAGACCCACTGCCGCGTGCGCGAGATTTTGACCAACGAGCACGGCATGGCCTCGGGCGTGGTCTATTACGACAAGGACGGCGTCGAGCAGTTCCAGCCGGCCGAGGTCGTTATCATCGCATGTAACGGCGTCGGCACGCCGCGGCTGCTTCTGAACTCGGTCTCCGGCCGTTTCCCGAACGGGCTCGCCAATTCGTCAGGGCTGGTCGGCAAGAACCTGATGTTCCATCCCTATGCGCAGATCTACGGCTTCGTGAAGGAGGTGACCGACTCCAACCGCGCGCCGCCGACCTGCCTGTGGAGCAAGGAGTTCTACGACACGGATCTGTCGCGCGGTTTCGTCCGCGGTTACGGCATCCAGTTCGGCCGCGGTGCCGGGCCGGTGTTCGAGGCGGTTGCCAGCGAGCAGAAGGGCATTCTGCCGTGGGGCGCGGATCACCATCGCGTCTTCCGCAAGCTCAATGGCCATCGCCTTGCGGTGTCAGCAATCTGCGAGGACCTGCCCGAGGAGCACAACCGCGTCACGCTCGATCCCGTGCTGAAGGACGGCCATGGCATTCCAGCGCCGAGGATCGACTACACCATCAGCGCCAACAGCCGAAAGATGATGGATCACGGTCTGGCGCGCGGCCGTGAGATTCTCGAAGCTGCCGGCGCCACCGATATCTGCATCAACGATCCGATCCCGTGGGGCGGCTGGCATCTGCTCGGCACCGCGCGGATGGGGACCGATCCCGCGCGCTCCGTGGTCAACGAATGGGGCCGCTCGCATGACGTGAAGAACCTCTTCATCGTCGACGGCAGCGTGTTCGTGACGTCAGGCGGCGTGAACCCAACCTCGACCATCCAGGCGATCGCGCTTTACATCGCCGACCAGATGAAGCAACGCCTCGCCAACCTTTTCGACTGAGACCGTCATGTCCGCAAGCATTGAACTGACCCGAGCCCAACGCAACGATCTGCGCACCATCGCTGCCATGATCATTCCCGCCAGCGACGAGTACAAGGTGCCCGGCGCCGACGATCCCGCGATCCAGGCCGACATGCTGGCGACGCTCGGCCGCGATACCGCGCTGGTAGCGCAGGCGCTTGACGATCTCGCGCGGCTCGCTGGCCAAGCGCTGGCTGAACTCGATCCGGCCAAACGCGATGCCGTGGCGACGGAGTTTCGCACCAAGGGTGGCGCCGCTGCGGCGACGCTCGTCCGCGTCGTCCTGCAATGCTACTACCGCGACGACCGCGTGCTGCGCTCGCTCGGGCTCGAACTGCGTGCGCCATTCCCGAAGGGCTACACGCTCGAGCAGGGCGACTGGGCGCTGCTCGATCCGGTCAAGGCAAGGTCAGGGACGCTCCGGCGGGCACCGTAGCAGGCCAGCCCTGCGCGGAATGGGGAAGCCTTGCGCGTGCGGTTCCCGGCCACCATCTGAGGGGGCCAAAGGATTTCGCCATGCTGGATTTCACCTCGGATATTGCCGGTGACAGCCTGTCACCGCGCGCGACCGAAGCCACACCTGTCGACGATCAGGCCCTGCTCGATGCTTATTCCAACGCCGTCATCGGTGTGACCGAGCGTGTCGGGCCGGCAGTCGTGCGCGTCGAAACCGGGCCGAAAGTACGCTCCGCGCGCGAGCGCGGCGGACTCGGCTCAGGCATCGTCATCTCGCCCGATGGACTGGTGCTGACCAACAGCCACGTGGTCGGATCGTCGAAGGAAATCCGGCTCCGCGACATCGAGGGCTTCGTCACCGACGCCCATGTGCTCGGCGTCGATCCCGATACCGACCTCGCGTTGCTGCGCGCCGATGGCGCGCGGGATCTGCGCTATGCCTCGCTCGGCAATTCCAAGAGCCTGCGCCGCGGCCAGCTCGTGGTCGCGATCGGCAATCCGCTTGGATTCGAATCGACGGTGACGGCGGGCGTGGTGTCCGCGCTCGGCCGTTCGATCCGCTCGGTGAGCGGACGAACCATCGAGGACGTGATCCAGACCGATGCCGCGCTCAATCCCGGCAATTCGGGCGGGCCGCTGGTGTCGTCGTCGGCCGAAGTGATCGGCATCAACACCGCGATCATCAACGGCGCGCAGGGCATCTGCTTTGCGGTCGCCAGCAACACCGCGCAATTCGTGCTGTCCGAGATTATCCGCCACGGCTATGTCCGCCGTGCCTTCATCGGCGTCGCCGGCCAGACGGCGCCGATCCCGCGTCGCCATGCGGTGGTTGCCGGCGTCGACAACACGATGGGCGCGCTGCTGGCGCAGATCGACCCGGACAGTCCGGCCGCGAAGGCGGGCCTGCTGCCGGGAGACGTCGTGATCAAGCTCGATGGCGTCGACATCAACGGCGTCGACGATTTGATCCGCGCCCTCGACCGCGACCGCATCGGCCGCATGCTGTCGATGGACGTGCTCCGGATGGGCAGGCTGCGCGCGATTGATATCCACCCGGTAGAGCGGAAGCCGGCGAAGCAGTGACGCCAGCTGCTTACCCTCTCCCCTTGTGGGAGAGGGTGGTGCCGAACGAAGTTCGGCGACGGGTGAGGGGTTCTCTCCACGAGGATCGATGTTGATAGAACCCCTCATCCGGCGCTGCGCGCCACCTTCTCCCACAAGGGGAGAAGGAAGAAAACGGAGCACTACTGCTTCAGTGCCGCCAGCAATTCGTCCGGCGCTTCGGCCATGATCATGTGACCGGCGCCCGGCACGACGATCGTGCGCGCATTCGGCGTCGCCGCTGCGAGAGTCTTGCCGGCCTTCGCAGGCGTCATCATGTCGCGCTCGCCGAGGATGAAGGTCGCGGGCACCTTGACCTGCGCGGCCGCCGCGAGCGCGTTCTGATAGGCGTTGCAGGCATGGAGATCGTTGTAGAGCACGCCGGGGCGCGTCTGCTGCAGCACCCGTTGCGCGCCCTGATGCATCCACAGTCCCGGCGCGAGGCTGCCGCCGAGTTCGGCCTTGAAGCCGAGGCCCCAGATCGAGACCATGTCGATGGCATCGGGGCTGTTGGCCTCGGCGGCCTTGAGCAGGTCGGGCCCGACCGTCATCGCGGCGGCGGTGCCGATCAGGCTGAGGCTGGAGACCTTGTCAGGATGCCGCGCCGACGTCTCCAGCGCGATCAGCGATCCCATCGAGTGGCCGACGAGTTTTGCCTTCGGTGCACCGGCCGCGTCGAGCAGGGCGGCTGTCCAGTCCGCCATGTCGGCGATGGTCGGAAGCGGCGCGCCGCCGGAGCGGCCGTGGCCCGGCAGATCGGGCGCCAGCACGGAATAGCCATGATGGGCGAACCAGCGGCTGTGCAGCGCCCAGGTCGAATGATCGAACCCGGCGCCGTGCAGCATCACGACCGCAGGCAGCGAGGGATCGAACGGACGGCCACCGGTGGCAACGAAGACATCAGCATTATTGACGGACAGCTTCATGGCTCAAACCCTCTGCGACGCGCGAAGCGCCTGGCCGAGATCGTCGATGATGTCGGACACGGTCTCGATGCCGACCGACAGCCGCACCAGTTCCTCGCCGATTCCGGCGGCCTTCAACTGCTCGGCATCCATCTGCTGATGCGTGGTGCTCGCCGGGTGAATGACCAGCGTCTTGGCGTCGCCGACATTGGCCAGATGACTGATCATCCGCAAAGACTCGATGAATTTCTTGCCTGCTGCGCGGCCGCCCTTGATGCCGAATGAGACAATCGATCCTGCCCCGCGCGGCAAAAGCTGCTTGGCGAGTTGATGGTCGGGATGATTCTCGAGCGCCGGATGCATCACCCACTCGACCGCCTTGTTGGCGGTCAGTGCTTCAAGCACCGCCAGCGTA
Source organism: Pseudomonadota bacterium (assembly GCA_023387735.1). Lineage (GTDB taxonomy): Bacteria > Pseudomonadota > Alphaproteobacteria > Rhizobiales > Xanthobacteraceae > Bradyrhizobium. The sequence goes on along the minus strand of JAEWHP010000046.1, from coordinate 224,213 downwards.
TTGCTCATGTGCCGCTCCATGCGGACGCCCAGCGTTTCGACGCCCTGCAGCAGCTGGAACGCGTTGGTCGGCGACAGGCAGGCGCCGAAGTCGCGCAGGCCCTCGGTGCGCGCGCGCATGATGAAAGCGGCCTGCCCAAACTGCTCGTCGAAGACGATGCCGTGATAGCCGGCATAGGGCTCGGTCAATTGCGGGAATTTGCCGGAGGCATGCCAGTCGAACCGGCCGCCATCGACGATGACGCCGCCGATCGCGATGCCATGGCCGCCGATCCATTTGGTCGCCGAATTCATCACGAGGTCGGCGCCGAGTTCGATCGGACGGCTGAGGAACGGCGTCGCAAAGGTGTTGTCGATCAACAGCGGAATCTGAGCGTCGTGCGCGATCTTCGAAACGGCCGGGATGTCGAGCACTTCAAGCCCGGGATTGCCGATGGTCTCGCCGATCACCAGCCGCGTGTTCGGCTTGATCGCTGCGCGGAACTCGTCGAGCGCGCGCGGCTTGACGAAGGTGGTGGTGATGCCGAAGCGCGGCAGCGTGTGCGCCAGCAGGTTGATGGTGCCGCCATAGAGCGAGGCAGAGGCCACGATGTGATCGCCGGCATTGAGAATGGTGGCGATCGCCAGATGCAGCGCGGCCATGCCGCTCGCCGTGCAGATCGCACCGACGCCGGTTTCAAGCGCGGCGAGCCGCTCCTCGAGCACGGCGGTCGTGGGATTCGAAATGCGGGTGTAGATGTGTCCCGCGCGTTCCAGGTTAAACAGTGCTGCCGCGTGGTCGGAGTCCTGGAAGACGTAGGACGTGGTCTGGTAGATCGGCACCGCGCGGGCGCCGGTGGCGGGATCCGGACGCTGGCCGGCGTGCAGGCTCAGGGTCTCAAAGGCAGGCGGCTTGGGTGCGGGCATGCGGGGCTCGTCAGGTCGATAGGTGGCTGGGAACGTGGTGTCGCAGGCTCAGACGTGCACGGCGGTGCGGACGCGCCCGGCATTGCCGAACACGCGCAGATAGCGTTCGACCTCGGCGGGGCTGCCGGTCGCCTTCTCGGGATTGTCCGAGAGCTTGACCGCCGGCCGTCCATCGACCGACGTCACCTTGCAGACCAGCGAGATCGGATCCAAATCGGCGGACCCGTCAGGCGCACAGCCGACGAAATCATTGGTGAGGTTGGTGCCCCAGCCGAACGAGATGCGCACGCGGCCGGAGAAATGGCGATAGGTCTCCTCGATCGAGCCGACATCCATGCCGTCGGAGAACACCAGGAGCTTCTCGCGGGGATCGCGGCCCTTCTGCTTCCACCACTTGATGATGTCCTCGCCGGCCGTGATCGGCGGGGCGCTGTCGGGGCGGAAGCCGGTCCAGTCGGCGACCCAGTCCGGCGCGTCGCGCAGGAACGGCTTGGTGCCGAAAGCGTCGGGCAGGGCGATCAGGAGGTTGCCGCCATAGGTATGACGCCATTGATCGAGGATGCGGTAGGGCGCCCAGCGCAACTCCTCGTCGGAATTCGCCAGCGCCGCGGCGACCATCGGCAGCTCATGCGCGTTGGTGCCGATCGCTTCGAGATCGTTGTCCATCGCCAGCAGCACGTTGGAGGTGCCGGTGAAGGAGGGGCCGAGGCCTTCCTTGACGGCCTCGACGCACCAGCGTTGCCACAGATGGCCATGGCGGCGGCGGGTGCCGAAATCCGACAGTCGCAAACCTTCGAGCTTGCGCAGCCGCTCGACCTTGGACCACAGCTTGGCCTTGGCGCGCGCATAGAGCACGTCGAGAACGAAGCGGCCCTGTCCCTTGGTCGCCTGGCGCGAGCGCAGCTCGTTCATGATCGCGAGCGCCGGGATTTCCCACATCGTGGTGTGGGTCCACGGCCCGTGAAAGTGCAATTCGTACTGGCCGTCGACCTTGTGCAGTTCGTATTCGGGCAGGCGGAAGCTGGAGAGCCAGTGGATGAAATCCGGCGAGAACATCTGGGTCTTGCCGTAGAACGTATTACCGGCGAGCCAGATCAGCTCCTTTTTGGTGAAACGGATGGTGCGCGCATGGTCGAGCTGGGCGCGCAACTCACCCTCGTCGATGATCTCGCCAAGCCGGACGTGCCTGGTGCGGTTGATTACCGAAAAGGTGACGCGCTGATCCGGATAGAACTCGCGGATCATCTGCAGCATCAGCAGCTTGTAAAAATCGGTATCCAGCAGGCTGCGCACGATCGGGTCGAGCCGCCAGCCGTGATTATAGGTCCGGGATGCAATATCGGTCACTGCCATGGCGGAACTCTATCGTGCCGGGGGCCGCCCAACCAGTGGGTTTTGGCGGCGGCATGGCAGCTCAGCGCGCTATTCCTGCCGGATCCGGTTAACCACTGCGCCAATGTCGGTCCAGGCAGGCTTGTCCGGCGCAAACTGCCGCCTGAGATAGGCGGCCAGTTCGGCGATCTGGCCGTCGGTCAGGCTGTCCCGGAAGGCCGGCATATAGCCGAGGTCGGTGGCGGCCGGCTTCGCGATGCCGTGCAGGATCACCTGGATCAGATTGTCCGGCACGGTGCTGTGCAGATTGCTGTTCAACGCCAGCGATGGGCGGCTGCCGAACAGCGGCGCGCCGCCGACCTCGTGGCAAACCGCGCAGGCGCCCTGGTACAGACGGGCACCGACGCTGGAGGCCGCGGACGTCCGCGTGCCGGTCGCGGCCTCGAGCTTGGCGGCAAGCGCTTCCTGCGCCGGCCTGTCGATGGCCGTGTCGTTGAATGAGGAGAGATAGACCGCCATGGCGCGGATGTCGGAATCGGGAAGGGCGGCGAGTTCCTTGACCACCGGCGCCATCGGCCCGGCCGCAACGCCATGGAAGCGGGACTCGCCGGTCCGCAAGTAGGCGTAAAGCTCATCCTCATTCCAGGGGATCGGCGCCCGCGACAGCGATGTCAGCGCCGGCGCCTCCCAGCCCTCCGCAAATCCGCCGGCGAGATGGGCGTTTGCGATCTCCGCGCCGAGTGCGTTGCGCGGCGAATGGCAGGCACTGCAATGGCCGAGACCCTCGACCAGATAGGCGCCGCGATTCCATATCTCGGATCTGGTCTGCTCCGGTTGAAATACGTCGGGCTTGTGGAACAGGGCGTTCCATCCCGCCATCAGTGGACGCAGGGTGAACGGGAATGCGAGCGCATTGTTCGGCGTCTCCGCGCGCACCGGCGACTGCGCCATCAGGTAAGCATAGAGCGCCTGCATGTCGGCGTCGGTGGTTTTGGCGAAGTGCGTGTAGGGAAACGCCGGATAGAGGTGTCGGCCGTCACGATGAATGCCCTCGCGCATTGCGCGTTCGAAGGCGGGATAGGACCATGCGCCAATCCCGGTCTCGACGTCGGGCGTGATGTTGGTCGAATAGATCGTGCCGAACGGCGTCGGCAGCGGCCGGCCGCCGGCGCTGGGAATGCCGTTCACCGAGGTGTGGCAGACCGCACAGTCGCCCAGTGCAGCAAGTTGCTGGCCGCGGGCGATGGTAGCTTGCGAATAGACCGATGCATCGGGACGCGCGATCGGCGCAATCGCGCGCCACGGAAGGACGGCGGTGCCGATGCCGGCCACGGCTGCGCACAGCGCCGCGGCAGTAGCGAGTATACCGGTGCGCTTGGCGAACGGACTTTGCCAGATGCGCGAGGGGAGCGCGGGCTGGGGCGATGGCGCGGGCAGTGCCTCCGCTACCGCCTGTTGCTCGCCATGCAACCCGCGCAGAATACGTTCCGGCGTGAACGGCAATTCGCGAAAGCGCACGCCGGTGGCGTCATAGATTGCGTTGGCAATGACCGCGGCACTGGGGACGGAAGCGGACTCGCCGACGCCGAGCGGCGGCTGATCCTGCCGCGGCAACATCAGGACGTCGATGTCGGGCACCTCGGGGAACTTGATGATGGGGTAGGCGCCCCATTCGCGCGCCGTCACCGAGGTGCGGTCGAACGAAACCTCTTCCATCAGCGCGCGGCTGGTCGACTGGATCACGTTGCCATGAATCTGGTGACGGACGCCGTCCGGATTGATCATCAAACCGGAATCCTGCCCGGCCACCACGCGGGTGACGCTGACGTCGCCCGTGGCCTTGTTGACGGCGACGTCGGCGATCCACGCCGACCACGCCGCGCCATAGCCGGGAAACTTGCTGTGGACATAGAGCGCATAGGCGAAGCCGCGGCCGCGCACGATGTCGCCTTCGGCCTGCATTTCCTCACGCACCGGCCGCGGCTTCCAGCCGGCGCGTTCTGCCACCGCATTGACGAGATCGATCGCGCGCGGATCCTTCAGATAGCGCAGGCGATACTCGATCGGGTCGACGCCGGCCTCGCTGGCGCATTCGTCGATGAAGGATTCGTGCGCAAAGGTATTCGGCAGCGCCGAGACGCCACGCAGCCACGAGGCCCGCACGATCGGCGGCATGTCATGCGCCACAACTCGCAGATTGTCGTAGTCATAGGGTGGGATGGCGGTGCGGTCGCCCATCTCGAAGATCGCCGGCCTGTTCGGGACGGCGCCGGTCAGCAGCAGCGCCAGTGTCGGCGCGCCGTTCGATGGATAGCGCGTGGCAAAATCGTATCCTGCGACGCTGCCGTCGGCGTTCAATCCGCCATTGACGTCCATCAGCTGCGCGGTGCCCTTGGGTTCCCACGCATGCTCCTGTTCGCGCGTGAGCTGCACGCGGACGGGGCGGCCGACCGCGCGGGACAGCAGCACGGCATCGGCGGAAACGTCGTCGGCGCAGTTTCGGCCATAGCAGCCCGCCGCTTCCAGCCGGATCACTTCGATCTCGGCCTCGCGCCGGTGAATCAGTCGCGCCAGTTCAGTGCGCAGATGGTGCGGGTTCTGCGTGCCGGACCAGACCCTGGTGTGGTCGTCTTGGTAGTCGGCGACGGCACAGGACGGGCCGATCGAGGCGTGCATCTGATACGGCCAGATGTAGGTTCGCGGCATCGGCCTGGCGGCGCCGGCGACCGCCGCATCGACGTTGCCCTTGTCGATCAGCGTTCGCGGCACGGACGGATTGGCACGCAGCGCGGTCTCGATATCCTTCAGGTCCGGCAGTGTCGGCACCGGCTTCCAGGACACCTTGAGCCGCGTCGCGGCCTTGATCGCGTTTTCCTCGCGCTCGGCGACGACGCCGACGAAATCGCCGAGGCGTACGACCGCGACGAACCCGGGAATATCTCGCACCGAAGCCTCATCGACGGCGATCAGGCTGTTGCCGATGAAATCGCCGACATCGACACCGGCATAGGGCGGACGAACGACGCGACCGTGCAGCATGCCGGGTACGCGCATGTCGTGAACGTAGACCAGTTCGCCGGTCGCCTTCGCCGGCAGATCGACACGCGGGACGGATCGTCCGACGATGGTGTAGGCATCGGCGGACTTCACCGGGACGTCGTCGGCCAGTTCAAGCTGGATGGTTTCGCCTGCAATCAGCTCGCCATAGCTGACGCTGCGATTGTCCTTGCCTCGGATCAAACCATCTTCAATGATGAGATCATCGACGCCATGCTCCAGCCGCTCCGCGGCGCGCGCAACCAAAAACTGCCGCGCCTGCGCTGCTGCCTTGCGCAGCGGAACGGCGGTGATCTGGATGGTCTCGCTGGCGATCGTCGCACCCTGGTTGGGGACGAGCGCGGTGTCGCCCAGCACGATGACGACGCGCGCAAAGGAGACGTCGAGTTCTTCGGCGACGATCTGCCCGAGCGCGGTGCGGATGCCGGTGCCGAGATCGACATGGCCGTTATACGCGGTGACCGAACCGTCTGCGGTGATCCTGATGAAGGTCTCGAACTTGATGGCCTCGACGGGTGAGGCGGGACGGACGACGGACAGTGTGCCCTGCAGGCGTTCGCGATTTCCATTCGTGTCAGGTGCGGCCATCACGCCTGTGCCTCGACGTCGTGGCCGGCTGCGCGCATCGCCGCGCGCTTGATCTCGACGTGTGCGCCGCAGCGGCACAGATGATGGCGCAGGGCTTCCAGCACCTCGGCCTCCGAAGGATGTGGCGAGCGCAGCAACAGCGCCTTGGTGGTGATGATCATGCCGTTGAGGCAATAGCCGCACTGCGCAGCCTGCTCGCGGATGAAGGCCTGCTGCACGGGATCGGGATGCTCGCGCGTGCCCAGGCCTTCGAGCGTCACGATGTCGCGCCCCACGCAGCCCTCGATCGGGATCGCGCAGGAGCGCGCAGCGACGCCGTCGATCAGCACAGCGCAGGCGCCGCATTCACCAAGCCCGCAGCCGTATTTCGGTCCGTTCAAAGCGAGATCGTTGCGCAGCACGTAGAGCAACGCCGTGTCGGGAGCCGCCTCGACATCGTAAGCCTTGCCGTTGACGGTCAGGCGCATCGTGCTCCCTCTGGTCCTCGCTGCGTTGCAAAATTCTGCGCTGGAGGCGTTGGAAAGATACCGTTTGTGTACAAACGTGCAAGCGCGTCGTCCCGCGCTGCAGCGCGTTGCCCGCTTAATGAACAAAGAGGCGAGGCAAATGAGCTATTATGCGGCAGGCGAGGCTTTTGGCTTTCAGGCCCGCTTGACAGCGTTCAAGTCCGCGCGCAACATCATTCGTATACGAACAAAATGATCGGCCGCGAAAGTTGAGCCGATCGACGCCTCCTCGACCAGGCTTGTTCATGACCGATACGACGACCGCCGGTGGCGACAAGATCCGCTGCGATGCCTGTCCGGTGATGTGCTACATCAAGCCGGGCGCGGCAGGCGCGTGCGACCGCTACGCCAACCACGACGGCGAACTGGTGCGCGTCGATCCGCATATCGTGCTGGAACGAACGGTATCGCATGGCGGACGGCTGGTGCCGTTTCAGGCCGGCGGCGACTGGGACGGCAAGATCGTCCACGAGTCTAACGTGTTCGTCACCGCGATCGGTGCCGGCACCACCTATCCCGATTACAAGCCGGCGCCCTTCATCGTGTCGTCGGAAGTCGATGGCGTCGACATGGTTACGGTCGTGACCGAAGGCATTTTCAGCTATTGCGGCGTCAAGGTGAAGATCGACACCGACCGCTATCTCGGTCCGGAGACGGCAACCGTCCGTGCGGAAGGCGAGGCGATCGGCCACGTGACGACCAGCGAATACGGCTCGCAGATGCTGTCGCTCGGCGGCGTGCATCATTTGACCGGCGGTTCCAAGAAGGAGGGGCGCGTCACCTGCGACGCGCTGATGGATCTCTCCAACTGCAAGCCGGTGGAACTCACGATCGATGGCGGCGCTACGGTCGTTGTGCAGGCTGGCTATCCGCCGATCGTCAACGGCGTTGCCGAAGAACGCATGCGGGTGGGCTGCGGCTCGGCCACCATCGGCATGTTCGCCAAGCAATGGCACGGCAAGGTCGACGAGGTCGTCGTCGTGGACGACCACATCACCGGCGTTCTCAGTGAGCACCAGGCCGGCAAGCTGCTCGATATTCCCGATACCGGGATCAAGATGAAGGGCCGGCGCTCGACGCCCGGCCGTTACTTCCAGGTCGCCGATCCCGGTACCGGCTGGGGCGGGACCAACATTTCCGATCCGCTGTCGGTGCTGGGGCCGTTTAACCCGAAGGAAGCACGGCCGGGGCTGACCATGCTGATGGTTTCGACCACGGGCGAGCACGCTGCCTATTACGAGCTCGACGAGGCGCTGCGGCCGATCGAGAAGCAGATGCCGTCTGATCTGCAGTTTTCGGTCGAGCGCATACAGGAGAATTGCGAGCCGGCGCTGTGCACGGTGCTGTTCATGGGCGGTGCCGGCGGTTCGTTGCGCGCCGGCGTGACCGACAATCCGGTGCGGTTGACGCGGTCGGTCAAGGACGCGCTGACGCGGGTCACCAGCGGCGGCGCGCCGGTCTATGTCTGGCCGGGCGGCGGCATCACCTTCATGGTCGACGTCACGCAGATGCCGGCCGGCGCTTTCGGCTATGTGCCGACGCCGGCGCTGGTGGCGCCGATCGAGTTCACGCTGCGGCTGTCCGACTATGCCGCGCTCGGCGGCCACATGGATCACGTGCGTCCGCTGGCATCCCTGCGGGAAAATACGGAACTTCGTCCGATGCCTCATATTCCGGGACGGCGCGCATGACCCGGCTCCCGCAAATCGCGCTTCTGCCTGACGGGAAGCGGCTGCATTTGCAGGATGGCCCGATCGATCTGGTTATCGAGGCGAGTGGCGGCGAGGCGGAGGTGCGTGCGGCCTATGAGGCTGCGGCGCGGCGATTTACCGGCCTGCTCGATGAACTCTGCGGGGAACTGGTCGAACTGCGTCAACCAGCCGATCCGGCTCGGTGCACGTTGAAGGGCGTCGTCGCGCGCCGGATGCACGCGGCGGTGGCGCCGTTTGCAGCGAAGCAATTTATCACGCCTATGGCCGCAGTAGCGGGGAGCGTCGCGGAGGAGATCCTCGGCGCGATGCTGGACGTGGCGCGGCTGCCGCGGGCTTACGTCAATAACGGCGGCGACATCGCGCTGCATCTGACTAACGAAGAGAGATTTACCGTCGGATTGATGGACCGGCCCGACCGGTACGGTCTGATGCGAACGATGGAGATCGAAGCCGATGATCCCGCGCGAGGCGTCGCGACCAGCGGGCGCCACGGCCGCAGCTTCTCGCTCGGCATCGCCGATGCCGTCACCGTGCTGGCGCGAACGGCGTCGCAGGCCGACGCCGCCGCCACCGTCATTGCCAACGCCGTGGATCTGCCCGGTCATCCCGCCATCGTCCGCTGTCCGGCCAATGACCTGCAGCCCGACAGCGACCTCGGCGCGCGCCTCGTCACCCGCGATGTCGGCCAACTGAGGGAAGACGAGGTTGACGATGCACTGAGGGCAGGGGCCATCCGGGCGCGGCAATTGCTCGCGGCCGGATTGATCGAAGGTGCGGCCTTGCGTCTACTGGGCGAGACGGTCGTGGTGGGCGCAAAAGGGGGCGGGACACAGGCGTCGCCGACGCTTCACGGAGTTGCGGCAGAAAGTGCGATGCATGTTTGATCGGGAGCGAGGCTGATGGAATGAGCGCGATCATTCGAAAGATCGTCACGGTGGTCGAGGAAACCCATCTGGAGATGGGGCAGAAGGTCGCCCCGCCGACCCGGCGCGCGGCGGCGATCGCCGTAATCGAAAACCCGTTTGCCGGTCGCTATGTCGAAGACCTCTCGCCATTGATCGCGATCGGGGAGGAACTCGGCGAACTGCTGTCGAAGAAGGCCGTTGCCGCGCTCGGCATCGACGGCGCCAAGGCGCATAGCTACGGCAAGGCCGCCGCCGTCGGCGAAAACGGCGAACTCGAACATGCGGCAGCGATCTTGCATCCAAAAATGGGCGCGCCGGTGCGGAAGGTCCTGAGCAAGGGCGCGGCGCTGATCCCGTCGTCGAAGAAACGCAGCGGGCCGGGGACCACGCTGGATATCCCGCTCGGCCACAAGGACGCGGCATTCGTGCGCAGCCATTTCGATGGCATGGAAGTGCAGATCAACGACGCGCCGCGCGCCAACGAGATCATGGTGGCGGTGGCAGTTACCGACAGCGGCAGGCCGCTGCCGCGCGTCGGCGGTTTGACGGTTTCGGAAGTCAAAGGCGAAGACGGTTTGAGATAGTTCCACAAGGGTATTGGAGGTAGGGATGCGACGTAGACACGTATTGGGAGCTGGCCTGGCGATCGCGGTCGCGGGCATGGCGGGCAACGCCTTGGCGCAGAGCGAGATCAAGATCGGCGAGATCAACAGCTATTCGCTGTTGCCCGCTTTCACCGAGCCGTATCGCAAGGGCTGGCAGCTTGCGGTCGAGGAAATCAATGCCGCAGGCGGCATCAACGGCAAGAAGCTGGTCGTCATCTCCAAGGACGACGGCGGCAAACCGGCGGATGCGACGACAGCGGCCAACGAACTGGTATCGAGCGAGAACGTGGCGATGCTGACCGGCACGTTCCTGTCCAACATCGGTCTTGCCGTTTCCGACTTCGCCAACCAGAAGAAGGTGTTCTTCCTGGCGGCGGAGCCGCTGACCGACGCCATCACCTGGTCCAAGGGCAATCGCTACACGTTCCGCCTGCGTCCTTCCAACTACATGCAGGCGGCGATGCTGGTGGAGGAGGCCGCAAAACTGCCGGCCAAGCGCTGGGCAACGATTGCGCCGAACTATGAATATGGCCAATCGGCGGTTGCCGTCTTCAAGAAGCTGATGTCGGAGAAGCGGCCCGACATCCAGTGGGTCGACGAGCAGTGGCCGCCGCAGGGCAAGATCGACGCCGGCCCGGTGGTGCAGGCGGTAGCTGCCGCCAATCCGGAGGCGATCCTCAACGTCACCTTCGGGGCCGATCTGGTCAAGCTCGTGCGCGAAGGCAACACTCGCGGCCTGTTCAAGGACCGCGCGGTGGTCTCTTTCCTCACCGGCGAGCCGGAATATCTCGATCCGCTGAAGGATGAGACGCCGACGGGCTGGATCGTCACGGGCTATCCCTGGTACGACATCAAGACGCCGGACCACGACAAGTTCCTGAAAGCGTATCAGGCCAAGTTCAACGACTATCCGCGCCTCGGCTCGATCGTCGGCTACCAGACCATCAAGGCGGCGGCGGCGATCCTTGCGAAGGCCAATTCAACCGATCCGGAGAAGCTGATCGCGGCGACCGAGGGGCTGTCGATGCCGTCGCCGTTCGGCGAGATCACCTTCCGCAAGATCGACCACCAGTCGACGCTGGGCGCCTATGTCGGCAAGACTGCGCTGAAGGACGGCAAGGGCGTGATGGTGGATTCGGTCTATCGCAAGGGCGGCGACTATCTCCCGAGCGATGCGGAAGTGGAGAAGCTCCGCCCGAAGCAGTGAGCCTTGGCCGAGGTTTGGGGCCTTCATGGTTCGAGACGGGCGGCTGTGCGCGCTCCTCACCGTGAAGGCCTCGAGGATCCCTTCACCGACCTCATCCTGAGGAGGCGCGAAGCGCCGTCTCGAAGGATGAAGGCCCCGCTCTGACATTGCGCTAACCGGACCATCTATGGCCTTTTACTTCGCTCAGTTCCTGACCGGGCTCGCCAGCGCGGCGTCGCTGTTTCTGGTCGCGTCGGGGCTGTCGATCATTTTCGGCGTGACGCGGATCGTTAATTTCGCCCATGGCGCGTTTTATATGCTCGGCGCCTATGTCGCGTTCACGTTGACGGAGAGGTTCTCCGGCGCGTTCGGCTTCTGGGGCGGCATCGTCGTTGCGGCGCTGGTCGTGGCAGTTGTCGGCGTGCTGGTCGAGATGGTGCTGCTGCGGCGGATCTACCACGCGCCGGAATTGTTCCAGTTGCTCGCCACGTTCGGCCTCACGCTGATGGTGCAGGATATCGTGGTGTTGATCTGGGGACCGGACGATCTGCTCGGCCGCCGCGCGCCCGGCTTCAGGGGCGCGGTCGATTTCTTCGGCCAGAACATCCCGACCTATGACCTGTTTCTGATTGCGCTCAGTCCGATCGTGCTCGGGGCGCTCTGGCTGTTGTTCCAGCGCACGCGCTGGGGCGTGCTGGTGCGTGCGGCGACGCAGGACCGCGACATGGTGGCGGCGCTCGGCGTCAATCAGAAATGGCTGTTCACCAGCGTGTTTGCGCTCGGCGTCTTTCTCGCAGCCCTCGGCGGCGCGCTGCAGATCCCCCGCGATGCCGTGCATCACGCGCTGGACCTGCGCATCATCGTCGAGGTATTCGTGGTCGTGGTGATCGGCGGGCTCGGCAGCATCATCGGCGCTTTCGTCGCCGCGGTGCTGGTCTCCGAACTCAACGCGTTCGGCATCCTCATTTTTCCGAAGATCTCCATCATCCTGGTGTTCCTGGTGATGGCGGTGGTGCTGATCGTGCGGCCGTGGGGCCTGTTCGGTAAGCCAGAGGCCGCCGCGCGCCGCACGCCGGGTCTGACCGTCACGCCGTGGCGGCCGCTCACCTCGGTTGAGCAGCTGATGTCGGTCGGGGCGCTGATCGTTGCGGCCATGCTGCCGCTGTTCGCCGGCAACTACGCGCTGACGGTGGGTTCGGAGATCGCGATCTTCGTGATCTTCGCCGCCAGTCTCCATTTCCTGATGTCGGTCGGCGGGCTCGCCTCGTTCGGCCATGCCGCCTATTTCGGGCTAGGCGCCTATGGCGTGGCGTTCCTCGCCAAGGCGGCCGGATTGCCGATGATCGTCTCGCTGCTGCTCGGCCCGTTGCTCGGCCTGCTTGGCGCGGCGGTGTTCGGCTTCTTCGCGGTGCAACTTTCCGGCGTCTATTTCGCGATGCTGACGCTCGCCTTTGCCCAGATCGTCTGGTCGATCGCGTTCCAGTGGGTCGCGGTGACCGGCGGCGACAACGGCATTCTGGGCGTCTGGCCGGACAAGTGGGCGGCGGGCCCGGCGAGTTTCTACTGGCTGTCACTGGCGGTCGCCGCCGTCGTCGTCACCGTCTTGCGGGTGATCGTGTTCTCGCCGTTCGGTTTCGCGCTCCGTGCGACGCGGGACTCGCCGCTGCGCAGCGAGGCGATCGGTATCAACGGCAAGCGCGTGCAATGGACGGCCTTCGTCATATCAGGCACGGCCGCAGGAATCGGCGGCGCGCTGTTTGCGTATCTGAAGGGCAGCGTATTCCCTGATAGCCTCGGCATTTCACTGTCGGTCGACGCACTGGTGATGGTGCTGCTCGGCGGCGTTGAGACGGTATCCGGCGCGGTCATCGGCGCCATCGTCTTCAAGGCCGCCAACATCTGGCTGGTCAGCCAGACCGATCTCTCCAAGCTGGTGCTGGGCGGATTCATCGTGCTGATGGTGGTGGCATTCCCCAAGGGCATCGTCGGCACGCTGGAGGCGATCAGGAATCGCTGGCGGCCGCCCGAGAAGAAATCAGCTGCGCTTGCCACCTCCCGGATCGAGACTGCCGAATGAGCATGGCTCCCACATTGCTGTCGGTCGAAAACCTGAGCAAATCCTATGGCGGCGTGCATGCCGTGCGCAGCGTGTCCTTCCAACTCAGGGCCGGTGAAATCCTGGCGCTGATCGGGCCCAACGGCGCGGGCAAGAGCACCTGCTTCGACATGCTCAATGGCCAAAACATCCCCGATAGCGGCCGCATCAACTTGCTCGGCGAGGATACGGTCGGCCGGAAGCCGCGGGCGATCTGGCGGCTCGGCGTCGGCCGTACGTTTCAGATCACCGCGACGTTTCCGACCATGACCGTGCGAGAGAACGTGCAGGTGGCACTGGTGTCGTACGGCCGGCAATTGTTCAATCTCTGGGGTTCGACCGCAAACTACGCGCGCGCCGAGGCTGGCCGGCTGCTCGATCTCGTCGGCATGGGTGCCTATGCCGAGCGGCCCTGCGGTGAACTCGCCTACGGCGACCTCAAGCGGCTGGAGCTTGCGATTGCGCTCGCCAACCAGCCGAAGCTGTTGCTGATGGATGAGCCGACCGCCGGCATGGCGCCGCGCGAGCGGATCGAACTGATGCGGCTCACGGCGCGCATCGCCCGTGAGAAGTCGATGGGTGTGCTGTTCACCGAGCATGACATGGATGTGGTGTTCGAGCATGCCGACCGCATTCTTGTCCTCAACCGCGGCAGCCTGATCGCGGAGGGTTCGCCCGAGGAAGTCCGCGGCAATCCGCAGGTCCGCGCCATCTATCTCGGCGAAGGTCTGGTCTATGACGCGCGTCACCGCGAGGGAGCAGGCACATGAAGCTCCAGGTCGCGGACCTCAACAGTTTCTATGGCCCGGCGCATATCCTGTTCGATATCGCACTCGACGTGGGCGAGGGCGAGGTGGTGGCGCTGCTGGGGCGCAACGGCGCCGGCAAGTCGACCACGTTCCGCTCCATCGTCGGCCTGGTCGAGAACCGTACGGGGCGGATCGTGTTCGAGGGGCGGGACGTCTCGCGCGAGCCGACGCATGCGATCGTGCGCGGCGGGCTCGGTTACGTGCCGGAAGAGCGGCGCATCTTCACGGACCTGACGGTCGAGGAAAATCTCGAGGTCGGCCGCCAGCCGAAGCGGCCGAACGCGCCATACTGGACCCGCGAAAAGCTGTTCACGCTGTTTCCCAATCTCGGCGAGATGCGCAACCGCCCGGGCGGGCGCATGAGCGGCGGCGAACAGCAGATGTTGACCATCGCGCGGACCCTGATGGGTAATCCGTCGCTGGTGCTGCTCGACGAACCCTCGGAAGGGTTGTCGCCCAAGATCGTCGAGCAGATGGTCGACGCCATTCTCGCGATGAAGCAGGAGGGCGTCAGCATCGTGGTGTCCGAACAGAATTTGCATTTCGCGCGGCTGATCTCCGACCGCGCCTACATCATCGAGCGCGGCAAGATCTGCTTCGGCGGAACCATGGCCGAACTCGACGCGCGGCCTGATATCCGGGACGCGCACCTGTCGCTGTGACCGTGGCAAGCAAGAGGGAAGGTCAGGGAGCGCAGATGGGAAGGAGTGTTTCGCCGAAGCGGACCGCCAAGCCGGCGCGGCCAGCTTACGTACTCGACGAGCAGATCGGCTTCATCCTGCGCCAGGTGTGGCAGCGCCACGCCACCATCTTCGCCCGCGAGATCGGCATCAACCTGACGCCGACGCAATGGGCGGCGCTGGCGAAACTCACCGAGACCGGTCCATGCTCGCAAAACCTGCTCGGGCGGCTGACTGCGATGGACGTCGCGACCATCAAGGGCGTGATCGATCGCCTGACGGCGCGCGGCCTGACCGAGACCAGCCCCGACCCCGAGGACGGCCGCCGCCTGCTCGTGAGTTTGACGCGCGCCGGCCAGCAACTGGCCGAAAAAGCCGCGCCCAATGCGCTGGCGATCACGAAGGAGACGCTAGCGCCGCTGGACGCGAAAGAGCGCGAGACGCTGATGGAACTGCTGAACAAGCTGCGGTGAGAGCTCCGCGCTATCTCACCGTGATCGTGATCTTTTGCGAGACTACCGGAGGATTGAACGGAAAGTGGTCGGCATCGCCCAGCACGAGCTGCAGCGTATGCTTGCCGGGCGGAAGCTCTATCCGCGCCTCGGTCTGGCCGGCACCAAAATGAAGGTGCGACTTGTCCTGCGGGATCGGTTCGTTGGGATTGAGCGGCTCGTTCACGTTGATAAGCAGATGATGGTGGCCGCTGTTCGGGTAATTGTCGCCGGCATGCGTCACGCCCATGTTGCGCAAACCGAAACGGCACCAGAATCCGCCCTTGATGACGGCGCCGTTCTGCGGCCAGACGAAATAGAGCAGCGCATCCTTGTGCGCGGGCTTGCCTTGCGCCAGCGCGGACAATGGCAGGCAGCTGAGCGCCGCCGAGAGGACGATCCACTGCATGAATTTCATGGCCGTCCCCTTTGCCGCTACTTGAGGGTGAGAGCGACTCGGAAGCCGTGGGTCGGATATCGCACGTTGGTGTCGTAGTTGCCGCGGCTTGAGGCCCTCGCATAGTCGGAGGCTTTCCTCCATGAGCCGGAGCGGATGACATGCGAGGTACATTCGTTCTCGTTCCACGCTGATCCGTCCACTGGCGCGCCCTGATAGTTCTTGTGCCAGCAATCCTCGACCCATTGATCGACGCCGCCTCCCATATCGAACAATCCAAAGGGATTCGGTTTGAGGCTGCCGACCTTGACCGGCTGGTCGGTGGGCGGAATGTCGCTGCAGTTCCTGCAGTTGACCATGCCTTGCTGGAACTGGTCACCCCACCAGTACCTGGTTTGCGTACCGCCGCGCGCGGCATATTCCCATTCAGACTCGCTCGGCAGCCGATACGGCTTGCGGGTGGTCTCGGCGAGCCACGCGGCATATTGCCTGGCATCGCTCCAGCTCACGTTGGTGACGGGCGCATCGTCTTTTCCGGTCGCGGTAAATCCGCAGGCCTTGGCCGCCGCGCACGCATTCCATTCTGCCACGGAGACCGGAAATTTCCCCATCGCAAACGGCTTGACCGTCACCTGACGGACCGGCTTTTCCGAAGCGTCTTCGTTGCTGCCCATGGCGAAGCTGCCGCCTCGGAGCGAAATCATTTCGGGTTCTCGGATCGAAGAGGCCGCCTGCGCGGGCGGCTGGCTCGCCGGCGTGGTCGGAGAAGCGGCTGGCGCCGGCGGCGCCGCCTGTTTCGGTGCCGGAGACGGTGCAGGCTGAACGGCCGTTTGCTGTTGGGTTGGTGCCATCGTCGGAGTGGGATTGGGCTGGGGTGGTGGCGAACTCGCGACCGGCGCCGGCGCCCTCGGCGCCGGAGATGAAACCGGCGCCGACGCCTGTTCAACAAGCTTGCGCGCCGGCACCAGCATGTACCAGAGGGCGCCACCCGCAATGATCAACAATGCAAGGCTGAGCAGGGCGATCAGGATGGTCTCGCGGCGCTTCCGATTTTCCTGAAGGGCCGACGGATCGGGAAGCACGCGGTAGACGCGCACCGGATCGGTGATGTTCTTGACCTTCCGGTCACCGAGCGACTCATATCCGCAAACCAGCTTGTTCTTGATCTGCTCGTAGATGCCGCCGGAGATGAAAACTTCGCCGGGGCGGGCGATGCCTTCGAGCCGCGTGGCGATATTGACGCCGTCGCCGTAGACGTCGTCGGTTTCGATGATGACGTCGCCGAGATTGACGCCGATCCGGTACTCGATCCAGTGATGCTTGGGTATCGACGCATTGCGGCCGATCACGTTTTGCTGGATCACGATGCTGGCACGGACGGCCTCGACGGGGCTGTCGAAGATGGCGATGAAGCCGTCGCCGGTGGTTTTGACGAGCCTGCCGTTGTGCTCCCGGATGGTGGGCTCGATGAGGTCGCGCTCGATTCGCTTGACGCGGTTATGCGTCCCTTCCTCGTCGATCTGCATCAGGCGGCTGTAGCCGGAGATATCGCCGGCCACGATCGCCGCAAGGCGCCGCGGCGTCGGCGCGCGCGTGGGCTCGCCACGCGTCGGCTCACCATTCCGCCCCGACTTGATGTCGCGAATCTGGGCCATGGCCAGGATTGGTTCCCACACTGCTTGAACAGAATGAGGCAAACAATCTTTCCAGCGCCCAGAGCGTAACATACCGACTATGGGCGGCAAGCAACCACGCGCCGGTTCCACGCTGGGTGGCTCAGCGCAAGGGTGTTCACGAGCATGAGTCGTCCAGCACGCGTCGAGGTTCAATCGGGCCGGGATACGAGCTTCATGCCCGGAAGCGGGCAGATGAGCTGATTCCGGGTATCAGCCCGTTACGGCGTCAGTGCTCGCTGATGATCTCCGGCACCTTGCCTGCCGGCGGCGTGTTGCGGCTGCGCTGGGTGCGGACGATGCCGTCGATGATGGTCATGCCGATGCCGGGGAGGTCGCCAAGCTGCACGCTTTCGAGGATGTTCTTGCCCGGCGAATGCTGGGCCTTGTCCATCAGGACGAAATCCGCGGAGCGGCCGACTTCGATGATGCCGCAATCCAGCTCGCGCATGCGCGCGGTGTTGCCGGTTGCGAGGCAGAACGCGAGTTCGGCCGGCAGGTCGCCGAGCGAAGACAGCATCGAGACCATCCGCAGGATGCCGAGCGGCTGCACGCCGGAGCCAGCCGGCGCGTCGGTGCCGAGGATGACGCGGTGAAGGTCGCCCATTTCGCGCGCGGTGCGCAGGGTGAACAGCGCCGAGCGCTCGTTGCCGTTGTGAACCAGCTCCAGTCCTCGCTTGCAGCCTTCGCAGATGCAGCGGATCTGGTCGTCGGGCAGCGCCGTGTGGCCGCCATTGATATGGCCGACCACGTCGGTGTCGGCTTCCAGCACCACGTCCTTGTCGATCAGCCCGGAACCGGGGATTGAAGGCCCGCCGGTGTGGATCGTGCTCTGGATGCCGTACTTGCGCGCCCAGCCCACCATCTTCCGCGCCGTCGGCCCGTCCTTGACGCCGCCCAGGCCCACTTCGCCCAGCAGCTTGACGCCGGCGGCGGCCAACTCCTTGAAATCGTCCTCGACCATTTCGCATTCGATGACAGGCGCGCCGGCATGCACCTTCACCCCGCCGGGGCGCAGCGTCCAGAAGGCGCGCTGGGCAAAGATCGCCATCGCCTTCAGCCCGACGACGTCGCGCGGGCGGCCGGGCATATGCACTTCGCCCGCCGAGATCATGGTGGTGACGCCGCCATGGAGATAGCTGTCGATCCAGTTGATCTGGTTCTGCCGCGGCGTCCAGTCGCCGGCGACGGGATGGACGTGGCTGTCGATCAGGCCGGGGGCGACGGTGGTGCCGTTGGCATCGACGATGGTGGTGGCGCCCTCGGTATTGAGGTCCTTGAATCGGCCAATGGCCGATATCTTGCCGTTCTCGGCCACGATCGTATCGCCGTCCAGGATCGGCTTCTCCAGCGCCCCCGACAGCAGCAGCCCGATATTGCGGATCACCAGCTTGCTCGGACCGGTCGCCTGGGGTGCATCGTGGGCCATGGTTTTTCCTTTTGGTTCAATGCCTTCGCCGGACATTCTGCCCGGCTTGACGATCCGATCAAGCTGGATTATTCATTCGTATACGAATGATCGTATACAAATGATTTGAGCATCGCAATCGGCCCTCAGCGAGACGGATCGGCAAGATGAGCAATTTCAACCAGGAAAGCGTCCTCAGCGTCCATCACTGGACCGACACGCTGTTCAGCTTCACCACCACGCGCGATCCCTCGTTTCGTTTCCGCAACGGCGAATTCACCATGATCGGGTTGAAGGTCGGCGAGAAGCCGCTGCTGCGCGCCTACTCGGTCGCCAGCGCCAATTACGAGGACCGGCTCGAATTCTTTTCGATCAAGGTTCCGGACGGCCCGCTGACCTCGCGGCTCCAGCACCTGAAGCAGGGCGACGAGATCATCGTCAGCCGCAAGGCCACCGGCACGCTCGTCATCGACAACCTCGAGGACGGCCGCAACCTCTATCTGATCGGCACCGGCACCGGGCTCGCACCGTTTCTTTCCGTGATCAAGGATCCGGAAACCTACGAGCGTTTCGAGAAAGTGGTGCTGCTGCACGGCTGCCGCCGCGTAAAGGAACTCGCCTATGGCGAGATGATCACCGAACAGCTCCCGAACGACGAGCTGATCGGCGACTACATCCGCAACCAGCTGATCTACTATCCGACCGTGACGCGCGACCCTTTCCGCAACCGGGGCCGCATTACCGACCTGATCAATTCAGGCAAGCTGTTCGGCGATATCGGGCTGGCCTCGCTCGATCCCGCGCATGACCGCGTCATGATCTGCGGCAGCCCGGCGCTGGTGGCGGACACGCGCACCTTGCTCAACGGCAAGGGCTTTGTCGAAGGCAATCACGGCGAACCTGCACAGTTCGTGGTCGAGAAGGCGTTCGCGGAACGATAGCTCTCTAACCTTCATGGTGAGGAGCGCGGAACGCGCGTCTCGAACCATGAGTCCCCACTCGGGCCACATCCTTCGCGACGCTTGCTGCGCAAGCTCCTCAGGATGAGGGGATAGATGGTGTCCAGCGGAGTCACTCAAGGCCTTACCGCCGGTGCTTCCATCGGCATGCCGCGCGCCCGCGACATCAGGTACAATTCTAGTTCGACCAGCTCCGGTGAGCCGTAATCATAGGGCTGTGCCCGGATGCCGGTGATGCAGGCGCGCAGGCGCCGTTGCAGCGATCCCAGCGATTGCCATTCCAATCGGTAGAGCGGATACCCGGTTGGGTGTCCTTGCGTGATCGCCGAGCCGGCGAGCCGCTTGTCCCAATTTTCGTCGTGACAATTGGTGCAGCCGAGATTGAGCTGGCCCTGGCGCCGCATGAAGAGGTCGCGCCCTTTGGCGATGAACGGCGCGAGCTGCGGGTCGCTGCCGGTTTCGATCGCCGTGCCCTGCGACTGCCGCGCGATGAAGGCGGTGAGCGCGAGGAGGTCGCGGCTCTCAGGCGGCAACGGCGTCGCCTGCTGCCGGTTGCTGCGGCAGAGATTGATGCGCTGCTCCAGATCGACGGGTCGTGCGAGCGTCGCGTCGAAGGCTGGGTAGCGTGCCGCGACTCCCTTCATGCTGATGCGCGCGTTGTCGTGGCAATCGGCGCAAGCCCTGTTCGCAGCGCCTGCCTTGCGCTTCCACACCGCCTCGCCGTCTAACACCCAGAGCATGCCGGGGTTGGCGGTATCGTCGTCCTGCATCGCCCGGGTTTCCGGCTTCATGAAGCTGTAGCCCGAGCGGCGCTCGCCTTGCGGGATTTCGGCGGCGCATGCGGCGTCGGCAGCCAGCAGCGCAGCGGCGATGATGGCGGCGAATTTCATTCGACCGTGATCGAAGCGGATGCGGTTTCGGTAAAGCCGCGGTCGCCGATCCATTCGAATTCGAACTTTCCACTCTCGGTCACGGTCGTGAAGAAAGTGATAAACGGGTTCGCGGCGATCGCCGGAAACAAATCGGCACGGAAGATCTCCTTGCCGTTAAAGCGGCACGCGAAGCTCGTGACGATGTCGCGAGGCACGATTTCGCCTGACGCCAGATGGCGATAGCCGGTCTCCATGATGTGCGACATCAGCGTCTTGATCTCGATGACGTCGCCGCGCTTGGCCTTTCCCGGAACATTGATCAGGGCCGACGCCATCAGATCGCCTCCTCGGTGCAGGCCGCCAGTGTCACCACGACGTCGACGCTGGCCGACCAGAACGAGCCGTCCGAGAGCCTCGCGATCGCAACGATCTTCTGGCTGTCGGCCAGGCGGATGCGGGTCGAGACCTGCGCGCGGCCTGAATGCGGGCCCAGCTGGAAATTGGCGATGTTCGGCTGCGGATTCTTTTCATTGAAAACGTGGATGCTCGTGACGTGATCCTCCGGTGCCATCGGATGGTTGACGCTCACCGTCATCGGCACGGTATTGCCGTTCTCGACCAGCGGCGGCACGTCGAGCTTGACCTTGCCGGTCCTGACGTTGGCGCCGTTGGTGACGCCGCGGATGGCGGACGTGAGCATCTCCGGCGTCGCCTCGGCGGGCCGAACCGTCACGACCGGCACCGCGCCGAGCACGGCGGCGCCACCGGCAAGGCCGAGGAACCGGCGGCGGGTTGAATTCGGTGGTCGGTGCATCATGCTTCCTATTCGCGCAATGTGACGAGGTACGCCACGATATCTTCGATCTGTTCCGCCGACAGGATCGGTTTGCCGCGCCACGGCGTGCCGACGCGCTGCAGACCCTCCACGCGGTGGTAGGAGGGCATGATGGTCGCCGCGTTGAGGCGGGGCATCCACAAGCCGAAGCCGGAGCTGGCCCTCGGACCATCGGCTACCGGAGCCGGAAAGATTTGGGGCGAGGTCGCCCTGGAACTTCTGTTCGGGAAATGGGCCGCTGTGGCAGAGGATGCAAGTGCTGGAGCGTTCGACGACGAGGGCGCGCCCGCGCGCAATGTCGCCGCGCGCATCCGTGAGCGGTTCCGGGATCGCGTCGCCGACGATCGCGTAGCTGCGCAACTCCGCCGTGGCCGCGAAGCCGGGCAGCATGAGGAGTGCGCTACCAAGGGCCAGCTCCGATATGCGATGCGCGCGTTTAGCCAAAAGCTTCCGCCGTAATGGTCGCAAACCAGGACCGCGCATAATCGGCTTCGCGCACGCGGACATCGCGTCCCGCATCCGCCGGACTGACGCCGCCTGCGCCTTCGACGTCGGCAAGCAGTCCATTCGTGGGCTGGTAAACGCCGGCGATCGAGATGCCATAGTCGGGGGCCACCAGGCTGTAACAGGTATTGATCAGCTTCGGTGCCGCAGGCGTTCCGCCTGAAATCAGCGTTGCGATGGCGGCGGCACAAACCTTGGCCTGCGCATTAGCCGAGAACGCGGATTTGGGCATCGCGCCGGCAAGGCACGCATCGCCGATAACATGGATGTTCGGCACCGATTTGGATTCGAAGGTGACGGGGTCGATCGCGCACCAGCCGGTCTTGTCGGTCGCACCGGCGATCTCGGCGATGCGGCCGGCTCGCTGCGGAGGAATGACATTGGCCACCTGGGCCGTGTGGTTGCCGAAATCAGTGATCAACGTGTTGGTCGCCGGGTCGACGGCGTTCACCTTGCCGCCCTGCGATAGCGATATCCATTCAATCATTCCTGGATAAAGCTCCTTCCAGGCGTTTTGAAACAGGCGCTGTTTGGAGAATGCGTCCTTCGCGTCGAGGATCAGCAACTTCGAGCGAGGCTTCCTGGTTTTTAGATAGTGCGCAATCAGGCAGGCGCGTTCGTAAGGTCCCGGCGGACAACGGAAGGGATTGGCAGGAGCCGCGATCACTACCAGGCCGCCATCGTCCATGGCTTCGAGTTGCTTGCGCAGCAACAGCGTTTGCTCGCCGGCTTTCCAGGCATGCGGCATCTTCGCTGCTGCGGCTTCGTCGTAGCCCTGCAGCGCGTCAAAACGCAGATCGACACCGGGGGACAGCACCAGCCGGTCGTAGCTGAGCGATGCTCCGTCGGCGAGCCCAACGGTCCGTGCCGCCGCATTGATCGTCGTTGCCGCTTGCTGCACCACGGTCACGCCGCCCGCAGCGATCTTGTCATGGGTGAATTGTTGTTGCTCGATCGAACGCAGTCCGGCAATGACGACGTTGCTGAACGGGCAGGCGACGAATGTCTTGCTCGGCTCGACCAGCGTGACCTGCAATTTCGGTTCGATCTGTTTCAGCGCCCGCGCGCAACTCGCGCCACCAAAACCGCCGCCGATCACGACGACGCGTGCGGGGGCTTGCGCGAACGCGGGCAAGGGAAGTGCAGTGGTCGCCAGCGCAGCCGCGCTTGCGCTGCAGAACTGCCGGCGGCTGATGCGATGGTTGATACCCATGAGAGCCCCCTTATTTTTGTGCCGCCAGCCACACCGCAATCGCACGCGACTCTTCATCGGAGAAGCCCTTGGCGATGCGGTTCATCACCGTGGCGGGAACCGTGCCGTCACGAAATCCGGTCATCGCGGTCACGATCTCGCCGGCATCGCGGCCGTCTAGCCGCGGGATGGACGTGGCCGCCGTTGCTCCAGGGGCGTGGCAACCCGAGCAGGATGCCGCGCCGGGCGGTGGATCGGAGGCCGCCAGCAGCGGCGTGCTCGACGCCACAATCGCTGCGATCCCGAGGACGACAGCAGACGTTTTCATCAGCGAACCTCCCCATAATGGAGCGGCGACCCGAAGGCCGCCGCTTCTGGTGTCAGGCGAATGTGATGTCCTGGTCCCTCAGCGGCACCGAACGGATACGTTTGCCGGTCGCCGCAAAGTAGGCGTTGAGCACCGCGGGTGCGGCGACACCGATGGTCGGCTCGCCGACGCCGCCCCAGAAGCCGCCGCTCGGCACCATCACGCATTCCACCTTCGGCATCTCGGCGATGCGCATCGAGTTGTAGGTGTCGAAGTTGGTCTGTTCGATCTTGCCGTCCTTCACCGTGCAGCCGCCATAGAACAGGGCGGACAGGCCGTAGACAAAGGAGCCCGCGATCTGCCGCTCGACCTGCGCCGGGTTGACGACGTAGCCGGGATCGGTGGAAGCGACGATGCGATGCACCTTGATCTTGTTGCCGTCGGTCACCGAGATTTCGGCGGCGCCTGCGACGTAGCTGCCGTAGCCCATCACCTGCGCAATCCCGCGATGGACGCCTTGCGGCACGGGTTTGCCCCAGCCGATCTTCTCGGCCACGGCGTTGAGCACGGCGAGGTGCTTCGGATGCTTGCTCATCAGCTTGCGGCGGAACTCCACCGGATCCTGGCCTACTGAATGCGCCAGTTCGTCCATGAAGCATTCAAGATAGATGGCGTTCTGGTTGACGTTGACGCCGCGCCAGAAGCCCGGCGGAACGTGCGGGTTGCGCATGGAATGCTCGACCAGAAGATTCGGCACGGAGTAGCCGATTGCCGCGTCGCCCGAGGGACTGAGGCCCTGGAACGCAATTGTATCCATCCCGTTCACCAACGCCGCCGGACGCACCGAGAACAGGATCGACTGGCCGGACAATCTGACGTGCAGCGCCGTGAGATTGTTGTCGGCATCGAAGGCTCCGGTCAGTTTGCATTGCGTGATCGGATGAAACTTGCCTTGGACCATGTCCTCTTCGCGCGACCACAGCAGCTTGATCGGCGTGCCGGGCATCTGCTTGGCGATCGCTACCGCCTGGCGGACATAATCCGTCATGCCGCGCCGGCCGAAGCCGCCGCCGAGGATATGCTTGTGGACTTCGCATTTTTCGGCCGGCAATCCCGACTGTTCCAGCACCGCGGCAAACGCCGCTTCGCCGTTCTGCGTGCCGCACCAGACCTCGCATCTGTCCGGCGTATACAGCGCCGTGGCGTTCATCGGCTCCATGGGCGCGTGGTTCTGATACGGATAGTTGTAGATGGCTTCGACCTTCTTCGCGGCGCCGGCAATCGCGGTCTTGGCGTCGCCATTCTGGTTGCCGATATGGGCCGGCTGCGCGTTGTCGAGACCTTCGGCCAACCATTTGGCGATCGACTCGCTGGATACTTTTGCGTTCTCGCCTTCGTCCCAGACGATCGGCAGCGCATCGAGCGCCGTCTTGGCGTGCCACCAGGTATCGGCAACCACGGCCACTGCGCTGTCGCCGACGCGAACGACCTTCTTGACGCCCTTCATGCTGGCGATCTTGGCCTCGTCGAAACTCTTCAGCTTGCCGCCGAAAACAGGACAATCCTTGATCGCAGCGTTGAGCATGCCCGGCAGCTTGACGTCGACGCCGTAGACCATCGCCCCCGTCGTCTTGTCGACGGTATCAAGCCGCTTCACGCCCTTGCCGGCGATCTTCCAGTCCTTGGGGTCCTTCAGTTTGACGTCGGACGGCGGTTCCAGCTTCGCGGCCGCTTCCACCATCTTGCCGTAGGTCGTGGTCCTGCCGGATGGCGAATGGGTGATCACGCTGTTGGCGGCGGTGCATTCCGAAGCCGGCACCTTCCACTCGTTGGCGGCCGCCTGCACCAGCATCACCCGCGCGGTGGCGCCGCCCTTGCGGACATAGTCATGGCTGGAGCGAATGCCGCGGCTGCCGCCGGTCGAGAAATCGCCCCAGGCGCGCTTGCGTGCGACACTTTGACCCGGCGTCGGATATTCGGTGACTACCTTCGACCAGTCGCACTCGAGTTCTTCGGCGACGAGCTGGGCGAGGCCGGTGAGGGTGCCCTGTCCCATCTCGGAGCGGGCGATGCGAATGACGGTCGTGTCGTCGGGGCGGATCACCACCCAGACATTGACTTCAGGCGAGCCGTCGGCGGCGCGAACGACCGTGGGTCCACCGAAGGGAATGTCGAGGCCTATGGCGAGGCCGGCGCCGGCAGCAGCGGTGCCGATCACGAAGGCGCGGCGGTTGAGTTTGGGTGTGATTTGAGTGTCGATGGCTACTTTGCATGGGGTTGTTTTGGACATTTTCTGTCTCCCCCTCATGCGCTTGCGGCGGCGTGGATCGCCTCGCGCACCTGCTGGAAGGTTCCGCAACGGCAAATGTTGGTGATCGCCTCGTCGATGTCCTGGTCGGTCGGCTTCGGCTTCTCCTTGAGCAGCGCCGCAACGGCCATGATCATGCCGCTCTGGCAATAGCCACATTGGGGAACATCGTTGGCCACCCAGGCCTGCTGCACCTTGTGAAGCGCGGCGTTGTTGCCGGCGAGCCCTTCGATCGTGACGATCTGCTTGCCGGCGGCTTCGCCGACCGACATGCCGCAGGAGCGCATTGCCACCCCGTCGACGTGAACAGTGCAGGCGCCGCATAGTGCAATGCCGCAGCCATATTTGGTGCCGGTCAGTCCGACGTTTTCCCGGATCGCCCAAAGCAGCGGCGTGTCGTCTTCGACGTCCACGCTGATCGTTTTGCCGTTAATAGTAAGACTTGCCATCGCGTATCCCCTGTTCGCTCAATCCACCGAGTGAGCTGCGGGCGGAAGATGGCTGGCAATCTGGAATAGTTCAAATCAAGAAAATGCGCTCGCGCGCGGGGATGAAAATCGTCGCACCGGTGTTGCGCGGGCGCCTGCCGTCTGCATGGCTGTCATGTCCGGTCTGAACGAACGGCGAGGCGAAGGAAACTCATCAGGCTTCCAAGCGCGGCAAACCCGGCACCGAGTGCGAGGGCGACGGTTGCGCCGTTGTGACCGGCGAGGGCAAAACACAGGGCCGCGAGCGCGGCGCCGAGGGTCTGTCCGGTCAGGCGGGCGGTGGCGACGATGCTGCTAGCACTGCCGCTGCGATGCGGCGGCGCGCTCGACATCAGGGCCCGCAGGTTGGGCGTCTGGAAGAAGCCAAATCCGATCCCGCAGATCACGGTACGCCAGACGATATTGGCAATGCTCGGGTCGGCCGGGAGCGTCGCCAACAGTGCCATGCCGATGCCGAGCAGCACCAGACCGATGCCGCCGAGAATGCCGACCGGGTAGCGGTCCGACAGCCGGCCCCCGATCGGCGCCATGATCGCCACCACCAGCGGCCAGGGCGTCATGAAGAAGCCGGTCTCCACCTGCGACCGTTGCAGCACGTCCTCGAAGTAAAAGGGCAGCGCGACGAAACCCAGCCCCTGCACCGCGAATGCGCAAACCGAAGTTGCCGCCGACAGCGCGAACATGGGGCGCTTGAACAGGTCGATCGGCAGCATCGGCGCCGGATGGTCCGCATGCCTGCGGGTCATCAGCCAGCCGAGCAGCAAGGCCGTGCCAAGCGCGAGGCCAACCAGGACAGGTGGGGCCTGATGCGCCGCGCCGCCGATGCCGATGAAGAATAGGCCGAGGCAGCTCGCGGTCAGGGCTGCGCTCGGAAGATCGAACGCATGCTTGGCGCGCGGCGTTTGCGGCAGGGTCTTCAGACCGATCCAGATCGCGAGCGCGCCGAAGGGAATGTTGATCGCGAACAGCCACGGCCACGTCCCGACCGAAAGGATAGCCGACGCGATCGTCGGACCCAGCGTGAACGCCGTTCCGACCACAAGCGCGTTGTGGCCGAAGCCGCGGCCCAGCATATGGGTCGGGTAGACGAAGCGGACCAGCGCCGCGTTGACGCTCATGATGCCGCTCGCGCCCAACCCCTGCAGAGCGCGCGCCGCCGTCAGGCTGGGCAGCGACCATGCGAATGCGCAACCAAGCGAGGCCAGCGTGAACAGCAACAGGCCGCCGAGATAGACCCGTCGATGGCCGACGATTTCGCCGAGCGCGCCAAGCGGCAGCAGCGTCGCGACCAGCGCGATCTGGTAGACATTGACGACCCAGACCACCTCGGCCGGGCTGACCTTCAGGTCGGCGGCGATGGCCGGCAGCGCAATGTTCGCGATCGCCGTATCCAGCGAGGCCATCGCCAGCGCGGTAAAGATCGCCGCCACCGCCCAGCGCCGGAGTTCGGGAGGCAAGCCGTCGATTGGGGCGGCCGACGGTTTTGAGGTTACCTCTGCGGACATCGGGTTCGGGCTCCACGCCATGGGGCGATACGCCCTCCGCGGCGTGTACTACGGACGCGGCACGAGCCACAGGCTCGCTGTTGCATGATGCATATGCGAAGCAGTCCAGTGAAATCCCGACGCCCGACGCCTAGGCGTCTGCGGTCAATCCCAGCCGCGCATAGATTCGCCGCGCATAGGCGCCGAATTCATCCGTGGTCTTGACCGGCAGCGCCCGCGGGAAAGGCAGTTCGATCGGGAAATACTCGGCCATGCGCGCCGGGCCTGCGGTGAGCACGGCGCAATGCGACGCCAGGAACACCGCTTCCTGGATGCTGTGCGTCACGAAAATGATGGTCTTGCCGCTCTCGCGCCAGATCCGCAGCATTTCGAGGTTCATCTGTTCGCGGGTCAGCGCGTCGAGCGCGCCGAACGGTTCGTCCATCAGGATCAGCCTGGGATCGTGGATGAAGGCGCGGGCGATGGCGGTGCGCTGCTGCATGCCGCCGGATAGTTGTTGCGGGTATTTGTCCTCGTAACCGGCGAGGCCGACGAGATTGAGCAGATCGCGGGCGCGGGCGCGCGCCGCCTTCATCGGCAGTCCGACGATTTCGGCCGGCAGCAGCACGTTGTCCAGGATGGTTCGCCATTTGAGCAGCAAGGCCTGCTGGAACACCATGCCGATGTCCCGCGCGGGATCGAACGGCGTCCTTGCGTTGCCGATCCTGATCGAGCCGCCGTCGGCCTCGTGAAGTCCTGCCAGTATCTTCAGCACCGTGGTCTTGCCGCAGCCGGACGGGCCGACCAGCGAAACCAGTTCGCCCTCTCTCACGTCCATGGTGACGTCGGAGACGGCAAGGAATTCCGTGCCCTTGGTCCGATAGACCTTGCGGACGTTCTGCAGGCTGATGAAGGGCTCGTCTGCCGTCATGCCAGCCATTTCTGCAGGTTCGCCTCGACGAAGGCGTCGTCGGAGAGGTCGGAATGTTCGCGGCAGACGCGGTCGATCTCGGCCATCTGGCCGGGGCCGAGGCCTTCGGCGGGATCCAGGCACCAAAGCCCTTGCATCAGGCCTTGTCGCCGCAGGATCTCGTGGCAGCCGGCAATGCAGCCGTGGAAATTGTTGGCGACATCGAAGAAGGCGCTGTTGCAATCGGTGACGCGGGCGTCGAGCGCCAAAAGGTCGGCCGGCACGGCGTCCTTGCCGCGCGCGGCTTTGCACATCTCGAATTGCCTGATCGCGCTCGCCGTCCAGACCGACCAGTGTCCGAGCAGGCCGCCCTTGAAATAGGTGCGGGTGGTGACGCCCTTGTCGCGCAGGTCGAACGGCAGCACCAGATCGAGCAGGATGTGATCGTCATTACCGGTATAAAGCGCCACGCGGTCGAGTGCATCTGCAGCCGCCACCCCGCGCAGCACGTCGAGCGTCCGGTAGCGGTTGAAGGGTGCGATCTTGATGGCGATAACGTTGTCGATGGAAGCAAAGCGTCGCCAGAAATCGGCGCTGAGGATGACGCCGCCGACTGCCGGCTGCAAATAGAAGCCGACCAGCGGAATTTCCCGCGCCACTGCCTCGCAATGCGCGATGATCTCGTCCTCGGATGCCGATTTCATTGCCGCGAGGCTGAGCAGGCCGGCGTGATAGCCGATACCGCGCGCGGTGTCTGCTTCTGCTATCGCCTGTTGCGTCGGCCCGGCCAGTCCGGCGACCATCGCGGTCGGGCGACTGGTCCAGGAGGCCGCCGTCTCCGCCGCCAGTTCCAGCACGGGCCGGTACATCCCGACGTCGCGGATCGCAAATTGCGTGGTGTGCACGCCGACGGCCAGCCCCCCTGCGCCGGCGTCGAGGTAATAGCGCGTCAGCGCCCGCTGATGCCTTGTATCGAGCTTGCGGTTGGCATCGAGGGCCAGCGGGTGTGCCGGGAGCACGGTGCCGTCGGCGATCAGCTTGCGGACCTCGGCCTTGATTTCGCTATGGCGCATGAACGCTATTCCTATCCAAATTCCGGTCCGGCGACGGCAAACGGCAGTTGCCTAGGCGAGATGGTGGCGCGGCCGAGGCGCATGCGCTGAAACGGCCGTTCGATGTTCCAGCCCGAGCGGACGAGCCCGTCCAGAAATTCGTCATGGGCGTGAACGGCATCGACCAGCCAGGGCCCGTCCTCGGATTTGACGATGGCGTCCACCAATCCCAATGCCTGATCGGCGTTCTCGGCGAGCAGCGGGCCGATGTGCCGCGCGGTGCGTCCATCGCGGATCAGCGCCACCGCGTCCGCACTGGATACGATGCGAGAGCCTGCGCGAGCGCCGAATTCCGACAACAATGAACTGCGATTGAATCCCATGGCGCCGGCGTCGCATGCGATCAACGTCTCGAGGCCGCAGGCGGATAGCGGGCGTGCAGCCTTGGTTCCTGACGGCTTTTCCAGCCGCAACCGTCGCAATTGCAACGTCGGGCCGAAGCCGAGCGGGCCATAGACGGTTGCGCCTGCCGGCGTGGCGTCCAGCCAGGTCGTCAGGCCGCGCTGCTTCGCCACAGCGAGGCAGGCATCGACGAGCCTGGTCGCAATGCCGCGGCGGCGAAAGTCTGGGGTGACGAGCACCATACTGATCCAGGCATTGCTGCCCGAGTAGGGCAGCAGCGCCGCCGTCGCTACCAATCTGGCGCCGTCGCGCTTGCCGAGTACGACGCCCCTGCTCAGGAAAAGCCGCCAGTCAGCCTCGTTCTGGTTCCAGCCCGCCTCGGTCGACAGCACCAGCCCGGCCTGCACATCGCCAACGCCCAGCTCGACGATATCGATATTCTCAGTATCGGCCATCGCGCACCTCATATTTGGTGGGCTTGCCAAGGCTGGGCATCGATCGCGCCACCCAGTCGGCGGTCCAACTGACCAACTGCTCGGTGTCGACGATCGGCAGGCTGAACAGTTTCACCGCCTGTGACGTGTCGGTCAGCCAGGCCGTCGGCTGTTCCTCGCCGGTAATGACGGGAGCGCGGCCGAAGCGTTGGCCGAATTTTGCGGCAAGATCGCGCACCGCCAGGATTTCATGGCCGCTGACATTGATCGGCGAGGTCGGCGTGTCGCAATGCGCGAGACAACGCAACGCCTGCGAGGATGCATCGCCCTGCCAGATGAAATTGACGTGGCCGAGGCTCACGTCGATCGGCTGGCCCTGCAACACCTTGCTGGCGATGTCGTGCAGCACGCCGTAGCGCATGTCGATCGCGTAATTGAGCCGGAACAGCCGTCCAGGCGTCGAATGCTTTCGCGAAAAATATTCGAACATGCGCTCGCGCCCGACGCAGGACTGCGCGTATTCGCCGGGCGGATCGGGCGCCATATCCTCGGCCGATCCTTTGCCGTCGACTGGCACAAACGGATAGATGCAGCCGGTGGAGAACGCGACGATGCGCGAACCGGCAAAGGCCTGCGCAACCAGTGCGGGGACGTGCGAATTCATCGCCCAGGTCAGCGAGAGATCGCCCTCGGCGCCGAACTTGCGACCGGCCATGAACACGATATTTGGAATTTTCGGCAGCGCCTTGATCGCGACTTCGTCGAGCAGGTCGCAGTTGATGGTCTCGACGCCCCGCCCCTGCAGCCAGTCCTTGACGGCGGGGTCGCTGAAGCGGGCGACGCCGATCACGCGGCGCTCCGGGGCGGCAGCCTTCGCAAGGCCCGCCAGCGTCGGCCCCATCTTGCCGGCAACGCCGAGCACCATGATGTCGCCATCGACCCTGCGGAGATCGTCGATCAGCGCCTGGCTCGGGCGGCAGAGCAGGTCGTCGAGCGCGGCGATGTCGGCGATCGTCGCGGGCAGGCTATCGCGGGTCAGCAGCATGCTTTTGTTTTCCTTCTTTACTGCAACCTGATGTCACGGACGACGAACATCCGCTCGAGGCCAAGCACGAGGCCGTACAATGCCACGCCGAGCAATGTCAGCAATACGACGGCCATCACCATCGCCGGCGTGTCGAGCGACGACTGCACCTGGATCATGAGATAGCCGAGTCCCCGCTCGGAGGCGATGAACTCGCCGACGATCGCGCCGGCCACCGCCAGAATCGCGCCCACCTTCATTCCGGAGAACACGTACGGCAGAGCGCCCGGCAACTGGATCTTCCGAAACAGCGTCCAGCGCGAACCGCGCAACGACTTCACGAGATCCAGCAGGTCAGGTTCGACCTCGCTCAACCCGCGCGCAGTCGTCAAGAGGATCGGAAAGAAGCAGATCGAGAACGCGATCAGGATGTTGGGAACGATGCCGTAGGAGAACCAGACGATGAACAGCGGTCCGAGCGCCACTTTCGGAATCATGTTCAGCGTCACGAACAGCGGCAACAGCAAGAGGCTGACCAACGGCGACCACGAGAAGATCACGGCCAGCATGACGCCGACCAGCGCGCCAAGGGTGAAGCCGCCGAGAATTTCCGCTGCCGTGACCGCAAGATTGGAAAGCCAGGCATAGTTGGGCGACCAGAGCGTCGCGACGGTCGCGAGCGGCGAGGGCAGGATGAATTTCGGCACCTGGAAGGCGTCGACCAGTACCTGCCAGAGCACGATCACGGCGAGATGCACGGTCAGGATGACCGCCGCAGACCGTATCGATCGTCCGTCACCGCTGAACACCGTACGCTCCTTCATCGGCGCAGGCCGGCTCGGTCGCGCCAAGGCAATCTATCGCGGCTTCCGGCAACAATCAACCATATGGTTGATTAGGGTCGCAGCGAGTGCAGCACCAGATCGACGACATGCTTGCGGCGCGCCTGCCTGGCGGCCTGGCTCGACAGGTCCTTGCCGAAGATCGCCGACAGGGTCGGAGTATTCGAAAAGTAGAAGTAGCTGAGCCCTGCAATCGAAATATAGAGGTGCACCGGGTTGATGCCCTTGCGGAATACGCCGGCTTTCACGCCCTGGCTGAGGATGGTCGAAACCAGGCTGACCAGCGGCGAGTGCATCGCTTCCAGCTTTCGCGAGCCGCGCACGTGCCGGGCGCCGCCGCGGTTCTCGTCGTTGAGCAGCACGATGAAGTCGGGATGCGCGGCGAGGTAGTCGAATGAACTTTCGATCAGCTTCTTGATCGCCTGTTCTGGCGGCAATCCATCGAGATTGAGTTCGCGCTCCTTGGCGCGGATCTCCTCGTAGACCCATTCCAGCACCGCGAGATACAGCGCGTCCTTGTCGCCAAAATAGTGGTAGACGAGCTGCTTGTTGACGCCCGCCCGCGTGGCGATCTCGTCGACCCTGGCACCGGCGAGGCCGCTGCCGGCAAATTCGCGCCGCGCCGCGTTCAAGAGCTTCTTTCGGGTCGCGGCCGGATCGCGTCGCCGCGGCTTTATGTCATCGGATCGTTTTTTGGGCATTTCCAACCAAACAGTTGACAAGTAGTCCCGTCCCTTGTTGCATTGGTAGCCTCACGGGCAGGCGACGACAAGCTCGACTGCAAACAAGGAGAGTTGCCATGAGAGGGTTGCGAGTAGCGGGATTGGCGCTTGCGCTTGCGATGCCGGCGCTTCCCGGCACGGCCGCCGAGTCGGTCAACCTGATCCTGAACTGGACGCCGACCGCGGATCATTCGCCATTCTATTACGCCAAGTCGCAGGGCTGGTACACGAAAGCCGGCATCGACCTGACCATCGAGGTCGGCAAGGGATCCGGCGTTTCCTCGCTGAAGGTCGGTTCCGGCGGCTCGCCGTTCGGAATTGCCGATCTCGCGACCATGCTGGTGGCGAAGAGCAAGGGCGCCGACGTGGTTGCGCTGATGAGCATCTACGCCAATACCGGGCAGACCTTCTACTGGCTGAAGCGCTACGGCGTGAACGGACCAAAGGATTTCCCGAACCACAAGATCGGCAACCCGCCGGGCGATGCCTCGCGCGTGATGTGGCCGGCCTTTGCCAAGGCCGCCGGGATCGCGCCTGACTCGGTGAGCTTCGTCAATGTCGGTCCCACCGCCAAGATCGCAGCGCTCAAGGCGCATACCGTCGACATTATCAGCGATTTCTACAACGAGCACGATCTCAAGGTGATCGAGTTCGGATCTGATCTGGGCTACGTCAACTGGAAGGATATCGGGCTGAACCCTTACGGCAACTCGCTGATCGTCAACGGCGCGTATCTTGCGAAGAACCCGAAGCTGGTCGAGGATTTCGTCAAGATCAGCCAGAAGGCCTACGCCGCCTGCGTCGCCGACGTCGAGCCTTGCCTCAGGGCGCTGCTCGAGCAGGCGTCGGGATTGGACAAGGAAAACCAGCAGCGGCAGTGGGAGCGCATCAAGTTCCTGATGACGGACGAATTCACCACCACCAAGGCGCTGGGCTGGATCGATGCCGAGCGGATGAAGAAGGATTACGAGCTGGTGCAGACCTACCTCGGCATGGAGAAGCCGTTTGACGTGAACAGCGTGTTCTCGACCAAGATGCTGGATGCGTCGATCAAGATGGACGCGAGCAAGGTGAAGAAATGACCGCAGGTCATTCCGGGATGGTCTGAAGGACCAGACCCGGAATCTCGGGAATTCGGGTTCGATGCTTCGCATCGCCCCAAATGACGAGGTGGTTATTACTGCAGCGCCATGTCCGATGTCTTGATCACCTTCGTCAACTTCTCGTAATCCGCCTTCATCAATGCCGCCAGATCGGCCGGCGGCATCGGCTTGCCTGGGATATTGGCAACCGCGAGCTGCCGCTGCACTTCCGGGTTCTGCAGCGCCTTGTTGATCCCGTCATTGATCTTCTCAACGATCGCATCCGGTGTTCCCGCCTGAACGTAGATGCCATACCACGGCACATAGGTGGCCTCCGGGAATCCCGCCTCTGCGATTGTCGGCACGTCGGGCAAGTCAGCGACGCGCTTGTCGGTCATGACCGCCAGCGGCCTCACGCTCCCGGCCTTGATATGCGGCAATGCCAGTTCAAGCGACACGATCTCGAAGTGCATCAGGTTCGTCATCAGGTCGATCAGGGCCTGCGGCTGGCCTTTGTAGCCGACATTGGTGAGCTTGATACCGGCGGCCTGGAACAGTTTCTGCGCGCTCAGATCGATCGAAGAGCCGGTGCCGGGATTGCCGAAGTTCAACTCGCCGGGCTTTTTGCGGGCGATCTCGACGAATTCCTTGATGGTCCCGGCCGGCATTGAGGGATGAATCAGCGCGACGCTCTGGTTCCAGACCGCGAGGCCGACGCATCTGAGGTCCTTCATCGCGTCCCAGCCGGCGTCTTTATATAGAGTCGGATTGACCAGTGCCGCGGGGCCAGTAACCAGCCACGTGTAGCCGTCCGGTTCGCTGCGCGCGACCGCCGCGGTGCCGATGTTGCTGTTGCCGCCCGGCCTTGCCTCGATGACGACCGTTTGCTTCCAGTCGCGGCCGACCTGTTCGGTTACGGCGCGCGCGACGATATCGACGATGCCTCCGGCAGGGTAGGGCACGATCACGCGGATCGGTCGGTTCGGAAAATTACTCTGTGCTTGCGCCGCGTTGCCGAACAGGATGGCCGCGCCCATAGCTACGCACAGCACGGTTTTGAAGCCGCTCATTCCTCCCTCCCCATATGTTGCGCATCTTTCGAGCGATGCGCGTTGCCCCTCTGACGGGGGAATTCAGTCGTTGGTCACCAGCGCGCGGATGCTGCGCGCAAGGCCGAGGATACGGGGCCCGCATTCGCGCTCGATCTGCTCGGCGTTGAACCGAAACGAGGGAATGCCACAGTTGACGGAAAGGCAATCGCCTGTCGGTGTCCGGTACAGCGGCGCGGCGACGCCAAAGATTTCCCGCCGCCATTCGCCGAGCGAAACCGCAAAGCCACGCTCGCGGCAAACCGCGACATCCGGAAGCGTTCGCGTCTTCACGTATTCGGCTTCTTCCGGGCGTTCGACCTTCACCCTGGCCACGTAGGACTCAGTTTCTTCCTCGTTGAAAAGCGATAGGAGCGCCCGCCCGACCGCGGTCGGCGCCAGCGAACTCGCAAACCCGACATCCGGCAGATGCGCCACGGCGTCCGTGGTGCGCAGCGTCTCGACATAGATGAAGTCGAGGCCGAACGGCATTGCGATGGAAACGGTGCCGCCGGAATAGGTCGCGAAGTCGCGCATCAGCGGCCGCGCCAACTGCCTGACCTTCAGCGCCGACAGTACCGGATAGGCGGCAGCCAGGATGCCGAGCCCGAGTTCGAACCGCCCCTTCGCGTCGCGCTTGAGATAGCCAAGCTGCGCCAGCGTGTAGGTCAGCCGCGACACCGTCGGCCGCGACAGCCCGGTATGCAGCGCGAGATCGGCATTCGACAGCGGGCCGCTGCGGTTGCGGAAGGCGGCTAGCAAGTCGAGGCCATGCGCCAGCGTGGTCGCGAAGGAGGGGTCGGCTTGATCCTCCGGCGCGCTGCTGCTGCTGCTGCTGATCGCTGCTGTCATGAGGTCGAGCTTGGTCAAAATGGGAAATTTTGTCAATATATCGAAATAAATTTGCAAATCGTTTCGATGTCGGCTTAGGTACCTTCAAAAAAGAGAGCAGCGGAGGCGGCATGAATTTCGAACTTTCCGATCGGTCGGAAGCGTGGCGGGAGAGGCTGCAGACGTTCTTCGATCGGGAGGTGCTGCCGCGTCACCGTGCCTGGCTCGGTTACGTCGCCAAGGGGGAAGCCCCGCCCTTCATGGCGGATCTGCAACTGAAGGCGCGCGCGGCCGGCCTTTGGAATCTCGGTCTTCCTGAACTCCGTGACGACGAGCCGGGCACGCGACTGTCGAATTTGGAGTACGCGCCGCTGGCCGAAATCATGGGCCGGCTGTTCTGGGCGCCGGAAGTGTTCAATTGTCAGGCGCCCGACGTGCCCAACATGATTGCGCTGCAGAACTGCGCGACGCCCGAGCAGAAGGCGCGCTGGCTGCAGCCGCTGATGGAGGCGAGAACCCGCTCGGCCTTCGGCATGACCGAACCGGACGTCGCTTCATCCGACGCTACCAATATCGCGACCCGCATGGTCCGCGACGGCGACGATTATGTCATCAACGGCCGCAAATGGTTCATTACCGGCGCGGCGCATCCGCAATGCAGCTTCCTGATCGTCCTGGGCGTGACAGACGCCGATGCCGACCGCACCAGCCGCCATTCCTGCATCATCGTGCCGATGAATGCGCCGGGCGTTCGCCTGGTACGGCGGCTACGCTGGATGGGCTGCGAAGACCACGTTGCCCCGATCGGCGAACTCTCCTTTGAGAACGTCCGGGTGCCCCGGGCCAACCTGCTTGGCGCGGAAGGCGAGGGGTTCAGGGTCGCACAGGTCAGGCTCGGGCCGGCCCGCATTCACCATTGCATGCGCTCGATCGGGCTGTGCGAACTCCTCATCGAACTGATGATGGTGCGGTCGTCGGAGCGTTCCGCCTTCGGGCGGGCCGTGATCCAGTATGACACCGTGCAGCGCTGGGTCGCCGAATCCCGCGTCGAACTCGAACAGGCGCGGCTGCTGGCATATCGCTGTGCGTGGCGGCTGGATCAGGCCGGCCACCATGGCGCCTGGCGCGACGTATCTCTGATCAAGGTGGCGGTGCCTGCGATGCTGCAGCGGATTGCCGATCGCGCCATGCAGGTGTTCGGCGCCATGGGCGGCTCCGACGATACGCCGATCCATCAGGCGCTTGCCTGGGGCCGGCTGCTGCGCATTGGCGACGGTCCCGATGAAGTGCATCTGCGGCAGATTTTTCGTATGGAGCCGATGCCGTCCTGGTCGGTCGCCAACTCGCCGTATCTGTCCGCACATCCGTCCTGAGCGGTGGTAAGGAAAGTGACCGTCCATGATTTCCTGAAAGGCGCCTTCGGATGACGACGACTGAGCAACCCGCGGCCTCGCGCAACGCGGCGATCGACAAGGAGCGGCTGCGCCAGAAATATCTGGAGGAGCGCAACAAGCGGTTGCGTGCCGACGGCAACGATCAGTATCTGCGGGTCGCGGGCCAACTTGCGCATTATCTCGACGATCCCTACACACCGATCACGCCGCGCGCGCCGAAAGCCGACCACGTCACCTTTGCCTTCATCGGCGGCGGCTTTGCCGGGCTCGCAACCGCCGCGCGACTGTCCGAAGCTGGCGTGGAGGAAGTTCGCATCGTCGAGAAAGGTGGCGACTTCGGCGGCACCTGGTACTGGAACAGGTATCCCGGCGCGCAATGCGATACCGCCTCGATGGTCTACATGCCGTTGCTCGAAGAGACCGGTCACATGCCGTCGGAGAAGTACGCGCATGCGCCGGAAATCCTCGCGCACTGCCAGCGCATCGGAAAACAATACGGCCTCTACGACAACGCGCTGTTTCACACCGAGGTCGTTAGCCTCGATTGGGACGAGGCGAAATCGCGCTGGAACATCCGCACCAACCGTGGCGACGCCTTCACCGCGCAGTTCGTGGGCATAGGGACGGGCCCACTGCACGTGCCCAAACTTCCCGGCATCGCGGGAATCGAAACATTCAAGGGACATTCGTTCCACACCAGCCGCTGGGACTACGAGTACACCGGCGGCGATCCCCGCGGCGCGCTGATGGAGAAGCTGGCCGACGAGCGCGTCGGAATCATCGGCACTGGGGCCACGTCCGTGC
This sequence comes from Pseudomonadota bacterium, assembly GCA_023387735.1. Classification (GTDB taxonomy): domain Bacteria; phylum Pseudomonadota; class Alphaproteobacteria; order Rhizobiales; family Xanthobacteraceae; genus Bradyrhizobium. Next base: position 186,330 of record JAEWHP010000046.1, on the reverse strand, counting down.
AGTGCGTGCCGCATCTGGCGCGCGCCTGCCGGGAGCTCTACGTGTTCCAGCGCACGCCGTCTTCGGTCGATGTCAGGGCCAACGCGCCGATCGATCCCGAATGGTTTGCGGGGATTGCGACATCAGGCTGGCAACAGCGCTGGCTCGAGAATTTCACCGCGAACCAGGCGGGCGGCAGCGCCGAAGAGGACCTGGTGCAGGACGGCTGGACCGATTTGTCGCGGCGGATTCGTGCCAAGGTCCTGGACCTGCCGCGCGAGCAACGGACACCTGCGAATATGCTGGCGGCGTTTGAGGATTCCGATTTCGAAAAAATGGAGGAGATCCGCGCACGCGTCGATACAATCGTCGACAACGACGAGACCGCCGCGAAACTCAAGGCGTGGTATCGCCAGCTCTGCAAGCGGCCATGCTTCCATGATGCGTACCTGCAGGCGTTCAACACGCCGGGCACGCATCTGGTCGATACCGACGGCAAGGGCGTCGAGCGGATCACCGAGAATGGCGTCGTCGTCGCGGGCAAGGAATACAAACTCGACTGCATCATTTACGCGTCGGGGTTCGAAGTCGGCACCGAATACAAGCGGCGCGCCGGCTTCGATCTGACCGGACGCGGCGGGGTGAAGTTGTCGGACCATTGGGCTTCCGGCATGCGCTCCAAGCACGGCATCCACGTCCACGGTTTCCCGAACGTTTTCTTTGTGCAGCCGACGCAGGGCGCCAATCTTATCTCCAATGTTCCGCATAATCTGACCGAGGCTGCCCGGACGATCGTGCTGATGGTCCGGCACGCGCAGGCAAACGGCTTCAAGGAGATTGAGGTAACCCGAGAGGCTGAGGACCGCTGGGTCAAATTGCTGCTGACCGGCGCCGGCCGGATGATCGGTTCGCCTGACTGCACGCCCGGCTACTACAACAATGAAGGACGCGAGCCCGGACCGGCCGCCAAGCTCAATGTGGGGCACCCCGCGGGGCCTATGGCCTACTTCAAATATATCGACGCGTGGCGCAATAGCGGCCAATTCGAGGGACTGCAGTTTCGCTGACGTATTGTGTTTTCTGTTGCCCAGGGGAGTAAACAACAATGAGCCAGGCAGTCACGATCGAAACGCCCAGAGAATCTCCGAAGGACGCCTCGGCGCCGGTCATCGCGCAGCACGCGGCAACGCTCAAGGCGCTGCCGTTTTCCGATACGCGCGATTTCGACGATGCCGCGCGCGGCTTTCTCGGCACGGTGGAGAGTGCGAAGATCACCTCGCCACAGGGCAGGGTGGTCTGGAGTCTCGAACCTTACGGCTTCCTGTCCGCTGAAAAAGCGCCTGCAACGGTCGATCCCAGCCTGTGGCGGCAGTCGCGGCTCAACATGCACCACGGCCTGTTCGAGGTGGTGCCCGGCGTCTACCAGGTGCGCGGGCTCGATATCGCCAACATGACGTTGATCGAGGGCGACAGCGGCGTCATCGTTGTCGACACGCTGACGTCGATCGAGGGTGCGCGGGCGGCGATGGCGCTTTACTTCCAGCATCGCGGCAAGCGGCCGGTCACAGCCGTGATCTTCACCCACACCCACACCGACCATTGGGGCGGTGCGCGCGGTGTGCTCGACGACGAAACGCTCGCCGGCGGTGGTGTGCCGATCATCGCGCCAAACCTGTTCATGGAGCACGCGGTCTCGGAGAACATCATCGCGGGGCCGGCGATGCTGCGGCGCGCGCAGTATCAGTTCGGGCCGTTTCTTGCCAAGGGCGTGCGCGGGCAGGTCGATTGCGGATTGGGGAAGACCATGGCGGCGGGCGCGGTCGCACTGCTGCGCCCGACCGATCTGATCATTGCGACCGGCGACAAGCGCGTGATCGACGGCGTGGAATTCGAGTTCCAAATGGCGCCGAACAGCGAAGCGCCAGCCGAGATGCACTTCTTCATTCCGCGCTACAAGCTTCTGAACCTTGCGGAAAACTGCACCCATAATTTCCATAACCTGCTGCCGTTCCGTGGCGCCGACGTGCGCGACGCGCTGGCGTGGTCGAAATATCTCGGTGAGGCGCTGCAGATGTGGGGCGGCAAGGCCGATGCGATGTGCGGCCAGCACCATTGGCCGGTCTGGGGCCATGAGCGGATCGACACCATGATCCGCCAGCAGCGCGACCTCTACAAGTTCGCGCACGACCAGACCATCCGCCTGATGAACCACGGGCTAACCGCAACTGAAATCGCGGAGGCGATCCGCCTGCCGGCAAGCCTCGAGGGCGCATGGCATGGCCGCGGCTATTACGGCCATATCCGGCACAACGTGAAGGCGATCTACCAGAAATACCTCGGCTGGTACGATGCCAATCCGGTCAACCTGGATCCGCTGCCCCCGTTGGAATCCGGCAAGAAATATGTCGAGTACATGGGCGGCGCGGACGCGATCCTGGCGCGCGCCGCAAAGGATTTTGCCAAAGGAGAGTTTCGTTTCGTCGCCCAGGCCGTCAGCCATCTGGTGTTCGCCGATCCGGACAACCAGGCCGCTCGCGCGATGCTGGCTGATACGTTCGAACAACTCGGCTACGCGTCGGAGAGTTCCACCTGGCGCAACGCCTATCTGTTCGGCGCGCAGGAGCTCCGGCAGGGCATGCCCAAAGCGCCGCCGCGTTCGGCGATGCCGCGCGAGACGCTGGCCGCACTTCGCACCGAGCAGCTATGGGATGTGCTCGGGGTGCGGCTCAATGGGCCCAAGGCAGAGGGCAAGCGTATCGTGCTGAACTGGAACTTCACCGACACCGGGGAAACATTTGTTCTCAACCTGGAGAATTGCGCGCTGACCTATGCGGCCAGCACGCAGGCGGCCAATGCCGACGCTGGCTTCACGCTGGCGCGCGGCGTGCTCGATGAAGTGATCGCCAAGCTGACGACGTTTCCGGAAGCCGTCGGTGCCGGCAAGATCAAGGTGTCAGGCGATCCGATGCGGCTCGGCGAACTGATGATGCTGATGGACGAATTCCCGCGGATGTTCGAGATCGTCGAGCCGAAACGGACGATGGTGAGCTAAGCGGAAGTTGCTCGTGATGGCCGGGCTCGTCCCGGCAATCCACGTCTTGTCGTGATGGAAGACGTGGATGCCCGGGACAAGCCCGGGCATCACGGACAAAGCTGAGCCGTTCGCAATCTACTCCGCGCTGCTCACGAGCTTGAAGCGCGGCTTGGCCTCCATCAGGTTGCGATACACCGTAAGATAATCGAGCGCCATGCGGCGAGCCGTGAAGCGGGCCTCGAACTGCTTGCGGACGGCGGTCCGGTCCAGCGTCGAAAGGCGATCGACCACGGAGATTGCGCTGGTCTCATCCTCCACCACGAACCCGGTGAGGCCGACGTCGACGATCTCCGGGACCGATCCTCGATTGTAAGCGAGGACCGGCGTGCCGCAGGCCATGGCTTCGATCATGACGAGGCCGAACGGCTCGGGCCAATCGATCGGCAGCAGCAACCCAATCGCGCCGCTGAGGAAGTCCGGTTTCTCCTTGTCCGAGATCTCGCCGATGAATTCGACCAGCGGGCTGGACTTGATGAGCGGTGAAATCAGCTCGTCGCAATACTCCTGGTCGGCGCGATCGACCTTTGCCGCGATCTTCAGCGGAATGCCGCATCGATTGGCAATCCGGATGGCGCGATCGACGCCCTTTTCGGGCGCGATCCGTCCAAGCACGGCAAGGTATGAAGGCTTCACCGGCTGAGGCGTGAGCAAATCCTCGGGCAGACCGTGATGAATGGTGCGTGTCCAGTTGGCTTTCGGCACCGGCCGCCGCTGCGCGTCCGAGATCGATACCACCGGAACCTTGGAGAAGGTGCTGAACACCGGCTGGTGCTCCGGCAGGTCAAGTCTGCCATGCAGGGTGGTCACGAATGGCGTTGGCTGCCGGTAGAATAGTGAGAACGGATAGTAATCGAGATGAAAGTGCAGAAAATCGAACTCTTCATCGTCGCATTTCTGCCGCACACGTTCCAACATCACCATGTGCAGGGCGTTGGGATCCCGCACGGAGCCGTCGAGGCGCAACGCCTTTGGCCACGTTGCATCGAGTTTTGCCGAGGTATGGGAATCACCGCTGGCAAACAGGGTGACGTCGTGTCCCAACGAAACAAGTTCTTCGGTCAGCCAGTGCACGACCCGTTCGGTGCCGCCGTACAGTTTGGGGGGGACAGCCTCTGTCAGCGGGGCAACCTGCGCGATGCGCATCTTTCCGTCTCCTGTGGAATGGTGGTGGACAATTTTCCTCAGCCCGTGGCACCCGGCGTGCCATGCGGGAACGATCCCGCATCTTTGAAGTTCCTTCGATCAGCGCACCTTGCTTCCTCCACACGGTTGTCTTGCTGATGCCATCTGGCACAACGAAGTTTCCAATCGTCCTGATGCTGCAGAATTGTTGCGGGGAGATGGCCACCCGGCCCGAACCGGAAGCAGCGTTCTTCACGTAATCGTGCGCAGCGCGCATTGAGGATTCCCATTCACTCTCAGCAGGTTTGCAGACGTCATGGATCATCTCTCTGGATATGCGCGCCGACCATTTTCCTTTGTGCTGCGTTATCTGCGCCAGCGTCGTGCGGCACATACCGTCATTTTGGTGGCAGTCGTGGCGGCCGTTGCCTGCTCCGTGGGCACGCAGTACGGCGTGAAGAATCTGGTGGACAGCCTGACGGCCGGCCAGTCGCACGCCAATGGCGTATGGCTGGCATTCGCATTGCTCATGTCGTTGATCGCGGCAGATAATCTGCTGTGGCGGGTTGCGAGCTGGACCGCGAGTTTCACATTCGTCGGCGTCACCGGGGATCTGCGCCGCGACATGTTCCGCCATCTCACTGGCCACGCGCCCAGTTATTTCTCAGACCGGCTGCCGGGGATGCTGACCAGCCGCATTACCGCCACTTCCAACGCAGTGTTCACGGTTGAAAACATGTTCGTCTGGAATGTGTTGCCGCCGTGCATTGCGACCATTTCAGCGATTCTCCTGGTTGGAACCGTTAGTGTGACGATGTCGGCGGGACTTCTCGTCATCGCCGGTGTCATGGTGCTGGGGATGTTTTATATGGCCGCCGCAGGCCGGCCGCTGCACGACGACTACGCCGACAAGGCCGCCGCTGTTGACGGCGAAATGGTCGATGTCGTCAACAACATGCCGCTGGTGCGCGCATTTTGTGGTCTGAGCCACGAGCATGACCGGTTCGATGCGACCGTCCAGCGGGAACTCAACGCGCGCGGCCGCAGTCTCCGCTATCTCGAAAAGCTGCGGCTTATCCACGCGATTGTGACAGTCTTGCTGACTATCGCGCTGCTGGCCTGGGTCATCACGCTTTGGCAACAGGGCGCGGCAACCACGGGGGACGTGGTGCTGGTCTGTACGTTGGGGATTACGATCCTGAGTGCGACGCGCGATCTTGCGGTCGCGCTGGTCGATGTCACCCAACATGTGGCGCGGATGACGGAAGCGATTGCGACACTGCTGCTGCCGCACGAGTTGAAGGATCATCCCGACGCCGAGCCGCTGGTGCGGAGCGGGGCAGCCGTCGCCTTCAACAACGTCGCGTTCCATTATCCCGGCGGTGTTCAGGTGTTCGACAAATTCAGCCTGCGCATCAAGGCTGGGCAACGCGTCGGGTTGGTCGGCCAATCCGGCGGCGGGAAATCCAGCCTGTTCACGCTGCTGCAGCGTTTCTACGACGTCGAGCGCGGTAATATCACGATCGACGGCCAGGACATCTCGCGGGTGACGCAGCAAAGCCTGCGCGAGGCGATCTCGGTGGTGCCGCAGGATATCTCGCTGTTCCACCGTTCCATCATGGAAAACATCCGATATGGACGGCCGACGGCGACCGATGACGAGGTGTTGCGCGCGGCAATCGCGGCGAGGTGCGACTTCATTGAAAATCTTCCGGAAGGCATGGCGACCATCGTCGGCGATCGCGGAATAAAGGTCTCGGGCGGGCAGCGGCAGCGGATCGCGATCGCGCGCGCGTTCCTCAAGGACGCCCCGATCCTGTTGCTGGACGAGGCCACCGCCGCGCTCGACAGCGAGTCCGAGGAGGCCATCCGCGAGGCATTGTCGCGCCTGATGCGCGGGCGTACCGTGATTGCGATTGCCCACCGCCTCGCAACCCTGCGCAATTTCGATCGCGTGGTGATGCTGCAGGGCGGCCGTATCATCGAGGATGGGCCGCCCGATATTCTCGTGCAGGGGAAGGGACCCTACCGTGAACTGGTGGCACGCGAAATGGGGCGCCTGGCTACGCATGCGGCCTGATCCGCGGCAGTAGTGCTTTGAGTCCGGTGCGTTGGTCGCAACGAGGGGAAATCGCCCGAGGTCCGAATGACAGCCGAAGTCAGTCAACTGATCGCCATCGAAACCACCGAACAGGTCGCCGAGTCGCCGTTCTACATCCCGATGACGGGGCCGGCGACGCGGCTACGCCGCTCGCTCAAGCACGACGACACCTTCATCGTGCTCGACAGCCACGGCGATATCGGCGCGTCGGCCGGCGGGCCCGACGGTCTGTTCAACGCCGACACGCGCTATCTCGCGCGGCTGGAAATGGTGCTCGACGACGTCCAGCCGCTGTTGCTCGGCTCCAACCTGCGTGATGACAATTCGGCGCTGACCGTCGATCTCACCAACTCGGACGTTTATCGCAACGACAGGCTGGTGCTGCAGAAGGACACGCTGCACATCATCCGCTCGATCTTCCTGTGGCGCGGCACCGCCTACCAGCGGATCGGCCTCCAAAATCACGGCGACCGGCCGGCAAGTTTCGATCTGACGCTGATGTTCGACAACGATTTTGCAGACCTGTTCGAGGTGCGCGGCGAGCGTCGCCCCCGCCGCGGCATAGGCGCTGGCCGATTGCTCGGTCCCTCCGATGTCGCGCTCGAATATAAAGGGCTCGACGGCAAGACCCGCGTGACCGCCCTGCATTTCGACCCGCGGCCAACGCGGCTTGCCGTCAATTCGGCGACCTATCATTTCGAACTGGCGCCGGGGCAGGTGACGTCGCTCTTCGTCGCGGTATCCTGCAACAAACCCGTCATGCAGAAGCCTGTGCCGTTCTTCCGGGGGCTGCTTGCGCACCGCCGCGAGATGCGCCGATCCTCGGCCGGCGCAGCCACCATGGAGACGTCGAACAATATCTTCAACGAGGTGCTGTGCCAGGCAATGGCCGACCTCAACATGCTGACCACGGAAACGCCGCAGGGCAGATATCCCTATGCGGGCATTCCCTGGTATTCGACCACGTTTGGCCGCGATGGACTGATCACCGCGATGCAGATGCTGTGGGTCGACCCGCGTATTGCCCAGGGCGTGCTGCGGCGGCTCGCCTTCTTTCAGGCCAAGACGGTCGATCCGCGCGCGGATGCCGAGCCCGGCAAGATCCTGCACGAGATGCGCGGCGGCGAGATGGCGGCGCTGCGCGAAGTGCCGTTCGCGCAATATTACGGCAGCGTCGATTCGACGCCGCTGTTCGTGTTGCTGGCCGGTCTTTATGTCGAACGCACCGGCGACGAGGCGACGCTCGCCGAATTGTGGCCTGCGATCGAGGCAGCGCTGCAATGGATCGGCGGGCCCGGCGACCCCGACAAGGACGGGTTCGTCGAATACCAGCGCGCCACGGAGCAGGGACTTGCCAACCAGGGCTGGAAGGATTCCTTCGACGCCATCTTTCATGCCGACGGCCGGCTGGCGGAAGGCTATATCGCGCTGGCGGAAGTCCAGGGATATGTATTTGCCGGCAAGCAGCTTGCCGCACGTTGCGCCCGCCGCCTGGGCTTGAACGACCGCGCTGAAGAACTCGAATCCGCCGCGCGACGTCTTGCCGAGCGCTTCGAGGAGGCATTCTGGTGTGAGGAACTCGGCACCTACGCACTGGCGCTGGACGGCGACAAGCAGCCGTGCAAGGTGCGAACATCGAACGCAGGCCAGCTCCTGTTCACCGGCATTGTCCAGACCGATCGCGCGCGGCGCGTCGCGGCCGACCTGATGAGTCCAAAGTTCTTCTCGGGATGGGGCATCCGCACGGTTGCGCTCGGTGAAGTCCGCTACAATCCGATGTCCTATCACGATGGATCGATCTGGCCGCACGACAACGCGCTGATCGCGCTTGGCCTGGCGCGCTACGGGCTGAAGCGCTCGGTGGCGCATCTGTTCAAGGGGCTGTTCGACGCCGCGAGTTACATGGACTTGAGGCGGCTGCCGGAACTGTTTTGTGGTTTCCGCCGCGAGCGGCGGCGCGGGCCGGTGCTCTATCCCGTCGCCTGCGCGCCACAGGCATGGGCGAGTGCGACGGCATTTTCGCTGCTGGAAGCGGCGCTAGGCCTCGAATTCGACGCCGCGCGCGGCGAGATCCGGCTTCGCGACCCGCGTCTGCCGGAATTCCTCAACGAGGTGGTACTGCGCGACCTGCAGCTCGGGCCTTCCAGCGTTGACCTCCGGGTACGCCGTCACGGCGAGGAAGTGTCGCTCGAGGTGTTGCGAACGCGCGGCCAAATCCAGGTGTCGATCGTATTGACGCATTAGGAGCCATGCGTGGCTGCTGCATCCAGAAGTCGGGAGGGCCTTATGCGGGCTGGTATTCTCATTGTCGTTCTGATAGCCGGCCTTGCCGCCGGGCCGACGGCCTCTGTTGCGCAGGATTCCGGGACAACGCAGGGAGCGCGCACCAAGCCGGATCCTGCCAAGGATCCGGCGCCGCCGCCGTCGGTCACCGTGATCGGCGCGAGAGATGCCCACGGCATCCTAGGGCGCGAGGTCCGCAGCGCAGCGAACGAGGATATGGGGCGCGTCGTCGACGTGATTGTGGATCGCGGGGGCACCGTGCGTGCTGCGGTGATTGATTTCGGCGGCTTTCTCGGCGTAGGGAGCCGGAAGATCGTGGTCGACTGGAACGCGATCCGTTTTGGCGGCGTTGCCAGCAAGCGCGACAGCATCACGCTCGAGCTTACCAAGGCGCAGGTGGCGGCGGCGCCCGAATACAAGGAGGACGCGCCGGTCATCGTGCTTGGTGCTGCGGGCCGTTTGCAGCCGTGGGACTTCGATCACTAGAGGAGAAGCGACCTGGTCGCGCGCCCTTCCCAATCCTACGATCGGACTGACGACGCCCGTGCCGTGCGATCGGCCGGCGACAATGTCGTGCCTCTGCCGCCCGCGCCTCAACAACAGCCGCAGCCATCGCGCGGAAGCCAGCGCGGCCTCGACTGGTTCATTTTCTTTCTCGCCGATGTGCAGACCGGTTTCGGTCCATTCGTGGCGGTTTATTTGACCACGCAGAAGTGGACGCAGGTCGAGATCGGCTTCGTGCTCTCGATCGGCGGGATCGTCGGCCTGCTCGGGCAGATGCCAGGGGGCGCCATCGTCGATGCGGCACGGTCCGAGCGGCTGGTGGCGGGTCTTGCCGTCGCCACTATCGGCTGCGCCGCGCTGGCCTACGCGTTATGGCCTGTCTTTCCCGTGGTGACCGCGGCTGCGACGCTGCATGCGCTCGCGAGTTGTGTGCTTGGGCCGGCGATTGCTGCGATCAGCCTCGGTCTGGTCGGGCCGATTGCGATGGGGGAACGTCTTGGTCGCAACGCCCGCTTTGCATCGCTCGGCAACGGCTCCGCAGCGGCGCTGATGGGCGCGACGGGCTATCTGCTGTCGAACCAGTCGGTCTTTTTCGTCACTGCTCTTCTCGCCATCCCCACATTGATGGCGCTGGCGCGGATCCGCGGACAGGAGATCGACGTGGCGCAAAGCCATGGCGCCGTTGTGCGCGAGGTCCCCGATAAGGAGGCCACCAGCGTATTGCATCTTCTGCGCCAGCGTCCGCTATTGATCTTCGCTGCCGGCGTGCTGCTTTTCCAGCTCGCGAATGCGGCCATGCTGCCGCTTATGGCGGGCGTCGTCACCACGCGGTCGAGCCAATGGGCGCCGGTGCTGATCGCCGCGTGTATCATCGTCCCGCAGGCCATCGTCGCGTTGACCTCGCCCTCGGTCGGGCGCAAGGCGCAGGCATGGGGAAGGCGGCCGCTGTTATTGCTGGCATTCGGCGCGCTCGCGATCCGCGGCCTGCTGTTTGCGGTCGTGACAGATCCCTTTGTCCTGGTCGCGGTGCAGATATTCGACGGCATCACCGCCGCCGTGTTGAGCGTGATGGTGCCGCTGACGGTAGCCGATGTCGCCTACGGAAGCGGTCATTTCAACCTGGCGCAAGGCGTCGTCGGCACCGCGACCGGCATCGGCGCGTCGCTCAGCACGGTTCTAGCCGGCTATATCAGCGACACCTTCGGCAGCAGCATCGCCTTCGTCGGCCTGGCTTCGATCGCGGCCCTCGGCCTGACGGTGATCTGGCTGTTCATGCCGGAGACGCGGCGAACGGCTTGAGCGCAAGTCGCGCGGTCAGCAGCGCTGCAATCGAAAGTGAGGCGCCGATGCCGGCAACGCAGGCAGTCCACCCGAAGGAATCGAACAATTGACCGAGCACGGCGCTGCCGATAAGGCCGCCGAGGAAATAGCAGGCAAGGTATGTCCCGCTGGCGACGCCGCGGTTGTCGCGCGCCGCCCGGCCGACGAAGCCGGTGGCGCAGGCCTGCGCGAAGAACGTGCCGATGCCGACCAGTACCATGCCCGTCAGAACTTGCGGCAGATGCGACGAGAGCAGCAGCGGCAGACCGGCGGCGGCAACCGCGAGGGCGCCCCAGAGCGCCGATCGTGTGCCAAACCGCGTCACGGCCCTGCCGGCGAACAGCGTCGTGACTACGGAAGGGGCGAAGACGAAATAGACCAGGCCGAGATCCATCCGTCCGAGCGACAACGGTTCGCGGACCAGCACAAAATTCACGAACGTAAAAGCCCCGATGAAAGCGAACAGGATGCAGAAGCCGATGGCGAAGGCCGAGCGGAGCGCCGGGTTGCGCCACTGCTCGACGATCGCCACCAACGGCGACTGGGTCGTGGGTATGGCGGGCAGGGGCCTGGCGCGCGCAATGGTGAAATAGACCAACACCGCGCCGGCAAGATTGAGCAGTGCAAAGAAATAGAAATTCGATGCCAGTCCCAGAGTATCGACCACGGCCGCAGCCACCAGCCGTCCGATCAGGTTGCTGGCGACGTTGCCGGTGATATAGGCCGCGAACGCGCCGCCTGCGTCCATCGACCTGCATTGTTCGCCGAGATAGGCCAGCGTCAACGCAAATGCCGACGCCATGCATAGCCCCTGTGCGATGCGAAGGATCGTGAAAACAGTCAGATCAGGTGCGCTTGCCAGCAGCGCGGTGGGGATTGCCAGCAGGATCAGGCTTGCGAGAATGCCAACCCGTCGGTCGATATGCGGACTCAGGAATCCTATGACGAGGCTCGCGACTGCCATGCCGAGCGTGCTCGCATTGACGGCAAACCCCATCTCGGCGGGCGATACGTTGTAGTGTCGGGTCAGCGAGGGAAGAATCGCCTGGGTGGCGAACAGATCGACCACGGTCAGGAACGCCGTGAGCCCGATAACGAACGATCGCAGCACCACCCCGGGCGAGGCACCATGCATTTCCATCGCGTCGGACATGTTGGTCATGGCGCTCTCGTGGGTGAAACGGGGGGACCCCTGGGCATGGGGGCGACACGGGGGCCAGGGCGCCACATCCGGCAACGAGGCCTCAAATGGCGCTCGTTACATGTTGTGGTCGTGCGGATCCTTGCGGACGTCGCCGACGTAGAGAATGACGGTCTCCTTGCCGAGGTTCTTCCACCAATGCGAGGTGCCGGATACTTCGGGCCGGATCTCGCCGGCCTTGTGCACGATAGGCTCCGAGCAGTTGCTCGCATACTCGACGATCTCGCCCTGCTGTACGTAGATCAGGGCCGGGCGGTCGTCATGGCTGTGCCAGGGCACGATGCCGCCGGGCTCGATCGTCAGTTTGCGGAAGCGCAACTCGCGATCCTTGATCTTCGCCGGCTGCTTTTCGAGATTGATCGCGCCGAGCGTGACGTCGGTGACGCCGACCGGCTTGTAGTCGACCTTCTCGCGGACGTTGGCCTGCATCTTGCCGGCCGGGCATTCGCCAGCGATGGCGCCCGAAGCGGTCGCAGCCGAGGTTGCGATGATTCCGGCGAGTGCGAGGTTTTGCCAGATGGTGCGTGAAGTGAATCTGGATTTGGTCATGTCGTGATCTCCTCTGCCTTCATTGCCCTGGCCTCGGGATCGGGCCGGCTACGTCCACGACCATCATCGAACTCGCGTGGGGAGGGAAATGCCGGTTGGCTTTTGATTTGATAGCGCCGCGCTATGCGACGCCGTCGGATGCCTCCATGCGTCGTGGCTATCGAACCGATTGGGTAACGGCATTTCTAATCTGGACCAGGGCTCTGTCTGATGGGGCAGCGCCCGATTGGCGGGCGCCTGCAATCACCCTGAGGATCCCCCATGATCAAGTTCTCGAAGACCCTGTTGCTCGCCGCGGGCCTTGCCGCCATCGCTACGTCTGCGATCTCGCAAACGCTCTGGGAAATGAAGTCGGGCATGGCCTACATGTATGCCGGCCCGGGCAAGATGTCGGCCATGGCGATGGCGTCGACCCCCAAGAATCACGACGCGATGATGAGGAACGCCCAGAAGGTCCCGAACAACACCGTGTTCTTCATGGACAAGGGCCAGCTCTACTCGACCTCGGGCATGCTTGATCCGACCGGCAATTTCTATCTGCCCTGAGGCTTGCGATGCCGAAGCGGTCCGGACCGCCCTTGTCGGGCGGCCCGGACCGGAAAATAATGTAGGGAATGCCGGAGCAGGACATGACGACAGCGCTTTCGCCAGCCAATGCCGAACGCCTCAAGCAGGCTTTCCAGCAATGCAGCGACATGGATGGCAGCCTGCGCGACCAGCTCGCAGCCTATGCTGCGGCGGGGAGGGAAATCTTTCCGGCTTACGGCGAAGCGGTTGACCGGCTGGTCGCGCGTCTTAATGAAAACGGCGGCGGCGAGAATGCGCCGCGTCCCGGCGAGGCGATGCCGCCGTTCCTGCTGCCCGACGAGACCGGGCGGCTGGTCAGCCTGAAGTCATTCACGGACAAGGGACCGGTCGCCGTGATGTTCTATCGCGGCCACTGGTGTCCCTATTGCCGGCTGAATGTGAGGGCGGTGATCCATGCCCAGGACCGGATCACGGCATTGGGTGCGCAGACGGTTGCGATCATGCCGGAGACGCAGGCCTATGCCGAAAAATTCAAGTCCGAATCCAACGCGCCGTTTCCAGTTCTGACCGACCTCGACAACGGCTACGCATTGTCGCTCAACCTTGCGATCTGGCTCGGCACCGAAATCCAGCAGTTGCTCTCATATCAGGACATGGCGAGCTTCCATGGCAATGACGGCTGGGTGCTGCCGATCCCGGCCACCTTCGTGGTCGGGCGGGATGGTCTGGTGAAGGCTCGCTTCGTCGATCCCGATTTTCGCAAGCGGATGGAAATCGATGACCTGATCGCCGCGTTGAAGAGCGCCAGCGAGGAGCGCTGACGGCGAGGACGACTCATCCGCTCAGGCGTTGCTGGTCTTGCCGATGACCTGCTGCCAGTCGGCACCGCGCAGCATGCGCATCACGGCGGACGCTACCGCCGTCCGTTCACGCCCGGCAACGCCGTAGAGGTTCACCGTTCGCCGCGCATCCAGTCCCTCGACTGTCGCGCGCTTGAGCGTCGGCGGCATCGCCGCGGTGTCCGGCACCACCGCGACGCCGATATCGGCTTCCAGCAGCTCGATCAGATCGCGTTCCGAGGCGATTTCATGGCTGCGGTCGACATCGAGCCCGTGCTCGCGAAGCGAGCCGTTCACGCGCGCTGCATGCTCGCAGTAGCTGCGCGACAGCAATTGTTCGGCGCGAAGGTCATCGAAATCGATCTTCTCGCGCGCGGCCAGCGCATGGTTGCGGTTGACGACGAGCTGAAAATTCTCGGTGAACAGCGGCCAGGTATCGAGCCGGTCCCATTCCTCGCTGATTTCGGCGGCGATGCCGAGCTCGGCTTCGCCCTTCTTGAGATACTCCGCGACTTCCCGGCTGTTGCCGCGCAGGAAGCGAAACTCGAGGCGGTTGAACAGCCGCTTGATCTGGTCGAGATGCGGGATCAGCAGTGACAGGTCGACGGAATGAGTTAAAGCGATCCGCAGCGCGCCGACCTCTCCGCTCTTGAAGGAGGAGGCCAGTTCGCGCGCGCCGGTTGCTGCCTCATAGCATTGCCTGAGCAGCGGATGCATGCGCTGGCCAAGTTCGGTCAGTTGTGCGGCCGGACGCTCGCGACGGAACAGGTCGCCGCCGAGTTCGGCCTCCAGCTGCTTGATGGCGCGCGTCAGCGACGGTTGCGTGACGTTGCACTCGTCGGCGGCACGCGTGAAGTTGAGCACGCGCGCGACCGCAAGGAAGTAGCGGACCTGATGCATCTCCATGGCCGTGCCCCGGTCTGTGGTGCCGGAAACTTAGCCGATCGGCATCCCCGGTAACACCATAACCGCCATAGCGTCGGCGTATGGTTTTGGAAGCCAAACGGCATTTCCTCAAAGCCTGCCGGCCGTGCAGGTTGAAGGCGAAATGGTCTCGTTAAGCGCCTGACCAACCACACGAAAGGACGGCCATGAATATCCAGCTCAAGGCCCGGGATGCTGCGGCTCTGCGGCCGCTTACAGGCAAGGTTTCGCTGGTGACCGGTTCGACCAGCGGCATCGGCCTGGGAATTGCCCGCGCTCTGGCCGAGGCTGGTTCAGAAGTGGTCCTCAACGGACTGGGCGTCCCGGCCGAGATCGCCAAAACCCGGGACCGGATGGAAGCCGATTTTGGCGTCAGGGTCAGCTATTCCGCGGCAGATATGACCGACGAGGACGCAATTGCGGAGATGATCGCCTCGACGATCGCCGGGCACGGCCGGCTCGATGTGCTCGTCAACAATGCCGGCATCCAGTACGTCGCGCCGCTCGAGCAGTTCCCGGTCGAGAAATGGAACGCGATCCTGTCGATCAATCTCTCTTCTGCCTTTCACACCACGCGGCTGGCGTTGCCGGCAATGCGCAGCAACAGGTTCGGGCGGATCATCAATATCGCTTCCGCACACGGGCTGGTCGCTTCGCCGTTCAAGGCGGCCTATGTTGCGGCCAAGCACGGCATCGTCGGCCTGACCAAGGTCACCGCGCTGGAAACCGCCGAAGACGGCATCACCTGCAACGCGATCTGTCCGGGTTACGTCTACACGCCGCTGGTTGAGGCGCAGATCGAGGGCCAGGCCAAGGCGCACGGTATTTCCCGCGAAAGCGTCATCCGCGACGTGTTGCTGGCGCAGCAGCCGAACAAGCATTTTGCCAGCGTCGAGGAGTTGGGCGCCCTGACCGTATTTCTTGCGACCGACGCGGCGGCCTCGATCACCGGCATTGCGCTGCCGGTCGATGGCGGCTGGACCGCGCATTGAAACCAGTATGAGCCGCGCTGACGAAACAGGGAGCGTGACATGAGCGATGTGAAGACCAGCCATTCCACACCGACCTTGCGGTCTCTGGGACGGTCCGAGCCGGGACAGGTCGTGCTGGTGCTGCAGGGCGGTGGCGCGCTCGGTTCCTATCAGGCCGGTGTCTATCAGGCACTGCATGAGGCAGGGATCGAACCGGACTGGATCATCGGCACCTCGATCGGCGCCATCAACGCCAGCCTGATCGCCGGCAATTCGCCGCAGAACCGGCTGCCGCGGTTGCGCGAGTTCTGGAGGAGGATGGAGCAGAATCCAGTCTGGAGCTTTCGCGACATATTTCCGGGCTTCAATGAAAAGCTGTCGTACTGGTCGACGGTGACCCACGGCATTCCCGGCTTCTTCAGGCCCAACCCCCTGGCCCACGCCGGTGACAGCTATCCGCTTGGTGCCGACAACGCCGGTTACTACTCGACCGCGCCGCTGGAGCGGACCCTGACGGAGCTGGTCGATTTCAATCTGGTCAACCAGTGCAGCCCGCGCCTGACCGTGGGCGCCGCACATGTCCGCACCAGCCAGATGCGCTATTTCGACAGCCGCGACGGCGAGCTTGGCGTCAAGCACATCATGGCATCCGGCGCGCTGCCGCCGGCGTTCCCGGCAGTGCGCATCGACGGCGAACTCTATTGGGACGGCGGCATTCTGTCGAACACCCCAACGGAAGCCGTGTTCGACGACAATCCACGGAAGAACTCGCTGATCTTCGCCGTGCATCTGTGGAATCCGTCCGGCGCCGAGCCGACCACGATGGCTGAGGTGCTGAACCGGCACAAGGACGTGCAGTATTCGAGCCGGATCGCCAGCCAGATCGCACGCCAGCAGCAGGCGCATCGCCTGCGCCACGTCATCAACCAGCTTGCGGCACGCTTGCCGGAATCCGAGCGCAACAGCGAGGCCGTGAGGGAACTCGCCGGCTACGGCTGTCCGACGCGGATGCACGTCGTGCGGCTGCTGGCCCCGCAACTCAGCCGCGAGGACCACACCAAGGACATCGATTTCAGTCCGTCGGGCATCATGCAGCGCTGGGATGCCGGCTACCGCCACACCAGGGCGGTACTGGACAGAAAACCCTGGGTCGGCGAGTTCGATCCGCTCTCGGGCGTCGTGCTGCACGAACAGGTGGAAGTCATGCCCGAGGCGGCGGAATGATCACGGTCACGCGCTGATCGACGGCGCGATCGTCTTCCGATAGAGCGCGGTGTAGCAGGCGGCGGAAAGATCCCAGCTGAAGGATCGCGCCATCGCGCTGCGACGCATCGCGTCGAGCCGGTCCTTGGCGCCGAAGGCTTCGAACGCCCGCCTGATGCCGCCAAGGAAGGATTCGGCGGACGGCTGCGAAAACAGAAATCCGGTTTCGCCGTCCTTGATGGTCTCCGCGAGGCCGCCGGTCTGGTGGCCGATCGGCAGCGATCCAAACCGCTGCGCATACATCTGGCTCAGCCCGCACGGCTCGAACCGCGACGGCATCAGCGTAAAGTCGCTGCCCGCGAAAATTCGCCGCGCCTGTCCGTCGTTGAAGCCGATGGTCACCCCGATCGCATCAGGTCTGCGGCGATGCGCATCGACCAGCGCCTGCTCGATCTGCGGTTCGCCGCTGCCGGTCACCACGATCTGCCCGCCGGCCGCGATGATCTCGTCAGCGGCTGACAGCACGAGGTCGACGCCTTTCTGGTGGACCAGGCGCGCGACCAGACCGAAAATCGGGCCGCGGGAGAGCGCCAGGCCAAACTGCTTGCGGACATAATCGGCGTTGGCCTGCTTGCCCTCCCAGTCGCCGGCGCCGAACGTCTGCGCCAGTTGCGCGCAGGCGCGGGGGTCCCAGCTTTCGTCGATGCCGTTGAGAATGCCGGTCAACTGCGCGGCATTCGAGCGCAGCCGGAGCAGCCCTTCGAGCCCGCAGCCCAGCTCGCGCGTGGTGATCTCCCTGGCATAGGTCGCGCTGACGGTGGTCAGATGCGAGGCGTAGACGATGCCGCCCTTGAGGAACGACAGCTTGTCGTAGAATTCGAGCCCATCGATGTGGAAGGAGCTCTCGGGTGCCCCGATCCGGCGCAGCGAGTCGCGCGGAAACAGCCCCTGGTAGGCGAGGTTGTGGATGGTCAGGATCGAAGGGATCTTCGCGCCCTTCCAGGCCAGGTAGGCTGGTGTCAGCGCGGCCTGCCAGTCATTGGCATGAACCAGGTCCGCTGCCCAATTCTTGTCCAGCGTGCCCATGGCCAGTTCGGCGGCGGCGGAGGCGAAACGTCCGAAACGAACGTCATTGTCCGGCCAGTCGCAGCCGGACTCGTCACCGTAAGGGTTGCCGGGCCGCTCGTACAAATGCGGGCAGAGCAGGACGTAGACCGGCAACCCGTCCCGGGTCGACGCCCGTCCCAATGAGCACGCCGGCATCTCCGCCAGGGCGGCACATTTTCCAACGATTTCAATATGCGAGAGTTGCTCTACGACGTCCCGGTAGCCCGGCAGCATGATCCGGACGTCAACCCACGGGCGAAGCGCCCGGGGCAGGGCGGCGGAAACGGCGGCAAGACCGCCCACTCGAACGAAGTCGTCTATCTCCGTGGTGACGAACAGGACCTTCAAAGAAATGCCCCCGACCAGCCTTGAAAAGGTCTGATGCAAGAAAGGGTCCAGTTTGCCGCGCGATATTGCCGCCCCCGCCAGCAGTTCCCCACGCGTGAGTCTTTCCCGCCTTGACGGCCCCCTCTAGGGTGCGCGCCGTACTGTGAAAACGAAGCCCGAAAGGCCGAAGGAGTTTTGAGAGCGATGACCATAGCCGGTAACGATGAGAGGAATTTGACAGGCAGCTTTGCGGGCCTGCGCGTCCTCGATTTTTCGACCACGATTGCCGGGCCGCATTGCACGCGGATGCTCGCCGACATGGGGGCGGAGGTCATCAAGATCGAAACCGAGGAAGGCGAGACGATGCGCACCCGTCCGCCGGTGCGGAATAATTGCTCGACGGCCTTCGGCCAACTCAACGTCGGCAAGAACAGTCTGGTTCTGGATCTGAAATCACCCAAGGGGGCCGAAGCCGTGCGCCGGCTGGTCGCGACGGCGGACGTGCTGGTCGAGAATTTTCGCCCGGGTGTGATGCGGCGCCTGAAGCTCGACTACGCCTCCCTTCATTCGCTGAACCCGAAGCTGATCTATTGCTCGATCTCCGGATACGGCCAGACCGGTCCGTCGGCGGAGCTGCCGGCCTACGCGCCGGTGATCCACGCGGCCTCCGGCTACGAAATGGCGCACCTGGCCTATCAGCCCGGCCGCAGCCGGCCGGACTATTGCGGCATCTATCACGCCGACGTGCTCACCGGCGTCTACGCGTTCGGCGCCGTCTCGGCGGCACTCTATCAGCGTGCGGCAACCGGGCAGGGCCAGCATATCGACGTCTCGATGCTGGAATCGATGCTGAGCCTGACCTTGAACGAGTTGCAATGGTCCCAATTCGAGGTGAAGCCGACGCAGCGGCCGATGTTCGGCCCGATCGAGACGACCGACGGCTATGTGATGGTCGCGATCGCCAGCGAGAAGACATTCCAGAGCCTGATGAAGGTCATCGGCCATCCAGAGTGGGTGAGCGACCCGCGCTTTGCAAAATACGCTGATCGTCGCGAAAACTGGGCGGGCCTGATGGAAGGCGTCGAGGCCTGGTCGCGTGCGGTGACGACCGAGCAATGCCTTGCGGCGCTCAATGAGCACGGCGTTCCCTCGTCGGCCTACCGCACGGTGGCTGAGGCGCTGCGCGATCCGCAGCTCGCCCATCGTGGCGCGATGGCCGAGGTCGAAGATGGCGGCGGCAGCTTCAAGGTGCTCAACCTGCCGTTCCGGATGTCCGGCGCCAGGGTGTCGGCGGCGCCGCGGATGTCGACGCTCGGTGAGCACACGCGTGCCTACCTGAAAGAAACCGGGCTGCCGGAGGACGAAATTGCCTCCTTTGGCGGCAAGGCGCAGACAACGGCGCGCGGCTGACGGCGCCAGTCCCGACCGCCAAGGTGTTAATCCTGCGGCTTTTCATCCGCCGCTTGCGAACGGCCTTGCCCGCGACGGCGTTTCCGGACATCTTGCGGGCCGGCCATCGACGATCCGGAATGCCGGACGCACGACACATCGGAGGGAACACAATGAAAGCGGCGATCCGTTCGAGCGCGCTTGCGCGAATATTTCTTGTGGCGGGATTTGGCGTGGCCTTGTCGGCTGTGCCCGCCAACGCGCAGAAGCCCGGCGGCAGCATTGCCGTCGGTCTCGAACTCGATATTCCAGGTTTCGATGTGCTGAAGGTCGGCGTTTACGACACTGCGGCCCTCACCGCATCATCCGCGCTCTTCGATACGCTCACCACTCTCGATGCCAATGGCAAGCCGCAGCCCAGGCTCGCGCTCTCCTGGTCACATTCGGAAGATTACAAGACCTGGACCTTCAAGCTGCGTCCTGGGGTCAAGTTTCACGACGGAACGCCGTTCAATGCCGAGGCTTACAAGGCCAATTTCGACCGGCAGAAAGATCCCGCCAACAAGTGCCGCTGCGCCTTCTATATCTCCAACGTCAACAGCGTTCAGGCACCGGACGAACTGACGTTGGTCTATAACCTCAAAGACCCGTCGGTGAACTTCCCATCGTTGGTATCCTACGCGAGCCAAACCAACGCGATACATTCCCCGACGGCCTGGAAGGCCAAGGGCGACGATTACAACCGCAATCCTGTTGGCACCGGTCCCTATGTTTTGAAGTCCTGGACCGCCGGCGATCGCATGATCCTGGAAAAAAATCCTGACTACTGGGACAAGGACAAGATCTATTTCGACCGCATCACGCTGAAGCCGTTGCCGGACGCACAGTCACGCTTCGCCAGCCTGCAATCGGGCGAGGTCGACCTGATCTGGGATGATGAATTCTCCGCCGACAGCATCATGAAGGCGCAGAAGGACCCCAAGCTGACCGTGCACACCTATGCCGGTTCGGGTGCTGCGGTTTATGCCTTCAACACCAAGACGCCGCCGTTCGACGACGTGCGCGTGCGCCAGGCGCTGGTCATGGCGCTCGACCGCAAGAAGATGTCGCAGGCGATCACCAACGGTCTGTCTCGCCCGGCGAGCAATCCCTATGGCGACGGCTCCTGGGTCAAGTGCAAGGACGACGGTGCGCTTCCTGAAGACCTCGAGAAGGCCAAGGCCTTGATCAAGGATTACGGCAAGCCGGTCGAGTTCAAGATGCTCGTCACGGCGACGCCCCGTGGGCGCACCGTTGGCCAGGTGCTGCAACAATTGTGGAAGCGGGCCGGCGCCAACATGGAGATCGAGCAGGTCGATCAGGCGACCATTCCGCCGCGCGCGTTCATGCGTCAGTTCCAGTTGACGCCCTGGCGCATCGTCGATCTCGCCGATCCTGACACGCAGATGTACGCCAACTTCAAGACCGGAAGCCCGGTGGCGCTCGCCAACTACTCCAATCCGGAGCTCGACCGGTTGCTCGATCACGCCCGCACCACGGCCGATACCAACCAGCGTATCGACGACTATTGTGCGATCAGCCGGCTGATCAACAAGGAGGCGATCTGGTTCTGGACCTTCCAGAACACCTACTACGCGATTTCCAGTGCGAAGGTAAAAGGCTTCCCCAAGATGTACAGCGGGGTGATCGACGTATCGCGCGCCTGGAAGGAATAGCCTCCCATGGCGTTCTTCGTTGCGCGCCGGCTCCTGTACCTGGTGCCGGTGCTGATAGCGGTTTCGCTGCTGACGTTCTCGATCGCGTCGCTGCTCCCGGGCGATCTTGCCTATACGATCCTCGGCGACCAGGCGACGCCGGAGAACGTGGCGGCGTTGCGGCATGACATGGGTTTGGACCAGCCGATCTGGTGGCGCTATCTGAGCTGGCTCGGCAATGTGATGCAGGGCGATTTCGGTCGCTCGTTCCGCACCGGCCAGACGGTGCTGCAGGCAGTAGCCGAACGGCTGCCGGTATCCATCGAGCTGATGCTGCTGGCGCAGCTCGGCGCGCTGGCGATCGGCGTTCCCCTGGCGATCATCTGCGCGGCGCGCAGTGGCGGGCCGTTCGACCGCTTCATGACCGGCTCCGCTTTCGCCATGCTGTCGGTGCCGACTTTCCTGTCGGCGATCCTGCTGATCTATTTTTTCGCGGTCGAGCTGCGCTGGCTGCCGGCGACCGGTTATGTGCCGTTTTCCGAAGACCCGGCAGCAAACCTGCGCTTCATGGTGTTGCCGGCGTTGACGCTGGCGCTGGCCGAATGGCCCGGCATCATGCGCATTCTGCGATCCGACATGATCGCGACCTTGCAGGAAGACTATATCGCGCTCGCCAAGGCGAAGGGGCTGAAGCCGGCGCGCATCCTGTTCGTGCATGCGCTGAAGCCGTCGTCGCTGACCCTGGTGACGATCACCGGCATCAATATCGGCCGGCTGATCGGCGGCGCCGTCATTGTCGAGACCGTCTTCGCGCTGCCCGGGATCGGCCGGCTTCTGGTCGGAGCGATCGGCACCCGCGACCTCATCATCCTGCAGGGCGTGGTGCTTCTGGTCGCCGCCGGTTTCGTCATCATGAATTTCATCGTCGATCTGCTCTACGCCGTCCTCGATCCCAGGATTCGTCATGGCCACGCTTGAACTCACACTGGACGAGGAGCTCCAGGCACAGCCGGCAAAGCGTGGACGCAGGCTGGGGGTGCTGTTCTGGGCGGCGATCGGCTGGCTGGTGATTGTGTTTGCACTCGCGATTTTCGCCGATTTCCTTCCGATACCGAGCCCGACCGATATGGACATGCTGGAACGGCGCGCACCGTTCTCCGCGGAGCACTGGCTTGGAACCGACGGGCTCGGCCGCGACGAGCTATCGCGGTTGATCCACGGCGCGCGCATATCGCTGACGGTCGGCCTTCTTGCGCCGGTGATCGGCCTCGTCATCGGCGGCGCGCTCGGGATGCTCGCCGGTTACTTCGGTGGCCGGTTCGAGACGACCGTCGTCGGCAGCATGGATGTGCTGCTGGCGTTTCCACCGCTCATTCTTGTGCTGGCCGTGATTGCCTTTGTCGGGCAATCGATCGTCAATCTTACCCTGATCCTGGGCGCGCTGAGCATTCCCGCCTCCATGCGGGTAGCGCGGGCGGCGACGCTGACGCTGTCGCGGCGCGAATTCGTCATCGCGGCACAGGCGCTGGGCGCCTCGCATGCGCGAATCCTGCTGCGCGAACTGCTGCCGAACGTGATCCTGCCGCTGCTGGCCTTCTTCCTGCTCGGTGTGGCCGTCATCATCGTGGTCGAGGGCTCGCTGTCGTTCCTCGGCCTCGGCGTGCCTCCGCCGATATCGAGCTGGGGCAGCATGATCGGGGAGGGGCGGGAAAGCCTTGACGTGGCGCCGCGGCTTGCGTTCATGCCGGCGGCGGCAATGTTTCTGACCGTGCTTTCCTTCAACCTTGTCGGCGATACCTTGCGGGCGCTGACCGATCCAAGGCAGGGCGCGCTGTGACCGGAAACACCCTGCTTTCCGTTGAGGATGTCTCCGTCGAGTTGCCGACGCCGCGCGGCAATCTGCGCGCGGTGGACCATGTCGATCTCACCGTTGGCGCAGGGCAGACGCTCGGCGTCGTAGGCGAATCCGGTTGCGGCAAGACCATGCTGTCGCGGTCGATCCTGCAATTGCTGCCGAAGAAGGCAAAACTGACCGGCCGCGTGGTGTTCGATGGTCAGGACCTGCTGCAGCTTGCGCCGGAGAAGCTGCGCAAATTGCGCGGGCGCTCGTTGGCGGTCGTGTTCCAGGACCCGATGACCTCGCTCAATCCGGTGCTGACGATCGGCACCCAGTTGATCGAGACGCTGCAGGAGCATCTCGAACTCGACGACGCCAGCGCCAGGAAGCGCAGCGTCGAACTGCTCGCCGCGGTGGGCATTCCCGCGCCCGAACAAAGGCTGGCGCAATATCCACATCAGCTCTCCGGCGGGATGCGGCAGCGGGTGGCGATTGCGATCGCGCTGTCTTGCGAACCGAAACTTTTGATCGCGGACGAGCCGACCACCGCGCTCGACGTGACGATTCAGGCGCAGATCCTCGATCTCCTGGCGCGGGAGCAGCGCCGGCGGCACATGGCGATGATCATCATCACACACGACCTCGGTGTCGTTGCCGGCCGTACCGACGAAGTCGCGGTCATGTATGCCGGCCGCGTGGTCGAGCGCGCGCCGACGCCTGCTTTGTTCAAGAAAATGCGGATGCCTTACACGGAGGCGCTGCTCGCCGCGCTTCCGCGACTCGACGCCCCGCCGCATACGCCGCTGCCGGCGATATCGGGGCGTCCGCCCGATCCAACCCGGCCGCTGAAGGGTTGTTCGTTCTCGCCGCGTTGCCGCTATGCGGTGGCCCGCTGCCACACCGATAAGCCAGCGCTGGCGCAGGCTGAGTCGCGGGCGCATCAGTTCGCCTGCTTCCATCCGATCGAAGCCCATGCCGGTGCCGGCGCATGATGCTGCAAGTCTCACCATCCGCGTTGCCGTCCACGTCCGGCGAACCGTTGCTCGAAGTCAACGATCTCGTCGTCGAATATCCCGTCGGCGCCAAGACGGTCCATGCGGTGTCCGGCGTCGACCTGCAGATCGCCCGTGGCGAGACGCTTGGCCTGGTCGGCGAATCCGGCTGCGGTAAATCGACGCTCGGCCGCGCGGTATTGCAACTGCGACGGCCGACATCGGGACAGGTGCTGTTCGACGGGCACGATCTCACCGCGATGCGGGGCGACGCGCTGCGGCTGATGCGCCGCCGTGTGCAACTGATCTTCCAGGATCCGATTGCGTCGCTGAACCCGCGCCGCAAGATCGGCGACATCGTCGCCGAGCCGCTGGTGATCGCAGGCGTCAAGGATCCGGACAAGCGCAGGGAGCTTGTCTACGAGGTGCTCAGCGCGGTCGGTCTCGATCCGAACCTGGTGGTCGGACGTCTTCCGCATGAGTTCTCCGGCGGACAGTGCCAGCGCATCTGCATTGCGCGTGCGCTGATCCTCAATCCGGAGTTCATCGTTTGCGACGAGCCGGTCTCGGCGCTCGACGTTTCCATCCGGGCTCAGATTCTCAATTTGCTGGAGGAGATGAAGGCGCGTTTCGGATTGACGCTGCTGTTCATCGCGCACGATCTCGCCGTGGTGAAGGCCGTGAGCGACCGCGTCGCAGTGATGTATCTGGGCCGCTTGTGCGAAGTCGGTCCCTCCGAACATCTGTTCGCGAGCCCGGCGCATCCCTATACCGCGCTGTTGATCGAGGCGATCCCGATGCCCGATCCGGATGTCCGTCCGACCGAGACGGTGCCGGTGGGTGAGCCGCCGTCGCCGATTGCACCGCCGTCCGGCTGCCGGTTTCGGACCCGCTGCCCGCGGGCGGATCAGCGTTGCAGCGACGAGATGCCGGAACTGCGCCCCGTAGCGCCGGGCCAACTCGTCGCCTGCCATCACCCCCTGATCTGATACCGGAAGGTCGTCGGAGCGCGTTTGTCTCTCTGCGGCAGACGTGGCAATGTCCGCCTTCGAATGCGCCCAAGAAAAAGAACGACGGGAGAGATGCGATGAAGAGTTTTCAGGTCGCCGAGTTCAACGCCCCCCTGAAGGAGGTGGATCAGGAGACGCCGCAGCCGACGGGCACGCAGGTGCTGATCAAGGTAGAGGCGGCCGGCGTCTGCCACAGCGACCTTCACATCTGGGAAGGCGGCTATGATCTCGGCCATGGCCGCAAGCCGCTGTCGTTGAAGGATCGCGGCGTGTCGCTGCCGCGCACCATGGGTCATGAGACGGTAGGCGAGGTGGTCGCGTTCGGGCCTGACGTCACGGCCGCCGACAAGGGTGACCTCAAGGTCGGCGACGTCGCGCTGGTCTACCCCTGGCTCGGCTGCGGCAAGTGCGAGACCTGCCGCGGCGGCGATGAGAACATGTGCGTCGTCAAGCCGAATTCGCTCGGCGTCTATTGCGACGGCGGCTATGCCGATCACATGACGGTGCCGAACCCGAAGTATCTGCTGAACCTGAAAGGGCTCGATCCGGTGACCGCAGCGCCCTATGCGTGCTCCGGCGTTACCACCTACAGTGCGCTGAAGAAGGTCGAATTCGCCTTCAACTCGCCGATCGTGATCTTCGGCGCCGGCGGGCTCGGACTGATGGCGCTGTCGCTATTGAAGGCGATGGGAGGCAAGGGCGCCATCGTCGTCGACATCGACGCGAAGAAGCGCGAGGCTGCGGAAGCCGCCGGCGCGCTCGCCACCGTCGACGGCAAGGCGCCAGATGCGCTGGAGCAGCTTGCGAAGAAGGCCGGCGGCCCGATCCGCGCGGTGATCGATCTGGTCGGCAATGCCCAGACCACCCAACTCGGCTTCGACTGTCTCACCAAGGGCGGCAAGCTCGTCATCGTCGGCCTGTTCGGCGGCGGCGCGCCCTGGGCGCTGCCGCTGATTCCGATCAAGGCGATCACGATCCAGGGCAGCTATGTCGGAAACCTGCGCGAAACCCAGGAATTGCTCGATCTCGTTCGCAGCAAGAAGATCGCACCGATCCCGGTTACGACAATGCCGCTCGCCAAAGCCAATGAAGCGTTGACCGACCTGCAGAAGGGTAAACTGGTCGGCCGCGCGGTGCTGACGCCGTAGGCGCGTCACCTCTTTTCGTCACGGCCGGGCTTGACCCCGGCCATTCACGTCTTTCCTTGCTACGCAGGCAAGGACGTGGACGCCCGGCACAAGGCCGGGCAGGACGAGCCTGATAAATTGCCCGTACAAGGAATCTCCCATGGCCGCAAACAACGCGCTCCACATCGCCGTGCTCGGCGGTGATGGCATCGGCCCCGAAGTCATGGCGCCGGCGCTCGAAGTCCTGCGCAAGATCGAGGCGACGACGGACCTGAAGTTCCGCTTCACCGACGCACCGGCCGGCGCCACCAATTATCTGGCGACGGGCAAATCCATGCCCGAGAGCACCGTACGGCTGTGCGAGGAGGCAGACGCCATCCTGCTTGGCGCCTGCGGCCTGCCGTCGGTGCGCTATCCTGATAACACCGAGATTGCGCCGCAGATCGAGCTGCGTTTTCACTTCGATCTCTATGCCGGCGTGCGTCCGGCGCGGCTGGTCCCGGGCGTGCCGAGCCCGATCGTCGGCGCCGACAAGCGCGGCATCGATCTCGTGCTGATCAGGGAGTCCACTGAAGGCCTGTTCGCGTCGATGGGCAAGGGCGTTGTGACCGAGACCGAGGCGCGCGAGACGCTCGTCATCACCCGAAAAACCTCGGAGCGGCTGTTCGAGTTTTCTTTCAGGCTCGCCGAACGGCGCAAGGCGCGCGGCAAGACGAATGGCGGGCTGACCTGCGTCGACAAGGCGAACGTATTCCGCGCCTTCGCGTTCTTTCGCGAGATGTTCGACGAGGCCGCCAAGCGCCATCCCGGCGTGAAGGCCGACCGGGTCTATGTCGATGCCTGCTCGCTGATGATGGTGAAGCGTCCCTGGGATTTCGACGTCATGGTGACGGAGAACATGTTCGGCGACATTCTTTCCGACCTCGCCGCCGGCCTGATCGGCGGCCTCGGAATGGCGCCGTCAGCCGACATCGGCGACCGCTATGCCGTTTTCCAGCCATGCCATGGCACCGCGCCCGACATCATGGGGCAGGGCAAGGCCAATCCCACCGCTATGATTCTGTCGGCCGCCATGATGCTGGACTGGCTCGCCGAGAAGCACGGCCTTGAAAGCGCCGCCGAAGCCGGTGAACGCATCGAGCGCGCGGTCGACAAGGCCTATGCGGGAGGCATCAAGCCGATGGAATTCGGCGGGAGCAATGGTACTGCGGACGTTACCAGGGCGGTCCTGTCGGCGCTCTGATGGTTGTTGAAACTTGTAGCCCGGATGAGCGAAGCGATATCCGGGGCGGTGTCAGAGAGAACCCGGATATCGCTTCGCTCATCCGCGCTACTGGAAATTAGACTGGCCTACTTCCCCCTGAACTGCGGCTTGCGCTTTTCCATGAAAGCCGTTCGGCCCTCGCGGAAATCTTCCGAGTCCATGCATGCCGTGCCGATCTTCTTGACCGCGTCCATGTTGCGGCGGCTCTCGTCCTTCAGCACTTCGGCGATCGTGATCTTGGCGGCCTGAATGGCCAGCGGGGCGTTGCCGGAGATGGTTCGTGCGATCTCCATGGTCGCACCCCACAATTCCTGATCCGGCAGCACGCGATCGACCAGTCCGATCCGCAATGCTTCTGCGGAATCGATCCGCATGCCCGTGTACATGATGAGCCGCGCCCAGGATGGTCCGACCAGCGACACCAGATGTTTGAGGCCGTCATAGCCATAGGCGATGCCGAGCCGGGCGGCGGGAATGCCGAACTGGCTGTTGTCGGAAGCGATGCGAATATCCGTCAGCATGGCGACCTGCATGCCGCCACCGAGGCAGAAGCCGCGGATGCAGGCGATCGTCGGCTTCGGATAATTCGCCAGCAGCGCGCGCTGCGCCTCGCTGCGCCTCGAATATTCCTCCGAGGCCGCCGCATTGTGGCGGGTCTTTTCGAACTGGCTGATGTCCGCGCCCGAGACGAAGGCCTTGTCGCCAGCGCCGACCAGGATGACGACGCGAACATCGGGATTGTCGCGCAACTCGATCAGCGCGCTGCCGAGCCCCTCCCACATTTCGAGCGACATGGCATTGCGCTTTTCGGGATTGTTGAAGGTGATGACGCCGACGCCCTCGCTAACGCCCTGCAGGATCTTGCCGTCGGCATAGGATTTTTCGGTGTTTTTTGGGATGTCGAGCATCGTGGTGTCCGGACTATTTCAGGGATCGACGAAGAGGCCGAAGTTCGCCAGGGCGAGGGCCGGCCGCGCGGCAGTGTAGCCCACCGCGCCGCGACGCGTGGATGTTTCTTTTCGGAAGAGGACACCCAACCCAGCCGCGAGGCGCGCGAACGTCGGTCGGGGGGCAGCATTGTCGCTTCTTCAAACCGTTGAGTCAGCCGCGTTGATCAAGGTCTGGCGCCACCTTCTGGAGGTCGCGGGCAAGGTCGTTGGAAAGCGTTGCGGGCCGCATCAAGGCCGCACTCGAGCATTGGGTTATTGGTGTGAAAAAGTCAGGCGGGGAGCGATCAAAATTCTCGGTGCGAAAATTTCCGGACGTCGCCATCCAAACTGGCGACATAACGATTCTGTACAACTAAAAAGGTCTGACCTGGCGCAGCAACAAGCTACCCGGCGATCCGCTCGCGATGAATGATCGGGTCCGCGGTGCTGCGTTCCAGTCCCGGCAATGCCTAGTCTTCGTTAGCGGCAATCGACTCCATCAACGACACCAACTGACGCTGCACGGTCTGGTCCTTGATCTTGCTGTAGGCGCGCAGCAGCCTCAGGCTGAACGCGCTGTCCAAAAACAGCAGGCTCTCGACTTCCCGCGCCTTGCCGTCGCCATCGTAGAAGAAGGTGACCGGCACATCGAGCGCAGTGGCGATCTGCTGCAGGCGGGCGGCACCGACGCGATTGACGCCCTTCTCGTACTTCTGAACCTGCTGGAAGCTGACGCCGAGTTTGTCGCCGAGCTCGGCCTGCGAGATCTTCTGTTCCACACGCCGCAGACGAATGCGCTTGCCCAATTCGATGTCGGGCTTGCCGGCACTGCGCTGCTTCATCTTCTTTGCTGCTGATCTATTCATTCTGGTTCTACATCCTTCGATCGGGAACTCTGGGGAAATAAGCCAGGAGTTCAGCCGTATTTTCCGCGTTAAAGTACGTATCGACCGCGTATTCGTCTCAAAACCACGAGATTCCTGCGATATTATGGATGGCAGCCAAACACAAATGCATATTGGAGCATCCTGATACCGATGCTTGCCGACCGTTCCGGCCGGTAAAGCCCGGGACCAATTGGCAAAACCCCGCGCCACTACATTTGACAAAATATTTGCGAAACCACAACCACCGCGAGTTCAAAGGCCACAGATTTTCGAAAGCATACTTACCATCCCGCGGCGCGCGCACCGTGGTTTTACGGGGGTGCCCGCCGCTTTTGCAGTGCGTGAAGTACCAAACTCAGCTTGCAGGGCGTAAAAATCGCTACCGCGATAGTCGGGAAAATATAGCAATACTGAGCTCCTTCTCAATCGATGCGTGTGTCAACGATTGCCGATCAGAGCCGCTGGCCACAGCGTCAGAACTCGCCGAGCGCGCGTGCGCTTTCGTCGACCCATGCCGTCACTTGAAGATGCGAATTGCCGTCGAGATTGCTCTCGCGCGCTGACGACCGGTTGCCGATCAAACTGCCGAGCGACCGGGCCATGTCGTGAAAGCTTCTGCCGATGACCGACGATCAGATAGATCGGGAAGGACAGTGTGACTGACGGACAAGCGTCGTGTCTCGAGGCTCTCGTCGGGGATCGATGAAAATGATTGCAATCATTCCGGCCGAGCCGGCAGACGGCTCGGACGCCCGCGCGCTATTGGTGCCTTGCACCGATTAAATTGGCTTCCACAGCCGCGCGGTTTTGCATACGCTTTGCTTCTGTTGCCGTGTTGTCGGCCAGGCCCAAAGTCCCGCTTACAAGGGACGGGCATCACAGGGGAGAACGCCATGAAGCGAAGAACCGTACTCGCGGGCCTTGGTGCGACGGCTGTTGCCGGCGCCTTGGGCATGCCATCGATCGTCCGGGCGCAGGCGCCCGTCACGCTGAACGGGGCCGTGCAGTTCAACGACGACCACGCCTTCAACCGGGCGCTCATCAGGTTCGAGGAACTGGTGAAGAAATATTACGGCAAGGCGGTCAACTTTACGCTGCACAAGAACTCGTCGCTCGGCCTCGAAAAGCAGTATTTCGAGTATATGTCGCAGGGCAAGGCGGTCGATTACGGCATCGTCTCGCCGGCTCACATGTCGACGTTCGCCAAGGCCGCGCCCTTCATCGATGCGCCTTTTGTGTTCAAGGGCATCGACCACATGAACAAGGTGGTCGAAGCGAATATTCTGACCCCGATCGCCGACGAAGTCGCGGCCAAGGCCGAAGTGGTTCTGATCGGCTATGCCGGTGGCGGCGTCCGCAACATCTTTGCCAACAAGCCGCTCAAGAATCTTGCCGAGCTCAAGGGGCTCAAGGTGCGCGTGCAGGGCGCGCCGATCTGGTCGAAGACCTTTGCGGCGGTCGGCATGAGCCCCACGGTGATTGCCTACAATGAAATCTACAACGCCATCCAGAACGGCGTGATCGCAGCCGGCGAAAATGAAGCCGCCGGCGTCGAGGCGATGAAGTTCTACGAAGTCGCGCCGCACCTCAACCTGACGCAGCATGCGGTGTCGATCCGTCCGATCTGCTTCTCGGTGAAAACGCTGAAGACCCTTCCCAAGGATCTGCAGGACGCCATCATGAAGGCCGGCAAGGAAGCCGGGGACTACGGTCGCCAGCTGGAATCGAGCGAGGAAGTCGTCAAGCTGGAAACGCTGGAGAAGGCGGGCAAGCTCAAGCGCGTTGCGTTCGAGGAGCGTGACGCCATGAAGAAGCTCGCCGATCCCGTGATAGCGACTTACGCCAAGGAGATCGGCGCCGAGGGCATCTTCGAGAAGATCAACGTCGCCTAGGAACGCCGGCGCCGCCGACAGTATTCCCGGGCAGGCCTCGCTTCCTGCCCGGACCGGCGCGCTGGTATCCGCACGGAGCCGAAATGACCGAAATACCTGTCTCGTCGACCCCGACGCTGTGGCGTCGAGCGACGGCCGCTTATGCGAAACTGCTGGAAGTCCTGCTCGCCGCCTGCGTCGGCATTCTGGTCATCCCGGTCACGCTGCAGATCGTCTCTCGCTATACGCCACTCATTCCGTCCTACATCTGGACCGAGGAGATGGCGCGATTCCTGTTCGTGTGGACGATCATGATCGGCGCCATGGTCGGCGTGCGGGAGGCGCAGCATTTCGAAGTCGACGTTTGGCCTGACCTGTCGCGGCGGTCGGAGGCCGCCGTGCGGATTCTTGCACGTTTCGGAGTGCTCGCGCTTGCGCTGGTGTTCTTGTGGGCCGGCATAGAGTTTACGCGCTTCGCGTGGAACAGGACGTCCGAACTGGCCGACCTGCCGCTCTGGCTGATTCATGTGGCGTGGCCGGTGGCCGGCGTGACGTGGATCGTGTTCGCGGGTGAACAGATCGTCGACGAATTCAAGATTCTCGTTGGGGCAAACGATGAGCGGTAATGTTCTTTCTGCCGGCGAAGCCGCGCTGATCCTGTTCGGCGTGTTCGTTGGTCTGCTCATCATCCGCGTGCCAGTGGCTTTCGCGCTTGGCCTTGCCTGCGTTCCGATCCTGCTGGTCGAGCCCCGTCTGTCGATCATGATGCTCGCGCAGGAGACCTTCAACGCCTACAACTCGTTCATCCTGCTCGCGGTGCCGTTCTTCCTCCTGACCGCCAACCTGATGAGTATCGGCGGCATCACCGACCGGCTGGTCGCGCTGTCGCGTTCGATGGTGGGACACTGGCCGGGATCGCTGGCCCAGATCAACGTCGTGCTGTCGGTGTTCTTCGCCGGCATTTCCGGCTCCTCCACGGCTGACGCGGCGAGCCAGTCCAAGATCTTCATCGATGCCCAGACCAAGGAGGGCTACGACCTCTCGTTCTCCATCGCCATCACGGCGGTGTCGGCGGTGCTGGCCGTCATCATCCCGCCCTCCATCCTGATGATCGTGTGGGGCGGGTTGATCTCGACCTCGATTGCGGCCATGTATCTGGCCGGCATCGTGCCGGGATTGCTGATCGCCGGCGCGCAGATGGCGACCGTCCATGTCTATGCAGTGCGTCGCGGCTATCCGACCTACCCGAAGGACAGCTGGCGGGACATGCGCTGTGCGCTCTGGCGATCGATACCGGCGATGATGACGCCGTTCATCATTGTCGGCGGCATTTTGCTGGGATGGTTCACCGCGACCGAATCCGCTTGTGTCGCGGTGCTCTATTCGGTCGTGCTGTCGACCTTCTTCTATCGCGAGACCGGCTTGCGCGAACTCTACAAGGCCTTGCTCGATACCGGGCGGCTGGCCGGGGTCGCGCTGTTCTGCGTGGGCACGGCGAGTGCCTTCGGCTGGCTGCTGGCGTACTACAAGATCCCGCAGGAACTGCTTGCCAACGTCTCGACCTGGGGCATGGGCACGATCGCAGCCGGCTTCTTCATCTCATTCTGCTTTCTCGTCGTGGGCTGCTTCCTCGATGCCATTCCGGCGATCATCATCGTCGGCACCGTGCTGGAGCCGCTCGCCAGGTCGGTCGATCTGCACCCGGTTCAGTTTGCGATCATCTCGATCATCTCCCTTGCGTTCGGGCTGGTTACGCCGCCCTATGGTCTGTGCCTGATGATCGCCTGTTCGATCGCAGGCGTGCGGCTGCGCTATGCGTTGAAAGACACGGTCATCATGCTGATCCCGATGCTGCTGGTTCTGGCAGCGGTGATCATCTGGCCCAGCGTTTCGCTGTTCCTGCCCCGTCTGATCGTTCCGGAGATGCTGAAATAGCCAGCGCGCCAGGATGCGGCGGTTATTCCTCGAGAGCGCAGCTTATTGTGTAAACCACGCCGCGCGGCAGGAAGTCGACCGTCGCTTCGCCGCCGAGCTGGTCGCGCGCGCTGCGTTCGATCAGCCGCGATCCGAACCCGCGCTGGACTGGCGCCGTGACATGCGGACCGCCGGCCTCGGTCCAGATCAGTCGAAGCTTGCGTCCATTGCTTTCCTCGACAATTTCCCAATCCAGGGCAACGGTTCCGGTATCGTTCGAGAGCGAGCCGTATTTGGCGGCGTTGGTTGCGATTTCGTGCAGGATCATCGCGAGTACCACGGCGAGCCGCGGCGAGAGCGGCACCCGCGGTCCGAACATCCGGACCCGCTCGGGGTTGTTGAGAAGATAGGGTTGCAGCACCCGCGCGATGACCTCGCGCAGCTCGGCGCTCTGCCACTTCTCCTGGCTCAACAGATTATGCGCCTCTGCCAGCGCGCCCAGCCGTCCCTCGAACTTTTGGCGCTCGGCCCGGCTGGCGCTGCGAAACGTCTGCGTCGCGATCGACTGCAGGACCGCGAGCGTATTCTTGACGCGATGGTTGAGTTCCTCGATCAGCAGACCGTGGAGCATTTCGCCACGGGCGATCTGCGTCGCCATCCGCACCGCAAAGGCAAGGCCGACCAGCAGGAGAATGCCGCCCATCACGCTTGTGATCGCGAGGCTCCGCCACAGCGGCGCCACCAGCGAACTCTCCGCGATCCCGGCGGCGACCGTCCAGCCGGTGAGGGTGGATCGCGACACGCTTGTGATCAGCGGCACGCCCTCCAGCGACACCGTCGCGAAGGTCGCTTCGGGGGCGCGGAACATCGCCGCATACAGGGTAGGCGAAGCCTTTTGTCCGATCGTGCCCTGCGGATTCGGCACGCGCGCGAAATTCATGCCCTCGCCGTCGAAGATCGAGATGGTCCAGTCCTGGCCCGGACGCTGTTGCTCAATCATGGTCTGGAAAATCTCGATCGGCGGGCTGAACGAGAGTTCGAAGAGAACCTCGCCGTCACGGATGACGGGCACTTCGACCGTCACGATCAGTTGATGCTTGACCGCTCCGAAGAACAGATTCGAGTAGACGGGCTTTTTTTCCGCGAACACGCGGTCGACAATGGCGCGGTTGTTGCGTGGCGGCAGGCTGGCAGTATCTGATTTCACCGAGGAGAACAGTTGCCGGCCTTCACGATCCGCCACCAGGATAACGCCGCCGTTGCCATACTGCTCGAGGAAGCCCTGGGATAGCCGGCGAAACTCGTCGAAATTCCGGCCGCGCAACACATCGGTCAGCGCCAATACCTGCAGCGCGCCAGTCATCCGCTGCATCTCGGCATCCAGCACGAGACGAATGCTGCGCACGGTTTCGACCACCCGTTGCGTCGCCTGCCTGCGGTCCTGCTGATAGTGGTTATAGACCAGCCCGGCCGCGAAGATGATCAGCGGCAACGTGGTTCCCGCGACCAGAAGAGCGAGACGCACTGGCAATGAGGACTTTGGCAACGGGATTCCCGGATCGGCGCCCAATTGACCGCAGCATAGGAGAGCGGCCGAATTTCGCCAAGGATATTAGTAAGATATCCCGCAAAGCTCGATCAGAGGTTCCATCGCATGCGCATGCGATGGAACCCGCGGTGCTCCAACCGTCAGAGATTGCTGTCGGTGATCGCCGCATACACCATGGTGCGCAGTTCGCGCCGCAACGGATAGGCGCTCGACGGCAGCACTTGCGTCATGAAGATCATGATCAGCTCTTCCGCCGGATCGATCAAGAACGAGGTCGTGGCCGCGCCGCCCCAGCTGAATTCGCCGGGGCTGCCGGCGATCAGCGTCTGAGCCGGGTGCATGGTGACGGCAAAGCCGAGCCCGAAGCCGATGCCGTTGTAGGCGGCTTCCGAGAATAGCGATCGCGACATTGCCGGCAGGTCGACGCCGCCGGGCAAATGGTTCGAAGCCATCAGCTTCAGTGTTTTCGGGCCCAGCAGCCTGACGCCACCGAGTTCGCCGCCATGGAGCAGTGCCCGGCAGAAGGTGAGGTAGTCGGCCATGGTCGAGCACAGGCCGCCGCCGCCGGAGATAAACGAGGGCGGGGAGAGGAACGAACTCGTCGTCGGATCGTCCTGCAGCGTCAGTTTGGCCTCGCCGGCAGTCATCCCGATCTGCACGCCGGCCGAATAGCAGGCTGCGAAACGATGCGCCTTTTCCTTCGGTACAAAGAAGTCGGTGTCGTTCATGCCGAGCGGATCGAGGATGCGCTCTTTGAGAAATTGCTCGAACGGCTTGCCACTGATCACGCCGATCAGATAGCCGAGCACGTCGGTGGCAACCGAGTAATTCCAGGCCTCGCCCGGCGAGAACTCCAGCGGAATCTTGGAGAGGTCGTCGATCATGGTCTGCAGCGTGCCGGCCTTGATCACTTCGCCGATCTTGGTCTCGCGATAGGCGGCGTCGACATTGCTGCGCTGCTGGAAGCCATAGGTCAGCCCGGACGTGTGGCGCAGCAGGTCCACGATCAGCATCGGCCGCGTCGGCGGGCGGGTCATGAAGGCCGGATGGATGCCGGCCAGGAACACGCCGAGGTTCTTCCATGACGGGATGTATTTGTGCACGGGCTCGTCGAGCGCAACGCGGCCTTCCTCGACCAGCATCATGAAGGCCACGCTGGTGATCGGCTTGGTCATCGAATAGATGCGGAAGATGGTGTCGTCCTTGACCGGCGCCTTGCGCTCGAGGTCGGCAAAGCCCTGCACGGTCGAGTGTACGATCTTGCCGCGGCGGTAGACCAGGAGCTGGGTCCCGGGAAAGCGGCCGGCATCGAGGTAACGCTGTTTCAGGTGATTTTCGAGCCGATCGAGCGCCGGCTTGGACATTCCGGCGGATTCGGGCGAGGCGGGGGTAGGGGCTAACATGGGGGCGCGTCTCCGGCTGGCTGTTGACAGCTTTGATAGCCGAAAAGTGTGCCCCATTCCAACCGGCTGAGCTTACCGATGGCGGGGCGGTGGTATACGCTGACCGCAGCCACCGCGTATGCCGCAGGACACAAAAGATGCCCCAATTCAACGAGACCGAGCTGACCGCCGCCGTGATCCGCAGCTTCGACGATACGCCGGATCCGCGCGCCAAATTCCTGCTGCAGGAATTGGTGAAATCGCTGCACGACTATGTCAGCAGGACCGATCTCACCTTCGAGGAATGGGAATATGCGATCGATTTCCTGACCCGGACCGGCCAGAAATGCACGCCGATCCGTCAGGAGTTCATCCTGCTCTCCGACGTGCTCGGCGTGTCGATGCTGGTCGATGCCGTGAACCATCGCGAGCGCGGCGGCGCCACCGAGACGACGGTGCTCGGCCCGTTCTATGTCGGTGAGCACAGGGAGACGCCGCATGGCACCGATATCTCCGCCACGCTGCCGGGCGAGCGGATGTTCGTGCAGAGCCGCGTCACCGACCTCGCCGGCAAGCCTCTGGCGGGCGTGCCGGTGGACGTCTGGCATGCCGACGACGACGGCTTCTATGACTCACAGAAGCCGACCTATGCGACGCAAGGGCCGTCGTCGCGGGCGCGCTTCATCACCGATGCCGACGGCCGCTTCTTTTTCCGCACCATCCTGCCGTGCAGCTATCCGATCCCGACCGACGGTCCGGTGGGCGAGATGATCATCCAGACCCGGCGTCACGCGATGCGGCCGGCGCATGTCCATTTCCTGGTTGATGCGCCCGGCTATCAGCCGCTGATCACGCACGTCTTCATCGAGGGCGACAAGTATCTCGATTCCGACGTGGTGTTCGGGGTCAAGGACGAACTGGTCGCCAGGGTCGAAAAGCGCAGCGATCCGGTGATGCCGGACGGCAAGTCCGCGAACGAACCTTGGCACCTGATGAGCTATGAATTCCGGATGAAACCGGGTGAAGGAAACGCGCCGAAACCGATGATGGCGAAGGCCAGCGAAGACGCCTGAGGCTCCGATTTTTCAGTCCGCCTAATTCTTGTGCGGCGCACAAGAATTGAGCGAATCGCAAATTTAGAATGCGAATAGCGTTTTGGGCGGGGCATGCTGGCCCGCCGCTGTAAATTCGTAATGCCCTGAAAACAATAATTTTTCTGCACTGCGGGAGGCTTGGCACGAAGCTTGAATAGTTTGTGCCGACGCCATTGTAGCCGTCCCTCGAGACCACTCATCCGAATTGTGACGCCGCCAATTCCGGGGCCTCCCCGGAACGCGCCTTTCCGTGCCTTGCGCGGTGACACCAAACGGACGGCCCGGAACACCCGATCAGACGCAAAGGACAGCGACACACATGACGAAGCCCACCAAGCCCACCTCAAGCGCTTTCAGCCGCCGTCAGCTCCTGAAGGCGACCGGTGGCACCGCGGCGCTACTCGCCGCCGCCAGGCTGAATTTTCCGGCTGGCGCGTTTGCACAAGGCGCCGGTCCGGAAGTGACCAAGGCTATCCTCGGGTTCATCGCGTTGAGCGACGCCGGCCCGCTGTTCGTCGCCAAGGACAAGGGGTTGTTCGCCAAATACGGCATGCCCGACGTCGAAGTCACCAAGCAGGCGTCGTGGGGCACCACCCGCGACAACCTCGTGCTGGGCTCGGAAGGCAACGGCATTGACGGTGCGCATATCCTGACGCCGATGCCGTATCTGATCTCGGCCGGCAAGGTGACGCAGAACAACGTTCCGACGCCGATGTACATCCTGGCGCGGCTCAATCTCGACAGCCAGTGCATCTCCGTCGCCAGTGAGTATGCCGACCTCAAGCTCGGCGTCGACACCGCGCCGTTCAAGGTCGCGCTCGAAAAGAAGAAAGCCTCCGGCAAGTCGGTCAAGGCGGCCATGACTTTCCCGGGCGGCACGCACGATCTGTGGATCCGCTACTGGCTCGCCGCTGGCGGCATCGATCCCGACAAGGATATCGAGACCATTGTGGTGCCGCCGCCGCAAATGGTCGCCAACATGAAGGTTGGCACCATGGATTGCTTCTGCGTTGGCGAGCCGTGGAACCTGCAGTTGATCAATCAGAAGATCGGCTACACCGCCGTCACCACCGGCGAAATCTGGGCCAAGCACCCCGAGAAGTCACTGGGCATGCGCGCTGCATGGGTCGACAAATACCCGAAGGCGGCCCAGGCGATCCTGATGGCGGTGATGGAGGCGCAGCAATGGGCCGACAAGGCCGAGAACAAGAAAGAGCTGGCGACCATCATGGGCAAGCGGCAGTGGATGAACTGCCCGGTCGACGACGTCTACGACCGTTCGGCAGGCAAGTTCGACTACGGCATACCCGGCAAGGTCGTCGAGAACTCGCCGCATATCATGAAGTACTGGCGCGATCATGCGTCCTATCCGTTCCAGAGCCACGATCTCTGGTTCCTCACCGAGGACATCCGCTGGGGCAAGTATGACGCGGGTCTCGACACCAAGGCCTTGATCGCCAAGGTCAACCGCGAGGATCTCTGGAAACAGGCCGCCAAGACGATGGGCGTTGCTGCGGCTGACATCCCGGCTTCGACCTCGCGCGGCAAGGAGACTTTCTTCGACGGCAAGGTGTTCGATCCCGAAAATCCGTCCGCCTATCTGAAGTCGCTTTCCATCAAGCGTGTCGAGGTCTGATTCAAACCGGGCCGCGCGCGAGTTTTAGCGCGGCCCGCCCATTGAAACGCGGAGATACAATTTCGATGTCGATGCCTGCGATCAAAGCCGAAGCCACCGCGGTGGCGATTCCTGCGTCCTCGTCGCCGACCACGGCGGCGCCGGTCGTAACGATGACGCCGAAGCAGGCGCCGCGTTCGGAGAAATACGTCAAGATGGCGAGAGAGACCGCGGTGCGTGTCGTGCCGCCGCTGGTCGTGCTTGCGCTTCTCATGCTGTTCTGGGAATTGGTCTGCCGCCGCACCGGCTCGACCCTGCCGCCGCCATCGAAGGTCTTCGCGGACACCAAGGAACTGATCCTCGACCCGTTCTTCGACAACGGCGGCATCGACAAGGGCCTGTTTTGGCACCTGTCCGCCTCGCTGCAGCGTGTCGCCTACGGCTATTCGATCGCTGCGTTCGTCGGCATCGCGCTCGGCACGCTGGTCGGGCAGTCGGTGTGGGCGATGCGCGGGCTCGATCCGCTGTTCCAGGTCCTTCGCACCATCCCGCCGCTGGCATGGTTGCCGCTGTCGCTCGCCGCGTTTCGCGACGGCCAGCCCTCGGCGATCTTCGTCATCTTCATCACCTCGGTGTGGCCGATCATCATCAACACCGCGGTCGGCATCCGCAACATCCCGCAGGACTATCGCAACGTCGCCGCGGTGGTGCAGCTCAACCCGCTGGAGTTCTTCTCGAAGATCATGATCCCGGCGGCGGCGCCCTACATCTTCACCGGCCTGCGTATCGGCATCGGCCTGTCGTGGCTGGCGATCGTCGCGGCCGAAATGCTGATCGGCGGCGTCGGCATCGGCTTCTTCATCTGGGACGCCTGGAACTCCTCGCACATCAGCGAGATCATCCTGGCGCTGTTCTATGTCGGCATCATCGGCTTTGTGCTCGACCGCCTGATCGCGGGGCTGGGCAAGATCGTGACCCGCGGCACGGCCGTAAGCTGAAAGGAATTGTCATGCAGGCCTATCTCAAGCTCGACCACATCGACAAGACCTTCACCCGCGGCAACGCCACGACCGAGGTGCTGAAGGAAATCAACCTGACGATCGACAAGGGCGAGTACGTCTCGATCATCGGCCATTCCGGCTGCGGCAAGTCGACGCTGCTCAACATCGTCGCCGGTCTTACCGACTGTACGACGGGCTGCGTGCTGCTGGAGAACCGCGAGGTCAATTCGCCAGGACCGGACCGCGCGGTGGTGTTTCAGAACCACAGCCTGTTGCCCTGGCTGACGGTGTACGAGAACGTCAAGCTTGGCGTCGACAAGGTGTTTTCGTCGACCAAGACCCGCGCCGAGCGCGACGCCTGGGTGATGCACAATCTCAACCTGGTGCAGATGGCGCACGCCAAGGACAAGCGTCCCAGTGAAATCTCGGGCGGCATGAAGCAGCGCGTCGGCATCGCGCGGGCGCTCGCCATGGAGCCGAAGGTGCTTTTGCTCGACGAACCCTTCGGTGCGCTCGACGCGCTGACCCGCGCGCATCTCCAGGATTCGGTGATGGCGCTGCACCAGAAGCTCGGCAACACGATCTTGATGATCACGCACGATGTCGACGAAGCCGTGCTGCTGTCAGACCGCATCGTGATGATGACCAATGGGCCGAGCGCGCGGATCGGTGAAGTACTGGAGGTGCCGCTGGCGCGGCCACGCAAGCGGCTCGAGCTCGCGACCAACCCCGGCTATCTGAAGTGCCGTCAGCGCGTGCTCGAATTCCTCTACGAGCGGCATCGCTTCGTCGAGGCGGCCTAGCGCTTCGCTTTTGAATTCGTGGCGGTGAACGCTTGTGTCCGCCGGTGCGACCAACGGATTGCCCTTAACACGCGAGGAGAGTTTCGGTGAATCCAGCACAGATCAACCTGGTTCAGGAGAGTTTTGCCAAGGTCGCGCCGATTTCGGAGCAAGCCGCCACGCTGTTCTACGATCGCCTGTTTGAAGTAGCACCGGCGGTAAAGGTGATGTTTCCGGCCGACATGACGGAGCAGCGCAAGAAGCTGATGGCGACGCTGGCCGTGGTGGTCAACGGGTTGAGCAATCTCGAATCGGTGTTGCCGGCCGCCAGCGCCCTTGCAAAGCGTCATGTCAGCTACGGCGCCAGGCCGGAGCACTATCCCGTCGTCGGCGGTGCCTTGTTGTGGACACTGGAGAAGGGCCTCGGCGAGGCCTGGACCGCCGACGTCGCCGATGCCTGGACCGCAGCCTACGGCACGCTGTCCGGATACATGATTTCAGAAGCCTACGGCAGCCCCCAAGCTGCCGAATGAGGAGACGTCATGAGCGAGCCGCTGGTAATCGTCGGCAACGGCATGGCCGCTGCCCGCCTGGTCGACGAATTGGCCAAGGTGGCTTTGGGCCGCTACGCCATCGCCGTGATCGGGGACGAACCGCGGCTTGCCTATAATCGCGTGCTGCTGTCGTCGGTGCTGGCCGGCGAGACCACCTCCCAGGATATCGAACTCCGGCCGGCTTCCTGGTGGCGCGACCGCGGCGTGACGCTGAAATATGGCTGTGTCGCCACCGGGATCGATGTCGGCCGCCGCGAACTGAAGATCGCGAATAATGAAGAGAGCGTTCCGTTCTCGAAGCTGGTCCTGACCACCGGCTCGTCGCCGCTGCGGCTGAACGTGCCCGGCGCCGATCTCGGCGGCGTGCATACGTTCCGCGACAGCCGCGACGTCGATCTGTTGCTGACGCTGGCGGCGCAGAAGAAGCGCGTGGTCGTGGTAGGTGGCGGGCTGCTCGGTCTCGAGGCGGCCTACGGGCTTGCCAAGGCCGGCGCGCCGGTGACGCTGGTGCATCTGATGAACCGCCTGATGGAGCGCCAGCTCGATGCGCCGGCGGCTGAACTCCTGAAATCCCTCGTCGAGCGCAAGGGTATCGAGATCCTGCTCAATGCCAACACCGCGCGCATCCACGGCGAGACGCGCGTCGAGGGCGTTGAACTGGTGGATGGCCGCCACATTGCCGCCGATGCCGTGATCTTTGCCGCCGGCATCCGGCCGAACATCGCGCTGGCGAAAGACGCAGGCATAGCCGTCAACCGCGGCATCGTGGTCGACGACCAGCTGCAAACCGGCGCCTCGGACGTGTTTGCGATCGGCGAATGCGCCGAGCATCGCGGCGTCTGCTACGGCCTGGTCGAGCCTGCCTATGAGCAGGCGCGGGTGCTGGCGGGGCACCTCGCCGGCCGCAAGGTCTCCTATGCCGGCAGCGTCGTCGCCACCAACCTGAAGGTCTCGGGCGTCAGCGTGTTCTCGGCCGGCGATTTCATGGGCGGAGACGGCAGCGAAAACATCGTGCTGTCAGACATCAACCACGGCACCTACAAGAAACTCGTGGTCGCGGACGGACGGCTGACTGGTGCGGTACTGATCGGCGATGTCGGCGATGCGCTCTGGTATCTCGAATTGATCCGCACGCAACAGCCAACGCAAAGAATTCGCGCCGACATGATGTTCGGCCGTTCCCTTGCCGTGCGTTCAGAGGCGGCATGATCGGGGGAACAGCATGACCGCCAATGATCCCGATCTGCGTGCGACACGCACCACCTGTGCCTATTGCGGCGTCGGCTGCGGCGTCCTGGCGACGCCGGACGGGCGGGGAGGGGCGGCGATATCGGGTGATCCCGAGCACCCCGCCAATTTCGGCCGGCTGTGCTCGAAGGGTTCCGCGCTCGGTGAGACGCTTGGACTGACCAACCGGCTGCTGTACCCGATGATCCGCTGCGGCAAGGGGCTCGAGCGGGTGGCCTGGAGCGACGCGCTTGACCACGTCGCGCACCGCTTTCAGCACATCGTCGCGCGCGACGGCCC
Source organism: Pseudomonadota bacterium (assembly GCA_023387735.1). Lineage (GTDB taxonomy): Bacteria > Pseudomonadota > Alphaproteobacteria > Rhizobiales > Xanthobacteraceae > Bradyrhizobium. Next base: position 143,860 of record JAEWHP010000046.1, on the reverse strand, counting down.
GGGCGCGGTCGCCTTCTATCTCTCCGGCCAGTTGCTGACCGAGGATTACTACGTCGCCAACAAGCTGATGAAAGGCTTCATCGGCAGCGCCAATGTCGACACCAATTCTCGGCTGTGCATGGCGTCATCGGTTGCCGGCCATCGCAGGGCGTTCGGCGCCGACACCGTGCCTGGATGCTATGAGGATCTCGACGAGGCGGACCTGCTGGTGCTGGTCGGCTCGAACGCGGCCTGGTGCCATCCGGTACTGTACCAGCGCATGCTTGCCAACAAGCAGCAACGTGGCGCGCGCATCGTCGTGATCGATCCACGCCGCACCGATACCGTCGGCGATGACGATCTGTTTCTGGGACTGAAGCCGGGTACGGACACGGCGCTGTTCAGCGGATTGCTGGTCCACCTCGCCGACAACGGCGCGCTCGATCGCGACTACATCGATCGCTACACGTCGGGTTTTGACGAAGCGATCGCGCGCGCCCGCGGCATGGCCGGCAGTGTCGGCGCGACCGCACTCGCAACCGGCCTCTCCGAGCAGGATGTCGCCGCGTTCTTCCATTTGTACGCCAAAACGCCACGCGTCGTCACGATGTATTCGCAAGGCGTCAACCAGTCGGCGCAGGGCACCGACAAGGTGAACGCCATCCTCAATTGCCACCTCGCAACCGGCCGTATCGGCAAGGTCGGCGCATCGCCGTTCTCGCTGACCGGGCAGCCCAATGCGATGGGCGGGCGCGAGGTCGGCGGGCTCGCCAACCAGCTCGCCGCCCACATGGGATTTTCGCCGCCGGATATCGATCGCGTGCGCCGGTTCTGGAAGGCGCCGCGCATCGCGACCCATGAAGGGTTGAAGGCGGTGCAGATGTTCGAGGCCATCGCGCGCGGCGAGATCAAGGCGCTGTGGGTGATGGGCACCAACCCGGCGGTGTCCCTTCCAAATGCCGATGGCGTCCGCGCGACGCTGAAGAAGCTCGAACTGTTCGTCGTTTCCGAGAACGTGATTTCCAACGACACCGTCGATGCCGGGCCGCACGTGCTGCTGCCGGCACAGGCCTGGGGCGAAAAATCCGGCACCGTGACCAACTCGGAGCGGCGCATCTCGCGGCAGCGCGCGTTCCTGAGCCCACCTGGCGAGGCGCAGCCTGACTGGTGGATCATGGGCGAGGTGGCGAAACGGCTCGGCTTCGGCGCGGCGTTCAGCTTTGGATCGGCGGCGGAGATCTTCCGCGAGCACGCCGCGCTCTCGGCGTTCGAGAACAATGGCGGGCGCGATTTCGACATCGGCGCGCTGGCGTCCTTTTCAGACGAAGACTTTGATGCGATGGCGCCGGTGCAATGGCCGATGCGGCAGGGCGCCGATCCGCAAGCGCGCTTCTTCGCCGACGGCGGATTCTTCGCCAACGACTTCAAGGCCCGCTTCATCGCGCCCGAAGTCCCGGCGTTGCGCACCGAGATCACGGCGGCGCGGCCGTTGCGGCTGAACACCGGCCGCATCCGCGACCAGTGGCACACCATGACGCGCACCGGTGAGAGCCCGCGACTCGGCCAGCATCTGCCGGAGCCCTTTGTCGAGGTTCATCCCGACGATGCCTTGAAGTTCGGCGTCTCCGACGGCGATTTCGCGCGCGTCACTACCGATTACGGACAATGCACGCTTCGCGTCATCGTCAGCGAACGCCAGCAGCGCGGCATGCTGTTTGCGCCGATCCACTGGAGCGAGGCCAACGCGACCGGCGCGCGCGTCGGCTCGCTGGTGGCACCGCACACCGATCCGTTCTCGGGTCAGCCCGAGAACAAGGCGACACCGGCATCGATCGCGCCTTACGAATATGTGTTCCGGGGTTTTGCGCTGTCGCGCCAGCCGCTCGAACTGCCCGCACATGCGTGGTCGGCGCGCGTGGCCGTGAACGGAGGTCACGGTTACCTGTTTGCCGACAACGCCGATCTGGCCGGCTGGCAGGCCTGGTTCAAATCTCTCGCCCGTGACGACGTCGCCGAATACGTGGACTTCGGCGGCGGGGTCTATCGCGCTGCTTCCTTTAGCGGCGACCGTATCGATACCTGTTTCTTCGTCGGCCCGGCGCAGGACGCCGGCGACTGGAATGTCGTCAAGGCTCTGTTCGCTGCGGATACGCTCGGCAACGACCAGCGCCGCATGCTGCTGTCGGGCAAGTCGGCCGACGGCCTCGCCAATGCCGGTCCCGTCGTCTGCGCCTGCTTCGGCGTCGGCCGCAACACGATCTGCGATACCATCGCCGCAGGCGCGCGTTCCGCCGCCGACATCGGCGCGAAGCTGAAGGCGGGCACCAATTGCGGTTCCTGCATTCCGGAACTGAAGCGGCTGATCGCGCAGACGGATGCAGGTGGCGCCGAGCAGCGGAAACTGGCGGCGGCGAATTGAGCGCTCCGCCGTCATGCCCCGCGCAGGCGGGGCATCCAGTACGCCGCGGCGCCTGAGTGAATCACAATCGTTTCTGGAATACTGGATCGTCCGGTCAAGCCGGACGATGACGGACTGATGCGGAAGCTCACCCCTTCCGGTTCTTCGCATTTACCGCGATTGCGGCAGCCGCAGTGCGGTTCTCGACGCCGAGCTTGGAGTAGATCTGCTCGAGATGCTTGTCGACGGTGCGGGGGGAGAGGCCCAGAATCTGCGCGATGTCCCGGTTGGTCTTGCCCTTGGACAGCCACGACAGCACCTCGCCCTCGCGCGCCGTCAGCCCGAGTTCGCTGGAGAACTCCGCCGGTGTCTCCGAGGTGAAATCCTTGGCCAGCCGCAGCAGGAATTCGTTCGCTCCCAGCTTGCCCATGTACTGCAGCCGGAGCTGCTCGTTGCCGGGAATGGCGGCGGTAATGGCCGCCTTCGAGCCGGCCTTGCCCTGGCGTGCCTGATCGAGCCATTGCGGGATCGGTTCCGGCAGCACGACGTCGTCGTCGCCGTCGGGGCTAAGCGTATCCGACAGCAGTTTCTGCGCCTGCGGCGTCGCCCACATGATCTTGCCCGCGCTGTTCACGGCCAGCAGATAGCGGCCGGAGACGTCGAGCGCGGCGCGCGCGCTCTGGGTCAGCCGTGCGTTGGCGAGGTGTACCCGAATCCGCGCCAGCATTTCCTCGACCGCGATCGGCTTGGTCACGTAGTCGACGCCGCCGGCCTCCAGGCCGCGGACGATGTGCTCGGTCTCGGCCAGGCCCGTCATGAAGATGATCGGAACGTGGTCGAGACCCGCATCGCGCTTCAGCCGCCGGCAGGTCTCGAACCCGTCCATTCCGGGCATCACGGCGTCCAGCAGCACGATGTCGGGCGTGATCTGGTCGACGATCCGCATCGCGGCCGCGCCGTCGAGCGCGACCATGACCGTCATGCCGGCGCCGTCGAGCGCGTCGGTCAGCAGCCGCAGCGTCTCCGGCGAATCGTCGACGACGAGGGCGACATCGCGCTTTTTCTGTTCAGTGATCATAGCTGTGCAAGGTCTTTAATGTCGCCATGTACTGATCGAGGTCGAAGCGATCGACCAGCGAGCGCATTTGCGAAACGAAGTCGGCGTGTTCGGGGTGATCGCTGCCGATTTCGTCCAGCTTGAGCTGAATCGCGCGAATATAACCAAGTTGTCCGAGCCCGATCAGTTCCTCGACATACTTCACCGGTGGCCGCGATCCGGTCTCCGGCTTCCAGTGCGAGACAGCAACCTGCTCGGCCTCGTGCTGCCAGTCGAGTTTCAGGAGTTGCCGGATCGTCTCCAGGAGCCGCGGGATATCGATCGGCTTCATCAGGTAGCCGTCATGGAACGGCTGCGCCAGCGGCGCGCCGTGCGCTTCCAGCGCGCTTGCGGACACCATCAGGATGCGGGCCTGATGATGGCCGTTCGCGCGCAGCGTTTCCGCTACCGTCCATCCGTCCATGCCGGCCATCGAAATGTCGAGCAGGAACAGATCTGGCCGGCAATGCTGCGCCAGCGCGAGACAGCCGGCGCCGTCGGGCGCGCTGAGCAGGATGAAGCCGAGCGGCGCCAGCACCTCGCGAAGAAGGTCGCGCTGGGTCGGATCGTCGTCGGTGATCAGGATGGTCTTGCGTGGCCCGTGATAGCCGAAGATCGGCGCTTCCACTGGTGCGATCCTGGTCGGGTTGGTGACTTCCGACAGCAGGATCTTGACGCGGAAAGTGCTGCCCACGCCGACCTCGCTACTCACCTTGATGTCGCCGCCCATCACGCCTGCAAGGAGCCGGCTGATGGTGAGGCCGAGGCCGGTGCCGGTCTGCGGCTGCGCGACGCCGAGCGCGCCGCGTTCGAACGGCGCAAAGATGCGTTCGAGATCGCCGGGTTGAATGCCGGGGCCGGTATCGATCACCTCGAACTCCGCGACCGGGCTGCGGTAATGCACGACGAACTGCACGCTGCCGGTCTGCGTGAACTTCAGCGCGTTCGACAGCAAATTAATCAGCACCTGGCGCAGCCGTTTCTCGTCGGCATACACGACGACGGGCAGCACCGAGGGCCGCTTGAAGACGAAGTCGATGCCCTTGGCGGCCGCCTGGACGCGGAACATTCCGACGAGCTGGTCGAGAAATTCGCTCAGTCGCACCTCGTCGCGCGAGAGATAGAGCCGGCCGGCCTCGATCTTGGAGATGTCGAGAATGCCGTCGATCAGTCCCGACAGGTGATCGGCGCTGCGGCGGACCACACGCACCTGGTCGCGCGGCTTGGTGGCAAGGCCGGAATCCTGTTCCAGCAACTGCGCGTAGCCCGAGATCGCGTTCAGCGGCGAGCGCAGTTCATGGCTCAGGCCCACCACATACCGGCTCTTGGCGAGATTGGCTGATTCCGCGACCTCCTTGGCGCGTTGCAACTCGGCGTCGGTGCGCTTGTGGGCGTCGATCTCCTGGATCAGCAGCGCCGTCTGCCGCCGGGTTTCGGCTTCCGCGGCGCGGCGGCTTTGTTGCGCCAGCACGAACAGCCACGCCACCACGCCGATGATGATGGTCAGCGCAAAGAACACTTTCCACAGCACGTCGGACAAAAGCAGATTGTCGACCGCAACCGTCGCCGAGGTCTGCAGATAGATCAGCCCGAGCGTCAGCCCGACGAGGCCGGCGGACACCGCGAACACGCCGACATAGTGCCCAAACTGGGAATTGATCCGGGCATAGATCGGTTCCGGCAGGATCTTGCCCAGCGTCTCCGAGACCTGGGCGCCGACGCGCGCGTGCGGCTTGCAGAGATCGTGGCAGCGCGCATCCAGCGAGCAGCAGAGCGAGCAGATCGGTCCGGCATAAGCGGGGCAGGAGGCCATGTCCTCCGGCTCGAACGAGTGTTCGCAGATACAGCACTGGATCGCTTCGAGGTTCTGCCAGCTGCGCTTGGGCTTGCGGGCGATGTAATATTTGCCATCGGTCGCCCATGCGATCAGCGGCGCGGTGACGAAGGCGGCCGCGAGCGCCACGAAAGCGGACAGCGCCTTCGCCGTCGGCCCGAAAAAACCATAGAATGCGCTGATCGAGACGATGGTCGCGATCGTCATGGCGCCGACGCCGACAGGATTGATGTCGTAGAGATGCGCGCGCTTGAACTCGATGTGCTGCGGGCGCAGGCCGAGCGGCTTGTTGATGACGAGATCGGCGACCAGCGCGCCGACCCAGGCGATCGCGACGTTGGAATAGAGCGCCAGCGTCTGCTCCAGCGCCTTGTAGACGCCGATTTCCATCAGCAGCAGCGCCACCAAGACGTTGAACACCAGCCAGACCACGCGGCCGGGATGGCTGTGGGTCAGGCGCGAGAAGAAGTTCGACCACGCGATCGAGCCGGCATAGGCGTTGGTGACGTTGATCTTGAGCTGGGAAAGGATGACGAAAGTGCCGGTCAGCGCCAGCGCCAGATCGGGCTGCGACAGCACATAACGAAACGCTTCGAGATACATGTGCGCGGGCTCGGCGGCATGCTCACTGGGGACGCCGTGGCTGAGCGCGAAGTAGGCGAGGAAAGAGCCGAGCAGCAGCTTGAGCGCGCCAAATATGATCCAGCCGGGACCGGCGCTGAGCAACGCGATCCACCATGAGGTGCGGGAGGTTCGCCGGTCGCGCGGCAGGAACCGCAGGAAATCGACCTGCTCGCCGATCTGCGCCACCAGCGAAAATATCACCGACGCCGCGGTGCCGAACAGCAGCAGGTCGAGATGGCCGCTGGAGTCGCCATGTTCGCCGGCGAATTTGCGCCACTCGGAGAACGAATGCGGGTTGGCGTAGGCGATCGCGACAAACGGCAGGATATGCAGGATGATCCAGATCGGCTGCGTCCACAGTTGGAAGCGGCTGATCAGGGTGATGCCGTAGGTTACCAGCGGAATGATGACGACCGCGCTGATCAGGTAGCCGATCGGCCGCGGAATGCCGAAGCACATCTCCAGCGCAGCAGCGAGAATGACCGCCTCGAGCGCGAAGAAGATGAAGGTGAAGGAGGCATAGATCAGCGAGGTGATGGTCGAGCCGATGTAGCCGAACCCCGCGCCGCGCGTCAGCAGGTCGATGTCGATGCCGCATTTGGCGGCATGGTAGGCGATCGGCAGTCCGCACAGGAAGATGATGACGCTGACGACGAGAATGGCGGCAGTGGCATTGGCCGCGCCATAGTTCAGCGTAATGGTGCCGCCGATGGCCTCAAGCGCGAGAAAGGAGATCGCGCCAAGCGCCGTATTGGCGACGCGGGCCGCCGACCATCGCCGCGCGCTCTTGGCAGTGAAGCGCAGCGCGTAGTCTTCCAGCGTCTGGTTCGCGACCCATTGATTGTACTGGCGCCTGACGCGGTCGATCCGCTGCCGCCCTGCCACGTTGCTGCTCCTGCCCGGTCCATCTGGCCTCCCTGCGTAGCCAGCAAACCCCGTACCAAACCTACGTCGCTATTTTGCGGTGCAATATACGCGATCTTGCGTATCAGTGCAGTGCACAATTCTAGGCAATCCTCGCCTGACCAATAAGCGTTCTCGAACCAAGATGGGGTGCTCATGTCAGACGAACCAAACAAGGGGCTGCAGTCGCCGCTTCGCCGCAAACTGCTGCTCGGTGCGGCGGCACTGCCGCTCATTTCCGTGCTTCCGCGGCCCTCGTTCGGGGCCGGTCCCGCAACCGCGGCGGTCAATACCACCGGTCTCGCGGTAACCGATACTGAAGTCACCGTCGGCATTCTGCACTCGGCCACCGGCACGATGGCGATTTCGGAAACCGGCTCGATCCAGGCCGAAAAGCTCGCGATCGAACAGATCAACGCCATGGGCGGCGTGCTCGGGCGCAAGATCAAGTTCATCCAGGAAGACGGCGCCAGCGACTGGCCGACGTTTGCCGAAAAGGCCAAGAAGCTGCTCGTCAACGACAAGGTCGCGGCGATCATGGGCTGCTGGACTTCGGCGTCCCGCAAGGCGGTGCTGCCGGTCATGGAGCAGTACAACGGCATGCTCTACTACCCGACCTTCTATGAAGGTCTCGAGCAGTCCAAGAACGTCATCTACACCGGCCAGGAAGCGACCCAGCAGATTCTCGCCGGCCTGAACTGGATCGCCAAGGAGAAGGGCGCCAAGTCGTTCTTCTTCATCGGCTCGGACTACATCTGGCCGCGTACCTCGAACAAGATCGCGCGCAAGCACGTCGAGAATGTGCTGAAGGGCAAGGTGGTCGGCGAGGAATATTACGCGCTCGGCAGCACCCAGTTCAATTCGGTCATCAACAAGATCAAGCTGACCAAGCCCGACGTGATCTTCACCGACGTCGTCGGCGGCTCGAACGTCGCCTTCTACAAGCAGCTCAAGGCGGCCGGCATCGATCTCTCGAAACAGGCGCTGCTGACGATCTCGGTGACCGAGGACGAGATCGACGGTATCGGCGGCGAAAACATCGCCGGCGCTTATGCCTGCATGAAGTACTTCCAGTCGCTCGACAATGCGAACAACAAGACGTTCGTGCCGGCCTTCAAGAAGATGTGGGGCGAGAAGACCGTGATTGGCGACGTGACGCAGGCCGCCTATCTCGGCCCTTGGCTGTGGAAACTGACAGTCGAGAAGGCCCAGAGCTTCGACATCGACAAGATCGCAGTCGCCTCGACCGGCGTCGAGTTCAAGGAGGCGCCCGAGGGTTATGTGCGCATCCATGAAAACCATCATCTCTGGTCGAAGACCCGCGTCGGCCGCGCCAAGCTCGATGGCCAATTCGAACTGATCTTCGAGACATCAGACCTGGTCGAGCCCGATCCGTTCCCGAAGGGCTACCAGTAAGCGCGCGGCGCTTACCGCAGCTCCCCCAAGGCAGCAGCTCCCTGGCGTGGACCGTCAATCCGCGCTTGACGACCCCGCGTCGCGAATTCGTTCGCGACGCGGGACCCTGTCCCCTCGACGGAGAAACCAGATGTTCGGCGACTATTCGATTGGCGACCTCGGCTCCATCTTCGTCATGCAGGGCTTTGCCGGGCTGATCCTGTTTTCCGTCTATGTCCTGATGGCGCTCGGTCTTGCGATCATCTTCGGCCAGATGGGCGTCATCAACATGGCGCATGGCGAGTTCATGATCCTCGGCGCCTACGTCACCTGGATGACGTCGAATTTCTTCCAGAGCTTTCTCCCGAGCCTGTTCAGCGGCTACTTCTTCCTCGCGATGATACTGGCGTTCCTGGCCTCCGGTGCGCTGGGAATGCTGGTCGAATGGGCGCTGATACGCCATCTCTACAAGCGCCCGCTCGATACGCTGCTCGCTACCTGGGGTCTCAGCCTGATGCTGCAGCAGACCTATCGCTCGGTGTTCGGACCGCGCGAGGTCGGCGTCGAGTTGCCGCAATGGATGCTGGGCTCACTCAAGGTGACCGACAGCATCGAGGTTCCGATCAACGGCGTCTTCGTGATGGGCCTGACGGTGCTGATCACCATCGTCGTCGCCTACGTCCTGTACAAGTCGCGCTGGGGCCGCCAGGTCCGCGCCGTCGTGCAGAACCGCATCATGGCCGGCGCCGTTGGCATCAATACCGAGAGGGTCGACCGCTACACCTTCGGCTTGGGCTGTGGCATCGCCGGCGTCGCCGGCAGCGCCTTCACCATGGTCGGCTCGACAGGACCGACGTCAGGCCAGCTCTACATCGTCGATACATTCCTGGTCGTCGTGTTCGGCGGCGCAGCCAGCCTGCTCGGTACCATCGCTTCCGCCTTCTCGATCTCGCAGACGCAGTCGACGCTGGAGTTCTTCATGTCGGGCTCGATGGCCAAGGTGCTCACGCTGCTCGCTGTCGTCGGAATTCTGATGCTGCGGCCGCAGGGTCTGTTCGCCCTCAAAGTCCGCAAATAACAGAGAGCAGGCACGGTCATGATCAATTCACGCTTCTTCAATCGGTCCGAGCTCATCGGTTTCGTTGCGCTGGCCGCCATCCTGTTCGTGATCCTGCCGCTGTCGCTGGACGTGTTCCGCCTCAACCTGGTCGCGAAATACCTGACCTACGCTTTCGTCGCGATCGGGCTGGTGCTGTGCTGGGGCTATGGCGGCATTCTGAGCCTGGGGCAGGGGGTGTTCTTCGGCCTCGGCGGCTACTGCATGGCGATGTTCCTCAAGCTGGAGGCCTCCAGCGTCGAGAACACCAAGATCCAGTCCACGCCCGGCATTCCCGATTTCATGGACTGGAACCAGATCACCGCGCTGCCGCTGTTCTGGCAGCCGTTCCACAGCCTCACCTTTACCATCGCCGCCATCATCCTGGTGCCTGGCCTTTTCGCGCTGATCATCGGCACCGCGATGTTCAAGCGCCGCGTCGGCGGCACCTATTTCGCGATCATTACCCAGGCCGTCGCGGCGATCCTGACCATCCTGATCGTGGGACAGCAGGGCTATACCGGCGGCATCAACGGCATGACCGACCTGCGCACGCTGAAAGGATGGGACATCCGGCCGGACCACGCCAAGGTCATCCTCTACTTCGTCGAGGTGGTGCTGCTGTTCGTCTGCATCGGCATCGCTCAGTTCATCCGCCTGACCAAGCTCGGCCGCATCCTGGTGGCGATGCGCGAACAGGAAGACCGCGTCCGGTTCTCCGGCTACAGCGTCGCCAACTTCAAGATCTTCGCGTTCTGCATGGCCGCGGTGTTCGCCGCGATCGGCGGCGCCATGTTCGCGCTCAATGTCGGCTTCATGTCGCCGTCCTTTGTCGGTATCGTGCCGTCGATCGAGATGGTGATATACACAGCGGTCGGCGGACGAATGTCGATCTTCGGCGCGGTGTGGGGCTCGCTGCTGGTGAACTTCGCCAAGACCAGCCTTTCGGAATCCTTCCCCCAACTCTGGCTGTTCGGTCTCGGTGCGCTGTTCATCGCGGTCGTGCTCGCCTTCCCGAACGGCCTCTCCGGCATCTGGCAGGATTACGTGCAGCCGCGCATCGACCGGCTGCTGGCCATGCGCAAATCCAAACCCAAGAACGGCTGGAGCGACAATTCCGTCGCCGACGGCGCGCCGGCGGAGTGAGGAGACAGATCATGCTCATCGGTCATCACGGTGCCGATGCCACGCTGGCAGTGAGGAGATAGATCAATGCTCATCGGTCATCAGCCCAAGGAATTTCTGCTTGCGGTCGAAGCCCTCACGGTTTCCTTCGACGGCTTCAAGGCGGTCAACAATCTCTCCTTCTATGTCGAGGAGAACGAGATCCGCGTCATCATCGGTCCCAACGGCGCCGGCAAGACCACGGTGCTGGATCTCATCTGCGGCAAGACGCGTGCTACCTCGGGCTCGATCCAGTTTCGCGGCAAGGAACTGACGAAGCTGAAGGAGAACGAGATCGTGCAGACGGGCGTCGGGCGCAAGTTCCAGACGCCGTCGGTGTTCGAAGACCTCACGGTGTTCGAGAACCTGGAAATTTCCTACCCGCGCGGCCGCACAGTGTTCGGCTCGCTGACGTTCCAGCGCGACGCGGCCGTCAAGCAGCGCGTCGAGGAAGTGGCCGAGATGATCTTCCTGAAGGACCGTCTCGACACCTACGCTGACCAGTTGAGTCACGGCCAGAAGCAGTGGCTCGAGATCGGCATGCTGCTGATCCAGGATCCGGACCTTTTGATGCTCGACGAACCCGTTGCCGGCATGAGCGTGTCCGAGCGCGCCAAGACCGCTGAACTGCTCAACCGCATCATCAAGGACCGTTCGGTGCTGGTGATCGAGCACGACATGAAGTTCGTCGAGGACATCGCCCACAAGGTCACCGTGCTGCACCAGGGCCAGATCCTCTCCGAGGGCACGATGGAGAAGGTGAAGAACGATCCGAAGGTCATTGAAGTCTATCTGGGGCACTGACGATGGCGAGCGAATCCATGGCCGCACACTCGGCTCACCTCTCCCCTTGTGGGAGAGGTCGGATCGCGCAAGCGATCCGGGTGAGGGGTATCTCTCCGCGAGTCAAACTGCCTACCGTATTGGTCGATGCAGACCCCTCATCCGTCGCGGACTTCGCCCGCGCCACCTTCTCCCACAAGGGGAGAAGGAAGACACACCGGGTTTAGGAGCAATCGATGCTGGCTATTTCGGATCTTCATGTCGCCTACGGCCAGAGCGAGGTGCTGCACGGCCTCAACGTGTCGGTCGCGCCCAACGAGATCGTGGCGATCATGGGCCGCAACGGCATGGGCAAGACCACCTTGATGAAATCGCTGATGGGCATCCTGCCCACGAAGAGCGGCTCGGTGAAAATGGACGGCGCCGAGCTCAGCGCGATGCAGAGCTTTGAGCGGGTCGCCAGGGGCCTCGCCTATGTGCCGCAGGGCCGCATGATCTTCTCCACCATGACGGTGAAGGAGAACATCGAGACCGGTCTCGTCGTGTCCGGTGGCTCGGAGGTGCCAGAGGACATCTACGAGCTGTTTCCGGTGCTGCTGGAGATGAAGAACCGCCGCGGCGGCAATCTGTCGGGCGGTCAGCAGCAGCAGCTCGCGATTGCGCGCGCGCTCGCCACCAAGCCGAAAGTGCTGCTGCTGGACGAGCCGACCGAGGGCATCCAGCCCTCGATCATCAAGGAAATGGCGCGGACGCTGAAGCGGATCCGCGACGAGCGCGGCCTGTCGATCGTGGTCTCCGAGCAGGTGCTGAGCTTTGCGCTCGACATCGCCGACCGCGTGCTGGTGATCGAGAACGGCGAGATCGTGCGTGACGATCCGCGCGACAACGTCGATGCCGCGCAGGTCTCGAAATATCTGTCGGTTTAATTTTTCAACGTGCTGTCTAACAAGGGAGTCATCGATGCCAGAGACACTGATCAAGGTCGATCTAACCAAGTCGGCCTACGAAAACGACATGATCCACAATCGTTGGCATCCCGACATCCCGATCGTGGCGTGGGTCAATCCGGGCGATGATTTCATCATCGAGACCTATGACTGGACCGGCGGCTTCATCAAGAACAATGATTCCGCCGATGACGTGCGCGACATCGACCTCTCGATCGTGCACTTCCTGTCCGGCCCGATCGGCGTGAAGGGTGCCGAACCCGGCGATCTGCTGGTGGTCGACCTGCTCGACGTCGGTCCGCTGAAGGAGAGCCTGTGGGGATTCAACGGCTTCTTTTCCAAGCAGAACGGCGGCGGCTTCCTGACCGATCATTTTCCGCTGGCGCAGAAGTCGATCTGGGACATCAAGGGCCTCTACACGTCGTCGCGGCACATTCCCGGCGTGAACTTTGCCGGCCTGATCCATCCCGGCCTGATCGGCTGTCTGCCCGATCCGAAGATGCTCGCGACCTGGAACGCACGCGAGGCCGAACTGATCTCGACCAACCCGACCCGCGTGCCTGGCCTCGCCAATCCGCCGTTCGCCGCAACCGCCCATGCCGGCCGCGCCAAGGGCGATGCCAAGGCGAAGGTCGGCGCGGAGGGCGCCCGCACCGTGCCGCCGCGCGAGCATGGCGGCAATTGCGACATCAAGGACTTGTCGCGCGGCTCAAAAATCTTCTTCCCGGTCTATGTTCCGGGCGGCGGTCTCTCAATGGGCGACCTGCACTTCAGCCAGGGCGACGGAGAAATCACCTTCTGCGGCGCCATCGAGATGGCGGGCTGGCTGCACCTGAAGGTCGACGTCATCAAGGACGGCGTTGCCAAATACGGCATCAAGAACCCCGTGTTCAAGCCGTCGCCGATCACGCCGAACTACAAGGACTATCTGATCTTCGAGGGCATCTCGGTCGACGAGGCCGGCAAGCAGCATTACCTCGACGTCCACATCGCTTATCGCCAGGCCTGCCTGAACGCGATCGAATATCTGAAGAAGTTCGGCTATTCCGGTGCGCAGGCCTATTCGATCCTCGGCACCGCGCCGTGCCAGGGCCACATCTCCGGCGTGGTCGACGTACCCAATGCCTGCGCCACACTGTGGTTGCCGACGGAGATTTTCGACTTCGACATCATGCCGTCGTCGGCGGGGCCGATCAAACACATCAAGGGCGACATCCAGATGCCGATCTCGCCGGACAAGTGATCCCTGCGCGAAGGGTGCGGGACGGTGCGTATCTGCCGCCCCGCATCCATCGCCGCAATTCAAACGGATCTCGCGCAAGGAAAATCCAGATGCCCGTCTACGAATATCTCTGCAACGATTGCGGCCCGTTCACCGACATGCGGCCGATGGCCGAATGCGATGATCCTCAGGACTGCCCGAACTGCGAGACTGAATCGCCGCGCGTGATCCTGACCGCGCCGGCGTTCGCTTGCATGCCCTCGGACAAGCGCAGGGCGCACGCCACCAACGAGCGCAGCGCCCACGCGCCGAAGACATCAGGCGAATACAAGGCCTCGCACGGCCCCGGCTGCGGCTGCTGTTCGAGCAAGAAGCCGGCGCGACTGGTGACCAGGACAAAGGGCGGCGCCAAGGGTTTTCCGACCGCGCGCCCCTGGATGATCAGTCACTGACGCGCGATTCCGAAACTCAACCCAGTACGAGAGGCGACCCATGCTTCACGGTGATATTTCCTCCAGCAACGATACGGTCGGCGTCGCGGTCGTGAATTACAAGATGCCTCGGCTGCACACCAGGGCCGAGGTGCTCGACAATGCCCGCAAGATTGCCGACATGATCGTCGGCATGAAGCTCGGCCTGCCGGGCATGGATCTCGTCATCTTCCCGGAATATTCCACCCACGGCATCATGTACGACTCCAAGGAGATGTACGAGACGGCTTCAATCGTGCCGGGAGAGGAGACCGAAATCTTCGCCGCAGCCTGCCGCAAGGCAAAAGTCTGGGGCGTGTTCTCGCTCACCGGCGAGCGCCATGAGGAACATCCGCACAAGGCGCCGTACAACACCCTGATCCTGATGAACGACAAGGGCGAGATCGTTCAGAAGTACCGCAAGATCATGCCGTGGGTGCCGATCGAGGGCTGGTATCCCGGCAACTGCACCTACGTGTCCGAAGGCCCGAAAGGCCTCAAGGTCAGCCTCATCATCTGCGACGACGGCAACTACCCGGAGATCTGGCGCGACTGCGCCATGAAGGGCGCCGAGCTGATCGTGCGTTGCCAGGGCTACATGTATCCGGCCAAGGAGCAGCAGGTCATGATCTCCAAGGCGATGGCCTGGGCCAACAACGTCTATGTCGCGGTCGCCAACGCCGCCGGCTTCGACGGCGTCTATTCCTACTTCGGCCACTCCGCCATCATCGGCTTCGACGGCCGTACGCTCGGCGAAACCGGCGAGGAGGAAAACGGCATCCAGTACGCGGCCCTGTCGAAGCACCTGATCCGCGATGCCCGCCGCAACGGCCAGTCGCAGAATCATCTCTTCAAGCTGCTGCACCGCGGCTACACCGGCATGATCAATTCCGGCGACGGCACGAAAGGCGTTGCGGCGTGCCCGTACGATTTCTATGCGAAGTGGATCGCCGATCCGGAAGGCACCCGCGAAATGGTCGAGGCGATGACGCGTTCGACGGTAGGCACCGACGAGTGCCCGATCGAGGGCATCCCGAACGAGGCGACGGCGACCAATTACTAGCAGAACAGGATTTACACTTTCGTCGCCCGGCTTGACCGGGCGATCCAGTACGCCGCGGCTTTTCGGTTCTACCTCCGATGTCTCTGGAATACTGGATCACCCGCTCCAGTGCGCAATTGCGCACAAGGCGGGTGATGACGATCGTTTGTATGTTCCCGGAGGACATCACGACCGAGTTCGTCTAAGGTCCGCGGCCGCGACCTGGACGAACGAGGCGATCTTGGAACAGAAAAAATTCGGCACCGGCGGCCCGGACGTATCCGTCATCGGGCAGGGCACCTGGTATCTCGATCGCGGCGACCGCAAGGCTGCCACGGCGGCGCTCCGCCGTGGCATCGATCTCGGCATGACCCATATCGATACGGCCGAGATGTACGGCGACGCCGAACTTGTGATCGCTGATGCCATCGCGGAATTACCGCGCGACAAACTCTTTCTCGTCTCCAAGGTCTTGCCGAGCAACGCCTCGCGGCGTGGCACCATCACCGCCTGCGAGCGGTCGCTGAAGCGACTCAATACAGATCACCTGGATTGTTATCTGCTGCACTGGCGCGGCTCCTATCCGTTCGAGGAGACGGTCGCGGCGTTCGACGAACTGGTCGCGGCCGGAAAAATCCGTTCCTGGGGCGTCAGCAATTTCGATGTCGACGATCTCGACGAGTTGCTTGCCGTTGCGGGCAGGGGGAAGATCGCCTGCAACCAGGTGCTCTATCATCTGCAGGAACGCGCGATCGAGCACGCGGTGATCCCGTGGTGCGAGCGGCACGGCGTGGCCGTCGTCGCCTATTCGCCGTTCGGGCACAATGATTTTCCGTCGCCGCGCAGCAAGGCCGGCGAGGTGCTGCAGGCGATCGCCGATGCGCACAAGGCGAGCGCGCGCCAGGTCGCGCTGGCGTTCCTCACCCGTGCGCCGTCTGTGCTTGCGATACCCAAGGCATCGAGCGCAGGACATGCCGCCGACAATGCAGGCGCAGGCAGTCTGAAGCTCGACGACAGCGAAATCGCCGCGCTCGACAAGGCCTTTCCGCGCGGGCCCAGGCCGCGCAGCCTCCCCATGCTCTGAGCGGAACACGTTACTTAACAAAGTGTTGCAAACGCGCCCTCAGCGCATATCCGCATCCTGTTTTCGGGCCTAGTCGCAGCGGCGCGATTGGTGTTTTTTGAAGCCTCGCCCGAATCGACCATTGCTGCCTTCGAGATTGCCGTGACACCGCCCCCCGCCGCAGCCGCCAGGCTGGACAGCGCTCCATTACCTTTGCCTGAAAAGAAGTCCGTTGCCCGCAAGGCGCCCGCGCGCGCCGACAGGCCGTTCAAGGGCATCGCGCTGGTACTGGCCTCGACGATCTTTCTCGGCGCTTCCGACGTCACGGCGAAATATCTCTCGGCGACGCTTCCGTCGATCGAGATCGCGTGGATCCGCTTCCTGGTGTTCGCGCTGATCATGACGCCCGCGATGATGCCGGGTTCCCCGCTGTTCGCGATGCAGACCGACCGGCTCGGGCTGCATCTGATGCGCGGCCTGGCGATCCTGGGCTCGTCGCTGTTTTTCATCTCCGGCTTGCGTTTCCTGCCGATCGCGGAAGCCTCCGCTACCGGCTTCGTCGCGCCACTTCTCGTCACCGCACTATCGATCGTGTTTCTCGGCGAGAAGGTCGGTATGCGCCGCTGGATCGCGACCGGCGTCGGCCTGATCGGCGTGCTGATCATCCTGCGACCCGGCACCGGTGCCTTCCATCCCGCGGCGTTCTTTCCGCTGGTCTCGGCGCTGGCCTGGGCCTGCACGCTGATCATGACGCGGATGATGAGCGGCACCGAGCGCGCCATCACCACCATGGCCTATTCGTCGCTCGTGGGCCTTGTCATGCTCTCGGCATTGGTGCCGTCGGTCTGGGTGACGCCGACCTGGCACGACATTGCCTTCGGCGTCTTCATCGGCGTGGCGTCGACCGCCGGCCAGTGGATCGTGGTGCTGGCGTTCCGCTATGCCGACGCTTCGGTGCTGGCGCCGTTCTCCTACACGCAGTTGCTGTGGGTCAGCATCCTTGGCTTCCTGATCTTCGGCGAAGTCCCCGACGTCTATACCGTCACCGGCGCGGCCTTCATCGTCGCCTCGGGGCTCTATACGGCGCATCGCGAGCGGGTGCGGCGGTCGCAGCTTCTCGCCGTGCCGGGCGAGCCGTCGCCGAACGCCTGACGCAAATTCCCGCAGCCGGCAGGCTCATCGCGCTGGCCCCGTTGGCTCCCTGTGCTAAGAGGGATCAAAACCACGGGGAGAAGACGCCGATGCGCGCTGCAATTTTCCGGAACGGCGAGATCGTCGTCGATGAGATGCCCGAACCCAGGCCGGGCCCGGGGATGGTGCTGGTCAAATCGCTGGCCTGCGGCATCTGCGGCTCGGATCTCCACGCGCGCAAGCACGCGCACCGCATGGTCGAACTCGCAAAGCACTTTCCCGGCCGCAAGCCGATGGATCTTTCCCGCGACGTCGTGTTTGGCCACGAATTCTGCTGCGAGGTGCTCGACTATGGTCCGGGCACGATTGGCAAGCTCAAGCCGGGCACTAAGGTCTGTTCGCTGCCGGCGCTGCTGACGGCGCAAGGCCCGCAGGGCATCGGCTATTCCAACGACAATGTCGGTGCCTATGCCGAGCGTATGCTGCTCAGCGAAGCGCTGCTGCTGGAGGTTCCGAACGGGCTGGCGGCCGAGCATGCCGCGCTGACCGAACCGCTGGCGGTTGGCGTCCACGCCGTGGCCAAGGCGAATATCAGGGGCGGCGAGGTGCCACTGGTGATCGGCTGCGGCCCGGTCGGGCTCGCTGTCATCGCCGCGCTGAAGATCAAGGGCATGCATCCGATCGTCGCGGCGGATTATTCCCCGGCGCGGCGGGCGCTCGCCGAAAAGCTCGGCGCCGACATCGTCGTCGATCCCGCCCGCACGCTGCCTTATGCCGCCTGGGCCGAACACGCCCAGATGTCGCCGGAAGAGAAAGCCGCGCGACCGCCGCTGCAGGCATTGCTGCCGGCGCTGAAACCCGCGCTGATCTTCGAATGCGTCGGCGTCCCCGGACTGATCCAGCAGGTGTTCGAGGGTGCGCCGCGCGATGCCCGCATCGTCGTGGTCGGCGTCTGCATGGAGACCGACCGCTCCGAGCCGATGCTCGGCATCATGAAGGAACTCAACGTCCAGTACGTGCTCGGCTACACGCCGGAGGAGTTCGCGTACTCGCTGCGCCTGATCGCGGAAGGGCAGGTCGATGCAGCCTCGATGGTGACCGCCAGCGTCGGCATCGACGGCGTGGCGAAGGCGTTTGCGGATCTCGCCAATCCCGAGGCGCATACCAAGATCATCGTCGAGCCGTGGCGATAGCTCGGCGATGTAGGGTGGGCAAAGGAGCGCAAGCGACGTGCCCACCATCCGTCATCGGCCTTGCTGTTCGATGGTGGGCACGCTTGCGCTTTGCCCACCCGACGAATTTCACCGCCTCGGATACTCCAACTGCATCGCGACGAAGTCGGTCGTGCGCGCGCCGTAGCGGTCCGTCATGTCGCGCAGCGTATCGTCGAGCACCTCCGCCGGCTTGCGATCCCCGACAGGTGGCAGCAGCCTTTCCACCGGCCAGTTTGCCACGACCTGATCGGGTAGGATGCGAATGCCGTTGCGGCTCGCTTGCGCATCGGCGGTGCCGGCAAACGTCACCGCCCGCGAGCGGTAGGTCCGCGACCATGCGTCGGCGACAAGCGCCAGTGACACTTCGTCGACGCCTTCCTTGAGTTCGATGCCGAGTTGCTCCCGATTCCAGAATGCGGCGGTGTTGCCGATCGCCGTCAACGCAAACGGCCGCGTGAACTTGAACGCGTCGCTCTCGTGCCGCGCATCCCAGTTTGCAAGGCCGATCTCGCCTGCGATGGCTGCGGCCTTGTCGCGGCCAGCGATCGCCTCGATCAGCGTCAGCGACATCGGCATCGACGCCGTGATTCCCGTCGTCGTCGCGACGCCGTTGTCGACCACAAAACGGCGGTCTTCGACGTAGCGGGCCGTGGGATGATCTTCGCGCAGTTCCTTGATCGAATACCAGTGCGTGGTCGCCCGCTTGTCATGCAGCAGCCCGGCGTCGCCGACGACCTTGGCGCCGACGCAAACTCCGACGACGATGGCGCCTTTCGCCGACTGGTTCCTGATCCATTGCAGCGCCGCCGGATCGTCGTCGCGGGTCATCGCAGGGACGATGACATAGTCGGCACCTTCGGGATTCCGTGCGTCGAATTCCGCTGTCGTTGCCTGCGGCTCGATCCTGAGCGCCGGAAACAGGGTCATCGGCCCGGCTGCCGTTGCCAGCGTCACGACATCGGCGACGTCGGCCCGCTTGAGGATGCCATAGGGCATCAGATAGTCGGTGGTCTCGGTCGCATCGTTGATTCCGATGATGGCGATCAGTGGACGCTGCCGCTTTGGTGGTTTCAGCGCCGCGATCGTGGCGTCGGTCTCCTGCTGTGTGATCGGCGATGGTGCGGCCACCGAAGGCGCCGGCGGCAGCGAAAGGATCCAGCCGCCGCCGATCGCGATGAAGAGTGCAAAGGCGCAGAGACCGCTCCACAACAGACGTCGTGAATTCATGACAGTTCGCTCGATGATGTTCGGTTTGAATCGAACTTACAGCGGTCGTGCTTCGATCGAAATGACGTAAACCCCGCGAAAACGGTCATGCGGAGAAAGCCTCGTTCACTTCACCATCGGCCCGCGTCGTTCACAGGTGCTTTGCTTAACCCGCAAGGACGAATGCGTATTTCTCCTGCGACATATCAACACGACGGGCAAATCAGCTGAAAGTCTGTCCATCCCTTCGCGTAAAAATATTCCGCTCTGCCTGTCGGGCAAATCATCGCTATAATTCCGCGCGTTTACGAGGGGCGGCTCGCGATCGTCACGAACGCGCGGTGGGATGCGGTGGACGCAGATTGCGCAAAAGACGAAGGCGCATGATGCGTACGGCGAAGTCGTGTGGTCCTGACGTCGCGGTGCTGGCGTCAAGTTTCACGATTCACCTCGTGGAGCGACGGAGGCAAAAGAGCCGTTCTCCGGGGAGATCACGTTATAAGCCGTAAAGCCACTGCGCAGGGAAGGCCGGAGTGTTTCCGCTGAACCTGTATGCTCGTGTGCATTTTTGTTTGTGCAAATCGCACGCGAGACCGCGGGTGCAGCGCGCACCCGGTCTTCCCTGCGCCCTTGGTTAGGGGGCGAACCAAGATGCAAACCTCGGGCAAATCATGCCGCGAGAACGCGAAAGTATGCCTGGCTGTCATTCCGGGGCGATGCGAAGCATCGAACCCGGAATCTCGAGATTCCGGGTCTGGTCCTTCGGACCATCCCGGAATGACGGCGCACATCCTACGGGCGACAGCCTGGAGGGCGTGATGTCACACCGGCAGCGCGATCGAGTACTTCACCTGACTCAGCGCAAAGCTCGACTCGATCGAGGCGATGCCGTCGAGCCGCGTCAGCTTGTTCTTGAGGAAGGCTTCATAGGAGGAGAGGTCGGAGGCGACGACGCGCAAGAGATAATCGCGGTTGCCGGTCATCAGATAGCATTCCAGCACCTCGTCCCATTTCGAGATCGCCTTCGCAAAGCGGTTCAGGTCCTCTTCCTTCTGCCGCGCCAGCTTGATCGAGATGAAGACGCTGACATGGAGCCCGAGCGATTTCTGGTCGACGGTCGCGATGTAGCGGGTGATGACGCCGCGCTCTTCCAGGAGCTTGACCCGGCGGTGGCAGGGCGACACCGAGAGGCCGACCTTTTCGGAGAGTTCCTGCATGGTCATGCGGCTGTCGGACTGCAACAGGCCGAGAATCTTGCGGTCGATGGCATCGAGGGCGTGCATTGGGATAAACTCGGGGTTTGGAGCCGGATCGTGGGATCGTATCCCAATAATCGGCTGTACTTCGCGAGAATTTGAGATATATGGGAACCGCAGTCCCGGTAGAATTTGGCTCATAACTAACGTGTCCGGAGGATTGCCATGGGGATCGAGCCCGCACGCCTTGAACTGTTGTCCGCGCTGGCACGGAAAGTTCTCTGGCTGTCGTCGTGGACGATCCATCATGCCAACCACGTCAGGCCCAATGCCGACGGCCTGAAGGTCGGCGGCCACCAGGCATCGTCGGCTTCGCTGGCGAATATCATGTCGGCGCTGTATTTCTCGGTGCTGCGGCCGCAGGACCGCGTCGCGGTGAAGCCGCATGCGAGCCCGGTGTTTCACGCCATCCAGTATCTGTTCGGCCACCAGACCCGCGAGAAGCTGGAAAATTTCCGCGGCTTCAAAGGCGCGCAGTCCTATCCGTCGCGCACCAAGGATGCCGACGACGTCGATTTCTCCACCGGCTCGGTTGGTCTCGGGGTAGCGCAAACGCTGTTCTCCTCGCTGGTGCAGGATTACGTCACCGCGCATGGCTGGATGAAGGATCGCCCCGAGGGCCGGATGATCGCGCTGGTCGGCGACGCCGAGATGGACGAGGGCAACATCTTCGAGGCGCTGCTGGAGGGATGGAAGCACGGCCTTCGCAACACCTGGTGGGTCGTCGATTACAACCGCCAGAGCCTCGACGCCGTGGTGCGAGAAGGGCTGTGGGCGAAATTCGAATCGATGTTCCGCAATTTCGGCTGGGACGTGGTGATCGTGAAATACGGCACCCTGATGCAGGCCGCATTCGCCGAGCCGGGCGGTGAGGCGCTGCGGCGCTGGATCGATAATTGTCCGAACCAGATGTATGCGGCGCTGTGCTTCCAGGGCGGCGCGGCCTTCCGCAAGCACCTGCAGGATGACATCGGCGATCAGGGTGAAGTGTCGCAACTGATTGACCGGCGCAGCGACGACGAACTGCTGGCGCTGATGTCGAACCTCGGCGGCCACGACATGGCCAGCATGTGCGATGCCTTCGAGGCGATCGATCACGACCGGCCGGTCTGCTTCATCGCCTATACGATCAAGGGTGTCGGCCTGCCGATGCAGGGCCACAAGGACAATCATGCCGGGCTGATGACGGTGGCGCAGATGGAAAAGTGGCGCGCCGCGCAGAACATCCGCCCCGGCCACGAGTGGGACAAGTTCGAGGGACTGTCGCAACCGCAGGCCAGGCTGGAGGCGTTCCTCGCCGAAGCGCCGTTCAATCAGGAAGGTCGCCGCCGTCTTACCGCACCCGTGATCGAGGTGCCGGCGCAACTCACTTTCAAGCCGGCGGCGCAGATGTCGACGCAGCAGGGCTTCGGCCTGGTTCTCAACGAACTCGCGCGCAGCGACACGGAACTGGCCTCGCGCATCGTCACCACATCGCCTGACGTCACCGTCTCGACCAACCTCGGCGCCTGGGTCAATCGGCGCGGCCTGTTCGCGAAGGCCGAGAACCACGATCTGTTCCGGCAGGAAAAGATCCCCTCGACCTTCAACTGGGATTTTTCGCCGAAGGGGCAGCATCTGGAACTGGGCATCGCCGAGATGAACCTGTTCATCATGCTCTCGGCGCTCGGGCTGTCGCATTCGATCAACGGCGAGCGGCTGCTGCCGGTCGGCACCCTGTACGATCCCTTCATCGAGCGCGGCCTCGATGCGATGAACTATGCCTGCTATCAGGATGCGCGCTTCATGGTGGCGGCGACGCCGTCCGGCATCACGCTGGCGCCCGAGGGCGGCGCGCATCAATCGATCGCGACGCCCCTGATCGGCATGGCGCAGGACGGGCTGGCCTCGTTCGAGCCGGCGTTTGTCGATGAACTGGCCGTGATCATGGCGTGGGGCTTCCGCCACATGCAGCGCGAAGCCGGCGAGGGCGGTTCGGTCTATCTGCGGCTCTCGACCCGCACGCTCGACCAGCCGCAGCGCATCATGACGCCGGACCTGCAGGCGGGCATCACCGAGGGGGCCTACTGGCTGCGCGAGCCCGGGGCCAATTGCGACCTCGTGATCGCCTATACCGGCGCGGTTGCGCCGGAGGCGATCGAGGCTGTCGGCTTCATCGGCGAAAGCCACCGCGACGTCGGTCTCCTGGCGGTAACCTCCGCCGACCGCTTGCATGGAGGATGGACCGCCGCACGGAATTTGCGGCGCGACCGCCGGGGCGTGGCGCACCTCAGCCATATCGAAAGGCTGCTGGCGCCGTTGTCACGCGACTGCGGCATCGTGACCGTGATCGACGGCCATCCGGCGGCGCTCGGCTGGCTCGGCAGCGTGCGCGGCCACCGGGTCGAGGCGCTCGGCGTCGAGCAGTTCGGCCAGACCGGCACTATCGGCGACCTCTACCGGCACTACGGCATCGACGCCAACGCCATCATCGACGCCGCCGAAGCCCTGACGGTGGGAGCCCCGGTGCGGCACCGCAAAATGGCGGTGTGAGAATTCCAGTCGTCCCGGCGAAGGCCGGGACCCATACGCCGCGGCCGTTGTTGTCTTGGCGGCGGCCGACGGGTTTGTTTCACAACTGCCGCCGGTGGCTATGGGTCCCGGCCTTCGCCGGGACGACGAATTGCACACCTTGCCAGCGTCGCGTCCGTGATCTTATATCCAGCCCCTGCCGCATCGCGGCCCCCCGCATATGGCGGGTTCATTTGTCTGGGCTTTCGTGCAAGGATGCCTGCCGAACGCTTCCGTTCCCCTTCATTCGCCACCGAAATAAAGAGGTTTACGATGGTCAACCGCATGCAATTCTACATCGACGGCGCCTGGGTCGATCCCGCCGTCAAGAAGTCCACGCCCGTCGTCAATCCGGCGACCGAAGAGGCGATGTATGAAGTTGCGCTCGGCTCAAAGGCCGACGTCGACAAGGCGGTCGCCGCCGCCAAGCGCGCCTTCCTGACCTTCTCGCAGACCAGCCGCGAAGAGCGCATCGCGCTGTTGGAAAAGATCATCGAGATCTACAAGCGCCGCATGAAGGAAATCGGCGCTGCCGTATCCGACGAAATGGGTGCGCCGCTGCCGATGGCCGAACGCCTGCAGGCCGGCGCCGGCCTCGGCCACCTCGCTTCCACCTTGGAAGTCCTCAAGAACTATCATTTCGAAGAGACGATCGGCACCGCCGTCGTCGTGCGCGAGCCGGTCGGCGTGGTCGGCATGATCACGCCCTGGAACTGGCCGCTGAACCAGATCGCCTGCAAGGTCGCGCCGGCGCTCGCCGCCGGCTGCACCATGATCCTGAAGCCCTCGGAATTTACCCCGACCTCGGCCTTGATCTTCGCCGAAATCCTCCATGAAGCCGGCGTGCCGAAGGGCGTGTTCAACCTCGTCAACGGCCTCGGCCCGGAAGTCGGCGCCGCCATGAGCGAGCACCCTGACATCGACATGATCTCGTTCACCGGCTCGACCCGCGCCGGCGTCGACGTCGCCAAGCGCGCCGCGCCGACCGTCAAGCGCGTCAGCCAGGAACTGGGCGGCAAGTCGCCGAACGTCATCCTCGAAGGCGCCGACCTCACCAAGGCCGTCACCGGCGGCGTGATGCACATGTTCAACAACTCCGGACAGTCCTGCAACGCACCGTCGCGGATGATCGTGCCGCTGTCGAAGATGAAGGAAGTCGCCGCCATCGCCAAGGGTGTGGCCGAAAAGACCAAGGCGGGCGATCCGCGCGCCGAAGGCACCACCATCGGTCCGGTCGTGTCGCGCATCCAGTGGGACAAGATCCAGGCGCTGATCAAGAAGGGCATCGACGAAGGCGCGACGCTTGTCGCCGGCGGTCCCGGTCTGCCGGAAGGCGTCAACAAGGGCTTCTATGTCCGTCCGACCATCTTCGCCGACGTCACCAACGAGATGACGATCGCCCGCGAGGAAATCTTCGGACCCGTGCTCACCATCATCGGCGCCAAGGATGAAGCCGATGCGGTGAAGATCGCCAACGATACGCCCTATGGCCTCGCCGGCTACGTCTCGGCCGACAGCGTGGAAAGCGCGCGCCGCGTCGGTCGCCAGATCCGCGCCGGCAACGTCAACCTGCAGGGCGTTCCGAACGAGCGCACCGCACCGTTCGGCGGCTACAAGCAGTCGGGCAACGGCCGCGAGTGGGGCAAGTACGGTCTCGAGGACTTCCTCGAGGTGAAGGCAGTCGCCGGCTACAACGCCGCGTAAGCTGCAATCGTCATTGCGAGAGAAACGAAGCAACCCAGCCTGCCGGCAAGCAGTGGGTTGCTTCGCCGCTTCGTAGGGTGGGCAAAGGCGCGCTTGCGCCGTGCCCACCCTCGACACTCCGCAAGAAGCGGTGGGCACGCTTCGCTTTGCCCACCCTACGATATCTGCGCAAGTACAGCCGGACCGGAAACAAAGAGAACAGCAAATGTCCGATGCCGCATCGTCTCATTCAACCGGCTGGCGCCCGGCGAGCTACTATCCCGATCCGGCCATCCACGCCCTCGATCCGCGCTTCGAGAAGTACTGGCTGAAACTGTCGGCCGTGGAGCGGATTGCGACCGGCCTGCGCTGGGCGGAAGGTCCGGTGTGGTTCGGCGACGGGCGCTACCTGCTGTGCAGCGACATTCCCAACCAGCGTATCCTGAAGTGGGAAGAGGAAACCGGCAACGTCAGCATCTTCCGCAAGCCGTCAAATTTCGCCAATGGCAACACCCGCGACCGCCAGGGACGCCTGGTTACATGCGAGCATGGCGGCCGGCGGGTCACCCGCACCGAGTATGACGGATCGATCACGGTGCTGATCGATTCCTTTGACAACAAGCGGCTGAACGCTCCCAACGACGTGGTCGTGAAATCCGACGGCTCGATCTGGTTTACCGACCCGATATTCGGCCTGCTCGGCAATTACGAGGGCTACAAGGCCGAGTCCGAGATCGACATGAACGTCTACCGGCTCGACGGCTCGACCGGAAAGGCCTCGATCGTGGCCGAAGGCGTGCTCGGCCCGAACGGACTGTGCTTCTCGCCGGATGAGAAGATTCTCTACGTCATCGAATCGCGCGGCGTGCCGACCCGCAAGATTCTCGCCTACGACGTTTCGCCCGATGGTGCGAAGCTTTCCAACAAGCGCGTCCTGGTCGATGCCGGTCCCGGCACGCCCGACGGCATGCGCTGCGACATCGACGGCAACCTGTGGTGCGGCTGGGGCATGGGCGATCCCGAACTCGATGGCGTCGTCGTGTTTGCGCCCGACGGTGTGATGATCGGGCGCATCGCGCTGCCGGAACGCTGCGCCAACCTCTGCTTCGGGGGGCTGAAGCGCAACCGGCTGTTCATGGCCGCGAGCCAGTCGATCTACGCGCTGTACGTGAACACCCAGGGTGCGCCGGGCGGCTAGCTCATTGCCATCCTTCGGCCGGTCGCATATCGGGTTCGAGACAAGAGGAACGTGATGCCACGCATATTGATGACCGGTGCTGCTGGCGGAATCGGTACCAGCCTGCGCAAGCTGCTGCCGCCGATCTATCCGGACCTGCTGCTGAGCGACCTGAAGGCGCCGGCCGATCTCGGCAAGAATGAGAAATTCAAGGCGGCCGATCTCGCCGATGTCGCCCAGGTCGAGGCAATCTGCGAAGGGATCGACGGCATTCTTCATTTCGGCGGCTATTCGGTCGAGGGTCCTTGGGACCAGATCCTGCAGTCCAACATCATTGGCTGCTACAACCTGTTCGAGGCGGCGCGCAAGCAGGGCGTCAAGCGCGTGGTATTTGCCTCGTCGAACCACGCGGTCGGCTTCTACCCGCGCCATCACCGGATCGGCACCGACGTCACCGCGCGGCCCGACAGCCGCTATGGCGTCAGCAAGGTGTTCGGGGAAGCGGTAGGCGCGCTCTATGCCGACAAGCACGGGCTCGGCGTGACTTGCTTGCGCATCGGCAATTTCGGCGAGATGCCGCTCGACCACCGCAGGCTTTCGATCTGGCTGAAGCCGGAAGATCTCGTGCAACTCTGCAGGATCGGCCTCGACCATCCCGACATTCACTTCGAGATCCTCTATGGTGCCTCGTATAATGAACGCACCTGGTGGGACAACCACCGCGCCTACGAGCTCGGCTACCGGCCGGCCGGCCGCGGCGAGGACTTCCGCGAGCACGCCATGGCCGAGCAGGCCAGGCTCAAGCCGGATCCGGTCGGCGACTACTACCAGGGCGGCACGTTCTGCAGCATGGAGTACGACGGCGACAAGGACCGGATCGTCGACTGGAAGCTGGGTTCGTAACAAAGCCTCGAAAACGGGAAACGAGAAAATGGCCGACGGACTTCGCAAGGGACTGGCAAGTTATGGCGACGCTGGATTCTCGCTGTTCCTTCGCAAGGCCTTCATCAAGGCGATGGGCTATTCCGACGACGCGCTCAATCGCCCGATCGTCGGCATCACCAACACCTACAGCGACTACAATCCCTGCCATGGCAACGTTCCGCAGATCATCGAGGCGGTGAAGCGCGGTGTCATGCTGACGGGCGCGATGCCGATGGTGTTTCCAACCATCTCGATCGCCGAAAGCTTTTCGCATCCGACCTCGATGTACCTGCGCAATCTGATGGCGATGGACACCGAGGAGATGATCCGCGCCCAGCCGATGGACGCGGTGGTTGTGATCGGGGGGTGCGACAAGACCTTGCCGGCGCAGATCATGGCTGCGGTGTCTGCCGATTTGCCAACGGTCGTCATTCCCGTCGGCCCGATGGTGGTCGGGCATCACAAGGGCGAAGTGCTGGGAGCCTGTACCGATTGCCGAAGGCTCTGGGCAAAATATCGCGCCGGTGAAATCGATGACGAAGAAATCGAGGCCGTCAACGGAAGGCTGGCGCCGTCGGTCGGCACCTGCATGGTGATGGGCACCGCGAGCACCATGGCGTGCATCACCGAAGCGCTCGGGCTGTCGCTGCCGATGAGCGCGACGATCCCGGCGCCGCATGCCGAGCGTTTTCGTTCGGCGGAGGCCAGCGGCAAGGTTGCCGCTGCGATGGCGAAAGCGAAGGGGCCGCGGCCGAGCGAATTCCTGACGGCAGCGTCGTTCCGCAACGCGCAGGTGGTGTTGCAGGCGATCGGCGGCTCGACCAACGGGCTGATCCATCTTACGGCGATCGCCCATCGTTCGCCGCACAAGATCGACCTCGAGACGTTCGACAAGCTGGGCCGCGAGGTACCGGTGCTCGTCGACCTGAAGCCTTCGGGCGAGCACTACATGGAGCATTTCCATCACGCCGGCGGCGTGCCGAAGCTGATGGCGCAGCTTGGCGATCTCATCGATCTCGACGCGAAAACGATCACCGGTCAAACGCTGCGCGACGTTGTCGCCGGCGCGGAAGACGTGCCGGGGCAGGATGCCATCCGTTCACGCGACAATCCCATCAAGTCCGAAGGCGCGATGGCGGTGCTGCACGGCAACCTCGCGCCGCGCGGGGCCGTCATCAAGCAATCGGCGGCGAGTCCCAAGCTGCTGCAGCACACCGGACGCGCAGTTGTGTTCGAATCCGTTGAGGACATGACGCTGCGGGTCGACGATCCCGCGCTCGACGTCAATGCTGACGACGTGCTGGTGCTGCGCAACGCCGGTCCCAAGGGCGCGCCCGGCATGCCGGAGGCGGGCTATCTGCCGGTCCCGAAGAAGCTGGCACGCGGCGGCGTGAAGGACATGGTGCGGATCTCGGATGCGCGCATGAGCGGCACGGCGTTCGGCACCATCGTGCTGCATATCACGCCGGAGTCTGCCGTCGGCGGGCCGCTGGGGCTGGTGAAGAACGGCGACATGATCCGTCTCGATGTCGCCAAGCGCAGCATCGATCTGCTCGTCGATGACGCCGAACTCGAAAAGCGCCGGGCCGCGCTCGCGCCGGCCGCGACGCCGGATTGGGCCAGGCGCGGCTACGCGCACCTGTTCAACGAGACCATTCTGCAGGCCGACGAGGGCTGCGACTTCGACTTCATGCGGGAGCAAGGCAAGGGCTAGCTCCGCTCGTCATTTCGACTTGCTGGTGAATCGCTTCACCGCAACGCGGAAGTCATCGGTCTGCATGGCGTCGATGATCCCCTTCTCCTCGGCATCGAGCTGCTGCCTGGTCGGCGTGGTCGCGGCCTGGTAAACCAGCGACTTGGTGCCGCTGATCGCAGCCGGCGGATTCTGTGCCAGCCGCTCGGCGAATTTGCGGGTCTCCGCCTTCAACTCCGCCGCCGGGACGACCCGGGCGACGAGACCCCACTCATAGGCCTGCTGCGCGGTAAAGCTGTCCTCCGCCAGAAATATCTGCAGCGCACGGCGGGTCCCGACGGTGCCGACCATGCCGACCGTGCTGCCGCCATCCGGCGAGACGCCGATCTTGGCATAGGCCGGCGTGAACCGCGCATCGTCGGCGGCAATGCAGAGGTCGGTGACGAAGGCGAGCCCCATGCCTGCGCCGGCTGCGGATCCATTGACGCTGGAAAGCACGATCTTCGGCATCCGCCGTACTGTCTCGATGAACGCGTGGTAGTGCTTCAGCAATTTTCCGACCACGGGCGCGACAGTGTCATTGGCGGCGGCCGCACCGATGGTCTGCAAATCGCCGCCGGCCGAGAAGGCGCGGCCTTCGCCCTCGATCACCAGCACCCGGACATCGTCGTTGGCCTCGACCTCGGCGCCAAGCTGCTCGAGCTTTTGCGCAATCGACAGGTTGATCGAGTTGAAGGCCGCGGGCCGGTTCAGCGTAATCGTGGCGATCGGGCCTTCGATCCGGAGCAGGGCAGGGGCGGTATCATCTGATGTCGGCATGGCAAGCCTCGGCGTGCGCGGGGAGGGGCTGCGCATTTAAATCGACATCGTCAGGGGTGACAATCCCCGGCCAGGCAATGCGGCGCGAACTGGGGCCGGGGACGCCCTTGCGTCCCTTCGCGCCTTGGGGTCAAATGCGCCTGTCATCGTTCGGGACGCGGACACGAGCGCCGCTCCCAAGGGACGAGACGGGCAAGCCAAAATCATCGGAGAGAAGACGACATGGGTCCTTCCTGTGTGCTCGAACGTAGGCTGTCTCCATGACCGCAGGACCAGTCGTCATCATCGGCGCCGGCCACGCCGGCTTTCAGCTTGCGATGTCGCTGCGCCAGCACGGCTTCGCAGAACGCATCGCGCTCGTGAACGACGAGGGCCATCTGCCATACCAGCGGCCGCCGCTGTCCAAGGCCTATCTGAAGGGGACCGGCGGGCCTGACAGCCTGATGTTCCGGCCGGAAAAATTCTACCACGACCAGAAGGTTGACTTGATCGCGGACCGTGCCGTCTCGATCGACCGCCCTGCGCGCAAAGTGTTGCTTGCCTCCGGCGCATCGCTCGACTACGGCCATCTGGTGCTGGCGACTGGCGCGCGCAATCGCCTGCTCGATATTCCCAACGCCAATCTCGATGGCGTCCGCTACCTGCGGACGCTCGATGAAAGCCAGGTCTTGCGGGATTACATCGCCCCGGGCCAGCGCGTCGTCGTGATCGGTGCCGGCTTCATCGGCCTGGAATTCGCAGCGACCGCCCGCGCCAAAGGCCTCGAAGTCGACGTCATCGAACTCGCCACGCGGGTAATGGCGCGCGCGGTAACCGCGGAAATCTCGGAATACTTCCAGTCGCGGCACACTGCGGCCGGCATCCGGATCCATCTCGGCGTGCAGGTCACCAGCATCGAGAGCGATGGCAGCAAAGTCACCGGTGTGAGTCTCAGCGACGGTCGGCACTTGAAAGCCGACCTGATCGTGGTCGGCGTCGGGGTCCTGCCCAATGTCGAGTTGGCGGCGGAAGCGGGCTTGCCGGTTGCGGCCGGTATCATCGTGGACGAGCATCTCCGTACCGCCGACCCGAACATTTCAGCGGTGGGCGATTGCGCGCTCTATGCCAGCCCTCGGTTCGGCGGCTCATTGCGGCTGGAGTCGGTGCAGAACGCGACCGACCATGCCCGCTGCGTAGCGGCGCGGCTGACTGGCGACGCCAAATCCTATGATGGTCTGCCATGGTTCTGGAGCGATCAGGGCCCCGACAAGCTGCAGATGGTGGGATTGACCACGGGCTATGACCAGGTGGTGGTACGTGGCGACCGCGCGCAAGGGGCGTTCTCTGCCTTCTGTTACAAGGCTGGGCAGCTCGTCGGCATCGAGTCCGTCAACCGCGCCGGCGATCACATGTTCGGTCGCCGACTGCTTGCCGCGCACGGATCGATCACACCCGAGCAGGCGGCGGATGCCGGCTTCGATCTCAAGAGCGCCCTCACTTAAGTCAGATTTGCTGCGCTGCTCTCTGCTTGCATCGGTTGGCCATTTCGGCAACGCTGCCGCCACAGGACCAAGATGACTCCGGGAGTCCATTTTGGGGAGGTCACATGTCCACCTGGCAGCGCTGCCTCGCATTGACCGGCGCCATCGTCGCTGCCTTGGCCATGGGTGGCTCTGCCTCGGGGCAGACCAGGCTGAAATGGGCGCATGTCTACGAGATCACCGAGCCATTTCACACCGAGGCGCTGTGGGCCGCGAGCGAGATCAAGAAGCGTACCAACGGCAAGTTCGATATCCAGGTGTTTCCGGCTTCCCAGCTCGGCAATGAAAAGGAGCTCAATGAAGCCCTGGGGCTCGGCACCATCGATATCGTCTATGTTGGCGTCAACTTCGCCGCATCAACCTACAAGCCGCTCGGCATTTCTGGCGCGCCGTACATGCTGCGCGACCTCGATCACTGGAAGGCCTACCGCGACAGCAAGCTGTTTGCCGATCTGGTCAAGGGCTACGACGACAAGACCCGGCACAAGATCGTCGCGCTCACCTATTACGGCCAGCGCCACGTCACCGCCAACAGGCCGATCAAGAAACCCGAGGACATGAAAGGGATGAGGCTGCGCGTGCCGCCGGCGCCGCTGTTCCTGATGTTCACCAAATCCGTCGGCGCCAATGCAACGCCGATGGCTTTTTCCGATGTCTATCAGGCTTCGAAGCAGGGCCTTGTCGATGGGCAGGAGAATCCGCTGCCGACGATCATGGCCAAGAAGTTCTACGAGGTGCAGAGCCACATCGTGCTGACCGGCCACATCACGGAATCCATGGTGACCGTGATCGGCAGTCACCTCTGGAACAAGCTGACGCAGGACGAGCGGGAGATCTTTGCGGCTACGCTGAAGGAGGCTGCTGCGAAGGCGACAGAAGCGATCGAGGCTTCCGAGAGGATATTGGCCGCGGAGTTCAAGAAGCTAGGCAACACCGTGATCGAACCCGACCGAGAGGCGTTCCGCAAGGCTGCTCTCCCGCTGCACAACGACGCCGGCGCCGGCTGGAGCAGAGAGCAATATGACGAGTTGCAGGCGCTCAAGTAGCTCTCAGGAAACTCCGCGCAAAGCCGCTAGCTCGGCCGCCGTCGGCATCGATGGCGCCGCGCCCATCCGCTGCACGCAGATCGAGGCTGCGGTATTGGCGTAACCCAGCGCATCGCTGATCGGCGCTCCACCGGCCAGTTGCGCAGCAAGCGCGCCGACAAAGCAATCGCCCGCGCCTGTCGTGTCGACGGCCTTGACATTGCGGCCGGCGATCATCGACGTCTCGCTGCCGATCAGCGCGAGCACGCCGCGCTTGCCGAGCGTGACGCAGATGATTCTGTTTCCTCCGGCTGCCAGCGACCGCGCAGCTTCGATGAACCGGGCAGGGTCGTCGGCGGCCTGAAGTTCGGTGTTCGTGAGAAATCCCAACTCGGTCTCGTTCACGACCAGGATGTCGACGAGATCGAGCAGTTCTGCGCCGAACATCATCGCCGGAGCGGGATTGAGGATTGTAGTCGCGCCGGCTCCCCGGGCGCGTCTGAAGAACGCCGAAATCGTGGGCAAGGGAATCTCGAACTGGCTGACCGCGATATCGCCCTTGGCTAGCACGGGCACGGCGACATCCTCCGGCGTCATCAGCGCGTTGGCGCCGGGCACCACCACGATGGTGTTGTCGGCATCCGCGACGGTGATGATGGCTGTGCCGGTATGGGTACCGGCGGTGTCCGCGACGAAGGCGAGGTCGACGCCCTGCGCGGTCAGGAACGACCTTAATTGCTGTCCGAACGCGTCCGCGCCGAGCCGGCCGATCAGTGTTGTCGGCGCGCCGAGCTTTGCGGCAGCGACCGCCTGGTTCGCACCCTTGCCGCCCGGAAAATAATGCACGGCTTGGCCGGCGACGGTCTCGCCGACCCTTGGATGCCGGCTGGCTGTCGCCACCACATCCATGTTGATGCTGCCGGCGACAAAGACGCGCCCCATGCGTGACAATCTCCCGTTGGCGCGGTCAGGCGCTTACTCCGAACTCCTGCTTGACGGCCTCGATATCGGCAAGCGTCGGCAGGCCGGCCTCGTTGCCGAGGCGCTGGATCTTGTAGGTCGAGGCGGCGCGGGCGAACTCGAAATGCTCGTGCCAGCCTTTGGAAGGGTTGCTGAGATAGGAATAGACATAGGCGCCGTGGAAGACGTCGCCGGCGCCGTTGGTATCGATCACGCGTTCGCGCGGGATCGGCAGCGCGGGCATGGTGCGGACCACGCCGGCTTCGTCATACCAGAGCAGGCCTTTCTCGCCCTGGGTCACACCGCCGACGCGGCAGCCGCGGCCCTTGAGATAGTCCAGCATCTTCTCCGGCGTCAGATCCATCTGCTCGCAAAGCCGCTCGGCGACGATCGCGACATCTATATACGCCAGCAGCTCATGCGTATTCGTGCGTAGGCCGCCGCCGTCGAGCGAGGTCAGGATGCCGTCCTCGCGGCAGAGTTTTGCGTAATGGATCGCCGCGTCCGGCTGGTGGCCGTCGACATGCAGCGCGCGGCAGCCTTTCAGGTTGAGGAGCGGGAAGGGATGAATGTGCTCGTCGTCGCGGCAGCGTACGATGGCGCGCTTGCCGTCCTTGGGCATGATGAAGGACAGCGAGGAGGAGTTGACCTTGCGCGGATGGACCGAGATTCCGTATTTCGCGCTCATGTCCCAGAACATGCGGCCGAGCCAGTCATTGGCGACGGTGGCGATCAGGTCCGGCACGATGCCGAGCTTGGCGCAGCAGAATGCCGCCGTGACGGCGTTGCCGCCAAACGAAATCGCGTAGGCGTCGGCGACGTGCTTCTCGTCGCCGGTCGGCATGTGGTCGGTGATGAAAGTAACGTCGATATAGGTCTGTCCGATGAAGAGGGCCTGCATTCGTTTTCCGTCATATCCTGAAGGGGGTTCGGGCCCGGCGCGGCTACATTAGCACCGGATATCGGATGCATTCGCTGAAATTATTCGCAGCCGTGCCGTCTTTGCAGCTTGAGATGGGAGTATGGGCAGACTACGACCATCCTTAGACAAGTCCCTGGACCATCGCCGGCATCCGCCGATAACGGCCGACCGCTGCCCGGGGTTCCGACACAGGGGAGGCAAATGATGACCGTTTATTCCGGTCCGGTGTTCGACATGGCGGTGAACCAGTTCGGCGTCATTGCCAACCATCTCGAAATCCCGATGGACGAGCGCGACCGCATCCTGATGCCGAAACGGTCGGTCACCATCTCCTGTCCGATCCACCGCGATGACGGGACGGTCTCGGTATTCGAGGGCTACCGGGTGCAGCATCATCTCACGTTAGGCCCGACCAAGGGCGGGACACGGTTTGCGCCGTCGGTCGATATCGGCGAGGTCGCGGCGCTTGCGATCTGGATGAGCTGGAAATGCGCCCTTGTCGGGCTGCCCTATGGCGGCGCCAAGGGCGGGGTCAATGTCGATCTCTCCACGATTTCCAAACGCGAACTCGAAGCGCTGTCGCGGCGCTACATGCAGGAGATGATTCCGTTCGTCGGTCCGCACACCGACGTGATGGCGCCCGACATGGGCACCAACGAGCAGGTGATGGCCTGGTTCATGGACACCTATTCGATGTACCAGGGCCGCACCGTGACCGAGATCGTCACCGGCAAGCCGGTGTCGTCGGGCGGCACGCTCGGCCGCCGTGAAGCCACCGGCCGCGGCGTCGCCTATCTCGCGAGACGCGTACTGAAGGAGCTCTCGATCAATCCCGGCACGGCCACAGCGGTCATCCAGGGATTTGGCAATGTCGGCTCCTATGCCGCGCTTGAGCTTTATCAGTACGGCGTGAAGATCATCGCTGTCAGCGATCACACCGGCGCGCTGCACGATGCAGCCGGGCTCGATATTCCCGCGTTGATGCATCATGCGGGGCAACACGGCAGCATTGCCGGATTTTCCAATCAGCTTGCCTTCGATCCCGATCAGATCCTCGCGCTGCCCTGTGACGTGCTGGTGCCGGCGGCGATGGAGCGCGTCATCGATGCCAAGGTCGCCGAGAACCTCAAATGCCGCGTGCTGGCCGAGGGCGCCAACGGCCCGACCACGCCGGAGGCCGACCTCGTGCTGGAAAAGCGCCAAAGCGAAGTGTTCTTGATTCCCGACATTCTCTGCAATTCCGGCGGCGTCGTGGTCAGCTATTTCGAATGGGTGCAGGATCTGCAGCAACTGTTCTGGGAGGAAGAGGAGGTGACGCGACGCGAATATGCGATCCTCGACCGCGCCTTCGACCATATGGTGCAGCGGGCCAGGGCGGATAACATCGCGCATCGCACGGCGGCGATGGCGATCGGCGTCGAGAAGGTCCGCGCCGCGAAGAATACGCGGGGGCTGTTTCCATGATCGTCGGCCTCGACCACGTCGTCGTTCTCACCGGCGACATCCATGCGGCGTCCAACGCCTACCAGACGCTGTTTGCCCGCGCGCCGGCCTGGCAAAGCAGCGATCGCGGTGCCGATCGCGTCCTGTTCACGCTCGATAACACGTCGCTGGAACTGGTGGCGCCGAACGGCGAGGGCGGCGACGCGGATCGCATTCGCGCAGCGCTCGCCGCGCAGGGCGAGGGGCTGGCGAGCATCTGCTTTCGAACCAGCGACATTGCCAGGGCACATCGCAGGCTCGATCGGCTCGCGCTGAAACCGGAGCCCATAGCCGAGGTCGAGGGCCGCGACGCCATCAGCGGGGCCGTGCTTTCATGGAAGCGCACCCGGGCCGCCACCGAGGCGACGCGCGGGGTCCGCCTGTTCTTCCTCGAACGCGACAAGGAGCGCCCGCTCTCCCCACGAACCACGGATGGAGCGATCACGGGGCTGGACCACGTCGTGGTCTCGACGCCGGACCCCGAGCGCGCTGCTGCACTCTATGGCGCGCGGCTTGGCCTCGACATGGCGCTCGATCGCTCGCACCCGGACTGGGGCCGGCTGATGTTCTTCCGCTGCGGCGACCTCATCGTCGAGGTCACGCACCGGCCAGGCAAGGAAGCAGATGGGGCGGAGGATCGGCTGCGCGGCCTGTGCTGGCGTGTGGCCGACATGGACGCCACCCATGCTCGGCTGGTTCGGACGGGCGTCGACGTCTCCGAAGTCCGCAACGGCCGCAAGCCGGGGACGCGGGTCATGACCGTGCGCAGCGGCACCTGCGGGGTTCCGACGCTTCTGGTGCAACCGTCGGCAGGAAGGCCGTGAGTATTCCCTCTCCCCTTGTGGGAGAGGGTGGATCGAATGAGCGAAGCTCATTCGAGACGGGTGAGAGGTTCTCTCCGCAAACACAAATCTTTCGCGCGGAGAGAACCCCTCATCCGGCGCTTCGCGCCCCCTTCTCCCACAAGGGGAGAAGGGGAAGAGCGCCATTCGCGTTCTCAAACCTCACCATGCATGCTACAGCTTGGCCCATAACGATCACCGAGCAGTCGATTTGGCAAAGGCAAAACGCGTTCTGAAGTGGCAGCGGGACCCCGAGGGGATGCGGCTGCGCATTCTGGAGGCCGCCAAGCGGGAGTTCGCCACCCACGGCCTTGCCGGCGCGCGTGTCGATCGCATCGCGGCCAATGCCGGCGCCAACAAGCGCATGCTGTATTACCACGTCGGCAACAAGGAAGACCTATATCTCGCCGTGCTCGAAGGCGCGTACGAGAAAATCCGCTCCGAGGAGCGTGGGCTCGATCTCGAACATCTTGATCCGCCTGAGGCGATCGAGCGGCTGATCGATTTCACCTGGAACTACTTTCTGCGCAACCCGGAATTCCTGGCGTTGCTCAACACCGAAAACCTCGCCAAGGCCCGACATCTGAAGCGATCGACCAAGGTCAAGTCGATGCATTCGCCGTTCGTCGAGATGATCCGGACCGTGGTGCGGCGCGGCGTCGAAAGCGGCGACTTTCGTGTCGCGGTCGATCCGGTGCAGCTCTATATCTCGATCGCCGGCCTGTGCTTCTTCTATCTCTCCAACAGCGCCACGCTCAGCGTGATCTTCGGCCGCGACCTCCTGAAGAAGGAGGCGAGGGACGAGCGCCTTGCGCACGTAGTGGCCTTGGTGCTGGCGGCGCTGACAGGCAAATCGACGGCGGATTTCGGCAAGGTCTCCGTACGTCGTGCGCGGACGCCGGCGCCTCAGCCGGTTTAGCCTCTCGTCCCTGCGAACGCAGGAACCCATACGCCGCGGCCTGGCCATGAAAGGTAGTGGCTGACGCCTTGCTTGACTCACCGCGCGCTATGGCTGTGGGCCCCTGCGGTCGCCGGGCGATAAGAAAAAATAGCAATCTTGCCGCACGAAAACCCGCTTGCCAGTATTTATCCAACGGGTTAATTTCCGGCCCATAAGGACGATCATCAGGGAGCGGGACGTGGCCGAGGCGAAGCACGAGAGTGGCTTGTCCAAAGCGCTGAACGCCGCATGGGTGCGGCCGTTCCTGTTCCTGATTTTCATCGTGGTGGCCTGGGACCTGACCATCCGCGTGTTCCGGATCCCCGCCTACCAGATCCCGGCGCCGGGCGATGTCGTGGCGGTGCTGTGGACGGACTGGCCTGAACTGCTGCGGCAGGCATGGCCCACCACCTACGCCACGCTGTGCGGCTTCCTGCTGTCGGCGCTGTTCGGGATTCCCGTTGCCATGCTGATCGCGGGATCGAAGACGGTGGAAAGCTACGTCTATCCGCTGCTGGTGTTCTCGCAGTCGGTGCCGAAGATCGCGATCGCGCCGCTGTTCGTGGTGTGGTTCGGGTTCGGCATCATCCCCAAGGTGATCTCGGCGTTCCTGCTCGGGTTTTTCCCGGTGGTCGTGTCCGCCGTGCAGGGCTTCAAGTCGGTCGATCCCGACATGGTCGACCTGGCGCGCGCGATGCAGGGCAGCCGCTTCCAGGTGTTTCGCGCCGTCAACCTGCCGCATGCGATGCCGGCGATCTTCTCCGGGCTGAAAGTTTCGGTGACGCTCGCGGTCGTCGGCGCTGTGGTCGGCGAATTCGTCGGCTCCAATTCCGGCATCGGCTACGTGCTGCAACGCTCGATCGGTACCTTCGATCTGCCGACGATGTTTGCGGCGCTGGTGATCCTGGCGCTGCTTGGCGTGGTGCTGTTCTGGGCTGTCGACCGCATCGAACGCCTCGTGATTCCCTGGCATGTCAGCCAGCGCGAGGACCTCATTTTCGCTTCATAGGCCAAACCAGAAAGCGGCCTGCTCAAGCGCCGCGCCAACACCACCGGGAGGATGACCATGATACGAGTGACAGCGGCGATCACCGCCGCCCTGATCTGGACCGCGCTTTCAGTGCTTCCGGCGTCGGCCGCCGACAAGGTGGTGCTGATGCTCAACTGGTACGTCTATGGCGAGCATGCACCGTTCTATTACGGCAAGGCCAAGGGCATCTATGCCGCCGAGGGCATCGACCTCGAAATCCAGGAAGGCCGCGGTTCGGCGGCGACAACGCAGGCTGTCGCAGCGAAAACCGCCAATTTTGGCTATGTCGACGTCCCCACCATGATGCGCGCGGCGGTGAAGGGCGCGCCGATCGTTGCCACCGGGGTGCTGCTGCAGACCAGCCCGATGTCGGCCATGGGCTTTGTCGAGAAGAACATCAAGAAGCCCGAGGACATCAAGGGCAAGACGGTGGCGATCACGCCGGCGGATTCGATGACGCAGATCTGGCCGCTGTTCCTGAAAAAGACCGGCCTGAAGGAAAGCGACTTTCAGACGGTTGCAGGTGACGGCCAGACCAAGCTGAACGCCGTCATCAACGGCCAGGCCGACCTGCTGCTCGGCTACGTCATGGACCAGTCGATGAAGATCAAGGACGCCACCGGCAAGGACGTCAACGCGATCAAGTTCGCCGACTACGGCATCAACATGGTCTGCTCCGGCGTCGTCGCCAACACCGAATTCGTCAAGGCGAATGCCGATCTGGTCAAGCGCTTCATGTCGGCAACGACCAAGGCGGTCGAAGCCGCCGAGAAGGAGCCGAGGGCGGCGGCGCAGTCGATCCTCGACGCCAACCCAAAGGGCGGCAAGATCGAAACGTTGACCAAGGGATTTGAGCTGACGATCCCGCTCTACCGTACCGCAGAGACCAAGAGCAAGCGGCCGTTCCAGGTCACCGACCAGAACATGACGGATACGGTCAATCTGATGGTCGAATATGGCGGGCTGGATGCCAAGGCCAAGGACAACCCGAAGGCGTTTTACACCAACGACTACCTGCCGCAGGGCGGATCGTGAGTGGAAAGGCGTCATTTGTAGTTCTCGTCATTCCGGGATGGTGCGCCAGCACCAGACCCGGAATCTCGAGATTCCGGGTTCGATGCTGCGCATCGCCCCGGAATGACGAGGCATACAAATAATGGACCCATCTGAATGAACCCCGCAATCAAACCATCCGAGCCCGATCAACCAGGTGCGCATCTGCGCCTGGTGTCGGATCGCGCCGGTGGTGCGGCGTCCGGCATTACGCTGTCGGGCGTTTCGAAAACCTATCGCTCGCGCGACGGCGACGTGCCGTCGCTGCGGCCGCTGGATTTTCATATCAACGAGGGCGAGTTCTTCGTCGTGGTGGGCCCGTCCGGCTGCGGCAAGTCCACGCTGCTGAAGATGATCTCTGGTCTGCTCGCGCCTTCGACCGGCGAAATCCTGGTCGAAGGCGAGCGGGTGACGAAGCCGCACGGCAATGTCGGCATCGTGTTCCAGAACGCGCTGCTGCTGCCCTGGCGCAACATCCTTTCCAACGTGATGCTGCCGATCGACATGAAGAAATTGCCGAGGGACGAGTATCTGCCGCGGGCGAAAGCGCTGCTGAAACTGGTCGGGCTCGAAGGGTTCGAGAAGAAACTGCCCTGGCAATTGTCAGGGGGCATGCAGCAACGCGCCTCGATCTGCCGCGCGCTGGTGCACGATCCCAAGATCATGCTGATGGATGAGCCGTTCGGCGCGCTCGATGCCATGACGCGCGAGAAGATGAATGTCGAACTGATGCGGATCCAGCGCGAAACCGGCAAGACGGTGCTGCTGATCACGCATTCTATACCGGAAGCCGTGTTCCTTGCTGACCGCGTGCTCGTCATGACCGAACGTCCCGGCGCAATCGCCGCGATCTACGATGTGCCGCTGCCGCGCCCGCGCTCGCTGGATGCGATGGCCGACCCCGCCTTCACGGAACTGGTGCAGCGGATCCGCAAGCATTTCTTTACCCAAAGCGCGCTGGATTAGGGGAATTCGATGCAGCCTCGTTTTGCCGTACGGGATATCTCGTTCTTTGAGCGGCCGATCCCGTTCGCAAAGCCATTCCGGTTCGGCAGTGTCGTAATCACGTCATCGGTGCAGGTTTTCGTGCGCGCCGGAATCGAGATCGAAGGCAAGGGGGCTTCCGTCGGCGCCAGCGCCGAGATGATGGCCTCGAAATGGTTCGACAAGCGCGCGCACCTTTCGCCGCAACAGACTGTCGACGGATTGCGCCGCGCGCTATCGATCGCGCGCGAGCTTTACTTGGCGCGACCCGGGCTCGACACCGCCTTCGGGCACCACGCTGCCGTCGTCGCCGCGCAGGTCGAGGCCTGTGCGAAGGCGGACATTCCGCCGCTCGCGGCCGGCTTCGGACCCGCCGAGATCGACAAGGCGATCCTGGACGCGCTGCTTCGCGGCGCCGGGATCGGCTTCTTCGACGGCATGGCGGCCAACATCGCCGGCATCGATGCGCGGCTGTCGAATGATTTGAGCGACCGGGACGTGACGCAGTTTCTCGCGGACCGCAAGCGGCTGGAGCGGGTAGCGATCCGGCACACGGTCGGCATGGATGACAAGGTCGAAGGCGCGGGCGGCGTCGCGGACGAGAAGGAAAACGCCGGCGCGCGCTACTTCAAGCTCAAGCTCAACGGCGACCCCGAACATGATGCGGAACGCCTGGCCCGGATCGGCCGCGAACTCGCAACGCTGCCCCATGATTACCGCGTGACGCTCGACGCCAACGAACAATATGCCGACCTTGCGGCGCTCGGCGCTCTGGTCGACCGGCTCGACCGTGACGCCGCTCTGCAGCCGATCGCGTCAAGGCTGCTGTACATCGAACAGCCGATGCCACGCGACATCACGCGGCAGTCGCCGCTCGGTGCGCTCGCCAAGCGCGACTTCATCGTCGACGAAGCCGACGATTCCTACGATGCGTTTCCGATGGCGCATGAACTCGGCTATCGCGGCATCTCCTCCAAATCCTGCAAGGGCATCTACAAGTCGGTCATCAACGCAACGCGCGCGGCGAAATGGAGCGCAGGCGGCGGCAACTGCTTCATCGCCGGCGAGGACCTGACCTGCCAGGCGGGACTGGCTGTGCAGCAGGATCTGGCGCTCGGTGCGCTGATCGGTGTCACCCATGCCGAGCGCAATGGTCACCATTATGTCGATGGCTTTGGCGATACGCCGACTGCCGAAGTGGAGGCGTTTCTGGCCGCGCATCCCGATCTCTACACGCGCGAGGGCAACAAAATTCGCCTCGCGATCCATGACGGCGATCTCCTGACGGGATCGCTGACCACACCGGGCTTTGCCACGTCCGTCCATCCGGACTGGTCCACGATGCAGCCGCTGGCGCAGCCGACGGCACGAAATTCCCTGGAGAAAGCAGTATGACGACCAAACGCCTCGGCCTGATCATGAACGGCGTGACCGGCCGCATGGGCCTCAACCAGCACCTGATCCGCTCCATCATCGCGATCCGCGACCAGGGCGGTGTGCTGCTTTCGAACGGCGACCGCATGCTGCCCGACCCGATCCTGATCGGCCGCGACGCCGACAAGGTGGAACGGCTCGCGAAGCGCTTCAACGTCGAGCGCTGGTCGACCGATCTCGACAAGGCGCTGGCCAACAAGGACGACGCCATCTTCTTCGACGCCGCGACGACGCAGGCGCGTCCCTCGCTGCTGACCAGGGCGATCAACGCCGGCAAGCACGTCTATTGCGAAAAGCCGATCGCGACCAATCTCGACGAGGCGCTGGCGGTGCTGAAACTCGCCAACGCCCGTGGCGTCAAGCACGGCACCGTACAGGACAAGCTGTTCCTGCCGGGCCTGAAGAAGCTCGCCTTCCTGCGCGATTCCGGCTTCTTCGGCCGCATGCTCTCGGTGCGCGGCGAGTTCGGATACTGGGTGTTCGAGGGCGGCTGGCAGGAAGCGCAGCGGCCGTCGTGGAACTACCGCAGCGAGGACGGCGGCGGCATCATCCTCGACATGGTCTGTCACTGGCGCTACGTGCTCGACAATCTGTTCGGCGAGGTCGAGAGCATCTCGTGCTTCGGCACGACTGACATTCCGGAGCGTTACGACGAGAAGGGCAGGAAATACACCGCGACCGCCGACGACTCCGCCTATGCCACCTTCCGCCTCAAGGGCGGCGTGATCGCGCATATCAACATGAGCTGGGTGACCCGGGTCTATCGCGATGATCTCGTGACCTTCCAGGTCGACGGCACCCACGGCTCGGCGGTGGCGGGCCTGACCGACTGCGTGATCCAGGCCCGTCAGGCCACGCCCCGGCCGGTGTGGAATCCGGACGAAAAGCGTACGCATGATTTCTACGGCGACTGGCAGAAAGTCCCTGACAACGTCGTCTACGACAACGGCTTCAAGGAACAGTGGGAGATGTTCCTGCGCCATGTCTGCGAGGACGCGCCGTATAAATACACGCTGCTGGAAGGCGCCAAGGGGGTGCAACTGGCCGAGTGCGCGCTGCAGAGCTGGCGCGAGCGGCGCTGGATCGACGTCGCACCGATCAAGGCCTGAGGAGGCATAGCCATGAACAAGCCTGTTCTGTCGATGTCATCGCTGTCCGTGAGACTGCCGACGGCGGATCGCTCGATCGAAACCTATCGCCTCGCGGCGTCGCGGACGTTTCCGGCGAAACTCGAAGGTACGCTCAACCGCGTGGCCTTCTCGGCGGCCCATGTGGTGGCCGATCCGCTGGCCGAGGGCGATCCATGGCTTACTGCCGCAATTGACTGGGACCGTACCATTGCGTTCCGTGAACACGTCTGGGACCTCGGGCTCGGCGTTGCCGAGGCGATGGATACCGCCCAGCGCGGCATGGGGCTCGATTGGCCGACCTCGCTGGAACTGATCCGGCGCTCGGTGAATGCCGCGAAGGCGAGAGGCAACGCGCTGGTGTTTTCCGGCGCGGGCACCGATCACCTCGCTGTCGAAGATGCGAGATCCATCGACGACGTCATTCGTGCCTACGAGGAACAGATCGCGGCGGTGGAGAAGGTCGGTGGCCGCATCATCCTGATGGCATCGCGCGCGCTGGCAAAACTCGGCCGCAGCGCCGACGACTACGCAAGAGTCTATGACCGCGTGCTGGGCCAGGTTCGCGAGCCCGTGATCATCCATTGGCTCGGCGACATGTTCGATCCGGCGCTCGCGGGATATTGGGGCACGAAGGATCTCGACAAGGCGATGGATACGGCGGTCGCCATCATTAATGCCAACGCGGCCAAGGTCGATGGCGTAAAGGTTTCGCTGCTCGACAAGCAGCGCGAGATCGACATGCGCCGGCGGCTCGATGCCAGCGTGAAAATGTATACCGGAGACGATTTCAATTATGCCGAACTGATCGCGGGCGACGACAAGGGCTTTTCGCATGCGCTGCTCGGCATCTTCGATGCGATCGCGCCGGCGGCATCCTATGCGCTGTCGCGGCTGGCTGCCGGCGACGAGGCCGGTTTTCATGACGTGCTGGGGCCGACCGTGCCGCTCTCGCGCCACATCTTCAAGGCGCCGACGCGGTTCTACAAGACCGGCATCGTGTTCATGGCCTATCTCAACGGCCATCAGGAACACTTCACCATGGTTGGTGGCCAGGAGAGCACGCGCTCGACGCTGCATCTGGCCGGGCTGTTCCGGTTGGCCGACAAGGCCGGGCTTCTCGCCAACCCCGAGCTCGCGACGCAGCGCATGAAAGCGGTGCTGGCAACACGCGGCATTGAGGCCTGATGCGCGATTTTTCTTCCGACCATCGCTGGCTGTCGCTGAATACGGCAACCGTCCGCAAGCAGGGCGATCTTGCCGCCATCATCGAAGCCTGCGCGCGGCACGGCATTCGCGCCATCGATCCGTGGCGCGACCAGGTAGCCGCCATCGGCCTCGACCGCGCGGTGCGGGCCGTGCGCGATGCAGGGCTCGAATTATCAGGTTACTGCCGCGGCGGCATGTTCACGGCGGACACCGCGCGCCGCATGGAAGTC
Source organism: Pseudomonadota bacterium (assembly GCA_023387735.1). GTDB lineage: Bacteria > Pseudomonadota > Alphaproteobacteria > Rhizobiales > Xanthobacteraceae > Bradyrhizobium. Next base: position 99,433 of record JAEWHP010000046.1, on the reverse strand, counting down.
CGCGACGACAATCGCCGCGCGGTCGACGAAGCCAAGGCGCTGGGCGCGCCATGCGTGGTGCTGGTCGCGGGCGGGCTGCCGCAATACTCGCGTCCGGGAAGTGCTGTTTCAAAGGACATCGCGCAGGCGCGAACGCAGGTCGACGACGCCATCGCTGAGATGCTGGAGTATGCGCGAACGGTAAGCATGCCGCTTGCGATCGAGCCGCTGCACCCGGCGTATGCTGCCGATCGCGCCTGCGTGAATACGACGAAGCAGGCGCTGGATATTTGCGACAGGCTCGATCCGCAGCGTAGCGGCGCGCTCGGCGTCGCACTCGACGTCTATCACATCTGGTGGGATCCGGAGTTGGTGCCGCAGATCGTGCGCGCGGGGAAAGATCGTTTGCTCGCATTCCACGTTTGCGACTGGCTGGTGCCCACAAAGGACATCCTCAACGATCGCGGCATGATGGGCGACGGCGTCATCGACATCAAATCGGTGCGATCGGCCGTCGAAGCGCAGGGATTCTCCGGCTATTCCGAGATCGAAATCTTCTCGAACGACTGGTGGGACAGGCCGATCGACGAGGTCATGCGGATCTGTATCGAGCGCCATCGGGCGGTAGTCTGAAAAGACGACAGCGCGAGCCCGCGTTCGCTGTATCAACGGCGATCGATGTTGTCTCGTATCTGCACCGCCGCGTTTCAACGCTCAAATAGTGTCGCGAGAAGCGACAGTTCGCAGGTTCCAGATTTAACCTTTTTCGCGGGTATTCAGCTTAACAAAGGGTTACCGTTGCGCCTGCATATTTACGGGCGTTAGCTGTTTCGCACGGAGAATGTCTCCGCAGCGAAGAGCGTCAACATGAAGTTCATCTACGCAATTGCAGTTCTCGCCCTCGCGTCGACATCGGCGCAGGCATGGCAGGTCGTGGAGCGATGCACGTTCAGCAAGTTCTACGGCAGGGTATGCACGACGACCTATCTCGACGATCCGCCGCGCGATCTCGCGCAGGAAAAGGAAGACGAGAAGGCGCGGCGCGCCAGCATCGAGAAGTGGGAGGCGTTCTGCAAGCCGCAGCGCACCTACGACAAGGAAGGCGTCGTGCGGCTGGTTTACGCCAAGAAGGGTTGCGAGTTCGGCCGGAGCGAGTAATCCGCTGTGCCCCATATCTAAATTTTTAGGCATAAAATTGCAGCGCGGTTAGCCACGCTGCTTTACGCAGCCTCAATGCCTGCCGGGCCATTCTTTCCGGCGGCATTCATTCCAAAGAGGCTGTTGAAATGCGTATCCTCATCGCGATCTCGATCCTCGCCGCATCGGTCTCGTCGGCATCCGCGCAGTTCGCGATGGACCACGGCAACGCGGCTGCCGCAGCCCAGGCGGCCTCCGCGGAGCGGGCTTTCGAACGGGCCAAAGCCTCGGCCATCGCCAACGGTGGTCCGCTGCTTCCGAGCCAGCAGACCAATTTCGCCGTGGGCAGTCGCGCCACGATCAAGGTGATCCAGAAGACGGCGGAAGAGAAGAAGGCCGACGAAGTCAAGGAAGCCGCCTGGCGCGACCGCTGCAAGCCCTCGGTGGTCGAAGACCGCGAGGGAATTCGCCGGGTGAAATATGCGGAGCGCGATTGCGATCTTTCCCGCTTCAACACCGCGGGCAATTAGCTTAGCCGAGCGCGCACGGCACGCTCAAAAATCCCCTGAACCGGACGCGACCACCGCGCACCGGCGCGGCCGATAGCGCGTAGTTCGGAAACCGCGCCAGAAAACGCGAAATCGCGATCGCGCCCTCGAGCCGCGCCAGCGCCATACCGGCGCACTGATGCGCGCCGGTACCGAAGGCGAGGTGCCGGTTCGGCGTGCGGCCGACATCGAGACGTTCCGGATCGGGGAATTGCGCGGGATCGCGATTGGCGGCGCCGATGCACAGCGTCACCGGCGTGCCCGCGGGCATCGCGATGCCGCCAAGCTCCACCGGCTCGACCGTCATGCGGTTGCCAAGCTGATTGGAGCTTTCGAACCGCAGCATTTCCTCGACCGCCGTCTTGATCAGCGCGGGATCCTGGACCAGCCGCTGCTTTTCGCTCGGATGATCCAGCAGTGCGACGAGGCCGTTGCCGATCAGGTTGGTTGTGGTCTCGTGGCCGGCATTGAGCAGGAAGATGCAATTGTGCAGCAGTTCCTTCTCGGTCAGCCGCTCGCCATTGCTTTCGCCCTGGATCAGCCGGGTCAGCACGTCGTGATCGGGATTGCCGGGGCTGGCCCGCCGTCGCGCCACCAGGCCTTCGAGATAGGCGAGAAAATCCTTCACGGCTTTGTTGCCGCGGGCGAACGCCTCGGACGAAACCACCGGTTCCAGCGCCCCGAGAATGGCGAGCGACCAGTCGCGCAAGGGTTCGCGTTCGTCCTGCGGTACGTCGAGCAGATTGCCGATCACCTCGATCGGGATCGCGGCGGCGAAGTCGTCGATCAGGTCCACCTTGCTTTTGGCGGCCATGGCGTCGAGCAGGCGGTCCACCAGCTTGACGAGGTCGGGTTCCATGCCGGCGATCGCGCGTGGCGAAAGCGCGCCCATGATCAGGTGGCGGACGCGGGTGTGGGCCGGGGGATCGTTGAAGACGAGGCTGGTGGTGTGGTGCTCGTAGAGCAGGCTGGCGCCGTATTTCGGCGCGAACTCCTTCTTCTTGTCGGAAGAGAAGGTTTTCGTGTTCTTGTAGGCGGCGACGAGATCATTGTAGCGCGTCAGGAAGTAGGAACCGTTCGGCAGCCGCTTGACCGGCTCGGTTTCCCGTAGCGCTCGATAGGTCGGGTAGGGGTTGGCGTAGAATTCCGCCGTCAGCTTCTCGAGGTCGAAGGTGGCCGCCAGTTCGCGCGCATCTGCAGTCATGCCTGTCGCTCTTCATTAAGAGGCACAAACGCGCGGTCAGCGGATTTAGTCGCGCTTGCAACTATTCTAAACGCCGTTCCCGCGCCGGCGTCAAGGCGCTGGCGTGGCTTCCGGCAATACCCTCGCGGCCCGTTGGGGTTGCGGCCGAACTGTGATGAGGCGTCAGCGTGAGCGCCCGGTCATCGGGAAAACGACGCATAATCAATGCGATGGGTGTGTGATGCTCAAAGCGCAGTGCATCAGGATTCGAATGGTGCACTGCAGTGCTTCCTTGACTTCATACAGGTGAGTGATTACTCACACCCATATGTCTACCCTGCGCATGACCAGTGATCTGCGGCGTCAATTGATCTTGAGCGCCGCAAAGCGATGCTTCGCCCGTAACGGCTTTGCCGGCACCACGACCAAGAGCGTGGCGGCTGCTGCCGCTATTTCGGAGGGCCTGCTGTTCAAGCATTTCCCTTCCAAGGCGGCGCTCTATGCCGAGATCCTGACAGAGGAGTGCGAGGCGGATCCTGACTTTGCGCACCTGCTCGGCCAGGAGCCGTCGACGGCGACGCTCGTCGCACTGATCAAGGGGATGGTTGGGCATTTCGTTGCGGTATCGGACGGGTCGGATCAGGAGGAAGCGCAGCGGCTGCGGCTGATGACGACCAGCCACCTCGACGACGGCGAGTTTGCGCGGCTGCTCTATGACAAGATCGGGGGCCTGATCGGGCCGGTGTTTTCGGCGTCGATCGAGCGCGCGGTAGCGGCCGGCGACGCCGTGCGGATCGGCAGCGACCCGCTCAATCTGTTCTGGTTTGCGCACCATACCGTGCTGATGGCCGCGCTGACGCGGCTTCCGGCGGTGCCGTGTCTTGCCTACGGCAACGCCAACGACCTGGAGCTTCAGCTCTGTCGATTCATCCTGCGCGGCATCGGGCTCAACGAGGCCGCCATTGCTTCTCATCTGGACTGCGAGCTGTCGCCGAATTCGGGACAATCGGTAACTGCAGAAAGTGCATGACATGAATATCGTGACTGAACCCAAGCTGTCGGGCAAGCCGATCGTCGACAAGGCGCACAAGCGGCCGGTGCGGCTGGTGCGCTGGTTCATCGTCGTCGGATTGATGCTGACGCTGCTGGTCGGCGGCCTGGTCTGGTTCAACTATTTCCGCGGCAAGATGATCGCGCAGTTCTTTGCGAACAACAAGCCGCCGCCGACGCTCGTGAACGTCGCAACCGCGAAGACCGAAATCATTCCTAACCTCTTGACCGCGGTCGGCGACCTCGCCGCCGTGCACCAGGTCAATGTCACCTCCGACGTCAACGGACGCATCACCGATATCTTGTTCACGGCGGGGGCCAGCGTGAAAGCGGGCACGCCGCTGGTGCAGCTGTTCGATGGCCCGGACCAGGGCGACCTTGCCAACTTCAGGGCCCAGCAGCGCGTGGCGCAGATTACGCTCGATCGCGCCAAGCAACTGGCGGAGCGCCAGGTCGGGCCGCAGGCGACGGTGGATACCGCGCAGGCGGCGTTCGACCAGGCCAGCGCCAGCATTGCCAAGACGGAAGCCATCATCTCGCAGAAGCTGGTGCGGGCGCCGTTCGACGGCGAACTCGGCGTTCGCCGGGTCGAGGTCGGGCAATACCTGACCGCCGGCACGCAGATCGTCTCGCTGACGGATCTTTCGGTGCTGTTCGCGAACTTCACCGTGACGGAAAAGGACTCCGGCCAGCTCAAGGTCGGCCAGATCGTCCGTCTCGCCGTCGATGCCTATCCGGGCCGGACCTTCGAGGGCAAGATCACCACCATCGAGCCGCAGATCGCGACCGACACGCGCAACATCCGCGTGCAGGCGACGATCCAGAATCCGGAAAAGATCCTCAAGCCCGGCATGTTCGTGACCACGACCGTGGTGCTGCCGGACAAGCCGCCGGCCATCACCGTCCCCGAAACCGCGGTCGACTACACGCTCTATGGCAATTCCGTCTACCTCGTCAGCGAGAAGAAGGAAGAGGACGGCAAGACCAGTCTGATCGCCACGCGCACCTTCGTGCAGACAGGCAAGCGCCTGGACGGACGCGCCGAGATCACCAAGGGCCTGAAGGACGGCGACCGCGTGGTGTCGGTCGGGCAGCTCAAGCTGCAATCGGGCGCGGCAGTGGCGATCTCGAGCGATCCGACGCCGCCGATACCGGCGAAGCCGCCGCGCTACTGATCCACGAACGCGGCCCCCGAGGGGGCCGCGCAGGCGAAAGACGGGCGGCGGTCTTGAAGACGAGGCCGCGCCAAGACTGATGACTTCACCGGGATAATTTGTGATGGCCTTTACCGATATCTTCATCAAGCGTCCGATCCTGGCGGTCGTCGTCAGCCTGCTGATCCTCCTGATCGGTTTGCGCGCCGCCAGCGTATTGCCGATCCGGCAATATCCGAAACTGTCGAACACGGTGATCAACGTCACGACTGTCTATCCCGGCGCGTCGGCCAACCTGATCCAGGGCTTCATCACCACGCCGATCGAACAGGCGATCGCATCCGCCGAGGGCGTCGACTACATCACCTCGTCGTCGGTGCAGGGCACCAGCACGATCCAGGTCTACATCAAGCTCAATTTCGACCCCAACCAGGCGCTGACCGAAGTCCTGGCCAAGACGAACTCGGTCAAATACCTGATCCCGAAAGAATCCAACGACCCGATCGTGACCAAGACGACGGGGCAGACCACGGCCGTGATGTATCTCGGTTTCTCCAGCGACGAACTCTCGGGTTCGGCGATCTCCGACTATCTGACGCGCGTGGTACAGCCGGTGCTGTCGACGGTTGACGGCGTGGCGTCCGCCGACATTCTCGGCGGGCAGACGTTCGCGATGCGGCTGTGGCTAGATCCGGTGCGGATGGCAGGACGCGGCGTATCGCCAAACGACGTCTCGGCGGCAATCGCCGCCAACAACTTCCAGGCTGCGGCCGGCCAGGCCAAGGGCTATTTCATCGTCTCGAACGTGCAGACCAATACCGACCTGCGGAATCTCGATCAGTTCAAGAAGATGATCGTCAAGTCCAAGGACGGTGGCTTCGTGCGGATCGAGGATGTTGCGACCGTCGAACTCGCCGCGCAAAGCTCGGATGCGAGCGTCGCCTTCAGCGGCGAGCGCGCGATCTTCATCGGCGTGCAGGCGACCCCGCAAGGCAATCCGCTGACGCTGGTCAAGGGCGTGCGTGCGTTGATGCCGGAGATCGAGCGCAACCTGCCGCCTTCGATGAAGATGAAGGTGGCCTACGATTCCACAAAATTCATTCAGTCCTCGATCGATGAGGTGAAGGACACGCTGATCGAAGCCGTGCTGATCGTCGTCGTCGTGATCTTCCTGTTCCTGGCCTCGTTCCGCTCGGTGATCATCCCCGTGGTCACGATTCCGCTGTCGCTGATCGGCGTCTGCAGCCTGATGCTGGTACTGGGCTTCAGCTTCAATCTGCTGACGCTGCTGGCGATGGTGCTTGCCATCGGGCTCGTGGTCGACGACGCCATCGTGGTGGTGGAGAACATCCATCGACATCTCGAAGAGGGAAAAACCCCGGTGCAGGCGTCGCTGCAGGGCGCGCGCGAAATCGTCGGTCCCGTGGTTTCGATGACGATCACGCTGGCGGCGGTGTATGCGCCGATCGGCTTCCTCGGCGGCCTGACCGGCTCGCTGTTCCGCGAATTTGCCTTCACGCTCGCGGGCTCGGTGATCGTGTCGGGCGTGATCGCGCTGACGCTGTCGCCGATGATGTGCTCGGTCTTCCTGAAGAGCGCGGAGGAGGGGCGGTTTGCGAAGCTGGTCAACCGGGTGTTCGGTGCGATGACGCGCTGGTACGGGCGACAGCTCGACCGCTCGCTCGACTATCGTCCGATCACCGGGCTGTTCGCGCTGACGATCCTCGGCCTGGTCGGCTTTCTCTACATGAACACCGCCAAGGAACTCGCCCCCGAGGAAGACCAGGGCATCGTGTTCTCGGTGACCAAGGCGCCGAAATACGCCAACATCGACTATGTCGATTTCTACGGCGACAAGCTCGACAAGGCGTTCGAGAAGTTTCCCGAGACCGACCTGCGCTTCGTCCTGAACGGTATCAACGGGCCGCAGGGCGGCATCGCCGGCATGCTGCTCAAGCCGTGGGACGAGCGCAAGCGTTCCTCGATCCAGCTCAAGCCGCTGGTGCAGGCGGAGCTCTCGAAGATCGAAGGCGTTCAGGCCTTCGCCTTCAATCTGCCGCCGCTGCCGGGCGGACCCGGCGGCTTGCCGATCCAGATGGTGATCAATTCGACCGCCGGCTTCCAGGCCGTCTATGACGAGATGGCGAAGCTGAAGGACGCCGCGCGCAAGAGCGGCCTGTTCATCGTCTCCGACAGCGATCTCGACTTCAACCAGCCGGTGGTGCGCGTCTCCATCGACCGCTCCAAGGCGAGCGATCTCGGCATCAACATGGCCCAGGTCGGCGCCACGCTGCAGACGCTGCTGGGCGGCAACTACGTCAACCGCTTCAATCTCGAGGGACGATCCTATCAGGTGATCCCGCAGGTGCCGCGCGGCATGCGGCTGTCGCCGGAATCGCTCGGCGGCTACTATGTTCCGACCAACACCGGGCAGCTGGTCCCGCTGTCGACTATCGTGTCGATCGAGACCGCCACCGATCCGAACTCGCTGACGCATTACAACCAGCTCAACTCGGCGACCTTCTCGGCGGTGCCGATGCCGGGCGTCACCGTCGGCCAGGCGGTGGACTTCCTCGAGGGCGAAGCCAAGAAGCTGCCCAACGGTTTCGGCCACGACTATCTGGCGGACTCCCGGCAATATGTGCAGGAAGGCAATCAGCTCGCGATCACCTTCGGCTTCGCGCTGATCATCATCTTCCTGGTGCTGGCGGCGCAGTTCGAGAGCCTGAGGGACCCGCTGGTGATCATGATCAGCGTTCCCATGGCGATCGTCGGCGCCCTGATCCCGCTGTTCTTCGGCGTCGCGACCATCAACATCTACACCCAGGTCGGGTTGCTGACGCTGGTCGGCCTCATCACCAAGCACGGCATCCTGATGGTCGAGTTCGCCAACGAACTGCAGCTCAAGGAAGGCCTCGATAAGCGCTCGGCGATCGAGATGGCGGCCCGGATCCGGCTGCGTCCGATCCTGATGACGACGGCGGCGATGGTCACCGGCCTGATCCCGCTGCTGACTGCGACCGGGGCGGGTGCGGCGAGCCGCTTCTCGATCGGCCTCGTCGTGGTCTCGGGCATGTCGATCGGCACGCTGTTCACGCTGTTCGTGCTGCCGGCGGTCTATGTCTGGCTGGCGACCGATCACCAGGCCAAGGCAGGCTCGCAGCGGACCAAGGAGATTGCCGATTTCGATCTCGGCAACAAGTCGCTGAAGCCGACCTGATCCTGCCTTGATGGATGGAATCACGGGCGACGGCCGCGGACACCGCGGCCGTCGCTTATTTGTGTGCAGCGCCGGCGACGATCGTTAAGCTGTTCATTCCAGAACAAGAGAAAGCAGGGGCACGATGACGAGCGACTTTCCCGCCGGCAACTACCGTTTCATCCCGGCCGTGTTTCAATATTCCGGCGGAGTGGCCGCCAATCCCGGCTACGAGATCGAGCGCGTACGCTTCGACAGGCCGGTGCCGCTGGCCGAAGGGTTTGCGCAAATCGCAAAATACATCCAGGCGGCCGGAAGGCCGCTGACCTCGTTCTGCGCCTGCGAGTTGCGCTCACCCGCTGCCTTCACCGACGAAGGCTTCCGCAATTTCAACCTGCACTACGTCAAGACGCTGGCGGAGTGGGGCATCTACGACGAGCGAACCAATCCGGTCGCGCGCAGCAATGTCTGCCCGGAAATCGATCCGCCGTCCGAACCGTCGTTCTACGCTTTCTCGTTCACGCGGCCGAGCCAGAGCGGCGCATCGAGCTTCGTCATCGCCGGCAGCGGCGAGTCGCAGGAGGGCAACGCCAGCTATGCCGAGCGGACCGTGCGCTACCGCGACATCAGCCCGGAGGGCATCGCGGACAAGGTCCGTTACGTCGTCGGCGTGATGGAAAAGCGGATGGGCGAGTTCGGTTTTGGCTGGAAGGATGCGACGGCAACGCAGACCTACACGATCCATGATTTTTATCCCGTCTTTGCCGACGCGATGGTCTTCCCCGGCGCCGCGCGCGCGGGCCTGACCTGGCATTTCGCGCGGCCACCGGTGATCGATCTGGAATATGAGATGGATTGCCGGAGAGTGCTGCGGGAGATCGTGATGTAGGGCTTTCTACCTCATCCCCGGATGAGCGCACTTGCGCTCACTCGGGAGAAGCGGGCTTCTTCGCCGCGTCTCGAAGGATGAAGCCACCAGCGCGGCCTCATGATTCGAGACGGCGCTCTGCGTCTCCTCACCATGAGGGCGAGCTATCTCTCCCGCGGATCCAGCGCGTCGCGCAGGCCATCGCCGACGAGGTTGAACGATAGCACCACGAGGAAGATCGCAAGCCCCGGCCAGATCGCCATCCAGGGCGCGTTGGTCAGAAAGCGCTGCGCGGCGTTGAGCATGCTGCCCCAGGACGGGGCGGGGGGCTGCTGGCCCAGGCCGAGGAACGACAGCGCGGCTTCCGCGATGATCGCAGCCGCAATCGACAGCGTTGCCTGCACCAGCAGCGCCGGCATGATGTTCGGCAGGATGTGAAACAGCGCGATGCGCCAGCGCGGATTGCCCATGGCGCGGGCGGCCTCGACATAATCCTCGACCTTGACGCTCATCACCTGGCCACGGGTCAGCCGCACGAAGATCGGCGTTGCCGAGATGCCGATCGCGATCATGGCGTTGCCGAGGCTCGGACCGAGGAACGCGGCCAGCGCGATGGCCAGGATCAGAAACGGACAGGCCAGCATCGCGTCGGTGATGCGGCTGATCAGGGCGTCGATGAAACCGCCGCGATAGCCGGATAGAAGACCCAGCGGCACGCCGATCGACAGCGCGATGCCGACCGAGATCGCGCCCGCCAGCAGCGAGGCGCGCGCGCCGTAGATCACACGGGCGAGAATGTCGCGGCCGAGCTCGTCGGTCCCGAACCAGTGCAGCGCCGACGGCGGCTTGCGCACCAGCGACCAGCTTGTCTTTATCGGGTCATACGGGACGATCAGCGGCGCAAGCACGGCGAGCAGGGCGAAGGTCGCGATCACGACAAGGCCCGCCACCGCGCCCTTGCGCTTGAACAGCCGGCGCAGCGCGCGTCGCGCCGGGCTTTCCAGTTCGTCGGGGGCCGCAATGGCCAGCGCGTTGAGCGTGGTGTCGGTCATGGCCTAAGCCCTCAATCGCGGATTGACGAGGATATAGGCGATATCGGCGACGAGATTGAGCGTGATGTAGATCGTCGCCGTCGTCAGGACGACGCCCTGCACCACTGCATAGTCGCGATTGAAGACGGCGTCGACGATCAGCTTGCCAAAGCCCGGGATCGAGAAGATCTGCTCGGTCAGCACTGCGCCCGACAGCAGCGTGCCGAGTTCCAGCGCGCCAAGCGTGATGACCGGCGTCAGCGCGTTGCGCATGGCGTGCTTGAGAATGACCGAGCGCTCGGAGAGGCCCTTGGCGCGGGCGGTGCGGACGTAATCGCTCTCCAGCACTTGCAGCATGGCGCTGCGGGTGTGGCGCATGAGGATCGCGGCGATCGCGTTGCCGAGCACGAAGGCCGGCATGATGGTGGAGGCGAGGCTGGCGCGCCAGTTCTCGGAGAGCGGCACATAACCCGACGCCGGCAGCCAGCCGAGCTCAACGGAGAACAGGAAAATCAGCATGATGCCGAGCCAGAAGTTCGGCGTCGAGATCCCCCATAATGCGAACAGGTTGGCGCCGTAATCCCACGCCGTGCCCTTCTTCACCGCCGAGACGATGCCTGCGGGAATGCCGATCAGGAAGGAGATCACGATCGCCATGGACGCGACCTGGATCGTCACGGGCAGTTTCTGCGCGATCAGATTCAGAACGGGCACCTTGATGCGCAGGGACTCGCCGAGATCGCCCGACAAGACGCCTTTGACCCAATAGGCATACTGGATCGGGATCGGCTGATCGAGCTTGTACTGCTGGCGGATTTGCTCGATGACGGCGGGATCGCGCTCCTCGCCGGCCATGACAAGTGCGGGATCCCCGGGCAGAAGATGCTGGAGCGAGAAGATCAGGAGCGACACGAAGAACAGCGTCGGGATCAGCTGCAGGATGCGCTTGCCGAGGAAGTTCAGCATGGCTTCATCCGTGTTCCGCTGCAACGCGCGAGCGTATTTGCCGCCTTCACTTCAGTTTTAGCCCGACCACGCGCACGAGCCCGTCCGGCATCTGCCTGTAGCCCTCGAGCTTGGTGGTATGCGCGATCAGGAGCTTGGGATGGTAGAGATAGATCAGAGGCTCGTCGTTGAGGACGACCTTGGTCAGTTTCTCGTAGATCGCCATCCGCTGCGCCTTGTCGTTCGTGAGGCGGGCGTCTTCAAGCGCCTTGTCGGCTTCCGGATTGGAATAGCCGCCGTCATTCTGTGGCGCCTTGCTGTGGAGAAATACGAACGCGTTGCCGTCCGGATCGATGCGCCCGCTCCAGGGGATGAGGAAGGCCTGAAACTCTCCGGCCTGGGCCTGCTTGAAGGAGGTCGCGAACTCGATGGTGCGGATCTTCAGGTCGATGCCGACTTCCGACGCCATCGATTGCAGGACCTGCGCCACGGCTTCGTTCTCGGCGCCGAGCGGCACCATGAGATCGACGTTGACCGGGAGGGTTACGCCGGCTTCCTTCAACAGGGCCTTGGCCTTGGTGACGTCGCGAGGTTTGACCGGAAATGCCTTCTGATAATAGGGATGATCGGGGCTGACCCACTGATTGCCGGGGAAGAACTCGCCGTTGAACACGACCTGATTGAGCGCCTCGCGGTCGATCGAGAGATCGAGCGCCTGCCGCACCTTGACGGACTGGCTGAGCGCGCCCTTGTTCTTGTCGTTGGCGATATTGATGGTGAGGCCCATGTAGCCGATCGCCGGCGCCGTCGACAGTTTCAGCTTGCTGTCGGCGCGAACCGCCTTGATATCGGTCGCCAGCACGCGCTCGATCAGGTCGAGGCCGCCTGACTTCAGGTTGGCGAGCCGCACGGTGGAATCGACGATTGGCAGGAATACGACGCGATCGATGAAGACGTTATCCTTGTTCCAGTAGTCGGCGAACTTTTCGAACACCATGCGATCCTGCTGCACGCGCTCGACGAACTTGTAGGGCCCTGCGCAAACCGGATGCTGTCCGAACTTGTCGCCTTTCTCCTTTGCCGCTTTGGGCGACATCATCATGCCGGCCCGGTCGGTGAGTTGTGCGATCAGCGGTGCAAACGGTGATTTCAGCACGAGTTTGATCGTCAGGGGATCGACGACATCGACCCGGTCGACTGTCGCCAGTTCCGGCTTCCGGAACGAGGTCGGCAGCGTCAAGTGACGTTCGATCGAAAACTTGGCGGCCTCGGCATCGAGGGGCTCACCGTCATGGAATTTGACGCCGGGCCTCAGCTTGATCGTCATCTCCTTGCCGTCGGCGGAAGTCTCGTGCGACAGCGCCAGTTGCGGCACGATGTTGAGCTTTTCGTCGATATCGAACAGCTTGTCGCAAACTGCGGAGAATACGATGCGACCGACATAGGTGCGGCTGATCGACGGGTCCAGGACATCCGGATCCTGGGCGATGCCGATGCGCAGCGTGCTCTGGGCGTTTACGGCCACCCCGGACGACACCAGAAGCGCGGTTGCGGCAAATGCCGGGCGCAAGAATTTCATCACTGACGAACCCATATCTCGTTAACTCACAGTTGTTGTTGTCCGAACTTATCAACCCCGCTTTTCCTTGCAGCTTCCGTGCCTTTGCTGAAGGCTGCCACCAATTTTTCCAGGGTGGGTGAAAAGCCGCCGTCCATCGCCGCGATCGTCTCCGGTGGCGGCAATTCCGCCGTGCGATGGCAGCCTGTGGCGTGTCCTGCACCGTCCGCGAGCAATGGGGGCACCTCAATGCGGCACCGGTCGATCGTGTAGGGACATCGGGTGTGAAAACGGCAGCCGGCCGGCGGATTGAGCGCGCTCGGCATCTCGCCCTGCAGCACAATTCGGCTGCGCTTTGCCTGCGGTTTGGGCAAGGGAATGGCCGACAGAAGCGCCCGGCTATAGGGATGCCGGGGAGACGCGAACAGCGCCTCGGCATCCGCGGTCTCGACGATCACGCCGAGATTCATCACCGCGACCCGGTCGGCTATGTGCTTCACCACGGCAAGGTCGTGACTGACGAAGATATAGGCGAGGCCGAGCCGGTCCTGCAGGTCGCGCAGCAAATTGAGGATCTGCGAGCGGATCGATACGTCGAGCGCCGACACCGGCTCGTCGCAGATGATGAGCTTCGGCTCCACCGCCAGCGCGCGTGCGATGGCGATGCGCTGGCGCTGGCCGCCGGAAAACTCGTGTGGATAGCGGCGGGCAAAGCGCGGCGCGAGCCCGACCAGCCGCAGCAGCTCTTCGACCCGCTCGCGCCGGCGCGCGGCCGGCACCAGGTTGTGCAGCGCCAGCGGCTCGGTGAGGATCTGGCTCACGGTCATGCGCGGGTTCAACGACGCGTAGGGGTCCTGAAAGATGATCTGCGCCTCGCGGCGGAAGGCGCGCAATGCGTTTGCATCCAGCGTGCCGAGGTCGCGGCCTTCGAAGAGGACGGTGCCGGCATCGGGTTCGATCAGCCGCAGCACCAGCCGGCTGACGGTGGATTTGCCGCAGCCGGATTCGCCGACCAGCGCCAGCGTTTTGCCGGCCTCGACGGTGAAGCTGACACCATCGACCGCCCTGACATGGGCGGTCGGCCGCCCGAACACCGAACGCGCGGCGACGAAATGCTTTACCAGCCCATCGACCTCGAGCAGTGCGGTCATGACACCAGCTCCTCCAGCGGCGCGCGGATGCAGCGTGTGGCGTGACCGGGGCTCACGATCGCGAGCGGGGGTGGGGCGGCGCTGCAACTCTCGACGACAAAGGGACAGCGCGCGGCGAAGCGGCAGCCGGGAGGCGGGTTCGCCATGTTCGGCACCATGCCTTCGATGGTCGCCAGATACGACGTGCGGCGGCCGAGCCGCGGGATCGAGCCGAGCAGCCCGACAGTGTAGGGGTGCTGCGGGTCGGCGAACAGTTTGTCGACCGGCGCGCGCTCGACGATCTCGCCGGCATACATCACCGCGACCTCGTCGCAGACTTCGGCGACCACGCCGAGATCGTGGGTGATCAGGATGATCGCGGCACCGCTGGCAGCCTTCAACTCCCGCATCAGGTCGAGGATCTGCGCCTGCAGCGTGACGTCGAGCGCGGTGGTCGGCTCGTCCGCGATCAAAAGCCGCGGGTCGCAGGCCAGCGCCATTGCGATCATCACGCGCTGACGCATGCCGCCGGAGAGCTTGTGCGGATATTCGTCGATCCGCTTGTCGGGCGAGGGGATGTGGACGCGGCGCAGCAGCTCGATGGCGCGCTCGCGCGCCTGCCGGCGCGAGCCGCCGCGATGGCGCAGGATTGTCTCGATGATCTGGTCGCCGATGGTGAAACTCGGATTGAGCGAGGTCATCGGCTCCTGGAAGATCATCGCCAGCCGGTTGCCGCGCAGGTCGCGCAGGGTTTCATCCGGCACTTCCAGCAGATCGAAGCCGTCGAAGCGGATCGAGCCGGAGACCTCGGCGGAATGTTTCGACAGCAGTCCCATGATCGCAAGCGAGGTCACGCTCTTGCCGCAGCCGGATTCTCCGACCAGCCCGAGCGTTGCGCCATTGGCGACGCTCAGGTCGACGCTGTCGACCGCGTGCGTCGTGCGGCCGTCGTCGCCGTGGAACAGGACACGCAAGCCTTCGATTTCGACAAGCGGACGCGCCGTCATGCCTTGCCTGCCATCGCGGCTTCGATGGTTGCGTCGATGATCGCGCGGTCGGTGATCCCGGCCGGGTTCCTGCGCGTCGGCATGAATTGGCGGAAATGCACCCAGCGCTCGCGGCTGACCGCTTCCAGCCGTTCGAGTTCAGCGAGCGGATCGGCATGGTCGTCGACGCGCAGGTCGAGGTCGGACCATTCCTCCTCGCCATGGATCAACAGTGCCGCCGATTGCTTGCCGCGCTTGTCGCCGCCGGCGGCTTCGCCCGCCTTCATTGCCGCGATCAGCCGCTGCGCAAAGGGAAGGGTAGTGCTGGCGACATAGGCCTGCGCGGTGTCGTCGAGCACGGCAGCGCCGGCCAGCATGTTGCCGGCCAGCGAGAAGCCGTCACCCTGAATGTGCCCGCACCAGTCGATGCAGTCGCGGCCGGTGTGTGCGGCGATGCGGCCGCTGGCCTCCATCACGTGCAGTTGCCGGCTTTCGCGGCCATCGTCTCCCGCAATCAGCGTATCGATCACGTCGCGGGGGCTGCGCCCCTCACGCAACAGCTTGACGCCGTCGATGCCGTAATAGGGATTGACCAGCGCCTGCGTCGCGATGCCGCCGATGCCGGCCAAGATATGCGGTACGCGCGCGCCGACCGCGAAAAATCTCGTCGCGACGGCGATGCCGATGTGGCCGGTTGCGGGATCGCGGGCGATGATCGACCAGGTCATCTTGCTTCGCCTCTGCTAGCGTCCTGCCGCGTAACCCTGCATGCCCCGGGGATTGGCGGCGGCGCGGCGGCGGCGGCCGACCCGGGACGCCGCCGTGAGACGGCCTTCCGACCAATCGGGGCCGGTCTCGACGATGTGACCGCGGCTCGTCAGCGTATCGACGGTCGCCTTCGGCACGCGGCTCTCGACCACAAGCACGCCGGGGCGCGCGGTGCGCGGCCAGAACGAAATCGGGAAATGCTCGGAATGCCAAGCGGGCGCGTCGATGGCTTCCTGAAGGTTCAGTTTTGCGTGGACATGGCGCAGGAAGAACTGCGTGGTCCACTGGTCCTGCTGGTCGCCGCCGGGCGAGCCCCAGGCCATGTAAGGTTCGCCGTCGCGCAGCGCCATCGTCGGCGAGAGCGTGGTGCGCGGCCGCTTGCCCGGCGCCAGCGCGGCTGGATGATCCTCCTCCAGCCAGAACATCTGGGCGCGGCTGCCGAGGCAGAAGCCGAGTTCGGGAATGACCGGGGACGATTGCAGCCAGCCGCCGGACGGCGTCGCCGAGATCATGTTGCCGGCCTGGTCGATGATGTCGAAATGCACGGTGTCGCCGCGCACTTCGCCGAAACGGCCGACGGTGGGTTCGCCCGCGCCCATGGCGCCGACCGCCTCGCGGTGGCCCTCGGCGCGGCGCAGTTTGACCACCGAGCCAAACCCTTCCACCGAGCCCGGGATGAAATCGAGCGAGGCGCTGTATCTCGATATCAGCTTGCGGCGTTCGTCATTGTAGGAATCCGACAGCAAGGTCGCGATCGGGATGTCGGTGAATTTGGGGTCGCCGTAGAATTTCTCGCGGTCGGCAAAGGCAAGCTTGGCGCATTCGATCTGCAGATGGATGAACTCGGGGCCAGCGGGATCGAGGCCGTCGAGCTCAAAGCCCTTCAGCAGTGCGAGCTGCTGCAGCATCACCGGGCCCTGGCTCCAGACGCCGGGCTTGCAGACGGTGTAGCGGCCATAATCGTACGTCAGCGGCGCTTCGACCGTCGGCTGCCAGCGCGCCATGTCGTCGGCGGAGAGCACGCCGCGATGCGGTGAGCCTGACACGTCCATCACTTCCTGCGTGCGGCAGAACTTGTCGATTGCCTCAGCCACAAAACCCTGCGACCAGGATTTTCGCGCGCGTTCGATCTGCGTGACCCGGTCGCCACCGGCACTTTCCGCCTCCTTCAGGATGCGGGCGTAGGTTTCCGAGAGCTGCTTGTTGGTGAACAGCGTGCCGGGCACGGGCACTTCGTTGTTCGGCAGGTAGACCGCGGCCGACGTCGTCCAATGCTTGCGGAACAGTTTCTCGACGACCTGAATTGTTGCTGAAGCGCGTTCGACCAGCGGATAGCCGTCGCGGGCGTAGGCGATCGCGGGCTCGAGCACGTCGCGCAGCCGCATCGTGCCGTAGTCGCGCAGCAGCAGCATCCAGGATTCGAATGTGCCGGGAACGCAGGCAGCGAGAAGCCCGGTGCCGGGCACCATTTCCAGGCCCTCGCTCTTGTAATGCGCGATCGTCGCTTTCGCCGGTGCAGGGCCCTGGCCGCAGATCACCTCGGTGCGGCCGCGTCTGGTGTCATGGACAATGATCGGCACGTCGCCGCCGGGTCCGTTGAGATGCGGCTCCACCACCTGAAGCGTGAAGGCGGTGGCGACGCCGGCATCGTACGCGTTGCCGCCCTTTTCCAGGATGCCCATGCCGACCGCGGTCGCGATCCAGTGCGTCGAGGTGACGACGCCAAAGGTGCCTTCGATTTCCGGCCGGGTGGTGAACGGATCGGGATTGATGTTGCTCATGGGAATCCGATGCAGGGCTGGTATTTCAATGCGCGCGCACTTGACCACAGGCAGGGCTGGATGCCAACCGCTGGGATGCCACGCTGGCACGCATCTGCGTGTTCATGCCAAGATCATGCCAAGGTTCATGCGTGCGCTGTGGCTTCAACCGGATGGTTGACCGCATGGCAGGCGACGCCGTCGATCAGGACCGGCGCTTCCTTGCGGCAGCGATCGAACGCCAACGGGCAGCGCGGGTTGAAGGCGCAGCCGGGCGGCGGATCGATCGGATTGGGGATTTCGCCCTTGACCGGAATGCGCTGGCGGCCGGACATCGCCAGATCAGGCACCGCGCCCAGCAGCATCTTGGTGTAGGGCATCCGCGGATTGGCGAACAATTCGCGGCCCTCGGCGATCTCGACGATGCGGCCGAGATACATCACGCCGATGCGGGTCGCCATGTGGCGGACCACGGCGAGGTTGTGGCTGATGAAGAGGTAGGTGAGGCCGAACTTGTCCTGCAGATCGCGCATAAGGTTGAGGATCTGCGCCTGCACGGAAACGTCCAGCGCCGAGGTCGGCTCGTCGCAGACGATGAATTCGGCTTCCGACGCCAGCGCCCGCGCAATCGCGATGCGCTGGCGCTGGCCGCCGGAGAATTCGTGCGGGTATTTCAACCCATCGTCCGGGTGCAGGCCGACCAGGCCCAGCAATTCGCCGACGCGGGTGCGGATGTCGCGTTCGCCCTCGATCAGGTCAAAGGCGCGGATCGGCTCGGAGACGATCGCATCGACCCGGAAGCGCGGATTGAGGCTCGCATAGGGATCCTGGAAGATCATCTGGATACGCCGCCGCAGGCGCTGGCGGGCCTGCGCCTGCCTGGCACTCGTCATCGACACGCCGTCGATGATGACTTCACCCGAACTCGGCGGCAGCAGTCCGACGACCATCCGCGCCACTGTGGTCTTGCCCGAGCCGGATTCGCCGACGAGGGCAAAGGTTTCCCCCTTCTTGATGTCGAAGGTGACGCCATCGACGGCCTTCAAAAACTCAAGATGGCCGCCCTCGAGCACGCGGTTGAGCCACGGCTTCGAGACGTCGAACACCCGCCGCAAATTCCTCACGTCGACGAATGGGGCACTCATGCCGCGGTCTCCTTTGCGGCTTCACGAGGCGCGGTATCGAAGAGATGGCAGGCGACGGCGTGCGAACCCTGTTTGATAGGCTCGGGCCGCTCGACGCGGCAGCGGTCGAACGCGAAGGAACAGCGCGGATTGAACGAGCAGCCCGGCGGGATCGCCGACAGCCGCGGCATCGATCCCGGGATTTGCACCAGCCGCTTGTCCTCGCCCGCGAGCGTCGGGATCGCGCCCATCAGACCCTTGGCATAGGGATGCAGCGGGTTCTGCACGACGTCCTGCACCGGGCCGATCTCGGCGATCCGGCCCGAATACATCACGGCGACACGATCGGACGTTTCGGCGATCACGCCCATGTCGTGGGTGACCAGCATGACGGCGGTGCCGTGATCGCGTCCGAGCCGCTTGATCAGTGCAATGATCTGCGCCTGCACCGAGACGTCGAGCGCGGTGGTCGGCTCGTCGGCGATGATCAGTTCAGGTTCGGCGCAGATCGCCAGCGCGATGACGACGCGCTGGCGCATGCCGCCGGAGAATTCATGCGGGTAGGCGTCGATGCGCTTTTCCGGCGCGGGGATGCCGACTTCGGCAAGCAGATCGATCGCGCGCTTGCGTGCCGCGCTCTCCGAAAGATTCAAGTGGGTCCGGATCGTCTCCACGATCTGGTCGCCGATCCGGTAGAGCGGGTTGAGGCTCGTCAGCGGATCCTGGAAGATCATTCCTATGCGTTTGCCGCGGATGCGGCGGATTTCTTCCGGCGGCAGATGATCGATCCGCGTTCCCGACAGATAGATCTCGCCGCCCGAGATGCGGCCGGGCGGATCGATCAGCCCAATGACTGCGAGCCCGGTGACCGATTTGCCGGCGCCGGATTCGCCGACCACACCGAGCACCTCGCCCTTGGCGATGTCGAAGGAAACGCCGTTGATGGCGCGCAGCGTGCTGCGGCGGGTAAGGAATTCCACCTCGAGGTTACGTACGGAAAGGACGGGAATGGTCATCGGAGCTTTGGATTGAGCGCGTCGCGCAGCCAGTCGCCGAGCAGGTTGATGGAGAGGATCAGCCCCGCCAGCGCGATGCCGGGGAAGGCGACGATCCACCATTCGCCAGCGAACAGGTAGTTGTTGCCGATCCGGATCAGGGTGCCGAGCGACGGCATGGTGTCGGGCATGCCGGCGCCCAGAAACGAGAGCGTCGCCTCAGTGATGATGGCGAGCGCGAGGTTGATGGTGGCGATCACGAGAATGGGACCCATCGTGTTCGGCAGCACGTGCCGCAGCATGATTACGGGAGCGCGCAGGCCGATCAGCTGGGCGGCGGCGACGTAATCCTTGTTCTTCTCGACCATGACGGAGCCGCGCACGGTGCGGGCATATTGCACCCAGAAACTCAGGCCGATCGCGACCACCAGCACCGCCAGCGTGCTCATGGCGTCGAGCCGGTTGCCGAACACGGACTTGGCGACGCCGTTGACCAGTAGCGCGATCAGGATCGCGGGGAAGGTGAGCTGCACGTCGGCGATCCGCATGATCAGCCCGTCGACCGCGCCGCCGAAATAACCCGCGACCAGCCCGAGCGTGATGCCGAGCGTGCCGGCCAGCACGACGCCGAGCACGCCGACGGTGAGCGAAATCCGCAGGCCGTAGAGAATGGCGGAAAACACGTCGCGGCCCTGCTCGTCGGTGCCGAGCAGGAACGGGGCTTGCCCCTCGGCGGTCCACAGCGGCGAAATCCGCGAATTCATCAACTGCAGCTGCGCCGGATCGAACGGGTTCTGCACTGCCAGCTGCGACGCAAAGATCGCCAGCAGGAAAAACAGCACGGTCACGGCGCCCGCCACCATGGTCATGCGGGAGCGGCGGAACGAATAGAAAATGTCGCTGTCGAGCGCGCGCTTGAACCAGCCGGTACCGGAACGCGCGGCGGGCGCGTTCGACGGGGCCTGCTGGTGTGGGACGACGGCATCGGACATGAAAAACCTCGCCTCAGGCAGCACGGCTGATGGTCGAGCGCAGGCGCGGATCGACGACGGTGTAGAGGATATCGACCACGAGGTTGATGGTGACGAAGATCAGCGAAATCATCAGCAGGTACGCAGCCATGATCGGGATATCGACGTTCTGGATCGCTTGCACGAACAACAAGCCCATGCCGGGCCACTGGAATACGGTCTCGGTGATGATCGAAAATGCAATTACCGAGCCAAACTGCAGGCCGGCCACGGTGATGACCGGCACCAGCGTGTTCTTGAGCGCGTGGCCGAAATGGATCGCCCGGGTGGTGAGGCCGCGGGCGCGGGCGAAGCGGATGTAGTCGGTGCGGAGCACTTCGAGCATTTCGGCGCGCACCAGCCGCATGATCAGGGTCATCTGGAACAGGCCCAGTGTGATCGAGGGCATGATGAGCGCCTTGAGGCCTGAAACGGTCAAAAGACCGGTGGTCCACCAGCCGATCCGCACCACGTCGCCGCGTCCGAACGAGGGCAGCCAGCCCAGCGTCACGGCGAACAGGTAGATCAGCAGGATGCCGATCAGGAATGTCGGCAGCGAAATTCCGATCAGCGACACCGCCTGGAACACCTTGGTGAGAATGGTGTCGCGCCTTAGCGCTGAATAGACCCCCATCAGGATGCCGAACACCATGGAGAGGATCGTGGCGCAGGCGGCAAGCTCCAGCGTCGCCGGCAGCCGCTCCATCAACAGGTTCGAGACCGGCTGGCGGAATTGATAGGACACGCCGAACTTGAACTGCGCGGCATTGGCAAAATAGCGGATGAACTGCACCGGCACGGGATCGTCGAGCCCGAGCGATTTGCGCACGGCCTCACGTTCGGCGGCAGGCGTATCGAGCGAAACGATCTGGTTGACGGGGTCGCCGGCGAAACGGAACATCGAGAACGCGATGACGCCGACCGCGATCATGACGCCGATGGCCTGGATTGCGCGGCGAAGCGTGAAAGCGAGCATGTATTCCTTTCACTGCTCTGGTGCGGCGGCGGACTGCGCAGTCGGCTGGAAAGCGAAAGGTCCCGGAAGCCATTGAGCCGCCGGGACCTGGTGTCGAAGAGTGATCAGTCCTGTTTGGTTGCCCAGTAGAGCAGGACCTGGTTGTCCGCGCGCTGGGACAGTTTTACTTTTTTTGACACGCCCCACGCCAGCGCCTGCTGGTGCAGCGGGATATAGCCGAAATCCTTGGCGCCGATTTCGAACGCTTCCTTGATCAGGAGGTCGCGCTTGGTCGTGTCGGATTCCTGCAGGACCTTCTCGGCGAGTTCGTCGAGCTTCTTGTTGCAGTAGCCGCCGAGATTGGCCTCGCCGCGATTGGATTTCGGATCGTCGCGGCAACCCATGATGTCGTGCAGGACGTTGTGGGAGTCGAGCGTGCCGGGCGTCCAGCCGAGCAAATAGAACGAGGTCTGGTAGCCGCCGGGCTTCAGCACCTTGGCGAAATACTGCGCCTTGGGCTGGGCCAGCAGCGTCACCTTGACGCCGATGCGGGCCAGCATGCCGACGACGGCCTGGCAGATCGCGGCGTCGTTGACGTAGCGGTCGTTGGGGCAGTCCATCGTGACTTCGAAACCGTCAGGGTAGCCGGCTTCGGTCAGAAGTTTCTTGGCGCCGTCGGGATCGAATTTCGGCCGGGTGAAGTCGCCGGACAGCTTGAACAATTGCGGCGCGATCATCAGCGCGGAAGGCGTCGACAGGCCGCGCATGACGCGCGTCTTGATCAGCTCGATGTCGATGGCCTTGAAGAAGGCCTCGCGCACCTTGATGTCCTTGAACGGATTCTTGCCCTTGACGTTGGAGTAGAGCAACTCGTCGCGCACCTGGTCCATGCCGAGGAAGATGGTGCGGAGTTCCGGTCCCTTCAGCACCTGGGCGTTGGCCGTGGAATCCACCCGCGAGATATCCTGGATCGGAACCGGCTCGATGACGTCGACTTCGCCCGAGAGCAGGGCGGCCACGCGCGTGGCGTCCGACCCGATCGGGGTGAAGACGATCTCCTTGATGTTGTGCTCCGCCTTGCGCCACCAGTTCGGGTTGGCCTTGAAGACGGTCTTGACGCCCGGCTGGTGGCTTTCGACCGAGAAAGCGCCGGTGCCGTTGGCGTTGAGCGAGGCAAAGCTCGGCGTCGTTGCCGCCGCGGGCGTGGGCTCGACGGCGTTGTTCGCCTCGGACCACTTCTTGCTCATGATGTACCAGGTATCCCATTGCGAATTGAGAATGGGATTGGGCGAGGTCAGAACAAAATCGACCGTGTAGTCGTCGACCTTCACAACCTTGGTCCCGCTGGGAATGCGGGTTTGCAGGTTCGAGCCTTTCTTCTGCACGCGTTCCGCCGAGAACAGCACGTCGTCGGCGGTGAAGGGGTCGCCGTTCTGGAATTTCACGCCCTTGCGCAGATGGAAGCGCCAGCGGGTCGGCTCCAGCGTTTCCCATTTCTCCGCCAGCGCGGGGATGACCTTCAGATCCTTGTCGCGGGCAACCAGGCCTTCGAACACCTGCCCGAGATGGGCATGGGTGGTGCTCTCGTTGAGCGTGTAGGGGTCGAGCGACTTGAGGTCGCCCTGGTTGGCGTAGCGCAGGGTCTGCGCCGATGCCGGCACCACCGCGAGCGCGATGATGGAGGCCGCGACCGCTGCAAGCAAACTCTGACGTACCGACATTTGTTTGATTTCCCCGCTTTGATCAACAATTTCCACAACTAGCGGCGGATATTGCCGAGCCATGTTGCCAGAGTCCAGCCGCCGCGCAAGCATCATTTCCCTGCACCGCATGCCGGTTTGCGCGGCGGTGCGGCAATGACTAGGTTCACCATAGGACGTGCGCCTGCGCACGTTACATTGAACTTTCGGAGTGCTGAATGGCGGAACTGAAGGCCGACGTACTCGTCCTGGGTGCGGGCATGGTCGGCGTGAGCGCCGCCTTGCACCTTTTGAAACGCGGCCGGAATGTGGTCCTGATCGATCGGCACGACACGGCCGGCGAAGAAACCAGCTATGGCAATGGCGGGCTGATCGAATGTGCTTCGGTCTTTCCCTACATGTTTCCGCGGGATCTGGGACAGATCCTGCGATATGCGTTCCTTCGCGCGCCGCAGGTGCGGTACCACTTCAGGGATCTGCCGACCTTCCTGCCGTGGCTGACTCGCTATTTTCTGGCCTCTTCACCCGAGCGTGCACTGCACAGTGCGATGGCCGAGTTGCCGCTGATCCAGCGCAGCCTGATCGAGCATGAGGCGCTGATCGCCGAGGCCAACGTGCCGGAGTTGTTGCGGCGGACCGGTTGGATCAAGCTGTTTCGCTCCGGGCCGACGCTTGAGAACGCGGTGCGGGATCTTGAGCGTGCCAAACAATATGGTGTCGCCGGCGACGTGCTCGATGCCGCTGCGATTGTTGCGCGCGAGCCGCATCTGACCGGCGAGTTCAGCGGCGCGATCCATTTTCCCGCGCCGGGATTCGTGCCGGACCCCGGTGGCCTCGCCAAGGCCTACGCTGCCTTGTTCGGCCGCAGGGGCGGGCGCTACCTGGTCGGCGACGCAAGAACGCTCGAACAGACCGACCGGCGCTGGCGGGTGGCAACACTGGAAGGCACCATCACCGCGCGCGACGTCGTGGTGGCAATGGGACCCTGGTCAGACCAGATTTTTGCCCCGCTCGGCTATTCGATCCCGCTTCAGGTCAAGCGGGGTTACCATTTGCACCTCAAGCCGCGGGGCAACATAATCCTGAACCATCCCGTACTAGATTCTGATCAAGGCTATCTGCTGGCGCCCATGAACCGCGGCATTCGCCTGACGACCGGTGCGGAATTCGCCCACCGCGATGCGCCGCCGACGCCGGTTCAGGTCGAGCGGGCGCTGCCGCGGGCCCACAAGCTGTTTCCCTTGGGCGAGCCGGTCGACGCCAGGCCCTGGATGGGGGCGCGGCCGTGTCTGCCCGATATGCTGCCGGTGATCGGAAAGGCGCCCCGCCATGCCGGGCTGTGGTTCAATTTCGGCCACCAGCACCACGGCCTGACGCTCGGGCCGGCGACCGGCCGCCTGCTGGCCGAAACCATGACCGGGGAGACCCCGTTTGCCGACATCAGCCCGTTTGCCGTCGAGCGCTTTGGCTGACCCAAATCTTGCCTGACTCAGGTCACCGGGCTGACCGAGGTCACCGGGTTGACCATGTTCGAAATAGATGAGCGGGGTTAAGGTCTTGTCCTTGCGTGACCGGGGCTATCGTGGCGATACTGCGGCAAGCCAGTAAAAGGAGCGGTCATGAAGGTTAACGTCGAAGTAGATTGCACGCCGCTGGAAGCCAGGCAGTTTTTTGGCCTTCCGGACGTGCAGCCGATGCAGACGGCGGTGATGGACAAGATGCAGCAACAGATGATGGCCAACATCGAAAAGATTTCACCGGAATCCCTGATCCAGAGTTGGTTTACCTTCGATCCCAAGATCGCCGAACGTTTCCAGGACATGTTCGTGGCAATGGCCGGCCTCGGTGGCATGACCAAGAAGGACAAGAAGTAGTGGCGGAAGGCGGCACAGCGAAGGAAGAGCAGCGGCTTCAGCCGCCAAGCCTGTTCCTGATGCTGGCCGAGGCGCGCAGCCTGTTCGAATTGAACTCGAGCCTGCTGCTGTCGCCGCTGTTGTTGCGCGCGCCGAAGGGCGACGGGCATCCGGTGCTGACGCTGCCGGGCTTTCTCGCCAGCGATCTGTCGATGGCGCCGATGCGGCGCTACCTGAAAGAACTCGGCTACGATACCCAGGCATGGAGAATGGGGCGCAACTTCGGTGGCGTCGCCTCCAAACGCGCGGCGTTGCGCGATCTCCTGACCGGCATTCACGAACAGACCGGCCGCAAGGTCAGCCTGGTCGGCTGGAGCCTCGGCGGCATCTATGCGCGCGACCTGGCGCTGCAATTGCCGGACATGGTGCGTGCCGTGATCACGCTCGGCAGTCCGTTTGCCAACGACATCAGGGCGACCAACGCCACGCGGCTGTATGAGGCGCTGTCGGGGGAGACGGTCGACGACAATCCGGAAATCCGCCAGGCGATCGCCGGCGACCTGCCGGTTCCGGCAACCTCGTTATATTCCCGTACCGATGGGATCGTGAACTGGCGCACCAGCCTGCTGCGTCCCTCGGAGACCGCCGAGAACATCGAGGTACATTTCGCCAGCCATGTCGGGCTCGGCGTCAATCCCGCGGCGTTGTGGGCGGTGGCCGACCGCCTCTCCCAGGCTGAAGGCCAGTTCCGGCATTTTGACCGTTCGGGGCCATTTGCCATTGCCTATGGCCCCCCTGAAAATGCACAATCCTGATCTGAGCCCTGACGCAAGGGGATGATTTTCGAATGAGCCCACCGCAATTGATGCAGGATGGGTAGCGGTTTTCGATAATAATATAAGTCGTTCTGTACGCCAGAAGCGCCGCCAAGGCGCCGTGATTTCTACTTCGGGAGGAAAATATGGCGGACGCCAAGAAACTGTCGTCGATGGATGCGTCGTTCCTGTATCTGGAAACGCCGGAAATGCCGATGCATGTCGGCAGCATGGCGATCTTCCGCCTGCCCGAGAACTACAACGGTAACTTCTTCGAGGATTTCAAGGCGATGATCGCCTCGCGGCTGCACATCGCGCCGATCCTCAAGGCGCGGCTGGAAAAGGCGCCGCTCGATATCGATCACCCGTCATGGGTCGAGGACGACCAGTTCGACATCGACCGTCACATCTTCCGCGGCAGCCTGCCGGCGCCGTATGACCGCGCCACGCTGGAGCGCATCGTCGGCTGGATGCATGCGAAGCTGCTCAATCGCGCCCGGCCGCTGTGGGAGTTCTACGTCTTCGAGGGCATGAAGGACAACGAGATCGGGCTCTATTCCAAGATGCATCATGCCTGCATCGACGGCGGCGCGGGCGCGGCGCTGACCAATATGATCTACGACGTCACGCCGGTGCCGCGCAAAGTCGAGGCGCCGATTCCGCAGGCAAAAGGTAACAACGAGCCGCGCGATATCGCCGCCAACCTGATCGATTCCTACCAGCAGCTCTGGCGCCAGCCTTTCGACGGGTCCTCGACGCCGAAAACGCTCGACTTGCCGCGTTCGGGAAAGAGCGATCTCGGATCGATCCTGTTCGACAACGCCATGTTCCAGATCGAGAGTGCGGTGAAATTTGCCGGCAGCATTCCGGCGATGCTCAAGAGTGTCTCCGATGTGGTCGGCAAGATCTCCGACCCGAAGTCGCGCGACAGCATCGCCAGCATGGTTTCGCCGCCGACGGTCTTGAACAAGGCGATTTCGTCCGAGCGCAGTTTCGCCGGCACCTCGATTTCGCTGTCGCGGGCCAAGGCAGTCGCCAAGGCATCCGGCGGCAAGCTCAACGACGTGGTGCTGGCGCTGGCTTCTGGCGTGGTGCGGCGTTATCTGCTGGAGCGGGGCGCGCTGCCCGCGAAGTCAATGACGGCCGCGGTGCCGATCTCGCTGCGCGAGGAGGGTAACACCGAGGCCAACAACCAGGTGTTCGGCATGATCTGCTCGATCGCCACCAACATCGCCGACCCAAAGGAGCGGCTGGAGGCGATCATCGCGCAATCGACCAAGTCGAAGGAGATGTCGCATCCGCTGCGGGCTTTCATGCCGCAGGTCTCCAACATCTCCATGCTCGGCGCGCCGATCATGGTGCAGATCCTGGCGCTGCTCTACAGCCGCTCGAACCTTTCCGACGTGCTGCCGCCGTCCGCGAACATCACGGTGTCGAACGTGCCGGGGCCGCGGCAGACGCTGTATGCCGCGGGGGCGGAATTGCTGCATATCTTCCCGGTGTCGATCTCGACGCATGGCATCGCGCTCAACATCACCGTGCAGAGCTACCGCGACCAACTCGATTTCGGCTTCATCGCCGGCGCCAACATCATTCCCCACGTCCAGGTTATGTGCGACATGCTGCCGGTGGAATTTGAAGCGCTCGAGGCGGCGTTCGCACCGCCGCCGACCATGACCAGCGCCGCTGAATAGGGCTTTGACGATGATTGAAATGCCGCCGCTGCAGTTCGCCGAGGTGAACGGTATTCGCATGGGCTATTACGAGGCGGGGCCGGCCTCGGACAAGCCGCCGGTCGTCCTGTGCCACGGCTGGCCGGAAATCGCGTTCTCCTGGCGTCACCAGATCAAGGCCCTGAGCGAGGCGGGCATCCGGGTGATTGCGCCGGACCAGCGCGGCTATGGCGCGACCGACCGGCCGGAGCCGGTCGAGGACTACGACATGGAGCATCTGACCGGCGACCTCGTCGGCCTGCTCGACCATCTCAAGATCGACAAGGCGATCTTTGTCGGCCACGACTGGGGCGGGTTCATCGTCTGGCAGATGCCGCTGCGGCATCCGTCGCGCGTGGCCGGGGTCGTCGGCGTCAACACGCCGCATTGGGATCGCGCGCCGGCCGATCCGATCGAGCTGTTTCGCCAGCGCTTCGGCGACAAGATGTACATCGTGCAATTCCAGGACCCCGGCCGCGAGCCGGACCGGATTTTCGGCAGCCGCGTCGAGCAGACCTTCGATGCGTTCATGCGCAAGCCGGTGGCGCGCCCCGAAGGGACGCCGGAGGAACAGCCGATCGCCGGCGTCGGCGCCTCGCCACGGCTCAACCTGGCGTTTCCGCAGATGATCGCGAATTACGACGCCAAGCACGATCCGCGCACGCCGATCCTGTCGCCGGAGGAGAAGAAGGTGTTCGTCGATACCTTCACCAAGACCGGCTTCACCGGCGGCATCAACTGGTATCGCAATTTTACGCGGAACTGGCAGCGCTCGAAGGGGCTCGATCATCACGTGCACGTCCCGTCGCTGATGATCATGGCCGAGAACGACGGAGTGCTGCCGCCATCGGCCGCCGACGGCATGGAGAAGCTCGTCCCCGATCTGGAGAAGTATCTGGTGCGCGGCAGCGGCCATTGGACGCAGCAGGAGAAGCCGGAGGAGGTCAGCGCCAAGCTGATCGAATGGCGTAGGAAAAGATTCGGGTAGATATCTCACGCGTCGTCACTGCGACGATTGCAGTAATTTGCGCCGTCATTCCGGGATGGTCCGAAGGACCAGACCCGGAATGACGACGTGGCTTGAGACAGGGCAGGAGACAGTTCGACCATGGCGTCCCCCAACAAACTAGACCCGATCCCGCACCCGCCGAAGAAGCCCGTCGTCGGCAACATGCTGTCGCTGGACCCGAACGCGCCGGTGCAGCATCTGGTGCGGCTGTCCAAGGAGCTGGGGCCGATCTTCTGGCTGGACATGATGGGCGCGCCGCTGGTGATCGTCTCCGGCCACGACCTGATCGACGAACTCTCCGACGAGAAGCGTTTTGACAAGGCCGTGCGCGGCTCGCTGCGCCGCGTTCGCGCCGTCGGCGGCGACGGGCTGTTTACCGCCGATACCAACGAACCGAACTGGAGCAAGGCGCACAACATCCTGCTGCAGCCGTTCGGCAACCGCGCGATGCAGTCCTATCACCCGAGCATGGTCGATATCGCCGAGCAACTCGTGAAGAAGTGGGAACGGCTCAACGGCGACGAGGAGATCGACGTCGTTCACGATATGACCGCGCTGACGCTGGACACCATCGGCCTCTGCGGCTTCGACTATCGCTTCAACTCATTCTACCGCCGCGACTACCATCCGTTCGTCGAGTCGCTGGTGCGCTCGCTCGAGACGATCATGATGACGCGCGGCATTCCGCTGGAAGGCCTGTGGCTGCAGAAACGCCGCCGCGACCTCGCGCAGGACGTAGCCTTCATGAACAAGATGGTCGACGAGATCATCGCAGAGCGCCGCGGCAACGCCGAAGCCGCCGAAGGCAAGAAGGACATGCTCGGCGCGATGATGACCGGGGTCGACCGCGCCACCGGCGAACAACTCGACGATGTCAACATCCGCTACCAGATCAACACATTCCTGATCGCGGGACATGAGACCACCAGCGGGCTGCTGTCGTGCACGATCTATGCGTTGCTCAAGCATCCCGACGTGCTCAAGAAGGCCTACGAGGAAGTCGACCGGGTGCTCGGGCCGGACCTCAGCGTGAAGCCGACCTATCAGCAGGTCACGCAGCTCACGTATATCACGCAGATATTGAAGGAGGCGCTGCGGCTGTGGCCGCCGGCGCCGGCCTATGGCATCGCGCCGCTCAAGGACGAAACCATCGGGGGCAAATACCATCTGAAGAAGAACACCTTCATCACGGTGCTGGTGATGGCGTTGCACCGCGATCCCAGCGTCTGGGGGCCGAATCCCGATGCGTTCGATCCGGAGAACTTCAGCCGCGAAGCCGAGGCCAAGCGTCCCATCAACGCCTGGAAGCCCTTCGGCAACGGCCAGCGCGCCTGCATCGGGCGCGGCTTCGCGATGCACGAGGCGGCGCTCGCGATCGGCATGATCCTGCAGCGCTTCAAGCTGATCGATCCGCACCGCTACCAGATGCATCTGAAAGAGACGCTCACCGTCAAGCCCGAAGGCTTCAAGATCAAGGTCAGGCCGCGTGCCGACAAGGACCGCGGCGCCTTCGCCGGCCGTGCAGCCGTGGCTGCAGCGGCCTCGAACGCGGCGGCGCCGAAAGCGCGGACCCGGCCCGGACACAACACGCCACTGCTGGTGCTCTACGGCTCCAACCTCGGCACCGCCGAGGAACTGGCCACGCGCGTCGCGGACCTCGCCGAGGTCAACGGCTTTGCCACAAAGCTGGGTGCGCTTGACGATTATGTCGGCAAGCTGCCGCAGGAGGGCGGGGTGCTGATCTTCTGCGCCTCCTATAATGGCGCGCCCCCTGATAACGCCACGCAGTTCGTCAAATGGCTCGAAGGCGACATCCCGAAGAATGCGTTCGCCAAGGTACGCTACGCCGTGTTCGGCTGCGGCAACAGCGACTGGGCGGCGACCTACCAGTCCGTACCACGCATCATCGACGAGCAACTGGCCGCGCATGGCGCGCGCAGCGTCTACGGCCGCGGCGAGGGCGATGCCCGCAGCGATCTCGACGGCCAGTTTGAAAAGTGGTTCGCATCGCTCGGGCCGGCGGCGGCCAAGGAGTTCGGTCTCGCGTCGAACATCACGCGCAGCGCCGACGACGCGCCGCTGTATTCGATCGAGCCGGTCGCGGCCTCGGCCGTCAACACGATTGTCGCCGCGGGCGGCGTCGCGCGGATGAAGGTGTCGGTCAATTCCGAGCTGCAGAACCGGACCGGCGCCAACGGCTCCGACCGCTCGACCCGGCACATCGAGGTGCAGCTGCCGCCCGGGGTTACGTACCGTGTCGGCGATCATCTCAGCGTGGTGCCGCGCAACGACCCGGCGCTGGTCGATTCCGTCGCCCGCCGCTTCGGCTTTCTGCCGGCCGACCAGATCCGTCTGCAGGTCGCCGAAGGCCGCCGCGCGCAATTGCCGGTGGGCGACGCCGTCTCGGTCGGACGGCTGCTCACCGAATTCGTCGAGTTGCAGCAGGTCGCGACCCGCAAGCAGATCCAGATCATGTCGGAGCACACGCGCTGTCCCGTCACCAAGCCGAAACTGCTGGCCTATGTCGGTGACGATGCTGCCGCGACGGAGCGCTACCGTTCGGACGTCCTCGCCAAGCGCAAGTCGGTGTTCGATCTGCTGGAGGAATATCCGGCGTGTGAGTTGCCGTTCCATGCCTATCTGGAGATGCTGTCGCTGCTGGCGCCGCGCTATTATTCGATCTCCTCGTCGCCCTCAATCGACCCGGAACGTTGCAGTGTGACCGTCGGCGTGGTGGAAGCGCCGGCGAGTTCGGGACGCGGCGTCTACAGGGGGGTCTGCTCCAACTATCTTGCCGGCCGCCGTGTCGGCGATACCATTCACGCGACGGTGCGCGAAACCAAGGCCGGCTTTCGCCTGCCCGACGATCCCGCCGTGCCCGTGATCATGATCGGTCCCGGCACCGGGCTCGCCCCGTTCCGCGGCTTCCTGCAAGAACGCGCGCATCGCAAGGCGCAAGGCGCCAAACTCGGCCCGGCGATGCTGTTCTTCGGCTGCCGCCATCCCGATCAGGACTTTCTCTACGCCGACGAACTGAAAGCATTCGCCGCCGATGGAATCACCGAACTGCACACCGCGTTCTCGCGGGCGAACGGCCAGAAGACCTATGTGCAGCACCTCGTCGCCGCGCAGAAGGACCGCGTCTGGAACCTGATCGAGCAGGGCGCGATCGTCTATGTCTGCGGCGACGGCGGCAAGATGGAACCGGACGTCAAGGCCGCGCTGGTCGCGATCTATCGCGAGAAGTCAGGCGCCGACGCCGAGGCAGGGCTGCGCTGGATCGACGATCTCGGTACCAAGAACCGCTACGTGCTCGACGTCTGGGCGAGCGGGTAGGTTGAACGGCTGTTGAGAGACCATGCTAAAAGCCCAGCATGATTCCCTGGGAAAAACTCGACACCG
The DNA here is from genome assembly GCA_023387735.1 of Pseudomonadota bacterium. Lineage (GTDB taxonomy): Bacteria > Pseudomonadota > Alphaproteobacteria > Rhizobiales > Xanthobacteraceae > Bradyrhizobium. The sequence goes on along the minus strand of JAEWHP010000046.1, from coordinate 67,562 downwards.
CCCGCATCCCCGGCACCGAGGATGAACTCCGCCTGATGCGCCGCGGCAAGGAGTACTCCATCATGCTCGGCACCAACGAGCTGATGAACAGCCGCCTTTCAGGCTCGGAAGCCGCGCTCGCAACGCTGGCGCCGAAGAAGATCGAGAAGGTCGCGAAGCCGCATATGCTCATCGGTGGGCTCGGCATGGGCTTTACGCTGCGTGCAGCGCTTGCCGTGCTCGGCAGCAAGGCGCAGATCGTGGTGGCCGAGCTGGTGCCGGCGGTGGTTACCTGGGCGCGCGGCCCGATGGCGGAAATTTTTGGCGACAGTCTGAGCGATGCCCGCGTCAGCATCCGGGAAACCGATGTCACCGAAATCATCCGTTCGCACCGCGCCGCCTTCGACGCCATTCTGCTTGATGTCGATAACGGGCCGGAAGGGCTGACCCGCAAGGCCAATGACGCGCTCTACAGTTCAGCCGGGTTGAGCGCTGCGCAGGCGGCGTTGCGGCCGGGCGGGGTGCTGGGGGTCTGGTCGTCCGGGCCCAACGCGACGTTCGCGAAACGCCTTCGCGGCGCGGGCTTCGACGTCAACGAAGTCAACGTTCGCGCCACCGGGAGGGGCGGCGGCGCGCGTCACGTGATCTGGATCGCAACGAAGAGTTAAGCCGCTTTCGCCGCTGCGCCGTGGGCGTGCTTGTCGATCGCGTCGATGATCTGCGGCCACATCGGGATCGGCAGCGCGTGGCCCATGCCCTCGATCATCAGGAGTTTCGCGCCGGGTATCGAGGCTGCGGTGTCCTTGCCGCCTTCGGGGCGGACCAAGGGATCGACGGTGCCGTGGATGACCAGCGTCGGGATCTTGACGTGGTGCAGCCGCTCCTTGCGGCTGCCGGAAGCCAGCACCGCGCGCAACTGCCGGCCGACGCCGGCCGGATTGAGGCCGCGCTCGAAGGTGCGTGCCGCACGCGAGGGGTCGAGCGCTTCGTCCTCGGGGAAGGAACCGACGCGCAGCACTTTCCAGGTCCGGGCAAACCGCTCGTAATATTCCTCCCTGGTGTTGGGCGGCGGCGCCATCAGCATGGCGGCGGCCTCGCGGGTCGGCGGCGGGACCCTGGGATTGCCGGTGGTCGACATGATCGAGGTCAGCGAGCGCACCCGCTGCGGGAACGAGATCGCGATTTCCTGGGCGATCATCCCGCCCATCGACGCGCCGACGATGTGCGCCGACTTGATCCCGAGCACGTCCATCAGGCCGACGGTATCCTTGGCCATGTCGATCAACTTGTAGGGCGCAGCCACCGGGATCTTCAACAGCCGCAGCTTGAGCAGTTCGAACGCGGTCAGGCGCTTGCCGCCGGAAAGGTGCGAGGATTTTCCGATGTCGCGGTTGTCGAAACGGATCACGCGAAAGCCACGACCGGCGAGCTGGCGGCAGAAATCGTCGTCCCAATGGATCATCTGGGCGCCGAGCCCCATGATCAGCAGCAGCGGTTCCGCGGCCGGATCGCCGAAGATCTCGTAGCAAATGTCTATGCCATTGGCGCGGGCGATCTGGGGCGGCTGATGGGCGAGCATCGCGGGTGTCTTCCCTCAAGTGATACCGTGTCTGACAACTATGGCATGGTTTCCCGCACCGCAGAAGGCTTCGCCGCGGTTGACCGGTCCAGCGCAACGGTGTGGTATGGGCGGAACAAGCGAAGCGTGGCAAGCGCTCGTCAGCGTGAGGGAGAGCGCGCAATGGCCGACAAGGGCAACGATCCCGCCGAGGTCTGGCGGACGATGATCGGGGAGATGGAGAAGGGGTTCAACTCCTTCGCCAACCAGACGATGACGTCGCCGGAATTTTCCAAGGTGATGAACCAGGTTGGCGGCGCGACGGCGGGCGCGCAAAAGCAAATCGGCGAGCTGATGGAGAAATATCTGCTGGCGATGAACCTGCCGAGCCGGGCGCAGATGGTCGGCATGGCGGAGCGCATCCAGGCGATCGAAGGCCAGCTCAACGAGATCAAGGCGCTGCTGCACCAGGTGCATCACAACTCGCTGGCGCAGGCGAGCGGCAGCGTCACGCCGCGACCGCCGCGTACCAGGCGTCCGCCATCGGAGGGAGAGCAAAAATGAACGCTCCTGCCGCGGGTCTCGATCTCGCCTCCATCTCGGAACGGGTCCAGTCCGAAGTGCAGCGCGCGATCCAGCGCAGCATCAAGGGCGTCGAATACTTCTCCTCGTCGGGTCCATCGCTCGGCTCCACGCCAAAAGACATCCTGGCCGTCCGCGGCACCATGAACCTCTATCACTACCGGCCGATGGCGGACGAAATCTACCGCGTGCCGATCCTGATCGTGATGGCCACCACCAACCGCGGCTACATTCTCGACCTGGTGCCGGGCCAGAGCTTCATCGAGTTTCTGCTGAAGCGCGGCTACGACGTCTACATGCTGGACTGGACGGCTCCGAAGCCGGAAGAGAAGTCCTTGCGGATGGAGGACTACGTCCTCGACTTCATCCCGGATTGCATCCGCCGCGTGCAGCAGGATTCCGGCGAGAAGGACGTCAGCGTGATCGGCTACTGCTTCGGCGGCGTGCTGTCGCTGCTGTACGGCTCGATCTTCCACGACGGGCCGATGAAGAACCTGATCTGCTTCACCACGCCGATCGATTTCCGCGAGATGAAGCTGTTTTCGAACTTCTCGGACCGCCGCTATTTCGATGTCGATCGCCTGATCGACAGCACCGGCAACATGCCGCCCGAATTGATCCTGCAGTCGTTCGAGATGCTGCGGCCGGCTTCGCGGGTCGCGGGCCAGGTGCAGCTCTGGGAGAACATCTGGAACGACGAATACGTCAAGGCCTACCGGATGATGGATCGCTGGGGCACGGACACCCTGCCGCTGGCCGGCGAGTATTTCCGCGACATCACCAAGAACCTGATGTGGGACAACAAGCTCTACAACGACACCATGACGGTCGGCGGACGCGAAGCGATGCTTTCCAACATCAAGGTGCCGATCCTGCACGCGGTCGCCGAGCACGATCACATCGTGCCCTACGATGCGGCAAAGCATCTGATCACCAAAATTGGCTCCGAAGAGAAGGAGGAGGTGATGCTGAAAGGCGGTCACGTCAGCCTCGTCGCCGGCGCCAACGCCATCAAGCGGCTGTGGCCGAAACTGGACTCCTGGCTGGGCAAGAGATCGACATGAGCGAAACACGTTCCTATCCGCGCCACGTCAAGACCGACGCCGGCGACATCGAATTCCGCCTGATGGCGCGCAGCGACGAGCCCGCAGTGCTGGCGTTCGCGCAAAAGCTTCCGACGCACGACCTGCTGTTCCTGCCGCGCAACATCAGCCAGCCCAAGGTATTGTCGGCCTGGGTCAACGAGATCGAGCGCGGCGCCATCACCAGCCTGCTGGCGGTGAAGGGCGGGAAGGTGGTCGGTTGCGGCACGCTGGTGTGCGACCCGCATTCCTGGTCGCCCCATGTCGGCGGCATCAGGATGGTGGTGTCGCTTGATGTCCGAGGGCAGGGGGTCGGCCGGGCGCTGTCGCAGGAGACATTTGCGCTGGCTCTGGGCTCGGGGCTGGAGAGGCTGACGGTGCAGATGACAGTCGACCAGCAGGCGGCGATCGCGCTCTTTGAAAGTCTCGGCTTCAAGGCCGAGGCGCTGCTGCGGGACCACGTCAGGGATGCCGACGGCAAGAAGCACGACATCGTGGTGCTCGGGCACAACGTCGCGCAGGTCAGGGCACAGATGGAAGCCTACGGGTTGCCGGGCGCCGTCCAGCACTGACCGGCCGGACGCCGCCCGGACAAAAACTCGCGGAACAACCCCATGCACAGTAGCGGGGCGGTGCCGGCATTAGACTAAAGTGGAACTTTTGCCGGTTCTTCGGGCAAATCGCCCATCGATCGTGCTATTCACGGATTCGTGATATCGCATCGCAACATTGATGTTGCGATGCACCATTAACTATGGCACAACACGCGTGCCCCGGGCCAATCCGGACGGGGTGAGCCCATAGCTCAAACCTGAGGATGGAGAAACCCCAATGACCACCGAAACCAATTCCGTGCTGAACACCGTCAAGGAAGCCTTCGCGCCCGTCACCGAGGCGTTCACCAAGCTCCAGAACATGGAAGTTCCGGAAGCCGCCCGTGATTTCGTGAAGAAGCAGGCCGAGACCGCGAAGGTTCGCGCCGCTGACTTCCATGCCGGTTCCGAGAAGGTCACTGCTGCCGTCGAGACCGCCGTTGCCGGTTCGGTCGCCGAGGCCGCCAAGATCAGCCGCAACATCCAGCAGGCGCTCTACCAGGACGCGGAAGCGTTCTTCGCCGGCATCGACAAGCTCGCTTCGGCCAAGTCGCTGAGCGAAGCCGCCCAGATCCAGTCGGACCTGGCCCGTGCGCGTGGCGAAGTGTTCGTCTCGCGGGCGAAGGCCACCACCGAGTATCTCGGCAAGCTCGTCACCGAGGGTGCCAAGACCGCGCAGGACAATTTCTCCAAGGTCTATTCCAAGACCGCCTGATCGCGATCCGCCTGACAACTGCCGTTTCGAAGGCCCGCTTTGGCGGGCCTTCTTTTTGTCGGGTATGCCCAGTCATTCCGGACGACGCGAAGCGGCGATCCGGAATCTCGAGATTCCGGGTTCGTGCTTCGCACGCCCCGGAATGACGGCAGTGGGCGCATCGCGCTATGATTGAAGCGCGTGTATCTCTCCGAAAGCCGCCATGACCCTTCCGGCCACTTTCGCCACCGACACTCCCGGCGACGCCGCGCGCGCCGCCGAGCTGCGGCGCGTGAAGTTGCTGGCAACGTCCGTGCTGGCGGCGACGTTTGCGATCTTCCTTGCCGCGAGGGCGATGCTGCCCGTGCACCCCGTGTTCGGCTTCATCGCGGCCTTTGCGGAGGCCGCCACCATCGGCGGTCTCGCCGACTGGTACGCCGTGGTGGCGCTGTTCAAGCGGCCGCTGGGACTGCCGATCCCGCACACCGCCATCATCCAGAGCAACCAGCACCGCATCGCCGACAAGCTCGGCGAATTCATCGAGGTGCATTTCCTCGAATCCGCGCCGGTCGAAGCCAAGCTGCGGCAGATCGATTTCGGCTCGTTCATCGGCGACTGGCTGCGCGACCGCAAGCGCAGCGAGGATCTCGCTCGGTTCGCGTTGCGGCTGCTGCCCGAAGCGGTGGCGGCAACGGAGAATTCCGGCCTGATGACGTTCGTCAGCCGCCGCATCACCGCGCAGCTGATGGCGATCGATCTCGCGCCGCTCGCCGCCGGAACGCTGCGCGCCTTCGTCAAGGAGGGCCGGCACCAGGGGCTGCTCGACGATATCCTGCGGGCGGTGCACCAGACGCTGACCCAGGCCGAGACCATGGCGATGATCCGCGAGAAGATCCGCGCCGAATTGCCGACGCTATTGAAGCTCTATCGCGCCGACAAGTTTCTGGTGACCAAGATCGTGGCCTCGGCGAGCGCGTTCTTCGAGGAGGTCCGCAACGATCCCGAACATCCGTTTCGCGGCGAGTTCGATCGCATGGTGCTTGGCTTCGTCGACCGGCTCGGCACCGACCCTGCCTATGCCGAACGTATCCAGGGCCTGAAGCGCGATTTGCTGGCGCGTCCCGAACTCACCAGCCTGGCGAACCACGTCTGGGACAATTTGCGCTCGTTCTTCGAACGCAGTGCCTCGGGCGAGACGCAGGTGCTCGAGCAATATCTGGTGCGGATGTTCGTGACGGCCGGCGAGGCGCTGGCCGGCGACGCCGAGTTGCGCGCCGAAATCAACCAGGGCCTTGTGGCCGTGCTGCGAACGGTGGTTGCCGAACAGAAGAGCGGCGTTTCGACCTTCATCTCCGACCAGGTCAAGTCGTGGGACATGGGGCAGTTGATCTCGCTGATCGAAATCAACATCGGCCGCGACCTGCAATACATCCGCTTCAACGGCTCGCTGATCGGCGGCCTTGCGGGGCTTGCGCTCTACACCCTCGAATACCTGCTGCGGCTGCTGTGACGGATTAATCACGTCAACGCTTTTAGTTGCCCCAAGTGTGACCTGGGCCGCTTGCAAGACCAAAATCTGTTCCTTAGCTTTTGGGTAATAATGTTGCGTTGCGGAACGATTCTGCTGCGTTTGCGTCTACTCAACTTAACCAGCGGCGGGGCTGCCAGAGGCGCCCGCCCGAGAGGAGATAGGATGTCCGTCGCTACGCAAACGCTTGCCCCGCCGTCCAGAACACTGATGTTCATGGAAGGGCGCGCCATTTCCGAATTAGGTGCGTTTCTCGGCGCCTTGCCGTTGCTGAGCCTTGCCCCGCGCGGCGATGGTCATCCGGTGCTGGTTTTGCCCGGGCTTGTTGCCTCCGACACCTCGACACGTCCGCTGCGCGCGTTTCTGAGAGGCCGTGGCTATGCCGTCAGCGGCTGGCGTCAGGGTCGCAATCTCGGCCTGCGCCATGGCGTGCAGGATGCGATGGTCGATCTGCTGCAGGAAATGAACGACACCCACGGCCGCAAGGTCTCGCTGGTCGGCTGGAGTCTGGGCGGCCTTTATGCGCGGCAGCTCGCCAAGATGATGCCGGAGCGCGTGCGCGGCGTGATCACGCTCGGCAGCCCGTTCGCGGCTGGCCCGAAGGCCACCAACGCCTGGCGTGTCTACGAACTGGCCAGCGGCCGCAGCGCCGAAGAAGAAGACCATCGCTTCGGTGGCGCGTTGGCGGGGACGCCGCCGGTGCCGACCACGGCGATCTTCAGCCGCACCGACGGCATCTGCGCCTGGCAGGGCTGCATGGAGCAGACATCGGCGACTTCGGAAAGCATCGAGGTCGAGAGCAGCCATTGCGGCATGGGCCATCACCCCGCCGCCGTCTACGCCGTGGCCGATCGCCTGGCGCAAGCCGAGGGCCAGTGGGCGCCGTTTGATCGAAGCGGCTGGCGCGCGTTGGTGTATCCGAACCCGCATCGGTAGAATCCGTTTGCGGCCATGGTTCGAGACGCGCGGCGTTGCCGCGCTCCTCACCATGAGGACCCTCTTCGTGACTACTTTCTGCTCTTAGTCCTCATCCTGAGGAGCCGCAAAGCGGCGTCTCGAAGGATGACAGCCCGTCTCCCTCCGTTGTGGCCACCCTGAAAAACAGGCTATGCGTTGACGCATGCCGCCGCCGCTTGCCCGCATCATCCAGCAATTGAAGCGCGAACCGTCGCGCACCGGGTCGATCGTCATCACCGTGTTCGGCGATGCCATTGTGCCGCGCGGCGGCTCGGTGTGGCTTGGTACGCTGCTGGAGTTCTTTGGGGAACTCGATGTCGACGCCAGCGTGGTGCGGACGGCGATGTCGCGGCTGACGGCCGATGGCTGGTTCGAGCGCACTAGAATCGGTCGCAACAGCTTCTATCGTCTCGTGCAGAGCGGTCGGCAAACTTTTGATATCGCAACGAAACATATTTATGGCCCGCCGGCGTCCGACTGGACCGGGCGGTTCGAACTGCTGCTGATCGGCAATGGCGGCGATCGCGACGCGGCGCGCGAGGCGCTGAAGAACGCGGGCTTCGGCAGTCCGCTGCCGGGAGTGTGGGTTGCGCCCTCGGGCGTGCCGGTACCGGAGGAAGCGTCCGGCGCCATTCGCCTCGAAGTCTCGGCCGAAGACGACAGCGGGCGGCGGCTGCTGCGCGAGAGCTGGCCGCTCGATCGCACCGCCGACGCCTATTTGAAATTCATGAAGACCTTCGAGCCGCTGCGCGCCTGGCTCGGCCGCGGCGAGCAACTGGCTGACGCCGATGCGTTCACCGCGCGCGTTCTCCTGATCCACCATTACCGCCGTGTCGTGCTGCGCGATCCGCTGCTGCCGACCGCGCTGTTGCCAGCGGACTGGCCGGGCAGGGCGGCCCGAACGCTGTGCGGCGAGATCTACCGGGCGCTGCTTCCCGCGTCCGAACAATGGCTTGACCATCACGCCACCAATGAAAACGGACCGCTGCCCAAGCCGCGCATGGAACTTTCAAGACGCTTCAGCGATCCGTAAACATGTTACAGAAATATATTGCATAACAATAATTTTGTTATACATTGCCTCCCAACAAAACACCGGGAGGTCCGCCATGTACACGCAGGCGCTCAATTCGTCCGATGGCGACGAACGTCACGTCGAGGACGCCGAACGGGCTGCGCAATTCCAGGCGCGCATCGACGCCGACGAGCGCATCGAGCCCAACGACTGGATGCCGGCGGCCTACCGCAAGACGCTGACGCGGCAGATCTCGCAGCACGCCCATTCCGAAATCGTCGGCATGCTTCCCGAAGGCAACTGGATCACGCGCGCGCCGTCGCTGCGCCGCAAGGCCGCGCTGCTGGCCAAGGTGCAGGACGAATGCGGTCACGGCCTCTACCTCTACGCCGCCGCCGAAACGCTCGGTACCTCGCGCGAAGAACTCGTCGACCTGATGCTGGCGGGGAAGGCGAAATATTCATCGATCTTCAACTATCCGACGCTGACCTGGGCCGACATCGGCACCATCGGCTGGCTGGTCGATGGCGCTGCGATCATGAACCAGATCCCGCTGTGCCGCTGCTCCTACGGTCCCTATGCGCGCGCGATGATCCGCGTCTGCAAGGAAGAGTCGTTCCATCAGCGACAGGGTTTTGAGATCATGGTGACGCTGTGCCGCGGCACCGAGGAACAGAAGGCGATGGCGCAGGATGCGCTGAACCGCTGGTGGTGGCCGGTGCTGATGATGTTCGGCCCGCCCGATCAGGTCAGCCAGCACTCGGACACTTCGACCAAATGGAAGATCAAGCGCTTCTCCAACGATGAACTGCGCCAGAAATTCGTCGATGCCACCGTGCCGCAGGCGCAATTCCTCGGGCTTACGATTCCCGATACCGGCATGAAGCAGAACGAGGCGGGGAACTGGGAATACAGCGCGATCGACTGGGACGAATTCAAGCAGGTGCTGGCCGGCAACGGCCCCTGCAACCGCGACCGCCTGGCGGCGCGGCGCAAGGCGCACGACGACGGCGCCTGGGTGCGCGATGCGGCGCTGGCCTATGCCGAAAAGCGCCGGCAGCGGGCTACCCTGCAGGCCGCCGAATAGGGAGACGCGCGATGGCAACGCCGAACATTCCGCTCTGGGAAGTCTTCATCAGAAGTCGCAACGGGCTGGCGCACAAGCATGTCGGATCGTTGCACGCCACCGACGCCACGCTGGCGCTGCAGGCCGCGCGCGACATCTACACCCGCCGCGGCGAGGGCCTCTCGATCTGGGTGGTGCCGTCGAACGCGATCACCGCGTCCGATCCGTCGGAGAAGGGCATGATGTTCGAGCCGGCGGAGTCGAAGATCTACCGGCACCCGACGTTCTACGACGTGCCGGACGAAGTGGGACATATGTGAAGTCCTCATCCTGAGAAGCTTGCGAAGCAAGCGTCACGAAGGATGGCGGCAACGGGACTCGCGGCCCATCCTTCGAGACGCGCCTCCGGCGCTCCTCAGGATGAGGTATGAGTTAGTTGCTCATGGTGAGGAGGCGCGCAAGCGTCGTCTCGAACCATCAGGCGCAGGGAATACAGTCCTCATCCTGAGGAGCTTGCGGAGCAAGCATCACGAAGGATGGCGGCAGAGGGACTCGCGGCCCATCCTTCGAGACGCGCGTTCCGCGCTCCTCGGGATGAGGTCTTGGCAAGTGGATGCAGGTGGAAACCAATATGACCGCAGCCAACATCACCGTCTCTGAATCGCCGCTGGTGCTCTACACCCTGCGCCGCGCCGATGACGCGCTGATCCTCGGCCACCGGTTGTCCGAATGGTGCGGCCATGCGCCGATGCTGGAAGAGGACATGGCGCTGGCCAATATGGGCCTCGACCTGCTCGGGCAGGCGCGCGAGCTTTATTCATACGCGGCCAAGGTCGAGGGCAGGGGCAACGACGAGGACAAGTTCGCCTATCTGCGCGACGTCAGGCAGTACCGCAATCTGCTGCTGCTGGAACAGCCGAACGGCGATTTCGCGCGCACCATGGTGCGGCAGTTCTTCTACGCCAGCTTTGCCGACCTCTATTGGCGCGCGATGATGCGCTCCAGCGACGCGACGCTGGCGGCGATTGCGGCAAAATCGGAAAAAGAAAGCGCGTACCACGTCCGTCATTCCTCGGAATGGATCGTTCGTCTGGGCGACGGCACCGATGAAAGCCATCGGCGCGCGCAGGAATCTATCGACCAGCTCTGGGCCTTCACCGGCGAGATGTTCGAAGTTGATGACAGCGAACGCAGCCTGATCGATGCCGGCATCGCGGTCGATCCCGCCGGCCTGCGTGCGCCATGGCTCAAGACGGTGTCCGACGTGGTGAGCGAAGCGACATTGATCCTGCCCGGCAATAACTGGATGCAGCAGGGCGGCCGCAGCGGCCGGCACAGCGAGCATCTCGGGCATCTTCTCAGCGAATTGCAGTCGATGCCCCGTACCTTTCCGGGCGCGACATGGTAGCCGCAGCGCTCGACGATGCCGATCTGCGCCGGCGCGCCTGGGACGCGGCCGCGCAGGTGGTCGATCCCGAGATACCGGTGCTGACCATTGCCGACCTCGGCGTGCTCCGCGATGTGCAGATCCATGACGGCCAGGTCGAGGTGGCGATCACGCCGACCTATTCGGGCTGCCCCGCCATGAACATGATCGCGCTGGAGATAGAGCTGGCGCTGGAGCGCGCCGGCATTACCAGGCCGACCGTGCGCACCGTGCTGTCGCCGGCCTGGACCACCGACTGGATGAGCGAGGAAGGCCGCAACAAGCTCAGGGAATACGGCATCGCGCCGCCGCAGGCCTCGAGTTCACGCCGGGCGCTGTTCGGCGAGCAGCAGGTCGCCTGTCCGCAATGCGGCTCGCCAAATACCGAGCTGCTGTCCGAGTTCGGCTCGACCTCCTGCAAGGCGCTGTGGCGCTGCAGGAACTGCCGCGAACCCTTTGATTATTTCAAGTGTCATTGATCATGTCCCACGCCCCGCGCTTCCATCGTCTCGCCGTCAACGATCTGCGCCGCGAAGCCGCGGATGCGGTGTCGATGACATTCACAATTCCGAAGGAGCTGGAGGGCGATTACGGCTTCACGCCCGGCCAGTACCTCACGCTGCGCACCACCATGGACGGCGAGGAAGTGCGCCGCTCCTATTCGATCTGCTCGGGACCGGACGACGGCGAACTGCGCATCGCCGTGAAGAAGGTCGATGGCGGCGCGTTTTCCAACTGGGCCGCGGATGAACTGAAGGCCGGCGACGAACTCGACGTGATGACGCCGACCGGCCGGTTCGGCATCGCGCATGCGCCCGATCAGGCTCGCGTCTATGTCGGCTTTGCCGCGGGAAGCGGCATCACGCCGATCCTGTCCATCGTCAAGGGCGTGCTGGCGCGCGAGCCGAACAGCCGCTTCTTCCTGTTTTACGGCAACCGCTCGACCACGAACATGCTGTTCCTCGAGGAACTGGAGGAGCTGAAGGACCGCTTCATGCAGCGGCTTTCGCTGTTCCATGTGATCTCGGGCGAGGAGCAGGACATCCCGATCCTGCATGGCCGGCTCGACGGCGAGAAGGTGAGGGTGTTGCTGCGTTCGCTGGTGCCGGCCGCGAGCGTCGACCACGTCTTCATCTGCGGCCCCATCGGCATGAGCGAGGACATCGAGGCGACCTGCCGCGAGATCGGCATTGCCGATGAGCGCATTCATGTCGAGCGTTTCGTTTCGGAATTCGGCGGCAAGCCGCGCCCGAAGAAGATCATCGAGGCGTCGGCGCCGCCGAAGGCGATGGCGTCGCTGATCATCGACGGCAAGCGCCGCGAGGTTCCGGTCGCCGTGGAGGAATCCATCCTCGATGCGGCGCTGCGCGCCGGCATGGACCTGCCGTTCGCCTGCAAGGGCGGCATGTGCTCGACCTGCCGCGCCAAGCTGGTCGAGGGCGACGCGCAGATGGAAGTGAACTATTCGCTGGAGCCGTGGGAGCTGGAGGCGGGTTTCATCCTGACCTGCCAGGCACGGCCCTGTTCGGACAAGGTCGTGGTGGATTACGATCATGTGTGAGTAAGACCCGTCATTCCGGGGCGCGTCGCAGACGCGAACCCGGAACCTCGAGATTCCGGGTCTGGTCCTTCGGACCATCCCGGAATGACGAAGTCAGATATCCGGGATCGTTGACACCTCAGGCACTTCGACGACACTAAGTAACTACGTAAAGAGGCCAAACAGGCCCGTACGCAAATGGAGAAAACGTCGTGGAACCGTCTCAACGCGCGGGCGTGCCGCTATGAACGTCGCGCTGTCGCCTGATGAAATCGCGCGCGCCTGCGCGGACGCGATGTGGAAGGAAGACGACGCCAGCCAGGGCCTCGGCATGAAGATTGTCGAGATCAAGCCCGGCCAGGCTACGCTGACGATGACGGTGCAGCCGCACATGGTCAACGGCCAGCGCATCGCCCATGGCGGCTTCATTTTCCTGCTCGCCGATTCCACCTTCGCCTTTGCCTGCAACTCGCACAATCAACGTGCGGTCGCCGCGCAATGCGACATCGCCTTCATCCGGCCGGGCAAGTTGGGCGATGTGCTGGTCGCGACCGCGCGGGAGATCTCGCGCAGCGGGCGGTCCGGGATCTACGACGTCCGCGTGACCGCAGGCGACGTCGTGATCGCCGAGTTCCGCGGTCATTCCCGCACCATTGCCGGCACCTGGTTGCCGGCGACCGACGCCGAATAACACGGGGAAACGCGATGGCTGCGACGAGCATGCAATCCAGGGGAACGAACTACCGCCCCGAGCTGGACGAGGCCGAGCGTGCCTCGCGCGACGAGATCATGGCGCTGCAGACCACGCGTCTCGCCTGGTCGCTGAAGCACGCCTACGACAATGTCGCGCATTACAAAAAGGCGTTCGATGCGGCCGGTGTACATCCGTCCGATTTCAGGCAGCTCGCCGATCTCGCCAAATTCCCGTTCACGGTGAAGACCGACCTGCGCGACAATTACCCATTCAACATGTTCGCGGTGCCCCGCGAAAAGTTGGTGCGGGTGCACGCCTCCTCGGGCACGACCGGCAAGCCGATCGTGGTCGGCTACACGCAAGGCGACATCGACATCTGGTCGGACGTGATGGCGCGCTCAATCCGCGCGGCGGGCGGGCGCACCGGCATGCTGATGCACAACGCTTACGGTTATGGCCTGTTCACAGGCGGCCTCGGTGCGCATTATGGCGCCGAACGGCTCGGCTGCACGGTGGTGCCGGTTTCCGGCGGCATGACCGAGCGGCAGGTGCAGCTGATCAACGATTTCAGGCCCGACATCATCACGGTGACGCCGAGCTACATGCTGGCGATCTCGGACGAGTTCAAGCGGCAGGGCCTCGACCCGCGCCGGTCGTCGTTGAAGTTCGGCATCTTCGGCGCCGAGCCCTGGACCAACGCGATGCGCGCCGAGATCGAGCAGACCTTTGACATGGATGCCACCGACATCTACGGCCTGTCGGAGGTGATCGGTCCCGGCGTCGCGCAGGAATGCGTGGAGACCAAGGATGGCCTGCACATCTGGGAAGATCATTTCTATCCCGAGGTGATCGATCCCGAGACCGGCGCGGTGCTGCCCGACGGCGAGAAGGGCGAGCTGGTGTTCACCTCGCTCACCAAGGAAGGCTTTCCGATCATCCGCTACCGCACCCGCGACCTGACGCGGCTGCTGCCGGGCACCGCGCGGCCGGGCATGCGGCGCATGGAGAAGGTCACCGGCCGTTCCGACGACATGATCATCCTGCGCGGCGTCAACGTGTTCCCGACCCAGATCGAGGAGGCGCTGCTGGCGACCGACTGGTGCGGCGGCCATTTCATCATCGAGCTCACGCGCGAGGGCCGGATGGACGAGATGACCGTGCTCGCCGAAGCCCGTCCCGAGCGCTGGGACGGCAGCGGCCTCGACGCACACACCGAGAAGGTCGCGGTCTTCATCAAGAACACCATCGGCATCACCGCCCGCATCAGGGCCGTCGCCCCCGACACGCTGGAGCGCTCGCTCGGCAAGGCGAAACGTGTTTACGACAAGCGGCCGAAAGGGTAACCGTCGATCCTCATGGTGAGGAGGCGCGTAGCGCCGTCTCGAACCATGTAGCCCCGCTGTTGCGGCAGCCGGGCCTTCATCCTTCGCGACGCGGCAAAAATGCCGCTCCTCAGGATGAGGACGAGAGTGGGCGTTCTTATGTTGACGAGGTAGCAGCTCTAACCCCTCATGGTGAGGAGGCGCGGTAGCGCCGTCTCGAACCATGTAGCCCCGCTGTTGCGGCAGCCGGGCCTCATCCTTCGAGACGCGGCAAAAATGCCGCTCCTCAGGATGAGGACGGGAGTGAGCGTTCTTATGTTGACGAGGTAGCAGCTCTAACCCCTCATGGTGAGGAGGCGCGGTAGCGCCGTCTCGAACCATGTAGCCCCCGCTGTTGCGGCAGCCGGGCCTTCCTCCTTCGAGACGCAGCAAAGATGCCGCTCCTCAGGATGAGGACGAGAGTGGGCGTTTTATGTTGACTACGTAGCAGCCCTAACCCCTCATGGTGAGGAGGCGCGTAGCGCCGTCTCGAACCATGTAGCCCCGCTGTTGCGGCCGCGGGGCTTTCATCCTTCGAGACGCCGCTGGCGCGGCTCCTCAGGATGAGGACCAAGGGTGTGCGGGGTGCAAAATGACAGAAGGAGCGTTTCTCTACATCCTTCGCTGTGCCGACGGCAGCTATTACATCGGAACGACCCGGACAGATCTCGAATTGAGAGTCGCTCAGCACAACACCGGAGCATTCGGTGGCTATACTTCAACAAGGGGCCCGGTAACGCTCGTCTTCTCGCAATGGTTCGATCGCGTAACCGATGCCATCGAGAGCGAGCGCAAGCTGAAGAAATGGAGCCGGGCGAAGAAGAAGGCCTTCATTCGGCGCGACTTTGCAGCGTTGAAGGCACTCGCCTCGCGTCGGTCACCGCATCCTTCAACCTCCATGGAAGATCGATAGGCCTTGCACAAAACCGGCAGCGCGGTAGTCATGGGTCACCAGCGACTTGCTGCTTACCTGCCCAACTCAACCGAAATGTCGTCGAAGCCTACCCATGACCCGCTCCCAATCAGTCCAGGCCCGTTGCCTCCGTTTGCTGTCGAAGGCCGCCGATGCCGCTTCGATTGCGCCCGTGATCGAGACGCACGCGCTGTCGCGCGGCGAAAATGAACTGCTGATCGAGGTCAGGGCTGCTGCCGTCAATCCGTCCGACGTGAAGGCCGCGACCGGGCTGATGCCTTACGCGGTGTTTCCGCGCACGCCGGGCCGCGACTATGCGGGTGTCGTGCTCGACGGCCCCGAGGGCTGGATCGGGCGCGAGGTGTTCGGTTCGTCCGGCGACCTCGGCATCCGTCGCGACGGCACCCATGCCACGCACCTCGTCGTCGACGCTGATGCCGTGGTGGAGAAGCCCGCCGGCGTTTCCTGGGAGGAGGCTGCCGGCATCGGCGTTCCCTTTGTCACCGCGATGGAGGGCCTGCGCCGCGCAGGCATTCCGAAAGCCGGCGACACCGTGCTGGTCATGGGCGTCAACGGCAAGGTCGGACAGGCCGCGGTGCAGATCGCGACCTGGCATGGCGCGCGCGTGATCGGCGTCGTGCGCAAGCGTGAAGCCTATGAAGGGCACGCCAATTCGCCGGTCGAAATCATCGAAGCCTCCGCGACCGATGTCGCGCCGCGCGTGCGCGAACTCACCGGCGGCAAAGGCGCCGACATCGTGTTCAATACCGTCGGCGATCCCTATTTCGACGCCGCGCACAAATCGCTGGCGCTGCGCGGCCGGCAGATCCTGATCGCCGCGGTCGACCGCATCGTGCAGTTCAACATCCTCGAGTTCTATCGCGGCCAGCACACTTACGTCGGCATCGATACGCTCGGCCTGTCGTCGATCGCGACCGGGGCGGTGCTGCGCGAACTCGGCGCCGGCTTTGCCAGCGGACATCTCAGGCCGTTCCCGATCAAACCAACAGCGATCTATCCGCTGGAACAGGCCAAGGCGGCCTTCACGGCGGTGGCCGGTTCGTCGCGCGACCGGGTGATCCTGCGGCCTTCCGGATAGGAGTCGCGCGGCACGGCGTTTTTGCGCCCTTTTTGCAGAAGATGAATCTTTTGCGCCTGCGGGATCCAGCAACAGCATTTTCCTCCCCTCGGCCACGTGTGCGGGAGATTCATTCTCTTGTCTGCCGGGACGTGGACGCATCCATGCGTCCGACGTATGAGCAGGACGGAAGTTTCATCCTATGTGAGCAGTGACAGCCGCGTTGGCGGCGCCCGGAGCGGGGAAGTGCCAGTGCTGGACGGCGGCAACATCATCATCCTGAGCGGATTGCTCATCGGTCTCGTCTATGGATCGGTCGGCCTGTTGAGCGGCTTCTGCCTGCTCTCGGGCCTGCGCGGCTGGTGGGCCGATGGCGACGGGCGGCTGATCCGGACCTATGCGCTGGCGATCGGTGTCGCGGTGGCGGCGACGCAGCTGCTCGCGGCGGCGGGCCTCGTCGACATCGGCAAGTCGATCTACCTGCAGCCACAGTTTTCGGTGCCGGTGCTTTTCCTCGGCGGCTTGCTGTTCGGCTACGGCATGGTGCTGTCGAATGGCTGCGGCTCGCGCGCGCTGGTGCTGCTCGGGCGCGGCAATCTCCGTTCATTCCTTGTTGTGATCGTGCTGGCGATCTTTGCGCAGATGACGCTGAAGGGCCTGATCGCGCCCCCGCGCATCGCGATGGTCGCGGCATCGCAAAGCACGGCAGCGGCAAACTCGGTGCCGGCGCTGCTGGCGGAGGCGGGCCTGAGTGCGACGGTGGCGCGCATGCTGGCAGCTTCGGTCATCTCGGCAGCATTGATCATCTTTGCCTTTGCGCATCCGGCGTTTCGCCGTTCGCCGGGCCAGGTCGCCGCGGGCCTCGTCGTTGGCCTGCTGGTGGCGGCGGGCTGGTTTGCTACCGGCTATCTCGGGGCGGATGATTTCAACCCAGCGCCGGTGACGTCGCTCACCTTCATCGCGCCGATCGCGGATGCGCTGCAATACGTCATGCTGTCGACGGGATCGACGCTCAATTTCGGCATCGTCACCGTGTTCGGCGTGTTCGTTGGCAGCCTCGTCACCGCGCTGTTGACCGGGCGTTTTGAGCTCGAAGGCTACCGGTCGCCGCGCCACATGCTGCGCTCCGGCGCCGGCGCGGCGCTGATGGGCACCGGCGGCGTGATGGCCTTTGGCTGCTCGGTCGGGCAGGGGCTGACGGGCTTTTCCACGCTGGCGCTGGCGTCGCTGATCGCCTTCGCGGGCATCCTGCTCGGAACGGCTGCAGGCCTGCGCGGCGCGCTGCGGGTGCGTCCGCTGGCGACGGCCTAATCCGCGGCTTTCGTCACGATCCGGATCTCCGACGTCAGCGTGCGATGCACCGGGCACTTGTCGGCGATTTCCATCAGCCGCTTGCGCTGATCGGCATCGAGCGCGCCTTCGATTGAGATGACGCGATCGATCTGGTCGAGCATGCCCTCGCGGGTCTCGCATTCCTCGCAATCCCTTGCGTGGATCTTGCTGTGCTTCAGCGTCACGGTGACGCGATCGAGCGGCAGCGACTTGCGGTCGGCATACATCCGCATCGTCATCGAGGTGCAGGCGCCCAGCCCCGCCAGCACGAAATCATAGGGCCCCGGTCCGCTGTCCTGGCCGCCGGCGGCAATCGGTTCGTCCGCGATCATCCGGTGCGGGCCTGTGGTCACGGTCTGCTGGAACTTGCCGTTGCGGGTCTCGCGCACAACCACGCTGCGTGGAGCATCGTCCGCCTTTGCGGCCGGCTGGGCGGCGGCGAGATCGACATAGCGCTCGGCCCATGCGGCAATTACGTCGGCGACATAGGCCGCATCGCGCTTGCCGCTCAGCAGATGGTCGGCGCCCGAGAGCGACACGAAACTCTTTGGATGTTTCGCCGCGACGAAGATGTTGGTGGCGTTGTCGATCCCGACCGTGTCGTCGGTTGGCGAATGCATGATCAGCAGCGCCTTGTGCAGCTTCGCGACGCGCGACATCAGGCTGTGCTCGGCGACATCATCGAGTAGTTCGCGCTTGATGCGGAACGGCCGGCCGGCGAGTTGAACCTCGACCTCGCCATGCTTGCGGATGTCTTCAATGCGATCCTTGAACAGGTGCGTGACATGCACGGGATCGGAGGGTGTGGCGATCGTCGCCACCGCCTTTGCGTCCGGAATTTTCTCGGCCGCGGCGAGGATGGCCGCGCCGCCAAGGCTGTGCCCGATCAGGATCGCGGGCGCGCCGCGGGTTTCGCGCAGATGATCGGCGGCATGAACGAGATCGGCGACGTTGGAGGAGAAGGTCGAGTTGGCGAAATCGCCCTCGCTGGAGCCGAGCCCGGTGAAATCGAACCGCAGTACCGCAATGCCCCTGGCCGCCAGTGCGGTCGCGATGCGCTTGGCCGCCAGCACATCCTTGCCGCAGGTGAAGCAATGCGCGAACAGCGCGTAGGCGTGCACCGGCCCATCCGGCAAATCGAGCGCTGCGGCCAGCTGATGGCCGCCTTCACCGGTGAATTGAAAGCGTTCATGCGCCACGGCTGTCCTCCCCGAGATATTCTGACCTAGTCGGCAGAGTACCGCTCTTCCTTCCAGGGATCACCCCGGTTGTGATAGCCGCGGACTTCCCAGTAACCGGGCTTGTCCTCTGCGAGAAACTCAATGCTCTGCAGCCACTTCGCGCTTTTCCAGAAGTAGAGATGCGGCACCACCAGCCGCACCGGGCCGCCATGCTCCTGCTCCAGCGGCGCGCCGGACCAGCTATGGACGAGCAGGGCGTCCTCGGCAGCAAAGTCTTCCAGCGCCAGGTTGGTGGTGTAGCCATCATGCGAATGCAGCACCACGAACCGTGCTTCGTCGCGGGGCCGGCAGGCGTCGAGCAGGTCGCGGGTGGACAGTCCTTCCCATTGATTGTCGTAGCGCGACCATGTCGTGACGCAGTGGATGTCGGTCACGAATTTGCTTTGCGGCCGGGCGGTGAACTGCGCGAAATCCCAGAAGATCGGATTCTCGACCGCGCCGTAGACGTCGAGCCGCCAGCGCTCGCGCGAAATGTTCGGCGTCAGCCCGAGATCGAGCGTCGGCCAGTCGTTGGTCAGATGCTGCCCCGGCGGCAGGCGTGCTTCTTCGGGCCGCGAGATCTTTCCGGTGAGGAACTTTCCCTCGCGCGCCCAGCGCGCCTTGCTGCGCGTCAGCTTGCTCTCGGGCGGTGGCTCGGTGTCGTCGTCCATTTGTCCCCTTATTTCGACGCCCGCGGATCGATCGGCGTCGTGCCGCCCATGCCGAGAATATCCTCCAGCACCTTGCTCCCGGCCAGAAGCTGCGCCTCGGCGCGCGGCGGGGCCACCACCTGCAATCCGACCGGCAGGCCGGACGCGGTGAACCCGCAGGGCATCGACAGCGCCGGACAGCACACCAGCGTGATCGCGTAGACGATGCCGAGCCATTCGACGTAGTTGTCGAACTTCTTGCCGGCACATTCGGCGACGTAGCGGTTCTCGACCGGGAACGGCGGCACGATGGTGGTGGGGCACAGAAGCAGGTCGTATCTGTCGAAGAATTCCAGCGTGCGCGCCGTCATGGCGACGCGCTGCGCTTCGGCGCGCTCGAGCTGCTCGACCGTCAGCTTGAGGCCTTCCTCGATGTTCCAGATCACCTCCGGCTTGAGCAGGTCACGCTTGGTGCGAAGCAGGGCGGCCTTGGAGAGCGCGAAATCGAACGCACGCAGCACATGGAAGCACTCATGGGCCTCGCGCAGGTCGGGGTGGGCTTCCTCGACGATGGCGCCGGACTCCGCGAAACGTTGTGCGGCTTTCCGGGTGACGGCGACGACTTCCGGATCGACCGGCGTGATGCCGAGGTCGGGCGAATAGGCGATGCGCTTCGGCTTGTTGCCGGAACGTGCAGCGGACAGGAACGAATTCGGCAACGCCGGCAGCGACAGCGGATCGCCGGGATGCTCGCCGCTCATGGCATCGAGCAGCAGTGCGACGTCCTCGACATTGCGCGCCATCGGCCCTTGCTGGCCAAGATTGCGGTCGACCGCCGCAGCTATCGTATGCGCGACGCGGCCGATGCTCGGCCTCAATCCGACGATGCCGCAGAAGCTTGCGGGGCTGCGAAGCGAGCCGCCCATGTCCGAGCCGTGCGCCAGCCACGCCGTGCCGGTGGCAAGCGCCGCCGCCGCGCCGCCCGAGGAACCGGCGGCGGATCGGGACGTGTCCCAGGGATTGCGCGTCGGGCCGAACACTTCGTTGAAGGTGTTGGCGCCGGCGCCGAACTCCGGCGTGTTGGACTTGGCGTAGACCACGCCGCCGTTGTTTTCGAGATGCTCAACCAGGATGTCTGACTTGGTCGGGATGGTATCTTTGTAGATCGGCGAACCCTGCGTGGTGAGCACGCCCTCGACGGCGGTCAGGTCCTTGATCGGGATCGGAAGCCCGGCGAGCAGGCCGCGCTCGGCAGCCGGCTTCTTCATCAGGGCCTTGGCATGGGTGCGGGCACGGTCGAAGCATAGCGTCGGCAGCGCGTTGACCTTGCCGTCGACGTCGGCGATGCGCTTTTCCAGCACGTCGAGCAGATCCAGCGGCGTGACTTCGCCCGATTTCAGCTTGTCGACAACGGCACACGCCGTCTCACGCACCAGATCCTGATCTGCCACTGCGGTATCTCCGTTCGTTTCCGTTTCTTGGTCCCAGATGGTGCTGTAGAACATTTTCCGGCAAAGTGGAACGCATGGAATTCGTGGCCGACCCGGAGATATCTGCATGACGACGCTGTTTTCTGAACTTGACTGGCGCGCGATGAGCCAGGAGGCCCGCGACCTCGGCCTCAACAACAGCGTTGCCGTGCACGGCAGCGGGGAGATGGTCGCGGGCTGGGAACAGCGCTCCGGCGAGATGCGCAAGCGCTTTCCCGATACTGTCGATTTGCGATATGGCCCGCGCGAACGCAACCGGATCGATTTCCTGAAAGCGGCCGATAACGCGCCGACGCTGCTGTTCATTCACGGCGGCTACTGGCAGATGCGGTCGAAGGAGGTGTTCACCGTCGTCGCCGAAGGGCCGATGGCGCACGGCATCAATGTCGCGCTGATCGGCTACACGCTGGCGCCGGATGCGACGCTGGACGAGATCGTCGCTGAAATTCACGCCGGTATCGATTTCCTCAGCGGGCAACTGCCCGCGCTCGGTGCCGCCGCCGAAGGCATCGTGATCTCCGGCTGGTCCGCCGGCGGCCACCTGACCTCGATGGCGCTGTCGCATCCGAAGGTGAGGGCGGGCATGGCAATATCAGGCATTTACGACCTCGAGCCGATCCGCCACTCCTACCTCAATGAGAAGCTTCGTGCGGATGAGGCAACCTCGCGCCGCAACTCGCCGATGATGCAGGAAGGCGGGCCGCCAAAGCCGCTGTCGCTGGTCGTTGGTAGCGCCGAGTTGCCGCTGCTGCGCAAGCAGACTGCAGACTTCGCCGGCCATCGCGCCAGATATGGTTTGCCGGTGACGTATGAGGAAATCCCCGGCGCGGATCATTTTACGATCATGCACGAAATGATGTCGCCGAGGGGAAGGATCACGACGCTGATCCGGCAGTTGTTCGAGCGGACGGTGGGGTGAACTTCGCCGTCACCGTGTAGATGGGTAGAGCGCAGCGAAACCCATCAATCTCAAGCGCTGACAGATGATGGGTTTCGCTGCGCTCTACCCATCCTACGAAGCTGCCCATCTGTCGACCCTCATGGTGAGGAGGCGCGATAGCGCCGTCTCGAACCATGAGGCCCGCGGCCCATCCTTCGAGACGCCGCTGCGCGGCTCCTCAGGATGAGGGACGGGGTGTTGCTAGCTACTCCCGCTACCACCCCGCCGTATAACCACCATCCACCGTGTAGATCACCCCCGACGTGTAGCCCGCGCGGTCCGATGCCAGGAACGCCATGAGGTCACCGATCTCGCGGGAATGGGCGGGGCGGCCGAGGGGCATGTTCTTCTGGAACTCCGTGTAGCGGTTCTCGTCGCCGAACTGGTTCTTGGCCCGCGTTTTCAAAAGCGTCACATGGCGATCGGTGCCGACGGGGCCGGGGTTGATGCCGACCACGCGGATGTTGTCGGCGAGGCTCTTGCCTCCGAGTGCGCGGGTGAACGCCATCAGCGCGGCGTTGCCGGCGCTGCCGCAGATGTAGTTGGCGTCGAATTTTTCGCCGGCCGCGCCGATGTCGTTGACGATGACGCCCCCTCCGCGCGCCTTCATCTGCGCATAGATCGTGCGGGTGAGGTTGATGTAGCCGAACACCTTCAGTTCCCAGGCGTGGCGCCAGGTGGCCTCGTCGATCTTGTCGATCGAGCCGCCCGGGATATCGCCGGCATTGTTGACGAGGATGTCGATGTCGGCGGCATCTTTCGCGAGCCGGGCGAGGTCCTCCGGCTTGCGCAGGTCCACGACATGGGTGGTGGCGCCGATCTGGTGCGCGGAACGCAGCCGCTCGGCGAGCGCTTTCAGCATCTCGCCGTTGCGGGCGGCCAGCATGACGTCGCAGCCTTCCTCGGCGAAGGCTTCGGCCGCGGCCGCGCCAATGCCCTTGGAGGCGCCGGTGATCAGGACACGCTTGCCGCGCAGATGCAGATCCATGGGAATACTCGCTTGGGTGAGGGGAGGCGAAAAGAGAGGCCGCAAATTGTCAGGCTTGTTGTTAGGCTTGGGCCGCCGCGGCGGTCAACATTGCAGTGCAGCGTTGCGCAAGCGGCGGCTTTGGTCCATTGCAAGGCAATCAAATAAGCGGCATTAGCCGGCCCAGCCAAGACAGTTAAGGAAACTCTCGATGAGCGCCAAAAAGCAGTATCGGATCGCGGTCATTCCCGGCGACGGCATCGGCAAGGAAGTGGTGCCGGAGGGCCTGCGCGTGCTGGAGGCGGCGGCGAAAAAGCATGGCGTCGCCGTGCATTTCGATCATTTCGACTTCGCCTCCTGGGACTATTACGAGAAGCACGGCGAGATGATGCCGGAGGACTGGAAGGCCAGGATCGGCAAGCACGACGCGATCTATTTCGGCGCGGTCGGCTGGCCCGCAAAGATCCCCGATCACATTTCGCTGTGGGGCTCGCTCATCAAATTCCGGCGCGAGTTCGACCAATATGTCAACCTGCGCCCGGTGCGGCTGATGCCCGGCGTGCCGTCGCCGCTCGCCAACCGCAAGCCCGGCGATATCGATTTCTGGGTGGTGCGCGAGAATACCGAGGGCGAATATTCCTCCGTCGGCGGGCGGATGTTCCCGGATACCGACCGCGAATTCGTCACCCAGCAGACGGTGATGACACGCGTCGGCGTCGACCGCATCCTGAAGTTTGCATTCGAATTGGCGCAGTCGCGGCCGAAGAAGCATTTGACCTCGGCGACCAAGTCCAACGGCATCTCGATTACGATGCCCTATTGGGACGAGCGCGTGGAGGCGATGGCGAAGAACTATCCCAAGGTGAAGTGGGACAAGTACCACATCGACATCCTCACCGCGAACTTCGTGCTGCATCCGGACTGGTTCGACGTCGTGGTCGGCTCCAACCTGTTCGGCGATATTCTCTCCGATCTGGGTCCTGCCTGCACCGGCACCATCGGCATCGCGCCGTCGGGCAACATCAATCCGGAAGGCAATTTCCCGTCGGTGTTCGAGCCGGTCCACGGCTCGGCGCCCGATATCGCAGGCCAGGGCATCGCCAACCCGATCGGCATGATCTGGTCGGGCGCGATGATGCTGGAGCACCTCGGCGAGAAGCAGGCGGCAGCCGCCATCGTCGGCGCCATCGAGCGCACGCTCGGCGAGCGCACGCTGCGCACGCGCGATCTCGGCGGCAATGCGGATACGGTAGCGTGCGGCAAGGCCGTCGCTGACATGGTGGAGTGATTTCTTCCCTTCTCCCCTTGTGGGAGAAGGTGGCGCGTAGCGCCGGATGAGGGGTTCTCTCAACGAACAAGACTCGGGGATAGAACCCCTCATCCGCCTACGCTTCGCTTCGGCACCTTCTCCCACAAGGGGAGAAGGAAAGAGCGGCCCCCGAAGCGGCTACTTCTTCTTCACGATCCGCCGGCAATGCGCCCACGCAGCCGACATGAGGTTCTCGCTTGCCTCCGGCGTGCGGAATGCGGAATGCGCCGAGAGCGTCACGTTTTCCAGTTTCGTCAGCGGATGGTCGGCCGGCAGCGGCTCGATGTTGAAGACGTCGAGGCCGGCATGGCGGATGTGGCCCGACTTCAACGCGTCGATCATCGCTTCCTCGTCGACAATGGCGCCGCGCGCGGTGTTGACGAGGATCACGCCGGGCTTCATCCCCTCGATGCAGGCCCGCGAGATCATGCCGCGGGTCTCGTCGTTCAGCAGCAGGTGGATCGAGACCACGTCGCTCTCGGTCAGCACTTCGTCGTAGTCGAGAAACTCGACCTTGGGGTGTTTCTTGGGCGAACGGTTCCACGCGATGACGCGCATGCCGGAGCCGATCGCGATGCGCGCGACTTCGGCTGCGATGCCGCCGAAGCCGATCAGGCCGAGCGTCTTGCCGGTGAGTTGCATGCCGTCGTCGCGCAGCCAGTTGCCGGCGCGGATGCCGCGGTCCATCTTGGCGAGACCGCGTGCGCCTTCCCACATCAGCGCGATCGCACACTCTGCCACGGCGGTGTCGCCATAGCCCTTGATCAGGTGCACCTCGATGCCGAGGTCGGCAAGTTCTTCCGGGTTCATGTAGCTGCGCGCGCCGGTGCCGAGAAACACGACGTGTTTCAGCCCCTTGCATTTCTTCGCGACGTCGGTCGGCAGCGCGGTGTGGTCGACGATCGCGATCTCGGCGCCGTCGAGGATCTCGGGGTACTGATCCGATGTGATGTCGGGGTTCAGGTTGACCCGCACCTTGGGATCGCCGGGCTGTTCAAGCCGTTGAAAGATCACGGCCAGCGATTCGTTGGCGTCGACGAAAACTCCGCGCATGCTTACCCCCTCGCTACTCAAACAATCAGGATGCGACGCCGGCCAGCGCCAGCACGGTGTGCATCAATACGTTGGCGCCCGCCGCGCAATCGGCCTGCGTGGCGTCTTCGAGCTCGTTGTGGCTGATGCCGTCCTTGCAGGGCACGAACACCATCGCTGCCGGCATTACCGTGTTGAGGTTGCAGGCGTCGTGTCCGGCGCCGGAGGTGATGCGGCGATGCGAGAGGCCAAGCATCTTTGCAGCGTTCTCGACCGCGTCCACCAGCTTGGGATCGAAATGGGTCGGCGGCTTGCGCCACACGAGGTCGAGCTTGACGTCGACCTTGCGCCGCGCTGCGATCTCGGCAATCGCGGCACGCAGATCCTTGTCGAGCATATCCATGATGCCGGCGTCGGCGCTGCGGCAATCCACGGTGAAGGCAATTTCGCCGGGGATGACGTTGCGCGACGGGTTGGCGATCACCGCCTCGCCGATGGTACCGACAGCTTTGGGTCCGTGCTTCTTGGCGACCGCTTCCATTGCCAGCACGATTTCCGAAAGCGTCGCCAGCGCGTCGCGCCGCAGCGGCATCGGCGTCGAGCCGGCATGGCTTTCGAAGCCGGTAATCTTGCCGTCGTACCACAAGACGCCCTGGCCGGAATCGACCACGCCGATGGTCTTGTTCTCGGCCTCGAGGATCGGGCCCTGTTCGATATGCAACTCGACGAAGCCGGAGAATTTCTGCCGGCCGACCGGGCTGTCGCCGCGATAGCCGATGCTGTCGAGCGCTTCGCCTACCGTGACGCCGTCGATGTCCTTGCGCGACAAAATGTCGTCGGTGGTGAAGTCGCCGACATAGGCGGCCGAGGCCATCATCGCCGGGGCGAACCGCGAGCCTTCCTCGTTGGTCCAGTTGCAGATGCAGATCGGCATTTCGGTCTCGATGCCGGCATCGTTGAGGGTACGGACCACTTCCAGCGCCGCCAGCGTGCCGAGCACGCCGTCGAACTTGCCGCCGGTCGGCTGGGTGTCGAGGTGGGAACCGAGCCCGATCGGGGCCTTCGACATGTCCCGGCCCTTGCGCAGGCCGAACATCGAACCCAGCGTATCGACATGCACTTCGAGGCCTGCGGCCTCGCAGGCTTTCCGGAACCAGTCGCGCACCTGCTTGTCTTCCGGCCCCAGCGTCAGCCGCCGCACGCCGCCCTTCGGCGTGGCGCCGAATTTGGCGGTTTCGTGA
This sequence comes from Pseudomonadota bacterium, assembly GCA_023387735.1. GTDB lineage: Bacteria > Pseudomonadota > Alphaproteobacteria > Rhizobiales > Xanthobacteraceae > Bradyrhizobium. The sequence goes on along the minus strand of JAEWHP010000046.1, from coordinate 41,315 downwards.
ATGGTGTCCCACAGCCGGGCGGAGTCGATTTGCAGGTTGGAGGCGATCTTGGTCATTCAGCCGTTCCGGTCTTGGCGAGTGCTCTCCGCTTCAATGACGCGGCGACGGCGGCGCGTCAACAATGATGCGGCCCCGCTACTGCCGTGCGGCGACATCGATTGCTTCCGCCTTCGCTAAGCCCGCGGCGCCTCTCCGTCATGCCCGGGCATGTCCCGGGCATCCACGTCTTGCTTCGTCGCCGCGCCGAGGACGTGGATGGCCGGGACAAGTCCGGCCATGACGCGGATAGGTCAGTGGCCGTGCTTGGGCAGCGTCAACCCGAAAACGTCAGTCAGATCCTTCACCTGTTCGGGCGACAGATATCGCGGGTTCAGCCCGCGCAGCAGCAGATAGAGTTTCGCCGTCTCTTCCAGTTCCTCGATCGCGTAGACGGCGGCTTCCAGCGTGTCCCCTGAAACCACCGGTCCGTGGTTGGCGAGGAGCACGGAGGAGTATTTTCCAGCCAGTCCCTTGATGGCGTCGGCGACCGCGGGATCGCCCGGCCGATAATAGGGCACCAGCGCAGTGTGGCCGCATTTCATCAGGTAATAGGGCGTCATCGGCGGCAGCGCTGCGCGCGGATCGATCTCCGGCAGCATCGACAATGCTACCGAATGGGTCGAGTGCAGGTGCACCACGGCGCGCGCGGCGCCACGGGTCTGGTAGAGCGCGGTATGCAGCGGCACTTCCTTGGTCGGCGCGTCGCCGGAAACCAGCCGGCCGTCGGGGCCCAGCCGCGACATCCGCGCCGGGTCGAGCGAGCCGAGCGAGGCGTTGGTCGGGGTCACCAGCCAGCCGCCGTCGTCGAGCTTGACGCTGATGTTGCCCGAGGAGCCCGGGGTCAGCCCGCGCTCGAACAGCGAGCGGCCGAGGCGGCAGATTTGCTCGCGTATCCCTGTTTCGCTCATGTCATCATTCCGGCGGCATCCCGGTTTGTGTTGTCCCACGCTTTGGCAGCGCGGCCAAGCCGTGATAACCCAGAGGCAAAGCTGGAAGAAAATTCGAGGGACCGCCGCATGCCAGAATCCATCAAACCGCGCGTTGCCGTCATCGGGCTGGGCTCCATGGGGTACGGCATGGCGACTTCGCTGCGCCGCGCCGGCCTCGACGTCACCGGCTGCGACGTTTCGGCGGACGCGGTGAAACGGTTCGTCGGTGAGGGCGGTCAGGGCGCCGGCACGCCGGCCGAGGCGGCAAAGGCGGCCGATATCGTGGTCAGCGTCGTGGTCAATGCCGCGCAGACCGAGGCGATCCTATTCGGCGCCAATGGTGTTGCGGAAGCGCTGGCCAAGGGCGCGGTCTTCATTTCCTCCGCCACCATGGACCCCGACGTCGCTCGCCGTCTTGCAAAGCAGCTGGAGGCGACCGGTCGCCATTACCTCGATGCGCCGATCTCGGGAGGCGCGCAGCGCGCGGCACAGGGCGAACTCACCATTCTCGCCTCCGGCAGCCCGGCCGCGTTTGCAAAGGCGCGCCCGGCGCTCGATGCGATGGCGGCCAAGCTCTACGAACTCGGCGACGATGCGGGGCAAGGCGCAGCGTTCAAAATGATCAACCAGCTGCTCGCCGGCGTCCACATCGCCGCAGCTTCCGAGGCGATCGCCTTCGCCGCCAAGCAGGGGCTCGACATCCGCAAGGTCTATGAGGTGATCACGGCATCCGCCGGCAATTCCTGGATGTTCGAGAACCGCATGCCGCATGTGCTCGACGGTGATTACACGCCGCGCAGCGCGGTGGAGATTTTCGTCAAGGACCTCGGCATCATCCAGGACATGGCGCGCTCGCAAAGATTCCCGGTGCCGGTCTCCGCCGCCGCGCTGCAGATGTTCCTGATGACGGCCGCATCGGGCATGGGCCGCGACGACGACGCGTCTGTCGCGCGGATGTATGCCCGCGTCACCGGCACGCATCTGCCCGGCGAACCGAAATAGCAACAGGATCAGGAAGGGACGTCCGATGCCGCGCTTTGCCGCCAATCTCTCCATGATGTTCACTGACGTGCCGTTTCTCGACCGCTTTGATGCGGCGGCAAACGCGGGCTTCACGTCGGTCGAGTTCCTGTTTCCCTATGATCATCCGGCGGAGACGGTCGGCGAGCGGCTGAAGCGCAATGGCCTGACGCAGGCGCTGTTCAACCTGCCGCCCGGCAATTGGGACGCCGGCGAGAAGGGATTTGCGGCGCTGCCTGCGCGCTTCGACGACCTGAAGCGAAGCCTCGAGACGGCGCTTCCGTACGCCAGGGCCACCGGCGTCAAACGCCTGCATCTGATGGCCGGCATCGCCAGCCGCAGCGATACGAAGGCCGTCGAGCAATTTTACAAGTCGGTGGCATGGGCGGCTGAATTCTATGCGCCGCATGGTCTCGACGTCGTGATCGAGCCGATCAATGCCCGCAACGTGCCCGGCTATTTCCTCAACGATTTCGGTTTCGCGCGCGACCTGATCGCCGAGCTGAAGATCCCGAACCTGAAGCTGCAGTTCGACATCTATCACTGCCAGATCATCCATGGCGACGTCACGATGCGGCTGCGCGAGATGATGCCGATCATCGGCCACGTCCAGATCGCCAGTATCCCGTCGCGCAACGAGCCTGACGGTGAGGAGCTGAACTATCCGTTCCTGTTTGCCGAGCTCGACCGGCTCGGCTATGGCGGCTTTGTCGGCTGCGAATACAATCCGCGGGCCAAGACCACCGACGGGCTCGGCTGGTTCAAGCCCTACGCCGGAGTGAAGCCGTGAAACTGTCTTTGGGCTGCATCGCCGACGATTATACCGGCGCTTCCGACCTCGCCAACATGCTGACCCGTCAGGGCCTGCGCACGGTGCAGACCATCGGCGTGCCGTCCGACGACCTCGCGCTGCCCGAGGTCGATGCGGTGGTGGTGTCGCTCAAGAGCCGCTCGATCGAGGCTGATGTTGCGGTCGACCGTTCGCGCGCCGCCGAGAAATGGCTGCGCGGCCGCGGCGCCGGTCACGTGTTGTTCAAAATCTGTTCGACTTTCGACTCCACCGATGCCGGCAATATCGGCCCTGTCATGGACGCGCTGCGCGCCGATTCCGGCGACGCCATCGTGCTGGTGACGCCGGCGTTTCCGGAAACCGGCCGGACTGTCTATCAGGGCAATCTGTTCGTGGGCGCCGTGCCGCTGAACGAAAGCCCGCTGAAGGATCATCCGCTCAACCCGATGCACGACTCCAATCTGGTGCGGGTGCTGGCGCGCCAGAGCCGGAGCAAAGTTGGCCTGGTCGATCTCGCCACGCTCTCGCGCGGCGCGGAAGCCGTGCGCGGGCGCCTCGCCGACCTCGCCAGGGGTGGCGTCGGCGCCGCTGTGATCGACGCGGTGTTCGACCGCGATCTCGAAACCATCGGCGCTGTCGCGCTGGATCACCGGCTGTCGGTTGGCGCTTCCGGCATCGGCCTCGGCCTTGCCCGGGCGCTGGTCGCCTCCGGCAAGGTCAAATCGAGCGCGGCGGGCGCGGTGTCCGGCGCAACGGTCGGCGGCCCGGCGGCGTGCCTGGCCGGAAGCTGTTCGCAGGCGACCCTGCAGCAGGTCGCGAACGCCGAGAAGACGATGGCCGTACTGCATCTCGATCCCGAACAGATCATCGCCGGGCCTGCCGAGGCGCGGCGGGCGCTGGCCTGGGCCGCGGACCGAATCAGCGGCGGCCCGATCCTGATCGCGAGCAGCTCGACGCCGGATCAGGTTGCAGCTCTGCAATCTCGTCATGGCCGCGATGCAGCCGGACATGCCATCGAGCAGGCGATGGCCGACATCGCCGAGGGGCTGGTGCAGTCGGGGGTGCGGCGGCTGGTGATAGCCGGTGGTGAAACTTCGGGCGCCGTCGTCGACCGGCTGCGCATTCCCGGATTCCTCGTTGGTGCGGAAATCGCTGCAGGCGTGCCGGTTTTGCGCGCCGTGGGCGCCGACAAGGGCGAAATGTTGCTTGCACTCAAATCGGGCAATTTCGGCGGGGCGGAGTTTTTCTCCGACGCACTCAAGCTGATGCGCTGATCGCTTCGGGGATTCTTTTCGGACGCACAAAACTGAGCGCCCGTAATTTTACCGGACTACACGTTAACGCAACCTCAGGGAGTGACGGGTTTGATGCCCGCGGGGCATCGCTCGCGTGATTCTGCCCTGTCGTCGTTCGGCGTGTTTCCCGCGCTCAAAATCAAGAGACTCAAGCCATGCTTGCGAAATACTCGATCCGCACCAAGATCATCTCCGTGGTCGCCTTCCTGCTCGTCGCCATGACGGGCATGGGACTGCTCGCGGTCAAGAACATGCGGGCCATCAACGCCAGCACGGTCGACATCACGAAGAACTGGCTGCCGAGCGTCCGTGCGCTGGGTGACCTGCGCGCCGGCGTCATTACCTACCGCAACGTGATCCGCGAGCACATGCTGAGTGAGACGCTCGACGAGAAGCTGGCGATGGAGAAGACGCTGGCGACGGTCATCGAGGCCAACACGAAGATACGCGCGACCTATGAGCCGATGATCACATCGCCTGAAGAACGCGCGTTGTATGGCGAATGGTCGCAGCTCTGGGACAAGTACCGCAAGGGAACGCAGGAGGTGATGGCACTGTCCCGCGCGGCGGCCGGCAAGATGCCGACGGAAGCGCACGATTTGAACACGTATACCGTGAACAAGATCGGCCTGGACGCCGACGCCGTTCTGAGAAAGAGCGTCGATCTCAACAACGCCGGCGCCGACAAGGCCGCCCGCGAGGCCGCCGACGATTACGCTTCCGCCTTCATGATGCTCGCTGCGATCCTCGGCATGGCCGTCGTCGGCGGCATCGCCGTCAGCTACTATCTGGTTCGCGACGTCTCCGATGGGATCGCCTCCATCGTCACGCCGATGCAGGCGCTGGGCCAGGGCGATCTGAGCGCGGAAGTGCCGCATCAGGGCGAGAAGACCGAGATTGGCGCCATGGCGGACACCCTGCAGGTGTTCAAGGAGGCGCTGATCGCCAAGAAGGCAACCGACGAGGCCGCGGCGGTGGATGCGGAAGCCAAGATCGAACGCGGCCGCCGCGTCGACGGCATTACCCGCGGTTTCGAGAACGTGATCGGCGAGATCGTCCAGACCGTGTCGTCGGCTTCGACCCAGCTCGAAGCCTCGGCCGGCACGCTGTCGGCGAATGCCCAGCGGTCGCAGACGCTGACATCGGCGGTGGCCGCCGCTTCCGAGGAAGCCACGACCAATGTGCAGTCGGTGGCGTCGGCGACCGAGGAACTCTCGTCCTCCGTCACCGAGATCAGCCGCCAGGTGCAGGAATCGGCGCGGATGGCGACCGATGCCGTCGGCCAGGCCCGCGTCACCAACGACCGTGTCAGCGAATTGTCGAAGGCGGCGAGCCGCATCGGCGACGTCGTCGAACTGATCAACACCATCGCGGGCCAGACCAACCTGTTGGCGCTCAACGCCACCATCGAAGCGGCGCGCGCCGGCGAGGCCGGCCGCGGCTTTGCGGTCGTGGCGTCGGAGGTCAAGGCGCTGGCGGAGCAGACCGCCAAGGCCACCGGCGAGATCAGCCAGCAGATCACCGGCATCCAGGGCGCGACTCAGGATTCGGTGAATGCGATCAAGGAGATCAGCACCACCATCGAGAAACTGGCCGAGATCTCCTCGACCATCGCGGCAGCGGTGGAAGAGCAGGGCGCGGCGACGCAGGAAATCTCCCGCAACGTCCAGCAGGCCGCCCAGGGCACCCAGGAAGTTTCCTCCAACATCACCGATGTGCAGCGCGGGGCCGGCGAAACCGGTGCGGCCTCCTCGCAGGTGCTGTCAGCCGCCCAGTCGCTGTCGAGCGACAGCAACCGGCTCAAGCACGAGGTCGGCAAGTTTCTGGAGTCGGTCCGGGCAGCCTGACAACCGGGCTATGATCGTCGAAAGCCCGGCTCCGAAAGGTGTCGGGCTTTTTCGCGCTCTGCGTGAATCTGACGCGGCTGCACCGCATAGGAGTACCGGCATTTCAAGGGAAATTAACCGGTTCTGGCTAGGCTGCCGACCTGCTGGGAATCTGCATGCGCAGGTTGTTTTTCGAATTCGGTGTTCGAGAAAATCTGCTTCAGGGAATTTGGGGTCGCTGCCATGATCAAGCTCAATCGTATCGGAAACAAACTGGGCTTGGCCGGCGCGGTCGGCATCCTGCTGGCGGCTGGCATGGTGGCCAACCAGATGCTGACCGAAGCGAGCATCGAACAGTCCAGCGAGCGCGCCAGCCGGTCGCAACGCGTGGCCGACAATTCGCTGTCCGCCCATATCGACCTGCGCAAGATCCAGCTCGCCGCCCGCGACGTCAGGCTGGCCAGGACGCCCGCCGAAGTCGAGAAGACCATCGCCGACCTGCAGCGCTACAAGGCCAGCGAAGCGAAGGAACTGGAATCGGCGCTCGCCGCCGCGCAGGGGCAGGACACCAGGGAGCGGCTGCAGAAGATCAAATCGCTGACGGAGAGCTTTAGCGCCGCCGTGGAAGACCTCGCCAAGGCGCAGATCACCCTGCTTGGGCAGATCGATACGCGCTCGGCGGTTTCGGATGAATGGACCAAGGCGCTCGATACCCAGTTGAATTCACCGGCGCTGAAGAAACTCGACAATCGCCTCGATATCGAGCGGCTGCTGTTTCTGGCCGATGCCAGGGTGAACGCGTTGCGCGCGGCAGCCTGGAAACTCGGTGCGACCGGCGATCCCGGCCTGATCGCGCAGATCACAAAGACCGAGAATTCGCTGAAGGACGTCTTCAACAAGCTGCGTGGCGAGGCCGATGACCGCGATCTGCTGGTCGTGGTCAGTTCGCTGTCCTCGATCGTCAAGCGCTTCCTGGCCGCCAACGAGGAGGCCGTGAAGACCGAGCGTTTGAAGAACGACATCATCATCAACCGCACGGTGAAGCCCGCCGCGGAAGCCGCCGAACTGATGGAAGCAACCGTCGAGGGGGCGCAGAAGCGCGCCATGACCTCCAAGGATGAAGTCATGGCCGATACCGCCCAGGCCAACCAGATCAGCCTGATCATCGCCATCGTCGTCGTCATCTCGCTGATCGCCTCAGTCGTGTTCACCTTCCTCGGCGTCTCGCGTCCGATGACGCGCCTGAACGGGGCGCTGGCCGAGATGGCCGGCGGCAATCTCGATGTGGTCATTCCCGGCGCCAGCCGCGGCGACGAAATCGGCGATCTTGCGAAGACGGTGACCGTCATTCGCGAGAATGCCGAGCTGAAGGCGCGCGAAGAGGCCGAGGCAAAGGTCAAGCAGGACCTGGTCGCCGCGCAGCGACGCAAGGAAGAGATGATCAAGCTCGCCGACGATTTCGAAGGCGCGGTCGGCGAGATCGTCGAGACCGTGTCGTCGGCCTCGACCGAACTCGAAGCTTCTGCCAGCACGCTGACGGCAACGGCCGAACGTGCCCAGGAACTGACGACGATGGTGGCCGCGGCTTCCGGGGAGGCCACCGCCAATGTGCAGTCGGTGGCGTCGGCCACCGAGGAGATGGCGTCATCGATCACCGAGATCAGCCGTCAGGTCCAGGAATCGGCGCGGATGGCCAACGAGGCCGTCGACCAGGCCCGCACCACCAATGAGAGGGTGAGCGAACTATCCAAGGCGGCCGCCCGGATCGGCGCCGTGGTCGAGCTCATCAACACCATCGCCGAGCAGACCAACCTGCTGGCGCTCAACGCCACCATCGAGGCGGCGCGTGCCGGCGATGCCGGCCGCGGCTTCGCCGTCGTGGCTTCCGAGGTGAAGGCATTGGCCGAGCAGACTTCGAAGGCGACCGGCGAGATCGGCCAGCAGATCACCGGGATCCAGGCCGCGACCCAGGAGTCGGTTGGGGCGATCCAGGCGATCAGCACCACCATCGAGAAGCTGTCCGAGATTTCCTCGACCATTGCGGCCGCCGTGGAAGAGCAGGGCGCCGCGACCCAGGAGATCTCACGCAACGTGCAACAGGCAGCGCAGGGCACGCACCAGGTTTCGTCCAACATCACCGACGTGCAGCGGGGCGCGGGCGAGACCGGATCGGCGTCCTCGCAGGTGCTCTCCTCGGCCCAGTCGTTGTCGTCGGACAGCAACCGCCTCAAGCTCGAGGTCGGCAGGTTCCTCAACTCGGTGCGGGCGGCATAGAGTCGCGGCCTATTCGATCCGATAAACCGGAAATTCAGTATATCTACTGAGCATCCGTTAACGGGAAGCCAGCGGTCGACCGCTACGATTCCGCGCAGAGCCGGGCAGTGCCCCTCGATGCGCGGAGATCAAGCATGGTTGGAATGATCCGTCAGGCCAGGATGACCGTTGGCCGGAAAATCTATGCCCTCATTTGTCTCAGCTGCGTCGGGCTGCTGGGCATCACCTTCCTCGGCTCGCGCGAAATGGCGTCGAGCCTGCTTCAGCAGAAGCAGATCGAGCTGAAACACCTCGGCGAATTGGCGCTCGGCATCGTCAAGGAAGAGCATGCCGCTGCGCAGAAGGGCGACGTCTCGGCCGCGGACGCGCAGAAGCGCGCGATGGCGCGGGTCGCGGCGCTGCGCTACGGCAGCAACGACTATTACTGGATCAACGACATGCATCCGAAGATGGTGATGCATCCGATCAAGCCCGAAATGAACGGCAATGATCTTTCGGGCTACAAGGACCCCAACGGCAAGTTCCTGTTCGTCGATTTCGTCGACACCGTCAAGAAGAGCGGTGCGGGCTTCGTTCCCTACGAGTGGCCCAAGCCCGGCTTCGAAAAGCCCCAGCCCAAGCTCTCCTATGTGGTCGGCTTCGCGCCCTGGAACTGGGTCATCGGCACCGGCGTCTACATCGACGATCTGAATGCACAGACCTGGGCTTCGACACAGCGATCGCTGATCGCGGCAGGAATGATCATACTGTTCGCGCTCGCGGTATCGATGCTGGTGGCGCGCAGCATCACCAGTCCGTTGCGGCACATGACGGCGGCCATGAACGACCTCGCCGGCGGCAACCTTGCCGTCGAGGTGCCCGGTATCGGACGCGGCGACGAGGTCGGCGAGATGGCCGAGGCCGTCGAGATTTTCAAGGGCAATGCGGTTGCGCGGCAGGCGCTCGAGGCTGAGCAGCGCGAAGCGGCGACCCGCACGGCCTCCAGCCGCAAGGCAGACATGAACAAGATGGCCAACGATTTCGAGGCGGCGGTCGGTCAGATCGTCGAGGCCGTGTCGTCGGCGTCAAGCCAGCTCGAGGTCTCGGCGGGCACGCTGACGACGACGGCGGAGCGCGCGCAGCAACTCACCGCGACCGTAGCGGCTGCTTCCGAAGAAGCCTCCACCAACGTGCAGTCGGTGGCCTCGGCGACCGAGGAGATGGCGTCTTCCGTCAACGAGATCAGCCGTCAGGTGCAGGCGTCGGCGCGCATGGCCAACGACGCGGTGGACCAGGCGCGCACCACCAACGACCGCGTCAGCGAACTGTCGAAAGCGGCGACCCGGATCGGCGACGTCGTCGAACTGATCAACACCATTGCGGGTCAGACCAATCTGCTGGCGCTCAACGCCACCATCGAGGCGGCGCGCGCCGGCGAGGCCGGCCGCGGCTTCGCCGTCGTCGCGTCCGAAGTGAAGGCGCTGGCGGAGCAGACTGCAAAGGCCACCGGCGAGATCGGCCAGCAGATATCCGGCATCCAGGCGGCGACGCAGGAATCGGTGAACGCGATCCACGCGATCAGCGGCACCATCGAGAAGCTGTCGGAGATTTCATCGACGATCGCTGCCGCGGTGGAAGAGCAGGGTGCGGCGACGCAGGAAATCTCCCGCAACGTGCAGCAGGCGGCCCAGGGTACCGAGCAGGTCTCCGCCAACATCGCCGACGTGCAGCGCGGTGCCAGCGAAACCGGTTCGGCCTCCTCGCAGGTGCTTGCGGCGGCGCAGTCGCTGTCAGGCGACAGCAACCGTCTGAAGCTCGAGGTCGGGAGGTTCCTGAACTCGGTGCGAGCGGCTTGATCATCCGGATCGCCTGACCCGCAGGCCGGCGTCTCACGCCGGCCTCGCGGTCGACTGCTGCCGAATCAGCATGGTTTTGGTGCGTGAAAATGCGGTGGGCGACCGGCGTTCTCGAGACGTGTTGCGGTATCAATGTATTGTTGGACGACTGAAAGTCGATTGCGGTGCACAGCAACAAATCGCTTTGAGCGAAAACGGCGTCCGAATTCGGCCATCGAGTACCGAAGGCCGTGAGAATTCAGTAGTATCCCGTCGCGTCGTCAAATCGCGATGCCACGCGTTCTCCGTCAATGAAGACGGCTCAGAACTTAAAGACGCTACGTTCATGGCAACGCGCATCGGTGCGCGGACCTGCTGTGGCCAAGTTGCGCGCATGATTTTTTCAATTCTTGTCAGCGCAGCTTTTTTCGCTTTTTGCGACGAGCGCTGGCGACGGCCCGGATGACCGCCGCGTGACGTTGCTTAATGAACTCGTTGAGTCGGATTTCCTGAAGATAAGCCGTTCTCCGGATTTCGATCATTTCCGGAGTATCGAAGGGCTTGGTGACACAAGGAGCATTCCGCTGCACTGCCGCGGTTTTGCGGCCTCGTTCGCCTCATTGCGGCTGAAATCCTGCTCAGTGTATCTGCAGCGGACATTCCCGCGAATTCTTCAGGCGAGATATTTCACGAGCGGCGCGTTGGTCTACTTTCCAATGAATGACGAGGCCTCGTTCATCCTCAATGGCGTGGAAGGCCGCGCGCCGTCCCTCATGCTGATCAAGGGCCGCGCCGCTTGCGAGATCGTCGAGCCGCAAGCAAACCTGATCGGTATCGTGCATTTCGATGACATCGACGATCGGGGCTGGCCCTGCGAGGATGATGGCGCGCGGTTGGTCGCGACCCAGCCCGCCAGAGTCGAAGCGCTTCAGGCGATCACGTGCGACGCGCTGAAGCTCGCCTCCTATTCGCCGGACGCGCTGTTGCAACCCAACGCGATCGAAAGCATCGAAGAGTCGCTTCTGCAGGCGATTGACCTGGCGATGGACGCGGGGCTGCCAAGATACGATGGCAAGCGCCTGAGCTTGAGCCACTACCTGGCGCTGGTCAGGAAATTCGATGAGTACCTCACCGCCAACGCCGGCAAGACCGTGTACAGCGCCGACGTTGCGCGGCGGCTGGGCGTATCGGTACGAACGCTGCACAACGCCGTGGTAGCCGTTCGCGGCATGAGCATGCACCGCTATACGCGCCTTCGCCGCCTGTGGAGCGTGCGTCAGCAACTGGTAGCCGGGCCACCGCAGCAATCGGTCAAGGCGGTCGCGCTCGTGAACGGTTTCTGGCACATGGGCGAATTCACCTCGCTGTACCGCGACGTGTTCGGCGAAACACCGCAGCAGACCCTGTTGGCTGCCCGCAGGCATCCGAGTGATTTGTCATGATGCTGAGAAGATAACGAGCGGTCTCCGTAATTCTACCAACTGCCCCGCTGTGCCCATTTATACGCCATTAACCACCGTATGGAACCTTGGCGACCATGAGTGCCGCTCTGTGGTCAATGGCCGCAGGAGTCCTTCGTTCGCGGCGAACGGGCTCGTCCAATCCGGCCCGGCACTTCCTTGGACGCATCCCGTTGCACGGGAAGCGGACGGCATCACTGCGATTTATTTTTCTCGTTTTCAAGGACGCGACTTATGTCCGGTATCACCCGCCTCATTCAGAATCTATCCATTGGCGTCAAGCTCGGCATCGCCTCGGGCCTCGGCGTTGTGCTTGTTGCCACGATGGTGATTGTCCAGTTGGGGGCCAATGCGACGACGCGCGATCATGAGGCGCGCATGGCGGCGCAGCAGACGATCGCGCGAGATGCGGTCGACGCAAAAGCGTCGATCCGCGGCATGCAGATCGGCATCCGCGATCTTCGTCTCGCCAGCACATCTGCCGATATGCAGAAGGCGAACGATTATCTTACGGCTCGCCTCGGCTCGGTAAACAAGTTCGCCGACGAGATGCTCAAGTTGTCCAAGTCGGCCGAGAACCACGCCCGCATCGAGAAGCTGAAGGTGCGGGCGGCAGATTACGCGAAGGGCGCCCAGCAGATCGTGGCCGTTCGTACCGAAGCGATCGCCGCCGCAGGTAGCGCTGACGCGGCGCGGATTGCAAAGCTGAACGACGAGGCCGTCCGCATCGCCCGCGAGGTCACGCTGCCGATTGCTGCCGAAATCGAGACGCTTGCCAACCAGATCGCTGATTTCGCCAAGCATGGCGTCGAGGAGCAGGCCGCCGAGGCCGCGCGGGAAATGGCAACGGCGGAATGGGAGGCGCTGGCGTTGGGCATCGGCACGATCCTGTTGTTGATCGGAAGCAGCATCTTCTCCTACTTCACGATCAGCCGCCCGATGCGGGCGTTGAGCGTGTCGATGGAAGAACTCGCCGGCGGCAATTTCGCGGTGGTGCTGCCCGGCCTCGGCCGCAAGGACGAACTGGGCGCGGTCGCCGGCGCCGTCGAGAAGTTCAAGGTCGTCTCCGAACAAAAGGCCCGTGAGGAGGCGGAAGCGAAAATCAAGCAGGACCAGGTCGCCGCGCAGCAGCGCAAGGCCGACATGGTCAAGCTCGCCAACTCGTTCGAGGCCGCCGTCGGCGAGATCGTCGAAACCGTGTCATCCGCCTCGACCGAACTCGAAGCGTCCGCCGGCACGCTGACATCCACCGCCGAGCGCGCGCAGGAAGTCACGACCATGGTGGCGGCGGCTTCGGAAGAAGCGTCCACCAACGTGCAGTCGGTTGCTTCGGCGACGGAGGAACTGTCCTCCTCGGTCAACGAGATCAGCCGACAGGTGCAGGAATCGGCCCGGATGGCGGGCGAGGCCGTCGACCAGGCGCGCGCGACCAACGACCGTGTCGGCGAATTGTCGAAGGCGGCCGCCCGCATCGGCGACGTCGTCGAACTCATCAACACCATCGCAGGCCAGACCAATCTGCTGGCGCTCAACGCCACCATCGAGGCGGCGCGCGCCGGCGAGGCCGGCCGCGGCTTTGCGGTGGTGGCTTCGGAAGTGAAGGCGCTCGCCGAACAGACTGCGAAGGCCACCGGCGAGATCAGCCAGCAGATTACCGGTATTCAGGGCGCGACCCAGGAATCGGTGCATGCAATCAAGGAAATCAGCGGCACCATCGAGAGGCTGTCCGAGATCGCCTCGACCATTGCGGCGGCGGTGGAAGAGCAGGGCGCTGCGACGCAGGAAATCTCGCGCAACGTGCAGCAGGCGGCGCATGGCACCCAGCAGGTTTCCTCCAATATCACCGACGTCCAGCGCGGCGCCAGCGAGACCGGCTCGGCATCGGCGCAGGTGCTCTCGGCCGCGCAGTCGCTGTCCAGCGACTCCAACCGCCTCAAGCTCGAAGTCGGCAAGTTCCTGGATTCGGTGCGGGCGGCCTGATTATTGCGGTCTCGGCAGGCCCTGGCCTGCCGAGCTATGCCGGGGAAGTGAAGGGCGGCTGCGCTGCCGGAATTGGCCATCTGGCCCTGTTTCGGCTAAATCTGCGCAGTCGACTGGGCTTATTGCAGCGCCAGTTCCCATCCGGATGCGGGGCCCCCCGGGAATGCCTGTTACATGATCGCGCTGGTCCGTATCGCACTGAGCCGGCCATATACGTTTGTCGTGCTCGCTTTGCTGCTGCTGATCATCGGCCCGCTGGCCGCGCTGCGCACGCCGACCGATATCTTTCCGGACATTCGGATTCCAGTCATCGGGGTGGTCTGGAATTATACCGGCCTGCCGCCGGACCAGATGTCCGGGCGCATCGTGACGCCGTTTCAGCGGGCGCTGACCACCACCGTCAACGACATCGAGCACATCGTCGCCAATTCCTATACCGGCATCGGCATCGTCAAGATCTTCTTCCAGCCCAATGTCGACATCCGCACCGCCAACGCCCAGGTGACGGCGATCTCGCAGACGATGATCCGGCAATTGCCGCCCGGCGCTACGCCGCCGCTGATCCTCAATTACAGCGCTTCCACCGTGCCGATCATCCAGGTGGCGCTGTCGGGCGAGGGGCTGACCGAGCAGAACCTGGCCGATCTCGGCATCAACCAGTTGCGCACGCCGCTGGTCACCGTGCCGGGCGCGGCCATACCCTATCCGTTCGGCGGCAAGCAGCGGCAGGTGCAGATCGACCTCAATCCGGCCGCGCTGCAGGCCCGCGGCCTCTCCGGGCAGGACGTCGCCAACGCGCTGGCCGCGCAGAACCTGATCACCCCGGTCGGCACGCAGAAGATCGGCCAGTTCGAATACACCATCCAGCTGAACAACTCGCCGCTGCGGATGGAAGAACTCGGCGACCTCCCGATCAGGGCGGTCAACGGCGCGATGGTCTATGTCCGCGACGTCGCCTCGGTGCGCGACGGCAACCCGCCGCAAACCAACATCGTTCATGTCGACGGCAACCGCTCGGTCCTGATGATGGTGCTGAAGGCCGGCGCGACCTCGACGCTCGATATCATCGCCGGCATCAAGAAGAAGGTGATCGAGGTCAAGGACCAGATGCCAGAGGCGCTGAAGATCGGCTTCATCGGCGACCAGTCGGTGTTCGTCCGTGGCGCTATCGAGGGCGTCGCGGTCGAGGGCGTCATCGCGGCACTGCTCACGAGCGTGATGATCCTGCTGTTCCTCGGCAGCTGGCGCTCGACCGTCATCATCGCCGTCTCCATCCCGCTGTCGGTGCTCGGCGCGATCATCATGCTGTCGGCGATCGGCGAGACGCTCAACATCATGACGCTCGGCGGGCTGGCGCTGGCGGTCGGCATCCTCGTCGACGACGCCACCGTGACCATCGAGAACATCAACTACCATCTGGAGCAGGGCAAGCCGGTCGAGCAGTCGATACTCGACGGCGCCAACCAGATCGTGACGCCGGCCTTCGTGTCGCTGCTCTGCATCTGCATCGTGTTCGTGCCGATGTTCTTCCTGGAGGGCGTCGCGCGCTTCCTGTTCGTGCCGATGGCCGAAGCCGTGATGTTTGCGATGATCTGGTCGTTCATCCTGTCGCGCACGCTGGTGCCGACGATGGCGAAATATCTGCTGCAGCCGCATGTCCACCACGAAGGCGGGCGGCCGAAGTCGCGCAATCCGCTGGTGCTGTTCCAGCGCGGCTTCGAGGCGCGGTTCGAGCGCTTTCGCGCCGCCTATCACGATCTCTTGTCGATGGCATTGGCGCGGCGGCCGCTGTTCGTGACGGGCTTTCTCGCCGTGGTCGCGCTTTCCTTCCTGCTGGTGCCGTATCTCGGCCGCAACTTCTTTCCGGCGGTCGATGCCGGCAACATCCTGATGCATGTCCGCACCCAGGTCGGCACGCGTGTGGAGGAGACCGCCAACCAGCTCGCCGACGTGCAGAAGGCGGTCCGCAAGTTGATCCCGGGCGAGATCGAGACGCTGACCGACAACATCGGCATGCCGATCTCCGGCATCAACATGACCTACAACAACACCGGCGTGATCGGTCCGCAGGATGGCGACATCCAGATCAAGCTGAAGGAAGGCCACAAGCCGACCGAGGAGCATGTGCGGGTGCTGCGGGAGCAATTGCCGCGGATGTTCCCCGGCGTCAGCTTCGCCTTCCTGCCGGCCGACATCGTCAGCCAGATCCTGAACTTCGGCGCGCCGGCTCCGATCGATCTGCAGATACGCGGCGCCAATCTCGAAGCCAATTTTGCTTACGCCAACAAGCTGCTCGCCAGGGTCCGCCGCATTCCCGGCGTTGCGGATGCGCGCATCCAGCAGTCGCCGAACCTTCCTACCTTCAACATCGACGTCGATCGCACCCGTGCGCAATATGTCGGCCTGACCGAGCGCGACGTCACCAACAGCCTCGTCGTCAATCTTGCCGGCTCTTCGCAGGTCGCGCCGACTTACTATCTCAATCCGGACAATGGCGTGTCCTACTCCATCGTGATGCAGACGCCGCAATATCAGATCGACTCGCTGAGCGCGCTGCAGACGCTGCCGATCACCGCCGCCGGCAATTCGCAGTCGCCGATCCTCGGCGGCATCGCCGACATCAAGCGTTCGACCTCCAGCGCGGTGGTGTCGCAATACGACATTCAGAACCTCGTGCAGATCTTTGCCACGACGTCGGGCCGCGATCTCGGCGCGGTCGCAACCGACATCCGCCAGGTGATTGCCGACACTGCCAAGGATGTGCCGAAGGGCTCTTCCGTGGCTTTGCTCGGCCAGGTGCAGACCATGAATAGCGCCTTCACCGGTCTCCTGTTCGGGCTGCTCGGCGCCGTCGTGCTGATCTACTTCCTGATCGTCGTGAACTTCCAGTCCTGGTCCGATCCGTTCGTGATCATCACCGCGTTGCCGGCGGCGCTCGCCGGCATTGTCTGGATGCTGTTCACGACCCAGACGACGCTGTCAGTGCCGGCGCTCACCGGCGCCATCATGTGCATGGGCGTTGCCACCGCCAACAGCGTGCTCGTGATCTCCTTCGCCCGCGAGCGCTACGAGGAGCTCGGCGATCCCATCGCAGCCGCGCTCGAAGCCGGCTTCGTTCGGTTCCGCCCGGTGCTGATGACCGCGCTCGCCATGATCATCGGCATGGCGCCGATGGCCCTGGGGCTGGGCGAGGGCGGCGAGCAGAATGCGCCGCTCGGCCGCGCCGTGATCGGTGGCCTGATCTTTGCAACTTTCGCCACGCTGATGTTTGTTCCCGTGGTGTTCAGTATGGTACACAAGAAGCAAGGCGCCAAAGCCGCCGCCCCATTGGAGACACCGCATGTCGCCCACTGAAACCCGCTTCCCGGTGTCGCACCGGAAACTGGGCATTTTCGGCGTGGTGGCGCTGATAGCGGCGGGCCTGGTCGTCGGCACCGGCATCCGGGCTCGCGAGGAGGAGGGCTCCAAACTCAAGGAATGGACCGACGACCAGGCCGTTCCCACCGTTGCGGTGGCGCTGCCCAACGCCAAGGTCCTCAATGCCACCATCGATCTGCCGGGCCGCCTCGAGGCCTATTCCCGCGCCCCGATCTTTGCCCGTGTCTCCGGCTATCTGAAGAGCTGGAGCGCCGACATCGGCGCCCGCGTCAAGGCCGGCCAGGTGATCGCCGAGATCGAGGCGCCCGACCTCGACCAGCAACTCCTGCAGGCGCGTGCCGACCTCGCCAGCCAGCAGGCCAGCGCGAGGCTGTCGGAAGCCACCCTCAACCGGCGCAAGACGCTGGTCGCCTCCAACTTCGTGTCCGCGCAGGAGATCGACGAGCGCACCGCCGATCTCTCCAACAAGAACGCCGCCGTCCATTCGGGCCAGGCCAACGTCGAACGCCTTGAGGCGCTGGCGGGCTACAAGAAGATCACCGCGCCGTTCGACGGCGTGGTCACCGCGCGCGATACGGACGTCGGCGCGCTGATCAATGCCGGCGGCGGCTCGGGCCCGGCGATGTTCGTCGTCTCCGACATCACCAAGCTGCGCGTTTACGTCAATGTGCCCCAGAACTACGTGCCGGCGATCAAGATGGGCGCCAAGGCCGTGATCACGCTGCCGGAGTATCCGAACCGGACGTTCCAGGCGACGGTCGAAGCCTCTTCGCAGGCCGTCGACGTGGCCTCGGGCACGACGCGCATGCAGCTCGGTCTGGACAATTCCGGCGGAGAGCTGATGCCCGGCGGCTATGCCAGCGTGAAGCTCAGCCTCCAGCGCGACTCCGCGCCGCTCAGCATCCCCGCCAGCGCCCTGATCTTCAACGGCAGCGGCCTGCGCGTCGCGACCGTCGGTGCGGATGACAAGGTGCTGTTCAAGGCTGTGACGATCGCCCGCGATCTCGGCCGTGAGATCGAGCTTGCCTCGGGGATCGCGCCGGACGATCGCGTCATCACCGCCCCACCGGACGGTCTCTCCGACGGCGATGTGGTCCGCGTCGTCGGCGCCGGCGGCAAGCCGGCAACGGCTTCGGAGAAGCAGGCGCCGAAGAGCTGAGGCGGTTCCGTGCCCCGGACGCAGCGCAGCACTCCCGGCGATGCGAAGCATCGTCCGGTGTGATGCGCTGCTGAGCCGGGGCCTATCCTCCTCGCTGTATCGTGTTGCCATTTGGGTCCCGGCTCTGCGGAGCGGCACTTCGCGCCGCACCGCGTCCGGGACACGAGAGGGAGCTAAGCCACCCGCCATTCCGGCACGCCATCGGCGGCCATCGTGATCTCGCCGAGCGAACCCACTGGCGTGCGATCCATGTTCAAGAGATGCGCCAGCGTCGTCGTGTCGCTCGCCCGGATGCGCGCCAACGTGCGTCGGTCGTCCTCTGTGCGCAGCATCACGACTCCATGCTCGACATCGCCGCCACGGCCGTAGAGCACCGTAAAGCTCTCGACCTTGCCTTTGCCGCTCGGCTCCGTGACGAAGTCCGGCACCGCGCGCTTGTTGCGGTCGGCCTCGCTCTGCACGCTCGTCTCCTGCGCCAGCGCCTCGCGCGGCAGCGTCCTCGAGACAACCAGCGCGTGATGCTTGGTGACGAAGCCGCCCTGGCCGTAGAGCAGGCCGAGTTTGGCGCCATCGCGCACGCGCCGCACCATCGCGCAGGCCGCATGCGTCATGTAGGTGTTGAGCGGGGCGCCGAAGAAAGTGAGGCCGCCGGTCACGGTCGGCTGCACGTCGGCGCCAAGGCCCAGCGTCCGCCGTGCCATCTTCGGCACGCACGGAAAGCAGCTATAGAGCTCGATCGCGTCGAACTTCTTGCCGTCGCCGCCGACAAGATCCATCACCGCTTTGAGCACCGCGTTCTGCGGGTGGCTCTCGTAGAACTGGTCGCGCAACAGATAATCGCGCGGCTCTTCCGCCGACGCGCCACCGAGCGGATAGACCAGCTTGTCCTCCGCTATGCCGGCCGCACGGGCCTTGGCGAGGCTGGTGAGCAGCAGCGCGCCGCCCATGTTGACGCTCGGGTTGGCGACCATGAGCTTGTTGTAGGGCCACGCGATCAGCCGGTTGTCCGCGGTCGGCGACGTGATCTCGTCCGGTGCAAAACGCCGCTTCAGCCAGGCGTTGGGATTCCGCGCGGCGGCCTCGGAATAGCGCGACCACAGCGTGCCGGACTCCGCCATGGCTTCGCGTGGCGTCTGTCTCCAATGCGCCGATGAAGCGGCTTCATAGAACGGATAGACGGTCACGGGACGGAACACGCCGAGCGCAACTGCCAGCGGTTTCTGGAACGCCGCGCCACGCTTCGGCTCCTCGACATCATGCGCGAACGGCGTCCATGGCAGCTTCGTGCCGGCGCGCTCCGCCTTGGTCGCGGTCGATTGCGCCTCGGCGCCGCAGACTGCCGCCACGGTGCATTCGCCGCGCGCGATGCGCTTGGCGGCCTCGTGGATGTAGCGGATCGGGCTCTCGCCGCCGACCGGGCCGTAATAGCAATGCGAAGGCGTGACCCCGAGCCGCTGCGCCAGCAGCTTCTCAGGATCGCGATAGCGCCAGCTCAGGAAGTTGACGACGTCGAGCGATTGCACCTCGCCGAGCAGTTTTGCGCCCGCATCCTGCTCGGCACGGCGCAACGCTTGCTCCAGAAGATCGAGCGGCTCCAGACCCTCGGTGATCTCCTTCGGCCGGTCGACGATTTCGCCGATACCGACGATGACGGGAATGCGATCTTCGGAGATTGGGGACTTGGTCATGTCTTCTTGCTTCACGTGTTAGATCTTGGGCACGCCGTCGTCCTTCGAGGCCTTCGCTGCGCTACGGCACCTCAGGATGACGGCTACGGGAGAGGCGTCATCCTGAGGTGCGAGCCGAGCGGCGCTTGCGCCGCTGGGCGAGCCTCGAAGGATGGGCCACGGGCGACTACTCCGCCACCAGCGCATTCATATGATCGACGGCCTCGGCGAAGTCTTCCTTGAATTCCTGCACCACCGCGCCCGCGGATTTCACACTGTCGATCAACCCGACGCCCTGGCCGACGAAATAGCTGACGAGGTCGCGCGCCCGCGCATTGCCGGCGGCGGCTGCGCGATCGATCGAGTTGAAGGCATCGCGGCTGATGATGCTCTGTAGCGGCATCGGCAGTGCGCCGGGGCTCTCCGGTGCGCGGTCCCAGGCATCGGTCCAGACCGAGCGGAGCTGCCGGGCCGGTTTTCCGGTGCGCCCCTTCGAGCGGATCGCATCGCGCGAAGACGCTGCGATCATCTTCTCGCGAAATATCTCCGTGGTCTCGGCCTCGACGGTGGCCAGCCACACCGAGCCGGTCCAGGCGCCGGCAGCGCCCATCGCCATGCAGGCCGCCATCTGCCGTCCGGTCATGATGCCGCCGGCTGCCAGCACCGGCACGTCGCGGATGGGCTTGATCGCCTTGATCACCTCCGGCACCAGCACCATGGTCGAAACCTCGCCGCAATGGCCGCCGGCCTCGGTGCCCTGCACCACGAGGATGTCGACACCGGCGGCGACCTGCCGCAGCGCGTGCTCCTTCGCGCCGACGAGGGCTGCGACCGGCACGCCGTGCTTCTTGCCCATCTCGATCATCGCCTTCGGCGGCACGCCGAGCGCATTGGCGATCAGCCGGATCGGATGATTGAAGGAGACCTCCAGCAACTCCAGCGCCGTCTTCGCGTCGAACGGCTGCGGCTGGTTGTCGGCCACGCTCGTCGTGGTCAGCTCGATATCGTACTTCTTCAGCAGATCGCGCGTGTAGTTGCGGTGCTCCTGCGGTACGCGCGCCTCCAGGCTCTTCCAGGTGACGTCCTTCTCGCCCGCGGTCGAGATGTTCTCCGGGATTAGGACGTCGATGCCGTAGGGCTTGCCGTCGACGTGCTCGTCGATCCATTTCAGCTCGCGCTCGAGAGTATCAGGCGTGTGCACGGTCGCGCCAAGCACGCCAAACCCGCCGGCGCGGCTGACGGCGGCAACGACATCGCGGCAATGGCTGAAGGCGAGCAGCGGGAACTCGATGCCCAGCATGTCGCAGATTGGCGATTTCATGACTCTCTCCCGGCGGCCTTCGCGTTGCAGTTGTTGCTATCCCTGAGCGAACGCCGTTCGACGCTAGCCCATCGCTGCCAGTGATGCCAAGCCGGATTTGGCCGCGCATCTTGCGTGCAGGCGCCACGCGGCCGGCGACCATTCCGCTGCACAAAATAAGCAGGTCAGGGCCCGCCGATTTGCCTCTTGCGCTTTCGCCAGGTCGAGAGAATGCTGGCTCACAACAACAGAGAAACAACGAGGGAGTGCCAATCGATGTCGCCAGCGCAATCGAGTCCGGGGCAAACCACGGAAGCCCATGACGTGGTCGTCGTCGGCGCGGGCTTTGCCGGCATGTACATGCTGCACCGCCTGCGCGGGCTCGGTTTCTCGGCGCGCGTTTACGAGCGGGGCGGCGGCGTCGGCGGCACCTGGTACTGGAATCGCTATCCAGGCGCGCGCTGCGACGTCGAGAGCATGCAGTATTCGTACTCGTTCTCCGAAGAGCTTCAGCAGGAGTGGGATTGGAGCGAGCGGTACGCGCCGCAGCCGGAGATCTTGAAATACGCCAACCATGTCGCCGACCGTTTCGACCTGCGCCGCGACATCCAGTTCAACACCCGCGTCGAGCGCGCCGCATTCGACGAGCGCGCGAAGCGCTGGTCGGTGACGACCTCCGACGGCAAGACGGTTCGAGCGCAATTCGTCGTGCTCGCCACCGGCTGCCTCTCGAACGCGCGCAAGCCCGATATCAAGGGCCTCAAGAATTTCAAAGGTCCTGTTTACCACACCGGCAACTGGCCCCATGAGCCGGTCGATTTCACCGGCTTGCGCGTCGGCCTGATCGGCACGGGTTCGTCCGGCATCCAGTCGGCGCCTATCATCGCCGAGCAGGCAAAACACCTCACGGTGTTTCAGCGCACGGCAAATTTTTCGGTTCCCGCCCGCAACGCTGCGCTGACCGACGAGGAGCGCGATGGCTTCCGCAAGGACTATCCGGAGATTCGCCGCTTCGCCCGCGAGGTCGCGCGCAACGGCATTTTCGCGGAGCAGCCCGATCGCGGCGCGCTTGACGATAGCGACGATGTCAGGCGCGGCAAATACGCGGCGCGGTGGGAGCGCGGCGGGCTCACCTTCATGTATGTCTACAACAATCTCGGCCTCGACCGGACCGCGAATGACACCGCGGCGGATTTCGTGCGCGGCAAGATCGCGGAGATCGTGAAGGATCCCGCGACCGCGAAGCTGCTCCAGCCGGACAGCCATCCCATCGGCACCAAGCGCATCTGCATCGACACCGATTATTTCACGACCTTCAACCGGCCGAACGTCTCGCTGGTCGACATCAAGACCGATCCAATCGAGGAGATCACGGCGAACGCCGTGCGCGTCGCAGGCAAGGACCACGAGGTCGACGCGCTGGTGATGGCGACCGGCTTCGACGCCATGACCGGATCGGTCGCCAGGATCGATATTCGCGGCCGCGGCGGGCAGACGCTGAACCGCAAATGGGCGGAAGGTCCAAAGACCTATCTCGGCCTGATGAGCGCGGGCTTTCCGAACCTCTTCATCATCACCGGCCCTGGCAGCCCGTCGGTCCTCTCGAACATGATCGTTTCGATCGAGCAGCATGTCGACTGGATCGCCGACTGCCTCGTCCACATGCGCGGGCAGGACCTTTCCACGATGGAGGCGGGCAGGGAGGCTGAGGAGAAATGGGTCGCTCATGTCAACGAGATCGCCCACGGCACACTCTATCCGCAGGCCAATTCCTGGTACATGGGCGCCAATATCCCCGGCAAGCCGCGCATTTTCATGCCCTATATCGGCGGCGTCGGCGTCTACCGGCGGATCTGCGACGAGGTGGCGGCGAAGGGGTACGAGGGGTTTTTGATGGGACGGGCCGAGCAGCCGCAGGCGGCCGCCGCGTTTTGAGCCGGGTTCTTTCCGCTCGTCATTCCGGGGCGCGCCCACTTGGGCGCGAGGCCGGAATCCATTTCTTCACGCATCCCTGTGGCTCGATGGATTCCGGGCACGCCCTCCGGGCGCCCCGGAATGACGGTGGGGAGGTGGGTGCCATCACGAAACGCAGAGTCGCCCCGCCCGCCCTGCAACCCCGCACCCTTGCCAAACCCGCCTCGGTCGTTAGCTAAGATCCCACGCGCCTTCTGCGCCCGGAGCCATTTCCATGACCGACACCCCCGCCTACGTGCCGCCCAAAGTCTGGACCTGGGACAAGGAGAACGGCGGACAGTTCGCCAACATCAACCGCCCGATTGCCGGCGCGACCCACGACAAGGAACTGCCGGTCGGCCGCCATCCGCTCCAGCTCTATTCGCTGGCAACTCCGAACGGGGTGAAGGTCACGGTGATGCTGGAGGAGCTGCTGGCGCTCGGCCACAAGGGCGCCGAGTACGATGCCTGGCTGATCAGGATCGGCAATGGCGACCAGTTCGGCAGCGGCTTTGTCGACATCAACCCGAACTCGAAAATCCCGGCGCTGATGGATCGCTCCGGCCCTGAGCCTATCAGGGTGTTTGAGTCCGGTTCGATCCTGTTCTACCTGGCCGAGAAGTTCGGTGCCTTCCTGCCGAAGGACATCAAGACCCGCACCGAAGCCATGTCTTGGTTGTTCTGGCAGATGGGTAGTGCGCCCTATCTCGGCGGAGGCTTCGGCCACTTCTACGCCTATGCGCCGACCAGGATCGAATACGCCATCGACCGCTTCGCGATGGAGACCAAGCGTCAGCTCGACGTGCTCGACCGGCGCCTCGCCGACAACGAGTATCTTGCCGGCAGCGAGTACACCATCGCTGACATCGCGGTCTGGCCTTGGTACGGCGCGCTCGCCAAGGGGCTGGTCTATGGTGCGGGCGAATTCTTGTCGGTGCAGGACTACAAGAACGTGCAGCGCTGGACCGATGAGATCGCCAAACGCCCGGCCGTGAAGCGGGGCCGCATGGTCAACCGCGTCTCCGGCGATCCCGCAAGCCAGCTCCACGAACGCCACGACGCGTCCGATTTCGACACCAAGACGCAGGACAAGCTCGCGCCGGCGACGTAAGTGCGTAGGGCGGATTAGCGAAGCGTAATCCACCAATTTTGTTGCAGCAATTCGGCGGATTACGCTTACGCTAATCCGCCTTACGATTTCTTCGCGCCTTGCGCAGCCGGAAACACCACGCGGTCGTCCGTGCGACAGTAGCGGTCGGCGAACATGCGGCCGATCGGGTGATAGCGGTCCATGTGCACGCGCATCGTGTCTGCGTCCCAGAGCTCGTCACGGATATGGAAGTGGATGCCTTCGCCCATGATCAGGCGGCGATCGTCGTTGACGTCGATCATCTTCCAGAGCTTGCACTCCATCGCCCAGGGTGTGTCGGCCAGCCGGGGCACCGCAATTTTGGTCGAGGGTGCGAGTTTCAGGCCGAGATAGTCGGGCTCGCCGGTCTCGGGCGGGAAATCGCCGCTCGACTCATGCATGGCTCGCGCCAGCGGCTCGTCGGCGATGTTGACCACGAACTCGCCGGTACGCTGGATGTTGAGGAATGTGTCCTTGTCCTGACCGTTGGGCTTGCGGTTCGCCGCGAACATGCACAGCGGCGGATCCTCGCAGAAGGCGTTGAAGAAGCTGAAGGGCGCCGCGTTGACGATGCCCGTCGGTCCAACTGAGGTCACCCACGCAATCGGCCGCGGCAGTATGAAGGAGGTGAGCACCTTGTAGCGCTCGCGTGGCGTCAGGTCGCTGGCGGCGTATTCCATGGTGGCTCCGTTGATTGTTTTCCTCTCTCCCCGCAAGCGGGGAGAGAGGAAATGAGAGAGCCTACGCCATGCTCAGCTCGTGACGGCCGACCACCATCCAGTGCACCTCGTCCGGACCATCTGCGAAGCGCAGGTGACGCACGTCCTGGTACATCTCGGCGAGCGGGGTCCAGTGCGAGATGCCGGTGGCACCGTGCACCTGGATCGCCTGGTCGATGATC
Source organism: Pseudomonadota bacterium (assembly GCA_023387735.1). Taxonomy (GTDB): domain Bacteria; phylum Pseudomonadota; class Alphaproteobacteria; order Rhizobiales; family Xanthobacteraceae; genus Bradyrhizobium. The sequence continues at coordinate 16,401 of JAEWHP010000046.1, read as the reverse complement.
TTGCACGCACGCTCCGGAACCATGGCCTTGACCATCGAGACCCAGACGCGCGCTTCCTTGTTGCCGAGCACGTCCATCGCCTTGGCGGCCTTCAAGACCATCAGCCGCATCGCCTCGATCTCGCAGCGCGCCTGCGCGATGATCTGCATGTTGCCGCCGAGATGGGCGATCTTCTTGCCAAAGGCTTCGCGGGTGAGGCCACGCTGCACCATCAGGTCGAGCGCCTTCTCGGCCTTGCCAATGGTGCGCATGCAGTGATGGATGCGGCCCGGTCCAAGGCGGAGCTGCGAGATTTCGAAGCCACGGCCTTCGCCGAGCAGCATGTTCTCCTTGGGCACACGCACATTGTTGAAGCGCATGTGCATGTGACCGCGCGGGGCGTGGTCCTGGCCGAACACGTACATGGGACCGAGCACCTCGACGCCGGGTGTGTCGCGCGGCACCAGGATCTGCGACTGTTGCTTGCTCGGCGCCGCGTCCGGATTGGTCTTCACCATCACGATGAGGATCTTGCAGCGGGGATCGCCGACGCCGGAGATGTAATACTTCTCGCCGTTGATGACCCATTCGTCGCCGACGAGCTTTGCCGTCGTCGAGATGTTCTTGGCGTCGGAGGAGGCGACGTTCGGCTCGGTCATGACATAGGCCGAGCGGATCTCGCCGTTGAGCAGCGGCTTCAGCCACTTCTCCTTCTGCTCCTTGGTACCAACGCGCTCCAGCACCTCCATGTTGCCGGTGTCGGGCGCCGAGCAGTTCATGCTCTCGGACGCCAGTGGGCTCTTGCCGAGCTCGGAGGCGATATAGGCATAGTCGAGATTCTTCAGGCCCTGACCGGTCTCGTCGTCGGGCAGGAAGAAGTTCCACAGGCCTTCCTTCTTGGCCTTGTTCTTGGCGACCTCGAGCACCTCGAGCTGCTTCGGCGTAAAGCTCCAGCGATCCTCCTTGCCTTCGCCGGCCTTGGCGAACTCGATCGACATCGGCTCGACGGTGTCGCGGATGAATTTCTTGACGTGATCGTAGAGAGGCCGGACCTGATCCGACATGCGGAGGTCGTTGAGCTCGTCGCCGGGGTTGAGTGTGTAGTTGGTGGTGCGGGGAATGTAGGTATGTTTTGTCATTGTTCCTCCCGTTTCACTGAGACCATGTTGGTCGAGAGAATAGTCGCAGCGCGGCCAAAGCGCGAGCGCGCATTTTTCACGCGAGCTATGCCATGCAAAAAGGATTTCGCGAGGGCGTTTGAAACGTTGTTTGAATGCCGCCAATCCACCGCTGTCATTCCCCGCGAAAGCGGGGAATCCAGTACGCCGCGGCCTTTCCGAGAATCATCGACACCACTGGAATACTGGATCGCCCGATCAAGTCGGGCGATGACAGCTGTAGTTGTGGCTAGTTCGGCATCCGATGCATCGCGCAGATCTTGTTGCCGTCGAGGTCGCGCAAGTAGGCAAGGTAGAGCTTGCCACCCGGGCCCTGACGCACACCGGGCGGATCCTCGCAGGTCTTGCCGCCACTGGCGATGCCGGTCGCGTGCCACGCGTCGACCTGTTCCGGCGAACTGCAGGCAAAGCCGATGGTGCCGCCGTTTGCGCACGTTGCCGGCTCGCCGTTGATCGGCTTCGACACCGAGAACACGCCGGTCTTGGTGATGTAAAAGATGCGATGGCCATCGACCTTGGCCGGCCGCACTTCGAGCGTGCCGAGCAAATTGTCGTAGAAGCCTTTGGCCTTGTCCAAATCGTTGGTGCCAATCATCACGTGTGAAAACATGCGCCCTGTTCCCCTTTGCGCTTACAAATTCTGATTACGTAGGGTGGGCAAAGCGCAGCGTGCCCACCATAGCGCCCGAAATGTTTCTGGTGGGCACGGCGCAAGAGCGCCTTTGCCCACCCTACGAGATCTCAAAACGCCGTATAGCCGCCGTCGATCACGAAGGTGTCCGCCGTGTGATAGGACGACGCCTTGCTCATCAGATACACCGCGATGCCGCCGAAATCGCTGGCCTCGCCGAAGCGGCGCATCGGAATGCGCGGCATCACGTTGGCGACGAATTTCTCGTTGGCCATGATGCCCGCGGTCATGTCGCTCTTGATCCATCCGGGCAGGATCGCATTCGCTGTGACGCCATGGCGCGCCAGTTCGACGCCGAGCGCGCGCACCAGCGCGTTGATGGCGGCCTTGGTTGCCGCATAATGTTCGTTGCGCGCGGTGCCGAAGATCGAGGCGAGGCTCGAGGTCGCAACCAGCCGGCCGAAGGGATCGCCGGCATTGGCGCGGTCGGTCATGTGCTTCGCGGCAGCCTGGAACGCATGGAATACGCCGTCGAGATTGGTCGCGAACATCGTGCGCCATTCCTCCTCGCTGCGTTCGATGAAGGAGCGCCGGCCGCCGCCGCCGATGCCGGCATTGGCGAAGCAGCCGTCGACCCGGCCGAACGTGTCGAGCGTCGCCTTCATTGCAGCGTTGACCGAGGCGGGATCGGTGACGTCGCAGATCCGGGTGTCCACCTTGCCGGGCAGGCTCGCCATGCTCGCGGCAGCAGCCTTGTTCTTGTCAGCATTACGGCCCCAGATCGAGACGTTGCAGCCCTGGCCGGCGAGTGCCTGTGCGATGCCGAGTCCGATACCGCCATTGCCGCCGGTGACCACGGCGACGCGGCCTGAGAGATCGAAGAGGTTCATGGCACGTTTCCTGTTTTTGGCATGCTGCGCATCAGCCGGTGCGCGCAAGATCATGCGATATGACGGTGGGGTATGCTTTGGCCACCATGGACAAGACCGCGCGAAAAATCAAATATGCGCGCCGACAAAGAAATTCCGGCCCGCGAAACTGACGCGGACAGCAACTGACGAGGAAACGATGCAGTTCAAACACGCCACCCTTGAATTCGACGGACCGGTGGCCGTCCTCAGGCTCGACCATCAGGAGGTCATGAACGCGGTCTCGATGGACATGCTGGGTGGCCTGTCGGATGCGCTCGACGCGATCGAAGACAAGCGCGACCAGGTGCGCTGCCTGGTGCTGACGGGGGCAGGGCGGGCGTTCTGCACCGGCGCAAATCTTCAGGGCCGCAACAACCAGGCGTCCGGCCGTAGCAATGCCGGCCAGTCTCTGGAGATCGGGTTTCATCCGTTCCTGCGGCGCTTGCGCCGATTGCATTGCCCGATCGTGACCGCGGTCAACGGCCCGGCGGCCGGCGCCGGCATGAGCTTCGCGCTGATGGGCGACATGATTTTGTGCGCGCGGTCATCCTACTTCCTTCAGGCCTTCCGCCGCATCGGTCTCGTGCCGGATTGCGGCTCGACCTGGCTGCTGCCGCGGCTGATCGGCAAGGCGCGTTCGGTCGAATTGTCGCTGATGGGTGAGCGCTTGCCCGCCGAGAAGGCGCTGGAATGGGGCCTCGTCAACCGCGTCTACGACGACGGCGCGCTGATGGAGGAGACGATGAAGCTCGCGCGCGATCTCGCCAACGGCCCGACCATCGCGCTGTCGCTGATCCGCAAGCTCTATTGGGACAGCGAGGAGAACTCGTTCGAGGAGCAGCTCAACCTCGAATATGATTCGCAGCGGATCGCTGGATCGACCGCGGATTTCAAGGAAGGCGTCACGGCGTTCCTGGAGAAGCGGCCGGCGCAGTTCAAAGGCAAATGATCGAGGCGGAGCTTTCGCGCAGCGTCATGCGCTGGTGCCCGGGCGCGACCGGCGCGACCTGCGCGGCAAAGCTGTCCGGCGGCGCCAGCCAGGAAACCTGGCGCTTCGACATCGAGCATCCCGATGGGCCGATCGGCGCGATCCTGCGCCGCTCGCCGAAAGGCTATGGTGCGGCCCCGACGCGCGCGGCGGGATTGGCGGCCGAAGCACGGCTGATGCAACTCGCCTACGAGGCTGGCGTGCCGTCGCCACGCGTCATGCATGTGCTGACGGCCGAGGACGATCTCGGCACCGGCTTCATCATGCAGCGGGTGGAAGGCGAGACCATCGCGCGCAAGATCCTGCGCGATGACGAGTTCGCCGCGGCGCGACCGCGTCTTGCGCGGCAGATCGGCGGCGTGCTCGCGGGCCTGCACAAGCTACCGCAGGACGAATTGCCCAAGCTGCGTAGCCTCACCGCGACCATGGAGATCGGCGAGTTCGAGCGCGACTATCGCAGCCTCAACTGGCCGAAGCCGGTGTTCGAACTGGCGTTGCGCTGGCTGCGCGACCACGATCCCGGCCCTTCGGCCGAGACGACGCTGGTGCATGGCGATTTCCGCAACGGCAATCTCATCATCGGCGCTGACGGTGTCCGCGCAGTGCTCGACTGGGAACTCGCCCATCTCGGCGATCCCATGGAGGATCTCGGCTGGGTCTGTGTGAACTCGTGGCGCTTCGGCGAGATCGACAAGCCCGTCGGCGGCTTTGGCTCGCGCGAGGAATTGTTCGCGGGTTACGAGGCGGCAGGCCGCAAGGTCGATCCCGCGCGCGTCAAATTCTGGGAGGTGATGGGCACGCTGCGCTGGGGCATCATGTGTGGCGGCATGATGCAGCGGTTTCGCGAGGGCCCGGATCATTCCATGGAGCGCGCGATGATCGGCCGCCGCGCCTCCGAGACCGAGATCGATCTCTTGCGGCTGCTGGCGCCGCGCGGGAGTTGACCATGCAGGACGAACCGACACCCATCGAACTGACCAAGGCGGTCGCCGATTTTCTCCGCGACGACATCACGCCGCTGATCTCCGGCCACCAGGCCTTCAAGCTGCGCGTGGCCGTCAACATCCTCGACCTCGTGACGCGGCAATTGACGCAGGCAGAGGGCAGTGACGCGAAGGAGGTCCAGCGCCTGCGCGCGCTGCTCGGCATGGACGGCTCGGTCACCGATCTCAACCGCGCGCTCGCCGAGCGCATTGCCAGCGGCGAAGTCGACCTGGCAACGCCGGGCCTCGCCGAGCACCTCTGGCAGACCACGATGGACAAGCTCGCCGTCGATCAGCCGAACTACGCGTCGTACAAGCGCGAGTTGTCTCGATAGGGACGGTCATATCCGTCATTGCGACGAAGCAATCCAGAATGCGCCTGCCGAGACAGTCTGGCTTGCTTCGCATCGCTCGCAATGACGGTGTCGAGGTGGGCGCGCCTCTCTCTCCAGCCGTCATTCCGGGGCGTCGCGCAGCGACGAGCCCGGAATCCATTTACCCACTAACTCTATCGCCTGATGGATTCTCAGATGCGCAATTGCGCATCATAGCCCGCGCCTGTCGGCGCGTCCCGGAATGACGGCGGAGGGAAACGAGCTACTTCCCCAGCCACTTCGGCGGCCGCTTCTCCGAAAACGCCTTCGGGCCCTCGATATAGTCCTGCGAGGCCACCATCGCCTTCACCGCCGGATATTCCCGTTGTTCCTCGATCGCTTGTTCCAGCGACACACCGAGTCCCTTCTGGATCGTCTGCTTCGATGCGCGGATCGACATCGGCGAGTTCTTGGTGATCATCTCCGCCCAGCGCAGCGCGCCCGCAAGAGCCTCGCCCTGCGGCACCACCTCGTTGACGAAGCCCAGTTCATGGCCTTCCTTGGCGCTGACATGCCGCGCGGTGAGGATCATGCCCATGGCACGCTTGAGGCCGATCTGGCGCGGCAGCCGGTGCAGACCGCCGGCGAGAGCGGCTAGACCGACGCGCGGCTCGGGCAGGGCGAAGGTCGCGTTCTCCGAGGCGATGATGAGGTCACAGGCCAGCGCGATCTCGAAGCCGCCACCCATCGCGACGCCGTTGACCGCGGCGATGATCGGCTTGTCGCAGTCGAAGCGCGAAGTGAGGCCGGCAAAGCCGCCCTTGTCCCAGCCGCGCTTGCCGCCGGCCGCCTGCCACTTCAGGTCGTTGCCGGCGCAGAACGCCTTGTCGCCGGCGCCGGTGATGATCGCGACCCACTGTTCTGGATCAGCGGAGAAATCGTCGAACACCTTGTTGAGTTCGAAATGCGCATCGGTATGCAGAGCGTTGTAGACCTCGGGCCGCGACAGCGTGATGATCGTAATCGGCCCCTTGCGCTCCACTTTCGAAAATTTCAGCTCCATCGGTCGCTCCCGCGTTTTTTTCCTGAAGGAATATTGGCGTCATACTAGCGCGCGTCGGTGCCGCAACACCATCGAATTGCGCAATGCACGTTGCGCGCATCGCGCGTCTCGGCTTGCTTGACTTCAGCTGCTTGACTTGCCCGCGCTCTTCTCGCCTTAATCGATCGAAGCAACAACGCGCCTAGCGCCTCAACGCAAAACGAAAAATCAATCCGGGAGAGAACCGTGGATTTCTCATTGCCTGCCGATCTCGTCGCCTATCTCGGAGAGCTCGACCGTTTCATCGAACGCGAGATCAAGCCGCTCGAAGAGGCCGACGACAACATCCGATTCTTCGATCACCGCCGCGAATGGGCGCGTACCGATTTCGAGAATGGCGGCCTGCCGCGCCATGAATGGGAAGCGCTGCTGCGCAAGGCCAAGGATCTGGCGGACGCCGCCGGTCACCTGCGCTTTCCTGTGCCGAAGCAATATGGCGGCAAGGACGGTTCCAATCTCTGGATGGCGGTGATTCGCGAGCACTTTGCCGCGAAGGGCCTTGGCCTGCACAACGATCTTCAGAACGAGCATTCCGTTGTCGGTAATTTTCCGGTCGTCACCATGCTCGACCGCTACGGCCGCGATGACCAGAAGGCGATGATCGACGGCTCGATCAAGGGCAAGTACCGTATCACCTTTGGTCTCACCGAGCCGCATCATGGCTCGGACGCCACCCACATGGAGACGCGCGCGGTGCCCGCGACCCGCGACAACGTCAAGGGCTGGATCATCAACGGCGAGAAGATGTGGACGACCGGCATGCACGTCGCCACGCATTGCGCGCTGTTCGCGCGCACCTCAGGCAACGATGGCGACGCCCGCGGCATCACCTGTTTCCTGGTGCCGGCCATGAGCCCCGGCGTGAAGGTCGAGGAATATATGTGGACCTTCAACATGCCGACCGATCACCCGCGCGTCAGCTTCACCGACGTGTTCGTGCCTGAAGATGCGCAGTTCGGCGAGGTCGGCCGCGGCCTGTCGCTGGCGCAGTGCTTCGTGCACCAGAACCGTATCCGCCAGGCGGCGAGCTCGCTGGGCGCGGCCGTCTACTGCATCAACGAGAGCGTCAAATATGCGCGCGAGCGAAAGCCGTTCGGCAGGGCACTGGCCGAGAACCAGGCGATCCAGTTCCCGCTGGTGGAACTCGCCACGCAAGCCGAGATGCTGCGTCTCTTGATCCGCAAGACCGCCTGGGAGATGGACCAGCTCAACGAGGAGCAGATCGAACGCACGCTCTCCGACCGCGTCTCGATGTGCAACTACTGGGCAAACCGCCTCTGCTGCGAATCTGCCGACCGCGCCATGCAGGTTCACGGCGGCATGGGCTACTCACGCCACAAGCCGTTCGAGCACATCTACCGCCACCACCGCCGCTACCGGATCACGGAAGGCAGCGAGGAGATCCAGATGCGCAAAGTGGCGGGATTCTTGTTCGGCTATATGGGGCCGGGGAAGCATTAGTCGCCATTGCGAAGCTTCGCAGTCGTAGGGTGGGCAAAGCGAAGCGTGCCCACCACTTCTGCCGCAAACGTAGAGAAATGGTGGGCACGGCGCTTTGCGCCTTTGCCCACCCTACGCGACGACGCGATCAATTCACCCGCCGATCCTTCCCCGCCCAATAGGGCTCGCGCAACTGCCGCCGCAAAATCTTGCCTGACGGATTGCGCGGCAGCGCAGGCAGGAACTCCACGCTCTTCGGCGTCTTGTAGCCAGCGATGCGCTCACGGGTGAAGTTGATGATGTCGGTGGCAGTCGCGTCCTTGCCGGGCTTCATCACCACGACGGCCTTCACGGCCTCGCCCCATTTGTCGTCGGGCACGCCGATAACGGCGGCTTCCGCGACATCGGGATGATCGCAGAGCGCGCTCTCGACCTCGGCAGGATAGATGTTCTCGCCACCGGAGATGATCATGTCCTTGATGCGGTCGTGGATATAGAGGTAGCCATCCTCGTCCATGTAGCCGGCATCGCCGGTGCGCAGCCAGCCGTCTTTGCGAAGCGTCGAAGCGGTCGCCTCCGGCAAATTCCAGTAGCCCGCCATGTTGGAGCCCGAGCGCGTCGCGATCTCGCCGACCTGACGCGGCGGCAGTGGCTTGCCGTCAATGTCGAGGATGGCGATCTCCACGCCGGGCAGCGCCTTGCCGGCCGAGCGCATCCGCTCCAGCCCTTCGATATGATCCTCCGGCGGCAGCGCGACGATGGTGCCGGTCGTCTCGGTCATGCCGTACATCTGCACGAAGCCGCATTTGAAGACCTCGATACATTCTTTGAGCAGCGCCGCCGGAATCGGCGACGCGCCGTAGAGCATGTATTTCAGGCGCGAGAAATCGACCGTCTTGGCGCGCGGCTGCCGCACCACGAACTGCATCGCCGCCGGCACCATGAACAGTTTCGTGATGCCGGACTGCTCGAAGAAGTCGAGCACCTTGGTCGGATCGAACTCGCGCGCGATGACGCCGCGGGCGCCGTGATAGAGCCCCATCACGCCCCAGCCGGAGCCGCCGATGTGGAAGATCGGCATCGCGACCAGCGAGACGTCACTGGTCGACCACCGGTTCCACTCCGGCTTGTCCTCGGCGTTGCCGGTCTGCACGAGGTTCAGGAAGTTCGCATGCGACAGCATCGCGCCCTTCGGCTTGCCTGTCGTGCCGGACGTATAAAGCTGGATCGCGATGTCCCTGGTGTCGATCGGCACCTTCGGATCATCGCCGCTCTGCGCATCGCGCCAGGCCGTAAAATCCTGCCATTCCGGCGCGCCGCCCTCGGTGGTGATGACGGTGCGCACACCAGGAAGCTGGTCTTTGATCTGGCGAACCTGCGTGATGAACTCCGGTCCGACGAACAGCACCGGCGCCTTGCAATCGGCGACGATGAAGGCGACCTCGGGGCCCGCGAGCCGCCAGTTCACCGGCGCCATCACCACGCCGGTCTTCATCGCGCCCATCAGCAGTTCGAAATAGAGATCGCTGTTCTTGCCGAGATAGGCGATGCGGTCGCCCTTCTTCACGCCCATCGCAATAAGCGCGTTCGCGACCTTGTTGGTCTTGGTATCGAACTCGGCAAAGCTGGTGACGCGACCTTCGAATTCGTAGGCGGTGGCGTTGCCGCGGCTCCTGGCGCGTTCGCGCACCATGTCGGCGAGATTCGCCAATGGCTGTGAGGTGGTCATGTTTCTCCCGTGGCGTTTTGCTTTTATGTCGCGGAGTTTGGCGTCATCCGGCAGTAAAGACAATATAGGAGAGGGGGTCGACAGTTTCGTGTCCCGGACGCGCTCCCGCGCTCTTGCGCTGCTGCGCAGAGCCGGGACCCATTCTGCTTCCGCCTGTGAAGAGAGCTGGGCCCCGGCTCAGCAGCGCACCACGCCGCAAGTGCGGCGCGCTGCGCTGCGTCCGGGGTACGAGGTCACCCCCTCTTGACCCGATCCTTCTCGTTCTGCGCCATGATGCTCTCGCGCGCGGTTTTCCAGTCGTCGTCGCTCCAGTCGCGGAGCTGGTAGAAATTGCCGCCCATCGCGAGCGCCTGCGCGCCGTCCATCGCGATGGTCTCGCCGGTGATCCAGTCGCAGCCGCCGGAGATCAGGAACACCGCGAGGTTCTGCAACTCCTCCATGGTGCCGACGCGGCCCATCGGGTTCATCGCCTTGGTGCGCGCGCCGGCTTCGTCGCCGGGCTTGATGCGCTTGCTCATGCCTTCGGTCGGGATCTCGCCCGGCGCGATCGTGTTGAGGCGGATGCCATACTTGCCCCATTCGGTGGCAAGCGACATTGTCATAGCGTGGATCGCCGACTTGCTCATCGCCGACGGCACCACGTAGGGCGAGCCGTTGCGTACCCAGGTGACGGTGATCGACACGACGTTGCCGGGCTGGTGCGCGGCGATCCAGCGCTTGCCGACCGCATGCGTCACGTAGAACGTGCCGTGCATGACGATGTTGGCGACGGCGTCGAAGCCGCGCGGCGAGAGCTCTTCGGTGCGCGAGATGAAATTACCGGCAGCGTTGTTGATGAGATCGGTGAGGGGCGCGTCGCGGAAGATGTTCTCGACCATCTCCTCGACCGCAAGCGCGTTGCGGATGTCGACGCCGTGGCTGGTGACGCGCCCGCCATACTGATCCATCAACTCGGTCGCGGTCTCGTCGCATACGATCTTGCGCCGGCCGCAGATGTGAACTTCGGCTCCGAGTTGAAGGAAACGCGCCGCCATCGACTTGCCGAGCCCGGTTCCGCCGCCGGTGACGAGAATGCGCCGTCCGGCCAGAAGATTTTCCTTGAACATGGCTGTTTCCTCCGTGCGGATTGTCGGTTAATTGGTCGATTGACTAAATCCGGCCGCCGGCTTCCTGTAAAGCGGCATTGAACAAGAACACGGGAGAATTCGTCCATGGAAGAGCGCGTCTCGATCTCGATCTCGGAAGGCGTCGCCGACGTCCGCCTGGTGCGCGCCGACAAGATGAACGCGCTGGATCAGGCCATGTTCGAGGCCCTTGTCGCCGCAACCGACCGGCTTTCGAAGGAAAAAGGCGTGCGCGTCGTCGTCCTGTCCGGCGAGGGCCGGGCCTTCTGCGCGGGTCTCGACATGGGCCGTTTTGCTGCCATGAAGGAGAAGGGCGGCAACGGAATTCCGGGTGGCGAAAATCGCGATCTCACGGTGCGCACGCATGGCAAGGCGAACTTCCCGCAGCAGGCGGTGTGGGGTTGGCGCCAGCTTCCGGTTCCCGTGATCGCGGCCGTGCACGGCGTTGCCTTCGGCGGCGGTTTTCAGCTCGCGCTCGGCGCCGACATGCGTTTCCTCTCAGCCGATACGCGGATGTCGGTGATGGAAATCAAATGGGGTCTCGTGCCTGACATGGCGGGCACGCCAATCCTGGCTTCGCTCGTGCGCGATGACATCCTGCGCGATCTCACCTATACGGGCCGTATCTTCTCCGCTCAGGAGGCGATGGCTTACGGCCTCGCCACGCGGATCTGCGACGATCCGCGCGCAGCAGCCCTCGAAGTCGCGCGCGAGATCGCCGGCAAGAGCCCCGATGCCATCCGCGCCGCCAAGCGCCTGCTCAACAATCTCTCGGTCGATCCGGGCCCGGCGCTCCTCGCCGAATCCGTCGAGCAGCAGAAGCTGATCGGCAGTGCCAACCAGACCGAGGCGGTGCGTTCCAATCTGGAAAAGCGCGCGCCGAAGTATGCGGACTGACACAGACCTCATCCCGAGGAGCCGCGAAGCGGCGTCTCGAGGGATGGGCCACGGGCTCTCATGGTTCGAGACGGCGCCTTGCGCCTCCTCACCATGAGGGTCAACTCCAACCAAAAAGAAAAACAAAAATGAGCAAAACGTCCCAATTCCTCGGTATCGTCTCCGGCGACCGCCGTCGCGCCCATGCTGAGGTTGCCAATCGCGTCGACCGCATCGCGAGCGGCCTCGCCAAAATCGGCGTCAAGCAAGGCGATTGCGTCTGTATGCTGATGCGCAACGATATCGCCTTCCTGGAGGCTGCCTATGCCGCGATGCGGCTGGGCGCCTATGGTGTGCCGATCAACTGGCATTTCAAGCCGGAAGAGATCAACTACATCCTTGGGGATACCGGCACGTCCGTGCTGATCGGACATGCCGACATGTTGCACGCCTTGCGCGATGCGATCCCCAAAGGCGTCACAGTGCTCAGCGTGCCGACGCCGCCTGAGATCCTGTCCAACTACAAGATCAATCCGGATCACCTGAAGACACCGGACTTCGCGATCGATTTCGAGACATGGCTCGCACAATTCCAGCCCTATGACGGCCCGGTCGTGCCGCAGCCCATGAACATGATCTACACATCAGGCACGACCGGCCATCCCAAGGGCGTGCGCCGCAATGCGCCGACACCGGACCAGCAGGCCGCCGGCGAGCGCATGCGCGCGATGATCTATGGGCTGAAGCCCGGCGCCCGCGCTATTCTTCCGGGCCCGCTCTATCACTCCGCGCCGAATTCGTTCGGCATCCGCGCGGGCAAGCTGGGCGGTGCGCTGGTGCTGATGCCGCGCTTCGAGGCCGAGGAGTTTCTCGCACTGATCGAGCGATACAGGATCGACACCATCTTCATGGTGCCGACCATGTTCATTCGCCTGATGAAGCTGCCGGAGGCGGTCCGTAAGAAGTACGATGTTTCCTCGCTGCGCCACATCATCCACGCCGCAGCGCCCTGTCCGGCGGACGTCAAGCGCGCCATGATCGAATGGTGGGGGCCGGTGATCTACGAATTCTACGGCTCGACCGAATCCAGTGCTGTCACTTTCGCGACCTCCGAGGACGCCCTCAGGAAACCCGGCACGGTCGGCAAGATATCGCCCGGCGCCGAGTTGCGCTTCATCGGCGATGACGGCCGCGTGCTGGGCGTGGGCGAGATCGGCGAGATCTACTCCCGCATGGCCGAGATGGCGGATTTCACGTATCACAACAAGCCGGAGAAACGCACCGAGATCGATCGCGACGGTTTCATCACGTCCGGTGACGTCGGCTACATCGACGAGGACGGCTACGTCTTCATCTGCGACCGCAAGCGCGACATGGTGATCTCGGGTGGCGTCAACATCTATCCGGCCGAGATCGAATCCGTGCTGCATGCCGTGCCCGGCGTGCACGATTGCGCGGTGTTCGGTATCCCCGATGCCGAGTTCGGCGAGGCGTTGATGGCGGTGGTCGAGCCGCAAGCCGGCATCACGCTCGATGCCGCCGATGTCCGCGCGCGGCTGAAGACCTCGCTCGCAGATTACAAGGTGCCGAAACACATCGAGATCCGTGCCGGCCTGCCGCGCGAAGACTCCGGCAAGATCTTCAAGCGTCGCCTGCGCGATCCCTATTGGGAACAGGCAGGACGCAAAATCTGACGGTGCGTAGTGCGTAGCCCGGGTGAGCGAAGCGATACCCGGGACAACGAGCAGCAAGGTCCCGGATGTCGCTGCGCTCATCCGGGCTACAAGAAGCGATAGCGATCCAATACGGAGGGGCCCCATGAGTGACGCGGCAACCGCAGGCAAGGTCGACAAGGAAGTCCTCTACGAGGTCGCCGACCACATCGCCACCATCACGCTAAATGCGCCGGAGCGCATGAACACGATCTCCGGCCCGATGCTGAACGATCTGGCGCGGCTCCTGATCGAGGCCAACGAGGACCGGAACGTTCGCGTCGTGATCCTCACCGGCAAGGGGCGGGCGTTCTGCGCCGGTCTCGATCTGCGCAAGGAGCGCGACGGCAATGGCCTCAGCGCAGCGTCCTCTCCGACCACGATCAATTTGCGCAATACGCCGCCGACCGTGCTCCAGGCCATGGACAAGCCGACGATCTGCGCCGTCAACGGCGGCGCGGCCGGCTATGGCATGGACACCGCCCTCGGTTGCGACATCCGCATCATGGCGGAGTCGGGCAAGCTGGCGGCCGCCTTCGTCAAGCGCGGTGTGGTACCGGAATCCGGCGGCACCTGGCTATTGCCGCGGATGCTCGGCTGGGCCAAGGCCTCGGAGCTGATCTTCACCGGCCGCACGCTCAGCGCGCGCGAATGCCTCCAATGGGGTCTCGCCAACGAGGTCGTGCCCGACGGCGAGCTGATGGCCCGCGCTCGCGCCATTGCCCGCGAGATCGCCGCCAACGCGCCGCTGGCGGTGCAGGCCTCCAAGCGCATGATGCGGATGGGGCTGAACGAAAACTTCTCCGATCACGTGCACCACGTCTATCTCCAGCTCCTGCCGCTGTTCAAAACCCAGGACATGGCCGAGGGCATGAAGGCCTTCATGGAGAAGCGCGAGCCGAAGTTCGAGGGACGATAGCCGCATCCTGCCTGCCGGAGCTGTCTTCGCAGAGACAGGTTTCGTGCCTATATAAGCGGGCTCATTGACCACGGATCATCCCATGGCTCCGGTTTCCATCCTGCTCAACCTGCTCTGGATCCTCATCGGCGGTGCCTGTATGGCGTTCGGCTGGCTGGTGGCCGCGGTCATCATGGCCGTCACCATCATCGGCCTGCCTTGGGCGCGAGCGGCATTCAACATCGCCGTCTACACGCTCCTGCCGTTCGGCTCGAAGGCAGTGCGGCGCGACGAGGTCACCGGCGTGAGCGATATCGGCACCGGCCCGCTCGGGGTGCTCGGCAATATCGTCTGGTTCCTGCTTGCCGGTTGGTGGCTGGCACTCGGCCACCTTGTGACCGCGGTGATCCTCGCGATCACGATCATCGGTATCCCCTTCGCGTGGGCCCATCTGAAGCTGGCGGGCATCGCGCTCTGGCCGATCGGAAGGGTGATCGTGCCGGCCTAAAGCATGATCCGGAAAAGTGCGCAGCGGTTTTCCGAAAAGATCATGCTCGAACAATAACCTAAAGCGCGATGACGATTGGTCCCAATCTCATCGCGCTTTAGCGCCAAAAAGAAGCGATGAGCCCAGGCGTTGGCCAGGACGACGCCCTCCCACCCCCAGTGTGCGCCGCCCCCAACTTCATCTTGCGCTGCGGCAAAAAACTTGCACACTCAACTGTGCCGGCCAGCCAAGGGGCATAGAAGGGGAGCGAGCCATGTCCCTCCAGACCGTACCATCCGACGCCGCCGATCATCGCCCCAACCGCCCCGAGGACGTCCAGGCGCTGGAAGCTGATGCGCGCCTGCGGGACGACATCCGCCTGCTCGGGCGAATCTTGGGTGACACCGTGCGCGACCAGGAGGGCGCCGAATTGTTCGACCTGGTCGAGCGAATCCGACAGACCTCGATCCGGTTCCACCGTGACGAGGACCGGCTCGCCCGCCGCGAGCTCGAGCAGATCCTCGACAGCATGTCGATTTCCGAGACGGTGCGAATCGTCCGCGCCTTCAGCTATTTCTCTCACCTCGCCAACATCGCCGAGGACCAGAACAACATCCGCCAGATGCGCGCCCGCAGCGCCGCCAAGGAATCCGCGAAGGAAACTGGGGCGCGTGGTGGCTCAGGGGTGCTGGCGCAGACGCTGTCCCATGCCAGGGACGCCGGGATCAGCTCCGATGCGCTGCGCAACTTCTTCAAGACCGCCCTCGTCAGCCCGGTCCTGACCGCGCACCCGACCGAGGTGCGCCGTAAGAGCACCATGGACCGCGAGATGGAGGTCGCTAGCCTGCTCGACCGCCGCGAACGCGTCGCGCTGACCGCGGACGAAGCCGCCGCCAGCGACGAGCAGCTCCGCCGCGAGGTGCTGACGTTGTGGCAAACCAATTTGCTGCGCCGGACCAAGCTCACCGTCCTCGACGAGGTCGCCAACGGCCTGTCGTTCTACGACTACACGTTCCTGCGCGAGGTGCCGCGGCTGGTGAACGTGCTGGAGGACCGCCTGGAGGAGGACGGCGAGCAGGCCGCAAGCGAACTCGCGTCTTTCCTGCGCATGGGAAGCTGGATTGGCGGCGACCGCGATGGCAATCCCTTCGTCACCGCCGACGTGATGCGCGGCACGCTGCGGCTCCAGTCGAGCCGGGTGATGCAGTTCTATCTGGAAGAGCTGCACGTGCTCGGCTCGGAACTGTCGATCGCGGCGCATCTCGCCGACGTGTCCGAGGAGCTGCGGATGCTGGCCGAGCGCTCGCCGGATACCTCGCCGCACCGGAGGGGCGAGCCCTATCGCCTCGCTGTCTCCGGCATCTATGCGCGTCTGACGGCGACGGCCGAAAAGCTCGAGGTCGAGATCACGCGCCGGCCGGTCGGCAGGGGCGCGCCTTACGAGAGCGTCAAGGAGCTGCAAGCCGATCTCGACGTGCTGCACCGCTCGCTGATCTCGAACAATGCCCGCGTCATCGCCCGCGGCCGGCTGCGGCAGTTGCGGCGCGCGGTGGACTGTTTCGGCTTCCATTTGGCGCGGCTCGACATCCGCCAGAATTCGGCGGTGCACGAGCGCACGATTGCCGAGCTGATGGACGCCGCGAATCCCGGCATGTCCTATCTCGCACTCGGCGAGGAGGCGCGTATCTCGCTGCTCACCAACGAATTGCGCAGCCCGCGCTCGCTGGTGTCTCCATTCGTCAAGTACAGCGACGAGACGATGGGCGAGCTGAACGTCTTCCATGCCGCTGCAGAGGCGCATGCGAAGTTCGGCTCGGATGCCATTCCCCAATGCATCATCTCGATGTGCAAGGGCATGTCGGACATGCTCGAGGTCGCGGTGCTGCTCAAGGAGGTCGGCCTCGTCCATCCCTCCGGGCGCAGCGCCATCAACGTCGTGCCCCTGTTCGAGACCATCGAGGATTTGCAGGCCTCATCCGGCATCATGGACCGCATGCTGTCGTTGCACGATTACCGCCGCCTCGTCGACAGCCGCGGCAGCGTGCAGGA
>JAEWHP010000037.1 GCA_023387735.1 Pseudomonadota bacterium | reverse complement strand
ATCTCGGCCTGCGCGGGCACCCCGCGTGCCGCGGCGGAGGCCGCGATGCGTCGGCCCACCGCGGTCGAACCGGTGAACGAGATCCCGGCGATGCCGTCGTGGCCGACGATGGCCTCGCCGATGTCCGAGTCGCCGATCAGCAGGTTGAGCACCCCCGGGGGCAGGCCCGCGTCGGTGAACGCCTGCGCGAGGCGGATCGCCAGCAGCGGCACGGTGCTGGCCGGCTTCCACACCACGGTGTTGCCGTAGACCAGCGCGGGCGCGATCTTCCAGGCCGGGATCGCGATCGGGAAGTTGAACGGGGTGATCACCCCGACGGCGCCGAGCGGTCGGCGGGTGACCAGGATCTGTTCCCCGGCGCGTGGGGATGCGTAGATCTCGCCGGCGCTGCGGTCACCCTCGTTGGCGTAGTAGCGAAGGATCTGCGCCGCCCGTCGCACCTCGCCGACGCCTTCGGCGCGCGTCTTGCCTTCCTCGGTGGCGAGTTCGAGACCCCACTGTTCGGCGTTGCGCTCGACGACGTCCGCTGCGGCCGACAGCAGCGCACCGCGCTGGTGGATCGGTGTGGCCGCCCACGCGGGCGCGGCGCCCGCGGCCGCGGTCACGGCCGCGTCGACGTCGGCAGGCAGCGCCGCAGCGCCTTCGGCGATCACGACCTGCGGGCGGGCCGGGTTGACGCTGCGCAGCGCGTCACCGTGGCCGGCGATCCACCGCCCGTCGACCAGGTGCCGGACCGGCGCCGTCATGAGCGGAACGCCGCGTGGCCGGTCAGCGCCTTGCCGATGGACAGCATGTGCATCTCCGAGGTGCCCTCGTAGGTCAGCACCGACTCGAGGTTGTTGGCGTGGCGCAGCGGCGAGTACTCCAGGGTGATGCCGCTGCCGCCCAGCAGGGTGCGGCATTCGCGGGCGATCGCGAGTGCCTCGCGGACGTTGTTGAGCTTGCCGAGGCTGATCTGTTCCGGCAGCACACCGCCGGCGTCCTTCATCCGGCCCAGGTGGATGGCCAGCAGCATGGCCTTGCCGAGTTCGAGGGTCATGTTGGCCAGTTTCTCCTGCGTCAGCTGGTAGCCGGCCAGCGGCTTGTCGAACACGTCGCGGGTGCGGGTGTAGGCGATCGTGGTCTCCAGGCTGTCGCGGGCCGCACCGAGCGCTCCGAACACGATGCCGAAGCGGGCCTCGTTGAGGCAGGACAGCGGCGCGCCCAGCCCGACCGCGTGCGGCAGTTGTGCCGACTCGGGCAGCCGGACGTTGTCGAGCACCAGCTCCGAGGTCACCGAGGCTCGCAGCGAGAGCTTGCGGTGGATCGGGTTCGCGGTGAACCCCGGCGTGTCGGTGGGCACCAGGAAACCGCGGATCCCGTCGTCGGTCTGCGCCCAGACCGTTGCCACATCGGCCAGGTTGCCGTTGGTGATCCACATCTTGGTGCCGTTGAGCACCCAGTCGCGGCCGTCGCGGCGGGCGCGGGTGCGCATGCCGGCTGGATTGGACCCGAAATCGGGTTCGGTGAGGCCGAAGCAGCCGATCGCCTCGCCCGCGGCCAGCCGCGGCAGCCACTCGTTCTTCTGGTCCTCGGAGCCGTAGCGGTGGATCGAGAACATCGACAGCGAGCCCTGCACGGAGACGAAACTGCGGAAGCCGCTGTCACCGGCCTCCAGTTCCAGACACGCCAGCCCGTAGCCGACGGCGTTGGTGCCGGCGCAGCCGTAGCCCTGCAGGTGCATGCCCAGCACGCCGAGGTCGCCGAAGCGCCGGCCCAGTTCCCGGGGCAGCGTGGCCGACTCGAACCAGCCCTCGATGTTGGGCCGCAGTTCGGTGTCGACGAACTTCTTGACGGTGGAGGCGATCTCGCGTTCGTCGTGGTCGAGCAGCCGGGCGGTGTCGAACAGTTCCAGCGGTCCGTACACGGACTTGCGGCGCGGTGCCGTCGTGGTGGTCATGGGGTCAACTCCTGGTCGGGATTACAGGGCGGCGAAACCGTCGCCGACGACGTCGAACGCCTCGGCCAGCAGTTCGTCGGAGATCGAGAGCGGCGGTAGGAACCGCAGCACGTTGCCGAAAGTGCCTGCGCTCAAAGGCAACACACCGTTGCGCTGGCAGTGCCGGGTGACGGCGGCTACCGCGCCGGGATCGGGTTCGCGGGTGCCGGGCACCACGAGTTCGGCGGCGATCATGGCTCCGCGGCCCCGGATCTCACCGATGACGCCGGTGGTGGCCGCGATCCTGCGCAGCGCCGCGGTCATCACGTCCCCGATGGCACGGGCGCGCCCGACCAGCCCGCGGGTCTCGATCTCCTCGAACACCCCGAGCGCGGCCGCGCACGCGACCGGGTTGCCGCTGTAGGTGCCGCCGATGCCACCGGGGTGCGCGGCGTCCATCACGTCGGCCCGCCCAGTGACGGCAGCCAGCGGCAGCCCGCCGGCCAGCCCCTTGGCGGTGGTGATCAGGTCCGGCACCAGCCCGTCGTGTTCACTGGCGAACCACGCGCCGGTGCGCGCGATGCCGGTCTGCACCTCGTCGGCGACCAGCAGGATGCCGCGCTCGCGGCAGAACTGCGCGACCGACTGCAGGAAGCCCTCGGCGGGGACGATGAAACCGCCCTCGCCCTGGATCGGCTCGATCACCACACAGGCCACCGCGTCCGCACCGATCTGGGCGTCGACGAGCTGGGCGAAGTGGGCGAACGCCTCGGCGGCGCAGTGCTGCGGACCCGACGGCCACCGGAACGGGTAGGCCATCGGCGCCCGGTACACCTCGGGGGCGAACGGGCCGAAGCCGTGCTTGTAGGGCGCGTTCTTGGCGGTCATCGACATCGTGAGCAGCGAGCGGCCGTGGAACGCGTGGTCGAACACCACCACCGCGGGCCGTCCGGTCGCCGCCCGCGCGTACTTGACCGCGTTCTCCACCGCCTCGCTGCCGGTGTTGAACAACGCGGTGCGCTTCTCGTGGTTGCCGGGGGTCAGCGCGTTCAGTTTCTCCGCGACCTCGATGTAGGGC
>JAEWHP010000049.1 GCA_023387735.1 Pseudomonadota bacterium | reverse complement strand
GCGGGGGCAGCGGCGATCGGTCTCGATTAAGATCGAAACGAAGCCGCTCCCCAATCGAATGGCAGATGGCTTGGCAGTGGGTCGGCTCCAGCGCCGGAGAGTGGTTTCGGTCAGGTTCCATCATGGCGTCCCCTTCAGATCAATCCCAAAAGCGAACATCTCCGCTAGGAACGTTGTACTTAGGGTCGCAACGGCGAGAAGGGCCTCTACGGGTGATAAATGCATGGCACCTCTATTTCTGCGAGCCCCAGTAGCAAAATTCGCCTTCGTTGGATTTGTTTCGGTTCCGACTAGGAATTTTAAGGCCCGACCACAGCTCAAGCCCAATCAGGCCGCCGCTCGATACGATCCGCTAGGAATTTGCTCTGCGGCCAAAGATGCGAATAATTTTGGTCATCGGTCGCGCAGGCGCTGTTTCGGGTCGATGCCGTCGGATTGCATTGAGCACCGCCGTTCGCGCCAGTAGCGTTGGCGCGTCGGTTTCGGTGGCCAGCCTCAGCGCTTCCAATGGAATCTGGCATTCGGCAGAGGCTTGTTCGGTCGTTGAGAATTCGGCGATGTAGGAGGCGGCATCGCGTAGGGTATGCAGTGCGCGGCTATCCCTGAGAATGATCGGCTCAGAAAAGCGCTTGAACCACGGCATCAGTCCGGCGCTCCGATGAATTCGACGCCGCACGTATTGCCATTCCGCCAGATCACGCGGCAGTGCTTCGTCGTCCTGAAGCCATCCAGCGACAGGTTAAACTTGAAGGCGGCGGTGTGATGGGTGGTCGAATGCAGTGTCGCCCCATCGTCGGTGAAATCCACCACAACGCAGGGGTGGCAGCCTCGAACGCCATCGACGCACACCAGCGCCAGCCGGTTGATCTCAAGGGTGCGACGCTCACACATCGGACCATCCCAAAGTATCGCAATGGTGGTAGTGACGAAGCCGGCAAAACCTAACAGAATGGGCCGATCGCACCCTGAAAAGCTTGCTGATTGGTTAACGTGCCCCCCGAGATTTTGCGGTGACGACTGGGGCCGTCAAGCGGTCATCGACAGCCGGCGGTTCTCGCGAAATCAGTTCAAGCTCACGACGCCCTTTCAACGTCAGCACCATGACGCAGCGTCCGTTCTCGATAGGTCCATTCTCGATCAGGTGCTCGCGTGCCAGTGCCCAGAGTGCGATGCTGCCGATTCCTGGACTAGTCAGGACGCTGCTTCGATACTCGAATTTCCGGATCACCTTGCCGGCCTTTGCCGCGAGCAGTGCACGCCGTTGCGCTTCACTCAGGTAAGACCGGTCACAAGACTTATGCGGCATTCCCAACCATTCCAGCAGCGCATCGACCTGCGCTGAGCGATCAGTGTGCCGCTTTCGCTCAGGGACGGCTAGAGGGTTGGAGTTTCGCTACATGAAACGCGCTGGTCAGCGTCAACGGGTGGCTTCAAGATAGATATAGACAAGTAATGCAAAGCTCGTGGCGATCACGACGACGCCGGCTACATTGAAAAGTCGGGATGGCGGCGGCTTCATGATCAATCGGGTGGCTGCGATTCGTCATTCCAGCGTTCGGCCAAGGTGCTCAGCTTGGCTTCGCATTCTTGCGCCAGCGCGGTTAGTCGCGCCAAGGTCTCGGGATCATTGATCGAGCCGAGAAGGCGGCGGCAGGTGTCGGCGGTTACGCGCAATCGCATTGGGTCATCTTCCATCAACGTCAAAACGTCACACCGGAAAATGTTTCACGCCCCGGCGACCGGATGGAAAATCTTTCCCATTCTAGTTCCTCGGAGGAACCAACTTTTCTTCTGCGTAAATGGCACAAACTGCACTGTGAAAACGCTCAGGTTGTGCTTTGATGATAATGCGCGCCTGTCGATGGTACCCCCAGCCCCCTTCAAGCCATCTGCGGAGAGCGCTGTCCCGGCGCAGCCCACACTCCTCATCTGCGCCGGGGCACCAATTTTGGCGGTCACCAGACGCTTTCAAAATTGCGAGTTGCTGTCTGACAGCGTTTTCAGTGACCATCGGAATGTCTTTGAGAAATTCGACAATGATCTCGCGACCGATACCTTTATCGGTTGCAATTTGACCACGCGCAATTTCCAGAGAGTGTCCGGTGATTTCACCAGACACCCCTATCAACACTTGTTTGACAGAGATCGAATAGCTGCTGCGACTGTGCCGGCCTGAGCTGTGCCGCTGTTGCCACGCTGTGTCGCATTCTCGCGTGCATATAGTCGAGGCGATAGACCAGCAAATGGGTTACGCCGGCCTGACGCATCTAAGGTGATTTTGATTTCGTGATTGCCCATCGAATTTGGCGCTGATTAATTGCTGATTAAAAATGATCTAGGGTTGTAGTGCGACTAAAGCGCTCCCCATCTTCTCTGTAAATAATTGTTATTGTGGGATTTTTGGTGAGCGCGGAGGGACTCGAACCCTCGACCCCATGATTAAAAGTCACTGGGGGCCGAGGCTGCTACCATTTTGCTACCCGACTCTCCGACACGGGATAGGACAGGGCGATACCGAAAGGCACAGGCTGACGCAGAAAGTCCAGCAAGATCAGCCGCGTCGATATGAAGACTGACTGCTTAGGACGGCAGCAAGCAAAAAGAGGGTGCGATCATCTGCAGCGACCGTGCAACCCAGCAAGGCGTCTTTTTCTGTTCGAATGAGTGGTAGGCTAGATTGGCAGGATGCTCGCCGTCAGGGCAACGGAATAGATGGCGATAGATGCTGATATTGAACCATCGCGCCGTAAGAGAAATATTTCTGTGGAATCAGAAGCGACGGACTGCGACGGTCTAGTCACCGGTACTTTGAACTGATCGCCTTTGTTTTGCGTCGTAATTCAGAGGTATAGATCGCTGGGAGACAATCGAGTGGGAGTAGTGGTGCAGGCTGATATCGCGCATTCTAGCGTGGTTTCGGCGAGGCCATTCTCTCGTCCCCTCATACCCGGGCGCTAACCAGGTTGTGGCCTTCACTTAACCGCGATCGCTGGCGGAATTCCACCATGCTTCCGCGAACGGAGAATTGTGGCGTATCGCAGCGTGTAGAACGGCCGAAGCTATATGAAAGCCATCGCCTGGGTGTTGCGGATGTCAGCCATCCCATTCGTAAACGAGAGCGTCGAAAAGCGCTGCTCGCACGCTCGCGTATAGCTTCTCGCGCGGGCCCTGCGGCTGTGGATTTGAGTACCATTCTTGCTGCTCAAGCCAGTGCAGGAGGTCGAGATAGGACTTCCCTTTGTTGCGAGGAGCTTTGGCCAGGCTGGTTTGCGGCAAGCCTGTTAGCGCCGCAAGTTTTGCGCTCGATCCCCTGTTTACGGATACGGCCCTATCGGGGCGGGCGAGTGCAAGAAATCTGGTTGCTAGCGCGCCCGCGAAACCTTCGATAGAGCTAACCTCCTCGATGAAATCGCACGCGACTTCTGCGAAGCGGTTATCACTTGCGGTTATGCAAGGTTGAAGCGCCTTTCTGATTTGCCGGCGGATCTGCAGATTTTCGGAGCTGTCTTCCCGGAAAATGTTGTTGGCGAGGCCTGCTCCCCGCATCGACCCCAATTGTCCATAGGGGTCACGACCCAGCAGGATGTAACGATCCTCCTTGGAAAGGATGCTCCAGTCCTCTCGTCGGATGACCCTCTGACCAAGTGTGATTGTCTCGAGCCATGTCTCTCCTTCACCAGTGATGGGTGATTCCCTGTTCCATTTGGTGCTCCAGTACAGCTCAGCCTCTGCAAGCTGCACTACGAAGGAGTCCCAGTCCGAGAGGTACTCGGCGAACTCGCCTTGACCCTGGTCGCTCGAACGATGATCGTTCCTTTCGGTCTGCGGCCATGCCTGAGGCGGCTTCCAGTCCCGCTCGTATAAATCGATCAAATGGCCGCTGGATTCCTCGTCACCCAGGCTTTCCCAGCAGGTCTCGAACCAGTCGAAGGCGGCTCCTCCAACGTCTTCGGATTCGAGAACAAGTTCATTGTTCTGCTCGAAACCAGCGCGAGTCAGGTTGGCGCTGCCAATCCAGCAATAGCGTGTGCCGTTCTCGTGGAAAATATAGAGCTTGGGATGAAACAGCCCATCGAGGCTGTTATGGATGCGCAATCTCGCGTACTTCTGCAGAGTGCGCAGGGCATTTGGATGAGTTGCGTTTCCGGCAATTCCCACGATGGCCCGCACGACGCTGCCATTGGCCGCGAAGGTCTTCAAGGCGTCCAGTGCATTGCATTCATTCGCCCAGGCGACCGCTACATCGATCTGGTTTGCTTTCTGGATACGTGACTTAAATCGATCAAGAAGCTCATTCTCTGTCATCAGTAACATTGACTGTCTCTCTTCGCAGAACCTGAATAGGTCAAAACATTATTCGTCGTAAACAGTACCAGGTGTCACCGCGACCAGCAGTGAACGGTTCGCACCGGCGTAAACGCGGTAAGCGCGAAGCTGGGTGTAATACGATCGACGCGCAGAATGGCTCAGGGTAACATCGCTCTTCCAGTCAACCACTGCCCCGACTTTTCCGCTGCCATCGAGGGATACTGCGTCGACCACTCCCGAAACCAGTACCTCGCAAGCGCCGTCCGGATGGTGGCCGAATATCGGGACTTCAGGTGCAAGACCCGTTCGCAGCGCCGCGATCTCTGGAAGGCGCAACGTTCGAGAAACCGTCGATGCGAGCTCATGCGGCGAAATGCCGGCACCGGGATCACCCGATGGCTCGATTCCCAGCTGGGACAGCAGTTCAGACGCACGCAGCTCGAGTTCGGGCGCGGTGTCTGATGTCTCTCCTGTGAGAACCTCTTCCATCAGCTTGTGCAGGATTGTGCCGCGTGTAGCACTGCCGAGAACCCCTGCGGATTCTGTACGTTCAAGCTGTTCGGGGTCAGAGGATATTTGAAGCAGTTCATCCTCAGGTTCGTCCAGCTCGTGTCGGCTCGGCCGGAGCCAGACGATCCTGTTGTATGCTTCGGCAATCTTCCTCGCCTCGTCAGCAAACGCTTCGGCACTCTGGGTGTTTTTGCCAGAACCGGTCGGTATGCCTGCTTCCGGGCCGAGACTGGCGGGCTCCAGCGCTGGCATTGACGCGGCAGTGAAATCGACCAGTTGCGCCCAGGACCTATCGGGCAGCTGGCTTGAATGCCGCGGGAAGACAAGCAGATCCCGCGCCCTTGTCGCGGCGACGTACCAGAGGCGGACCCGTTCACGAGCTGACTCCAGCTCGTTCATGGACTTTAGCCGGGCGTAGTCGGCCGGTTCTATGCCCAGCACTGGCGCAGAGAACACACCGGACTGCCGGTCGTACATCAGTCCGGTTTCTGACCTGGGTGCTCCAGTCATGTTGATGGGGATGACGACGGGCCATTCTAGTCCCTTGGCTGCATGCACGGTGATCAGGGCAACGGACTGTTCTTCAGCATCCGGCCGGCCTTCGACCTGAAGGATCTGTTCCTCCCAGTTCGCGCGCATGTCCCTTGCGAACGCGCGCAGTCCACGCACATCGTACGCGCGCGACATATCGAGGAAGAGGTCGAGATTCGCGAGCACGCGGTCGGCGCTGGCAGCGAAGCGGTGACGCAACTGGCCACGGATATGAAGCAGACCTGTGGCGTCTGAAATCAGCGCGTACGGAGTGGTCGAGCGCGCCCTTCGCGCGAGGGATTGCAGAATCCTGACGACTTCGCGCGCCACGGGGTGATTGATCCCGTCGGGATCCGACCACAGGCCGAGGTTCGGGAGTCGTTCGGGGCGGTGGGGATCGACGGGAAGGCCGTCGGCGATGTCGAGCAGTTCGGTCTCGGACAGTCCGACCAGCGGACCGCGCAGGAGCGCCCCGAGGGCAAGTGTGTCGCGGGCATCGGCGATTGTGCGTGTCAGCGCAATCAGGTCCTGGATTTCCTGTCGTCGAAAAAAGCCTTTTCCGGCCTGCGTCGAAACGGGAATTCCGCGATGCTCCAGCGCCTCTTCGAACCGCCAGAGGTCCGTTCCAACTGGGGCGAGCAGCGCGATATCACCGAAACGGCAGGGTCTGAACCCGCCGTCACTGCTAACCTGCAGGTTGCCAACCATTCTCGAGCAGAGCTCGGCAACCCTGTCCGCCTCGGCGTCGCGCAGCTGTTCGGCGCTGTCCTCGCCATCCTCCACCCCAACGTCGAGGGCCGCGACCGTCACTGCGTCCTCAACTGCCGGGCGGGTTGGCACCAGAGCCGTAAAGCCGGGCTGGCCTGCCGCTGTCGAAAGGGGACTCGTGAACGCTCCATTGACGAACGAAAGGACCGGCTCAACTGACCGAAAGTTGGCGACGATGTTGAGCGTTGATGATTTGCCGATCGCCTCCCGCGCCCGTACATAGGCGTTCACGTCCGCTCCGCGAAATCGATAGATGGCCTGCTTCGGATCGCCGACGAGGAAGAGCGAGCCAGGGCGAAGGACCCGGGCGAGAGGGTCCTGATTTCCATCAGGTGGGGGATCGCCGCACAGGTGCCACAGGATATCGATCTGCAAGGGATCGGTGTCCTGGAATTCATCAACGAGTACGTACTGGTAACGCTTTGCGAGCGCCTTCCGGACGTCTTCGTTGTTCGCCAGAAGAGCCCGGGCGTGGTGGAGCAGATCGTCGAAATCAAGAACCGCTGTAGACCGCTTGTATGCGTGCCAGTCAGACCGAAGCCCATCCATCGCGCCAGCAGCACGGACAAGCAGTTCGCCAGCCACCATTGCCATCAACTCTTCGAAGGCGTCATGGCAGGCCTCGTATCTCGCTGCACATGACTGCCAGGCCGCCGTACCCTCGGCCTTGCTCCTGCCAGCTGTGCGTGCGGCCTGTTCCCACGCTCCCTTTCTACTAAGCTGTCTCCGGCCGCCGGTTTGAGTGAAGCAGGCTACGTGGCGCGGGGTGAGTGCGGCCTGGACAAGGGAGCGGCTGTCTGGCTCTTTTGTTATAAGATCGGACCCGTCAAGAACCTTGGCCATCTCGATGAATGCCGAGCACGCCTCCCTGGTCTCTTCGTCCCGGAAGTCAAACTGCCCGATCTCCTGCGCAAACGCCGCAGCAGCAGCTGAAAGTTGCCTGGCCTGAGAATCTGACCAGGTCTGAGTTGCGGGCGTCGCGTCGCGGTTCTTTCTGAGGAAATCCGCGATGCTGCGAACAAGCGCGAGGCCGCGGAATTCATCAGCAAGCACGAGCCCGGCGATGACGTCGTCGTCCTGTTCCCCGGAAAGACGTTCCCTGAGCCAGGCTTGGTATCTTTCGTTGAAGGCGAGGTCTCCCTCCGTCGGATCAATGATGCCGGCGCCTGCATCGATGTCGGCCTCCACCGGATATGGCTGAATCAAGGCCTGCGCGAATCCGTGGATCGTCGTGCAGACAAGCTCATCGAGAGATTGTTGGGCGCGAATCAGATTCTGCCGGTGTGTTTCCGTCACTCCTTCGGGAAATGCCGTCTCGATGTCGGCCGGGATACTGCCGGCACAAAGCGAAGTGACGAAGCGTTCGATGCGAATCCGCAGTTCGCTGGCAGCGAATTCGGTAAAGGTTATCGCCGCGACGTGTTTTGGACTGATACCCTTGGCAAACAGGCAGGCCACGCGTCCGGCCATTATCGATGTCTTGCCCGAGCCCGCACCGGCTTCTATCAACAGGGACCTGTCGATCCCGGTGAGGGCGGCTGTACGGGCGGCGACGTCCGGGAGTCGACCTGCCTTCATCATGGCGCCTCCCAGATTCTGGTTGCGTCCCCCAACTGCCTGTCCGCAGCCGGACGCTTTCGCGCGAGATAGCCCGGACTGGCGGGTAAGGCTAATGCGTAGTCGTTGTAGGCGTCCAGGGCATCAATGCCGGGAAGTGCAAGCCCGTTTTCCAGACTGTGCCGCGCGCAGGCTATGGCAGATGCAAGTGTGTCCAGCGCTGTCCGGGTGTCCTTGAGCGGAAACAGCGCCTGTTCGCCTTCTGCAGCACGCGGGTAGAGCAGGCAGCTTCGACCTCAACTCTGGAGCCAAGCAGCGTCCGGACTGCAAAGGCATAGAGACAGCGCTGCAGTTCCGTACCACCCTTGACCACCACATCGGCCATGTTGCGGTTTAGGCGGCCGGTTTTGTAGTCGATGACCCGGGCCCTGCGATTGTCACCGGAAAGGTCGAGCCGATCGATCTGCCCCTGAATGGTGATTCCCGTTCCCGGGATTTCGACTGGCCCCGTAGGGTCCCAGGGCAGTTCGCTCCGACCGCGTCCATCTGCCGTTCCGAACGGAATCTCGGTCCAGCTCCTTTGCTTCGGCAGGCTCTCGAGATGACAGGTCAGGGCTGTCCTTGCGATCCTGCGCGTCAGATCCAGGGCGTTGCGCCAGATGAGGGGAGGCGGCACAGGCTGGCTGGCCTCCCAACGGCAAGCGGTGACACGCACTGCGTCCTCAATGGCCGTCGCAATCACATCGGGTCCGGCTGCCGCAAGCCCGCCGGCTGACTCGAGCGCAGTGACAGAGACCTGCAGCGCTTCGTGTACGAGAACACCGAAATCCTGCGGGGCCAGGCTGAATGGTTCGTCGGCTTCCTCCGGCTGTCGCCATCCCAATGCATATCGCCAGACGAACCGGATCGGGTCTCTCAATAGCAGACGCAACGACGTTGCCGATAACGGTTGCTGAAAGACCTTCTCCAGCCGCGCGTGTCTTGCGCGGACGAGGCCATCGTGCGCGCTGATCCGCGGTTTGCTCCAATCCCGCCAGGCCGCGAGGCCTGACTGCGCCGTTGGCGTTGCCCGGAATTCAGTCGGGCGCGCTATGAGGCGGTCCGGCTCACTCGCTGCGTGTCCCGGGATCCTGCCGTAACTGAGGTAGATCTGTTTGAAGTCACCGACGAGAGGTGAGCGCCCCAGAAGGCGACCTTCCACATCCCGGCGGCTGAACGAGACGGATGCCTCGGCAGAGCTGGCGATGATGGTCGCAAAATCGCCGCGGTCGGCATCGGCGAGTGGCAGCGGCTCCAGATCCCCGATCGGAATGATGTGATCGGGAATGAGACGGTCTTCGGGGATGCGCCTTGGCCATCTGCCGGCATTAAGCGCAAGCAGTCGCACAAACGGCCTTGGTGACGCGGCGAGGGAGACCGCTGAGCACCAGACTGGATGTGAGGCAGGCTCAAGCCCGTCGGCAATCCGCAGGTGCGCAAGCGTGACGGGGAGTGCTTCAGGCGGCCCATCCTCAAGCGCCAGCCGCCACAGCTTCAACGACAGTTTGGGAAGCAGCCTTTCTCCGGATTCGTGCGCTCCAGCACAACCTTTTTCGAGCAACTCCAGAATTTCCAGGATGACGCCCGACCTGTCGATCCCGTCAGGCCAGGCGGAAGGCTTGACCGAAGAGAAGGCCTGTTCCCATCGCTGGACGGTCGAAAGGGGGGCGTCAACCGGGAGAACGCGCTCCCAGTCCGGTGGCAACTCGGCGATCCGTCCCGTCCCTTTCAGACCGCGCATCAGGCGGCGTACCCGCGCCTGCGAAATGCCATTGACGAGAACATCCGCCAGCGCAGCGGCGGTCTGGCCTTCGGGCGTCGCGACGGCCCTGACGCCCTGCACGAAGTGAATCGGGATACTGGCTTCGCGGGAAAGCGCCGAAATGTAGTCGTCATAGTCAGCGGGGCCAGCGGTAGCGATTGCGATGTCCTCCGGTCTTGCCTTGCCATCAGCCAGGAGGGTTCGCATCCATCGAAATGCCTCCAGCACCTCATGTTGCGGTGTAGCGCAGGAATAGACCTCCGGGGCCACTCCGGACGCGGCGCTCTGCCGGATTTCGATGTTCCTGCCCTTGAGCCAGTCGGGGACAGGGCGAGGTCCGGCGATCCATGTGACAGGGACACGGTCCGCAAGCGCAATTAGCAGCGGACGCCAGCAGACCGGCATCTCGCTATGACCATGAATCTCAACCGGACCCAGCGCGGCCGGTGCATGCACAAGTCGGGCAAGCGCAAGATCAACCAGCGTCCGCGGCTTCTTCATCGAAGCTGGAAGTCGCTGCAGCACCCGAGACTCAAGCGCAGCCAACGCCTGCAGGCGCGGGTGTGCGAAGCTTGAGAGATCGATATCAGCCCGCCAGATCCTGTCGAGGGTGCCAACGGCGGCCCGGACCATACCTGGCAGGCTCTTGATTGGCTCAAGTTCGCCGAGCGGGGTTTCTGGCAATGTTCTTCGAACAGCCTCCCGCAGGACCTCCATATCA
Source organism: Pseudomonadota bacterium (assembly GCA_023387735.1). Classification (GTDB taxonomy): domain Bacteria; phylum Pseudomonadota; class Alphaproteobacteria; order Rhizobiales; family Xanthobacteraceae; genus Bradyrhizobium. The sequence continues at coordinate 486,307 of JAEWHP010000049.1, read as the reverse complement.
ATTGGCCTTAGAAACCCGCCCGCAAGGCGGGCAGTCAGCTGACCCATGCTCATGATCTGAAGGCCGACTTCGCCGTTACGGGCGGCAGCCACCCGGGCCATGTGTGCTGCAAGACTGGTGTGAACGATAACCGTGCGGCGGGCTGAAAATGCGATGCTCACGAAGGGCCCCCAAACCCGGCAAGCAGGTGATCAGGATCAAATTCTGGAACCTACTATCCCGGATGATGGAGGCGCTGCCAACCGAAAGCCTCAGGTAGAGTGGCCTCGTGCGTCCAAATCTGACGTGCCGCAGTGGATAAGTTCTTCAGCCTTTCGTATTCTAGGGTTTTATCTGGCTTCAGATGACACGGGACAGCCGCCGCAAGACTTCAATACGTATTCCGGCCGAGTGGGAGCCTCACGCTTGCTGCTGGATGGCATGGGCATTTCATCGGGAGTGGAGTTCGATGGATGCCGCGAGGATAAAGCGTGACTTGACGAAAGTCGTACATGCGATCGCACCCTTCGAACCTGTTCGCCTGCTGGCCCCGCCGGGCCGCGAATTCCATGAGGCCCGCAAGCGGTTTTCCGATTGCCCTTCAGTGACGGTCATCGAGGCGCCAGTAGATGATTTCTGGATGCGGGACATCATGCCCACCTTTGCCATCGGCAGTGAGGGCGCAAGAAGGCAGATCCTGGCCATCGACTGGAATTTTAATGGATGGGGCGGTACGCCGGATCGTCCGGCCCGCGCCGGAGACCAGCTTGCGAAGTCCGCAGCCGAAATCTTTGGCGTACCGGGAATCGCGGCATCCTTCGTGGCCGAAGGTGGCGCATTTGCATTCGACGGTCGTGGCACCGTCATCACGACGCGCAGCTGTCTCCTGAACGCGAACCGCAATTCGGTGCAAGCTTGTTCTGGGCACAGGCAGGCGATCGCATCCGGACTCCGGGAAATGGGCATTCGCAAGGTGATCTGGCTTGAAGGCGATCCCTGCGAGCCGATTACAAGTGGCCACGTTGACGGGTACGTACTCCAGGCACCCGGACGCCAGATCCTGGTGGAAAGCGGTGATGATTGCCACAGCGGAGTGCCTCTATCGCGCAAGCACGACATAAAAATCCTGGAGCGGGCAAGAGATGCTGATGGACGCGGGCTCCGTCTCGTGCGTCTCGCTCCGCCACGGAAGCGGTATTGGAACGGTGACCCCGACATGTTCGCCGCAGCCTATCTGAATGTTTACATCGCCAATGGCGCGGTGATCGGTCCACGGTTCGGCGATCCCGAGCGGGACGAACTGGCGCGGGTGGCGCTTGCGAAAGCGTTCCCGGGGCGAGAAATTATTCTTCTGCGAATCGACGCAATCGCAGATGGGGGCGGTGGGGTGCACTGTTTAACCCAGCCGATGCCTGCCATCTGAACTACAATCGAGAGGGCATAGCAGTTCATGGCGCATGGCGAAGAACAGGAGAAACGGGTTTGCGTTCGGCACAAGTTCGCAGACCACAGGCTGAACCCGGCTGTCGAAACGATCATTCTCGGGACATTCAATCCGGGCCACGAGGCCAACAAGGCCGAGTTTTTTTACAGCAGCCCGAGAAACCAGCTCTGGAGCCTCCTGCCCGGCGCATTCGGAGAGCAGGATCTGCGCCGCGCCCAACTCGACGAAAAACGCGAGTTCTTAACGCGCAAGCGCATTGATTTTGTTGATCTGATTTCTGAGGTCGAGGTTGAGGAAGGTCGCGAGTGCGATCGGCCGGACAGCTACATCGATGGTCGCGTCACCCGGTGGCGTGACGTGATTTCGGAACTGGAAACCCTGCAATCACTGCGCCGGGTCTGTTTTACACGCAGGGGATTTGACGGCATTCCGAACATGAGGTCCAGGATCGAGGAGATCGAGCAATATTGTGGCCGTCGCGGTCTGGTGTTCAAGCGGATTGTCACACCTTCGGGAGCCTACAGAAGCGAAGACAAGCAGTCAGAATGGACCAGTTTTTTCAATCCGCACGATGATACGGATTGAGAGGCCTGTGCTTTAGCCTGGCAGCTTCTGTGCACTCTTGCGTACTTCCTGTCCGAGCAACGTCCGCAGCCGTTTGGGCTCTACCACCTTGACCTGATCGCCCCACGTAAACAGGTGCCAGCACATTTCGAGAGCCCCGCCGGCGCGAAAGCGGACTACAAGCGAGCCGTCGGGCTCGTCTTCGACGATCTGACTGGGATGAAACAGAAACTGCCGCGCATCCGGTGCCGCCTGTGGCGTGAAACGCCACACCACATCAAGAGGATCTTCCTGAAACACGCCAAAGGACCGTTCCGCGAAACCTCGTAGCGAAAAATCCTTGCGTCTCCGAAACGGCGCCTGCTGCACTTCAACCTTCTCAATATTTGCAAGTGCGAACAGCCGATAGTCGCTGATGCCTTCGCTCGGACTGTAGGCCACGAGATAGTGTCGGTTGCCGTAGAGAAATCCATAGGGACAGACCAGCTGGCGGCTTAATTTGCCTGTGCCTCTCGCCCGATAGTGAAGTCGAATTTTCCTGCAGGCGAGAATAGCGTGCCGAAGATCTTCAAGGAGAGCATGGGGGATTGTCAGTCGGGGACCAGGCCGCAGGGCAATTCCTTCTGCCTCCGTCAGCGCTTCGAGATCCGGACCGATCCGGCGCGCGACTTCGGGGCGTACGAGTGACTTGAGCTTTGCGGCAAGCGTCTCGAGCCGTGCTGGTAAATCGGCGATGTTGTCACGTTTCGCGATCTGTGCGGCTGTAGAGAGCGCTGCGAGCTCCTCGCTGGAAATGCCCGCGAGATTTGCAATGGGCCCCGAGCGAATACGCCAGCGCTTGGGGACCTCTCCTGGATTGGCTTGCTCCATTTGAGGGAATACGCGTTCGATTGCATCGCGCATTCTCTCGGCGGTGCGGCGACTGATCCCGTAACTGCGCTGGATATCGTCCAGCGAAATCCCTTCCGCGCTGCCTCGCATGTCGAGTGCCACCCGAAGCAGTGCCTCCAGTTTCTCATAACGCATTCTGGTCTCCCCAAGCCCGCGGGAGGGATACTAGGAGGGCAGGGCAGGATTCGCGAGGGCGGCTCACGCAGGATCGGGAAGCGTGATTTCATCGCGGACGGGAAGGCCCCTGACGCGAGCAAGATGTCGTCGACGCCTTCGCGGCAGACCATCCAGTGCCACGATCTGTGCGATCGAACGGATAACTGATTCGGGGAGAATTCCCGCAGCCCTGAAGGCGGTCTGGATAGTTTCCTCCTCCGAAGGTGTAACGTCGGCGTTCTCAGGCCCCTTGATCTGATCGAGAAACCAGCCAAGGCGACCGGATCGGGTAACCGAGCAGGCAGCCTGAAAGCCCGCATGTCGCCACAGATAAATCGCGCACTGGCCATGCTCAACATTCCATACGTAGCTCTCCAGACAGTTGCCCCACTTCTTCCCGAGCTCACGGAGCTGACGACCGGAATCGATGCGCGTTGCATGATGCACGCGGGCCGGGGGCAGGGCATCAGGCAGCGGAAGGGTGTCAACAAAGGACTTTAACCTTGCCACGAGCTGCTGCGGCTGACGGGCGCGGGCGAGTTCGGCGACAAGCCCGTCAAAGGTGAGCCTGCCACTGCGACGCGCGATGTGGCGCAATCCCTCGGAAAATGAACTCATGTCCACGATATTCTCCTGCAGGCAAAATAGTGCTGAGCGCAACTCAACAGGAACGCCGCTCATTGCCCTGATAGCGGAATCGCGGATTTCGGGCGCATGGTGAAAGAACCGCGCTGCTTGCGGCTCATCAAGGAGCCTTACGAGCGCGCGATAGCTTTCCGCCTCCATCATGTAGTTCGGCATGATGCGTACCGCGCGCTTGAGGCCCGGTGGCTGTCGACCGACGCTGAATTCCAGAAGGGTCTCTGCTGGTCCCCGAAACAGAATCTCCGCAAGGTCTGTGCCCGGATCGGTCTGGAGATGGGCAAGAGCGACCCCTATCAGATGCATCCGGGTATGGCTGAGGTCGATCAAATCGGGGAGATATCCAGGTTGATCACGAACTATGGCTATGAGGCGTGGTATCGCCCACCTGAACGGCTCCAGAAGAAAGCCTGGCGGTTTATCGGTGGAATAGGGGACAGGAAATTCTGCAAGCCAGGTCGTCATTGTGAGCTCCATCTGGAGCCTTGGATTAGGAGACCAACACGTCAGATTTGGACGCACGCCGAGCGACGGGCTTCCCGGTAGTCCGGGCGCCCGGTGCCGTTAGCGTTGGGCCATGACGTCACTCAATCGGCTATTTGCGGTTGCCCCGGGGTCGCCAGGAATGCCCGTCGCTGTTGATGAACAACGCCGGCGGGCGCTCTGCGCCAGTAAATGCTGCGGCCGTCAACGTGCCGCCGAAGCAGGCTCCCGTATCGAGATTAAGACGATTTGGGCGGAGCTCGGGCAGTCTCGATTGCGTCGGGGTGTGCCCGTGAACGACAAACGCATCGTGGTCCACCTCAGAACTCAGGAACGGCTCCCGTATCCACAGCAGGTCTTCTTTGGTCTGATCCTGGATCGGGACGCCCGGCCGGATTCCTGCGTGCACGAAAATGCGGTGCTGGTCGATGAACGTCAGCGGCAGCGATTCGAGCCAGGCGAGATGGTTGGCGGGAAGATCACAGGGATCATTGACGCCATAACTGTCCAGCGTTTGCTCCCCGCCATTTGCCCACCAGTTCATCAGGTCAGAGTCGGTGCGGTCTCCGCGGGCGGCGCGCATCAGCATGTCATCATGATTTCCCTGCAGGCAGACGAAGCGGTCCTCCTCGCGCAACTGTCTATCGATCAGAAACTCCAGCACCCTGCTGCTGTCCGGCCCCCGGTCGACGTAATCGCCAATGAAGACAAAACGGATGCGTCTTCCGGCTCCTGCCGAGGCGCACGCAGCCACAAGCTTCGCCAGTTTTTCAAAGCAACCATGGATATCACCGATTGCAAATGTGATCAGATCATCCATTGTTCCAGCCCACCATTCATCGGGAGAATTGGCACGGGCACCAACTCTGTAGCCAGAAAGAAATTTTTTCGAAATGTTCCATAAAGTGTAAATTTCTCCGGGCCTCGTTTGAATCTATGGGAGCTGCTCGTCACGCTACCGACCCTGGATGGGGCATGACGGCCGGGGGCAGGCTAACGAGCCGAGCCTGAGCCTGCGGCTCAGGAACTCGGACGTCGTTTCGTTAAGGGGATAGGGTGCGGATAAGAATTCATCGGGGAACGCGCGAGATCGGCGGCACATGCATCGAACTGGAAAGTGCTGCTTCGAGAATCCTGCTCGACCTGGGCCTGCCCCTGGACGCTGCGGATCCTGCATCGGCACCTCTTCCCGGAGTCGACGGGCTTGGGGACGGCAGTTCGGGTCTTCTCGCAATCGTCCTGTCTCACGGACACAGGGATCACTGGGGGCTCGTGCCCAAGGCCAGCCCGCGGATTCCGCTTGTGATGGGCAGGGGTACCGAAAGAATCATGCGGGCTGCCGCTGATTTCATTCCTGACGGGGTCGCCCTGAAGGCGGCACAGCACCTTGAGCACGGACAGCGAATCCAGATAGGCCCCTTCGCCGTCCTGCCGCGCCTTGTGGACCATTCCGGGTTCGACGCTTATGCGATCGAAATCGAGGCAGACGGCAAGCGGCTGTTTTATTCCGGAGATCTGAGGGCACATGGCCGGAAGGCCAGCCTGTTTGAGGCTCTCCTCCATAATCCGCCACGAGACATTGATGTCATGCTGATGGAAGGCTCAAGCCTCGGCCGCTTGGCGCAGGATGAGGCGTTTCCAAGCGAGGAGGCTCTCGAGGAGGTATTTGTCGAAAGGTTCAGAGAGACGCCGGGAATCGCATTGGTCGCCTGCTCGGCGCAAAACATCGACAGGGTGGTGACTGTCTACAGGGCAGCGAAGCGGACCGGACGAACACTGATAGTCGACGCTTATGCGGCGGAGATTTTGAAAGCGACGGGGGCCGACAGCATTCCGAAGCCCGTGGCTGGCTGGCCTAACCTCGCGGTCTTCATCCCGCAAAGGCAGCGCCGGCAATTGAAGCAAAAGGGGATCGCTTCTCTCGTGGACAGCTATCGGGCATTCAGGATCTGGCCAGGACAGCTGGCGGAGTTTGGTGCCCGTTCGGTCATGCTGTTTCGCGGCTGGATGATGAGCGATCCCGACGTCGCAAGCACGCTCGCCGGAGCCAGGCTGTTCTGGTCCCAGTGGGATGGGTATCTGAGGGACGGTAGTCCAGGGGCAGCACTTCGGGCCGACTGCGAACGTCGCGATATTCCTTTCGAAGTCGTCCATACTTCGGGGCATGCCAGCCCTGGCGACCTCAAACGGCTTGCAATTGCCGTTTCGCCCAGACGCCTCATTCCGGTTCACACCTTTGAACGTCTCCGGTTTCCGGAGCTATTCGACAACGTGATGCTGGTCGACGACGGCGATTGGATCGATGTCTAGAATCCGCAAAACACGTTCATTCCGGAATCAGGGGGAGGGCTTAATTTCATGCTCTGCAATCGCGACTGGGAAAATCTGCTTCGGCGCAGCGACGACTTTTCGAATTGCAGGTTTCCGGACCAGGACGAGATAGGTGTCGAGGGAAGCCAGGATCTGGTCACGCTTACCATAAGGACCAAGGGCCTTTATGAAAACATGCAGGGTGACGCCGCGGCGTTCGAATCCTGGTCTCTTGCACTGCTTTGTCGCTGCGGAGTGAAAAGGGTCGCCATACGGCTGGATGAAGAGCCGGGCGATCGGGAAGGGCTGGTACATTTTGAACGGCTTCTGTATCGCCTCGCGAAATTTGCCGAACTGTTTCCTGAAGAGATTTCAATCGACAGTTCTATCGCGGCCCGCTCGAAGGTGGTGAGCAGCAAGGGGCGACTGTTCCTGAATGAACCAGGCGACCGGTCTGCCTCGATTGACGGCGAGCTCGAGAGGCGTTTCGAGGCGATAATAGCAAATCCGGCAACGCACTCGGAGCGCGACCTCGAAATGGCGCTGGAGGTCTCGCCGGCCTTCCGGGCCGAGCTGGGCCTGGACAGGGTGATGCGGCAATGGCCCGTCGGGCTGTTTCATGAAAGCGTCTCCAGGGACAGCCGTGTTTTCTCGGGCGGAAAGAGTGCAATCGACCTGATGGGAATCAGGGGACGCACGCTTGTCCTTGTCGAACTGAAAAAGCAGGGAAACAACAAGGTCGGCGCCCTGTCGGAACTGATATTCTACTCCAGCGTGATGCGCGACGCGCTAAACGGCCGGTTCGAATTTGAAGGCGGATCTCGCGAGCGAAACACGCCGATCACGCGAGACCATCTTGCCAACTGCCTGGACATCAGCGCCGTATTGCTTGCGCCATCGATTCATCCTCTGCTGCGGGACCCGGCGATCATCACCAGGTTGAACCTGGCAGCAGCGCGGTGCTGGGAGGATCGGCCGGTCCGGTTCGAGGTCTTCCGGATTGCGTCATTTCCGGGGAAGGCGGGTGATGATTTCGTTCTCTCGCGGGTGAGGCCAGCGGAGGATGGCGCTATTGTGTGATCGTGCGCCGCGAGATCGAACGAATTGGAAGAGCATGGCCGCTTCTCCGGGAATAACCAGCCGAGGGACATATCAATGCCGGTAGCCCTTCTAGCCTCAGTTCCGGAAGAACATTTGCTTTCGGGCACAAGAACACTGCAACGAGCAGGCAAGGTTGCGTTCGGCAGTAGAAGCTGGGAGCTATTCAACAGCCTCGATTCCATACTCTCCGGTGAAAATTGCGATGTTTTGATCTATGCGTCCGATCCAGTGCGCCCTATCAATCGACCCAGCGTCACCTGGGCGGCTCGATATCTTGGTTCATCAGTCGCGAAAAATGGAGCGCACAAAGACGGAATGATGTACCGCCCGGAGAGTACTCTGAAGTATCCCCTCGATAACAAAGGGAATTGGATCCTGTTTTGGGAAGTCGATAGCCTGCGCCTGCTTGAGTCTCCGATCAGGATTTCCAGCCTCCGGGGATCCGAAAAACCAAAGCGGTATCTGACCGAGTTCATTCCCCGCGATCCCGTATTGATTGAAGCGCCAGAGACCTAACCCCATCCCCTTCGGCCTCAGCCGCTCTACGCAGTTTCGGTGTTCCTCGCTGACAGGCTCGAGGACTGCACCATCGTCGATGCTGTGCTTGCCCAGAGCGGAGAACAACAGAGGCAGATCTGCAGATCTGGCGCCTTCGTGAAGACCAGACCGAGGTCCAGAAGAAGGCGGGACGCGACTTCAAACACGACGTCGCTGTGCCGGTGGCAATGTGCCCGAGCTTCTGCGCCGAAGCTGCGCCGACATTGAAGCCGGCTTCCTGATGTGACGGTCGTTCCGTTCGGTCATGTCGGAGACGGCAACATCCACCTGAACGTCGTCCTGCCCGCGGCGCTCAGCGCCGAACGAGCCGCGGAGCAGGGCAGGCAGATCAGCCAGGCGATCTACGATATTGTGCTCTCCCTGGGTGGGACGTTTTCGGCCGAACACGGTATCGGTCGGGCCAAGGTCGGCCTGCTTGAAAGCAAAAGAGATCCAGTCGAGCTCGATCTTATGCGCCGGATCAAGGCGGCGCTCGACGAGGACGGCTCGTTCAACCCGGCAAGATATCCGACGATCGCAAAGCGAACCGGCAGAATGACCGCTGACGGTATCGGCTGGAAGTCGGCGAAAGCCCTAGAGGAGGCCGTTCCGACTAGGTGTACGTCTAGTGCGTCGATTGATTCCGATACTTGCTGAAGCTGCCAACCCTCAGAGCCTTGCAAATTGTCCTGTGAACTCAAGACCGAAAAATTCAGGCGGGTATACCGTCGGCATTAGACCGTCAGCTTTGAGAATTTGTGCTTGGAAATCAACGGGAAAACGTCTTCCTAAATCATTGAGTGGGAGTAGGGCTTGCTGTTCTCCTTCCGCCGGCCGTCCCTAGAACAGCTTGCGCCTCCCTAGGAGGCGTCGAAGGGCGCGGTGTTGGAAATAGAGCCTGATGACACGGTGCGCAACAGGATACGCGCCGTCTTGATCGGAAAAGAAACGAATTGGCCGGTCCGGTCTTGCGTCCCGCAAAGCGGTATCAGCTCGTAAGGTGGATTCATCGGACGTGTAATCCGCCACATTCTTGGTCAACGGTACTCGTGGAGGCGGACTACGCTACGCCTTCGCAAGCCCGCCTTCGTACTTCTACCGTCACCGCATTTCCATTTTCTGCGCCTATCCTGGAAGCAGCCGCATAGGGGGCCGCTAATGTTTCGTGCCGCAAGTGATGCGCAGTTCTGGGACCGTATCGCGCGCAAATATGCCACCGACCCGATCGCCGATATCGCCGGCTATGAGCGCACGCTCGAGCGGACGCGGCACTATCTCAGGTCGGACGAGACGGCGTTCGAGTTCGGATGCGGGACGGGAACGAGCGCGTTAAAACTCGCGCCATCCGTCGGGCGCATCATGGTGACCGACATATCCGGTGAAATGATCGCGATCGCGCGCGAGAAGGCGAAGGCCGAAGGCTGCACCAACGCCACATTCGAGGTGGCACGGCCCGAGGCGGCGCCGTGGCCGGACGGGACCTTCGACGTCGCTTTCGGCTTCAACGTTCTCCATCTGGTGGCCGACCGCAAGGCGGTCTTGAGAGGCATCCATCGGCTGCTGCGGCCTGGCGGGCTCTTCATTTCCAAGACGCCATGTCTGAGGGAAATGAACCCGCTGATACGCATCGCCGTGCCGTTGATGCAGCTCATCGGCAAGGCGCCCCATGTGGCGTTCTTGTCCGCGGAGGATCTGGAACACGAGACGGCGGCGGCGGGATTTGAAATCGTTGAGGTTGCCCGCCATGCCTCGCGCGGCAAGGACGTGCGGCCGTTCGTTGTGGCAAGGAAGGCGACAGCGGCTCCAGCGTAGGGGTGGTCCGTCCTGCATGCTGAGCCTACAACCGCTCACGGCGACGATCACCCCGGCACAAACGCGGGATGTGCGGCGCGCGACCGCATGGTACGACGTCGGGATCGCCTCTCTGGAGTAATCCTCGATGTCCGTTGCGTCCGCATCCACCCAGTCGACCATTCCCACCGCCGCCGAAACCGATCCCGAAACGCTCGGCTGGATGCAGGGCTTCCCGCCGCCGCCGGACAAGCTCATCACCTTCCACAACGGCTCCTTCCGCAGCTTCCCCGAACTTCGCTGGGCCTGGAGCAATATCCGCCAGCTGGTGCCGACCGTGAATGTCTGGCGCGGGGCAGGGCCCGCGTCGGTGCTGCCGCGCGCGGAGCAGGATATCGGCGCGTCCGCGTCGGTCACCATGGACGGGCGGCCGATGACGTTCGAGCGCATGCTCGGGGAGACCTATGCCGATGGGATCGCCGTGCTGCACCGGGGCAAGCTGATCTACGAGCGCTATTTCGGCGCGCTGAAGCCGCACAAGCCGCATATCGCGATGTCGGTGACGAAATCGTTCACCGGCACGCTGGCCGGGATCCTGGTCGCGGAGGGAAAGATCGACCCGCAGGCGCCGGTCACGGACTATGTGCCGGAGCTGAAGACAAGCGCGTTCGGCGACGCGCGCGTGCACGAGGCGATGGATATGACCACCGGCCTCGAATACACCGAAGTCTATACCGACAAAAGTTCCGGCGTGTTCGGGCTCAGGCGCGCGAACGGCATGGCGCCGATCGAGCCGGGCTATGAAGGCGCGACCAACATTTTCGACTTCCTCTGCACGCAGAAGAAGCAGGGCGAGCACGGCAAGGCGTTTGCCTACAAGACCGTCAATTCGGACGTGCTGGCCTGGATCGTCAGGCGGGCGAGCGGCATGACGCTGTCCGACCTGCTCTCCGAGCGCATCTGGATTCCGATGGGTGCGGAAGAGGACGCGCATTACCACGTCGACCGCATCGGCACCGAAAGCGGCGGCGGCGGGCTTTCGACGACGCTGCGCGATCTCGCCCGCTTCGGCGAGACCATCCGCAATCACGGCCGCTTCAACGGCCGCCAGATCGTGCCGTCGCAATTCGTCGAGGAGGTCGCCCGCGGCGGCGACCCCGCCAAGTTCAAGCCGGCCGGCTATACCACCTTGCCCGGCGGGTCCTACCGCCATCAGTGGTGGATCACGCACAATGCGCACGGCGCCTACATGGCGCGCGGCGTGCACGGGCAGGGCATCTACATCGATCCGAAGGCCGAGATGGTGATCGCGCGCTATGCCTCGCACCCGGCCGCCGGCAACGCCGCCAACGACCCCGTGACGCTGCCGGCCTACATGGCGTTGGCAAAGGATCTGATGGCGGGCGGCTGACGGCGCCGCACTATCCCCGCACCGCGGCCTCGATCTTCGCGACGTCGATCTTGCCCATCGGCATCATCGCGGCGAAGGCGCGCTTGGCGACGTCGCCGCCCTGGGCCATCGCATCCGTCAGCACGCGCGGGGTGATCTGCCACGAAAGGCCCCATTTGTCCTTGCACCAGCCGCAGGCGCTTTCGGTGCCGCCATTGCCGACGATCGCGTTCCAGTAACGGTCGGTCTCGGCCTGGTCGTCGGTCGCGATCTGGAACGAGAACGCCTCGCTGTGCTTGAACATGTCGCCGCCGTTGAGGCCGATGCACGGCACGCCGCACACGGTGAACAGCACCGTCAGCACCTGGCCGGCCTTGCCGCCGGGAAAATCCGACGGTGCCTTGTGAACGGCGTCGACGCTGCTGTTCGGAAACGTCTTGGCATAAAACTGCGCGGCCTCTTCGGCATCGTGATTGTACCAAAGGCAGATCGTGTTCTTGCTCATCGGAGTTCTCCTTGATTGGCCGCGCGGTGCCGGCTGGTTCTCGGCCAAAGGACGTTCGAACAACCGTCGTCCCGACACCGCCACCGGATTATTTTCATGCGCGGGGAGGCAGAAAGATCAGAGGGTTGCCAGGGTTCCGCCCAGGACCCGCGGTGAGGAATGCTTACTCGCTATCGCCCGTAAAGCCTCTCATCCCACCACACCGGCTCCGGCAGCGTGTGCGTGATGCTCCTGGCATCGGGGTGCACCGGGTTGATCAGGAAATTGCGCTCAGGCCGCGCCGGTATGGAGGGCACGACCAGGAGCGCCGAACGCTTCTCTTCGTACCATTCCTGCGCGAAGGTCTTGCAAATCGTTTCGTTGCGGGAATCCCAGCCCGGATGCGCGGCGGTCTGGAACACCTCGTAGGCGACGCCGTTCGGGATCGTGATTTCGATGAAGTGCTGATTGGCGGGCATCACCAGGTTGGCATGCACCAGCTTTTCCAGGAGCGCGGTGGAATAGTGCTCGGAAGCGTAGATCACCGGGCTCTTGTGCGTGTTCCAGCGTCCCGGATAGAGGCGGGCGCCTTCGGCGTCATAGATCGGGAAGGCGCCGTCCGGGTCCCCGATGCGATAGCATCTCAGGACGCGGTCGGTCTTCTGCGTGCTCATACGCCGCCGCTATACGCCGCGCGGCCCATCAGGTTGATCACCGCATCGGCGCCGGGGCCGGTCGCGAGCGCCAGTTCGAGCGGCGCCTTGTCGTCCAGCATCGGGTGCGGCCGCTCGAGAAACGCCCGTACCTTGTCTTCGTCGCGGAACACGTCGATGCCAAAAGCGAACACCTTGGCGACGCGCGCGAGCCGGTCGCTTTCCCCGCTGCTCAACGGCTGCTTCTGCTTCCGCCGTCGTTCGAGCGTCGGCTTGGGCACAACCCGGTAGGTGAAGCGGCGGACATCGTTCGGGCTGACGCGGCCTGCGAACCTGTCCAGCGCCGAGACCGGCAGGCCCTTCTCGACGGAATAGGCCAGCGTCAGCGTCGTCTCGCTCTTCTTCGGTTTTACGCCGAGCAGTTCGGCGGCGGTCGCGGCCTGGTAGGTCATGGAAGCCTCGGCATCATCTGAGCCAGATATATGCCTCAGATGAGACGAGGTCAATGGGCGCCGGCATCGAGGTGCTCGGTATGCCGCCGTTCACGCGTAACCCACCCAGCCGCGCCAGGTGAACGCGGCGTAGAACATCTCGACGTCCCGGAAGCCGGCCTCGCTCAGAACCCGCGCGTCCTGTTCCGGGCTGAGCAGGCTCAGATTGGCGTCGACGGCGGCGCGCGCGGTGTTGGCTTTCTCCGGATCGGCGCCGGATGCGATCGCATAGGCTGCGTAGCGCGATAGCCATCGCGTGCGCTCGCTGTCCGTTTGCGGAAAGCTGGAATGGGCGGCCACGAAGGGCGCGCCGGGCTTGAGGCGTCGGTGGATTTCGCGCGCCGTTCGCCGCCGTTCGTCGGCATCGAGGAAATGCAGCGTCAGCAGGCAGGTGGCGGCGTCGAACGGCCCGTCCGGCGCATCCTCGATATAGCCTTGCTGTAGCTGCACGCGCGTATTCAGGGGGCCGAGCGTCTGCTCGGCGAGTTTCAGCATCGCCGCGGCGGGATCGACACCGACAAACTGCCAGCGCGGCTCCGCCTCCGCCAATGCCTTCAGCTCCAAACCGCCACCGGCGCCAAGCACCAGCACTTGCGCGTCCGGTGCGGCCCGTTCCGCGAGCAGGATGCGCGTCATGCGATGCATGTCCGCATAGCCGGGCACGAAGCGCGGCGGTCCTTCCGCGTAGCGCGCCACGGCCTCGGGATCGGAGAAGTGCGCCTGCCATGGCTGGGCTGCTGCATCACGAAGCATGGGCGGTCTCCAGGCGATGGCGGTTGCGCCGGTCACCGAGGCGTTTTCGGAAGTCGGCGTTCAGCATTTCAAGCGTCACGTTGCCGAGCCGCGACAGCAGCAACGCCTCCGCATCGTCGAACGCCTGGTCGAGCGCGGCGTTCACGGCCTGCTCGACAAGACATTTGGGCGATTCCGCCCGGTTTCCCACCGCGAACAGCGAGGGCTGGCCGAGCGCCTCGTAGACGTCGCGCAGCGTAATCGTCGCGAGGTCGCGCGCGAGGGTCCAGCCGCCGCCATGGCCTTTCTCGGATCGCACGAGGCCGTGATCGCGCAGCCCGGACATCATCCGCCGTATCACCACCGCGTTGGTGTCCATGGCCCTCGCGAGCGCCTCTGACGTCAGCGGCGCCTTCTGCTCGGCCATGTGCAGCAGGACGTGCAGCACGCCCGATAATCGCGTATCTCTTCTCATGTAACTATTGATATTACATGAGCGGCCAATCGGTCAAGCTGCAGCGGAGTATCTTCAGCGGCAGCCGGGTCGTCCGTTGCCGCCCTTATTATAAGTGTTGACTTATATAAGTTGTTACCGATATTACTCCGCTGGAAAAATGCAGGGAGGTCCAGAATGGATATCGACGTCGCCAGAGTGTTGGGGCTGGTCACGCGCGCGGTGCGCAATTTCGAGAAGGACGGCAAGCCCGCGAGCGCGGTGACGCTGACGCGGCTGTACGACACCAGCGTCGACGACCTCTGGGACGCGCTGACCAGCAGGGAGCGCATCCCGCGCTGGTTCCTGCCGGTCGAGGGCGATCTCGAGGTGGGCGGCAAGTACCAGCTCAAGGGCAATGCCGGCGGGACCATCACGGCGTGTACGCCGCCCCGGCACTTTGCCGCGACGTGGGAATTCGGGGGCGGGATCAGCTGGATCGACGTCAAGCTGGCGGCCGAACGCGATCAGGCGCGCCTGACGCTGGAGCACACGGCGATCATGGAGGATCACTGGAACCAGTTCGGTCCGGGTGCGGTGGGCATCGGCTGGGATCTCGCCATCGCAGGGCTCGAGCGCTACCTTGCGACGGGAGCGTCCGTCGACCACGAAACCGCCGAGGCGTGGATGGTCTCTCCGGAGGGCAAGGCGTTCATGGGTGAGAGCGGTGAATTCTGGCGCGCGGCGCATGTTGCGAGCGGCGTCGATCCGGCCTCTGCGAAAGAGCGCTCGGACCGTACCATAGCTTTCTTCCGCGGCGAGATTCCGCCCGACATGGCACATCCCGGCACAGGAAGCTGATGCACGCCTTCGAAGTCCTCGCCGATCCCGTGCGTCGCCGCATCCTCGAACTGCTGGGGACGGGCGAGATGGCGTCGGGCGAGGTGGTGGAGGCGATCGGCGCCGAGTTCGGCATCACGCAGGCCGCCGTATCGCAGCATCTCAAGGTGCTGCGCGAGAGCGGCTTTGCAAAAGTCCGCGCCGACGCGCAACGGCGGCTCTATTCGGTGGATGCCGCCGGGCTCCAGGCGGTCGATGCGTGGATCGGCCGTTTCAGGAATTTCTGGGAGCCGAAGCTCGACGCGCTCGCCACCGAGATCGCGCGCGGCAAACGGGCACGGCGTAACGCGCCACTATCCAAACGTACGGGGAAAAGGGCATAGACACAGCCCCGTAGCCCGGGCGAGCCAACGGGCCGCGCGAATGCGCGCCCGATGACAGGCTCCGCGACCCCGGTCATCCCGGCGGGCTTATTCTATCGAGACGGGTTGAGATCGTCCTCGGCGATGGCACAATGTCATGCCATCAACCTTGCGCGAACGTAGCTGCGCGGACCAGGAGAGATTTCTTGAACCTCTATGCAAAACTCCTCGCACGCGAAGCAGAGCGGCGCCCCATCAGGGTTGGCTTGATCGGCGCCGGAAAGTTCGGCGCGATGTACCTGCATCAGGCGCCGCGCACGCCCGGTGTGCACATCGTCGGCATCGCCGATCTATCGCCATCCCGTGCGATCGAGAACCTGAAGCGTGTCGGGTGGACTGATGCGCGGTATGGCGCGGCTTCCCTCGATGATGCGCTCGGGAATGGCACGACGCATCTGAGCGACAATTGGGAAGCGCTGGTCAAGTTCCATGGCATCGACGTGATTGCCGAGTGCACCGGCAATCCGGCGGCCGCCGTCGAACATTGCCTGGCGGCGTTTTCTTCCCGAAAGCCGGTCATCAACGTGACCGTGGAGGCTGACGCGTTCTGCGGACCGATCCTGGCGCATAAGGCGCGGCAGGCGGGCGTGATCTACAGCCTTGCCTATGGCGACCAGCCGGCGTTGGCCTGCGATCTCGTCGATTGGGCGAGGGCCTGCGGCTTTCCGGTGGTCGCGGCCGGTCGCGGGCACAAATGGCTGCCGCAATATCGGGAATCGACGCCCGAAACCGTCTGGGATCACTGGGGGCTGACGGCGGAGCAGGCTGCACGCGGCGGCATGAACCCGAAGATGTTCAATGCGTTCCTCGACGGATCGAAGCCGGCGATCGAGTCGGCTGCGATCGCCAATGCGACCGGCCTGGAGGCGCCGTCGCAGGGCCTGGCATTCCCTCCGGGATCGGTGAACGACATTCCCACGCTCATGCGTCCACGTTCGGAAGGAGGAATTCTCGAAGCCAAGGGGCAAGTCGAGGTCGTGTCCTGCCTCACGGCGGACGGAGTTCAGATCCCGAACGATATCCGGAAAGGCGTCTGGGTCTGCTTCGAGGGCGACAGCGAATACATCCGGAATTGCTTCCAGGAGTACAACGTCGTGACCGACCCGTCCGGCCGTTACATGAGCTCCTACAAGAAATGGCACCTGATCGGTCTGGAACTCGGAATTTCGGTCGCGGCCATAGCGCTTCGCGGCGAGCCGACCGGCGTTGCAACCTGCTTCAACGCCGACGTGGCTGCGACCGCCAAAAAGGATCTGCGGGTAGGAGATGCGCTCGACGGGGAGGGAGGCTACACCGTTTTCGGCAAGCTGACGCCATCAGGCACGTCGCTGAGGCAGGGATATCTGCCGTTGGGCCTCGCGCATGACGTGCGACTGATCCGGCCGGTCGCCAAGGACGCCTGCATCACCTGGGCGGATGTCGCGATCGACGAGACGCTGCCAGCCGTTCGCATCCGGAAGGAACAGGAAGCGCTGTATTCCCCGGCGGCGTTGGCGAAGCGCGCCTGACTTGCTCCGCGTTGCGCATGACGAGAAGGAATAGAAGACGCGATGGCTGACGATTTGAACTGGCTTTCCGCCCGCGAGATGGTGCGGCGCTACGCTAAGGGCAGCCTGTCGCCGGTCGATGTGCTGGAAGCCACGCTGGCGCGGCTGCACGCGGTCAATCCGGCGCTCAATGCCATCTGCCTGCTGGATGAAGCGCAGGGCCGGCGGATGGCCGCCGAGTCGGCGGAACGCTGGCGCAGCGGTGCGCCGCGCGGGCCGCTCGACGGCGTGCCCGTTGCGATCAAGGACACCGCGCACGTCGCCGGCTGGCCGACGCGCATCGGTTCGCATTCGACGCCGACGTCGCCGAGTACCGAGGATACGCCCGGCGTCGCCCGCCTGCGCGAGGCCGGTGCGGTGTTCTTCTGCAAGACGACGACGCCCGAATTCGGCTGGAAGGGCATCACCCATGGTCCGCTGACCGGCATCACGCGCAATCCCTGGGATGTTTCGCGCACACCCGGCGGCTCCAGCGGCGGCTCGGCCGCACTGGTGGCGGCGGGCGTGGTGCCGCTCGCGACCGGCGGCGATGGCGGCGGCTCGATCCGGATTCCGGCGGCGTTCAGCGGCGTGTTCGGCTTGAAGGCGAGCTATGGTGTGGTGCCGAACTTTCTGGGCCCGATGGGCCCGCTCGCGGTCTATGGCGGCCTGTCACGCAATGTCGCCGACAGCGCGTTGCTGCTGAACGTGCTGACTCAGCCGGACGCGCGCGATTCCTTTGCCATTCCATACCGCGGGGTCGATTTTCTCGACGGCCTCGACGGAGGCGTGGCGGGTCTGCGGATCGCATGGTCGCCCGATCTCGGCTTCCCGGTCACCGACCCCGCCGTCGTCGCCGGCATGCAGCCGGCCATCGATGCGCTGGCGAATGCGGGCGCCGACGTGCAGCGCGTTGCGCTCGATCTTTCCGGCGCGCGGCCGGCGCTGGAAGCGATCTGGGGCGCATCGCATGCTGCGCTGGTCCGCGATTTCGATGGCGCGCAACTGGCGGCGCTCGATCCCGGCCTGCTGCGGCTGGTGATCTCGGCCCAGACCATTTCCGCGGTCGAGTTGCAGGCGGCCTACGCCGACATGCGCGCGCTTAGCCAGACCATGCACGCATTTCACCGCGACTACGATCTCTTGCTGACGCCCACCGTTCCGATCTCCGCCTTCGCCGCCGGCGTCGATACGCCGGACGCCGCGCGCTTCCCGCAATGGTACGATTGGACGCCGCTGACATGGCCGTTCAATCTCACCCGCCAGCCCGCAGCCTCGGTGCCATCAGGGTTTGTCGAAGGCCTGCCGATCGGGTTGCAGATCGTGGGTCCGATGTTCGCCGAGCAGAACATCTTTCGCGCCAGCCGCTGCGTCGAGCAGGCCTGCGCCACCGGTGCGCGTCCGGGCCTTTGAGTAGCCCCGGCGGCCGCCTACGGCGGTCAGTTTGGCTCCAGCCTCATCGATCAGACTGCTCGCACCAACGGCGTTTGGCTCTGAGGCCTGAGTCTCGATGCAAGTGAACCGTGAAATGAGGCTGGCAAGAGCGACCAAGTCGCCGGCGCCGCCGCTGTTCTACCAAAACCCGGTCCTGTTGCGGTCGGGGCCGAACGTCCGGAGCGGTCTGACGGGCTCGAAGGGCTACGACTTCGCGAGAGGCGCGGTCACCGTTCCAATCGGCGTCAGCGAATTTCCGCTCGCGGCCCGGCACTATCCGATCGTGTTCGCCGCCGCCGAGCTCGCCCCGGTCGTCGTGCTCGGCGAAGGGGGCGCGAATCATTTCGTCGAACCCGACGGCACATGGCGGCCCGGTCACTATGTGCCCGGATACATTCGCCGCTACCCTTTCGCCCTGACGACGATGCCGGATTGCGTTGAGCCGATGCTCGCGATCGACACCGCTTCGGACCGCTTCGTCGGGAATATCGATCAGGCGGAAGGCGCGAGCAGGTTCTTCGATGACGAGGGACGGCCGACGGATACTGCACGCAAGGCGATGCAGATCTGCCAGGACTATCGCGACGACTGTCAGCGGGCGGAAGCTTTCGCGAAGGCGCTCCGGAATGCCGGACTCCTTGTTCCGCGGCAAGCCTCGATGAAGTGGGCGAACGGATCGGGCTCCGCGCCCGACGGCTTTCTTGATATCG
Organism: Pseudomonadota bacterium; assembly: GCA_023387735.1. Taxonomy (GTDB): domain Bacteria; phylum Pseudomonadota; class Alphaproteobacteria; order Rhizobiales; family Xanthobacteraceae; genus Bradyrhizobium. Next base: position 467,294 of record JAEWHP010000049.1, on the reverse strand, counting down.
ACGAGCGGGTCTTTCGCACGCTTTCGATCTCTACCATCGCGCAATGGCGCGGCGACTGCTGGCTGGTTCTCATCGCCCTGGTGCTTGCCTCGAAGCACAACTGGCAGGCGCTGGTCGATCGTCGTGGCCCCCACAGGCCTGCCGACCCGCGCGCCCCAACAAAATAATTCGCCGCTAGACTGTCGGTTCCCGCCGATCCCCTTCGTCTTCCACCCAGAAAGAAACTGTGGTGGAGATCGGATATGGAAAATTCCAGGTATCGCTGGGTGATCGTCGCCGCCGGTGGCCTGCTCGGCTGCGTCGCCATCGGCGGCATGTTCTCGCTGCCGGTGTTCCTGCAGCCGATTGCGCGGGAAACCGGCTGGTCCGTGACCGGCATATCCAGCGCCATGACCATCGGATTCCTCGCGATGGCCTGCACCAGCATGATCTGGGGCACCTTGTCCGACCGCTTCGGGCCGTTGCCGGTGGTGCTAACCGGGTCGGTCGTGCTGGCGGCAAGTCTGGGGCTGGCCAGCCTCGCGACATCGCTGGTCGCTTTCCAGTTCATGTTCGGGCTGCTGGTGGGAGCTGCGACCGCTGCGATCTTTGCGCCGATGATGGCGTGCGTCACCGGCTGGTTCGATACCCATCGCAGCCTCGCGGTGTCGCTGGTTTCGGCCGGGATGGGCATGGCGCCGATGACCATGTCGCCGCTCGCCGCCTGGCTGGTTTCGAACCATGACTGGCGCACCTCGATGCAGATCGTGGCGCTCGTTATCGGCGCGATCATGATCCCGGTCTCGCTGCTGGTGCGGCGCGCGCCGGCGCTCGAGAGCGGGGGATCTGTCCCGGCGGGTGAGGCGGGGCAGGAGATGTCAATGGCACAGGCGCTCCGCTCGCCGCAATTCATCATCCTGCTGCTGACGAACTTCTTCTGCTGCGCCACGCATTCCGGCCCGATCATCCATACTGTGAGCTATGCCGTCAGTTGCGGCATTCCGCTGATTGCGGCGGTCACCATCTACAGCGTCGAGGGCCTCGCCGGCATGGGTGGCCGCATCGCCTTTGGCCTGCTCGGCGATCGTTTTGGCGCCAAGCGCGTGCTCGTTCTCGGCCTGCTGGCACAGGCGTTCGGCGCGCTGGGTTATGTCTTCGTGCGCGATCTGGCTGCGTTCTACGCGGTAGCGGCACTGTTCGGCTTCATCTATGCCGGCACCATGCCGCTGTATGCCGTTCTGGCGCGCGAAAACTTCCCGCTGCGGATGATGGGCACCGTCATCGGCGGCACCGCCATGGCCGGAAGTCTCGGCATGGCGATGGGACCGCTGGCCGGAGGTCTGATCTACGACACGTTCGCCAGCTACGCCTGGCTCTACATCGGCTCGTGGATCATGGGCCTCGGCGCGTTCCTGATCATGATGACGTTCCGCCCGGTGCCGGTGGGAAGGACGGCGCCAGCGCCGGCGTGAATCCCTCCGTAGTCATTCCGGGGCGCGCCCCTTGGCGCGAACCCGGAATCCATTTCACCGCGGAACGTGCTGCCAGATGGATTCCGGGTTCGATGCTTCCCATCGCCTACGATGTGCAATTGCACATCGGAGAATGACGGAGTCATCTCCGCGAGACCTTCTCGAACCGCTTGACCAGCCGCTCGCGCTTCAGGCGTGACAGCCGCTGGATCCAGAACATCCCATTGAGCTGGTCGATCTCGTGCTGGTGGCACACCGCGCGCAGGCCCTGCGATTCCTCGGTCTGCATGGTGCCGTCGAGATCCTGATAGCTGATCCGGATGCGCGCATGCCGCTGGATGTCGTCATTGACCCCGGGCATCGAGACGCTGCCTTCCTGATGCACGATCATCTCGGGCGAAGCCCAGACGATCTCCGGATTGACGTAGGTCCGTGCGCCATTGACCGGGTCGAGATCCAGCACCACGACCCGCAGCGAAATCCCGATATGCGGCGCGGTGATCCCGATCCCCGGCGCGGCATGCATGGTCTCCAGCAAATCGTCGGCCAGTTCGCGCAGCGCACCGTCGAACACCGTCACCGGCTGCGCGGGAAGGGCCAGCCGCGGATCGGGAAAGCGGACGATGGGGCGAACGGTCATTGGATCAACGTTGTGAGTGCAGCGGCTACGGACTGCTTCGCCTCGCGCGCAACGGCCAATGTGCTTCGTTCCGTGCGACATATCAACCCGACGGGCAAATCAGTCAAAGCCTGTCCATCCCTTTGCGCAAAAACATTCCGCTCGTGCCGTCGGGCAAATCAGTGATTGAATCGGCGCGTCCCACCCGATGAGAGGGGCGTGCGCACGTCACGAACGCGCGGTGGGATGCGGTGGACGCGAAGCGCGGGCAAGGACGAGCGCGCGTCGAGCGTACGGCGAAGTCGTGTGGTCCTGACGTCGCGGTGCTGGCGTCAAGTTCTCGAGAAGCGAAGCTTCTTTGGGGCGACGGAGGCAAAAGAGCCGTTCTCCGGGGAGATCACGTTATAAGCCGTAAAGCCACTGCGCAGGGAAGGCCGGAGTGTTTCCGCTGAACCTGTATGCTCGTGTGCGCTTTTGCTTTGCGCATATTGCACGCGAGACCGCGGGTGCAGCGCGCACCCGGTCTTCCCTGCGCCCTCTATCGTGAGGGAGCAAACAAAGATGCAAACCTCGGGCGGATGACGCCGCGAGATCGCGAAGTCGCGTCACATTCAATCGTCATCCCCGCGCAGGCGCGGACCCAGTATTCCAGAGATGCCAGTGATTGAATCGAGAGACCGCAGCGTACTGGTTCCCCGCCTGCGCGGGGATGACGGTCATCCGCCGATCACGAAGACGTTAAACCAAGCGGTTGACTATCCGTGTTGCGCATCTATACTAAACCAAATGGTTGAGCATTCGGCCCATCTCGACGCAATCTTTCATGCCCTCGCGGATCCAACGCGCCGGGCGATGCTTGGTCATCTGGCGGGCCGTGAACGCACGATCGGGGAACTGGCGACGCCGTTCCGCATGAGTTTCGCGGGAGCCTCGAAACACCTGCGGGTGCTGGAGAAAGCCGGGCTTGTCACGCGCACGATCCGCGGCCGCACGCATCTATGCCGCCTCGAAGCGGCGCGGCTGGCGGAGGCCGATGCGTGGCTGCGGCGCTACGAGCGCTTCTGGAACGAAAATCTCGATGCGCTGGAATCGTTGCTGCGCGCCGAGGACGAAGCGAAGGCAAAGAAAAAGCAAGGAAAGTGAAGGAGCGAACGATGGACGCAACAACCAAGCCCGACGCCTATGGCGCGTTGATCGAGCCGACGACGCTGAAGATCCAGCGGCTGCTGCCGGGTCCGATCGAGCGCGTCTGGGCCTATCTCACCGACAGCGAGTTGCGCCGGAAATGGCTGGCGGCTGGTACCATGGAGATGAAGGTCGGCTCGCCCGTCGAACTGGTCTGGCGCAATTCAGAACTCAACGATCCGCCCGGCAAACGGCCGGAAGGATTCTCCGAAGAGAACCGGATGCAGAGCCGCATCACCGAGCTCGAACCGATGCGCAGGCTTTCGATCGCCTGGAACGGAAGCGGCGACGTCACGTTCGAACTGGAGCCCAAAGGCAAGGGCGTGCTGCTCACCGTGATCCATCGCCGGCTGCCCGATCGCTCGACCATGCTCAAGGTCAGCGCCGGCTGGCACATGCATCTCGACGTCCTGGTGGCCCGCGCCAATGGCGAGGAGCCGGAATCGTTCTGGGACGGCTGGAGCCGGCTGCACAAAGAGTACGACCGGCGGCTACCGGCCTGAGCCGGCACGTCGAAGCACTACAACAACCATCGCACAAGACAGGAGTTAGCCATGAAGACCAACATCGTTTCAGCCACAGAGTGGGAAGCCGCGCGCCAGCAGATGCTGGTGAAGGAGAAGGCCATGACGCGCGCCCGCGACGCGCTGGCTGCCGAGCGACGGCGGATGCCGTGGATGGCCGTGGAGAAAGAGTACGTGTTCGACGGACCCGCCGGCAAGGCGAGCCTGCTCGACCTGTTCGACGGCCGCCGTCAACTGATCGTCTATCGCGCGTTCTATGAACCCGGCGTGTTCGGCTGGCCCGATCATGGCTGCCGCGGCTGCTCGATGGTGGCCGACCAGGTCGCCCACGTCGCCCATCTCAACGCCCGCGACACCACGCTTGCCTTCGTCTCGCGCGCGCCGCAGGCGGATATCGCAAGGCTGAAGGCGCGCATGGGATGGCAGATGATCCCCTGGTACACCGTCACCGACAGTTTCGATGCCGATTTCGGCGTCGGCGAGTGGCACGGCACCAACGTGTTCATTCACGACGGCGGCAGGATCTATCGCACCTACTTCATCAACAACCGCGGCGACGAGCAGATGGGAGGCACCTGGAACTACCTCGACATCACGCCGCTCGGCCGGCAGGAGGTGTGGGAGGACTCGCCGGAGGGTTATCCGCAGACCCAGACCTACAAGTGGTGGAACTGGCACGACAGCTACGTCGAGGGCGCCGCGCCGGACCAGCGATGGGTCGAGATATCGGACGCCGGCGAGGCCGCGTTCCGGAAAGAGAGCTCGAGTGCGAAGCCATGAGCGAGGCCTGCACCGGCGGAGCCGCGTCAGGCGTAGCCGGCTGGCTGTCGCTGGCGGCGGCGCCGACCTTCGCGGTTATGGCGTTGCTGACGCATTTCGGCGGTGCCCCGATGGATGCGCTGTGTTCGGCGGGCACTTCATTGCACCTCGGCGGCATGGTCCCGATGTACCTGTTGATGAGCGCCTTCCACGCGGCGCCCTGGCTGAAGCTGATCGGCGGCCGCGCCTGACTTGACGCGGCCGCCGCAAGCGACGATGGAAAGAGGAGGATCCTGCCGGATAACAGTCCAGGCCAACAACAAGAGGAAATTCCATGGCACGGGTGCGCTGTATTACCGAAATGGGCATGGGCGTCGACGTTCACGGACGCGACGGCACCAAGGCCGCCAGGCGCGCCGTCTCGGACGCCATCCGCCACTCCAGCCTCGGCTTCTTCCGGATGCTGGGGAAGACCGCCAACGACATGTTCGTCGAGGTCACCGTTGCGGTGCCGGACCCCAGCGGGGTCGATACCGCAGCCGTTGCCAAGGAACTGCCGTATGGCACCGTGAACGTGACGGCGGTCAAGGGCGGGCTGGAAGTGCCGGCCGAGAGCGGAAGCGATTCCATCATCATCGCGAACGCCGCCGTGATCGTCAGCTTCGACGACGGCAAGACCGGCTAGAACCCATCAGTGCCAATCAGGCCGGACAACGAAGTCCGCGCACTCAATCAGAAGACCTGGAGCACCTCATGACGACGAAGGACAGCAGTACCTACTGGAAGCGCGGGCGGGTCGAATTGCGCGCGGCCGGCTTCGATCCGGACCGCGCCGCGAAATCGAGCGCGGTGGTGACGATCGCCAGCGCCTACACCAACGCGCACCGCTGCAACAACCGCGTGCGCACCATCGGCGATCTGCTGGTGGAACTGCTGGCGGAGCGTGGCGGGCAGGGACTGATCGTCGGCGCGCCGGCGGTCTCGGATGCGCTCACGCAGGGAACGCCGACGGCGGGTTACAGCCTCGCCTCCCGCGACGTCGTCGCCGATTGCTTCGAGATCGGCCACTACGCCCATCACGGCGATGCGATGATCGTGATCTCCGGCTGCGACAAGACCGGCGCTGCCGCGCTGATGCCGCTGGCGCGGACCAATGCCTTCGGGCTGGTGCTCTATCCCGGCACCAGCACGCCGGGAAGCGTCTCGTTCGGGGCGTGGGCCGCCAAGGGCAACAACCTCACGATCCTGGATTATGCCGAAGCGCGCGCCGCGAGCGAATCCGGCCGGTTGTCCGGCGAGGAGCTGCTGGAAGTCGAGCGCAACGTGATGCCCGGCAGCGGCACCTGCGGCGCGATGTTCACCGCTAACACCATGAGCACGATTGCGGAGTCCATCGGCATGATGCTGCCGCGCGGCGCTTCGCATCCGGCCGATTATGATGCGACCAGCGACATCCACGCCGACGTCCGCGCGCAGGCGCGCGCCTCGGTCGACGCCCTGTACCGCCTGATGGAGGCCGGCATCCGGCCACGCGACATCATGACCGAGCGTGCCTTCGAGAACGCGATCACGACCGTCTACGCCATGGGCGGATCGACCAACATGTATCTGCATCTGCTGGCGGTCGCGCGCGAGGCGCAGGTGCCGATCACCATCGAGCGCATCCAGGCGATCGGCGAGCGCGTGCCGCTGCTCGCCAACCTGCAGCCGCATGGCCCGTTCGCGATGGGCAGCCTGCATGCGATCGGCGGCGTGCCGGTCGTGATGAAGGAACTGCTGCGCGCCGGGCTGCTGCACGGCGATGTCATGACAGTGAGCGGCAAGACGTTGGCCGAAAATCTCGCTGATATACCGACGCTAGAGCAGATGGACCGGCAGGAGATCGTTCTCCCGGTGTCGAAGCCGATTGCACCGGCAAACAATCACATCAGCGTCCTGAAGGGAAATCTGGCGCCGGAGAGCTGCCTACTGAAGCTGTCAGGCAAGACGCTCGAGAAGGGCCAGTTCCGCGGCACCGCGCGCGTGTTCGAGTCCGAGGCCGAGACGATGGCGGCGATCCGCGCCGGCGACATCGTCCCCGGCAACGTGATCGTGGTGCGCAATGTCGGCCCGGTCGGCGGACCCGGCATGCCCGAGATGGTGATGCTGACGATCCAGCTGCAGGGGCGGGGCCTCGGCGAGGACGTCGCCCTGATCACCGACGGCCGCTTCTCCGGCGTCTCGCACGGCATCCTGATCGGCCACGTCTCCCCGGAAGCCGCACGCGGCGGCCCGATCGCAGCGGTACGCGATGGCGACACCATCGTGATCGATCCAACCGCCCGTACGGTGAACCTCGAAGTATCAGCGGAAGAGATCGCCCGGCGCATGGCCGACTGGCGGGCGCCTGCGTCCGTCGCCGCGGTGCGGCCGGGATCGGTGCATGACAAGTACATCCGGCTGGTGTCGTCGGCGCATTACGGATGCGTGTTGTGAGTTGAGGCAAGCCGCTGCGTGATCTCGTCGATTGCATTGAAGAAATGCGTAGGCCCCGCAGCCTGCAGCGCGGCGGGGAGCGCGTAGCCCCAGGCCACGGCGCCAGAATCCATGCCGGCAGCGCGAGCGGCGTCAATGTCGCGGAGTTCGTCGCCGATGCAGATTGTCTCCGACGGCTTCGATCCGAGCCTTCGGGCGACGCGGCGAAACTTCCAGTGCTTGCCGAACACCGCCGCACCGCAGTCGAAGCAGGTGATCGAGTTCGCGGTCGGGCCGAGCACGAGTCTCACGGATGCCTCGCTGTCGGAACTGACGATCGCGGTCCGGATGCCGAGGCGCTGCAGGTTCTCCAGCATCGCCGGGATGCCGGCGAACAGCGGCGTCTCGCTTGCCGCTGCGAGCTTGCGCCTGCGCATGTCGCTGACGATGGCCGGCAGTTGCCACATCGAGACCTTGAGCCGCGCCATGATCTCCCGCGCCGAGAGCCCGCGCATGGCTTCCAGCTCCTCGGGACTGACCGGCGCGAGATCGAACCGCGCAATTGTTTCCTGGAACGAGGTACGAAACCACGGAAGCGAGTCGGCCAGCGTGCCGTCGAAATCGAAAATGGCGAGGCGATAGTGGGTCATCGGGAAATGGCCTTCAGCGAATCATTCGCCATCGCCGCGAAAATACGCCGGCTTCCCCGTGGTCCAGGTCTCGCCCCAGAGCTGCCCGCCGCCATCTACCGTGAGTGTCTCGCCGGTGACGAACCTGGCCGAGGGGCCGGCGAGGAAGACGCTCGCCTCCGCGACGTCCCACGGCGAACCTGGGCGCATCATCGGGTTCGAGCGCGGGTAGGCGGCGCGCGCTTCGGGCGAATAGACGTTCCAGCCCTCGGTCTCGATCGCGCCTGGCGCCACGCAGTTGACCCGGATGTTCAGCGGCGCCCATTCGACCGCAACCGCGCGCGACAGCCCGATCACGCCGCTTCGCGCGGCGATGCTGTGCGCGATGCCGTAGAGGCCGTGGGTCGTGATGACGACGATGTTGACGATGCTGCCTGGATGGTTGTGGTCGCGCCAGCGTTGCGCGGCGGCCTGCATCATGTACCAGGTGCCGTTGAGGTTGGTGTTGATGACGGCGTTCCAGCCCTTCACCGAAAAATCGATGGCGGCTTGCGGAAACTGTCCGCCGGCGCTGTTGACCAGGCTGTCGATGCGGCCTTGTTCGTTCCAGATCGTGTCGAACAGGGCGCCGACCGCCTCGGGCTCCCGGATATCGGCGGCGTGCGCGGAGGCCTTCAAACCGTGGCCGGTCAATTGGCCCACCATCGCATCGAGCTTGCCCTGGTGGCGTCCGACCAGCACGACATGTGCGCCCAGCCGCGCGAACAGCCAGGCGATGGCGCGCCCGATGCCGCCGGCTCCGCCCGATACGACGACGACCTGGTCGTTGAATGCACCGTCTGCAAAGACGGTCGGGTGTATCGCGAGCTCTGCGTCAGTCAGGCCGAGCTTCGCCGATGAGGGATCGTCAGTCATGGATCGCGGCAGGCCTTGTCATGCGAGGCATCCGTCGTACATTAGCCGCGCCACGGAAACCAAGCAAAGATTGATCTCGGAGCGCGGGCTCGCACGACCGGCGGTGCAGCGCGGGCGCGAAATTCCGGAGCGGAGTTGAACTGGGGGTATTTCCGACGATGACCATCACCATCTACGGCATCAAGAATTGCGACACCATGAAGAAGGCGCGCGCCTGGCTCGATGACCATGGCGTTGCTTACGACTTTCACGACTACAAGCTTGCCGGCATCGCCAAGGAAAAGCTCAAGCAATGGTCGGATGATGTCGGCTGGGAAACGCTGCTCAACCGTGCCGGCACGACCTTCAAGAAACTGCCCGATGACGACAAGGAGGGCCTCAACGAACGCAAGGCGATCGCGCTGATGGCTGCGCAGCCGTCGATGATCAAGCGTCCGGTGCTCGACCTCGGCGGCAAACTGCTGGTGGGATTCAAGCCTGATATCTACGCCAGCGAGGTGGCGTCGAAATCGTCCGGTCGCAAGGCCTAGTCGAAATCGATCACGTCGCCGGCCGGAATGCGGCCGGGTGCGCGATGAAAGAGATCGCGGTCGATGATGGTGCGCAGCACGGGCATCGGCAGCTTGTCGTTTCCGCGCATCAGGTTTCTGATCTCGAAGCCGCCATCCTCGCTGATGGTCTTCAGCGACGCGACGATGTCGGTAACGCCATCGCCTTCGGAGAACGGCAACAGCAGCCGCTCATAGGCGACGATGCGCCCATAGACATCATCGATCGTGGCGATGGTGTAGGTGGGAAGCCGGCGGGCGATACACTCGTAATAGACCGGCATGACAATTGGAGCGAGATTCGTACCAAGATACTCGTCGAGATGGCGGCCTTTGCCGGTATTCCCATAGGCTCGCGACATGCGCGTGCCTTCGCTTTCGATCGTCAGGAAGGGCGGCTGCACGCCGGCATCCACGCTGTAGAAGACGAGGTCGGGGAGTTCATCCGCGATCCGTTCCGGCTGATATTCCGACAGGCGCGGGATCGACTGGTGGCGGGCGTATAGCCGCAGCCACGTATTCAAGAGGTCGCGCTGCTTGATCGATTTGACGATCGATGGCGAGGCACTTTCAAATTCCAAGGCGGCAATTCCAGGCTATCCAAATCGCGCGATCATGCATCCCGAAGGGGAAATATTGTATGAAAGCGCCCGATCGCAGCAAAACACCGTTAACGACGGCTTGTCGGCGCGGCCGGCCGGGTTGACCGGCAAGGCAGGTGCCGGGGCCTGCGACTTATGGCGCATCCGGAACTGCGGTATGTGTTTCCCCGCTTCAGCTTTCCGCCTTGCCTAACCCCCGCCATTGACGGCATATTCCGGCCCGGAGGCGGCAGGCTCCGGACGGATTTTCAGGGACGTCCGGGAGAACCAGCCGTATCGGGATAAATTGGTCACGCGCGACGGACGTTGCGTAGATGGCTGATGGGGGAAATTTGTTTGGCTGATGAGTTCATTCTCGAAACCCACGGGCTTACCAAGGAGTTTGCGGGTTTCTTCGCAGTTCGCGATGTCGCTCTCAAGGTGCGCCGCGGTAGCATTCATGCGTTGATCGGGCCCAACGGCGCCGGCAAGACGACGTGCTTCAACCTCCTGACCAAGTTTCTGAAGCCCTCCGCGGGCCAGATTCTTTACAAGGGACAGGACATCACCGCGATGGCGCCGGCCGACGTCGCCCGTCTCGGGCTGGTGCGTTCATTCCAGATTTCGGCGGTGTTTCCGCACCTCACAGCGCTGGAAAACGTCCGCGTCGCGCTGCAGCGCCAGCATGGAAGCTCGTTCGATTTCTGGCGCTCCAAGAGCGTGCTCGACCAATATAACGGCCGCGCGCTCGAACTGCTGAACGATGTCGGCTTGAGCGAGTTCGCCAGCACGCCGGCGGTCGAGATGCCCTATGGGCGAAAGCGCGCGCTCGAAATTGCGACGACGCTGGCGCTCGATCCCGAAATGATGCTGCTCGACGAGCCGATGGCCGGCATGGGCCATGAAGACATCGAGAAGATCGCCGCGCTGATCAAGCGTATTTCGGCGAAGTACACCATCCTGATGGTCGAACATAACCTTTCCGTCGTGGCCAACCTGTCCGACATCATCACGGTGCTGACGCGCGGGCAGGTGCTGGCAGAAGGCAATTATGCCGAACTGTCAAAGGACGAGCGCGTCAAGGAAGCCTATCTGGGGGCCGGTCATGGCTAATCCGAAAATGGCCGCGGCCGCCGCCAGACCGGCGGATGCTCAGGTTCTCTCCGTTTCCGACCTGCAGGCCTGGTACGGCGAATCCCACATTCTTCATGGCATCAACTTCAACGTGAAGGCCGGCGAGGTGGTCACGCTGCTCGGCCGCAACGGCGCCGGCAAGACCACGACGCTGAAATCGGTGATGGGAATCATCGGCAAACGCACCGGTTCGATCCGTTTCAACGACCAGGACATCACGCGCGCCTCGTCCGACCGGATCGCACGGATGGGCGTCGCCTTCTGCCCGGAGGAGCGGGGCATTTTCGCCAGCCTCGATGTGCGCGAAAACCTGCTGCTGCCGCCGATCGTGCGGCCCGGCGGGCTGTCGCTCGACCAGATCTTCGATCTGTTTCCGAACCTGAAGGAACGGCTCGGCAGCCAGGGCACCAAGCTTTCGGGCGGCGAGCAGCAAATGCTCGCGATCGCCAGGATCCTGCGCACCGGTGCGCGCTTCCTGATGCTGGATGAACCGACCGAAGGTCTGGCGCCCGTCATCATCCAGCAGATCGGCCACACCATTGCGCGGCTGAAGTCGGAAGGGTTCACCATCCTGCTGGTCGAGCAGAATTTCCGCTTCGCCTCGACGGTGGCCGACCGCTACTACATCGTCGAGCACGGCAAGGTCATTGACGGTTTTGCGAATTCGGAGCTGTCGGCCAATATGGACAAGCTCCACACCTATCTCGGTGTCTGATTGTTACTACGGTTTCAACCAGGTTTAATGGAGTAGTCAGTATGAAACAGCGTATTTCGGCTCTCTTTCTCGGCGCCGCTCTCACAGTCGCCACCGGCAGCGCCCTGGCGCAGGACAAGAACATCAAGATCGGTGTCCTCACCGACAATTCCGGACTTTACTCAGATCTCGGCGGCGCCGGCTCGACGCTGGCGGCGCAGATGGCAATCGAGGATTCGGGGCTGGCGGCCAAGGGCTGGAAGATCGACCTGGTCTCCGCCGACCACCAGAACAAGCCCGACATCGCCACCACCATTGCGCGGCAGTGGATCGACGTCGAGAAGGTCGACATCTTCATGGATGTGTTGAACTCCGGCGTCGCGCTGGCGGTCAACAATCTGGTGAAGGAAAAGAACGCCATCATGATCAATACCGGCGCGGCGACGTCGGATCTCACCAACGCCCAGTGCTCGCCCAACACCATTCACTGGGTCTACGACACCTACATGCTGGCCAACAGCACCGGGCAGGCGCTGGTGAAGGCCGGCGGCGATTCCTGGTACTTCCTGACGGCGGACTACGCCTTCGGTCACGCGCTCGAGCGCGACACGACGGCGGTCGTGGTGAAGTCGGGCGGCAAGGTCATCGGCACCGTCAAGCATCCCCTGAATTCGTCGGACTTCTCCTCGTTCCTGCTGCAGGCGCAGGCCTCCAAGGCCAAGATCGTCGGCATGGCCAATGCCGGCGGCGACACCACCAATACGATCAAGCAGGCGTCCGAATTCGGCATCGTTGCCGGCGGCCAGAAACTGGCCGGGCTGCTGCTTTTCATCACCGACGTGCACTCGCTCGGTTTGAAGGTGGCGCAGGGGCTGAGCTTCACCGAAACCTTCTACTGGGACCTCAACGACGGCACCCGCGCGTTCTCCAAGCGCTTCTCCGAGCGCATGAAGAACAAGGCGCAGCCCTCGATGGTGCAGGCCGGCGTCTATTCGGGTCTGGTCCACTATTTCAAGACGCTGGACGCGATGGGCGGCAATCCGCATGACGGCGCCAAGGTGGTGGCGAAGATGAAGGAAGCCCCGACCGACGATGCGCTGTTCGGCAAGGGATCGATCCGCGCGGACGGCCGCAAGATCCACCCGGCCTATCTGTTCGAAGTCAAGAAGCCTTCCGAATCCAAGGGGCCGTGGGATTATTACACGCTGATCGGCACGACCCCGGCGGACCAGGCGTTCAGGCCGCTTTCGGAAAGCGCCTGTCCGCTGGTAAAGAAGTAACAACGATGGCCCGCCGGCCACGCGCCGGCGGGCTTCCTCAGGCGTCACCAGGCGATTGCGCCACAAACGAGATTGAGTGCGAAACCGATGCAAGCTCTATACGCCCAGCTCCTGGTGGGGTTGATCAACGGATCGTTTTACGCGCTGCTCAGTCTCGGGCTCGCCGTGATCTTCGGCATGCTCAACATCATCAATTTCGCCCATGGCGCGCTCTACATGATGGGTGCGTTCTGCGCGTACTTCCTGTTGAACATTGCCGGCATCGGCTACTGGCCGGCGCTGATCATCGCCCCCATCGTGGTCGGCATCTTCGGCATGATCCTCGAACGGACCATGCTGCAATGGCTGACCGGCCTCGACCATCTTTACGGACTGCTTCTGACCTTCGGCATTGCGCTGATCGTGCAGGGCGTGTTCCAGAATTATTTCGGCTCGTCCGGTCTGCCTTACGCAATCCCCGATGAACTGAGGGGCGGCATCAATCTCGGCTTCATGTTCCTGCCGATCTACCGCGGCTGGGTGGTCATTTTCTCGCTCGTGGTGTGCATCGCCACCTGGTACCTGATCGAAAAGACGCAGCTTGGCGCCTATCTGCGCGCCGCCACTGAAAACCCGACGCTCGTGCGCGCGTTCGGCATCAACGTGCCCCGGATGATCACACTCACCTACGGGCTCGGCGTCGGCCTTGCGGCGCTCGCCGGCGTGTTGTCGGCGCCGATCAACCAGGTGCGGCCGCTGATGGGCGCCGACCTGATCATCGTCGTCTTCGCGGTGGTGGTGATCGGCGGCATGGGGTCGATCATGGGATCGATCATCACCGGCTTTGCGCTCGGCGTGATCGAGGGACTGACGAAGTATTTCTATCCCGAAGCTTCCAACACCGTGGTGTTCGTCCTGATGGTGCTGGTGTTGCTGGTGAAACCAACGGGACTGACGGGACGGGCGGCCTGATATGAGCGCGATGACTGACGACACACTGCCGGTAACACCGCGCGCCATGCGCGACGAGATGATCGTCTTTGCGGCCATGGCGGTGCTGCTGAGCCTGGTGCCCTTGACCGGCATCTACCCGTTCTTCGTGATGCAGGCGCTATGCTTCGCGCTGCTCGCCTGCGCCTTCAACCTGCTGATCGGCTATGGCGGCCTGCTGTCGTTCGGCCATGCGATGTTCCTGGGAACGGCGGGCTACTGTTCGGCGCATGCACTCAAGGTGTGGGGGCTGTCGCCTGAACTCGGTATCGTGGTCGGAGTCGCTGCCTCCGCTGCGCTCTCCGTGGTCACCGGATTCATCTCGATCCGCCGGCAGGGCATCTACTTCTCGATGATCACGCTGGCGCTGTCGCAGCTGCTGTTCTTCATCTATCTGCAGGCGCCGTTCACCCACGGCGAAGACGGCATCCAGGGCATTCCGCAAGGTTATCTGTTCGGCATCTTCAATCTCGCCAAGCCGACGGTGCTTTATTACGTCGTGCTGGCTGGGTTCCTCGGCGGCTTCCTTCTGATCTACCGCACCATCAACTCGCCGTTCGGCGAGGTGCTGAAATCGATCCGCGAGAACGAGCAGCGGGCGATTTCGCTGGGTTACAAGACCGACCAGTACAAGCTTCTCGCCTTCATCCTGTCGGGGACGATCGCGGGCTTCGCCGGGTCGCTGAAAGTGTTCGTGGCGCAGAACGCCTCGCTCACCGACGTGCACTGGACGATGTCCGGTGAAATCGTGCTGATGACGCTGGTCGGCGGCCTCGGAACGGTGTTCGGTCCCGTGGTCGGCGCCTTCGTCATCATCGCGATGCAGCAGTATCTGGCCGGGTTTGGTCAGTGGGTGACGGTGATCCAGGGCGTCATTTTCGTCGCCTGCGTGCTGACCTTCCGCCGCGGCATCATCGGCGAGATCGCACATTATTTGCGGCGATCGCTGTAGAGAGGCTGATTTCGCGCCTTTTGCGGCCCTACAAAGCGGTGGATGACCCGATTCCCCGGGTCATGCCGTTGCGCGCTTTCCCTTTGAATGGTCTATGACAGTTTTGTGACGGGCCGTCCTGCGGCCCATTCCGGGACGATGGAAATGCCCATGCTTCGCTGGTTTCGCGCCTTCTTGCCGAAGGAGGAGCGGTTTTTTGACTTGTTTGCCCAGCACGCCCAGACGGTCGTGCAGGGGGCGCTGGCGCTCCAGGACATGCTGCGCGGCGGCGACGAGACGCCGGTGTTCTGCCAGCGCGTCAACCAGTTCGAACACGACGCCGATGGTGTCACCCGCGAGGTGCTGACCGCCGTCCGCCGCACCTTCATCACTCCGTTCGACCGCGGCGACATCAAGAACCTGATCACGGCGATGGACGACGCCATCGACCAGATGCAGCAGACCGCCAAGGCGGTGGTGCTGTTCGAGGTCCGAACCTTCGAGCCGCCGATGCGCGAAATCGGGACGCTGCTGGTCGAATGCGCCAACCTGGTCGGCCGCGCCCTGCCATTGATGCAGTCGATCGGAAGCAACGTCGCGATGCTGAGCGCCATCACCGAGGAGATCGGCAAGCTGGAGGGCCGCATCGACGACCTCCACGACATCGGATTGAAGGAACTGTACCTCAAGCACCGCGACGGCAATTCGATGGATTTCATCGTCGGCGCCGAGATCTACAAGCATCTCGAGAAAGTTTCAGATCGCTTCGACGACGTCGCCAACGAGATCAATTCGATCGTGATCGAACAGGTATAGGGCAGGACCATCTCGTGGACGCCACCCTCGGTCTTCCGATCCTGGTCTTCCTGATCGCGGTCGCGCTGCTGTTCGACTTTCTCAACGGCCTGCACGACGCCGCCAATTCGATCGCGACCATCGTGTCGACGCGGGTGCTGCGTCCGCAATATGCGGTGTTCTGGGCCGCGTTCTTCAATTTCATCGCCTTCCTGGTGTTCGGGCTGCACGTCGCCAACACCATCGGCACCGGCATCATCGAGCCGAGCGTCGTCGATGCCACCGTGATCTTCGCCGCACTGGTGGGCGCCATCGTCTGGAACCTGATCACCTGGGGGCTCGGAATTCCCTCGTCCAGTTCGCACGCGCTGATCGGCGGGCTGGTCGGCGCGGGGATCGCCAAAGCCGGCATTTCGGCAACCGTCTGGAGCGGCCTGACCAAGACGCTGCTGGCGATCGTGGTGTCGCCGCTGGTCGGGTTCCTGCTGGCGCTGGCGCTGGTCGCGATCGTGTCCTGGCTGTCGGTGCGCTCGACGCCGTTTGCGGTCGATCGCGCCTTTCGCGTCCTGCAGTTCGTCTCGGCGTCGCTGTACTCGCTCGGCCACGGCGGCAACGATGCGCAGAAGACCATGGGCATCATCGCGGTGCTGCTCTATTCGCAGGGCCACCTCGGCACCGAGTTCTCGATCCCGTTCTGGGTGGTGCTGTCCTGCCAGGCGGCGATGGCGCTGGGGACGCTGATGGGCGGCTGGCGCATCGTCCGCACCATGGGCCTGCGCATCACCAAGCTGACGCCGATGCAGGGCTTCTGCGCCGAGACCGGCGGGGCGGCGACGCTGTTCATGGCGACGTATCTTGGAGTTCCCGTGTCCACGACGCACACCATTACCGGCGCGATCGTCGGCGTCGGCGCAGCGCGCCGGGTCTCGGCGGTACGCTGGAATGTGGCGAGTTCGATCGTCTATGCCTGGGTCATCACGATCCCGGCGTCCGGGATCGTGGCGGCGCTGACCTACTGGGCGGTGGTGCTGCTGCGCTGATCAGGTGACCAGCTTGAGCCCGACAATCCCGGACACGATCAGCCCGATGCTGGCGAGGCGGGCCGCGGTTGCGGGTTCGCCGAACAATGCGATTCCGAGAATAGCGGTTCCAACGGCGCCGATCCCGGTCCAGACCGCGTAGGCCGTCCCGATCGGCAGCGTCTTCAGCGCCAGCCCGAGCAGGATGATGCTGCCGGCCATTGCCCCAAGCGTCAGAACCGACGGGACCAGCCGTGTAAAACCTTCGGTGTATTTGAGGCCGATCGCCCAGCCGATTTCCAATAAACCCGCAACGAACAGCACAAGCCAAGCCATGACAACCCTCCGAACCATGCAGGGTCGTCCCCGCCAAAAATGCCGTGGAATCGGAAGGTCGTCCTTCCTGATCAGATATGGGGCTGGTGATCGGGTTCCACAATCACCAAATCAGGCTTGATTAGCCCAACTTTCCCTGCCAAACGCTCACACCTCATGTCCGACATCGCCGTTAGTTCCGAATCGCCATCCCGGTCGCCGCTATCAGTTGAAGTGGCGCGGCGGCGGACCTTTGCCATCATTTCCCACCCGGACGCCGGCAAGACCACGCTGACCGAAAAGCTTCTGCTGTTCGGCGGCGCCATCAATCTGGCGGGGCAGGTCAAGGCCAAGGGCGAACGGCGCAACACCCGTTCCGACTGGATGAAGATCGAGCGCGAGCGCGGCATCTCGGTCGTCACGTCCGTGATGACATTCGAGTTCGAGGGCCTCGTCTTCAACCTGCTGGACACGCCGGGCCACGAGGACTTTTCCGAAGATACCTACCGCACCCTGACCGCGGTCGATTCCGCCGTCATGGTGATCGATGCCGCCAAGGGCATCGAGGCGCGCACGCGGAAACTCTTCGAGGTGTGCCGGCTGCGCGACATTCCGATCATCACCTTCATCAACAAGATGGACCGCGAGAGCCGCGATACCTTCGAGTTGCTGGACGAGATCGAAAAGACGCTGGCGCTCGATACCACGCCGATGACCTGGCCGGTCGGCCGCGGCCGCGACTTCCTCGGCACCTATGACGTCGTCAACGGCGGCGTGCGGTTGCTCGAAGGCGGCGGCGCCAAGACGGGCGCCACCGAGCAGATCGACATCGCCGATCTCGCCGGCCGCAACCCCAATCTGGACGTCGCCGAGGTCAAGGACGAACTCGCGCTGGTCTCGGAAGCCTGCAAGCCGTTCGAGCTGGAGGCGTTTCGCGAGGGCCATCTGACGCCGGTCTATTTCGGCAGCGCGCTGCGCAATTTCGGCGTCGGCGATCTGCTCGAGGGCCTCGGCAAGTTTGCGCCGGCACCCCGCGCGCAGGACAGCAATTTGCGCAAGGTCGAGGCGGCCGAGCCGCGCATGAGCGCTTTCGTGTTCAAGATCCAGGCCAATATGGACCCGAACCACCGCGACCGCATCGCGTTCGCCCGGTTGTGCTCGGGCAAGCTCAGCCGCGGCATGAAGGCCAAGCTGGTACGCACCGGCAAGAACATGTCGCTGTCGGCGCCGCAGTTCTTCTTCGCCCAGGATCGCTCGGTGGCGGACGAGGCGTTTGCCGGCGACGTGGTCGGCATCCCCAACCACGGGACGCTGCGGATCGGCGATACGCTGACCGAGGGTGAGGATCTCACCTTCGTCGGCGTTCCGAGCTTCGCGCCGGAAATCGTCCGCCGCGTGCGCCTGACGGACGCGATGAAGGCCAAGAAGCTGAAGGAAGCATTGCAGCAGATGTCGGAGGAGGGCGTGGTGCAGGTGTTCCGGCCGCGCGACGGCGCGCCGGCGCTGGTCGGCGTCGTCGGTCCGCTGCAGCTCGACGTCCTCAAGGCCCGGCTCGATGCGGAGTATTCGCTGCCGGTCGAGTTCGAGGTCTCGGAATTCCAGCTCGCGCGCTGGGTCTCGTCCGACGACCGCAAGAAGCTCGACGCCTTCATCGCCGCCAACGGCTCCGGCATCGCCGACGATGTCGACGGCGACCCGGTGTTCATGGCCAAGAACGAGTTCTATCTCGGCTACACCCGCGAGCGGGCCGAAGGGATCACCTTCTCCAACGTCAAGGACGTGAAGAAGAAGGGGTAGGGGCGGGTGCTTTTGCGGCCCCCTCCGCCGTCGTCCTCCGCGAAAGCGGGGGACCCAGTACGCCGCGGCTTCTCGGTCAATCACAACCGTCTCTGGAATACTGGGTCACCCGCCTGCGCGGATGACGACAGCTGAAGCTTTGGTCGGCCCGGGCCTTACCGATGAACGCGGGGAAGTGAACGAACCCGCCTTGATCCCGGCCAAAGTCGACCTCAAGTTGGTTGGACCGTACCCGAGGGATCGGCGCATGGCCCGCGACTTCATTGTCTGCCTGATCGTCCTGATGGCCGGGTTGGGCTCAGCGTCTGCCCAGCAGCGGCGCCAGATCGATGCGACGCCGTTTGCGCATGCGCCCTGCAGCGTGCTCGACGGCCAGCCGTGCACGCCGACGTTCTGCAGCGTGTTCAACGACGGCCCGTGCATTCCCGAAATTTTCTACCCCTACGGCCAGAATCTCCAGCTCACGATCCAGAGCGTCCCGCCGCAGGATCAGGCGGAAAAATACCGTAAGCCGGACCACGATCTCGATACCATCGGCGACCTGTTTGCGGCGCTGCGGTCCTGCTGGGCTCCGCCGCCGGCCGACGCCGCGCGCGAGGGCATGCAGATGTCGGTGCGATTCAGCTTCAGGAAAACCGGTGAAATCATCGCCACGCCGCGGGTAACCTACGCCACCGCGGGCGTCCCGGCCGATACCCGCGCCACCTACCTCAAGGCGATCAACGCATCGCTGACCGCCTGCATGCCGCTGAAATTCACCGGCGGGCTCGGTGGCGCGCTCGCAGGAAGGCCGATCGCCATCCGCTACGTCGACAACCGCGATCTCGGTCGGCAGGCAGGAAAACCGTAACGAAAGCCGTGATGTCGGCAGCCGCGTGGCGCATTGCGCTCCGCGGCCTTTAGATGTTACGCGGTTGATCGGAAAAGCCGGCCAACCAAGGGAGGACATCGTGGGATTGCTGGTGTTGATCCTGGGGCTGATCTTGTTCCTGGGCGTCCATACCCTCACGACCCAGCGCAAGCTGCGCGCGCAGGTCATCGCCGCGACCGGCGAGGCGGGCTACAAGATCGGCTATACGCTGGCTTCTTTTGTCGGCCTCGCGCTGATCATCTGGGGCTTCGGCGTCTACCGCGCGACCGGCTGGATCAATGTCTGGAACCCGCCGACGGCGCTCAGGCACATCGCAGTGGCGCTGATGCTGCCTGCGGTCATCATGGTGGTCGCCTCCTACATCCGCGGACGGATCTATACGACGCTGAAGCACCCGATGCTGGCCGGCATCAAGCTGTGGGCCGTGGCGCATCTGCTCGCCAACGGCGATCTCGGCTCGATCCTTCTTTTCGGTTCGTTTCTCGCATGGGCGGTGTTCGACCGCATCTCGCTTAAACATCGTACCGACGCCGGCGCACCGCCGATCCCCGTCGGTGGTCCCGGCAATGACCTGATCGCGATCGCGGTCGGAATCGTCGCCTATCTGGCGCTCGCATTCGCGTTCCACCCGGTCGTGATCGGCGTCCCCGTGGTTGGAGTCTAGCATGTCAGTTCAGTCGGCCATCAAGCGCAAGACGGCGCCGGATATTCGTGCGCGCAAGAACGGCGAGCCGATCGTGATGCTCACCTCGTACCATGCACACACCGCCGCGCTGGTGGATCGCTATTGCGATGCCATCCTGGTCGGCGACTCCCTCGGCAACGTCATGCATGGCCTCGAGACCACGGTGCCGGTGACGCTGGAGATGATGATCCTGCAGGGCCGCGCCGTGATGCGCGGTTCGGAGCGTGCACTGGTCGTGGTGGACATGCCGTTCGGCTCCTACGAAGCCTCCAAGGAACAGGCGTTTCATTCCGCGGTGCGGATCCTGAAGGAGACCCATTGCGGCGCGGTGAAGCTCGAGGGCGGCGTGCGGATGGCCGAGACGGTGGCGTTCCTTTCCGAACGCGGCGTCCCCGTTATGGGCCATATCGGGCTGACGCCGCAGTCGATCAACACGCTTGGGTCGTTTCGTGCCCAGGGCCGCGACGAGGGCAGCTGGGACCCGATCCTGAACGACGCCAAAGCGATCTCGGATGCCGGCGCGTTTTCGGTCGTGGTCGAGGCGGTTGCCGAACCGCTGGCGCGGAAGATCACCGAGACCATCGCCATTCCCACCATCGGCATCGGCGCCAGTGCGGCCTGCGACGGCCAGGTGCTGGTGCTGGAGGACATGCTGGGACTGTCGCCGCGGACGCCGAAATTTGTGCGTCGTTACGGCAATCTCGGCCCCGCGATCGAGGCGGCGATCGAGGGGTACGCCACTGACGTGCGCTCGCGTGCATTTCCTGGACCCGAACACGTCTACGAAATGAAGAAGAGCTGACGGGGCAGGGAAGAGGACGCCATGGACTGGTCGCAGCACGCCATTCCGCCGATGCGGCTCGAACCCCGGTTCGGCGATCGTGTGGTGCCGGCGTTTTGCGAGCGGCCCAAGAGCATCTCTGCCATGGTGGCCGATGCGGTCGCAACCAGTCCCGACGGCGAGGCGCTGGTTTGCGGCGACAGGCGAATGACCTGGCGCGAGGTCGCGCGGCAGTCGGCGCAGATCGCCGCGGGTTTTCAGAAGCTTGGCCTCGCGCGCGGCGACCGTGTCGCCATGCTGCTCGGCAACCGCATCGAATTCGTGCTGACGATGCTGGGCGCGGCGCATGCAGGCCTGGTGACGGTGCTGCTATCGACCCGTCAGCAGAAGCCGGAGATCGCCTATGTGCTGACGGATTGCGGCGCGCGGCTCTTGATCCACGAGGCGGCGCTTGCCGACCGCGTGCCCGACGCACGCGATGTTCCCGATGTGGCGCACCGGATTCCCGTCGACGATGACGTACGGATTTCGCGCTTCTCGGAACTTGCGGAACACGCGCCGCTCGCTGCACCGGTCGAGGTCGGCGAAGAGGACACCGCGATGATCCTCTACACCTCGGGCACCACGGGGCGGCCGAAGGGCGCCATGCTGGCCCACTGCAACATCATTCATTCCGCGATGGTGTTCGCATCGTGCCTGAACCTGACCGCCGCGGATCGCTCCATCGCCGCGGTGCCGCTCGGACATGTCACCGGCGTGGTTGCCAACATCATGACGATGGTCCGCTGCGCCGGCGCGCTGATCATCATGGTGGAATTCAAGGCTGCGGAATATCTGAAGATGGCGGCGCGCGAGCGCGTCACCTACACCGTGATGGTGCCGGCGATGTACAATCTCTGCCTGTTGCAGCCGGATTTCGACAGCTACGATCTGTCGAGCTGGCGGATCGGCGGCTTCGGCGGAGCGCCGATGCCGATCGCCACCATCGAAAAGCTCGACGCCAAGATTCCCGGTCTGAAGCTCGCCAATTGCTACGGCGCGACCGAGACCACGTCGCCCTCGACCATGATGCCCGGCGAACTGACTGCGAGCCACATCGACAGTGTCGGCCTGCCGTGTCCGGGTGCGCAGATCGTGGCCATGGATGCCGATGGCCGTGAACTGCCGCGCGGCGAGATTGGCGAAATCTGGATTCATGGCGCCTCTGTCATCAAAGGCTACTGGAACAACCCGAAGGCCACCGCCGAGAGCTTCACGGCGGGCTTCTGGCATTCGGGAGACCTCGGCTCCGTCGACGCGCAGAATTTCGTCCGCGTGTTCGATCGCCAGAAGGACATGATCAACCGCGGCGGCCTGAAGATCTATTCGGCCGAGGTCGAGTCAGTGCTCGCTGGCCATCCCGACGTGATCGAGAGCGCGATCATTGCAAAACCCTGTCCGGTGCTCGGCGAGCGCGTCCATGCCGTGGTCGTGATCCGCAATGCGGTCGACGGCGAGGTGCTGCGCGCCTGGTGCGCGGAGCGGCTGTCGGATTACAAGGTGCCGGAAACCATGGATGTGCGCAGCGATCCGCTGCCGCGCAATGCCAATGGCAAGGTGATGAAGCGGCAGTTGCGCGAGGCCTGGGCGGCGGCGCAAGGTTAGATTACAAACCGCGCTATAGCTTGGGTGTGCTGCCGGTCGGCATCGAATGCTGGTCGGCCGCGGCCGCAGCACCGTCGATCGCCGCGGCGCTGATGACGCGTTTGACATCCAGTAGCGTGAATTGCGCGATGCTGACGCGATCCGCCGACGTGCCCGGGACGAGTTGCACGCTCAGCACGCCCTCGCAGTTGGCGCCCTTGGCCTCCGGCAGCATGGCGCCCAGCTCCTTCGCCCTGGCCTGCGCGCGCTTGACGACGGCGACGCAGCTGCCGCGGACGGTATCGCCATTGAGTTTGACGGCGGCTCTCGGATCGAGTGGCTTGTCGATCGCTTCCAGCGCGGTCTTCTCCTTGTACTTGCCGCCCACGGATACGATCGAGCCCTTGCGATAGATGTAATACAAATGCTGATCGCCGACGATGGTGGGAACGCCGTATTTGCCCATCACCTCCTTGATCATGTCCGACTTCGAAGGCTGCTGGTCCTGCGCGAACGTCAGGTTGCGGGCGACGAAATAGGCGCGGTTTGCGCTGGCCGGCGACGAAAAACTGGTCGAGAGCATCTCGCCGTTCTGTTTGGGGCCGGCGGGGAGGCTGAAATTCATCGCCGCGACGAAGCTCGTGCCGCCATGGCCCAACTTCTGCTGCTGGATGTCGGTCTTGGTGTCGGTGCGGCCCTTGAACAGCGATTCGAAGACGGCGCGCGCGGATTCGGCGGTCGACTCCGCCGAGATGCCCAGAATGTCCGGCTTTAGCTTCCCCGTGAACGCGGTTTCTGGGGTCTTCGGCCTGATATCCTCGGCCAGGGACGCAGCGGGAAGAGATGCCAGCCCCATGGCAAGCATTGAAACCAGGGCGCGGGGAAGCATGAATCACCTGAAAAACGGAGCGCGAAGCCGGAAATGGGATTGGGCGGATTACGCCAAATTTTGAACGGCGGTGTCAATATTGCCGGCTGCCGCGTCCACTGTTAACGCTTTGATCCACCTCACTTTGCCTTGCCACCGCCATATCGTTAAGGTACGCCCCGGCCATGCGGGGATCGGGCGCGGTACGCTGCTGCCCAGAACGCAGCTCCCCGGAGATGGGATTACCTTAAGTGTCTGAATTATTTGATGAAGTCGACGAGGATGTCCGTCGCGATCAGCTCAAGAAGCTGTGGGAAAAGTATTCTATCGTCATCGTCGCCGCCGCGATTCTGATCATCGCCGCGGTGGGCGGCTGGCGTGGTTACCAGTATCTGGAAGCCAAGAAGGCGGCCGAGGCCGGGGCTGCATTCGACAGGGCTGTGGAGCTTTCGGACGCCAGCAAGCACAAGGAAGCCGAAGCGGCCTTCGCCGAACTGGTGGCAAAGGCGCCGTTCGGATATCGCACGCTGTCGCGGTTGCGGCTGGCTGCCGAGATAGCCAACCGCGATCCGCAGGCCGCGGCCAAGATGTTCGACGAGATCGCTGCCGACCGCAGCGTGGGGGCGGCCGATCAGGATCTGGCGCGAATTCGCGCCGCGCAACTGCTGCTGGAAACCATCGGCTATCCCGACATGAAACAGCGCCTCGAAGCATCGGCCGCGCCCGGAGCGACCTTTCGCCATAGCGCGCGCGAATTGCTGGCCCTGTCGGCATGGCGCGCCAACGACATGACCGCGGCACGGCAATGGCTCGATATGATCGCCAACGACGGCCAGACGCCGCCGAGCATGCGCTCGCGCGCGGAAGCGCTGCAGGCCCTGCTTCCGCCGGTCGCAAAGAGCTGACGGAAAACGAGTGAGTGGGAAAACAACCATGCGCCGCCCGCAACGTCTGATCGCAGCCGCCGTTCTCGTCGCACTTTCCGGTGCGTTGGCCGGCTGTGGCGGTGGCGGCATCGGCAATTTTGATCCCACCGACATGCTCGACTTCCTCGATACCAAGAAGAAGCTGCCGGGCGAGCGAAAGCCGGTCTTCCCCGATGGCGTCCCGGGCCTCGACCAGGGCGTGCCCAAGGATCTCTACAAAGGCGCCCGCCAGCAGCAGCTCGACGAGCAGAACGCGCAGGCCGCCGCGGCCGCGGCCCCGCCGCCGGCAGAGCCCAGGTCCAAGCGCGGCACGAAGGGTGCTCAGGCCGCCGTCGACCCCGACGCTGCGCCCGAGGAGGAAGGCAGCACGGCCGCGGCCCCGCCGGCGCCCAAGCCCCAGAAGATCGTGCGCAAACGCACCACCGCGCCGCCGCCCGATCAACCGGCGGCACCCGCACCGGCTCAGCAGCAATCCGCCTCGCCGTTCCCGGCGCCGATGCCGAGCGGCTCATTCACGCGTTGATTTCTTTCGTTTCGCTCGATTGACACGCCCTCCAAAAAGGGCGTTTGGATCATTTATGTCCTTTACGATTGCCATTATCGGCCGGCCCAATGTCGGGAAGTCGACGCTGTTCAACCGGCTGGTGGGGCAAAAGCTCGCGCTGGTGGATGACGAGCCCGGCGTGACGCGCGACCGCCGCGAGGGGAATGCGCGCCTCGGCGACCTCGAATTCACCGTCATCGATACCGCCGGCCTGGACGAAGGCGCCAAGGGCTCGCTCACCGCGCGTATGCAGGAGCAGACCGAAACCGCGATCGAACTCGCGGACGCGCTGATGTTCGTGATCGACGCGCGTGCGGGGCTCACGCCCAACGATCGCGCGTTTGCCGATTTTGCGCGCCGCGCCAACAAGCCGGTGGTGCTGGTCGCCAACAAGAGCGAGGGCAAGCACGGCGAACTCGGGGCGATGGAGTCCTACGCGCTGGGCCTTGGCGACCCCATCCAGATTTCCGCCGAGCATGGTGAGGGCTTGAGCGATCTCTACGATGCGCTCGCCGCCCTGATGCCGGAGCCGGCGGAAGAGGCTGAAGAGTTCGATGACGACGACATCATCGAGACCGATGAGGAGATCGCGCAGCGTCCGATCCGCGTCGCCATCGTTGGCCGTCCCAATGCCGGCAAGTCGACGCTGATCAATCATCTGCTCGGTGAAGAGCGGCTGTTGACCAGCGCCGAGGCCGGCACCACGCGCGATTCGATTTCCGTCGAGATCAACTGGAAGGGCCGCGACTTTCGGGTGTTCGATACCGCGGGCCTGCGGCGCCGGTCGCGGATCGAGGAGAAGCTGGAAAAGCTGTCGGTGGCGGATGCGTTGCGCGCGGTGCGCTTCGCCGAAGTCGTCGTGATGATGATGGACGCGCAGAACCGGTTCGAGGAGCAGGACCTGCGCATTGCCGATCTGATAGAGCGCGAGGGGCGGGCGATCGTGCTGGCGGTCAACAAGTGGGATTTGATGGAGCGCAAGCCGCATCTCATTTCCGCGCTGCGCAGCGATGCCGATCACTGGCTGCCGCAGGTCAAGGGCGCGCCTGTTGTCGCGGTGTCCGGCCTGATGGGCGAGGGCATCGATCGGCTGATGACCGCGATCCAGGAAGCCTATGCGGTCTGGAACAAGCGCGTGCCGACGGCAGCCCTCAATCGCTGGTTCGAGCAGGCGGTCGACGCCAACCCGCCGCCCGCAGTATCCGGCCGCCGGCTGAAACTGAACTACATCACGCAGACCAAGGCGCGCCCGCCGAGTTTCGTGCTGTTCTGCTCGCGCGCAGACGCCGTGCCGCAGTCCTATCTGCGCTACCTCACCAACAGCCTGCGCGAGGCCTTCGACCTTCCGGGTACGCCGATCCGCATCACGCTGCGCGAGAAGGCCAACCCGTTCGCCCACAAGCGCAAGCGGCCATCGTGAGCGAGGAGGCCTCTGCGCGCATCGCCGACACGAAGCCGGTGCGTAGCGGGGCGGCGGCCTTCATCTTCGTTACCATCCTGCTCGACATGCTCGCGCTCGGCCTGATCCTGCCGATCCTGCCCAAGCTGGTGGAGAGTTTCGTCGACAACGATACCGCCACCGCAGCGCGGATCTTCGGTCTGTTCGGCACCGCCTGGGCGCTGATGCAGTTCCTGTTCTCGCCGATCCTCGGCGCGCTCTCGGACCGGTTCGGCCGGCGGCCGGTGGTGCTGCTGTCGAATTTCGGTTTGGCGCTGGACTATGTGCTGATGGCGCTGGCGCCGACGCTGCTCTGGCTGTTCATCGGCCGGGTGATTTCAGGCATCACCTCGGCCAGCATCTCCACAGCCTTTGCCTACATCGCCGACGTGACGCCGCCGGAACGGCGCGCCGCCGTGTTCGGCAGGATTGGCGCAGCGTTCGGCGCCGGCTTCATTCTTGGCCCTGCCATCGGCGGCCTGCTCGGCGGCATGGACCCGCGGCTGCCGTTCTGGATCGCGGCGGGTCTCAGCTTTGCGAACACGCTCTACGGTTGGCTGATCCTGCCGGAGTCGCTGCCGCCGGAGCGCCGTGCGCCGTTCCGATGGAAGGCAGCCAGTCCGCTCGGGGCGCTGCATCTGCTGCGTTCCAACCGGATCCTCGCCGGGCTATCGCTGGCGAATTTCTTCGGGCAGGTCGCGCATGTGGTGCTGCCGTCCACCTTCGTGCTCTACGCCACCTACCGCTATGGCTGGGATACGACGACCGTCGGCCTGACGCTGGCGCTGGTCGGCCTCTCGGCCATGGTGGTGCAGGGTGCGGGCGTCGGGCCGATCGTGAAACTGCTCGGCGAACGCCGGGCGCTGCTGCTCGGGCTCGCTTGCGGTGGGCTCGGCTTTTTCATCTACGGCGCCGCGCCGACCGGGCCGCTGTTCTGGCTCGGCATTCCCGTGATGGCGCTGTGGGGCGTGGCGGGAGCGGCGGTTCAGGCGCTGACGACGCAACTCGTTGCGCCGGATCAGCAGGGCCAATTGCAGGGCGCGACCAACAGCGTCAACAGCATCGCGCAGATGCTGGGTCCGTTTCTGTTTACGCTGACGTTTGCCTATTTCATCAGCGACCAGGCGCCGTTCAAGATGCCGGGTGCGCCGTTCTTGCTGGCCGCTGCATTGCTTGGACTGGGATTGGTGATTGCGTGGCGGACGCTGGCGATGCCCAAGCGCTGACTTTACTAGCTAGTTCGACGAACGCACCGCCTCGAACGCGCACAGCGGTTCCCTACGTAGAACATATTGTTCCATTTGGTTTTTTTTGCTTCCGCCCGTGGTAGCGCGAGGGCAGAATGACGATTGATTCTCGGGAAAATCCGGTCACGTGGCAAAGAAAACAAACGCCAAAGCCGCCAAGCGGCCGACGAAAAAGAAGCCCAAGCGCACAAAGCGGGCTAAGAACGCGGCGTCGCGACCAAGCACGACCCGCTCGACCGCTGGCCCAGGTTTTGATTTTGAAGACCGTGTTGCCGCGTGGCTTCTGCTTAAGGCGCTGATCGGTCAACCGTTGCCAGGCATCGGCGGTACCGCAACCCGCATGCAGATGCAGGTTGAGGCGCTCGGCTGGCACATTGACGACATCTTGTTCGCGGCAAACGCGGCGCCGGATGATGCGCGGCAACTCGCCATCTCCTGCAAGAGCAACGTACAGGTGACCGCATCGGGTTTGCCTGCCGACTTTGTAGAGCGCTGTTGGCAACAATGGGCAAAGCCGCATCCAAATCCGATGCAGCGCGGTAAGGACAGCCTTGCTCTTGTTACCCGCGGAACGAACAATGCCTTTATGGCGACGTGGAGCGAGTTGAAAAACGCAGCATCCGGTGCCGATGTGTCGCTTGCAGGTCGTCGCATGCGCGTCGCGTCGAAACAGCAAGCCCTGTTTGAGAGCGTAAAATCTCCTGCCAAGAACGCGGGGTTCACCGCAAGTGACGCCGACATTGTGGCGATGGTGAATGCGATTACCGTCATTCCGTTGGATTTCCATATCGCGGATTCAGAGAACGAGAAGCAAGCGATCGGGCAATGCCGCACGCTCTTGACGAACGGCAGCCTCGCCGAAGGTACTCGTCTGTGGACGGAGTTGGTAACGCAGGCAAGAAACGTGCGGCTGGGTTCGGGGACGCTGGACGTTGCCGAACTATGGCGGCGTCTCCGCGTTGCATTCTCCCTCGAAGATCATCCTGACTACGAGGCTTCGTGGCAGCGACTTAGGGAGTTAACGCATGACCATAAAGCAGGGATCGAAACGGCGTTGCCGACGGGCGTAGCGATCGACAGACGGAGCGAAGTCGACGAACTGATCGCTACGATGTCGACGGCTACGCAGTGCGTGATATTCGGAGAATCCGGTTGCGGGAAATCGGCGCTGGTCAAGACCATGCTGGACGAACGTTTTCCCGATGCTGTCCAGGTGTGGTTCGGGCCCGACACCCTTGAACCGGCGCTCAGCGAGGCGGCACGCCAAGGCTTGGGTCTTCGTCAACCGCTCCCCGAGGTGCTCGAAGCTACCACGCATGCCAGAAATTTCTTTGTCATCGACGCAGCAGAGAAACTCAGTCGCGCGTGCATCGTGAAAACAAAGGTGCTGATCGCGCGGCTACGAAGCGGAAATGCCCTAGGCGAGGCACCCATATGGCGTGTGCTTGTCATTGCGCAAACGGATGCGTGGGTCAGTGGCACGATCCAAGAATTGACCGGCGAGGCAACGCCAAAGAATTTCGTGATCAAGGCAGCATCAGATGGCGCGGTGCGCCAAATGTTACGAGCGGTCACCGGCTTGGAATGGCTGGCTCTGCATGAGGATGCCATTGCAGCGCTCACCAATCTACGAGCGCTGGCATGGGTCATTCAGGCCGCCGCCCGATTTCAGGAGGGCAGCGGTGCGCTATCCCTGACCGCTATTGCCGATCGGCTCTGGGTACACTGGACGGATAACAAGCCAAGTGTTCAGCGCTTGTTAGTGCGATTGGCGGAACGCGAAGCAGCGTTTGAGCACAGTTTTGCGCTGAGCCAGTTGGAAAGCGGAGATGCTGCCGTTCTCGACAATCTCCCAATCACGTGTCCCTTGCGACGGGATGAATCCAGCGGACGGGTTCAGTTCCAGCATGACCTTGCTGCGGATTGGGCTCGGTTTCAACGCCTGAAGGAGATCGCGGGCGACACCGCGCAGTGGATGCCGCTGGCGGGAAACCCATTCTGGCATGGTGCCCTTCGCATGCTAGGGCAGTTCCTGTTGCGACAGCAGGCGGGTGATCGCACCGCTTGGGATCACGCTTTCGAGACTGCGGAGAAAAATCGCGAGGCGGTACCGCTAGCCGATCAGGTCTTGCTGGACGCGCTGTTCCTCGATCCGGATGCGGAAGTCTTCCTTGAAGCCCGCGCCGGCATGCTGTTTGAAAACGGCGGCGCGCGCCTTCTGCGCCTCGTCAAGCGGTTCGATCATGTTGCTTCGGTAGCTGGCGTAAATGCTGAAACGCTCGGCCGGTTTCGTAATCTCAGCCTATACCTCGAAGCGCAGTTTCGAACGCCGATCCTCGGTCGTTGGCCCGCGATGGCACGATTTCTCGCGCGGCACCGTGACCGTGTGGCCAAGATGGCGTCCCCCGCCATTGCGACATTGTGTGAGCGCTGGTTGACGAGTACACCGCTCGAATTGGGGGACGGTCGTGCAACGCCCTTCCGGCGCGAATTTGCGGATTTGGCGCTTGCGGGTGCACGGGAAATGCAACTCATCCATGCCAAGGGCATAATGTGCCTTGGTGATGGAGAGGTGAATCTTTATCAGGCCGCATTTGCCGGTGCGCCGGATTTGCCGGCCGAGGTGGCCGAATGGGCGCTGGAAATGGCGCGGCGCCGACCGGAACGCGCCGATATCGTTAAGCAGGTGCGGGCATACTGGACTGAGCGAGCAAAAGAGCATAGCGAGCGGCTCAAGACAGATGAGGAATACCGGAAGCAACACGAGCGCCGCAAAAACCTTCCGAAGTCGCTCGGGTCGTTCAGTAGAAAGTTGCCGCCGTGGCCACTTGGGGCGACGGCGCGCGTTGAAGGGCGGTTCCGCGAAGCGGTCTTGCGCGCGGTGGGATTCCAAGCGTTGATGCGCACTATGCCAGCGGTTGCAGGCGAAGTCCTACTAGCGTGCATGATCCAGGACGAGCCAAGAGAGGAGTACGGGTCGTCCCGTGGACCGGATCGAGAGCTTGGAATTAAATTCGACCATGAAGGCTATCCGACGGGGCCGTGGAAAAGCCCGTTCTACGCCTTCTTGCAGATCAACGCAGATGCAGCGCTTGGTTTCCTTCACCAACTGGTTGACTTCGCCACCGAACGATGGGTGCGCTACGCCCGCGGTAGGCGGGATACGGACCTTCCGACGATTTCGATCACCTTAAGCGATGGCACGGTGCGCGCATACGCGGGGCGGTACTGGGTCTTTGCGTGGTCGCATGAAAATTCCCTGTCCATCGGGCAGCTTCACTGCGCACTCGCGGCCCTTGAGCGATGGCTTTGCGACGTTGTCGATACTGGCGCCGACATTGAGGCGCGCATTGAGTCTTTGTTGAAAACGACGAACTCGGTCGCGGTGCTTGGCGTGCTGGTCAACGTCGGCAAACACAAGCCCGAGCTGTTCAAAGGACCACTGCGACCTTTGCTCGGCGCGTTGGAAATGTTTGAGTGGGACGACAGCCGCGTGCGCGCTCACGCGAGTTCTTTCGATGCCGGAGCGTGGGCACGAAAGGGCGATTTTGTTTTCGAGATGGCGAAGACTTGGGGGCTGGCGCCGTATAGGCAGACAAGGCTGCGAGAAATCGTATCAAGACTTATCCTCAGTGACAGGGATATTGCTGAATCTGTACTCGCGAACAGCAGCGAATGGACTGCTCCAGTCACAGAAAAGGAAAAGTTGGAGTTCAAGATTCTGCTCGCCGAACTCGACCACCGCAATTACGCGGAAGGAGTCGATCCGGCGACGGGCCAGAAGGGATTCGAGTTCAAGTATCCGGCGGACGTCTCGGCAGAAATTACAGCCTTCCAAAACGATAACGCCCGCCTTGTGGAAGCTCTAGCGTTCCCCCAGCGCTGCCGGCGGTTTCTCAATGGTACGGCGATGCTAAATTCCGCGGAGGCTGAGCGGATCGCGTCCTTGATGGCGGCCGTTGATGGTGCGGAAAAGATCGATGTGGACGATGAGATGCGGCAGGCGCCCCGCGTTGCAGCAGCGGCCGTGCTGCTATTGCGGGGGCGAGACTGGCTGGCGGATCACGCCGAAGCCGCGACGCGGGCACAGTCAATTCTCGACACGACGTTTGCTGAAATTAGCGACCAGGAAATGGAAATCGGGTCACGCATTCTGGCGGCACCAAGTCACCTAGAGTTTGCCGCTTATTTCGCGGTCGAACGTTGGATTGCCGAGCCATCAGAAAAAACCGACGAAGCGGTGTTGCGGTTGCTAACCAGCGGCGATGAGCCCGCCATTCAAGTCCTTATCGGATTGGCGCATCGTGCCCGCGAGATGCTCGGCGTGCGATGGTGGCGGCTCCTCTACTTCGCCCTGCTTTGGTCCGGCCTCTCGATGTTGCAGCCGCGCGTCGGTGACGACGAAGAAATCGAGCCGGCGCGATGGCGTCGATGGAGGCGCTGGCTTCGGACGCGAAGCCTCTCATCTGGACAGGCTACAGTGGATTCCATTCGTCCGCTCGCGGTCGCCCAGCGGATCGAGAAATTCGAGGCGCGCCGCTGGCAACGGCGCTATGCGCGGGATGGTCGGACATTCGAGTTGGAGGACGGCCGCCGGCTCTCGGGCAGCCTCGATACGCACTTCTTGCATAAGGCATTCGCCTGGTTATTTCTGCGACAGGCAGGGCAGACCGTCCCGCCGCAGCAGTTAGAGGAACGGCGGAAACTGGTTACCGCGTTTTGGGCGCATCAGGCATGGTGGGAACAAGGCAGCGGCAAGGATGACGACGATGATTATCAGCCGATGCACGAATTTGGCTACGCGCTTCTCGACGAGTTAGCTCATCTCCTCGCGGAGAGCCCAGTACAGGCGGGGCGCGATCTATGGCAGCCGGTCTTCGCACTTGGGCCCAAGGGCCATTATGCCGTGGGGCATTTTCTGACGTGTTGGTTCGCCTTGGTCACGGAGGCGAATGTTGGCGAGCTCGCCCAACGCTGGCGGCCCATGATCGAATTCCTTGTGCGTGATGACGCGTGGGCGAAGGGCGGACCATGGTATTATGGCCAGCGGTTGGAGCGGCATGTGCTGGGCTTTGGTGAGTCCGACCGGCTTTCACGGGCGGCAGATAGTGCCCTCTTTATCCCTGCGATGCACGATTTATACGAGGCGTGGGCGAAAAAGCGGCTTACCGGCGACGAAGACAACCTTGCCGGATTCTGCGGCTTTCTCGGCAGTGAATTTGGGAAGCCGCTTCGCCTGGACGGGCTGCGATGGATTTCCGACGTAATGAAGGCCGATCCGGAAACCGGCAAATGGTTTAGGGACCGGACCTCGAACGCCTTCATGGAATTTCTTGACGTGCTCGTGGTGGAGCATTCGGCAGAACTGTCGAATGACCAGCGCGCTCGCCAAGCATTGCTTGATCTCGTGGCCCATGCCGTTTCACGCCAGTTAACGGCGGCGCAGGCGCTGCAAGAACGGATCGTAAGGCTATTCTGAACGTCCCTTGGCGGCTTCGACTAGTCGGTCATTCCGGGGCGCGCGAAGCGCGAACTATGGTGCGCAATTGCGCACCTGAGAATCTCGAGATCCCGGATATGGTGCTAGCGCACCATTCCGGGATGACGGTCTTCGGCCGTTACTTCTTCAGCAGCGGGCAGTCGCTGGTTGCGAGGGGCTTGGCGGCGTCCTCGGGAGCGATCGTGGCGATCTGCTTGTAGTAGTCCCACGGACCCTTCGACTCCTCGGGCTTCTTCACCTCGAACAGATAGGCCGGGATGAGACGACGACCGTCGGCGCGCAACGGGCCCTTGCCGAACAGCGTATCGTCGGTCGGCAGTTCCTTCATCTTGGCGACGACCTTGGCGCCGTCGTTCGGATTGCCGCCGAGCGCTTCCATGGCCTTGAGATAATGCAGCACCATGGCGTAGTTGCCGGCCTGGGTCATCGACGGCATCTGCCCCTTGGTGGCCAGCGCGGCGAACCGCTTCGACCAGGCGCGCGTCGCGTCGTTCATGTCCCAGTAGAACGATTCCGTGAACGTCAGGCCCTGCGCGGTCTTCAGCCCCAGGGAATGCACGTCGTTGATGAACAGCAGCAGCGCGGCGAGCTTCTGACCGCCCGCGACGATGCCGAATTCCGCCGCCTGCTTGATCGAGTTCGTGGTGTCGCCGCCGGCGTTGGCAAGCCCGATGACCTTCGCCTTGGAGGCCTGCGCCTGCAGCAGGAAGGACGAGAAATCGGCCGTGTTGATCGGCGCCTTGACGCCGCCGAGTACCTTGCCGCCATTGGCGGTCACGACCGCCGAGGTGTCACGCTCGAGCGCATGACCGAACGCGTAGTCGGCGGTCAGGAAGAACCAACTGTCGCCGCCGGCCTTGGTCAGCGCCTTGCCGGTGCCGTTGGCAAGCATATAGGTGTCATAGGTGAACGAGACCGTGTTCGGCGTGCAGGCCTTGCCGGTGAGGTCGGCAGTCGCGGCGCCCGAATTGAGCAGCACCTTGTTCTTTTCCTTGACGAGGTTGTTGACCGCGAGCGCCACGCCCGAGTTCGGCGTGTCGGCGATCACGTCGACCTTGTCGTTGTCGATCCATTGCCGTGCAATGTTGACGCCGATATCGGGCTTGTTCTGGTGGTCGCCGCTGACGACCTCGATCTTCCAGCCCTTCTTCAATAGGCCGGAATCCTCGACCGCCATCTTGATCGCGACCACGGAGTTGGGGCCGCCGATGTCGGCATAGAGGCTCGACATGTCATTCAGCACGCCGATCTTGACGGTCTTTTCCTGGGCGTAGGCAGGCGCGGCGAAACAGATGCCGGCAACGCTGATCAGCGCGGCGAGGCGCCGCGTTTTGGGTGTTCTCACTTACTTCCTCCATTTAAGATTGCCGGGCAGCCTTCTTGTGGGGGCCATGCCCGGCATATGAATTGTCACACAACCTCGTTCCGGCGCCGTTTGCCCCGGCTGATCGCGCAAACTGCATCTCTGTTAGTGCTTCCCGGTGGGTCCGGCAATCCGCCTATCGTCGCGCGTCAGACGGCAGCACGTCACCGCGCTCTGCCCGGAACGCCTTACCAAGACACCAGCGGGTGTCCCGAAACGGGAACTCACGCCGGTGGCTGAAAATTCATCAGCCGGCGGGTCCTGTAGTCGTAGAGCTTGCCGGTCTCGGTCCAGTCAGGCGCGCACATCGGCACGATGAATTCGGCGGCCTGTTCCGGCGAATCCAGCGTCATCGGATCTTCGCCGGGAAATACGCTGGCGCGCATGCGGGTGCGGATCGGGCCGGGGCTGAACAGGTTGACGCGCAGCTTCGTGCTCACGGTCTCGTTGGCCCAGGAGCGCGCCAGCGTGTCCAGCGCGGCCTTCGAGGCAGCGTAGGGCCCCTGATAGGCGCTGGCCTTGCTGGCCGTGCCCGAGGTCACGAACACGGCGCGGCCGGCGTCGGAGACCCTGAGCAGCGGATCCATGCAGCGGATCAGCTGGAAGTTGGCGGTGACGTTGATCGCCATCACGTCGTTCCACGGCTTCAGCTCGATATGGCCGAGCGGCGAGGAGGGACCTGCAATGCCGGCATTGCCGACGAGGATGTCGAGCTTGCCATGGCGCTCATGCAGCGCTGCGCCCAGCCGGGCGATACCGTCGAAGTCAGTGAGGTTGAGCGGCACCAGCGTCGCGCTGCCGCCGTCTTTGCGGATCTCGTCGTCAAGTTCTTCCAGGCCGCCCTGCGTGCGCGCGATGGCGACGATATGCGCGCCGGCGCGGGCGAGGGCGCGCGCGGTGGCATAGCCGATGCCGCGCGAGGCGCCGGTGACGAGCGCGATACGGGAGGCGAGGGGTTTGGTCATGGTGCAGTTCCGTCCACGTCTTTGCGGCGGGTTTTACAGACGTGGATGGCCGGGACAAGCCCGGCCATGACGGAAATCGACGTCATTCCGGGATGGCCCGAAGGGCCAGACCCGGAATCTGGAGCTGATGGATGAGATACTACTGCGGGATTCCGGGTTCGATGCTGCGCATCGCCCCGAAATGACGCCTCAGCTCGCTTCCGCCAGCAGCGACAATTGCCGGGGCTGCTGTTCGACCTGGGTCTGGTCGGTGAGGTGGGTCGGATAGGCGCCGGTGAAGCAGTGGTCGGAGAATTTTGGATTGGCGGGATCGCGGCCGGGTTCGCCCATGGCGCGGTACATGCCGTCGATCGACAGGAACGCCAGCGAATCCGCGCCGATGATCTCGCGCATCTCTTCGAGCGAATGCGTCGCGGCGAGAAGGCCGCCGCGGTCGGGCAGGTCGATACCGTAATAATCGGGATACAGGATCGGCGGCGAGGCGAGGCGGAAATGCACTTCGCGGGCGCCGGCGTCGCGCATCATGCGGACGATCTTCTTCGAGGTGGTGCCGCGCACCAGCGAGTCGTCGATCAGGATAATCCGCTTGCCTTCGATCGCGGCGCGGTTGGCCGAATGCTTCATGCGCACGCCGAGTTCGCGCACGCTCTGCGTCGGCTGGATGAAGGTGCGGCCGACGTAATGGTTGCGAATGATGCCGAGTTCGAACGGCACGCCCGAAAACTGGCTGTAGCCGACCGCGGCGGGCACGCCGGAATCCGGCACCGGCACCACGACGTCGACATCGGGATGGCTTTCGCGCGCGAGCTGCGCGCCGAAGGCTTTTCGAACGTCATAGACCGAGCGGCCGCCGACGATGGAGTC
Organism: Pseudomonadota bacterium; assembly: GCA_023387735.1. Lineage (GTDB taxonomy): Bacteria > Pseudomonadota > Alphaproteobacteria > Rhizobiales > Xanthobacteraceae > Bradyrhizobium. Next base: position 431,020 of record JAEWHP010000049.1, on the reverse strand, counting down.
CGGCCGCGCGAAATAGATGTATTCGAAGATGCAGGGCCGCGGCGGCTTCGGCGGAAACGGCTTGTGGCTGTTCGCGCCGGCCTCGTCGAACACGATGATCTCGCCGGGCTCGATGTCGCGGACGTATTTGGCGCCGATCATGTCGAGCGCGCAGGTCTCCGAAGTCAGGATCGGGCGGCCGTCGAGATCGCCGAGCACCAGCGGACGAATGCCGAGCGGATCGCGTGCGCCGATCAGCTTCTTGTTGGTCAGCGCGACCAACGCGTAGGCGCCTTCGATGGCGCGCAGCGACTCGATGAAACGGTCGACGAAGCGGCTGCGCTTGGACTGCGCCACCAGATGCAGGATCACCTCGGTGTCGGTGGTCGATTGCATCATCGCGCCGCCCTTCACCAGTTCGCGGCGGAGCGTGAGTCCGTTGGTGAGATTGCCGTTGTGGCCGACCGCAAAACCGCCGGCGCTGAGCTCGGCGAACAGCGGCTGCACGTTGCGCAGGATGGTCCCGCCGGTGGTGGAATAGCGGACATGGCCGACGGCCATATTGCCGGGCAGTCGCTCGATCACTTCGCGGCGGGAGAAAGCATCGCCGACGAGGCCGAGGCGGCGCTCGGAATGGAAGCGGCTGCCGTCGAAGGAGACGATGCCGGCGGCTTCCTGGCCGCGGTGCTGGAGGGCGTGCAGTCCCAGCGCCGTGATGGCGGCGGCCTCGGGGTGGCCGAAGATGCCGAACACGCCGCATTCCTCGCGTAGCGTGTCGCCTTCGAGATCGTCCTGCAGCTCGATGCCTGGGTTCAGGTCAGGATTCGGATCGAGTTGGTCGGAGGGATCGGAAGGGTTTTGCATCGCGTCCATCGCCTCTCTATTTGGCCAGAATTAGCGGCCCGCGGGTTTCTCGATCAGCTTTTTAAGGCCGTCGCGGGCAGATTTATTGTAGCCATCGCCAGACGCAGGGGTGGCCTGGTCGGCGTCAGTTTGCTCATCCTCAGGTTTATTCTTCTTGAATCTCTTTAAGATGGTGTTCTCGGGATCATCCGGCAAGAGCGACATTAACCAATCCCCGGTTCCCTGCAGAACCAGCCGGGACTTCGCGCCCGTGACCCAGTCCGGCCGCTGCTTGTCCGGTACCAGCCAGGTGAAGAACAGGAAAGCGACCACAACGATCAAAAGCCCGCGACCCAACCCGAAGAGGAAGCCCAGCGTGCGGTCCAGCGCGCCGATTCGCGAATCCAGGATCATGTCCGAGATTCGCACCGTGACGACCGACACCACGATCAGGGTGCCGATGAAGGTGCCGGCGACCACCACGATCGCCGCAACTGTATCGTTATTGAAGTAAGTCTTCGCGGTCGGGAGCAGCTTCGAGAAAGCATAAAGCGTGACCAGCGCGGCGGCGCCCCAGGCGGCGATCGACAGGATCTCCCGCATGAAGCCGCGCACCATGGCGAGCAGGCCCGAGATCAGCATTACCGCGAGCAGGACGAGATCGAGTATCGTTATCGGCATCGGCTGGTCAGGTCCGCTCGTAAGTCCTCAAGCAGCGAATCGGCTGTTCGGGGCAACCCCAAGTGAGGGCCAGACGGCACATCCCGCAAGGCTGGATATCGCGTCTTCCCGCTCGCCTTTCGCGCGGGTTGTATAGCGGCGAGGGCCGGGCGCGTCACGCCGCATTACCCGTTCTCACGACGGAATCGCGACGGTGTGGCATTTTTCTCAGATGTTCCGCCGCCGGCCTCCCGATTGCCGTTCCCGGCGTTCCTTGGCGTGCCCCGCGCGGCGATTTCGGCGACCAAACTGGTCAATCCGCCGACGCTATTCAGCATAAGGCCGCCATCGGAGCCGACCTCGCCGCGGGCCGATTCAGGCAAAACCGCGCGCCCAAAGCCGAGTTTGGCGGCTTCTTTCAGCCGGGCCGAGGTTTGCGCCACCGGCCGGACCGCGCCTGAGAGCGAAATCTCGCCGAAATAGACTGCATCCGTGGGCAACGGCGCGTTCACCAGCGATGACACCAGCGCGGCCGCTGCCGCGAGGTCGGCCGCAGGTTCCTGAATCCGCAGGCCTCCGGCGACGTTCAAATACACGTCATAGCCCGACAGTTTCACGCCACAGTGGGCCTCGAGCACGGCCAGCACCATTGCCAGCCGGCTCGTATCCCAGCCCACCACCGCCCGCCTGGGGGTGCCGAGCGTCGTCGGGGCCACCAGCGCCTGCAATTCCACCAGCACCGGGCGGGTGCCCTCGATGCCGGCGAAAACGGCCGTGCCCGGGCTGCCCAGATCCCGTTCAGAGAGGAACAGCTCGGAGGGGTTGGAGACCTCGCGAAGGCCGAGACCCGTCATCTCGAACACGCCGATTTCATCGGTCGGACCAAAGCGGTTTTTCATCGCGCGCAGAATGCGGAAATGCTGCGAGCCTTCGCCCTCGAACGACAGCACCGCGTCGACCATGTGCTCGACCACGCGGGGACCTGCAATCTGGCCATCCTTCGTGACGTGGCCGACCAGGATGATCGCGGCACCCGTCTTCTTGGCGAAGCGAATCAGCGCCTGCGCGGAGGCGCGGACCTGCGTCACCGTTCCCGGCGCCGATTCCACCGTGTCGGTCCACATCGTCTGGATCGAATCGATCACGATCAGGCGCGGTGTCGCGCCCTCCGACAGCGTGGAGACGATGTCCTCGACCGAGGTTTCAGAGGCCAGCTGCACTGGTGCATCGGCGAGGCCCAGCCGCTCGGCACGCAGCCGCACCTGCGCAACGGCCTCTTCGCCCGAAATGTAGACCGCCCGGTGGCCCGCGCGCGCCAGCATGCTGGTGGCTTGCGTGAGCAGCGTCGATTTGCCGATACCGGGATCGCCGCCGACCAGCAACACCGAGCCGCGCACAAATCCGCCGCCGGTGACGCGATCGAGCTCGGCCATGCCGGAAGGCAGGCGCGGCGCGTCGTTGCTCTTGCCGGTCAGCGATTCCAGCGCAAACGTCCGACCCTTGCGCTTGGAGCGGACCGAGACCGGCATCGAGGTCGCGCCGGTCGTGTCCTCCTCGCTCAGCGTATTCCACTCGCCGCAGGAATCGCATTTCCCCTGCCAGCGATTATACGCCGCGCCGCAGTTCTGGCAGACGAAGGAGAGGGTGGATTTGGCCATGAGAGGGAAATAGTGGTCTCGGGTGGAACGGGCGAGGAGTTCTTAGCACGAATAGAAGCTGTGAAGGGCGATGGGTGCGGATGCATCCACCGCAAGCTTCAGGGCCCGACGCTGGCACACGTCCAGATGCCGACCGGTTGCTCGAGGCCGCGAATCGTCTGCGCCGGCCGCTCGACCAGCGCTGCGAAGTCGATGCTCGCGTGATTCGGTTCGGCGCGGGCCTGCTGCACCAGCGCGTCGCTGACGACGATGGCGCAGCCGAATTCGCGGGTCAGCGCCTCGAGGCGGCTGGCCGCATTCACGGTGGTGCCGATCACCGCGAATTCGAGCCGGTTGAGGCCGATGTCGCCCAGCACGACCTGCCCATAATGCAATCCGACGCTGACCTGGATCGGCGGCTCGTTGCGATCGCTCCGCTCTTTGTTCAACTCGGCGATCGAGGCGATCATGCCCCTCGCACAGCGTAGCGCGTTCAGCGCGTCGGAATCGCCGGCGAACGGTGTACCGAAGGTCGCCATCAGGCCGTCGCCGAGATACTTGTCGAGCGTGCCGCCGTGCCGGAACACTTCTCTTTCCATTCGCTCGTGGAATTGCCGCAGCGTATCGATGACCTGCTTCGGGTCTCGGCCGTCGGAATAGGCGGTGAACCCCACGATGTCGGCAAACAACACTGCGACGTCCTGCGTGCGGACCCGCGTGAGCGGCTCGTCATTGCCGGATAGTTCATCGACGACGTTGGGCGAGAAATAGCGCGCCAGATTGGCACGCTCGCGTTCGAGGCCGGCGTGACTGATCAAAAGCGCATTCGAACGGCGCACCGCCAGCGCCAGGATTGCGGCGACGATGATGAAAACGACCACTTGCTGGAAACGCTCACCAAAGCCGATCGACGAGGGGTCGAGGATAGCGAACATGCGAATGTCCGCCCCGATCGCCTCCCTGACACGCTCCGAAAGCGCCGCATGGGTTTCCGGTTGCAGATAGGCCCAGCCGACGGCAATGGTCCAGAGTGCTCCGGTCCACATGCCCATCGCGAGCACCGTCCGCCACGAATAGGCAAGCGTGGCGGTCGACAGGAAGATGAAGAAATAGATGAAACTGTCGAACCGGAATTGCATTCCGATCGGCCAGTTCATGTTGCCCCAGGGATTGGGTACGACGGTGAGGAAGGTGAGCAGCGCCAGGTCGCAAATGATGAGAGAAACCTCGAGCGGCGAACGGCCGACCTTGCCGACCCTGAGCTGGGCCCAGCCGATCAGGGCAAAGAAGCCCAGCATCAGGATGTAATAGATGACGTCCCAGTTCGGGTTGATGACCGGCAGGGTGACGGCCGTGACTGCCAGCGCGATCCAGCGGGCCCGCACGGCCAGCAGCAGGCCCTCACGCTTGCTTTCGGTGAGGGCGGCTTCCGCGAATTTCAGGGTGTCCTGACGGGCTTCGCTGCGTCCGGATCGCCGGTCGTCCAGATAGGGGACATCAGCCGCTTCTGCCATCACGCTCAAGACACATCTCCCCGATCGAGAATCAGATCGTGCATTCAAATGGCAAGCCAACGCGCGGATTGCCAGCGATGTCATATCCGATAAACGCGGCAGCGGTCAGGCCGCCGAGCCGTTTTGAATGCGTCTGACAACTTCTTGTGTCATTCCGGGGCGTGCGAAGCACGAGCCCGGAATCCATCGGACCGCATGAGCGGACGCTAAATGGATTCCGGGCTCGATGCTCCGCATCGCCCCGGAATGACGGGGCTTCTCATGAAAAGGCCGTCCACAGCATCGACAGGCCGGCGGCGATCATGATGCCGTCCATCAGGAGGCGGAACACGTCGGGTTCGAGACGCAGCACGAAGCGCTTGGCGATGAAGGCGCCGAACATCAGCGACGAGCCGGCAATGAGGCCCTTGATCGCGACGTCTGACGTCAGCGCGCCGAAACGCTCGAAGGTGATCGATTTGCTCAGATAGAGGCCGAGCGAACTCGCCGCTTCGGTGGCGAGGAACGCGCCCTTGTTGAGGCCGTAGAATAGAAACAGCGGCACGCTCAGTGGTCCGGTCGACACCACGATGCCGGTGAGATAGCCGATGATCGCGCCGCCCACGGCAAGGTGCCAGAGCTGCGCCTTCAATTGATGCCGTGCCAGCCAGTGCCGCACCGGCACCATGGCGATCAGGAACAGGCCGATCGCGATATCGACGGCGTGCGAGGGCAGCGCGAGCAGCGTGCGCGCGCCGAGTGCGGCGGCCGGAATTCCGGTGACCGAATAGGCAAGGCAGGCGCGCCAGTCGACCTCGCGCCACCAGGCCAGGATGCGCGACAGGTTTGCCATCACGGCCGCGACCGCCATGATCGGCACGGCTTCCTTCGGTCCGTATTGATAGACCAGCACCGGCATCAGCATGATCGACGAGCCGGTGCCGACGATGCCCGAAATGGTGCCGGCAAGCAGGCCGACGATGAGGACGAAGAGAAAGCCCAAAGGATTGTCTTTCGCGGTTTCCCGATGCTGACACCATGCTGGCAGCAGGCCCGGGTTACGACGTCTTGTTATTACTCGGATAGGAGCCGATCGTGCCAATCAAGGGAAGCTGCCATTGCGGCCATACACAGTTCGAGGTGAGCGAGGCTCCGGCGAGCGTTACCCGTTGCACGTGCTCATTGTGCGCCAAACGCGGCGCGCTCTGGGCCTATTACCCGCCGGTGCAGTTTCGTCTGACGTCTCCAGCGGAAAACGTCGCGACCTATCTCTGGGGTAGTTGCACCGTGAAGCATCATTTCTGCGAAAGATGTGGCTGCGGAACCTTCTCGGAATCGCCGGATTGGTCGACCGGCAAACCCGATTTCGACAATCCAAAGGTTGCCGTCAATTCGCGTCTGTTCGAGGATTTCAACCTCGATACGGTGCCGGTGACTGTCATTGACGGCCGGAACCTGTGGTGACCTCACACCAGAGCGTTTTCCCGCGAAGTGGGCACCGGTTCGCGTGAAGAAAACGCGAAGACTAGAATCTAGAGCCCCGTTTAATCGGAACGGGGCTCTAGGCGGCGTAAAGCTCGATCGGGCGATCGAATCCCTTGAGCTGAAATGACTTCGCCGGGCTGTCTTTCAAATCCGGTTGGGCGCGGTCGAACACGGCCTTCGTCACGAGGATCTGGTCGGCCGCAGCAACCGACTGGGCCCGCGAGGCCGTATTGACGACGTTGCCGATTGCCGTGAGGTCACGGTGCGATCGGCCGAACTCGCCAAAACTCAGTTCGCCCGTATGGATGCCGATGCCGATTCCCAGTTCGGCCGCAGAGAGACCGTGTGCTTCGACCAGCATCGCACGGCGCTCACGCCAGATCGCCTGAATTTCACGCGCGGCGAGCACGGCGTTCCTCGGGTGCGCCTCGCGCCGCAGCGGAAAGTTGAAGACCGCCATGACGGCGTCGCCGATGGTCTTGTTGAGAAGACCGTCATGTTCCCAGATCGCATTGGCGCATTCGTCATAGAATGCGTCGAGCAGTCCCGAAACGGCGTCCGGCGATTGCGACTGCGACAGGCTGGTGTAGCCGCGCAGATCGGCAAACATGATCGTCGCGTCGATGGTGATCTTGCGGGCGCGCATCACCTTGGTAAACATCAGTTCGCAGATCGTGCAGGTATTGGGGTTCATTCGGCTCGGACGGATGCCGAAGGCGCGGAATGGCGCCGAGATCACGCCGCGGAGCGGCACCGGGACATGCAACTGCTCCCAGCACCCCTTGCAGATCTTCGCATGTTGAGAGGCTGCCATTTTCAACCGTGATTCACGCGCGGCAGATGCGTCGATCGTACCCTTGCGCCCGGCAGCGAGCAAGACGGGACCACCGCAGCGCACACCTGCCGGCTGGCGGACCAGACCAAAGCTGCTAGGATCGCGTCAAAACAACAGGACGGAGGATCGCCATGGACGCCGTGACCCCGAAGGGCGCGCAGGCCGCAGACACGCATTCCCATCTGGTTCGCCCCGAAACCATGGAATGGCAGAAAACGCGCTTTCCCGGTTGCGAAGCCAAGACGCTGCTGTTCGATCGCAAGACCGGCCTGATGACCGCGCTGATGCGGTTCGCGCCGGGAGCGGTATTGCCGGACCACGAGCACGTCAACATCGAGCAGACCTATGTCCTCGAAGGCTCGCTGGTCGACAAGGAAGGCCCGGCGCAGGGCATTGAATGCAAGGCCGGCGAGTTCATCTGGCGCGAGGAGGGCAGCCGCCATGTCGCCTGGTGTCCCCAGGGCGGGCTGATGCTGGCGATCTTCCAGGTCCCGAACAAGTTCTTCGAGGCCGACGGGCGTGTGATCGACGCAGCCGGCGATGATTGGGACGAGACCTGGGGCCACACCCGCAAGGGCTGACCTTTCGCCGTGCTGCCCGGATCAAGACGACGTTTACCATGGGCGTCCGCTGTTCCCGGCCGCCGTTTAAGCGTTGCTTAGGAGCGGATCGGTACCGTGCCGGGAATTGCCGGTGCCGGGGATATTGATGTCGCTCTTCCACGCTTCGGACCGGATATCGCCTGCGCTCGATCGGCAGGCGGCGGTCGTCAGGTTCCTGCCCTTCCTGTACGCGTTGACCCTGTTCGTCTCGGCGCTGCTTCTGTTCTCGATCCAGCCGATGTTTGCCAAGATGGTCCTGCCGAAGCTCGGCGGTGCGCCGGCCGTGTGGTCGGTCGCGATGGTGTTCTTTCAGACGGTGCTGCTGGCGGGTTACGCGTACGCTCATCTGCTGAATCGCGCGCTGCAGCCCCGCCGGGCTGCGATGTTTCATCTGGTGTTGCTCTCCGTCACCGCGGTGATGCTGCCGATTGCGATTGCGCCGGGATGGGGGGCTCCACCCTCGACCGGGACCGCGCTCTGGCTGTTTGGACTGTTTGCGGTATCCATCGGGCTTCCGTTCTTTACGCTGTCGGCCAGCGCGCCGTTGCTGCAAACCTGGTTTGCCGCGAGCGGCCACAAGCAGGCGGGCAACCCTTACGTCCTATATGCGGCGTCCAATCTCGGCTCATTTGCCGCGCTGTTCGCCTATCCGATCGTCATCGAGCCGTTCCTGACACTTAAGACGCAGACCGCGGCCTGGTCCGTCGGATTTGCGGTGTTCGCCGTGCTTGCGAGTATCGTTGCCGTGTTCGCTTCGCGCGCAGCCGAGTTCGTCGCGGAGTGCGTTCCGCAGGAGGAGGCTGCATCGAGCACCGCTGAACGACTGCGCTGGATGGCGCTTGCCGCGGTTCCGTCCGGCCTCGTCATCGCGGTTACGGCCTATCTGACGACCGATATCGCTGCCGCGCCGTTCCTTTGGGTGCTTCCGCTGGCGATATATCTGCTCACCTTCGTCGCCGTGTTCCGCGAGAGACCGTGGATCGCACATGCCAATGTCGTCCGCTTTGTTCCGTTCGCGGTCGCGCCGCTCGCGGTCAGCCTGATCGGCGGGGACAAGGTGTTCTGGGTGACGATGATCGTGCTCAATCTCGCAGCCTTTGCGCTGCTGACGCTGATGTGCCACGGCGAACTCTACGCGCGCCGGCCGGCCCCGCACCGGCTGACGGAGTTCTACCTTTGCACCTCGTTCGGCGGGGTGATTGGCGGAGCGTTTGCAGGCCTCGCGGCGCCACAGATATTCAACGGCAACTACGAATATCCCGTGCTGATCGCACTGGCGCTGCTGTGCACGCCCGGCATCTTTGCGGGCGGCTTCCGCCGGGCGATGACCGAGCTCTGGCCGTGGCTGGTGCCGACGGCGGTTCTGGCGCTGGTCTGGTACGTCATGCCTGTGCAGTTGCCCGCGACGCTGGAGCTGCCGTTTCAAGTTCTGCTCGCGTTGATGGCGGCTGCGATGCTGTTTCAGCGGCAGCGGCTGATGCCGTTCTTCGGGTTGGTCGTCATGAGCTTTGCGATCACCGCCCTGTGGCGTCCCGGGATCGCGCCGATCGAAACGGCACGCAGTTTTTTCGGCGTCCACAGGGTGGCCGAAATTGCCGACGGCAAGGCGCGCATTCTCTATCACGGCACCACGATCCACGGCGCGCAGCGGCTGCGCAACGACGACGGTACGCCGGTCGAAGGGCCTCCGACACCGCTGACTTACTATTATCCGGAAGGTCCGTTGGCCGAAGCGATCGGCGCCACTCGTGCCGCCCACGGTGGCCTCGGGCATGTTGCCGTCGTCGGGCTCGGTACGGGGTCGCTGGCCTGCCATCGCAAGGCGGGCGAGGCCTGGACGTTCTTCGAGATCGATCCGGTCGTGATCCGCATGGCGCAGGATCCGCGCCTCTTCACGTTCCTGTCGAACTGCGCGCCCGACGCGCCCGTGGTGGTTGGCGATGCGCGCCTGACCCTGGAAGCTGCGCCCGATCGCTATGACCTGATCGTTCTGGATGCTTTTTCGTCCGATAGCATACCGGTGCATCTGCTGACGCGCGAAGCGCTGGCAGGATATCTTTCGAAACTCTCGCCCCGCGGCGTGATCGTCGCGCATATTTCCAACCGTCACCTCGATCTCGCGCCCGTGGTGGCGAACGTCGCCCAATCCCAGGGACTGATGACTTTCCTCCGCGAAGATGACAGGGCGGGTGGCATGATGACGACGTTCACGGCCAATGCCAGGGTCGTCGCGATGGCGCGCGAGACCCGTGATATCGCAAGCGTTGCCGGAAGCTGGACGCGGTTGCATCCGGACCAGACAAGCGCTGTGTGGACGGACGACTATTCAAACATTCTCGGCGTCATGCTGCGCAGGAAATTTGGCGGCTAGGGCACTGCGAGGGACCTACTTCAGCACGATCCACGCCGGCGCGTGATCGCTGGCGCCTTCGTCACCGCGTATCTTGCGGTCGATGCCGGCCTTGATCAGCCGCGGCGCCAGCACCGGGCTCAGCAACAGGTGATCGAGCCGCAACCCCGCGTCGCGCGGCCAGCGGTTGCGCTTGTAGTCCCAGAACGTGAACATCGGTTTTGACGGATGCAGCGTCCGGATCGCGTCCGTCCAGCCCTGCGCCACCAGCGCCTTGAAGGCGGCGCGGCTCTTCGGCTGGATCAGCGCGTCCTTGTCCCAGGACTTTGTCGGGTAGATGTCGAGTTCAGTGGGTGCGACGTTGTAGTCGCCGGCCAGCACCACGGGGATGTCCTGCTTGAGCAGCTTGCCGGCATGCGACCGCAGCCGCCTGAACCAGTCGAGCTTGTAATCGAATTTCGGGCCGGGCTGCGGATTGCCGTTCGGCAAATAGATGCTGGTGACGATGATGCCGTTGACGGCGGCCTCGATGTAGCGCGCCTCGTGATCCTCGCGGTCGCCGGGCAGGGCGGTCCGCGTCAGCACCGGCTCGGCGTCTCGCGCGAGGATGGCGACGCCGTTCCAGGTTTTCTGCCCGCGCCACACCGCGCCGTAGCCGGCCTTCTCGATCGCGGCGACGGGAAACTCCTTTTCGGCCGCCTTCAGCTCCTGCAAGGCAACCACGTCGGGCCTGGCGGCGCGCAGCCATCGCAACAGGTTCGGCAGACGCCGGTTGATGTTATTGATGTTGAAGGTCGCGACCTTCACGGCCCGGTAGCGCCTCAGGCCGACGGAGGTGGCGCGGCCGGAGCGGGTTCGCTCGCGGCTGATGCTGCAGGCTCGCTCGCAGCAGGCGGAGCCGGTTCGGCCGCGGGCGTTGTGCCGCCCTTGTAGACCCGTGCGTAGCGCTTGCCGAGGCTGGTCAGCACTTCGTAGCCGATCGTTCCGAAATGATGGGCCAGTTCGTCGACCGTGATGCCTTCGCCGATCAGCGTCACCATGTGACCGCGCCGGACCGCATTCTTGTCGAGGTCGGTGATGTCGACCGCGGTGAGGTCCATCGAGATACGGCCCGCAACCGGGCAGCGCTTGCCCGCGACGACGATTTCGGCGCCGCGGGTGCCGTCATTGGCGCTGGCCGCGCGGAAATATCCGTCGGCATAGCCCGCCGAGACCAGTGCTATCCGGGTCGGACGCCGCGCGGTCCAGGTCCCGCCATAGCCGACGGTCTCGCCACGCTCGACATTGCGGATCTGCACGACGCGCGCCTTCAGGTCGACGACCGGCTGCAGCGGATTGTCTGCCTCCGGCGTCGGATTGATGCCGTAGAGGGCGCATCCCGGCCGCACCAGGTCGAACACGAACTGGGAGCCCAGGAAAATGCCGGAAGAATTCGCAAGCGACTTCGGCACGCCGGAGAACAGGCTCGCGATCTCCCGGAAGGCCGCCAGTTGCCTGGCGTTGGCCGTATTGTGGAGCATTTCCGCGGAGGCGAGGTGGCTCATCACCAGCGTAATGCCGTGATCGCCGGCATTGATGCGCGGGATCAGACCCTGCGCCTCGGTCACCGTCATGCCGAGCCGGTTCATTCCGGTATCGATATGAATGGCGGCTCCGCCCGACCAGCCGGATCGGCGGCAGAACACGTCCCATTCGGCCAGTTCGTTGAGGTCGCCGATCACGGGCTTGCAGTCGACCTGCGCGTAGACGTCGCCGGTGTTCTGGAAGAAGCCGTCGAGCACATAGATCGCGGCGGCCGCCGGCACCGCTGCGCGGACCACGCGGGCCTCCTCCAGGGTCGCCACGAAAAACGTCTTGCAGCCGGCCCGGGAAAGCGCGCCGGCGACCTGCGCGGCGCCGCAGCCATAGGCGTCCGCCTTGACGACGCCGGCGCATTCGGCCGGTACCGCGGTCTTCTCGAGCTTGCGCCAGTTGGCGACGATGGCGTCGAGATCGACCGTCAGCACGCCGGTCGCGCTGCTCGCGATCGTTGCGGCCTGGTTCGCTTCAGCCGCAAGCGGGGTGCCGTGCGGAATGGATTTGGGGTCGGGGGCGATGTTCATGCCACACTTTAGGCGGCGGAACGCGGCGGTTCAACCGCACTGAGGGTCAGAATTACGGCGCGCGGTAGGGCAGGTTGTCGTCTTCAATGAGATCACTGAAGCGCGTGTATTGCCCTTCGAATTGCAGCGGGACCGTACCCGTAGGTCCGTGGCGCTGCTTGGCGATGATGACCTCGGCCTTGCCGTGCGCGAGCTCCATGTCGAGTTTCCATTTCTCGTGCTCGGGCGTGCCCATCTTGGGCTCCTTGTTCTGCAAATAGTATTCCTCGCGATAGACGAACAGCACGACGTCGGCATCCTGCTCGATCGAGCCGGATTCACGCAGGTCCGACAATTGCGGATGCTTGTCGTCGCGATTTTCGACCTGGCGTGAAAGCTGCGAAAGCGCGACGACCGGAACGTTGAGCTCTTTCGCGAGCGCCTTCAGGTTGGTGGTAATTTCCGTGACTTCCTGGACGCGGTTGTCGTTGCCGCGCTTGCCCGAGCCCTGGAGCAGCTGGATGTAGTCCACCACAATGACGTCGAGACCCTTCTGGCGCTTCAGCCGCCGGGCCCGCGCCGTCAATTGCGAGATGGACAGGCCGCCGGTTTCGTCGACATAGAGCGGCAGGTGCTCCAGCTCGATCGTGTAGTCGCGAATCTTGTCGAACTCCTGCTGGTTGATGCCGCCGCGGCGGATCATGCTCGAGGCAATGCGGGTTTGCTCCGCGAGAATACGGGTGGCGAGCTGCTCTGCCGACATTTCGCAGGAGTAGAAGCCGACCACGCCGCCATTGGCGGCCGTCGTGGTGCCGTCGGCCTTGGTCTCCGGCTGGTAGGCCCTGGCGATGTTGTAGGCGATGTTGGTTGCAAGCGAGGTTTTGCCCATGCCGGGACGACCGGCCAGGATGATCAGGTCGGACCGCTGCAGGCCGCCCATTTTCGAGTCGAGATCACGCAGGCCGGTGGAAATGCCCGACAGCTTGCCGTCGCGCTGGTACGCGTTCGCGGCCATGTCGAGGGCGATCTTCATCGCCTGCGAAAAGCGCTGGAAGCCGCCTTCGTAGCGACCGGACTCGGCGAGCTCGTAAAGCTGGCGCTCGGCGTCCTCGATCTGGGCGCGCGGGGCAAAGTCCACCGGCGCGTCGAAGGCGACGTTGACCATGTCTTCGCCGATCCGGATCAGGTCGCGGCGCAGCGCCATGTCGTAGATCGTGCGGCCGTAATCCTGCGCGTTGATGATCGTGGTCGCTTCCGCCGCCACGCGGGCGAGGTATTGGCCAACCGTCATGCCGCCGATGTCGGTGTCGGCGGGCAGGAACGTCTTCAGCGTGACGGGCGTGGCCACCTTGCCCATTCGGATCAGGCTACCGGCGGTCTCAAAGATGGTCTGATGGATCGGTTCGAAGAAGTGCTTCGGTTCCAGGAAGTCGGAGACCCGGTAAAACGCGTCGTTGTTGACCAGGATCGCGCCCAGCAGGCTCTGCTCCGCCTCGATATTGTGCGGGGCGCTCCGATAGGCCGGAGTTCCCGCGTCGGGGGCGAGCTTGAGGACGTTCGAATCAGTCAAGGCCATGATCTCGGAATATGCTTCGGTTTTTGGCGTTTTTGGATTCCGGAAAAGAATTCCGGAAGCGGGGGGCGATAAGGCGCCACTCGCGGGCGAGGTGAAAGTGTGAAGGTGCCTTATGCACGATTCCCACATGCGGGATGTGGATGCTGATGTGGCGGCGCATTCTCCTTGACGGGGTTCCGGCAGAAAGCAGGCGATGGCGGGGCGTGACCCCGCGCAAATGCCATATAAAATTTTAGGATTGTCTGAACCTTGTCGCCGCCGCGGCGGACATATTCCGAGCTTGGGAACGATTCGAGCCGTGTTCTTAAGCGTTGATCAAACCAGCATCAGGTAGATCAAGGCGCACACGGCGGCGGCCACGCCGATCACGATCAGGGCGTAGTCGGTCCTGATGTCGGTCTCGAACGACGCTGGGTAGGGTTTCTCGGCCATGGCGGAGATCTAGGACGGACCGCCAAGGGACTCTGTGAAGTAGATCACATCGGTCTGATTTTCTTTTCGGCAGCGTGGCCTGAAGAAATCGGGAACGACAAGACGGCTTCCGGGATTGGCCTTGGCCACGAACCAGAAGGACAGGCAATGGGTCAGCAGCAACTCAGGGAATGGCGATCGGCAGGCGGCCAGCGCTTGTGGCTGTCGATGCTGATTGACACCGCGGAAGAGATTTCCCGCCCTGAGCGGCGTGCCGTTCCCTGTGACCGGCAGGTGATTACCGCGCTGCGTGAGCAGTTGGCCCGTCCGGCTTCGCTTACGATTGCCTACGCGTCGTCCTACAGCCTGAGGAACTAAGAACTCGGCTTCCGCGCTCGCGTTACTCTCCCGCCACATTCTCGCGCCACGCGCAACCTCACCTCGTCGTGCGCGATCGACGTAATGTCCCGGCGCGCCGTCAACTGAATCCGGGCATTTTTCAGTTTCTGCGACGATATCGAGCCTTTCCGACCAAGGTTCCAGCGACCATCAACAACATAATGTTTGCGATGATGATGTGGCGCTATTGCGTTGGACTCAAAGCGGATATTCTTAAGTGTGGCGATCACGCAGATGCGCGATGAGCGTGCTTCCATTCGCGTCATAATCGGTTAAAAGGTGACGCCGCCGACGGCGCTGCGCGGCACTGGAAGCGATTCCATACCTGGAGAAGCGGGGCATGTTGAGCCGAGCGCTCATTATAGCGACGGTGACGATCCTGATCGGCTGCATCACCGCGGTGGGCGTGCGGGCGCAGGAAAATCTCGACCGCGGCAAGAGCCCTTCCCAGATCTTCTCGGGTACCTGCAGCGCCTGCCACAAGAGTCCGCGGGGCCTGTTGAAGAACGTCCCGGCTTCGTCGTTGCCGGGCTTTCTGCGGCAGCACTACACGACGGGCAGCGAAATGGCCTCGCTGCTTGCCGGCTACCTTATCTCGAACGGCGCTGCGGATCCGCGTTACCAGCCGAAGGATCAGTCGAAGCAGAAGGACGCGCGGCAGGATCCTCGGCAAGACCCCCGGCAGGACGCGAGGCCGGATCATCCCGACCGGTTCGGCCGCCGCCAACCGCCGGCCGCACCGGCAGCCGGGACTTCGCGGGCCGAACCCGACGGGGCTGGACCGCAAGGTGAGGGTGTGCGCCCCGGCCGCGATAGCAGGCGGCAGGCCAGGCCAACGGCTGCGCCCGACGCGAACCGACCCGTAGATGGTCAAACTCCGGTGCAGGCTGCGACCGATAGCAAGCAAGGCACCAAGCAGCAGCGGAGCAAGCGCGGCAAGCCTGCGGCCGAACAGCCGCCCAAAGCCGAGGAGGCCGCTCGGGGCGAAGCCGGGAAGAACGAACCTTCCAGCGAGGCCGCCAAAATTGACAGCGGCAAACCTGACGCGAGCAGGACAGAAACACCCGGCAGTGACTCTGCCAAGACCGACGCTGCCAAGACCGACGCTGCCAAGACCGACGCCGCGAAAAGCGATGCCGCGACTGACGCCGCCAAACCAGATACAGCCAAGTCGTCCGGCGACGGGGCCAAGCCCGCCGGCGAAGCCGCCAAACCAGCTGGCGAGGTCAACAAGCCCGCTGCCGAAGCAAAGTCTGACACCAACAAGGTCGATGCGGCCAAAGAGAGTGTCGGCAGCGAGCCTGCGCCCCCTCGCTCCGACCCGGCACCGTCGGCAACGTCAGCGCCTCCGCCTTCCTCATCGGGCGGCGGTACGCCGGAACCCGCTGTGAGCCCATCCGCCGCGGCACCACCCGCGGCGACCGCCACCGCGCCTGCATCGCCGCCGGCAACACCCCCGGGCCCGCCAGTCCCGCCAATTTCACGGTAAGCTTTTCTCTCCCGACGCGGGTTCGACGTGTTCGCTTGACCAGTACTAGAGCAATACTCTAGAGTGGTGATCCAGTGCCAGATCCGGAGCAAGCAAGTGACCACGGCGCGTGAGGATTTGCTGGCGGCAGGCCTGGCCGTGTTCGACCGCGACGGCTTCGAAGGCGCAACGGTGGCGGCCATTCGAACCCGTGCGCGGGCGTCCAACGGCAGCTTCTTCCATTTCTTCGGGTCGAAGAAGCAACTGGCCGGCACGCTGTTTCTGGAAATTCTCGCCAGTTACCACGCCGCTATCATCACGGCGGTCGATGGCTCCTGCGCGGCACGGGAAGGCGTCGCGCGGCTGATCCGTGCGCACCTGGACTGGGTCGTCAATTCCAGGCGCGAGGCGCGCTATCTTTTCGAAATTTCCCGCAGCGAATGGGCCGAGGAGATCCGCGGTGCGCAACGCGCCCAAAACGCGCGGCTTGCGGACGCGGTCGAGCAATGGCGCGCGCCGCTGGTCGAGCGCGGCGAATTGCTGCCGATGACGTCGCTGGTGTTCTTCAGCCAGACCATCGGCCCTGCGCAGATGTTCTGCCGCGCATGGCTGTCGGGCCGAGACGGCGCCGATCCAAGAGACCAGACCGATATCCTGATTGAATGTGCCATCCGCGCGGTGGTCGCGCCCGATGCGCACCACGAACCGGGAGAAGATTAATGAATGCACTTGCCGATCCCGACTTCGCCCCGATCGCGACCCGGATTCGCGACAATGTCGGCCGCCAGGGTTTCATGACCCATATCGGTGCGGAATTGTCCGAACTGACGCGCGGCACGTGCACGCTTGCGGTGGACCGGCGGCCCGAGTTGCTGCAGCAAAACGGATTGTTCCACGGCGGCGTCACCGCATTCCTCGTCGACAACGCAACCACGATAGCGGCCGCAGCATCGCGCGGTCAATCGGCGCTGACGGCGGAGTACAAGTTGAACCTGCTGTCGCCGGCGACAGGCGAACGCCTGATCTGCCGCGCACGCGTGATCAAGCCCGGACGTCAGGTCGCCGTCGTCGCGGCCGACGTGTTCTGCGTGACCGATGGCGTCGAGAAACACACCGCCACCGCGCTGGCCTCGATCGCCATGCTCGACGAGAAGGCAGCGACGAGAATTGCAAGCCCGGCCTGATGGGCCGGGCTTGAACTCGTCATGGCGCGTCGCGATGCGTGCCTTACTTCTCGGTCGAGGCTGGCGCCTCGTCGTCGTGCTGGGCTTCCGGATCGAAGAACTCGCCCGCTGCGGCGAGCGCCTCGGCGGCGGCGTCCTGGTCTTCCTGGCGGGTCGAGATGTCCTCGCCGCGGTTGATGCGCTCGGCTTCGTCGGCACTGCGCGCCACGGTGACGCTGACGCTGACTTCGACTTCCGGATGCACCGCGATGGCGATCTCGTGCTTGCCGATGGTCTTGATCGGCGCATCCAGCAGAACCTGGCTGCGGCTGATGGTGACGCCGTCGGCCTCGAACGAGGCGATGATGTCGCGCACGCTCACCGAGCCGAACAGCTGGCCGGTTTCGGAGGCCTGA
Organism: Pseudomonadota bacterium; assembly: GCA_023387735.1. Classification (GTDB taxonomy): domain Bacteria; phylum Pseudomonadota; class Alphaproteobacteria; order Rhizobiales; family Xanthobacteraceae; genus Bradyrhizobium. The sequence continues at coordinate 413,622 of JAEWHP010000049.1, read as the reverse complement.
CGCAGCACGATCACGTTGCGGCCGTTGATCTTCTCCGCGACCTTGGTGGCTTCACCCTTGGCCTTGAGGTTGTTGGCCTCGAGTTCGGCCTTCATGCCGTCGAACTTGGCGCGGTTGTCGGCGGTGGCGCGCAGCGCCTTGCCGCGCTTGAGCAGAAAGTTGCGGGCAAAACCGTCCTTGACGCGGACGACTTCGCCCATCTGGCCGAGCTTGGCGACGCGTTCCAGCAAAATGACTTCCATTTTCATTCTCCTTTTGAGTGTACGTATTCGGTTTCAAGTGGATGGTTGGCGTTTCAGGATGCGGGCAGAGGCGGCGGCTTGCCGCGCAGATAGCGTTGTCGGATGCCAAAGAGCGCGTCCGCGAGACCGAGCGCGATCATCGCCAGCATCGGCCAGCCGAAGGTGATGACGACGGCGTAGGCGCAACTGAGCCAGAACCCGCGGCTGTTGAGCGAGAGCGTCACCGTGTGCAGCACGGCGAAGCCGATCAGGGCGTACGCCATCAGCATGGCGGTGGTCGCGATCTGCGCGAACATGGCGAGGAGCCCGCTGGTGAAGCAGAAGGCCAACGCGACACAGAGAGCGACCAGCGTCATCGGTGGCAATTCCGTGCTCTTGAGGTCAGGCCATGACCGGTGCAGGCGGCCGGACGTTGCCGTGATCTTGGCGGCGAGCCAGAGGTTCAGCGTCAATGTCATCATGGCGACGATCGTCGCGGCGGCCGGCGCGATGATGGAGAGCGCGGTGACCACGCGTTCGATGTCGCCTGACGATGCCGGATCGCGGGAGCCCAGAATGCGCGAGAGGCCGCGGCGCAGCGAGCTGGTGATCGTTTCGGCGTCGGTGCCGAGCGTCATCATGGCCGCGATCGTGGTCAATGCGGCAAAGCCCGCGATCCAGAGCACGATGCGGCCGACCGGATACCATTCCATTTGCGGCGGCGAGGGCTCGGCCGAACCATTGCCGGAAACTGCACCGGGCAGTTGACGTCCGAGCAGCGCGAGGTGGCCGAGCCACCAGGCCGGCAGCGCAACGGTGATGGCAAAAGCGATGCAGTAGGGCAGGCCGAAGATGACGCCGAGGCCGGACGCGGCCAGGATGCCGCCGATCGTCGCGGCGATCGGTCCCCAGCCCAGTGCCGCCACCATCAGCGGCAGCGGCGCCAGGTAGAACAACAGCAATGAGATCAGCGCGCCCGAGATGATCGAGGCGAACATTAGCGCCGACGCAGAGCCGGCCGCAACAGCAATGAGTATGATCGCGATCATCAGCTGTCCCGCCCCCTTTGAGCGGTTAGAGGTCGATCGACCCCAACCATCGGCGACCGGACGACCCGGAAGCCTTATGTCGATTGAGGATCGGCGGCGCGGACGCCGCCGATCGCCGATGTCTTAGCGAATGACGTAGGGCAGCAGGCCGAGGAAGCGCGAGCGCTTGATGGCGCGCGCGAGCTCACGCTGCTTCTTGGCGGAAACGGCCGTGATGCGGCTCGGCACGATCTTGCCGCGCTCGGAGACGTAACGCATCAGCAGCTTGGAATCCTTGTAGTCGATCTTCGGCGCGTTCGCACCCGTGAACGGGCAGGTCTTGCGGCGACGGAAAAACGGACGGCGTGCACCAGCTTCAGCCATGATTCTTACTCCTCTACCGCTGCTGCGTCTTCTTCGCGCGGACGGCGCGGGCCACGGTCGCCGCGGAAGCCACCGCCTTCACGATCGCCACGGAAACCGCCTTCGCGATCACCGCGGAAACCGCCGCCACGATCGTCGCGCTCGCGGTCACGATCGGCCTTGCGCATCATCGCAGACGGGCCTTCCTCGTGCTCTTCGACGCGGACGGTGAGATAGCGGATGACGTCTTCGGAGATCCGCTCCTGCCGCTCGATCTCGGTGACCGCAGCAGACGGCGCATCGATGTTCATCAGCACGAAGTGTGCCTTGCGATTCTTGTTCATGCGGTAGGTGAGGGAGCGCACGCCCCAGTTCTCGGTCTTGGTGACCTTGCCGCCGAGCCCTTCGACGATGCCCGTCATCTGGGTGGTCAGCTCTTCGACCTGCTGGGCGCTCGCATCCTGGCGCGCGAGAAAAACATGCTCGTAAAGAGGCATGGGTGTCCTTTCCTAGTGTTGGCGCGGTTCCCGGCGGCAAGCCCTTCGAGGCCTTCGGAAAGGACTCGAGAATGCTCAGAAGGCGGAAGCACGGGACGACGGGCCGACTGGCCCTGCCACATCAAAAACGCCAGAAAGGAGAGTTTGCTGAGACCGTCCGTTCAGCTCCCGGCCGGGACCCACGGATGCGCGGGTTATAAGGATTTTGAGCGCGCTGGCAAGACTTGGCGGTCCATTTATGACCGCCCTTGATTTATTTGTTTGTATATCATACAAACATCCGGCGAGAGGGAAGAATGGCCCCCAAGTCCGTCCAGACCGGCGACCCCAAACATGCCGTCCGCGCGACCCGCTCGGCCGGGCGCCAGATGCGGTCGCGCCTGCTCGACGTCGCCAGCGGCCTGTTCAAGGAACGCGGCCTGGCCGGCACCTCGATCTCCGAGATCGCGGCGGCCGCCGACGCGTTTCCGAGCCAGATCACCTATTACTTCCGTACCAAGGAAGCGCTGTTCGTCGAAGCTGCCTGCCGCGACGTGCTGTACGTGGCCCGCGCCGCCGAACAGGCTGCTCTGCAGGCGCGGACACCGCGTGAATATACCCGCGCCCTGGTCGAGACGGTCACGGCAACGGATTCGGTCGCCTTCTTCACCGAAGCGCTGACGCTGACGCGCCGCCGCCAGGACCTCGCGCCACTGGTGGAGCGCACCGTCGAGCGGCTGCACGGCGAGGGGATGCGCGCCTATGCCGGCCAGATCGAACGGCACGGCTGGAAAACCTTGCGCGATCCCGATGTAAGTTCGCGGCGGTTCTGGGCGGTGGCGGTCGGCGTGATGGTCGAAGGCCATGCCATGGGCCGATCGGCCGAAGATATGTGCAACGAGATGCTGCGCGTGCTGGGCGATCAGGCGACGACAACAAGTGCCGCCGACGGCACCCGACTGCGTCTCGTCGGCGACCGCGATGCTTCCGATTCAGAAAAATCCGACGGGGAGAGTTCGTCATGACCGCACTTCGCATGCGTGCCCGCGACTTCCTGAACGAGGACCAGTTGGTCGCGGTACGGAAGCGCGTGACGTGGAAGGGCGTCGCCCTGATCGCGCACGCGTGGGCGCTGATTCTGGGGTCGATCGCGCTGGTGGCGTGGTGGCCCAATCCGCTGACCTTTCTGCTGGCGGTGGGCGTCATCGGCTCGCGCCAGCTTGGGCTTGCAATCCTGATGCATGACGGCGCTCATGGGTGCCTGTCGGCCGACGAGAAGGTCAATCTCGCGCTGAGCCAGTGGTTCTGCGCCTATCCGATTTTCGCCGAGACCCGCGCCTATCGCCGCTATCACCTGCAGCACCACGCGCGGACGCAGCAGGAAGACGATCCCGACCTGGTGCTGTCGGCGCCGTTTCCGATCACGGGGGTGAGCTATCGCCGCAAGTTCATCCGCGACATCACCGGGCAGACCGGCTACCAGCAGCGCAAAGCGCAGTTGTTGAACGCGCTCGGGCCGGGGGAATGGCCGCTCGCACGGCGCGCCGCGCATTTCTGGGAAAAGCTCGGTCCGCAGCTTGCGGTCAATGCGCTGCTGTTTGCCGGCCTTGCCGCCGCCGGCGTGTGGTGGGCCTATCCGCTCTTGTGGCTGTTGCCGCTGCTCACGTGGCAGATGGTCATCACCCGCATCCGCAACATCGCCGAACATGCAGTGGTCCCCGACTCCAGCGACCCGCTGCGCAACACCCGCACCACGCACGCAAACTTCCTGGAGCGGCTGTTCATCGCGCCGTACTACGTCAACTATCACCTCGAGCATCATTTGCTGTTCTACGTGCCGTGCTACAACCTGCCGCGCGTGCACCGCATCCTCGCCGAGAGCCGGTACGCGGCGCGGATGGAGGTGCAGCCGAACTACGCCACGGTACTTCGGATCGCCACCGCCAAGCCGGACCACGAGGATCGGCCGGGCAAGCTGGTCAGCAGCGTCCGCCGTGCGCGGGCTGGCGCCGAGGTGGGCGGCGATCAGGCGGCAGGCGGCTTCTAGACCCCTTCGGGCATGAACCGGGTCGTGCGGTTCCGCGGCGCGGCTTGACATCCCGGCCCCGGACAGTGTCTTACGGCCCCATTCTCATGAGGGAGCGCCGATGACGGCTGCATTCACTTTTCCGGGCCAGGGTTCCCAGGCGGTCGGTATGGGCAAAGCCCTGGCGGAGGCCTTTCCGGCCGCGCAGGCGGTCTTCGAGGAGGTCGATTCGGCCCTTGGCGAGAAGCTTACGGCCATCATCTGGGATGGCCCGGCGGAGACGCTTCAGCTCACCGAAAATGCCCAGCCGGCGCTGATGGCAGTCTCGATCGCGACGCTGCGCGTGCTGGAGACCGAAGCAGGCTTTTCCGTGGGGCGGGATGCCGCCTTCGTCGCCGGGCATTCGCTCGGCGAATACTCGGCGCTTGCCGCTGCCGGCAGCCTCAGCATCAGCGATACCGCACGCCTGCTGCGAACCCGTGGCCTTGCAATGCAAAAGGCGGTGCCGGTAGGTGCTGGTGCGATGGCTGCTCTGCTCGGGCTCGATTATGAGGCTGCGGTGGCGGTTGCGAGCGAAGCGGCGCAAGGGCAGGTGTGCCAGGCCGCCAATGACAATGGCGGCGGGCAGGTGGTCGTTTCCGGCGACAAGGCCGCCGTCGAACGCGCTCTCGAAATCGCCAAGACCAAAGGCGCCAAGCGCGCGATGCTGTTGCCGGTGTCCGCGCCGTTCCATTGCAAGCTGATGCAGCCCGCTGCCGACGCGATGGCGGAGGCGCTGGCCGGGGTGACCATCAAGGCTCCGGCCGCGCCGCTGGTGTCGAACGTGCTGGCGGCACCGATCACCGACCCCGACGAGATCCGCCGCCGTCTGATCGAGCAGGTCACTGGCACCGTGCGCTGGCGCGAGTCGGTGGCCTATATGGCGGCCCATGGCGTCACGCGTTTCTTCGAGATCGGCGCCGGCAAGGTGCTGAGCGGGCTGGTCAAGCGCATCGCGGACGGCGCCGTCGGCGTATCGGTCGGGGGACCCAGCGATATCGCGGCTGCCAAGGAAGCATTGGCAGCGTCGGCTTAAAGCTCCGGGAAGGAGATATTGATGTTTGACTTGACGGGCAGGACGGCGCTGGTGACCGGCGCGACCGGCGGTATCGGCAACGCGATCGCGCAAGCGCTGCATGCGCAGGGCGCGACAGTGGCCATATCAGGCACGCGCCGCGAGGTGCTGGACACCTTCGCCGGCAAGCTTGGCGAACGCGTTCACGTGCTGCCGTGCAACCTGTCGGACAGCGCGGAAGTCGAGGCGCTGGTGCCCGCGGCGGAGGCCGCGATGGGCCAGGTGGATATCCTGATCGCCAATGCCGGCATCACGCGCGACAACCTGTTTGTGCAGTTGCGTGATGAGGACTGGGACGACGTCATCAAGGTCAACCTGACCGCGACCTTCCGTCTCGCCCGCGCCGCGACCAAGCTGATGATGCGCAAGCGCTTTGGCCGGATCATCGCGATCACCTCGATCGTCGGCGTGACCGGCAATCCCGGGCAGGCCAACTACACCGCGTCCAAGGCTGGAATCATCGGCCTGATCAAGACGCTCGGGGCGGAATATGCCAAGCGGAACGTCACCGCCAACTGCATCGCACCGGGGTTCATCAAGACGCCGATGACGGACGCGCTCAACGACAAGCAGCGCGAGGCCATCCTGGCAAAGGTTCCTGCGGCGCGGCTGGGAACGCCGGAGGACATCGCTGCCGCGGCGGTCTATCTCAGCTCCAACGAGGCCGCCTATGTCACCGGCCAGACGATTCACGTCAACGGCGGAATGGCCATGATTTGAGCCATGTGCGGTCCCAGTCGATGCGGCCAAAGGCCGTTTCGAGAGGGGGAGGAGGCTTATAGTCAAGGATGGGGAAGTATGATAACCGAACCCCCGACGGATGGGCAAACAAGGCCATTGCAGGAATTTGAAACCCTGTATATTGGCGTGGCGACGCCTGCCGTTCGCCGGGCTTTGTCGGCTACCACCGGCCGAATCAAGACTATGCGCGACAGCGAAGGAAGTTTAACGACCACGATAGCTCGTAGCGTCTCTCTATAGCGTCTTGGGGTCGGGTCCAACGGAACAAAGTACGAGGTTAAACGATGAGTGAGATTGGCGAGCGGGTTAAGAAGATTGTGGTCGAGCACCTCGGTGTTGAACCCGAAAAGGTTGTCGACAACGCAAGTTTCATCGACGACCTCGGCGCCGACAGCCTCGACACCGTCGAGCTTGTGATGGCATTTGAAGAAGAGTTCGGTTGCGAAATTCCCGACGACGCCGCTGAGACGATTTTGACCGTCGGCGATGCGACGAAGTTTCTCGAGAAGAACGCTAAAAGCTGACGTCCCGAGCGGGTAGAGACAGAACCGGACGGGCCGTTTTCTAGCGGTCCCCCGGTTTCTTGTTTTGGTGCGCAAGCCTCGGTTGGAGTTTGACATGAGACGGGTTGTCGTCACGGGGCTGGGCATGGTTACACCGCTCGGCTGCGGCGTTGACACAACGTGGAAGCGAATCCTCAACGGCGAGAGCGGCGCCAAAAAGATCGACACGTTCGAAGTCGCTGATCTTGCCAGCCAGATTGCCTGCGTGATTCCGCGCGGCGACGGCAGCAATGGCACCTTCAATCCAGACCAGTGGATGGAGCCGAAGGAGCAGCGCAAGGTCGACGACTTCATCATCTTTGCAATGGCTGCGGCGCGCCAGGCGCTCGACGACGCCAACTGGCATCCCTCGACCGAAGAAGACAAATGCGCCACCGGCACCCTGATCGGCTCCGGTATCGGCGGCCTGTCCGGCATCGCCGAAACGTCGCTGGTGCTGAAGGAGCGCGGGCCGCGCCGGGTCTCGCCGTTCTTCATTCCGGGGCGGCTGATCAATCTCGCTTCCGGCTATGTCTCGATCGAGCACGGCCTCAAGGGCCCCAACCACTCCGTCGTGACCGCATGTTCGACCGGTGCGCATGCGATCGGCGATGGTGCCCGGCTGATTGCGCTGGGCGATGCCGACGTGATGGTGGCGGGCGGAACGGAATCTCCGATCTGCCGGCTGGCGATGGCGGGGTTCTGCGCGGCGCGCGCGCTGTCGACCGGATTCAACGAGACGCCGGAGAAGGCATCGCGTCCCTATGACAAGGATCGCGACGGCTTCGTCATGGGCGAGGGCGCCGGCGTCGTGGTGCTCGAGGAGTATGAACACGCGAGAAAGCGCGGTGCGAAGATCTACGCTGAAGTCGTGGGCTACGGCCTGTCGGGCGATGCCTATCACATCACTTCGCCGGCGCCGGATGGCGACGGCGGTTTCCGCAGTATGACCGCCGCGCTGAAGCGCGCGGGCATCTCCGCTTCCGATCTCGACTACATCAACGCGCACGGAACCTCGACGCAGATCGGCGACGAGATCGAACTCGGCGCGGTCGAGCGGTTGCTCGGCAACGACACCTCGAAGGTGTCGATGTCGTCGACCAAGTCGTCGACCGGCCATCTGCTGGGTGCCGCTGGCGCGATCGAGGCGATCTTTAGTATCCTTGCGATTCGCGATAACATCGTTCCACCGACGATCAATCTGGAAAATCCGTCGGTGGAAACCGCGATCGATCTGGTGCCGCAGACGGCTCGCAAACGCGAGATCAACGTGGCGCTGTCGAATTCGTTTGGTTTCGGAGGTACCAATGCCTCCGTGATCGTTCGGCGTGTGACCGACTAGCAAGTGTTCGGGACGACTCCACCGTTTCGCCGTATTCGGCGACGATTTCTACATCTGGGCGTTTGCTGTTGGCTGGGATTGCCGGGCCACGATTGAACCGACAGGATTCAGGTTGCATCGATGAGTGAGAGGCCGCCCATTTCGCCACGGAGTCCGCGCGCGGCGTTGGAGCCCGAGCAGGTGCCGCCGCCCCCGCGGCGGTCGGACCGCGCCCGCAATCCGTTCGTGGTGGTCGGCAATGCCATCTTCACGATCCTGATCATCCTGATGATCGCGGTCGGAACCACGTATTATTACGGCCGGCAAATGCTGGAAACGCCGGGGCCGCTGCAGGAAGACAAGGTAGTCAACATTCCCTCGCGCGCCGGCAAACGCGACATCGCCGACGTTCTGCTGCGCGAGGGCGTCATCAACGTCAATCCATGGGCCTTCATCGGCGGCGTGTTTGCGCTGAAGGCGAGTTCCGATCTCAAGCCCGGCGAGTATTCGTTCCAGAAGAACGCCAGCCTGCGCGACGTCATCGCCACCATCGTCGAAGGCAAGGTGGTGCAGCACTCCGTCACCATTCCCGAAGGCCTGACCTCCGAGCAGATCGTGGCGCGGCTGATCGACAACGACATCTTCTCGGGCTCGGTGCGGGAATTGCCGCGCGAAGGTACGCTGCTGCCGGAGACCTACAAGTTTCCGCGCGGCACCTCGCGCGAGCAGGTGATCCAGCGCATGCAGCAGACTCAGAAGCGTGTGCTCGCCGAGATCTGGGAACGCCGCAATCCCGACGTTCTGGTCAAGTCGCCGGAGCAACTGATCACGCTGGCCTCCATTATCGAGAAGGAAACCGGTCGCGCCGACGAGCGCAGCCGCGTGGCGGCGGTGTTCACCAACCGGCTGCGGCAGAAGATCAAGCTGCAATCCGACCCGACCATCATCTACGGTCTGGTCGGCGGCAAGGGAACGCTCGGCCGGCCGATCAGGCGTAGCGAGATCACCCAGCCGTCGCCCTACAATACCTATGTGATCGAAGGCCTGCCGCCGGGGCCGATCGCCAATCCGGGCCGCGCCTCGCTCGAAGCCGCCGCCAATCCGGCGCGCACCCGCGACCTGTTCTTCGTCGCCGACGGAACCGGCGGGCACGCCTTTACCGAAACCTACGACCAGCACCAGAAAAACGTGGTCAAGCTGCGGGCGTTGGAAAAACAAATTCAGAACGACACCGTCGAGCCGAGCGAGGACGCGCCGCCGCCGACCGCTGCAGGGGTGCCGGCGGATACCAATCCGACTGCGACAACGCGGCCGGGGGCAGCGAAGAAGCCGCCGGCGGCGCGACCGGCAGCACCTGCGGCGGCGCCGGGCCGCCAGGGTGCCGCGCAAACCAACGCTGCGCCGCCTTCGGTGGCCCAGCGCTGACGCTAGTCTAAGCCCTGATTCCGGCCTGGTGCTGGTCAGGGTCTCCCGGAACGCAATTCCCCTTTCGCGGAAATCGTTTAAGGTCCGGCGGTCTCTGTCGAGTCTCGAATCCCCTGTCTTTCGGAGAGTTTTACGCGATGGCGCTATCGAGCATGACCGGTTTTGCCCGGAGCCACGGTGCCAGCGGCCCCTATACGTTCGAGTGGGAGCTGAAGTCGGTCAACGCCAAGGGCTTCGATCTGCGGCTGCGGCTGCCGCCGGGCTGGGACGAACTCGAGGCCTTTGCCAAGAAGCGCGCCGGCGAGGTGCTGTCGCGCGGCACGGTCTACGCCAACCTCAACGTCAAGCGCGCCAACGCGGTCTCCGCCGTGCGCATCAATGAGGACGTGCTGGCCTCGATCGTGAAGGTCGCGGGCGTGCTCGCCGGCAAGATCGATGCGGTGGCGCCAAGCATCGATGGCCTGCTCGGCATCAAGGGCGTCATCGAGGTGGTCGAACCCGAAAGCGACGAGGCCGAGGACAAGGCGGCCCGCGATGCGGCAGGGGCCGCCTTCGAGCAGGCGCTGGCGCATCTCGTCGAGATGCGGCGCCGCGAGGGCGTGACGCTCGGGCAGGTTCTCATCCAGCGCATGGACGAAATCGAGCGACTGGCCAGCAAGGCCGAGGCCGCCCCCGGCCGCAAGCCGGAGGCGATCCGGGCGCGACTGGCGGAGCAGGTCGCGGCACTCCTGGAAACTTCCGAGCGCTTCGATCCCGACAGGCTCAATCAGGAAGCGATCCTGATCGCGACCAAGGCCGACATCCGCGAGGAGCTCGACCGTATCGCCTCGCATGTCGCGCAAGCCCGCGAGATGATCGGCAAGGGCGGGCCGGTCGGCCGTCGCCTCGATTTCCTTGCCCAGGAATTCAACCGCGAGGTCAATACCTGCTGCTCCAAATCGAACGACCTGGAACTGACGCAGACCGGGCTCGAGATGAAAAACGTGGTCGAGCAGTTCCGCGAGCAGGTCCAGAATCTGGAGTGACGCGATGACAGCTGCTGGTTTCGACGGAGTTGAACGGCGCGGGCTGATGTTCGTGCTGTCGTCGCCTTCGGGCGCCGGCAAGACGACGCTGTCGCGCATGCTGCTCGAGCGCGAGCCCGGCCTGAAGATGTCGGTCTCGGCGACGACGCGCGCGATGCGGCCGGGCGAGGTCGAGGGCCGCGACTACTTCTTCGTCGACAAGCCGAAATTCGAGACGATGGTGAAGCAGGGCGAACTGCTCGAATGGGCCACCGTGTTCGACAATCTTTACGGCACGCCGCGCGCGCCGGTCGAGGCGGCGCTCTCGGCAGGGCAGGACGTGCTGTTCGACATCGACTGGCAGGGCACGCAGCAACTGCACCAGAAGGCAAGCGTCGATGTCGTGCGGGTGTTCATCCTGCCGCCTTCGGCTGCGGATCTCGAGAAACGCCTGCACACCCGCGCGCAGGATTCCGACGAGGTGATTCGCGGGCGCATGAGCCGCGCCACCCATGAACTCAGCCACTGGGCGGAATACGACTACATTGTCGTCAACCAGAGCGTCGACGATGCGTTCGCCGAGGTGCAGTCGATCCTCAAGGCCGAGCGGCTCAAGCGCGAGCGCCGCACCGGCCTGACCGAGTTCGTTCGCAACCTGCAGCGCCAGCTCGAAAAATAGCCCTGTCGAATGGATTTGGCCGCAGTTTCCGTCAGCGCTGCGCGCTGCGGGCCAGCCGGGCCAGCATGTCGGTGACCTGCCGCTCGCGCGAGTCCTGCTGGCGCGGACGCGGGTCCTGCTGGCGCGGAGCGTAGATCGTTTCGGGACGCCCCATCACGGCTTCCTCGCGCTCGCGCTGGACCGGCTGGACTGGACGTGTCTGTTGTACCGGACGTGCCTGCGGTGCCGGACGCATCTGCGGCGCTGGACGCATCTGTGGTGCCGTACGTATCGGCGGCGCTGCACGCTTCGGCGATGCTGAACGGGCGGGTGATGCCGAACGCTTGCCTTTGGTTTTCACCGCATCCCACCTTGCCATCCGCTGACGTCGCATGGCGCGCCGCGCGCGGATGCGGCCAAGCCTGAACAGGAGGCTGACCGTGATGCCGGCCAGCGCCAGCGCGGCAATCATCACCCCAAGCAGCATCTGCAGCGATGCCGTTGGTTTTGCCGAAGACGAGTCCGCAGCGGCGAATGTAATCCCCGGCGCGGGCTGGGGCTGCAGCGTCGGCTGCAGCGCGGGCTCGGATTCCTGCTGTTGATCGACGACTGGTTCGGCAACAGCGGCCGTGGTCTGCACATCCGCGGCGTTTGCACTTTGATTGGTATCGGTCCACCGGTTCGTGGCTACGGGAGCCGGCGCGAGCACGTTCGTGCCGATGGGGCGCCCGGCATCCTGAACGGCTGGCCTTGAAGGCGCGGCGCCCGTCGTCTGCGGCGCAGGATTGGCGGGAGCCGCCTGTTCGGCGCGGGACTGCTGCGAGACCCATTCCGCGCGCGCGTCTGAAATCGCTTTCTGTGTGATCGTGCGCGGCGGCTGCGCCGCCGGGTCTGCGGCTGCGGCCGAACTCGCCGGCGGGGAAGCCGGCGGCGTGGCGCGGGTCGACTTGTCGCCGGCCTTGTCGGTCTCTTCGCGAAGATACCAGCACTGACGCTTGGTCGCGCGATCGATGCGGTAATACCAATGGCTGCCCGGCGTGGTCGCGCCCTTTGGCGCGGTCAGACAATCGTCGGCGGTAGCGGCTTGCGCCCGGAGATCCGTCACGGTGGCGAGGTTGGCTCCAGCCAGAACGCTGACGGTGAGAGCCGCGACGAACTGCGCGGAACGCTTTGACATCTACATCCCCGGTACTGCTACGCAACGCAACGCTTGGTGCACTTAATCTGGTCGGAGAGTGGGGTCGCAATTAGCCGCAATTCCGGAGCGGATGGGGTTAAATTGAGGCCTGTGGATAGCCATAATTGAGGCGTGCTGAGACGATTGGGTTTTTTCGTTCAGCGGTGTTTTCCTACTGTTTAGAAGCGGTCCAACGTCCGGTGCATCCATCGGATCGTACGAACGAGCCGGAGCCGGAGCGGCCCGAGAAACGGCCGGTGCTGGTCCAGCTCAGACCCTGGACGGATCCGCCGCTCCGCGTGGCGCCATTGGCGCTGACCGATCCGGAGCTCAGTTCGCCCGAGATCCTGCCTCCGGAAATGACAAATCTTTCTCTGGCGCTGCCGCAAGGTGTGCCGACGGAAACGGCAACCCACGTTCCGTCGAAATTGCCGCCGCCGCTGCTGCTTTCGCCACCACCTCCGCTCTTCCGCGATGCGCGGCGCGGCTCTTCGGCTTCGGGTTTGGCGCGGCGTGCCGGCTTGGAAGGTTCGACCGCGCGCGGCGCTTCGCGTGAACCTGACAGCGATTTTTCGTCGTTGCCGATGCTGCCACCGACACTGCCGGATTGTCCCAGCGCAGCGCCCGACATGACGGCGGAAATCAGCAACGAGGCGAGTGTCGTTCTCATCGTACGTCGAACTGAAACTTCCATCACGAATTATCCAATATCCAAAAAGCGCGAATCCAAATTGATGCGCAGCGCGTTACTGCTTGGCCGCGGTCCACCTTCCGGTGCAGCCATCCGATTGCCGGAACGTGCCGCCCCCGGTGCGGCCGGAAAGACGGCCGACCGTGATGACCCTGATGCCGTTGCCAGTGGAGGTGCCATACACCCTGCCGTCCGGACTGACGGTACCTCTGGCGGTCTGGCCGATAATCTTGCCGCTGGTCACGACGACCGCATTGCTGCTGGTGCCCGGACACGTGACGCCCACCGAGCTCACGATCCACGCGCCATCGAAACTGTTGCCGCCGCCACCGCTTCTGCGCGCCGCGCCGCGCGGCTCTTCCGCCTCCGATTTGCTGCGGCGTGCGGGGGCGTCGGGCGCGGGTGCCGGTTCGCGCGAGCCGGACAGCGATTTCTCGTCATTGCCGATGCTGCCGCCGACGCTGCCGGATTGCGCCAGCGCAGCACCTGTTGCAACCGGGACGAAAAGCCCGAGCAGCGCAATGAGTGGGGAATGTCGAACGACACGCATGAGTGCTTCCAATGCCCTGAATGAAAATTACCGGCCGGACCCGTCGGCACATACCGCGCCGATGATGCGACAGGATTTGCCGGACTTGCCGCACTCGCCAAGCGCGGCATCCCTGGCGCGCGCAACGGTATCGCGCTGGACCAGCGACCACGATTTATCCGAGATCGCAAACGCGCCGCATCGCGATCCATAGAAACTCAATTCGAGCGGACATTTGCTTCCGCCGCAATTCTTGAGCGCGTCGTCGATCGCCGCGCGCCTCGATACGTGATTCCAGGACATCCCCCATTTGGCGCTTTCCGGGCCGTAGACGATCGAGCCCCACGGCTTCAGGTCTTCCATCTTGCGCAGCCGCGTCAGCACGCCCTCGGTGGCTTCGCCGGTCGGCGTCATCTTCGCCTTCTCCTGAAACTTTGCGATCGCCTGACGCATGCCGTTCTTGCTGTCGAGCGGCTCCGGATCGTAATTGAGCTCGAACAGACGGTCGCTGAGTTCGCGCAGCAGGATCGGATCCTTGATCGGGATGCGGTCGGGATCCGGCCGCAGCGTTGAGGCCAGCCGCTCTTCAGGCGGAGACGCGACCGCGACCTGCGCCGAGGGAGCAGGGGGCACAAAGTAGAAATTGCCGTCGATCGGCGAGGACGACACCCAGGGCTGTTGCGATCCGCCGGTCTGCCGTTTCACCGCAAGCCCGACCTGGTTGAAGGTCTGGAAGATGTCGACGCCGGCCTGCTTGATGGTCGAAGCCAGCGCCCGCGAGTAGGGGCTGTGGCCGTCGGTGCCGTCGAGCGCGACATTGCCGGGTTGCGTCGCGTAGGAGATCAGCGTGCCTTCAGGGGCGCGCATCTGGGCGAGGCCGCCGTCAGCAGCACGCAGGCCGCGCGCGCCGAACGGATTGTTCCGGCAGGCATCGAGGATCACCATGTTGAGCCGGGTGCCCGAACCCTGCATCTGGCGCAGCACCAGGTTGACGTCCATCATCTGAAAATCGACGTCGGCCTCTCGCGTGGGATTGGCCGTGACCGGCACCAGGTAGTTCGAGCCGGAGACCTGGACGCCGTGCCCGGCGTAATAGAACAGCGCGACGTCGGCACCCTGCACCTGCCGGCCGAACGTCTGCACCGCCAGATCCATCGCGGGCTTGTCGAGATCGAGCTGGGCGCGGCTGCCGATCAGCGTGAAGCCGAGGGCGGAGAGCGTCTCGGCCATCAGCGCCGCGTCGTTGCGGGGATTGTCGAGCCGGGGCACGTTCTGATAGCTGGAGTTGCCGATTACCAGCGCGACGCGCTTCTCGGCGGCGGCCGGTGTCGCGAAAATCAGCGCAATCAGGAACGCCAGCGCCGAATATCCTATGCCGTCAAAAACCGCACGCATCTCTGATCAAATCCCATAATCAAATGACAGCAGGATATCAGTCCGTGCGCTCAGCGAAAAGCGCTCCGGCGCCGACAGGCAGCCGCGGGCAGGGGCGTTATCCGATCTCCATCGCGCGTGGTCTGGCTTGGACATGACATTGCGATCTCGCGGCGCGTTGGCGCCCGAAGCTGTTCATTCCGGTGACCCTCGAAAGCGGAGGGTGCAGGGAAAGCCGGGTGCCCTCGGCACCCGCAGTCATGCGCGAAGACGCACATGACGGACCGCAGGTGCGCCGGAACACCCGGCCTTCCCTGCGCAGTGGTTTTAACGGTTTATGGCGCGCTCTCCCTGGAGACGAATTCGTCTTGCCTCCATCGCCGACGGATTGACGATCGATCGAGACCCGGTTGGGCTCGACGATCTCCATCGGCTTGACACCAGCCACGGGTGCCGGGACCACACGCTTTTGCCGTCCGCAGCTTCCCTCGCGCGAGCGTCCCGACCGGGCTCATGTGCCGCCGGTCGAAATTTTCCGCGAGGGCGTTTAAGCGCCGTTCGTCTGTCGCCGCGTATTCGCTCATGAGGTTCAACCCACCCTGCGAACACATCGCGCGCCCGACGCTGCTGCGTCCACCGCTACCTGTCCCAACGTACGTGACGACGGCCGACGCCCCTCTGCGAGGACAGGATGGCGGTATTTTACTTTTGATTTGCCCGACGGGTTAAGGGGAGAGCGTGCAGCGATCGCGAAATAAATTTCTTGCCACGTCGGGCAAATCAACTTGTAGTTTTCAGGGAAACCGAGCTGTCACGCTGGCTCGCGGTTTCTGGGATAAGTAGTAGCCCGGATGAGCGCAGCGATATCCGGGATGACACTCCGACCGGCCCTGGATATCGCTGCGCTCATCCGGGCTACGCATCGTATTGGGTCTATATACCGCCATTGCGCGCGCAGGCTTCCCGTTGTGCAAAGCCCTTCACGAGCTTTCGGCAGGCGCGATAGCGATCCTCCATGGATGATTGCGCGACCTTGCCCGATCTCGGATTTTCCTCCGGCGTCACTTTCTGTTCGGACGGCCCGACCGCTGGCTCCGACACCTTGCGACGCCGTTCTGACGGCTCTTTCCTGGGCTCCGGGCCGGCTTGCGAAGACAACCGCCACAGCGGACTAAGCTTGGTGGTGGCTGACTTCGCTTGGCCTTGCCGCGGCTTCGGATTGACCGAACGAAGTGTCATCGTCGAACCCGACAGCTTGGCATCTAGTGGAACGTCGCCGCTTTTGAATTCTATCTTGCCGTTGACAATCTTTGCAGCGAAACTGACATAGCCGGCGGGCGCATTCTTCTCCCAGGAAAGTTTCTTGGGTGGCCCCCAAATATGATATCCGAGAGCGATCCCGTCCGAAGTAACCTCTGTGACGATCAACATGACGTGCCGACCGGCTCCCTCGCCAAATCCAAGCTTGTTTGACCATACCCCCACGAACTGCAGATGAGACGCGGGGACGTCACCCTTGGTCTCTCCGATCGCAAAGGGAGGCATCTTGAGTTTCTGATCGGCTCCCACCGCAGCAACGCGCTGGGCGTCCTCCGGTGAAAACAGGTTGCGCTTTACGGTGTCGCGCGAGTTCGTGTCCTTCTTCGTGACTTCCTGCTCTACAGGGAGCCTTGCGACCACCGTCGCAATCGCGGTGGATGGCGGCGCGGCCACTGGTGGCTTGAGATAGATTGCTTCCTTCGACAGTGAGCCGTAGACGAAGGGTTGTTGCTCCCGCCTGGTTTCGGCCATGACTTCATCGCGAACCGCGCGAAACATGAATGTGATTTCAAGTCCCGGCGCTTCAAGGTGCCGCAGCAACGCCTTGGTGAAGGGACTGTTCTTTCCATCGCCGTCGCTCGCGACGGTTCCATCCTTGGCGGCATAGGCGACCAGCACGTTGTCGGTAGGTTCAGTCGGAGCGAGGCCGCGAGAAACGCTGCGCGTCGTCAGCGACCTTCGCATCTTGGCGTTGAACGGATTGTTGCGGCAGGCGTCGAGGATAACGAGCCCAAGCTTGCTCGCCTTGCCCACCTGAAGCGTTATGCCTTCAGGCTAACCGCCTCGTTTTCCGCGTCCGTGTCGCTCCGCAGTTCGGCATCGATCGGGATCAGCCAGTTCTCGCCGCCGACCTCCATGCCGTGCCCTGCATAGAAGACAACGGCCATCTCTGAGCCTTCAGCCGCGCGTCCAAACTCGACAATGCTCTTGCGCATGGCACTGGCGGTTCCGTTGTCGAGGCGGGTGACGGTGAAGCCCAGCCGGCTCAATGATTCGCCGATAGCAGCCGCATCGCGGGTGGGGTTGGGTAGCAGGGGTACCTTTTCATATGCGGCGTTTCCGATCACGAGTGCGACGCGATTTGCTGCGTTGCCGGGCAAAGTAGCGATCAATACGCCGGTCACCGCGAAAACGAGGGAGGCCAGAATGTTTGTCATCACCTTGAATCTCGACCCGCAAAAGTATCCATCCAAAAATTGTGAGTAGAAAGCTACTCAACCTATTCGTCCTGGTTCAGGATGGCAATGTGGGCGGTAGGTCGGGGCCAATGGAGTGTCGGATTTACGCCGATGGGGCGCCGATGTGCGCGGTCGGCTGCAATCGCGCTACGGACCTTGGAGCTGCAGCCGCAAAGTCGAACGCTCAATTTCGCTCGTCATGTCCGGCCATATGCCGGGCATCCACGTGTTTGCCTCGATGAGGGCCGCCGAAAGGATTGGCTAAACCACGTCGGGCAAATCAATCGGTAGAAAGCAGTCGCGCCAAAGATGACTGCCGTACGACTGCTTCGCTGATTGTAGCAAAGTGAGCGCTCGGCTGGCTGGCTTCACCCAGCCATACGGACCGCAACCAGCACCTCCCTCACCGCGACGAAACAGAGATGAAACCATTTTCCGGGTCTCACGAAGCTATGGTGAAACCGTCGGGCTATTGGGTAGGGGTCACGGAGAGGACGGGTCAGGGGTTTACATGAAGGGCGACGGTCGCCGAGACGCAGGGGACGGAGAGCCATGTCAAAGATCAGCAAAGCTGTTTTAGGTGCTATCGCGATCGCTTCGACGCTCGGTGCCGTGCAGTTCGCTTCAGGTCACGACCTCGTAAGCCGCTGGCAGGCGGTCGCCGGACAGCCAAGCCAGATCGTTCGCCACCCCGGCAAGGCGGATCGCCTTGCCGACCGCAAGCCTCTTGCAGCGCCGATGAAAACGGTTTCCTGGCGTCTGAACGATCTCGCCGATACCTCGGTCTTACTGCGCATTCCGTCTGAGCAAGTTCGCACCACCAAGCCGCCGATGCCGCCGCAGAATCGGAGCCGTAAGCCGACGCTGGCCTGCGAGCCCGTGGTCAGCGTGCTCACGGAAGTCGCAAGGCTCCTGCAGCCCGGCCGATGCGTGACGTGATGAAATCGACTTCACTCTTGGATTCGGGGACTTGAGTAGCGATCGTGAAATTGCATTGGCGTTGCGCGGTCACTCTGAATGGCAGCCGGCGGCAATCGTCCTGCCAAGATAGACGGCGACCGGCCCGGTCAGCGCCATGCCGCGCAACTCGCTCGGCGATATCAGCCGTGCGCCGATGATCTCGCGGTTGTCGAGCTGTAACTCTGGCACCCGATCCAGTCGCAGCTCAAAGAAATGCACTTTATCTTTTCGTCCTTCCCAGAGACCTTGGGCGTCGCCCGCGGCGACCAGCGGGAATGCGCTGGCGAGGCCGATTTCTTCTGCCAGTTCGCGGCGAGCCGCTGCTTCAGGCGTCTCGCCCTGCCGGACAGTGCCGCCGGGGAAGTTCCACTCGACCCTGTACGACGAGCGCAGCAGCAGCAGCGCTTGACCGACGTAGACAGCCACAAGTGCCCCTTCATGCTGCTGGTGCCGCAGTCGCCACCAGATGCGGGCAAGCGGGAAACCGACGCGGTATGCGGTCCGCCAGGCAGCATCGAGAAGCGTGGAACGTCGAGATTGCCCAAGGTCTGACATGGATCAACCCCTACTACCTTTGCCGATATCAGGGCCAGCTTTTCGCCGTAGTGCGGAAGCGGCGAAGGTGCCCGGTTGTCACCATGGCCGTTCGATCGGTCCGGCGCTCGGCGCGAATGCCATGGCCTCTCATACTGAAGAAGATAAAATGCGTCGATTGCTGGTTCTGCCACTCCTCGTCCTGGGTATCCGCTGCTGCGGCTAGCGGTGGAGATTGGCGAGGTGCCGTTCCATGGAATAGTGATTTTTGGAGATGACCCATGAAACTCGCGCGCGACGGCGTGCAGCTGTCCTTTGACATCGCCGGGGCGGGACCACTTCAGTTCCTGTTCGTCCATGGTCTGGGCGGGGATCGCACGCATTTTGCGCCGCAGATGGAGTATTTCGTCCGTCAAGGTCGGGCGCTGAATGCCGAACTGCGGGGGCACGGTGAGAGCGACAAGCCGCAACAGGCGTATTCGATTGAAGGCTTCGCCGATGATCTCGTCTGGCTGTGCAACCGACAGCAGATCACAAATCCGATCATCGTGGGTCAAAGCATGGGTGGCAACATGGCGCTCGAGATCGCCGCCCGCTATCCCGACTTTCCCGCAGGCCTGGTGTTGCTCGATTCAGGGATTCTCTTCCCTGCCTCGGCAGGGACGGTGTTCGCCGGATATCTGGAAGGCTTGCGGGGCGCGAATTTTGCGAGCGAGGTGCGGAAAATCGTGGCGGACTCCTGTCTGCCGACCGACAGATGCCGCGCTCATGTTGAACAGACCTTTCTGGCGACGCCACAGCACGTGCTGGTGTCCACGTTTACAAGTCTGTTCCCCTGGGATGTGCATCGGGCGCGTGAGTGCGCCGAGGCGTGCCGGGCCCCGGTGCTGTACATCGAAGCGGCCCATCGGCTCGCGGATCTGGATCGTTTTGCGGTGCTCTGCCCGCAACTGGTCACGGCCAAGGCTGTCGGCTCCGGACATTTCCTGTCGCTGGAAGTGCCGCAGCAGATCAACCCGATGATCGACCGGTTCATCGCGCTCTACGTGCGAAGACACGGGTAAGCTTCGTCGCTGCCGGGCAGTGCGGCGGATCAATCGCCTCAGTCACCGCCGTTGGCGGCAAAGGGGGCTGCAGTGTCGTGCGAAAGTCAGTCCGCGTTCTGCTGTGGGGCAGGGTGGTCGTGGAGTCGTTTTCCTGGAGGCGGACCGGATGCTGCTATCTCTGCCGCCTCAACCGCGAGCGCAAATCGAGATGGATCAGTACGATCGCAACGGCGATCAGCAACACCAGGCCGATCAGACCTGTCAGCGCGGTTTCGAGCATGGAACCCTACCTCGGCCGCTGCAGTCCGGGCGATCGCAACCAATCGCTCATGCGCGAAGCGGTTTCCGCCTGCCTTGCGCGACGCAGCAGCAACTCCCGCTGCATGCCTGGCGGCAGGTCTTGCGCCGCGTCTCTGAAGCGCACGGCTTCTTCCGCGAGTCGTTCTTCAAAGGTCTTCTCGTGCTTTATGCGGCGGCGCTCTGCCATGCGCTGCTCCTTGCCGATTAGAGGAAGGCGGGAGCGCAACAGGCGATCTCATCACCGATAACTGCCAATGTTCCGCGCGGTGATGGACCGAGGTTTCACCCTAAATCAGGACGCGGCGCCAGCGGTTTATTTTACATTGGCCCAGGAACCTTTTGGGAATTACTCAAGCCGCTCAAGCGTGGCCGGCGACCGTGGAGATAGGGCGGATTAGCGAAGCGTAATCCGCCGCCTGATTGCAATGTGCTTCCGTGGTCAAAATGGCGGATTACGCCTTCGGCTGATCCGCCCTGCGCGCAACGCGCCTATTTTCGCAGATCGTTATCGTGCAGCGAAATTCGCACCTCGCGTGCCAGATCGATCAGTGAGACGCAGAACGCGACCAGCGCGGCGACGAACAGCAGCGCAACGCCAAATTCGTGCGCCAATTGATAGAATGCGCTGATGAATGCGACGATGATGATGAGTGCGGTGAGTATTGCAGACAGAACGGAACAGAACATCGCGCGTTTGAGAAGGGTGGCCCGGCGCCTGAGGCGGGGTATGTCAGCCTTGAGATCGGCCTTCGAGACGTCGCCGTCGGTAATGCCGTGCAGGAAGTGCGACCGCTCGATGATGTGATTTGTCCGCGAAACCAGTACCGAGATGAATGACGCCACGGCGCCCAGCAGGAATGCGGGCGCCGCGATCGTTCCAATGATGCGGGCAAGCTGGTCGATGGACGGCGTTGCGAGAAGCAGGGTGCTCATCCTGCGTCAGTCGTGCTTGCGCTGGCGCCGCTCGAGGCGAAGCCGCTGTTCCCGCATCCGCTTGATCTCCTCGTCGAGCGCGTCGTTCTGCTCGTCGCGACGCTCGGTCCCGGATTTGGCCGCATCGTCGCGGCGGATCTTGTTGAGCGTCTCCTCCACCGACAGTTTCCTGATTTCGGCCATGATTGCGGTCCTCCCACGAAGATTGGCAGCCGGCCGGACTCCCCGGAACCACCGTGGGACCCGGCCAGGGTCGAGCGGCTGCCCAGATTTCATGTCTGTCGGAAAGGGGAGTTGATCTGGGTCAATGGCGGGCCATCCGTGGGGGACGCGGACAGCCCGCTTCAATGCTTCGGTTCGAAACGTTCTATGAATCGATCGGCTTGCCAGAGTTCGATCGCGTGGCCATCAACCGCGGTTCTCGCGATCCGTCGCGCCTCGTCTTCATCGGAACAGCTGATATCGACCCGGCTGATGATGCGGCCGTCAGGCCCGATAACGTAAGCCCGGTACTCTTCCATCTGGCGCCCCGCCGATCTGCCCAGGCTGCTGCTGCGGCGGCTATCTCGCTGGCCTCGGTCGGGGCGACGAGATCCAGGCATTGATCTGCGCTGCCGCTTCGCTCTCGCGTGCCGATCGAAGCAGCGTTGCCCGTTCTTTGCCGGGAGGCAGCTTACGGGCCGAGTCCCGCGCGGTCCTCGAAGCCTCCAGCAAGCGTTCTTCGAGGCTCAGGACCTGCTTGGCGCGATTTCTCTTCTTGGTCTGCTGATCGCCCATTGGTCTCCCTTCCGCCTGCTTCCAGTCAGAGCCGGCCCGCCACCTTGCAGGCGATGGAAACCCGGCAGGCAGTTTGCCGTTGTATTCCGTGGCGGAACCCCGCGTCGGATCATTTGATACGAAACAGCGAGTTTTATCGTGGAGCTTACGCACCGGATCTTGGCCCGAAACCTGCGGGAGCACTCCAGGCTGGCCCAGGAGGATATCGAGCAGATCACCAGGCTGTCGTTCGTCGTGCGGCCCTATGAGCCGAGCGAGGATTTGATACGGCAGGGCGACCGCCCCAAGGCGGCCGTTCTCGTGCTGTCAGGGATGGTCGGGCGATACCACCTGCTTGGCAATGGACGTCGCCAGTATCTGTCGTTTCACATCATCGGCGATATGCCCGACGCGCAGGGCCTGTTCCTCGAACAGATGGACCACGCCCTATGCGCGATGGGCCGCGCCGTCGTCGCCTTCATTCCGCACGAGGACATCGTGAAGGCGTTCAAGGTCCGCCCGCAACTCGGCTTCGCCATCTGGCGTGAAACCCTGATCGATGCGGCGATCTTTCGTCAAGCCATCACCAACAACAGCGCCCGGCCGGTGCACACGCGAATGGCGCATCTGTTTTGCGAACTGTTCTATCGCGGCCGGATCTCCGGCGTGGCCGGGCAGCGTGAGTACCCGCTGCCGCTCAACCTGGTTCAGCTGGGCGAGACGCTCGGTATGGCGATTGCGACCGTCAATCGCACGCTCAACCAACTGCGCACCAGCGGCAGCGTGGACTTTCGCGACGGCGTGCTGACGATCAAGAACTGGGAAAAGCTGGTCCGGATCGGCGAATTCGACCCGCGCTACCTGCACGGCAAGAGGGTGGCGGGGATGTAATGCGAGCGCCGACTTACCGCTTGTCGGTGGTCGAGGCGGCGCCGAACGTGGCCCGATAGATCGTCCAGTATACGGCGCCGACAAGGACAGAACCGCCGACGATATTGCCGAGGGTGACCGGAACGAGGTTGTGTAAGATCCCGGACAAGGTGATCGCGGAGGCGTCGAAACCGTTGGGAATGTTGCCCGTGCTGGTCAACAGCCAGGCCAGCGGCAGGAAATACATGTTGGCGACGCAGTGCTCGAAACCGGCCGCGACGAAAGCCGAGATCGGCAAGACCAGCGCGACAATCTTGTCAGTGACGGACCGTCCCGCATAGGCGAGCCAGACCGCGAGGCAGACGAGCACGTTGCAAAGGATGCCTTTGATGAAGAGTGTGAAGAAATCAGGCTGAATCTTCGCAACCGCTGTGTTGAGGATGGAAAGACCGATGCGGCCGCCGTTCATGTCGAGGTGATGCGAAAGCAGCACCAGGACAGCAAGCCCCACCGCGCCGACCATGTTGCCGAGATAGACGATGACCCAATTGCGCAGCATCTCCCCGGTGGAGACGTTGCCGCTGGCCCACGCCATCACGATCAGGTTGTTTCCGGTAAACAGCTCGGCGCCACCGACGATGACGAGCGTCAGTCCGAGCGAAAACACGAAGCCGCCGAGCACGCGAGCTACGGCAAAACTCAGTTCCGCGTCGCTGGCGACGATGGTGTAATAGAGCGCGCCGAACCCGATGCTGCCGCCCGCCACGATCGCGAGCATGAACGACGCGAGAGCCGGCAATCTCGCCTTCTTCACGCCCACTCGCTCGACGGCTTCCTTGATCTCGGCGGGACTGTAGGCATTCAAATTGAAGACGGAAGGCTGCGGCGGCGCGGGGGCTCGGTCTTCCATCCTGCAAATTCCTCTATACCTGCGTCGGCCACCGCAGCGACTAGCCGGCGCTTCCCACCGCCAGGAGGCCGACGATCTGTGCGGCGATGACCTTCACCAGCGTCATCGAGGGAAAGATCATGGCGTAACCGATGTCGGGGCGTTCGGTCGGCGCCATCTTGGTCGAGTAGACGAGAATGGCCGGATTGCCGGTCGCGCCTGACGCGACGCCGACGAGGTCGTCGTAGGGGATCTTCATGAGATAGTGGCCGACGAGCAGGACGATCGCCATCGTCGTCAGCAGGACGGCGGCGCCGATGAACAGCATCGTCAGTCCGGACTCCGCCACGGTGCGGACGAAAGGC
Organism: Pseudomonadota bacterium; assembly: GCA_023387735.1. GTDB lineage: Bacteria > Pseudomonadota > Alphaproteobacteria > Rhizobiales > Xanthobacteraceae > Bradyrhizobium. Next base: position 389,781 of record JAEWHP010000049.1, on the reverse strand, counting down.
TGTCCGGCATTGACGCCGACGGTGGCAAGAAAGATCGCCAGACCGAAATTGCGCAGCACGATGTTGGCGGGCAGCGGCATGGTCCAGAGCATCGGACCGGTGCGGCGCAGCTTGCCGAGGATGAGCGCCACGATCAGCGGGCCGCCGCCGATGCCGAGCGTCACGACGCCGATGCCGGGAATTGGAATGGGGATCAGGCCAAGGAGCACGCCCATCACCATGCCGAGGCCGAGCGAGACATAGCTGAATTCCGCGGCGGCCTTGACGCTGTCGCCGAAGTGACGGCGGATCTCCTCCTTCCGCTCCGGCGGCGCCAGCACGCCGACGCGGTCGCCGAATTCGAGCATCAGGTCAGAGGCAGGGACGAGGTCGACGTCATAGCGGCGCACGTGCAGCAGATGGGAGCCGGCGGGCATCGGAAGGTCGGCCAATGGGATCCCCACCGCGCTGGCCTTGCCAACGAAAACCCTGATGTAGTCGAGGTCGGCACGGTCGCTGGCCAGCCGGCCCGGCGCGAGTTCTCCGAGCTTGGACGCGGCGATGGCAATCGCCTCGCTGTCGTCGGCCACGACCAGGACGGCGTCGCCGTTGGCCAGGATCGTATCGTCGGTCGGGACGATGTTGTGCCCGCCCTTGCGCACCATCGTCACCTGCAGACCGCGCGGCGCCTTCGCCAAGAGATGGCCAAGGCGGTGACCGGCGAAGCGTTCGCCGACCGAAATCTCGCCCATGTGGAAGCGCAGCGATTTTGTGGGGAATTTCGGCTTGACGAGTCGGGTCATGAAATAGATGCACAGGATCGGGCCGATGACCCCGAACGGGTAGGCGATGGAATAGCCGATCGAGGGATCCTTGTTCTTCATCACCTCGAGGGCGGCCTGTAGCGTCGCGGTGCTCGTCATCGATCCCGCATAGAGGCCGAGCGTGTGCCCGATCTTGATGCCGAAGATATGCCCGAGACCCAGCGCCACGGCGAGGCCGGCCAGGCAAGCCACCAGCGCCAGCAGGTTATATTTCTGGCCGGCGCCCACCATGCCCTCGAAGAACTGGCGGCCGTAGAGAATGCCGATCCCGTAGAGGAACATGATCAGGCCGATCAGTCCGATCGGGCCGATGATCTGGGCTTTTGGGGCAAAGGCGCCGAGGGCGAGGCCGACGAAGAGGACCGCACCGACGCCGAGCGAGAAGCCGAAGATGTTGATCTGGCCCACCAGATAGCCGACGCCGATCGCGAGGAAGGCGGTCAGGATGGGCTGGCTTCCGATGATCTCGCGCGCAAAATCCAGCATGTCCGTCCCCCAATTGCTTTGCCGTCAGCGCGCGTGGCAGCCCGCGGCCTGGAATTGTCCGATGACGCGGTCGATCAGCTCCCGGCTCGGCGGCTGCGTGTCGGCGTGCTTGTAGTCGAGGCCGATCGCCTTCCACTTGAACAGGCCCATCTGGTGGAACGGCTGTACCTCGACCCATTCCACGTTTTTCATCGGCGCGACGAAGCGGGCGATGCCCTCGACATTCGCGGGATCGTCGGTCGCGCCGGGCACGAGCGTGAAGCGGACCCAGACCGGCTTAGATATCGCGGCAAGACGTTCCGCAAATCGCAGGGTGGGGGCGAGGTCGCGGCCGGTGACACGGCGATAGGTGTCGGGATCCGAGCTCTTGATGTCGAGCAGGACGTGGTCGATGACCGACAGATAACGATCGTCGGCACGATCGCCCATGAAGCCTGACGTCTCGATCGCGGTGTGCAGCCCCATTTCCTTCGCGCCGGCGAAGATTCGTCGGGTGAAGGCGAGCTGCACCATGGGCTCGCCGCCCGATATCGTCAGGCCGCCGCCGAGGCTGCGGATGGTGGGCGCGAAGTCGCCGATGCGGCGCAGGACGTGATCGAGCGACACGTAGGTGCCGTCCTTGAGATGCCAGGTGTCGGGGTTGTGGCAGTAGCTACAGCGCAGCAGGCATCCCGACACGAACAGGACGAGGCGAAGCCCCGGCCCGTCGTAGCGCGACGAGGTCTCATAGGAATGGCAGTAGCCGAACGAGCCCTCTTCGTCCTTGAGCTTGTCTTCATCGGGGGCGTCGGGCGAAATGCCGACCCGGAGGTCGTAACGACTTCCGGGTTCGAGCGGTTTGACGGTCGACATGGCGACACCAGTCAGATTTGGCCGTGGAAGGTGCGGCTGATCACGTCTCTCTGCTGTTCCGGTGTCAGGCGGACGAAATTCACCGCATAGCCCGACACACGGATGGTGAGTTGCGGATATTTGTCCGGATTCTTCATCGCGTCTTCGAGCGTCGCCTTGTCGATCACATTGAGATTCATGTGAAAGCCGCCGCGCTCGAAATAGGCGTCAAACGCCTTGACCGCCTCGTCGATGAGCTGGGTATCGGACAGATGCGCCTTCTGCGGTGCGATGGAGACGGTATAGCTGATGCCGTCCTGCGCGTCCTTGTAGGGCAGCTTTGCGACCGACAAACACGACGCGAGCCAGCCATGGCTGTCGCGGCCGTGCATCGGGTTTGCGCCGGGCCCGAACGGCTCGCCCTTGCGGCGGCCGTCGGGGGTATTGCCGGTGGCCTTGCCGTACACGACGTTCGAGGTGATGGTGAGGACGCTCTGCGTATGCGTCGCGTTGCGGTAGGTCGGGTGCTTGCGGATCTTCTCCATGAAGCTGGTGACGATGCCGGATGCAATCTGGTCGACGCGATCGTCGTTGTTGCCGAACTGCGGCGTGGCCTTGTTGCCCTCGTTCTGATAGTCGACGATCAATCCCGTCGCGTCGCGCACGACTCGCATTTTCCCGTACTTGATTGCGCTCAGGCTGTCGGCGACCACCGAAAGGCCGGCGATGCCGAACGCCATCGTGCGCAGGATGTCGCGATCGTGCAGCGCCATTTCGAGGCGCTCGTAGAAGTACTTGTCGTGCATGTAGTGGATGCAGTTCATGGCATGCACGTAGGTGCGTGCCAGCCATTCCATGGTGGCGTCGAATTTGGCCATGACGTCGTCGTAGTCGAGGAAATCGCCCGACACCGGCAGCGAGGGTGGCGCGACCTGGTCGCCCGTTACCTCGTCGCGGCCACCGTTGATCGCATAGAGCAGCGCCTTGGCGAGGTTGACGCGGGCGCCGAAGAACTGCATCTGCTTGCCGAGCCGCATCGCCGAGACGCAGCAGGCGATGCCATAGTCGTCGCCCCAGAACGGCCGCATCAAATCGTCGTTCTCGTATTGCAGCGAGGAGGTGTCCTTGCTGACCTTGACGCAGTAGCGCTTGAAGGCGGCGGGCATGTGGCTCGACCACAGCACGGTGATGTTCGGCTCGGGGGCGGGGCCGAGATTGTAGAGCGTGTGCAGCATCCGGTAGCTGCTCTTGGTCACCAGCGCGCGGCCGTCGAGATCCATGCCGCCGACGCATTCGGTCGCCCAGTAGGGATCGCCGCTGAACAGCGCATCGTAGTCGGGCGTGCGGAGGAAGCGGACGATGCGCAGTTTCTGCACCAGCTGGTCCCAGAGCTCCTGCGTCCGCGCCTCGTCGAGAATGCCGGCCTTGAGGTCGCGTTCGATATAGATGTCGAGGAAGGTGGAGATGCGCCCGATCGACATCGCCGCGCCGTTGGCTTCCTTGATGGCGCCGAGGTAAGCAAAGTACGTCCACTGGAACGCTTCCTGCGCATTCGCGGCCGGCTTCGATATGTCGTGACCGTAGAGCTTCGCCATCGCGGCGAGGTCGGCGAGCGCGCGCATCTGCTCGGACAACTCCTCGCGCTGCCGGATGATCTCGTCGGTCGGCCACATGTCGTCGATCTGTGCGCGTTCCTCGCGCTTGGCCTCCAGCAGCCGGTCCACGCCGTAGAGCGCGACGCGACGATAGTCGCCGATGATGCGGCCGCGGCCGTAGGCATCGGGGAGTCCGGTGATGATCCCGGAGCGCCGACAGTTCATGATCTCGGGCGTATACGCATCGAACACGCCGTCATTGTGCGACTTGCGGTATTTTGTGAAGGCGTCGTGCACCAGCGGGTCGGGTTCGAAGCCCGCCGCCTTGATGCCGGCCTCGACCATCCGCAAGCCCCCGAAGGGGAAGATCGCCCGCTTGAACGGCTGGTCGGTCTGCAGGCCAACGATGACCTCGTTGTCGCGATCGATATAGCCGGCCTCGTGGGCGAGCAGCGTCGACGGGGTTTTGGCATCTACCGCGAGCACGCCCTTCTTTCGCTCTTCGGCGAAGTAGGGCTGCAGCTTTGCCCAGACGGCTTTTGTGCGCTGCGATGGGCCGGCGAGAAAGTCCTCGTTTCCGGTGTAGGGCCTGGCGTTGCGGACGATGAAATCGCGAACGTTGATGGAAGTGGTCCAGTCGCCGGGGCGAAAAGCGTTCCAGAAATCGCCCGAACCGGCTTCCTGCCTTAGCACTGCGCTTCCCTTCATGGTGCCTCTCCGAGCGGTGATATCATGACCATTAGTCGCCCCTCCGCGGATGCGCTGGAGCTGCGGCGCGTGAGCACCGCCAGCATTCTCGCGTCAGGTTGCGGACCGTTGATGTATGTCAAACATGGGCGAAGATGTCGGGCTGCCAGAACTGAAGCTCGTCAATGAGCGGTGTGACGAAGGCGGAGCCAAGCAATATGTCGCATCGGCCGCCATCATCGCCGCCGCTGGATTAATTTGACAATCATTGGGCGCGGCGCATTGATACGCGCATCCTCCGGCAGCGGGTGGGTACCCGTCAGAACTGGGGGGCATCGCAGGGAGGTATCAATGAATCTTCGCTTGAAGACGGCGGCGGCATTCCTGTCGCTGGCCGCATTGCCGGCTGCTGCACAGCAGCAACCCCCGTCACCCGCACCGAGCGCGCTCGAGACGCTCGGCGCGATGCGTCCAACGGGCAGTACCGCCGACTGGCCCGAAATCCCGCAGACCGGCGCGAAAGCGGACAAGGTCAGGGAGAACCTGAAGAAGATCAAACTGCCTGAAGGCTTCCAGATCTCGCTCTATGCGCTGGTGCCGGATGCACGCCATATTTCGGTAGGCCCTCAGGGCGTCGCAACCTTTGTCGGCACGCGCAAATCCAAGGTCTGGGTGGTGACCGACCGCGCGCGCGGCGGCGTCGGCGACGAAGTGAAGGAATTTGCGCCGACGTTACCGAAGAAGATTCCCAACGGGCCGTGCTTCTCGAAAGACGGCTTCCTCTACATTGCAGAGCAAAATCGGGTGCTGGAATATCCGGCGGCGGAGTTCTTCTACGAGAGCCCGGATGTCGTCGCCAGCGTCGTCGTTGCCGAAGGCCAGCTGATTCCGAAAGCCGAAGAGAGCTACAACCACACCGCCCGCGTCTGTCGGGTCGGTCCGGACAACAAGCTCTATATCCAGCTCGGCCAGCCCTACAACGTGCCGACCAAGGAGAAGAACGATCTGTACCGCAAGCTCGGCATCGGCGGGATCATCCGCATGGACCGCGACGGCAAGAACCGCGAGGTCTACGCGACTGGCTTGCGCAATCCGGTCGGCATGGATTTCAACCCGAAGGACAGGTCGCTCTGGACCAACGACAACCAGGTGGACGGCATGGGCGACGATCAGCCGCCCGGCGAACTGAACCGCATCGCCAGCGCGGGGCTCGACTTCGGCTTCCCGTGGTATGGCGGCGGCAAGGTCCGCACCAACGAGTACAAGAACGATACGCCTCCCGCCAACGCGGTTTTCCCGCAGGTGGAGCAGGCGGCCCATGCCGCTGATCTCGGCCTGGTCTTCTACACCGGCACCATGTTCCCGGCGAAGTACCGCGGCGCCATCTTCTCGACGCAGCATGGCTCGTGGAATCGGACCGTGCCCGTCGGCGCGAGGCTGATGGTCACGTTCCTCAAGGATGACGGCAACGTGGCGGGAAAATCCGAACCGTTCGCGGAAGGCTGGAATGAGAACGGCTATTACCTCGGCCGTCCCGTGGACGTCGCGCAACTCGCGGATGGATCGTTGCTGGTCTCGGATGATCTCGTCGGCGCGCTGTATCGCATCTCGTACGAGGGCAAGTAAGCTTGACGTTCGGGATGGCCCGCGAGGGCCATCCCGCTCCATGCCATCCGAACATGCAAAGGTCGAGGATGAAGTCCACGCTTTCACGGACGGCAAGGGCGGTCGCTGAATTGCTCGTACCGGCAGTTCTTCTGCTGGCAGCCAGCGGCGGCGCGAGCCATGCCGGCGACGTGATGGCCGGCCGCGCCAAGGCCATGATGTGCCAGGCCTGTCACGGCCTCGACGGCCTTGCCATAACGCCCGATGCGCCGAACATCGCGGGCCAGACCGAGCCCTACCTGACAATCCAGATGCAGGCGTTCAAAACCGGCGTGCGAAAGAACGACGCAATGTCGGTCGTGATGCCGCCATTGTCCGACGCCGATATCGAAGATCTGGCGGCCTATTATTCGGCAATCGAGATCAAGATCGTAAAGGTGCCGGGCGAGTAGGCGGGGGATACCACGGCGAGCGCTGCGTCTGGAAACGCCTACTATCGCGTCAATTCGGGAAAAAGTCCCGCCGAATTCGAGATTGATTCCCTTTGACGGCGCGCGTCGCAGCAATACGATTGCGTCTGCTACTTTCCGCTTTGCGCAGGAAAGTGTCTGTAACCGCACTTGACCCCGCTCTCCCCGAGAGCGGGGTCTTTTCTGTGTGGTTCAGAAACGATGTCCGTGCACGCTTCAGTTCTTCAGGACGATACGCCCGACGACTTTTCCGGCGCGCAGTTCGTCGATCCATTTCTGGACGTCGGCCATCGGCTCTTCCTTCATCGGCGTCGGCTTGATCTTGCCGGCGCGGGCCAGCGCCATCAATTCCTTGGCCTCGGCGAGCGTGCCGACCATGAAGCCCTCGATGGTCATGCGCTTGTAGACCCACTGCACCATCGGCAGGCTGAAATTGCCGCCCATCAGTCCGGAGACCACGATCTTGCCGCCGCGCGCCAGCACCGACACGGCGAAGGCCATGGATTTCTCGTTGCCGGCGAAATCGACGACCTCGTCAAAGCCGCCCTCGGTCTCCTTGAGGATGCGCCTGACGATTTCCGGCTCGGCCGGATCGTAGGCGACAGCCGCGCCGTTCTTCAGCGCGGTCTCGCGCGCGGCAGGGCTGAGGTCGGCGACCGTGATCCTCTGCGTGAACATCGCCTGCGCGAACGCAAGCCCCATCATGCCGACGCCGCCAAGGCCGATCAGCAGCAGGTTGCGCTGCCGGGGACGATCCACCAGCCGCTTCAGCGCGCCATAGGCTGTCACGCCCGAGCACATCAGCGTCGCTGCCTGGTTGACGGGGAGGGGGTCGTAATCGAGCAGGTATTTCGCGTCGGGCACCAGCACGTGGGTGGCAAAGCCGCCGTCGATCGAGACGCCGAGGAAGCGCTGCTTGACGCAGAGGTTTTCGTCGCCATTGGCGCAGTCGCGGCACTGGCCGCAGCCGATCCAGGGAAATACCGCCTGCTTCTTCCCGATCAGGTCCTTCGGCGCATCGGGACCGACCTCGTCGACGATGCCGGCAATCTCATGTCCGAGCGTGAACGGCAGCGTCATGCCGCGCGTGGTGTCGAGCTTCTTGCCGCCGCCGAGATCGGCATAGCCGTCCTGGATGTGCAGGTCGGAGTGGCACAGCCCGCAGCGTTCGATGCGGACCAGGACTTCGCGGCCTTGCGGCTTCGGCGTGTCGATGATGGTTTCGCACAACGGCGCATCGAACTTGACGAGGGATTGGCGGACCATTCGCGCCATGGCGTCTACTCCTTAAACAGCGTTTGATTTTGTGTTCCGTATATCGGTCAATTCACGGGCCATGGCAACAAAGCCGGATACCGGGACGGTCTCGGCCCGGCGGGTCGGGTCGACATCGGCGGCGGCGGCGAGCCGGGCCGGATCGACCGACAGCGATTTGAGGCTCTGCCGCAGCATTTTCCGGCGCTGGCCGAAGGCGGCGGCCGCCACCTGCTCCAGGGCGCGGCGGTCGCAAGGCTCGGGGGCCGCGCGCGGAACCAGCCGTACCACGGACGAGGTGACCTTGGGCTGCGGTACGAAGGCGGCCGGTGAAATGTCGAACAGGATTTTGGTCTCCGCCCGCCAGTTGGCGAGCACCGCGAGCCGGCCATAGGCCTCTTCGTTCTCCTTCGCGACGATGCGCTCGGCGACCTCGCGCTGAAACATCAGCACCATCATGTCGTACCAGGGCGGCCACGGCTCGATCGAGAGCCAGTCCACCAGCAATTGCGTGGCGATGTTGTAGGGCAGGTTGGCGACGATTTTTGCACGCTCGCCGCCGAGCATCGGGCGCGGATCGAAGCGCTGCGCGTCGGCATGCACGATTTCCAGCCGGCCGGGATATCGTTTCGCAATGTAGTCGAGCGGCGCCAGCGCGCGCTCGTCGCGTTCGACGGCGATGACGCGCTTCGCGCCCAGCGCCAGCAATGCGCGCGTCAGCCCGCCGGGGCCGGGGCCGACCTCGATCACGGTTGAGCCTTCCAGCGGGCCCGCGGCGCGCGCGATGCGTGCGGTGAGGTTGAGGTCGAGCAGGAAATTCTGGCCGAGAGATTTCCGTGCCGACAATGAATGTTCGCGAATGACGTCGCGCAGCGGCGGCAGGTCGTCGATCGCGCTCATGAAGGCTTGGTCGCCGCCATGCGCGCGGCGAGCCGCAACGCCGCGACGAGGCTCGACGGATTGGCCTTGCCGGTGCCGGCAATGTCGAAGGCCGTGCCGTGATCCGGCGAGGTGCGGATGAACGGCAATCCCAGCGTGACGTTGACGGCGTCCTCGAACGCGATCGTCTTGATCGGGATCAGCGCCTGGTCGTGATACATGCAGATCGCGCAGTCATAGGTCCTGCGCGCCGCGGCGTGGAACATGGTATCGGCCGGCAACGGTCCGCGGGCATCGATGCCTTCCGCGCGCAGGGCTTCGATCGCCGGCGCCACGATTTCGATATCTTCGCGGCCGAGCGAACCGTCTTCGCCGGCATGCGGATTGAGGCCCGACACAGCAAGACGTGGACGGGCAAGGCCGAAACGGGTCGCGAGGTCCGCAACGGCAATCCGGGCCGTGGACACGATCAGGTCGGTCGAGAGTTCGGCGAGCGCCTGGCGGAGCGAAAGATGGATGGTGACGGGAACGACGGCGAGCTCCGGCGACCACAGCATCATCACCGGCTGGGGCGGCCGGCCGCCATTGGCCGCCAACTCGGCGAGGAACTCGGTATGGCCGGGATGACGGAAACCGGCGCGGTAGAGCACGCTCTTGGCGATCGGATTGGTGACGACGGCACTCGCTCTGCCCACCCTGACATGGTCGACTGCATGGCGGATCGAGGCGAGGGCGGCGCTGGCGCTGGTTTCGTCTGGCTGTGCCGGACGCGCGGTGGCGATTTCGCCGGTTGCGACCACGGGCAACGCTTTCGCAAATGCCGCACTCGCGTCTTCCGGTGCGGCGTCGGTGAGTTCGACCTTCAATCCCAGGAGCTTTGCGCGCTCGCTGAAGAACGCGCGGTCGCCGAGCAGATAGAACGGCGGGAGATCAAGCTCCCTGCGCCGAAGCCACGCTGCGATGGCGATGTCGGGGCCTATGCCCGCGGGCTCGCCGGATGTCAGCGCGAGGGGCCTTGCCATCGATCAGCGACATTCGATCATGGCGGCTTTTCGGATGTCGGCCAGGTAGGCTTTCGACTTCGCCTCGTACTTCTGGGTGTACATCTTTTCCCGGATCTCTCGCTTCTTCGGCGTGTCGATCTTGGTCGGCTTCCTTTCGCAGAGGGCAACCATCTCCACGCCCTGCTTGGTGATTTCGGGCGGAGTCAGATGACCGATCGGCGTTTTGTCCAGCAACTCGCGCAGCGGTCCCGGGATGTCGGCAGACGTCTTGGTGACGGTTTCCCGGATAGCGGCATTCGGCGTCGACTTGAAGTACGAGTTGGCTTGCTCGCAGCTCCGCACGCGTTCGCGCAAGGTTTCAGCCTCCTTGCGTCGTGCGTCGGTCAATGACGGGGTCGAACCGCGCGGCACGATCAGCACGATCGGCTGCATCTTGTATTCGAAGGCATCGGTCTGGCCTGCTTCGCCGCTTTCCTTTGCCGCGGTAGCGACGTCTTTCTCGCCGACCTGAAGGCTCTCCTTGTACCGGCCGCGGACCAGGCTGCCCCAGACCATGTCCGCCCTGATGCGGGCCTTCAGGGTTTCCGGCCGAATACCCTGGCTCTCCAGCGACTTGGTCAACTGATCGGCCGAGAGCCGCATGCGCGAACCCATCCCCGCATAGGCCTGATCGATCTCGCTCGCGGATGGGTCGACGCCGAACCTCTTGGCTTCCTTGATCTTCACCTTCTCGCTGGTCAGTTCCTCGATCACTTCCTGCCGCGGCATCTGCTTGCGGGAGGTCAGGAAATTGAGCTTGGTGCGCTGCTCGATGTCCAGGTTGGTGATGGGTTCGCCGTTGACCATGCAGGCCACGGACTGCGCCTGCAGCGGCAACACGCCGGCTGCCAGCAGCGACATCGCCGCGGAACCGGCGATCAGGAACCTGATGCCGGCGGTCAGAAGACGGACGCCGGCGATCGGAAACCCGACGCAGCGATTAAAGGGGAGGCGCTTGATGATCGTCATGGTCATGTGGGCCGTATCAACCAATTCGAACCGCAATGCTGTGGGTGACCTTCGGCAAGGCCGGCCTTTGTACTACTGGAGGCCGGCGCTGGATGACGATGTCGACGAATTCGCGATGGTCCGCAGGCCGATCTGCAGCATGAATCCGTGACTGAGAACCGGCGGCGTCGCTCCGGCCGAATAGGTGTAGGACGTGACGTAGTTGGCGGCGAGCACGAAACAGTCGTCCACATAGCCGGCACCAACGATGTATTGGTTCAACTTGTTGGCTTCAAGATCCCAGCGTGCCGCTCCCGACACCACCCAGTTCGACGCCACCTTGACCGATGCGCTGCCGAGCAGGCCTTCCCGCCGGGTCAGGTATCCGAGTTGCGGCTGGGCGGCATAATTGCCGTACAGCATGCTCACCGACCAGCGGTCGAACGCTGCCCGTCCCTCGGCCTCGAAGCGGTTGATGTTCAGCGTCGCCTCGTCCATGCGTGAGCGCATGCTGAACGTATAGGTCCGGTTCGGCGAATAATTGACGCGGGCGACATAATCGGAGCGCGTGTTCTGCAGGCCGGAATCCAGTCCGGTGTTGGTCGGATCCTGCACCGCGAACGAATTCAGGCCGTAGAGCTGGTAGGATTGTCCGAACAGCACGTTGACGCTGCCGCCACGGTCAAACTGCGTGGTCGCCTGCACGCCGACATTGGCGCGTCCGCCGCCCTCGACGCGATCATAGCCGGAGAACTTGTCGACGGCGAACAGGTTGCTGGCGTCGAACACCAGGCTCTGTGCGTCTTCGTTGGGGAGCCTTCCGGCGTAGGTTTCGTTCGGACGAACGATGACTTGCGCGATCGGCTCGAGGGTGGTGGTGCCCCACGGCTGGACGTTGATGAACGGGTAGCGATATTCGAGGCCGACCGTCGGCATCAGGCGCACCGCCTGGGTGTCGCCGACGGGCAGGAAATTCGAAACGCCGGGCTGGTTCGAAACCGAAGAATTGATGGCGTCGGCGCGCAGGATCGCGAACGGCGTCCAGATCTGACCAATCGGATCGGTGAACGACTTGCGCCACTGCGCTTCGGCCGTCAGGCGGGTGTAGGTTCCGGGGAAGCCGCGCAACAGGCATTGCGACGGCAACCGCGCGAGCGGATCGGCCGATGCCGTGGTGCACAGGCCGTTGGTGTTCGCCAACGTGGTGATCGGATCGAACGCCGCGGTTTCCCGCGACAGGCTGGTGAAGTTCGTCTTGTAGCTGACCTCTCCACCCAGGATCGGATGGTTGATCACGTTGGAGTAGTCGATGACCGGGTGAATGACCGGAACCTTGTCCTGGAAACCGGAGTAGCTCAGATAATAGATCGTCCGCGCATCGAAGAAGCTGCGATTGCCGACGCCGGTCAGATAGAGCTGCGAAATCGCTTCCGTCGGCAGGCTCAGGAACGAGCCCAGCGGATCCTTGTACTGGGCCAGCCGGTAATCCGAGAAGAAGTAGTAGTCGGTCAGCAGGACGCCGTCCCAGCCCCAGACCCATTTGTCGTTGATCGCGAACTGGCCCTTGGTGTCGACGCCGCCGCGGAACTGGCGGTCGCCCGGCTGCCCGGCGAATGCGCCCTGATCCAGCTGGTCGATGCCGTAGGCGCGGATCTGGTACGATCCGTTGATCAGGCGCTGGCGGAATTCGCTCTGGAACAGCACGCCTTGCCGGCTGGTGAAGCGCGGACTGAAGGTCGCGTCGTAGTCCGGCGCAATGGCCCAGTAGAACGGGGTCTCCACGGCGTAGCCAAAGGTCGAGGCCTGCGTGAAGCCCGGCATCAGGAAGCCGGTCTTGCGCTTGACGGTCGGATCGGGCGTCGAGAAATACGGCAGATACGCCATCGGCACGCCGAAGAACTCGAGCTGCGCGTTCTCGAAGTACAGCATCTTTTCGGTCTGGTCGTGGATGATGCGCGCACCCTTGACCTGCCACAGCGGCGGCTTCTTCGGATTGTCCTTGCAGGGCGCGCAGGCGGTGTACACGCCGTTCTCGAACACGGTGTAATTGCCGGCCGAGCGATCGGCGCGCGTTGCAGCCATGCGCGTCGCATCCGCGGTATCGACGCGCAGCGAATCGACGAAACCGTCACGGTAGTCGTCGCTCAGGTCCATGATGTTGGCGTAGGTGACTTTGCCTTCCGCGTCGGTCAGGCGGATGTTGCCTTCCGCATGCAGCCGCTTGGTCTTCTGGTCGTAGATGACCTTGTCGGCCTCCACGCTGGTGCCGTTGTAGAACATCTGCACGTTGCCGACCGCCGACACGCGCTGGTTGTTGTAGTCGTAATCCACCTCGACCGCTTGCACGAGCATCTTGCCGTCATTGTTGGCAGGACGCGGCGGCGGCTTGGGCGGGCGCGGATTGTAGACGAAGCCCTGCGCCGAGGCGGGAACCGTGAGGGCGAGCTCGATGGTCCCGGCGAAAACGAGGCCGGCAAGCAGGGCGATCAAGGGTGCCCCGAAGGCGGCCAAGCGGTCTCGATAGCGGCGCACGGAGGTGCGCCGCCTGAACGCAGGCGTGCTCATCTGGCGGGCGGCGACAACGGCCACTACCCGTCCTCCTGGTACAGCAAGGCCAAAAATCCGGTGAGGCCACCCACACAGACGGGCAACCACGCCGCAGCGATGGGATGCATCAACTCAGCCTTGCTCAAATCCTCAGTAACTTTCGATAGAACGTAGAGCAGAAACCCTGCGCCCACGCCACTTAAAACCATCTTCTGCACGCCGCCCATCCGGAAGAACCGAAGGCTGACGGAAGCCGCCAACATGACCATCGCAGCCAGCAAAAACGGCTGTGCGATGAGCTTATGGTACTGCAAACGATATCCGGCGGTGGCGAAGCCGGAGCTCTCGGACGAACGGATATAGCCGGGCAGTTGCCAAAAGGACACGGTTTCGGGGGTCGAGAAGCTGTTGCGAACCTGGGCCGGGGTGAGGGTGGTGGCCAGGTAGTAGCTCTCCTGGTCGATCGGAGGCTTGTCCAGGGAGTATCTGCGTACCGATTTGAACGCCCAGCGGCCTTCCTCGAGGGTGGCCTCGCGCGCTTCGATTCGCTCCTTGAACTGGAGGTCGGTGTCGAACCGGAAGATGGTCAGCCCGGTCAGCCGTGCACCCTGCTGCTCGCTGCGGGCGGCATTGATGATCGACTGGCCGTCGCTGTTGATCTGGTTGAGCCAGAAGCCGGACGCGTCCTGGATGCCGCCGCCGGGCGCCGAGCCGAACAGTTCGGCCTCCATCCGCTTGGAGAGCTCGCGCAGGTTCGCCGACATCGGATTGTAGGCGGTCGTCGCCAGCGCACCGAGGATGATCGCGCTCCCCAGCGCAGGCGAGATGAACTGCCAGGCGGAGACGCCGGCGGCGCGTGCGACCACCAGTTCGAGCCGCCGCGACAGCGCGAGGTAGCAGGTCATCGCACCGATCAGGACGCAGAACGGCATCAGCTTTTCGAGCAATTGCGGCACACGGTACAGCGAGGTCTGTGCCACCGTGATCGCCGACGCCGACGCCAGTCCCGACGTCTTGCGCACCATCTCGATGTAGTCGACCAGCACCAGCAGCACGAAGATGCTCGCAAACACCCCCACCGCCGAGACCAGGAAGCGGCCGGCAAAGTATCTCCCGAGCGTGTTGGTCATCATGCTCATGCTGTGGCCGGCCGCCCGAACAGCCGCGCAAGGCGGGCATTGGACCTGTTGATGGCTTCCATCAGCGCCGCCGGCGGTTCGACCACGACGCCGGCCAGAATCATCCACAGCCCGCCGCCGATCGCGCCAAACAGCATCGCATACTGGACGAGCGCCATCGAAGGCGTCTTCACGGTCATCACGGAGCAGGCGAACCCCGCCATCCGCAGGCCGAACACCGCCAGGATCGATCCGCCGATCGAAAAATTGCGGCTCTGCCGCGTGGTGCGCGGCGTGCCGAGAAAGGCAAACGTCAGGACCGCGAAGGCAAAGGGATAGAGCGGCGACATCAACCGGTCATGCCGTTCCGCAAAGAACTGCCCGGGGAATTGCTTGTAAACCGGATCGTTCTCCGCCGGCGAAAACAGCTCCCAGAGATAGCGTTCGCGAATTCCCAGCGCGATGTCGCGGCCGCGATTGGAGAACTTCGACATGTCGAAGGCATAGCGGCCGAACGCCACCAGCGCCGGATCGCGCTTTCCCGTCTCGAAGCGCTCCAGATTGCCGTCCTCGAGCACCAGATAGGAGCCGTTCTCGTTCTTCAGCACCGTGCCGTGATCGGCGATGATGGTGATGCGCTCCTTCGGATCGCGGCGATCGTCGACGAAGATGCCGGCGAGCACGCCGCCCGGCAGGCGCTCGCGGATGCGTATCGTCAGGTTCTGGTCGAGCTGGGCGAATCGCCCCGGCTGAAGAATGTTGGTGAGGACGTCGGCGGTGATCTCGGCGTCCCATTGCTTGATCCGGCGCATGCCGTCGGGAGCGAGATAGGCGCCGATGAAGGCAACGCCGGCGGCGACCACGCAGGTGGCGTAGAAGAACGGGCGGAACAGCCGGAATGGCGAGAAGCCGGCGGCGTTCATCACGATGATTTCGGAATCGGTGGCGAGCTTGTTGAGCGTGTGGGAGATCGCGATCATCAGCGCGATCGGCGCGATGATCAGCACCAATGCCGGAATCACGAGGCTGGTGATGCCGAGAAAGGTGATGATGGTCTGGCCCTGGCTCGTCATCAGGTCGATGCCGCGCAACGCCTGCGTAATCCAGATCACGCCGGTCAGGCTGATCAGGACAAGCGCAAACGACGCCAGCGTCGTGCGGAAGATATACCTGTCGATCGACCCCATGCGTTACCGCACAATCCCACCATTGCGCGCCGGAAGGGCAGCTTTCGACCAATCCCTGTTACGGGTTCCCCTTCGGTCGGGCCGCCATCTTTCAGCCGTCTACATTCTCACTACCATCCCTTTGATCCGTCAACAAAATGGCTGGGCCGTGGCACCCCCTTTATGTGGTTAATAATTCACTTCATGTGGCCTTCGGGCCACGGCGGCGCTTGGCAGCGCTGTGGCGGACAGGCCATAGTGTTGCAAACTGGAGGTCCCGGGCCATCCGGGCCGCTGCCGAAGCGAACAATGGACCGCGGGCGCCCGATTCCGGCTCCGCCGAACAGCCCTGATTCTGGAGGATTTATCCATGTCCGACGCCGTAAAGGTCGGTTTTGTGCCTTTTTCCGCCGCGCCGCGCGGCGTTCTGGTGGTGTTTTGCAACGATGAATTGAAGTTCGGTTCACATACGCGAAAAACGCTGGCGTCGGCGGCCGACACCGTCAAACGGGCGGCTGCGGCCAATCAGTTCAAGGGCAAGAGCGGGGCGACGCTCGATATTCCGGCACCGGCGGGAATCAAGGCGGAGCGTCTGATCGTGGTCGGCACCGGCAAGGCCGCTGACATCAAGGAGAAGGATTATCTCAAATTCGGCGGGGTGACGGCGGGCAAACTCAACGCCGCCAGCGCTGATGTCACCGTAGTCGCCGAACTATCCGATGGAGGCATGGCGCCCGATGCCGCCGCGGCAGTCGCCTCGGGCATCCTGCTGCGCGCCTACAAGTTCGACCGCTACAAGACCAGGAAGAAGGAAGGTGAGAACGGCGCGCTGAAGGCCGACATTGCCATTGCCGTCGACGATGTTCCGGCGGCGCGAAAGGCGTTCGCACCGGCGTCTCATGTCGTGGACGGCGTGATCATCGCGCGCGAACTCGTCAACGAGCCGCCGAACGTGCTCTATCCCGTGGAGTTCGCCCGTCGCGCCAGCCAGCTAAGGAAGCTCGGAGTCCAGGTCGAGGTGCTCGATGTCAAGGCGATGACCAAGCTCGGCATGGGTGCCCTGCTCGGTGTGGCGCAGGGTTCAACGCAGCCCGGCCGCATGGTGATCATGCGCTGGAACGGCGGCAAGAAGGGCGATCAGCCCGTCGCATTCATCGGCAAGGGCGTCTGCTTCGATACCGGCGGCATTTCGATCAAGGGCGCCGGCGGCATGGAGGAAATGAAGGGTGACATGGGCGGCGCGGCCTGCGTGGTCGGGTTGATGCACGCGCTCGCAGCCCGCAAGGCGAAGGCCAACGTGGTGGGCGCCATCGGCCTGGTCGAGAACATGCCCGACGGCAACGCCCAGCGCCCCGGCGACATCGTCACCTCGATGTCGGGACAGACCATCGAGATCATCAACACCGACGCCGAAGGCCGGCTCGTGCTGGCCGACGTGCTCTGGTACGTGGCGAAAAAGTACAAGCCCAAATTCATGGTCGATCTGGCGACGCTGACCGGCGCCATCATGGTGGCCCTCGGTACCGAATATGCAGGCATGTTCTCCAACAACGACGAATTGTCCGAGCGGCTGAGCAAGATCGGCAACGAGACCGGCGAGCGCGTCTGGCGCATGCCGCTCGGTCCCGAATACGACAAGATGATCGACTCGCAGTTTGCCGACATGAAGAACACCGGCGTTCGCAATGGCGGTTCGATCACGGCGGCGCAGTTCCTGCAGCGATTCGTCGACAACACGCCGTGGGCGCATCTCGACATCGCCGGCACCGCGATGGGCGCGCCGAAGACCGACATCAACCAGAGCTGGGGTTCGGGCTACGGCGTCCGGCTGCTCGACCGGCTGGTCGCAGCGCACTACGAAGCGAAGAAATGATTCATACCGTTATGGCGGAAGCCGGATGACGGAAGTCCTGTTCTACCATCTGCAGAACATGTCGATCGAGAATGTTCTGCCGCCCTTGCTCGAGAAATCGCTCGAGCGCGGCTGGCGTGTGGTCGTGCAATCGACCTCGCAGGAGCGCACCGACGCGCTCGACGCGCATTTGTGGACCTATACCGACGATTCGTTCCTGCCGCACGCCACCTGGCGCGCCGTCGATGCGCCGGACCAGCCCATTATCCTTTCGATGGAGGAGGGGAACCCGAACCGGGCCAATGTCAGGTTCCTGATCGACAACGCGGCGCTGCCGGCCGACTCCGCCAGCTACGAGCGCCTGGTGCTGGTGTTCAACGGCGACGACGACGAGGCGCTGGCCGCGGCGCGCGGGGTCTGGACCGATTGCAAGGCACGGGGATTCGAGGTGACGTACTGGCAGGCCGACGAGCGGGGACGGTGGCAGCGCCGGCAATAGCGAATCCGTCGGAATTAATGATATCCTGCGGTTTCTGTGCCGGACGCCTGGGGTGTCATGGTCATGCCGCAAAGTGGTGTTCGGACAAGTGCTTGGTACGAGGGCGGGAGCTTGATCTAGCGTGCGCGGAACTACCTATCGAAAGCCATTGCTGACGCTTCTGCTGCTCGGTCCCGTGCTGGCCGGCTGCAATAGCGCTTCCGACCTTCTGTCGAAGGATGCGGACTGGTTTTCACGCTCCGGCCGCACCTTCATCCGGAACGTCTCGATCGAAACGCCGCCGCTCAGCTCGGACAAGCCGGTTGCGCCCGACCAACTCGTCAGTGCTGATGGCGCCTGTCCCGGGATGGGAGGAGGCGCGAACGCGCTGGCTGACGGTGCCGCCGGCGCGCCGACCCCCTCGACATCGGGAACGGTGGCGCTGGGGCATACCGAATGCGACGTCGTGCGCGGCATCGGCGCGCCCGACAACGTCAGCCTGTCCAACAACCCGCGCGGCGATCGCGTCGCCGTCGTCAACTATTCGCGCGGGCAGCGCGCCGGCATCTATACGTTCACGGCGGGACGGCTGACATCGATCGAGCGTGCGCCGGAGCCGGTGGCGCAGCCGAAGGGCGCCAAGGCAAAGAAGAAGCCGGCGGCTTAGTTTCGCCGTTCCGGTTCATTTCTAGATTAACTCGCCGCTTCGTCGAACTCCGAACTGGCTTCGAGCCAATCCTCCTCGGCGCGCTGCAGCGCGGCTTCGGCGCCGGCACGCGCCTTGCTGAGTTGGGCGGCCTGCTTCGGATCGCGCGTGAACAGGTCCGGCAGCGCCAGCGCGGTGTCGATCTTGGCAATGATGCCGTTGATGCGTTCGATCTCCGCTTCGGCCTCGGCGATCCGCTGCTTCAGCGGCGTCCGCTTTTCGCTCCTGCCGCGCTCCGGCTTCGCGCTTTCCTTCGCGTTTTCCCTGCCGCGCTCACGCGAACCGTTGCGCGTGTCCCCGATCGACAGCACCATCCGCCGGTATTCGTCGAGATCGCCGTCATAGGCTTTGACGGTCTGGTTGGCGACGACCCACAATTGATCGGCGCAGGCCTCGATCAGATAGCGGTCGTGCGAGACCATGATCACCGCACCGGGAAAATCGTTGATCGCTTCGGCCAGCGCCGCGCGGCTGTCGATGTCGAGATGGTTGGTCGGTTCGTCGAGGATGATCATGTTGGGGCCGTAGAAGGTGGCGAGCCCGAGCAGCAGCCGCGCCTTCTCGCCGCCCGAGAGGCTGCGCACCAGCGTGTCGCCGGCCTTGCCGGAAAAGCCGATCGCCCCGACGCGCCCGCGCACCTTGGTTTCCATCGCATCCGGCATCAGCTTGCGCACGTGGTCGTAGGGCGAGCCGTCGAGATTGAGTTCGTCGACCTGATGCTGCGCGAAATAGCCGACCGACAGTTTTTCGGCGCGCGTGACCCGGCCCGAGAACGGCTGCAGCTTGTTGGCGAGAAGCTTGACCAGCGTCGATTTGCCGTTGCCGTTCGAGCCGAGCAGGGCGATGCGGTCGTCGGTGTCGATCCGCAGCGTCACGCGGTTGAGCACCGGCTTCTTCGGATCGTAGCCGACCGAGACGTCATCGACCGCGATGATCGGTGGCGACAGCATCTTCTCCGGCGTGGGGAACGAAATCTCGCGCACGTCCTGCGTCACCAGCGCGGTCACCGGCTTCATCCGCTCCAGCATTTTCACGCGGGATTGCGCCTGGCGCGCCTTGGAGGCCTTGGCCTTGAAGCGATCGACGAAGGCCTGCAGCCGCTTGCGTTCGTCGGCCTGGCGCTTGGCGTGCTTGGCGTCCAGCATTTCGCGGGTGGCGCGCTGTTCCTCGAACGAGGAATAGGTGCCCTTGTAGAGCGTCAGCTTGCCGCGATCGAGATGCAGGATCTGGTCGACGGAGGTATCGAGCAGGTCGCGGTCATGGCTGATCACGATGACGGTGCGCGGGTAGTTCGCCAGATGGTCTTCCAGCCACAGCGTGCCTTCGAGGTCGAGGTAGTTGGTCGGTTCGTCGAGCAGCAGCAGGTCCGGCGCCGAGAACAGCGTCGCGGCGAGCGCCACGCGCATGCGCCAGCCGCCGGAGAATTCCGAGCATGGCCGGGCCTGGTCCGCGGTCGAGAACCCGAGCCCGCTCAGGATCGCGGCCGCACGCGCCGGCGCGGAGTGCGCGTCGATGTCGACCAGCCGGGTCTGGATTTCGGCAATTCGATGCGGGTCGTCGGCGGTCTCTGCTTCGCGCAGCAACGCGTCGCGCTCCAGGTCGGCCTTGAGCACGACATTGACGAGGCTTTCCGGTCCGTCGGGCGCTTCCTGCGCCAGGCTGCCGATGCGCCAGCGCGGCGGCAGCGTAATGCTGCCGGATTCGATCGGCAGGTCGCCGCGGATCGCGTGGAACAGCGTCGACTTGCCGACGCCGTTACGGCCGACGAATCCGACGCGCGCGCCCGGCACGATCTGCACGGTGCTGCTGTCGATCAGAAGCCGTCCGGCGATGCGGACCGAAATATCCGTTATTGAAAGCATCCCGGGTTGTCACCGGAGGAGCCCGCAAACGCAACCCCAAACGCAATCCGTTATTGGCAAATTCTATCAGGATATTGATGAAATAGATCGATGATTGCCAGTCCGGGCAGCGTCAATAGCGGTCGTTGTCGTGCCGCCGCAGTTCGTCCATCAACTCCCGCAACCGGGGCGACAATTCGTTTTCCGGACGGAAACTCTGCTGCAAGCGTTCGCCCACCGCATCGCAGATCGACTGGCAGGTCCTGTGATCGAGTTGTTCGAAATCGCTTTCGCTTTGCGTGTCCATTTGAGTGTCCATGGCAATTCTCTTGGGTTGTCCGCTTGACGAGTTCCACTTCGCAGCGTGGCTGGCGGTGAGTGATCTTTCGTAAGTCAAGTCATTGCGATGAATTTGGTTTCCCGCGCATGGCCGCATGCATTCGTCCGCAGGTAGCGAATCATGATCGGCAAATCTGTTCCGGAAAAAATACGCCCCGGCGCGGTGGCCGGGGCGTCGGGGAAGTCCAATCGGATCAGAAGCAGCGATTTACCAGCCGCCAGCGCAGTCCGAAGGGGGTGGGGACCAGGCGCCGCACGTAGCAGCCGCCATATCCGCCTGCATAATACGCCGGACCGCCGATGATGATGCGGGGTCCAAAGGCATGATGATGATGGTGGTGGTGGCGCCAGCCGTGGGCGGATGCGGAGGTTGGCGCCAGTGCGGCCGCCCCCAGCGAAGCTGCAGCCGCCGCAACGAGCAAGAGTTTGCGTAACATGATCGTCTCCTCAGGATTCTGGCGCGGAAAGCGCCTTCGGTGAAATCATCCCGTGACGCCTGGCGAGCCTGCCAGATGTCCGATTGTTCGAAGTGTATGGCGGTGAGGCTGAACCGGTACGTGACGCAGGTCTCACAGAGGGTTCACCTGGATGAAATCGCGGTAATCTGCGCGCCGGGGCGTGTCCGGAGGCGGACGCGCCGGGGAGGACCCCCTCAAAAGCGGATAGCTGGGCGGCACGCCACCGGGCCGCTTGCCGTGGCGGGATGGCGCCGATATAAGCCCCGCAACCCTCCCACCAGTGTTTTGTAAGGACGAACCAATGGCGATTGAACGCACTTTCTCGATCATCAAGCCGGACGCGACCGAGCGCAATCTGACCGGCGCCGTCAACGCGCTGATCGAGAAGGCCGGGCTGCGCATCGTGGCCCAGAAGCGCATTCGCATGACCCGGGAACAGGCTGAAACCTTCTACGCCGTTCACAAGGCGCGTCCGTTCTTCGGCGAACTGGTCGACTTCATGACATCGGGCCCGGTCGTGGTGCAGGTGCTGGAAGGCGAGGGCGCGGTCCTGAAGTATCGCGACGTGATGGGCGCCACCGATCCGTCGAAGGCCGCGGACGGCACGATCCGCAAGGTTCACGCCAAGTCGATCGGCGAGAACTCGGTCCATGGATCGGATGCGCCGGAGACGGCCGCGATCGAAATCGCGCAGTTCTTTTCGGGCAACGAGATCGTCGGCTGATTTTTTCGAACGGCGGCACGATCGCCGCGCGCAACGGCTGAGAACGCCGGGGGAGTGATGCTGTGAACTGGCTGTGGCAATTTTTCGATCCGGCGACGATCTCGGCCTTCTTCGCCCAGTTCCAGGCCGAGATGCAGCAGCCCGCGTTCTGGGTGGCGCTCGGCAAGATCATGTGGATCAACATCCTGCTGTCGGGCGACAATGCGCTGGTCATCGCGATGGCGTGCCGGGGCCTGCCGGCGCGTCAGCGGTTCTGGGGCATGGTCCTCGGCGCCGGCGTCGCGGTCCTCCTGCGCATCATCTTCACCGGCATCGTCGTGACGCTGATGGGGCTGCCGTTCCTCAAGCTGGTCGGCGGACTGGCGCTGCTCGTGATCGCGGCAAAGCTGCTGGTGCCTGAACACGAGGGCGAGGGCGACGTGGATGCGGCGGCGCATCTGTGGGCGGCCGTCCAGATCGTGGCGATCGCCGATATCGTGATGAGCCTCGACAACGTCATTGCCGTCGCGGCAGCCGCCAATGGCAGCATTCCGCTGCTGGTCATCGGACTTGCGATCAGCGTTCCCCTGATCGTCGCGGGCGCTGCGCTGATCATGGCACTGCTCACCCGCCTGCCTGCGCTGGTATGGGCCGGCGCCGGCCTGCTGGGCTGGATCGCGGGCGAGGTCATGGCGACCGACCCGGCGCTGCAACCGTCGCTGCACGCCTTCTTCGACGGCCCGGTCGGTGTTGGCCTCGATGGCATCCTCACGTCGATCGGCCTGGGACCGAAGTTCGCCAATGGCGGCCATGGCGGCGAGGTCGTGCTGGGGCTGCTCGGAATCGCCGTGGTGCTGGTCGCCGGATCGATCTGGCGCAAGCGCAGGCTGCAGGGTGCCGAGCACTCGGCTACCGCGGCGTAGCGCGAGCGGCTTGGCTTCAGGCCGCGTCGCGGGCGCCAGCCCGCGATCACGTGGGGCGCGATTTTTTTAACTCCAGCCGGATTTTGCCGGAACGATTCGCGCGCGGGAAAATTATGCAATCTGTGTCCTAGGGATAGACACATCGTACTCCAGCGGCTGCCGATGCAGTCCTGCCCCCAAGGTGCACCGGCAGCCGCTACCTTTCAGTCGCCCCCGCTCAGTCGCCTCCGCCATGAAGGATTTCGCCAACGCTGCGTTTCCGCCCGAGGTCATCTCGGTGATGAAGGATGCGCTTGACGCGGCGGTCGCCTCCCTTCCCGAGCCGGTGAGTTCGACCCAGGTTCAATTCCTCGCCGAGGCAATCCTGCGCGCGGCCGACAAGGGCGAGCGCGACCCGGTCGCCCTGGAGCGGCTCGCGCTGCTGGAGTTGCAGATCACGCCGCGGTAGCCAATTAATGCCTTGAGAGGCTGGCGATCAGCGCCGTGGGCCTCCTCGAGGAGGGCGTCATGGAGAGCGCGAACCGTCAGGCCCACTGGGAGAACGTCTATACCTCGAAGGGCGAGAGCGAAGTCAGCTGGTTCCAGGAAAGCCCGGCGCCTTCATTCGATCTCATCGTGCAGGCAGGCGCGACGCATAGATCCGCCATCATCGACATCGGCGGCGGCGCTTCGCGTCTGGTCGATCATCTGGTCGAGCAGGGGTTTCAGGATATCACCGTGCTCGATCTGTCGGCTGCGGCGCTGGAGGCCGCCCGGCGGCGGCTGGAGAGCCGGGCTGATCGCGTTCAGTGGATCGTGGCGGATGCGACCGCCTGGGAGCCGGTCAGAGCCTACGACATCTGGCACGATCGCGCGGCGTTCCACTTTCTCACCGACGAAAGCGATCGCGCCGCCTATATCGCGCGCCTCACGCGGGGCGTGAATGCGGGGGGACACGCCATCATCGGCACGTTCGCGCTGGATGGACCTGAAAAATGCAGCGGCTTGCCGGTCGCGCGTTATGACAGCGCGAGCCTCGCACAGGTCCTTGGCGCCGGATTCCGGCTCGTCGACACAAGGCGGCACGAGCATGCAACGCCGTGGGGCTCCAGGCAGATGTTCCAGTTCAGCGTGTTTCGCCGCGAGGAGTAGGCGCTAATGCGCCATGCCGCGCGAGACCTCCTGGCAGGCCTCCATGCAGCGGCGGCAGCTCTCGGCGCAAATGCGGCAGTGCTGGTGCATGCCGGCGTGCTTCTGGCACTCGTCGGCGCACAGCCGGCAGGCGGCGGCGCACACGCTGAGCATCCGGCGCATGACTTCGTCGTCGGAGCCGGTGCGGCGGGTCATGATGCGGCCGGTGATATTGCAGATGTCGGCGCAATCGAGGTCGAGGCGGATGCACTGGGTGAGATCCTGCACCATGCGCTCCGACAGGCACGCGTCGGCGCAGGAGGTGCAGATCTGGGCGCAGGAGTAGCATTCCTCGATGCAGCGGATCAGGGCGTCGTTGACCTGGCCCTGAGCGGCCGGGTGGGTGCCGATCATTTCGCGGACGTGCATGGCGGGCTCCTTGGCTGGGACGGTTGCAGACTAGCTCAAGCCCCGGCGATCGAAAATGTTCTTGCGACAGGTATTCTCGTCGCTGGCGCGGCCCGGGCTCCGTGGGGGCTTCGTGACGGGTCCCGCTCCAAAATTTGTGACGCGTTTCACTATCGTCCGAAAGAAGATCGGCTAAGCTGGGTTCCCGATCCTGTTTGACGTATCCCATCCAGGACAAAGACATGCCGGATCCAGCACGAAATCATGCTGTGGTTATTGGCGCCGGCATGGCCGGCCTTGCGGCCGCCCAGGCCGTTTCCCGCCATTTCGGAAAAGTCACGCTGATCGAGCGAGACGTGCTTCCCGCGGAGGCGGCGCCGCGGATCGGCACTCCGCAATGCCAGCACGCCCATATCCTTCTCGCGGGCGGGCTGAAGGCGCTGCAGACATTGTTTCCGGGGTTCGAGAAGGATCTGGCGGAAGCCGGCGCGGTGAAGGTCGGTATGGGGAAGGACCTTCGGTTCGAGCGCCCCGGGTTCGACCCGTTCCCCGCTCGCGACCTCGGCATCGATGTTTTCAGCATGTCGCGCCCACTGCTCGAAGCCGTTACGCGAGGGCGCGTTCGGCAATCCCCGAACATCGACATTTGCATGCGCTCCCGCGTGACCAGACTCGCCGCATCGCGCGATGCCACGCGTATCGAGGCGGTCCATTACGAAACGGAAGATGGCGGTGCTGTGATGCTGGAAGCCGACCTCGTCGTCGAAGCTTCCGGCCGCTGCGGCCTGACGCTGCAGCTGCTCGAAGCGCTTTCCTTGCAGAAGCCCGAGGAAACCGAGATCGGGATGGATCAGGCATATGCAAGCACCATTATCGAGCGGCGCGATCACAACGCCGACTGGCTGGGCAATGTCGTCCTGCCGTCTGCGCCCGCCACCAGCCGTGGCGCGTTCCTGTTTCCGATCGAGAAGCAGCGATGGGTGCTTTCCGTCGGGGGCAATCACGGCGATGCGCCTCCGGGCGACCGCGCCGGATTCATGGATTTCGTCAGGAGCCTGCGCACTCCGACGATTTATGACGCCGTCAGGGACGCGCGGCCGCTGACCGATATCGTCCGCTTCAAGCTGCCGTGCAGCACGCGGCGACATTTCGAGCGTCTGGAGTCTTTCCCGGCAGGCCTGCTGGTGACGGGTGATGCGCTTTGTCGCTTCAACCCGGTGTTCGGCCAGGGCATGAGCGTGGCGGCGCAGGAAGCCGTGATCCTGGACGGGCTGCTGGCGGCAGGCGTTCCCATGGAGCGGCTGGCGCGTGAGTTCTTTGCCGCCATCCAGGACACGATCGCGACGCCGTGGGGCGTTGCCGTCAATGATTTCGTCTATCCTGCCACGCGCGGCGTTCGCCCCGTCGACCTCGCGCAGCGCCTGCAATATGGAGCAGCCTTGACCCGGCTCGCCGCGCAGGATCCTGAGGTGCATCGGCTGAGCGTGGAAGTCACCCAGCTGCTCAAGCCGCAGGCCGCGCTGCGCGAACCTGCGCTCGCGGCGCGCGTGAAGTCGCTGCTGTAACGGGCAGGGTGGAGATTGTGATGGACTTTGTCACCGTGAAGAACGGAGCGATCGAGCTCAATGTGGCGGTCGGCGGCTCGGGCCCGCTGATCGTCTGCGTCCATGGCTTCCCGGAGCTCTGGTACTCCTGGCGGCATCAGATGACGCACTTCGCGGCACGGGGCTTTCGGGTGGCCGCGCTCGACGTGCGCGGCTACGGACGAAGTTCGAAGCCAAAGGAAATCCCGGCCTATACGCTGCGTCATCTCGCGTCCGATGTCGTTGCGGTGATCGATCAATTGGGAGACGGTCCGGCCATTCTGTTCGGCCACGACTGGGGCGCGCCCATCGTGTGGCACACGGCGCTGCTTCATCCCGACAGGATCAGGGCCGTGGCCGGTCTCAGCGTGCCGTTCCGTCCGCGCGGACCTGCGCCGTTCATTGACCTCGTTCGATCCATCTACAAGGGACGCTTCTTCTATCAGACCTACTTCCAGCAGGAGGGCGTGGCGGAGGCGGAGCTGGAGGCTGATATCGCCGGAGCCTTGCGCAAGATGTATTTCGCACTGTCCGGGGAGGCGCCGCGCAACGGATGGCTCGAGCCGAAACCGGAGAACGCAAGGCTGCTCGATGGGCTCGTCGATCCGCAGCCGTTTCCGGGCTGGATGAGCGAGCGCGATCTGGCGGTCTATGTCGATGCCTTCAGGGCCGGCGGCTTTCGCGGCCCGCTCAACCGGTACCGCGCGCAGGGGCTCGATTTCGCCGACCTCGCCGAATTGAGCGGACGCGGCATTGCGCAGCCATCGGCCTTCATCGCCGGCGAGCGCGACCCCGTGCGCGCCTTCGTTCCAGGCATGGACCTGTACGCCGAACCCGGAATCGCCTGTTCCGATTTCCGTGGCGCCACCATCATCCCGGGGATCGGGCACTGGGTGCAGCAGGAAGCGCCGAACGAGACCAACGCGGCACTCGAAGCGTTCGTGCGGGGACTGTAGCGCACAGGCGCTGCCGCACGCGACAGCATCGTTTTCTACGGTGAATGTCTCAGTTCCGCACGATCGAGCCGATGCGCCCGACCAGCCGCGCCAGTTGCTTGAAGCGGCTGCCGACGCGGTCGGCGACGAGGTCGACCATGCGATGCTCGAACACCAGCATCAGCTTGCGGTCGCGGGTACGGAAATGCGTCGCGGGCAGCACGCCGGTTCGCGCCGCCGAAATCAGGTGGGCGACGCGAAACGCCGCACCGAGCAGGCGGGCGCGATCGTCCATCGCCGGCGGCACCAGCTCGCGGATGCGGGTCGGCGGTTCGTTTTCCTCGCTCAAACCTGCGTAACGATAGAACACCGACAGCGCGACAAAGGCGCGGCCCTGATGGCTGATCGAGCCGAAATTGCCGTTGGTGATCAGGCTCAGCGTCTCCTCGCCGCGATGGTCGGGATGCACTCGCCACCCGATGTCGGACAGGAGACAGGCGGCATGGCGCAGGCGGCGGTCTTCCGGCGTTTCCCGCAGCTTGACGACCCTGACCAGGCGATCGGTCCACTCGACCAGTTCTTCGGCATGGCGTGCGGAACGCGACAACAGCCCGTTCAGCGTTTGCGCCGCGCAGATGAAGCCGTCCTTGGCGCGCTCCTGTTGCGGCAGCATCTCGTAGAGCAGGCCTTCGCGAACGCCGAACGTCGAAAAGACGATCGTCTTCGGCCTGCCGACGCGGATGATGTATTCGAGCACCAGCGCCGCGTAGGTCAGCAGCGGACGCCGCGCGTCGGCGACGACTTCGATATCGGCGAGCATGTTGGCCGCCACGAGCCGGCGCAGGCGCCGCGCGAAATCCAGCGCGTCGGCGGCAGGGATCTCGTAGCCGTGCATCACCCGCAGCGGATAGCCGCTCTGCACGATGTGTATGCGCGCCAGCGCGCGCCAGGTGCCGCCGACCGCGTAGAAGGTGCGGCCGTGCCCCGCCTTGAGTTGGGCCAGGCCGGACAGGTCGTCGCTGACGATGCGTTCGGCGCGCTTCAGCGACTTGTGCGAAAGATCCTGCAGCGCCAGGCTTCCCAGCGGCAGCGTGACGCCGCTGCTGACGCGGCCGCGATGCACGTCGATCAGTTCGAGCGATCCGCCGCCGAGATCGCCGACGATGCCGTCGGGATTGTGAATGCCGGAGACGACGCCGAGCGCGGACAACTTGGCCTCGCGTGGGCCTGAAAGGATTTCAATGGGGACGCCGCAGATGCGTTCGGCCTGCGCGATGAAGTCGGGGCCGTTGGAAGCGTCGCGGCAGGCGGCGGTGGCGATCGCATAGACGCGGCCGACCTGCTGGATGCGGCACAGCGCGCGAAAGCGCCGCAGCGACGTCAGCGCCTTGGTGACGGCGTCGGCCGAGAGCAGCCCGGTGCTCTGGACCTCGCGGCCCAGTCCGCACAGCGCCTTTTCGTTGAAGACGGTAACGAGGCTGCGCGTCATCGTCTCGTAGACGACGAGACGAACCGAGTTCGAACCGATATCGATGACGGCGACGCTGGAAGCGCGCTTGCGCGGTCGCTTCACCGTCGCGTTCCCCTGCTATTGCGGTTGCTGGCGCTCGTTACGGCGCGTGAGGCGGCGCGGCGAAGATTCCTTGAGAGACTTTCCACGGCCTGACAGACTCGGATTCGTCATGAAATAGTTATGCAGGTTGAAGGGCTCTTCGCCTTTCGCGGCCTTCATACGCGTTGAGGACCCATCGGGCAACAATTGCCAGCTCTGCTCCGTATCCTTCAGGTTCGCGACCATGATCTGTTCGAGAACCTGCTGATGTACCGTCGGATTTTGCAATGGGCAGAGGATTTCGACGCGCCGGTCGAGGTTCCGCGGCATCATGTCGGCGGACGAGATATACACAGCCGCTTTCGCGCTGGGCAGGCCCTGACCCATACCGAAGCAGTAGATTCGGCCATGTTCGAGGAAACGGCCGATGATCGACTTGACCCGGATATTTTCCGAAAGCCCTGCGATTCCCGGCCGCAGGCAGCAGATGCCGCGCACCACCAGTTCGATCGACACGCCGGCCTGGGACGCTTCGTAGAGCGCGTCGATGACGTCAGGGTCGACCAGAGAATTCATCTTCATCCAGATCGCGGCCGGCTTGCCGTGCCGGGCATGATTGGCCTCGCCCCTGATGTGTTCGATGATGCGCTTGCGCAGCGTCAGCGGGGACACCGCCATCCGCTCGATGTCGCTCGGCTCGGCATAGCCGGTGATGTAGTTGAACACCCGCGCCGCATCGCGGCCTATGATCGGGTCCGAGGTGAAATAGGAAAGGTCCGTGTAGATGCGCGCCGTCACCGGATGATAGTTGCCGGTGCCGGTGTGGACGTAGGTCGTGAGGTTGCCGCCCTCGCGCCGCACCACCATCGACAGCTTGGCGTGGGTCTTCAGTTCGATGAATCCATACACCACCTGCACGCCGGCGCGTTCGAGGTCGCGCGCCCAGCGGATGTTGGCTTCCTCGTCGAAGCGCGCCTTCAACTCGATCAGCGCCGTCACCGACTTGCCGGCCTCGGCCGCTTCCGCGAGCGCGCGCACGATCGGCGAATTGTTCGAGGTGCGGTAGAGCGTCTGCTTGATCGCGACCACGTCGGGATCGCGCGCCGCCTGCTGCAGGAATTGCACGACGACGTCGAAGGATTCGTAAGGGTGATGGACGATCAGGTCCTTCTGGCGGATCGCCGCGAAGATGTCGCCGCCATGGTCGCGCACGCGTTCGGGATGGCGCGGCACGTAAGGCGTGAATTCGAGGTCGGGGCGATCAAGGCGCGTGAGCTGCGAGAGCTCGTTCATCGCCAGCACGCCATCGACCAGAAACACCTCGTCGTCGGCGGCCGACAGCGCCTGCTGCACGAAGCCGCGCAGTTCTTCCGGCATCTTGGCATCCATCTCGAGCCGGATCACCGATCCGCGGCGGCGCCGTTTCAGCGCGGTCTCGAACACGCGAACCAGGTCTTCCGCCTCTTCCTCGATTTCGAGTTCGGAGTCGCGGATGATGCGGAACGCACCCTGGCCCTTGACCGTGTAACCGGGAAACAGCCGTCCGATGAACAGGGCGGTCGCCTGTTCCAGCGGGATCAGGTGCACCGCGCCATCCTTGTGGGGCAGGCGGATGAAGCGGTCGATCTTGCCGGGCATGCGGATCAGCGCGTTCATCGGCTTGCCGTCCGACACCCGCACCAGCTGCAGGGCAATGGTGAAGCCGAGGCTCGGGATGAACGGGAAGGGGTGCGCGGGATCGATCGCAAGCGGCGTCAGCAGCGGGAAGATGCTGTGGAGGAAATGATCCTCGAGCCAGGTCCGCTCCGCCTTGGTGAAGTCGTGGCCGTCGACCAGCTTGATGCCGGCATCCGACAGGATGGTACGCAGATCGCGCCAGATCGCCTGCTGGTCGGAGGCGAGTTCGGAAACGCTCTTGTTGATCAGGACGAGCTGCTCGGATGGCGTCAGGCCGTCCGGGCTGCGTTCGGCGATGCCTTCGCGAACCTGTGCCTTGATACCGGCGACGCGGACCATGAAGAACTCATCAAGGTTATTGGCGGAAATCGACAGGAACCGCACCCGCTCCAGCGCGGGATGGCGGGGATTGACCGATTCCTCGAGCACCCGGCGGTTGAAATGCAGCCAGGAAAGCTCACGGTTAATGAATCGCTCAGGGCTCGTCGCGATCGCGGGAGCAGCCTCGGCGACCGGTTCTTTTTCCTTGATTTCAATGACTTGTGCCGATTCCATAAAGCTACGATCCATCTCGGGCGTGATGCGGGCGATTCTAGGCGCAGCGCGGCGTGGAGCATGTGATACGCCGATGACGTTTCAATGACATTGATGTTCCGGTTCACCCTGCCGTCAAGGCGACAAGGCGTCCGGCCAGTCAGCCCTCGCGGAGCAGTTCCGCGGCCAGCGCCCGGGTCACCGGCCGGCCCAGCCGCAGCGCCTCCGTGTCCAGGAGATCGACCGCGTGGCGGGCCGCGGCATAGGACCGCTCGATCCGGTTGGTCAGATAGCTCACGACCGCCTCGTCGATGCTCAACTGCCGGTCGGCGCAAAACTTGACGATCAGTCCACGGAACAGGAGATCGTCGGGCTGCTGCAACGACACCACCGGCACCGCGCGCAGCCGCGACCTGAGGTCGCGCAATTCAACCTCGAATGCCGATGGCAGTACGCGCGCCGTGATCAGAACGGAGGCGTTGTCCTCGCGCGCGAGATTCAACAGATGGAACATCGCGCGTTCGTCGAACCCGGAAGGGTTCAGGTCCTCGACCACCAGCGCGCCCGTGGCCAGCGCGCCGGGAACGGCGGCCGCGGTCAGACCGTGAGCCGATGTCGCGCGGGCGCCGGCCAGTTCGGCCCAGATAGCGGCGAGGTGGCTTTTGCCCGAGCCCTCCGGCCCAACCAGAAGCATGATTCGGTTCGGCCAGTCGGGCCAGCTTTCGATCAGCGAGAGCGCGGCTTCGTTCGCGGGGCCTTCGAGAAAATTGTCGCGCGTCAGGCTCTCCGCATGCGGCAACGCAAAGGCAAGCTGACGAGGTTGAACGCGAACTGCCACGCAAGTCTCCAGGCCGGGGATCACGGCGTTTTCGGGCGGAGTGGCGAAAACGCGTCAATACAACAGCGTCTAGCTCGCTTCGATCGTACTCATGTGCCGCACCCACTCGACGAGATAGAGCGAGACGGAAACCAAAGTAAAGACCGTAACGAAACCCATCAGGATCACGTCATAGGGCGCCGGCTTGAAGTTGAAGCCGAGCGAAGCCAGCACCAGCGCCGCGAACGCCACCTGCGCCACCGTGTTGAGTTTCGACACCATCAGGGGCTTCATCGGAATCGGCTTGTCGAACAGCCACGACACGATCACCGCCGTGACGATCATGATGTCGCGGGACACCACGAGGATGACGATCCAGCGCGGCACCGCGCCCCAGATTCCGAGCGCGACATAGATCGAGACCAGCAGCGCCTTGTCG
Organism: Pseudomonadota bacterium; assembly: GCA_023387735.1. Classification (GTDB taxonomy): domain Bacteria; phylum Pseudomonadota; class Alphaproteobacteria; order Rhizobiales; family Xanthobacteraceae; genus Bradyrhizobium. The sequence continues at coordinate 357,994 of JAEWHP010000049.1, read as the reverse complement.
GCGAGGGGATCGAGCAGGGCGCCCAGTTCGCTCTGCATGTTGAAGCGCTTGGCCAGAAAACCGTCGACGGCATCGCTGACGCCCGCGATGACGAAGATCGCGAACGCGATTTCCATCTGGCTCGAGACGATCGCCCAGACGATGACGGGCACCAGAATGATGCGCCCCAGCGTAATGATATTCGGAATGCTCAACTCGGTCGCTTCCCGGCTCCCGGTCCCGGATCCGGCCCATGGCGGGATCGGCCGGTTATTGTCTACATAGTATATGTGTGAAGCGTCGGCGAGCCATTGCAGGAACGCCGAAATCCTCGTAACCAGCCGTCATCATACTGGAATTTGGCATGGTCGACCGCAAAAACGGGCTCACATACGCTGATTCGGGGGTCGATATCGATGCGGGGAACCGCCTCGTCGATCTCATCAAGCCGATGGTCAGGGCTACAGCCCGGGCCGGCGCCGACGCCGAAATCGGCGGTTTCGGCGGGCTTTTCGACCTCAAGGCAGCGGGCTTCAAGGACCCGGTCCTGGTGGCCGCGACCGATGGCGTCGGCACCAAGGTCAAGATCGCGATCGAAACCGGGCTGCATGGCGGGATCGGCATCGACCTGGTGGCGATGTCGGTCAACGATCTCGTGGTCCAGGGCGCCGAGCCGCTGTTCTTCCTCGACTATTTTGCCTGCGGCAAGCTCGATCCGGAGGCGACTGCGGCCATCGTGGCCGGCGTCGCCGAGGGCTGCCGCGAATCGGGCTGCGCCCTGATCGGGGGCGAGACCGCCGAAATGCCCGGGCTCTACAAGGACGGCGATTACGACCTCGCGGGCTTTGCGGTGGGCGCGGCCGAGCGCGGCACGCTGCTGCCGAGCCCGGACATCGCCGCGGGCGATGCCGTGATCGGGCTCGCCTCCTCGGGCGTCCATTCCAACGGGTTCTCGCTGGTCCGCAAGATCGTGGAGCAATCCGGACTAGGCTTCGACGCACCGGCGCCGTTCTCGCCCGTGATGACGCTCGGCGGTGCGCTGCTGGCGCCGACGCGGCTCTACGTGAAATCCTGCCTGCGGGCGATTCGCGAAACCGGCGCGATCAAGGGGCTGGCGCATATCACCGGCGGCGGCTTCACCGACAACATTCCGCGGGTGCTGCCCAAGCACCTCGGCGTCGGCATCGATCTGGCGCGGCTGCCGGTGTTGCCGGTGTTCAAGTGGCTGGCCGCCGAGGGCGGCATCGCCGAGCTCGAACTGCTGCGCACCTTCAACTGCGGTATCGGCATGATCGCCATCGTGAAGGCCGATGCGATCGAACAGGTGACCGAAGTCCTGACCGAAGGTGGCGAGACCGTTGCGTTGTTGGGCGAGGTGATTCCGGCAGAGGGCGAGCACCGCGTGATCTACAACGGCCATCTCGACCTCGCGCAATGAAGCGCCGCACCGCTATCCTGATTTCCGGGCGCGGGTCCAACATGGCCGCGCTGATCGATGCGGCGAAGGCTGCGGATTTTCCTGCCGAGATCGTCGCGGTGATTTCCAACCGGGCCGATGCGCCGGGGCTCGCGCGGGCGGCTGCGAGCGGCGTGCCGACGGCAGTCATCGAGAGCAAGCCGTTCGGCAAGGACCGCGCTGGCTTCGAGGCGATGCTGCAGCGGGCGCTGGAGGAGAAAAATATCGAGCTGATCTGCCTTGGCGGGTTCATGCGGCTGTTCACGGCCGAATTCGTGCAGCGCTGGTATGGCAAGATGCTCAACATTCATCCATCGCTGCTGCCTTCCTTTCCGGGCCTCGATCCGCACGGCCAGGCGCTTGCGGCCGGGGTGAAGATCTCGGGCGCGACCGTGCATTTCGTGATTCCGGAAACCGATGCCGGCCCAATCGTAATGCAGGGCGCGGTGCAGGTGGCCGATGACGACACGGCGGAGACGCTGTCGCAGCGCATTCTCGGCATCGAGCATCGCATCTATCCGGAGGCGCTGCGGTTGCTCGCCAGCGGCAGGATTCGGCTCGAAGGCGATCTCTGCAGGACATCAGATACGACTGAGCGCAACGGCACGCTGATTTCGCCTGTGACGAACTGAAAATTGAGCCTGCGCGCAGTACAAGGCCGCGCGCTGTGGCAGCGGAAGCACAATGGCGCGGTTTCGGCTCCCGGCCGGAGGGCCAGCCAATTGACGCTCCCGGTGAACTGAGGGCAAATCGGTCCACCTGATCGGGATTTTGCGCGCTTTTCGAGCCGACAGTTTTGCTCTTGGGAATGGATTGCATGCGCGGCTCATTGCGGCCTTCGCGAGCAAGGAAGATCGGGACGAGTCGCGCGTTGGCGCGGCTGGCTGCGATTGCGTTCGTCCTCATCGGCATCATGCCCGCCGCACAGGCGCAAACGCCGCCAACGCCGCCGGTCGCGCCCGAGCCGACGGCGATTGCGGTCAACTCAATGGTGTCGTCGAATGCGGCGCTGGCCAATCTCGGCAGCAACTTTCTGGAGCGACTCGGCAACCAGTCGAGCAACGGCTTCAATCGGTTGCAGCGGACCAACCCGGGCGGCGGCGGCGCCTCCGAGAGCACGGAGCCGCCGCGCTACCGGACCTGGTTCGAAGGCTACGGGAATTCCACGAAGAACGGCGCGGTCGATGGTTTCGTCGGCGACAGCCGCAAGACCTGGGGTGGCATCGCCGGCATCGGCGCGCGCGTAGCGCCGGGCATCAACCTCGGCTTCTCGGTCGACCAGAGCCGCTCGGCGATCGACGTTCCGCTGGCGCTGCAATCGGCGACGATCGATCTCACTCAGCTCGGCTTCACCGCCTCCGTCGACAGCGGGCCGTGGACCTGGGCAACCGCCGTCGTACACGGTTTCGGAAACGTCGATTCGCGTCGCGATACCGGATTGGGGATTGCGACCGCCGGCTACAACGCGAGGCTCGACGGCGTGCTGAGCGAGATCAGCTATTACTGGACCAGGGACCAGGGCCGCATCGTGCCCAAGGGGGCGTTCGAATATGTCCGGGCACGGACCGGTTCGTTGCAGGAGATCGGCGGCCTCGACCCGATCGCGGCGACCAGCGCGACCGTGCAGCGCGCCCGCCTGCTGATCGGCGCGGAGGTCGGGCATTACTGGATCTTCGACCGGAAGATTCTCGACCTGTCAGCCTACGGCAAGTTCGTCGACAATCTCGTGCAGAACTTCTCCGACATCACCGTCAGCCTCGGTCCCCAGAGCATCACGTTCCAGGGCATCGGCGAAAGCCAGTACGGCATGGATGCCGGCGCCTCGGCATCGCTCGGCCTGACCAACACCGCGCGCGTCTACGCCAACTACGACGCCAAGTTCCGCAACGCGATGCAGTCGCACCAGGGTACGGTGGGCGTGGAATTGCGGTGGTGAGGACAGTGGCCTCATGGTTCGAGACGCGCGGCGCTGCCGCGCTCCTCACCATGAGGGTCTCAGACCTCATCCTGAGGAGCATCGCGAAGCGATGCGTCTCGAAGGATGAAAGCCACGGTATTTTCTAAGCCCGGTCGACCCTGACGACGCGGCCTTTTTCGATCGCCAGCGCCAGCCTGCCGTGCTTCAGCGCAAGGGCGGCTTCGCCGAACAATTCGCGGCGCCAGCCGTGCAGGGCGGCGACGTCGGCGTGGTCGTCGGCGGCGATCTGGTCGAGGTCGTCGACGGTGGCGATCACCTTGCTGGCGACCGCATGGCGCTCCGACGTCATCCGCAGCAGTACCTTCAGGAGCTCGACAGTCGCAGCGCCGTTGGAATTGCCGCGCGGCTTTTCGAGTTTCGGCAGCATGTGCAGATCACGGGCGAGGCCGCGCTGCACGGCGGCGACGATATCGCTGCCCCATTTCGAGCGGTCAAAACCCTTCGGCAGCGAGCGCAGATTGGCAAGGCGCTCCAGCGAGGTCGGCGCGTGGGTGGCGATGTCGCCGACGGCATCGTCCTTCAGTACGCGCGAGCGCGGGACGTCGCGGCTCTGCGCCTCCTGCTCGCGCCATGCAGCCACTTCCATCAGCACCGCGAGTTCCTTCGGCTTGCGCACCCGCGTCTTGAGCCGCTCCCAGGCACGTTCGGGATGGAAATCATAGGTTTTCGGGGAGGTCAGGACTTCCATCTCCTCGCTGACCCAGTCGTTTCGGCCGCGCTTCTTCAGGTCGGCGTCGAGCGCTGCGAACACGTCGCGCAGATGCGTGACGTCGGAGACCGCGTAATGCATCTGTTCCGACGTCAGCGGGCGCCGCGACCAGTCGGTGAAGCGGTGGGTCTTGTCCGGCCGGTGACCGGTGACACGCTCGACCAGTTGGTCATAGGCGATGCTGTCGCCATAACCCAGCACCATCGCGGCGACTTGCGTGTCGAAGATCGGGTGCGGAATGGTGTTCGACAGGTGCCAGACGATCTCGATGTCCTGGCGGGCGGCGTGGAACACTTTAAGTACGGCCTCGTTCCCCATCAGTTCGAAGAACGGCTTGAGGTCGATCCCGGGCGCCAGCGTGTCGATCACGACGGCTTCCTCCGCGCTCGCCATCTGCACGACGCAGAGCAGGGGATAATACGTCGTCTCCCGCAGGAACTCGGTATCGACGGTGATGACCTTGTGTTGGGCGAGCCGGGTGCAGGCGGCAGCGAGGTCGGAAGTGGTGGTAATCAGATCCATGAAACAATCCATGACGCGTACCAGAGGCGTTCTGCCGAAAGCGCTGGTATGTCAAGGGTGTTGAGCGGGATTTGCGGCGCGAAATTGCGCCTGATCACGGCTTTTTTGCGTCGACGCGGGGGCGGGGACCAAGAACAGTGCGCTTAGCCGGCATACGGAGGCCCCACGCGACCAGAGATGATCGCAGCGGACGATGAGCCCCGCGCTCGGATCGGCAGCGCCAGCCACTGAGTTCACTTTAGCATGTCATCGAGCTTCGCATGTTCGAGGTCCATCTCGGCCCTCTGCGCCGCACCGATGACCACAGACGCTGCGTCGGCCGTTCGATGGGTGCGCTTGGCGGCGGTGGTGAGCCAATCATATTGTTCGGCCGACATCAGCACGAACTCGCGCCGGCCATTCCGGGTGATCTCCACCGGGGTGCGCCGAGCCTGACGCTGGACTTCCGCGAACTTGCGCAGGAATTCAAGGGAGGTGGTTCGGAGCATGGCGAACATCTCTTTGCGAAAATACGCGCCGAAGATATCACGCCGGGCCAAAATGGTAACTGGCTCTTGGTGTGGTCGTATGGCTAGCGTTCTTACTCGTAATGGACGCGCCGCGACCGGCGCCGGCCCGACGGCATCGCCAGCACGATCAGGCACAGTCCGATCATCGCCATTCCCAGGAATTCGAAAGCAAATGCGTCCACGGCAATATCTCCCCAATAAGCCGTTAGATTTGTGGGGAGCGCGTTGACCATTTCTTAATTTGCGCGGACCGGAACGAGGCGCGTCGGCGGATGGTGGACGAGCGCTTAAGGAGTTCAGTTAACAAGACAGTTCCAAGGGCGGCCACCGCATTACATCTCTCTCAACCTCTCGGCGTGTAAATTCGCGGTTGCAAGCTCGCGGAAAAATGGCACATGAAATGGCTCGGCATTGTTGCGCTCGTCGCTCTCGCTCCGATTGCGTACAGCCTTGCCTTTCCGAGTGTGACGGTGCGGTATCGCCTAACGCTGGATGCGGTAGTCGACGGCGTGCCCAAAACAGGTTCGGGCGTTATCGAGGTCACCTACGGCAAGCAATCGAGGCTTGCCGGTCAGCATCCGCTCGTCATTGGTGTAACAGGCGAGGCGGTCGCCCTCGACCTGGACTCTCGCGGAAGCATCTTTGCACTGTTGAAAGCGGGAAGCGACAGCAGGTCGGCTCCAGTATGTAGGATGGGTAGAGCGCAGCGAAACCCATCGATTCATCTGCGCGGAGATATGATGGGTTTCGCTGCGCTCTACCCATCCTACGATCTTCGGCAGTCTTACGTCCCGCAGAACGTCTGCGTCACCCGCTGGTCCGGTAGCGGCGGCTCCGCATACGTCGCGTACTCCGGCTGATCCTCGAACGGTTTCGACAGCACCGTCAGCAATTCCTCGAACGGCTTGTAGTCGTCGTTCACGGCGGCCGCGATCACGGCTTCGATGCGGTGGTTGCGCGGGATGAAGGCTGGATTGATCGCGCGCATCGCGGCCTGACGTTCGGTGGCGGACTGCGGCTCGTCGGCGAGACGCTTGCGCCAGCGCGTGGCCCATTCTTCATACGCTGCGGGATCGGTGAACTGATCGCGCACCTTGTCGGTGGCGCCATCGCCCGCGGCATCCGCGAGATGGCGGAAGGTGAGGGTGAAGTCGGCCGCATTCTTTGCCATGGTGTCGAGGAGGTCCTGCACCAATGCCTCGTCGCCGTCGCGTTCGGTGAACAGGCCGATCTTTCTGCGCAGGCCCGACTGATACGCGGTGGTGAACTTCTCGGCGAACTCGCCGAGGATAAACTGCGCCTGTTCGATCGCGTTGTCCTTGTCGTCGGAGAACAGCGGCAGCAGGCATTCGGCGAGCCGCGTCAAATTCCACAGCGCGATCCGCGGCTGGTTGGCGTAGGCATAGCGGCCCATCTCGTCGATCGACGAGAACACCTGGGCGGGATTGTATTCGTCCATGAACGCGCACGGGCCGTAGTCGATGGTCTCGCCCGAGATCGAGCAATTGTCGGTGTTCATCACGCCGTGGATGAAGCCGACCAAGAGCCAGCGCGCGACCAGATCGGCCTGGCGGGCGACGACGCGTTCGAGCAGCGCGTGGTAGGGGCGCTCGGCTAAGCCGATATCGGGATAGTGCCTGGCGATGACGTGGTCGGCGAGCGCGCGCACGCCATCGGTGTCGCTGCGCGCGGCAAAGAACTGGAAGGTGCCGACGCGGATATGGCTCGACGCCACGCGGGTGAGCACCGCGCCCGGCAGCATGGTCTCGCGCTGCACGCGCTCGCCTGAGGTCACCGCGGCCAGCGAGCGCGTGGTCGGGATGCCAAGCGCGAACATCGCCTCGCTGACAATATATTCCCTCAATACCGGACCGAGCGCGGCGCGGCCATCGCCCCGGCGCGAAAATGGCGTAGGGCCTGACCCCTTGAGCTGGATGTCGCGGCGGACGCCGTCTCTGTCGATGACCTCGCCGAGCAGGATGGCCCGGCCGTCGCCGAGTTGCGGGACGAAATGGCCGAACTGGTGGCCGGCATAGGCCATCGCGATCGGGTCGGCCCCGTCGGGGAGGCGTTTTCCGGCAAGGATTTCAGCCCCTTCCGGGCTCTCCAGCAGGTCCGGATCGAGGCCGAGATGGACCGCGAGCGCCCGGTTCAGCTTGATCAGCCGGGGGCTTGCCACCGGGGTGGGGGCGACGCGGGCGAAAAAGCTCGCCGGCAGCGCCGCATAGGTGTTCTGGAACGGGAAATGGACGGTCATGACCCAAAGATAGGCGCGGCTCCGGAATAGGCAAACGGTTCGGTCTCCCGGGGCCGGAAATGTCGCGCCCGGCACGCAAAACAGGCCACGCCATTGGTTGCCGCTCACGCCCGCGTCGGGTAAACCCTCCCGCACTTCGCGCGGGTTTTGGCCCCCGATTCTGCCCTCCGACATCAGTTTTTTGGGATTTCCATGCATCGCTACCGGTCACATACATGCGGCGCGCTCCGTGCGAGCGACATCGGGCAAACCGCCCGCCTTTCCGGCTGGTGCCATCGTATCCGCGACCATGGCGGCGTGCTGTTCATCGATTTGCGCGACCACTACGGCATCACCCAGTGCGTGGCCGACCCGGACTCGCCGGCCTTCAAGGAAGTCGAGAAGTTCCGCTCGGAATGGGTGGTGCGGATCGACGGCAAGGTCCGCAAGCGCCCCGAGGGCACCGACAATCCGGAACTGCCCACCGGTGCGGTGGAGGTCTATGTCAGCGAGATCGAGGTGCTGGGGCCTGCGGCCGAGCTGCCGCTGCCGGTGTTCGGCGAGCAGGAATATCCTGAAGACATAAGGCTCAAGTACCGCTTCCTCGACCTGCGTCGCGAGAAGCTGCACCAGAACATCATGACCCGCGGCGCCATCGTCGATTCCATGCGCAAGCGGATGAAGGAGCAGGGCTTCTTCGAATTCCAGACCCCGATCCTGACGGCGTCCTCGCCGGAGGGCGCGCGCGACTTCCTCGTGCCCTCACGCATTCATCCCGGCAAGTTCTATGCGCTGCCGCAGGCGCCGCAGCAATACAAGCAGTTGCTGATGATGTCGGGCTTCGACCGCTACTTCCAGATCGCGCCGTGCTTTCGCGACGAGGACCCGCGCGCCGACCGCCTGCCGGGCGAGTTCTACCAGCTCGACGTCGAGATGAGTTTTGTCGAACAGGAGGACGTGTTCACGGCAATGGAGCCGGTCGTCACCGGCGTGTTCGAGGAGTTTGCCAACGGCAAGCCCGTGACCAAGGGCTGGCGGCGGATTCCGTTTGCGGAAGCCTTGAAGAAATACGGCAGCGACAAGCCCGACCTGCGCAACCCGCTCGAGATGCAGGACGTCTCCGAGCATTTCCGCGGCTCCGGCTTCAAGGTGTTCGCGCGGATGCTGGAAGATCCGAAGAACCAGGTCTGGGCGATCCCCGGCCCGGGCGGCGGATCGCGCGCATTCTGCGACCGCATGAACTCCTGGGCGCAAGGCGAAGGCCAGCCCGGCCTCGGCTACATCATGTGGCGCGAGGGCGGCGAGGGCGCGGGTCCGCTCGCCAACAATATCGGTGCGGAACGGACGGCGGCAATCCGTGCCCAACTCGGGTTGAAGGAAGGCGACGCCGCGTTCTTCGTTGCCGGAGACCCGGACAAGTTCTGGAAGTTCTCAGGGCTGGCGCGAACGAAGGTCGGCGAGGACCTGAACCAGGTCGACAAGGACCGGTTCGAACTCGCCTGGATCGTCGACTTCCCGATGTACGAGTATGACGAAACCGAGAAGAAGATCGACTTCTCGCACAACCCGTTCTCGATGCCGCAGGGCGGCCTCGAAGCGCTGCAGACAAAGGACCCCCTCGCCATCAAGGCGTTTCAGTACGACATCGTCTGCAACGGCTACGAAATTGCATCCGGCGGCATTCGCAACCACAAGCCGGAAGCGATGGTGAAGGCGTTCGAGATCGCGGGCTATGGCGAGAAGGATGTCGTCGAGCGGTTCGGCGGCATGTACCGCGCGTTCCAGTACGGTGCCCCGCCGCATGGCGGCATGGCGGCCGGCGTCGACCGTATCGTGATGCTGCTCTGCGGTACGACGAACCTGCGCGAGATATCGCTATTCCCGATGAACCAGCAGGCCGTGGACCTCTTGATGGGCGCGCCGTCGGAGGTCACGACCAAGCAGTTGCGCGAGCTTCACATCCGGCTCAATCTGCCGCAGAACTGAAGATTGAGTTCGAAGGAAGACCGGCCGCCGGAGCCAACCCGCGGCCGTGGAAGCCCGTTGGGGGAGTGCATGTCGTCCTATTCCGAAGATCTCCGCTCCGCGGCGCTGGCCTATCACCGGCTGCCGCGCCCGGGTAAACTCGAGATCCAGGCGACCAAGCCGCTCGCCAACCAGCGCGACCTCGCACTGGCCTATTCGCCCGGCGTGGCCGCGGCCTGTACCGAAATCGCCAACAATCCGGCCGAGGCGGCGTCGCTGACCTCGCGCGCGAATCTCGTGGCCGTGGTCTCCAACGGCACCGCCGTGCTCGGGCTTGGCAATATCGGCCCATTGGCGTCGAAGCCCGTGATGGAGGGCAAGGCGGTCCTGTTCAAGAAATTCGCCGGCATCGACGTGTTCGATATCGAGATTGCCGCCGACACCATCGAGCGCGTGGTCGAGACGGTGGCGGCGCTGGAGCCGACCTTCGGCGGCATCAACCTCGAGGACATCAAGGGGCCGGAGTGCTTCGAGATCGAGGCGCAGCTCAAGGAGCGGATGAAGATCCCGGTGTTCCACGACGACCAGCATGGCACCGCCATCATCGTCGGCGCCGCCATCACCAACGCGCTGCTGCTGAACGGCAAGAAGCTGTCCGAGGTGAAGATCGTCTGCTCCGGCGCAGGCGCCGCCGCGATCGCGTGCCTCAATCTCCTGGTTTCGCTCGGCGCGCAGCGCAAGAACATCTGGGTCTGCGACATCGACGGCGTGGTCCATGAAGGCCGCAACACGCTGATGGACCGCTGGAAGGCAGTGTACGCGCAGAAGACCAGCGCGCGGGTACTGGCGGATGTGATCGGCGGCGCGGATATCTTCCTGGGCCTGTCTGCACCCGACGTATTGAAGCCGGAGATGGTCAAGGCGATGGCGGATCATCCGCTGGTGATGGCGCTGGCCAATCCCAATCCGGAAATCATGCCTGACGAGGCACGCAAGGCGCGCCCCGATGCGATGATCTGCACGGGCCGCTCCGACTTCCCGAACCAGGTCAACAACGTGCTTTGCTTTCCGTTCATCTTCCGCGGAGCGCTCGATGTGGGAGCTACCGGAATCAACGAGGAAATGAAGCACGCCGCCGTCGACGCGATCGCGCAGCTCGCGCGCGATCCGCCGTCGGACGCGGTGGCGCAGGGGTTCGACAGCGGGGAGGCCCAGGGCTTTGGAACGGGCTCGCTGATCCCGAGCCCGTTCGATCCGCGGCTGATCCTTCGCATCGCGCCGGCGGTTGCGAGAGCGGCGATGGAATCCGGCGTCGCGACGCGGCCGATCAAGAATTTTGAAGAGTATACCGCCTTGCTGGAGCGCTTCGCGTTCCGCTCCGGCCTCACCATGAAGCCGATCTTCGCCAAGGCCAAGACCCAGCCGGTTCGCGTGATCTATGCCGAGGGCGAGGACGAGCGCGTGCTGCGCGCCACGCAGGTGGTGCTCGAGGAGAAACTGGCGCGGCCGATCCTGGTCGGGCGGCCCTCCGTGGTCGAAGCTAGGATCAAGCGGTTCGGCCTGTCGATCAAGGCCGGCAAGGATTTCGACCTCGTCAATCCCGAGGATGATCCGCGCTACCGCTCCTATGTGCAAACCTATATCGACGTCGCCGGCCGGCGTGGCGTCACGCCCGAGGCGGCACGGACCGTCGTTCGCACCACCGCCACGGTCATTGCCGCGCTCGCTGTGGTGCGGGGCGAAGCGGATGCGATGATCTGCGGCGTCGAGGGCCGCTACATGAGCCATCTGCGCCATGTCCGGGAGATCGTCGGGTTCCTCCCCGGCGTCCGGGACTTCGCGGCGCTGTCGATGATGATCACCAGCAAGGGCACTTATTTCATCGCCGACACCCAGGTGCGGCCGAACCCGAGCGCCGAGGAACTGGCGGAGGTGGCGTCGCTGGCGGCGATCCATGTGCAGCGGTTCAACATGAAGCCGCGCGTCGCGTTCGTGTCGCATTCCGATTTCGGCGGCTACGACACCGACTCATCGCGCAAGATGCGCCATGCCACCGCGCTGCTGCAGCAAAAGCATCCCGAGATCGAAGCCGATGGCGAGATGCAGGGCGATACCGCGCTGTCCTCGGCCGCGCGCAAGCTGGTGCTGCCGCATTCGAAGCTGGAGGGCGACGCCAACATCCTGATCATGCCGAACCTCGATACCGCCAACGTCGCCTACCAGATGATCAAGACGCTGGCGGACGCGCTGCCCGTGGGGCCGATCCTGATCGGTCCGGCGCGTCCGGCGCACATCCTCACCCCGGGGGTTACCGCCCGCGGCGTGCTCAACATGACCGCGGTCGCCGCCGTCGAGGCGCAGGAGCGGGGGCGTCAGCAACCGAGCCTGTTCGGATAGATTCCTTCTAGTCGGACAACCCGGCTGCGCTCGTTTGTTTTTGCGCGCTCCTGCAACCTCGTTCGCAGGCGCGATGGCCAAAAAAGGGCCTTGGTTCTGCTTCTATCAGAAGGTCTGGTTGGGACCGCGCAGGAGCCCCGCGCGGGTGGTTTCGATTTGAGCGTTTGAAATGCGGAGGCGAAACGACCATAATCGTTTCGCCCCCGCGATACCTTGTATTGCCATTCAGTGAGGCCGATCCCATGCCAGCGTTTGTTACATTCGGGCGAATCCTGTTCGCCGTGCTGTTTATGTACACGGGAGCGACCAAGCTCTTCGCGGTTCAGCAGACGGCGGACTTCATTGCGACCAAGGTGACGATCCCGGCGATGCTGGCGCCCTATACGTCGCAGCTCGAGACCATGGCCGGCATGCCGATGCCGCAGATTCTGGCGCTCGCCGTCGGCGGCTTCGAGATTCTGGCGGGCCTGATGATCGCGGTGAATTTCGGCGCGCGCTTCTTCGCGATCCTGCTGATCTTCTTCGTGCTGGCCGCCACTTTCTATTTCCACGATTTCTGGAACCAGGCGGCGCCCGAGAACGCCAAGACGCTGATCGAGGCCCTGAAGAACCTGTCCATCGTCGGCGCGCTGTTCATGATCGTAGGCTACGGCCGCGGGCCGCGGCCCAATGAGCCGTCCTACGCGGACATGTAATCCACCAATCCATCCGCATGCCGTCGTTCGCGGCAATCACCGGCGCTCCGGTTCTGATTGAATCAGAACCGGAGCGCCGGATTCTTGTTTTGACGCGTTTTCTTCACGCGAACCGGTAGCCGCTTCGCTCGAGAACGCTTTATCGCCCCTCAGTCGAGGAATCCGAAGCGCCGGGGCAGCCAGAGCACGATCTCCGGAAAGATCAGGCACAACGCCACTGCCAGAAGCTGCAGCATGACGAACGGAATGATGCCGCGATAGATATGCTGCATCGTCACCGACGGCGGGACCGTGCCCTTCATGTAGAACAGGGCAAAGCCGAACGGCGGGGTGAGGAACGCCGATTGCAGGTTGACCGCCACCAGGATGGTGAACCACAGCATGAAATCCTTGTTGGTTGCCAGATGCGGCTCGAAGCTGAGCTTGGTCAGGATCGGGGCGAAGATCGGCAAGACGATCAGGCAGATTTCGAGCCAGTCGAAGAAAAATCCCATGATGAAGACCAGCGCCATCACGAAGATCATGATCTCCCAGCCGGTGTTGATGCCGAGCCCATGGAGGATTTCCACCACCAGATCGTCGCCGCCCAGCGCACGGAACACGAAGGAGAACAGCGTGGCGCCGAAGATGATGAAGAACACCAGCGCGTTGGTGAGTGCCGAGCTTTCGATGACCTCCCTGAGCATCTTCATGTTGAGACGCTTGTTCCAGGCCGCCAGCGCCAGCGCGCCTGCCGAGCCGGTGCCGCCCGCTTCGGTCGGCGTCGCGAAGCCGCCGAAGATCGAGCCGAGTACGACGAAAATCAGCGCGGCCGGCGGCAGGAAGCTGCGCAGCACCATGCGCAACATTTCGCCGCTCGACTTTGGGCCGATATCGACATGGAGCGGCGGCGCCAGATGCGGTTTTGCGAACGCCAGGATGCCCTGGTAAACAAGATACAGCATCGAGAGCGCAAGTCCCGGAATGATCGCGGCGGTGAACAGCGTGCCGACCGAGATCGTCAGCAGGTCGCCCATGATCACCAGCATGATGCTGGGCGGGATCAGGATACCCAACGTGCCGGCCGAGGCGATGGTGCCGACGGAAAGCTCCTTGGAGTAACCGGCAGCCAGCATGGTCGGCAGGGCGATCAGCGTCAGCATGATGACCGAAGCGCCTACGATGCCGGTGGTCGCTGCCATGATGGTACCCATCAGGGTCACCGACATCGCAAGACCGCCCGGGATGCGGCGCGTGAGCACCTGTAGTGCCTTCAAGAGCTCGTCGGCGACGCCCGATTTCTCCAGGATCGTCCCCATGAAGACGAACATGGGCACTGCGATCAGCACCGGGTTCTGCACCGCCTGACCGAAGATGCGCGGCATCAGGCTGCCGAACTGAGCCGGCCGAAACACCTCGAATACGATACCGAGGGCGCCGAACGCCAGGGCAACGCCGCCCAAAACAAACGCAACCGGATAGCCCACGAACATGATCACCGTGAGCACGAGAAACATCAGGACCGCGAGGTGATCGCCAACCCAATCCATGATCGCCCCCTAGCGGCTGGACTGACTTGCAGCCGGCGCGCCGGCGGCCTCTGCGAGACGCGGCGGTCCGAACAGGCCGACGAGTTTGCGCAGCAGTACCGAAAGGATTGCAAAGTCGAGCAGGACCAGGCCGAGGAACAGGCAACCCTTGATGATCCAGCGGTGGGTTAGCCCGTTCGGCGCGTCGGAACTTTCGTTCTGCAGATACGACACCGCGACGAACGACCACGAGTAATAGGTCGCGAGCGCGCTGTAGGGGATTGCAAAGATGCCGATGCCGACGACTTCCAGCCAGGCCTGCCGGCGCCAGGGCAGGTGGCCGGTGAAGACATCGATGCGCACATGCACGTTGCGCACATAGGCGTAACCCAGCCAGAACAGGAACAGCATGCCGTGCAGGTGCCATTCGAGTTCCTGGATCGGCGTCGAGCCAAACCCGGGTAGCTGGAATCCCATCTTCCGGGTGATCACGTCCCAGCAAATCACGACAACGAGCGCGATGAACAGCCAGCCGAAAAGACTGGCGATCCGCTGCAAAGTCCGGTCGATGCCCTGGGAGACGGCAAGCATTGTTTCCATTGAATCGTCCTGTTCCCCAATCGTGCGCGGCCGGAATTTGCTGCCGAAAGCCGCAGGCGCGGTTGTCGCCGCCTGAAGGCTCAGGCCCGCAAGACTCACAGGAGCGCGGCAGCCAGCGACCGCGCTCCGTCGATGCGGCTATTTCAGGTAGCCGCGTTCGCGCCAGATCTTGTACTCTTCGCGAAATGCGCTGAGCGAGTCCCAGGCCTTTTTGAACTCAGGGCTCTTGGTGGCCTGCTCCGCGGCAACCACCTTCCACTCCTTTTCGAAAGCTGCCAGGAATTCGGGCGACCAGGTCATCAGCTTGACGCCCTTGCCCTCGATATCCTTCATCGCCTTCGGCTGCACCGATTCACCTACGCTGATGCCTTTCAGCACGGCCTGGTCGCAGGCCGCTTCGACCTGCGCCTTCTGGGTCGCCGACAGCGAATCCCACTTTGCCTTGTTGATGATGAGGTCACCGAACGTCGCCTGCTGGTGCCAGCCCGGGAAATAGTAGAACTTTGCGACCTGGTGGAAACCGAGACTGAGGTCCATCACCGGCATCGAGAACTCGGTGGCGTCGATGGTGCCGAGCTGAAGCGCCTGGAATATCTCGCCAGCTTGCAGCAGCTGGGTCGACACGCCGAGATTCTGCATCACGTTCGCGCCCAGCCCGAAGAAGCGCATCTTGAGCCCCTTCAGATCGGCGAGCGTGCTGATCTCCTTGCGGAACCAACCCGACGCTTCAGGCGGGATCAGGTGGCAGATCACGGAGTGGATGTTGTATTTGCTGTACAGCTCCTGCAGCATTTTCTCGCCGCCGCCTTCCTTCATCCAGGCGAGGTATTCCCCCATGCCCGGGCCGAACGGCACGGTCGAGTAGACTGCAAACGCGATGTCCTTGCCGGTCCAGAAGCCGGGCGTTGCCCACGCCGCGTCGAGTGCCCCGGACGAGACGGCGTCGAATGCCTGCGCCGGCGGCACCAGCGCGCCCGGCTCGAAGAACTTCATGTCGATCGAACCGCCTGAGACCTTGTTGATCTGATCGACCGTAAACTTCGCGTTCGGTCCGAGCAGCGCAAGCGTCGATGCGAAGTTCGACTGCATCTGAATGCGCACTTTTTTGTCCTGGGCGGAGGCCGTCGGGATACCCAACGCCATCGCCGAAGCAATCGCCAAGCCAGCAAATTTCAAGATTGTCCGCATCATTCCCTCCCCGGTTAAAATCACGGCGAGGTTGGTCGTGTTCGACCTGTAACGACCCCCGCCTTACAAACCCGGAGGACGTTGAGTCGTCGCTACCGGGTCGTTCCGATCTGGGAAGCCGACACTTTTTTTGAGCGTTGTGTTTTCTTCGTGGGGTTCTTGGGTTTCTTCGTTGCGTTTTCTTGCGCTGTGAGTCTGACGTCCCCTAGCTGCTCCGACATTCCCGCTTAAGAACCCGGGTTTGTCAAGGGAGGGTATCTCCAACTTCCGACGAAGACGGGCCGCACGCAGTGCGTTCTCGCACCACCGAGCTCTGGTCGACATCATCTTCGTCAGCGACACCGCAACCGCAACGGGAGCAGCCGTAGGTGAAAAGGCGCCTCCGGATCGACGTCAAAGGGTACCTAAGCGTTGCGGCGCCATGGCGTCACCGTGACGTCATGCGCGGCATCAAGTATCTGCAACTCTCCGGCGCTCAGGCCGTGTCCGGCAAGAATTTCCTGCGGCGAACGGGCCGGGACGCCGGGAAAGCATACCTCGCCATCGGGCAGCCAGACGTGCGGTGCAACCGAGAGCCAGAACACGTCGTAGCGATCCATGAACATGTCGAAGACGCCTGGGCCGCCGATCACGGCGACCGTGCCGCCATCGACGCCGGCATGATGACAGGCGGCTTCAAAGGACGCGCCGGCAGGATTCCACAGGGTTGATTTCGGATTGGCCGGATCGGGTGCGATCGCCTCGACCTTCCGCGTCAGAATGATCCGTTTGCGTCGCGGCGAGTTCGGCTGGTCCTCGTAGGAGTTGCGGCCGTGCAGGATCAGGTCGGCGCCGTCGAGGGCGGCGGTGAAGAATGCCTTGTCGCCCTCGAACTTCAATTCGTCCGGCATGACGTTGCGCGCATCGGCCAGCATGCCGTCCGCGGAAACGATGACGTAGCCTTCGATGCGCAACGCCATCACGGGACTCGCGTCGCGCCAGTGCTATTCCGAGATCGTCTGCACGACGCTGGACACCGGACGCGAGCTTACGGTCGGCAGCTTCAGGTCCTTGACGATGTCTTCGTCGTATTGCGCGATGGTCTCCACCGGTGCCTTGGCGCGCATCGCGACCACCTTGTAGCCGCCGGCCTTCAGCTTCCTCAGAAGATCGGGAAGCGCTTCCGCGGTATGCTTCTGGAAGTCGTGCATCAGGATGATGCCCTTGCCGTTCTTTTCGACCTTGCGCATCACGGTATCGACGATGGTCTGCGCGTTGCGCGACTTGAAATCGAACGAGTCGAGGTCGCAGGAGAATATCCCGATGTTACGCGTGCCGAGATAGGTCACCATCTCGGGCGGATGCTGCAGCGCCGGGAATCGGAAGAACGGCGCCGGCGCCTTGCCGCCGAGGGCCCACTTCACCGCGCTGAAGCCTTTTTCAATTTCATCCTTGCGCTGCTGCTCGTTGAGCTTCTTGTTGACGAGCGCCGCGTGCGACCAGGTGTGCGATCCGACCGAATGACCGGCCGCCATCACCTGCCTGAGAATTTCGGGATAGTAGGTGGCGTGCTTGCCGATCGGGAAGAAGATGCCGGTGGTGCATTCGTCCGCGAGCGTCTTCAGCACGGCGGGCGTGTTCACCGGCCATGGACCGTCGTCGAACGTCAACACCACTTCCTTGTCGCGCAGGAAGTCGAGTTCCTTGAAATGCTCGAAGCCGAAACCGGGGCCGCCGGTGGTGTCGATCTCGACGGTGCGGCCGATGCCAAGCGCGTCGGGATTGTTGCAGGGCGGGCGGCTCCGCGCGGGCGCCGCCGGCGGGGCCGGGGCGGGGACAGCGGCCGGAGCGGCCTGTGGCGCCGCCGTGGCGCCCTTGATGGGTGGTGACTGCGACCACGCAGCACCCGATGCCAACAGCGAAACCGCGCCTGCAAAGATCATCCCTGCCGCAATACGCATCTTGTTTTCCCCGAATTCTGATCCCGCTCCCGGTCGTGGCCGCACCATCGTCCGGTCTGCCTCCAAGCCCCTGATTTACAGTACTCTATTTGGAGCGCGTGCGCCAAGGCAACGGCTGCCGTCGCACCCCGGCGGATTTGCTGGCGAGCCGGTTAATCGGCAGTTGTGTCGTTTATGACGCGCTTCCGCTGCGCGGTCCGCGCTATCCGCTGCGCTCGGAGACGTTCTGTGCCAGCGCCCGCGCAACGGCTGTCTTGATCCTGGTATCCTCGGGTGCGACCGATTCCGGGAATACGTCCGCGATGTAGCCGTCCCGCCCGATCAGGTACTTGTGGAAGTTCCACCGCGGAACATCCTTCGGCCGCGCCTCGGCCGCCCATTTGTAGAACGGATGCGCGTTCGGCCCTTTCACGACCGCCTTGGCTGCGATCGGAAAGGTGACGTGGTGATTCTGAGCGGTGGCAGTGATTTCTGTTGCGCCGCCGGGCTCCTGACCGCCGAAATCGTTGGAGGGGATGCCGACGATCATCAGGCCGCGGCCGTTGAACTCGGTCCATAATTGCTGCAGGCCGCCATATTGCGGCGTGAAGCCGCAGAGCGAGGCGGTGTTGACGATCAGGATCGGACGGCCGGCGAATTCGGCGAGCCTGATGTCGCCGCCGGCCAGTCCGGGAAACGAAAACGCGTAGGCGGTGATGCGGCTCATGCCGCCCTGCGCCACGGCCTGCCTGCTCGCGATCACACCTGGCACGGTGGCGAGCAACGCCATCATCACGGTCCTGCGGTCGATCATGAAAGCCTCAGCTAAATTGTTCGCCGAAGCATACCGCAATGCGTCACCAACCGCTGCTCAACAAGGCGTTATGGTGATTAACGCAGCGGGACGATGAAATCGGTGCCTTCGCCGGTTTCGCCGCCCTGGGCGATGCCGAGATCCGACACCACGATCGAACTGCCGGTGATCAGCAACTCGGCAATGCGCGTCATCGCATCCTGCGGGATGCTGATGCGGTCCAGTGCCTCGGCCGGGCTGTTCGGTTGCGACAGCGGCCTGGTCTCGGTGAGCACGCCGCCGGCGATTTTGCGGCGCGCAACGCGTTGGTCGTCGTCGGCCCGTGCGACGTGGCGGGCCGGCAGCGAGACCACGGACCAGCGCAAGAGATTGGGATCGCTCTTGTCGGTTTCGGCGGTGAACACATGCGTGCCCAGCGGCCGGTCGCCAGGTGCGATCGTCACGGGTACGCTGAACTGCGGCTTGAAGTTCTCGCGAACGTAGAGCTTTGAATCCTTGCGGCTGACGAACACCGCGATCTGGCCCGGACGGCGCGGCGGCTCGGGCTTGACGGCGACCGCCTTCTCGGCGCCGGGCAGGCGCGCGGGGTCCTTTTTGAAGTCGGGCGCCACTGCCGGTGTGGTGGTGGCGGTTTCGGATTTTGCGGCAGGGGCGACTTCGGGGGCCTTTGTCTCAAGCGCCTTGGTCTCCTCGGCCTTGGCAGCCTCAGTTGCGGGAGCTTCGGCCTTCACCCCGGCGGCATCATCGGTCTTTGCGTTCCCGCCTTTGTCGGCCTCCGCCTTGACCGGTTCGGATGCCGGTGCTTGCGCGCTCATGTCTGCGTTGGATGGCCTCGCGTCGGACATCGTCACCTGGCCGCCGGCCGCCGGCATCGCGCTGGTCGCATCCGCGGTGTGGGCTTGTGCGCGCGCGTGCCCGATGGTCGAGCGAAGATCGAGGCTCGCCTGTGCATTCATGGTTCTGGCATCGGCGCCTGCGTCCGCGCCCTTGTCGCCCTTGATGGCCGGCGCATCCGTCATGGGATCGTCGGCGATCAGCGGCTGCGGCACCACCTTTTGCGCCACCAGCACGGGATGCGAGAAGTTGGTGGGCGTGATCGCGCCGGGCGTGATGATGACGCGCGCGCCCATCCTGGTCCAGCTCCACATCTTCACGGCAAACGCCGTCGGCATGCGGATGCAGCCGTGCGACGCCGGATAGCCCGGCAACACGCCGGCATGCAGCGCGATGCCCGACCAGGTGAGGCGCTGCATGTAGGGCATCGGCGCGCCGCTATAGATGTTGGAGCGGTGCATCTTGTTCTTCTGAATGACGCTGAACACGCCCATCGGGGTCGAATGCCCCTTCATGCCGGTCGAGACCGGGCTTTCGGCGAACAACCCGTTGCTGTCGTAGACGCGCATTTTCTGCTGCTCGATCGAGATGGCAATGATCAGCGGGCCATGCGGCTTGGCGCTGGTCTCCTTGCGCGCGCTCTCGTTCTTGGCGGCCGGCTTGCGGGCCTTTGGCTTACGCGGCTGCGGCGCAAGCATCGGCCGGTAATAGCCGGGATCGTTATCCTGCCAGTAGAACAGCGCGGCATCCGCCTGCGGCGCGAAGGCGATGGTGCAGGCGCCCGTCAGGATAGCGACCTGCCAGAATCGCAGGCCTGAAAGGTTTGCGTCCGCGATACCCGCACTGAAAAATCGCTGCCCGCTCACGCGCATATTCCTAATTCCAGATACTCGTTCGTTGTCGCAGACGAGAAGCGCGTTCACCAGCGTAGGCCTTACAATTTCAGCGCTTTTCGCCCTGATCGTAGCAAAAAAGCCTCACATTCCGTTAAATGCCGCCTGCTCAATCTGACGCCATCCATGTGGCGGTACTGCGGTCTTCGCTGGCCTTCCTGCGGCGTTTTCCTTCACTACATAGGCGGGGAGTCCTTCAGCGGAGAAATCAATGACATCCAAGGCCATCGTGAGGTGTGAGAAGAAGTGGGGAATGTTGGCCTTGGTGATGTTGGCGGTGACGCTGTGGCAGGTGGGTCCGGCTTCGGCTGCCGATGAGCCTGACCTGATTTTCCGCCGCTCGACCGTATTCAAGTGGCTGAGCCCGAACGACAAGCTCGCCACCTACGCCGTCGATGATCCCGAAGTGGAGGGCGTGGCCTGTCACTTCACGGTTCCGGAGAAGGGTGGCTTCAAGGGCTGGCTGGGCCTGGCCGAGGAGGTCTCGGATATTTCGCTGGCCTGCCGCCAGATCGCGCCGATCCGCTTCAAGCACAAGATGGAACAGGGCGACGACATGTTCCGTCAGCGCCGTTCGCTGTTCTTCAAGAAGATGCAGATCGTTCGCGGCTGCGACGCCAAGCGCAACGTGCTGGTCTACATGGTCTATTCGGACAGGCTGATCGAGGGTTCACCGAAAAACTCGACTTCATCGGTTCCGATCATGCCTTGGGGCACGGCCGATACCGCGGTTCAGAAATGCGGTGAGTTCATCCAGTAAAGTCGGTCCTGACCAGCATCAGGGTCCGGGCCCTACCGTTTGACCCGATTGGAGTATTGGCTGGTCTCCGGAACTTGCGAGACGTTGCGGTCACGGCATCCGACCAGGTGCAGGAATTTCTGCGGCGCTGATATGTTGCCGCGAAATTCGCCGCCTTGCTGCGACATGGCGCCACAAAGGCCTGAGGATGTGCCTTCTCGGCCTGTCTTCAGGGACGAGTCGATCCGCAGTTCGGAAGAGCCGATGCTTCCAGATGCCGTCGGCTTGCCGGGTTTGCGGGTCGGGGATTCATTGCCAACATCGATGTTGCCATTGCCCACGACTGCGATCCTTTGTTGAGGGACTTCCAGAACGCGCAAGCACGCGGAAGGTTGCACGGTGAGTCGGTCCGGGTGCTGCTTCGGTTCACCCTGCCGCCATTCATTTTCGGGCGCCTTGATACGCCGCAAACGGTTAAGAAGCTGACGCCGGGCTCGAAGATCGCCGTTCTGTCTGCGATGGCTCGCGGGCTGAATTCATTGGGTTTTTCGCGCCAATGTTTCGTCGAGCAGTTCCGACGAAACAATTGCCTTGTTTCACGAAACCATTTTCCGCATTTGGCGTAGATGTCCGGAAACAGCCGACGGCTATCAGGCTACCAACGAAACGGCGGCGACGCCGGCACGGAACCGGAGACTGCCGATGCGGACGACCAGCTTCATCCTCGCCTTCGCCTTCATTCTGGCTGGTCCCTCATTGGCCGGTTCGTCGGACAAGGGCCTGCCGGGCGCCGGTACTTTCGCCTATAATGGTTCGCCGCTCCCGGGTCCGGCAGAGCAGCCGGTGCTGGTGGCGGCAAAATAAGCGTAGCGGATCGTTCTCGGGAAATTGCCGAAGAGGACTCTGCATGTTTGCACGCACTGGTTCCGCAGCCATCCTGGCGGC
This sequence comes from Pseudomonadota bacterium, assembly GCA_023387735.1. Lineage (GTDB taxonomy): Bacteria > Pseudomonadota > Alphaproteobacteria > Rhizobiales > Xanthobacteraceae > Bradyrhizobium. The sequence continues at coordinate 336,108 of JAEWHP010000049.1, read as the reverse complement.
CATGCTTGTCGGTAATTCGGCGCAGGCACAGGTGCAGGTGCAGCCGCCGCAGACGTCGTTCCGCTCCCTGTTCAAGGCTCCAGATCCACGCGGCGAGTTTGTGCGGCAGTGCGCGCCCCATATGATCGGCCGCTGGGCGCACCCGGAGAGCGTCTGCAGTTGTCTGCATGATTACGCGGCGGCGACGGTCGAAGATGCCGATCTGCGCGAAGCTCTGTTGCGCGGCATCAGCGAGACCGGCGTGCCGACGATCGAGTCGGCCTGGGTGCCGGCGTCGAAGCAATCCGAGATCGGTCCGACCTTCACCAAGATCGCCAAACCGACCCTGCAGTGCATGTTCGATCCGGCGACGAACCAGTAGGCAAGGCCTACGAACCGCCTGCGCGATAGCCCGGACCTCCCGAACGTTGCTGGCGTCCCTCAGCGACTCATTCCGACAGTGCTGCACTATTTCGCTTTTCCAAAGAAAAGGTCGGGGAAGTACAGCGCAATTTCGGGGAAGATGATCAAGATCAATACGCCGAGGAATGTCACGAGCACGTAGGGTATCACCGACCAGTAGATATCGCTCATCGTCACTTCGGGCGGCGCCACAGCCTTCAAGTAGAAAAGGTTGAATCCGAACGGTGGCGTCATGTAGCCAATCTCCATCATGATGATGAAGATTACCCCGAACCATATTGGATCCCATCCATAAGTCTGCACCACGGGCAGGAACACGGGCAAAGTAATCAACATAATGCCGACGGGGTCGAGGACCATGCCGAGCAGCAGCAGCACAAAGAGCATGAATGCGAGCGCACCCCACTGACCGCCGGGAATCAACGACATCAAGTGATTCATCAGTTCGTTCGCGCCGAGCGTGGTGTAGGCGGTGGAGAAGGCGTGCGCTGCGAACAGGATCCACATGATCAAGGCGGTCATTCGCAAGGTCTGCATCGCCGCGTCTGAAAGCACGGCCATCGAAAGCTTGCGATGGATCGCCGAAGCGACAAGCGCGCCAAACACGCCCAGTGCGGCCGCCTCCGTCGGCGTCGCGAAGCCGCCAAAGATCGCACCCAGCACCAGAAAGACGATGAAGAGCGGCAGGAAAACCGCCTTCAGAGAACTCAACTTCAGGGCCCAGTCGCCCCGCTCTTCGACGGGCAGTGCCGGCGCAAGCGACGGCTGCAGCCACGCACGCACCCCGATATAGATCGAAACCAGGACGAACAGCAGGATGCCGGGGCCGATGCCCGATGCGAACAGTCTTCCAACCGAAACTTCCGTCAGCAGCGCATACAGAACCATCAGGATCGACGGCGGGATCAGGATGCCCCAACCGCCGCCGCAGTTGATCGCGCCAACAGCGAGCCGCTTGTCGTAGCCGCGCTCGAGCATTCGTGGCAAGGCGATCGTGCCCATCGTCACGACTGCGGCGCCGCTAATTCCGCTCATCGCCGCGAAAATTGCGCAGATCGCGACGGTTCCGATCGCGAGCCCGCCGCGAATGGCGCCAAACCATACGTGCATCATCCGGTACAGGTCTTGCGCGACGCCGGATTTCTCGAGCAGCATCGCCATATAGACATACATCGGGATGGCGATCAGCGTGAAACTCGTCATCGAGTCCCAGAATTTGGACGCGACGAGATAGAATCCCACGGGACCCATCGTGAAGTAGAGAAAGACAACCGAGATGCCGCCGAGTGTGAAGACGAGCGGAGTGCCGATGAATAGAAAGAAGAGCAGCGAGCCGAAGAACAGGACGGTGAGGATTTCGACAGACACGATGGATGGCCCAATCAATGAGAGGATTCGTCGGCAGCCTGCTTGCCGAACGTGTCAGGATCGTTCTGCAGTCCCATGACCGTGCGAACATCCGAGGCGACCCGGACCAAGCCCTGCAGGAGCAGCAATACGCCGGCAATCGGGATCGCCAGCTTGACCGGCCAGATATGCGGATTCCAGATGCTGGAAGAAGTCTCGAGCTTGGCCGCGGACTCCCACGCCATGTCTGTGCCCTGCCATATCAGCACGGCGAGGAAGATGAAGAACAGGAACGAGGTCGCGAGATCAACTTTTGCCTTCGTCTGTCTGCTGAAACGCCCATAGATGATGTCGACGTTGACATGCGCGCGCTCCACAAGGAGATAGCCGCCGGCGATCACCGCATAGACGCCGAAGATCAATTGTGCGAACTCGGCGGTCCAGATGGCCGCGCTGCCAACCACGTACCGCATGATCACGTCAGCCATCAGCAGCAAGAATATCGGCGCGATCAGCCACGCGGCGATATGGGCGATCCACACATTCAGCCGCGTGATCGTCCTGGCGAGATTCAGCATCCTGGTTTTCCGTCCATCAAAGACACGGGGAGGTCAAATGACTTCCTCACCGCGCGCAACGCTCGAAATGTGGAATGCTGCGCCGGCCGGCGCCCCCGGCCGGCGCAAGCGGCATCTTCAAACGTAGCCGAGATCGGTCATCAGCTTCGTAAGGACCTCGCCACCTTTGCTTGCGACCTCGCCCTTCGCAGTTTCCTTCTTGAGGATCTCCTTGGAGGCCGCGGCGAATTTTTGTTGAACATCGTCCGGGAAGCGGACGACTTCGACGTCCATCTTGGCCTTGCCGGTGGTCAGGGCGACGGCTTCCTGATGCAGGTACTCGACCGAACGGCGGAAATAGCGCTCTTCGATCAAAGAGAGAAACTGCAGCCGCAAGTCGGCTGGAAGCTTCTCCAGTGCGGCGACATTCACGATATAGGCGTCGTTGGCGAAGCCGAGCGCCGGCTTCATGTGAAACTTTGCGACTTCCCAGAACTTCATCGATAGCGCGCCGATCGCTGCGCCCCAATGGGCACCATCGACGACGCCGGTCGAGATCGCCTGATAGATCTCGGGGCCGGCAATCTGCTGCGGCGATGAGCCGGCGGCGGCGAGGTATTCCAGCATTGTACCGGTGGAACGGATCTTCAGCGAACCAAGGTCGGCCGCCGAGGAGATTTTCTTCTTCAGCACCACCTCGGTCGGGTAAGCCTTCTCGGCCATTATGATGACGCCCTTGGGGCGCAGTTCGTCGTTGACCATTTTTTCGATGCCGAGATTCTTTGTCAGGTGCATCATTTCCCAGGACTCGCGCAGCGTTCCGGGCACGCCGTAGAGCAGGCCCATCGCCTGAGCTTCGCCGAGGATATAGGCGGGTGAGATCGTACCCATCGGAACGACGCCGCGACGGACGATGTTGTAGATCTCGCGGTCCTTGGCGATCTCGCCCGCGCCGTACATCTCCAACTTGAAGCTGCCGCCGGTGCGTGCGTCGAGTTCCTTTGCGAGAACCCCGAGGCTGTCGTTGAAAGATCCGGATGCCTTGGGCCAGTGTGCCTGCACCTTCCAGGTCACTTTCTCCTGCGCGTGCGCACTGCTGATGATCGCGGGTGCCGCGGCAGCCGCGACAGACGCTTTGAGCATGCTTCGCCGAGTCAATCGGCTGATTGATCTTGACATATCTTTCCTCCCTTATTTGTTGGTTGAATGAACCACGGGAAAAGCTGGATAGTCAAAACATTTGGAAGCGGCATTCAGTCCCTCGTACCAACCGCAAGCGCGTCATGTCAGCAGCGCAGATATCCCGCGTGGCGGCATAGATGGGTCGTGTTGGTTGCCTGAACGAGAGCCCAGGGACGAGAAGGGGGCGATCGCAGATGGTATTTGAGTGTCAAGTCAGGAAATCCACTACGCGGGAGTGCCGGTCCGCGACGCGGGCCGCGCATCGAACTCCAATAGACAAACTTGCGCGAGCGAACTGATGCAGCCACGGCATATCCTGCTCTCATGCGCGCTGCTTGTCGCGCTGGCGCTTCCAGCCGTCGCCGCGCCCGACGAAGACCTGCTGGGGAAGGCGGTGGGCTATCCGGTCGGCACACGCACCAACTGGTTCTATGATGAAAGCGTCCGCGTCGGGTCGTTCAGCAACGCCGACAGGATACTTCCGCACTACACGCCGGCCAAATCGGCGACGCCGCTGCGGTTACCGAAGGCGGCTGCGGCGCCGAAGATCGAGTACCGGTTCGAGAACCAGAATTATTCGCTCGACGATTTCCTGGCGCATCAGCGCGTCACTGGTTTCCTGCTGATCAAGGACGGCGAGGTGCTGGCGGAGCGGTATCAATACGACCGCAACGCCGAAAACCGTTTCGTTTCGCATTCGATGGCGAAGTCGATCGTCAGCCTCGCGGTCGGGATCGCGCTGGCTGAAAGGAAGATCGCCTCGCTCGACGATACCATCGCCAGATACGTGCCCGAACTGGCGGGGAATCCCTATGGCGAGACCACGATACGCAACGTGCTGCGCATGGCTTCCGGCGTGCCGTTCAAGGAGGTTTATGACGGTAACGACGATCTGGCGAAGTTCACCAGGATCCGCGTCACGCAGGACACCATCGCGGCGTTTCGCGCCTTCACGACGCGGGAAGATGCGCAGGGTACGCGCTTCCACTACGCCAGCAACCAGACTGTTGCCCTGACGCTCTTGATGCGCGCGGTGACCGGGACCACGCTGAGCGAATACCTGACGCCGCGCCTGTGGCAGCCGATGGGCGCGGAAGCCGACGCGACCTGGATCAGGACCCGGGACGGCACCGAATCCGGCGGCGGAAATTTCAACGCGGTCCTGCGCGATTACGGACGCCTGGGGATTCTGCTGGCCAATGACGGCGCGGTCGGCGGCAAGCAGATCGTTCCGAAGGAATACTTGCTCGAGGCGACCGACTGGCACCGCCAGCCCACAGCGTTCGCGCCGCGCCGGGCGACGCCGTTCTTCGGCTACGGCTATCAGTTCTGGCTGTTTCCGGGCGAGAAGCGACGTTTCGCGCTGCTCGGCGTCTACGGCCAATCGATCTTCGTCGACCCCGAACTCAAGCTCGTCATGGTGATGACGGCGGCGGCCAGGAACGCCAGCGTCGGCAAGGAGCCGTTCGCCGCCGAGCGCAGCGCGCTCTGGCGCGGAATTCTCGCCAGGTATGGAAGCTGGTAGCGAAGACCACCGCCACACTCAGCATGATCAGCGCGCCGGCAAACGGCCACGACGACTTACGCGGATTTCGAAGGCATCTTTACCTTGGGCTCGCGCTCCCATACGCGCAACTTAGAAAGGCCCGCGACGAACGACTTTGCGTCCTTTGCGCTCTCCATGGCGATGCAGCCCTCATCGAGATCACCTGCGGCGACACCTGCCTTCTCCAGCAGCGGCAGAGCGGCCTGGACGTACCCGATGAACTTGCAGTGAGCGAAGGCGTCGGCGACGAAATCGCGTGCCGTGCTCTCCTGCAGCAGGTCGTCCATCGCCGCCGGTGCCGGAAGGAGGGCCACCGCGTCGTACAGTACGGACGGTCCTCCATCGATCATCTGGTCGGCTTCTATCCAGCTCTTGTCGCCTGCTTTTGCGCCGGTGACCTTCGGCGCGATGATTTCGTAAGTCGCGCCGGCCTTTTCGAGCGCGCTCTTGAGCGCCTCCAGCAGGCCTGCGTCCGACCCGTCGGTAACGAGAATACCGAGCTTCCGGCCTTCGAACCTGTCGGGGCCGTTCTCAACGATGCTGAGGGCCGGGGAGGGATCGAGATCCTGACGGGTCGGCATGGCAGCTTCCGCCGGTTTCGGCATCTTCTGCAAACCCAGCTTGTAGGCGACCTGGTTGGCCAGCCCCTCGTCGATATTCATGAGATGGGAAACCATGCGCTCCCGGATCACCGGTGTCTGGACCTTGCTCAGTTCGAACGCCAGGGCGGCTGCGATGTGAGTCTGCTCGCCCATGGTCTGGCTGATGAAGAACTGACGCGCTTGGCTGTAGTGGTCGGCGAAGCTCTCTGCCCGCAGACGGCGTTTGGGGCCCTGTTCGACGTCCGCGAACGGCGTGAAGCCGCGCTGCGGCGACTCCCGCGGTCCTTCACCGAACGAATTTGGCTGGTAATTGGCGCGTCCCACCGGATTGCGCATGGCCATGTGGCCGTCCTGCTGGAAATGCGCGAACGGGCATTTCGGTGCGTTGATCGGTATGTGGGTGAAGTTGGGGCTTCCCAGCCGCTTGAGCTGGGTGTCGAGGTACGAGAAATTGCGCCCCTGCAGCAGGGGGTCGTTGGAAAAATCGATTCCCGGCGGCACGTTCTGGGTCATGAAGGCGACCTGCTCGGTTTCCGCGAAGAAATTGTCGGGCATGCGATCGAGCACCAGCCGGCCGACAGGTATCGGCGGCAAGACCTCCTCGGGGATGATCTTCGTCGGATCGAGCACGTCGAAGTCGAAGGCATCCGCAAAGTCCTGGTCGAACAATTGCAGTTGCAGCTCCCATTCCGGGATGTTGCCGGCCTTGATCGCGGTCCAGAGATCCCGCCGGTGAAAATCAGGATCGGCACCATTGATCTTGACGGCTTCGTTCCAGACGACCGACTGCAGGCCGAGCTTCGGCTTCCAGTGGAACTTGACGAAGGTGGAGTCGCCTTTGGCGTTCACCAGACGGAAGGTATGGACGCCGAAGCCTTCCATGAACCGGAACGAGCGCGGGATCGCGCGGTCGGACATCACCCACATCACCATGTGCATGCTTTCGGGGGTGAGGCTGATGAAGTCCCAGAAATTATCGTGAGCCGACTGGGCCTGGGGAAAGGCGCAGTCAGGCTCTTCCTTCACCGCATGGATCAGGTCGGGAAACTTGATGGCGTCCTGAATGAAGAAGACCGGCATGTTGTTGCCGACGAGGTCCCAGTTGCCCTCCTGCGTGTAGAGTTTCACGGCGAAGCCCCGGACATCGCGGGCAAGATCGACCGATCCCTTGCTCCCGGCGACGGTTGAAAATCGAACGAAGGCAGGCGTCTTCTCGCCGGCCCGCTGGAACAGGTCGGCCCTGGTGTACTTCGATAACGACTTGTAGTTCTCGAAGAAGCCGTGCGCCGCATAGCCGCGGGCGTGCACCACCCGCTCCGGGATCCGTTCGTGGTCGAAGTGGAAGATCTTCTCCCGGAAGTGGAAGTCCTCGATCAGGGTCGGTCCGCGCGGGCCGATTTTCAGCGAATTCTGATCGTCGGAAACCGGCCCACCCTGGGCCGTGGTCAGGACAGGGCCCTTGCCGGATGCGGTCTGGTGAAGTTCGCCGCCTTCGCCACGCTCGAGCTTCTGGTCATGGATCGTTGCCGTCCCGCCGTTTGCGCTGCTGGATTTCGTAGTCTTGGCCATTGATGATCCCCGTCGACGGAACTGAGGCACCCTTAATCCGCCAGAGTGCGTTACGTTCCTAATTCGGGGCGCCGATGGGACCGCGGGTCGGTCGAATCTCCGCGTGCTTCAGAGTTTGATTTCGCCTTCGTCTTCACCGTCCCAATAAGTGATACGCACCGCTTTCACTTTGACCAGGACGAGGTTCGGCGTGTCGACGCCCTTTTCGAACCAGCGGTCGAGATCGCTGGTCCAGTGAGCCCGGAAGGCGCCCTTATCCCGAATGAGTTCGGCGATACCCTCGACCGCCACGTAGATGGCATCGGAGAAAATGCCACCCTGACCGGTTAACCCAAGCGCAACCTTCGGGTTCGCCTGGATATCAGCGACGGTCCGCGCCTGTTCGAATGTGAAGTAGTACGAGGTTCCGTCGTACGCGACGTCGCCATTATTGCTCATCGGGCGGTTTGCAATCTGGCCGCCCTCGGTATGGGTGGACAGGATGGCAATGTCGATTCCCGCCATCCTCTTTGCGATGTCTTCAATGCTCTTATGCTTCATGCCATCATGCCTTCCGCTGCTCCGCGAAGACAAACGGCCGATCGCCGGAAGCGTTCCGACGCGTGTCTCATGACCGGCGCTTCGGCGTAGCTTTCGCTTTGTCGGCGCCTGCGGGTGTCCGGTCTCGACTTATCGCCGCTTGGTCCCCAGCCGCGGAATGCATTTCCGGGTCCGCACCACGCCCGATGTCGTCATCTGCGAGCCCGAAACTTCCTTGATCTGTCCGGTCGGGCAGGACCCGTCGTCGACGAGGACGCGCTGGCCGAGCCGCAAGTCGACGATATCCTGCTCGCGTGAAGCCTGTTGCGCTTGCGCGGCTGTCGCCAGCAGCCACAACGCGAGCCCGGCGGGAAGGGCGGCCCTTCGCAGCATCATGGTCTCCCTCACTTGGTCTTGATCTTCAGCCCGTCGGGGCCGACGTTGATCTGCAGGCCTTCCGGCTCTTTCTTGCTTTGATAGAGATTGTAGCCGAGCACCCCGACCGCGACGATCAACGCGCCGATGATGAGATAGAGGACGTTGCGATTGCCGGGCATCCGGTGGTTCCATCGTGACGTTGATTGACGATGGCGAGATTAGTGACACGGCGGCGATTCTCATAGGGCGCGGGACGTCGCGAAACGCTCGGGCCGCCGGGACCGAAATCGCTTGAGCGTTGGGTTCCGGGCGTTAAAGTCGCTGAAAACATGCCGCGGAGGAAATCGTGAAGACCTACCAGCTCTATATCAACGGCGAATATGTCGATCCTGCCAACAATGAGTGGTTCGAGTCGATCGATCCCTACCGCGGCGAAGCTTGGGCGAAGATTCCGCGCGGATCGAAGGCCGATGCCGACAAGGCCGTCAAGGCGGCCAATGAGGCGATGTGGCGCGGTCCGTGGTCGAAGATGACGGCGTCGGCGCGCGGCAAGGCCATGCGCAAGCTCGGCGATCTCGTCGCCGCGAATGCCGAACGTCTCGCCGAGATCGAGGTGCGGGACAACGGCAAGCTGATGGCCGAGATGCTGGGGCAGCTGCGCTACCATCCGGAATGGTGGTGGTATTTTGCTGGCCTCGTCGACAAGCTCGAGGGCGGGCTCGTTCCGATCGATAAGCCGGAGACCTTCGCTTACACCACGCATGAGCCCGTAGGCGTCGTTGCGGCGCTGACGGCGTGGAATTCACCGCTTCTGTTCGTTGCCTGGAAATGCGCCGCAGCGCTTGCCGCCGGCTGCGCCGTCATCGTCAAGCCGTCGGAATTCACCTCCGCCAGCACGCTGGAATTTGCCGCGCTGACGAAGGAGGCCGGCATTCCCGATGGCATCTTCAACGTGGTGACGGGCTTTGGCCCCGAAATCGGAACCGAGTTGATCTCGCACCCCGGCGTGGCCAAGATCACTTTCACCGGGTCGGATACGACGGGCGCGAAGGTCTACGAGACCGCCGCACGCAGCCTGAAGCGGGTGTCGCTCGAACTCGGGGGAAAATCTCCCAACATCGTCTTCGAGGATGCCGATCTTTCCGCCGCCGCCTCTGGCGTGATCTCGGGCATCTTCGCGGCGACCGGCCAGACCTGTATCGCGGGATCGCGGCTGCTGGTGCAGAACTCGATCAAGGACAAGTTCGTCGCGCGGCTGCTGGAACTGGGAAAATCCGCCAAGATCGGCGATCCGATGCAATCGGACACCAATATCGGTCCGGTCACCACGCCGGCGCAGTACAAGAAAATCCTCGACTACATCGACATCGCGAAGGCGGAAGGCGCCCGCTGCCTGCTCGGCGGCAAGCCGGCCACCGGCGCCGGCATCAAGGGCGGACAGTTCGTCGAGCCGACCATCTTCACCGACGTCGACAACTCGATGCGGATTGCGCGCGAGGAGGTGTTCGGCCCGGTGCTCTCGATCATCGGCTTCGATACCGAGGAGGACGCCATTCGTATCGCCAACGACACCATCTACGGCCTTGCCGCGGGCATCTGGACCCAGGACCTCGGACGCGCCGTGCGGGTGCCGAAGCTGCTGCGGGCCGGAACGGTGTGGGTCAACACCTACCGCGCCATCAGCTACATGATGCCGTTCGGCGGCATGAAGCATTCCGGGCTCGGCCGCGAGAGCGGCATCAATGCGGTGCACGAGTATCTCGAAACCAAGAGCGTGTGGATTTCGACGGCGAAGGATGTGCCGGCCAATCCGTTCGTCATGCGTTGATCATCGCGCGCCCTTCGCCTTGCGGCTCGCACGCAAGGCGGCCAGCGATGATTTCGCCAGCCGCTCGGCCGATGCGATCAGTTGCGGCATCGGATGGCCGGCGAAGCCGAGCACGAAGCCCGGCAGCGGCCGCGCGCGCTGATACGTCTCCGCCAGCAGCCAGCCGGCGACGCCGGCCTCCGTCTTTGCCCTGGCCGCAACGACCGGATCGGTCGCTGGATCGAAGCGCGCCACCAGATGCAGGCCCTGCGACGGCACCGGCACCGATAGCCTTCCGTCCGACTCTGTCGACAGCGTGGACGCGAGGGCGTCGCGCGCCTCGCGGTACAGCCCGCGCACCCTGCGCAGGTTTGACGCGAACGCACCGGAGTTGAGCATGTCGGCGACCGCGCCTTCGAGCAGCGTGCCGGGAAAGCGGTCGAGCGCGGCGCGGGCGGCGGTGACCGGCCCGATCAGCCGCTCGGGCAGTGCGCAGTAGCCGATCCGCAATCCCGGAAACAGCGTCTTTGCAAACGTGCCCATGTAGATCACGCGCCGCAGATGATCGATGCCGGCGAGCGAAAGCAGCGGCGCGCCGTCATATCTGAACTCGCTGTCGTAATCGTCCTCGAGCACGAAGGCATCTGCACCCCTGGCCCAGTCCAGCAGTTCGAGCCGACGCGTCATCGACATCTGCACGCCGAGCGGAAACTGGTGCGACGGCGTCACGTAGGCCGCGCCTCCCGACGGCGCCAGCGCGCGGCCCTTGGCCACGATGATGCCCGAGGCGTCGACCGGCACCGCGACCGTGCGCTGTCCGCAATGTTCGATCGCCTTGCGCGCGGCGGGATAGCCGGGGTCCTCGCACCAGACCTGATCGCCGGGCTTGAGGATCGCGCTCAGCACGATCCGCAGGCTGTGCTGCGTGCCCGACGCCAGCATGATCTGGTCCGGATCGCAGCGCAGCCCGCGCGCCGACAGCAAATGATCGGCGATCGCAGCCCGAAGCTCGCGGCTTCCTCTGGGGTCGCCATAGTGAAGATGTTCGGTGCCGAAAGCGCGCATCCGCCGCCCGGCAAATGCCCTGAAGCGCTGCAGGGCCCTATCATCGACATGGGTGCAGCCGAGCGCCAGGTCGCCTTGCTGCGGCGTCGGAACAGCGATCTTGGGCTTGCGCGCATCGTTGACGCGGGCGGGTATGCGGGCGGCGACGAAGGTGCCGGAGCCGACTTTTGCCACGGCAAAGCCGTCCGCGATCAGCCGCTCGTAGGCAGAGGTGACGGCGTTGCGGCGAAAGCCGGTTTGCTTTGCGAGCATGCGGGAAGGCGGCAGCGGCTCGTCAGGCTTTGCGATGCCGCCCGTGATGGCGTGGCAAAGCGCCTGGTACAGCCGGTGCTGGGAGGAGGTGCCGTGGGTGATGTGCGGCCCTGTGAGGTCGAGCGGAAGCTCGGCTTTGCGCGGCGCCTTCGCGGAATTGGTCGGAATTTTTCGCATGGAATTGGCACTATCGCAGACCAAATCCGCCGGTACAACTGTATCCACCGATCAACAAATCCCGACGGAGCCGCCGTGACCGAAGCCGAGACCACGTATCCCGTGTCGCCACGCAACCAGGTGAAGCGCCTGCACGAACGCGGCCGCTACGACCACGCCACGATCCACGGTCTGCTCGACGCCTCGATGCTGTGCCACGTCTCGTACGTGATCGACGGCCAACCCTATTGCACGCCGACATTCTTCTGGCGCGAAGGCAGCAAGCTGTACTGGCACGGCTCCAGCGCCAGCCGCATGCTGCGGAACCAGTCCGCCGGCCAGAGGGTCTGTCTCACGGTCGCGCAGATCGACAGCCTGGTGCTGGCGCGCTGCGGCTTCAACCATTCGGCGGATTACCGCGCGGTGATGGCATTCGGCACCGCCCACCTCGTCACCGATCCGGCCGAAAAGGAATGCGCGCTCGTTGCCATGGTCGACCGGTTCTTCCCCGACCGCACCGCGAGCCTGCGGCAAAGCACGACGCAGGAGATCAAGGCGACGGCGGTCATTGCCATGGAGATCGAGCAGGCCTCGGCGAAGGTGCGCACCAAAGGCGTCGCCGACGACGATGAGGATTACGCATTGCCGATCTATGCCGAACGCATTCCGGTCCGCACCGTGCTGGGCCGGCCGGAGCCTTGTCCGCGGTTGCTCGATGGCGTCGAGCGGCCGGCGTCGCTGGGCGGCTATTCGGAAGGGCGGCTGTTCGGCGATGCATTGCGCGATGCGCATTTTGCGCATTACGCCCGCGGCTGAGTTCGGGGTAGGGTGGGGTTACGCCCAACCCCCTGCAACTCCCGACTGGAGCCGCCGCTACATGAATGCCGATACGCAGCAAAAGATCCTCGACGCCGTCGATGCCGGCTTTGACGCGCAACTGGCGACGACGAAGGAATTCGTTGCGATCCCCTCGACCCGCGGCGCCGAGGGGCCATGCCAGGACATGATCGGCGATCTCTTGCGGCAGCGCGGCTACGAGGTCGATGACTGGCATATCAATGTCGACGATTTGAAGGACCTGCGCGGCTTCGGCCCGATCGAGCATGATTTCTCCAAGGCGCGGACGGTGGTCGGCACCTACCGGCCGGTGAATAATGCCGGCAAATCGCTGATCCTGCAGGGCCACTGCGACGTGGTGCCGGTGGGACCGCTCGACATGTGGGAGACGCCGCCATTTTCGCCTGTCATCAGGGACGGCAAGATGTATGGCCGCGGCGCCTGCGACATGAAGTCGGGTACCATCGGCGCACTCTATGCGCTGGATGCGATCAAGGCCGCGGGCTTCAGGCCGACGGCGCGGATTCATTTCCAGAGTGTGATCGAGGAGGAGTCGACCGGCGTCGGCGCGCTCTCGACTTTGCAGCGCGGCTACCGCGCGGATGCCTGCTTCATCCCCGAACCGACCGGCGGCAAGATGGTGCGCTCGCAGGTCGGCGTGATCTGGTTTCGGCTACGCGTGCGCGGCTTCCCCGTGCATGTGTTCGAGGCGGGCTCGGGTGCCAATGCCATCATGGCGGCGTATCATCTTGTCCATGCGCTGCAGAAGCTGGAGGCCGACTGGAACGAGCGCGCCAGGAAGGATCACCACTTCAAAACCCTCAACCATCCGATCAACTTCAATCCCGGGATCATCAAGGGCGGCGACTGGGCTTCCAGCGTGCCGGCCTGGTGCGACGTCGACTGCCGTATCGCGGTGCTGCCGGGCTGGTCCATTGCCGAGTGCCAGAAGGAAATCCTGGCGTGCGTTTCAGCCGCGGCGCGCGATCATCGTTTCCTCTCCAACAATCCGCCGCAGGTGGAATGGTCGGGCTTCCTGTCAGAAGGCTATGAACTGACGGATTCCGCGGCGCCGGAAGCCGCCTTCGGCAAGGCGTTCAACGCGGTCTATGGCGGCGCGGTACCTGATCTCGTCTTCACGGCGCTGACAGATACGCGCTTCTATGGGCTGAACTACAACATCCCGAGCCTGTGCTTCGGCGCCAGCGGGGCTGCGATGCACGGCTTCAACGAGTATGTCGACCTGGAATCGCTGCGGAAGTCGACGAAAGCGACCGCGCTGTTCATCGCGGAATGGTGCGGCGTGGAGAAGGTTTGATTGAGAACTGTAGGGTGGGCAGAGCGAAGCTTGCCCAGCATCGCGTGCACCGGAGCTAGAAAGGTGGGCACGCTTCGCTTTGCCCACCCTACAGATTCGGCGCAGGCCACAACGCCTTCACGATCGCATCCAGCCCATCCGTCAGCGCCGCAGGTCCCGGCTGCAATATCAGCGGCGACTTGATCTCGACGATGCGGTTGTTGGTGACCGCGGGAATGTCGTTCCATCCCGGGCGCTTTCGAATCCGGTCGTGCACGACTTTCTTGCCGCACCAGGAGGCCAGGATCACATCGGGCGCGGCCTCGCGCACGGCATCGGGCGAAATGATCCGGTCCTTCGCGGCTTGCTGCAGGCGCAGTTTTGGCAAGGCATCCTCGCCGCCGGCGATCTCGATCAGTTCGGACACCCAGCCGATGCCTGAGATCAGCGGATCGTCCCATTCCTCGAAATAGACTTTTGGTTTCGGTTGCGGGCGCTGCGTCGAAGCGATGCGAGCCAAGCGCGCTTCAAAGCCGGCGGCGAGTTGATCGGCGCGCTCTGCCGCGCCAACGATGGCGCCGAGCGTGCGGATCATCGCCAGGATGCCGGCGATGTCGCGTTGATTGAAGACGTGGATCGCTACACCGGCACGCACGAGGTCGGCGACGATTCCGGCCTGCAGGTCGGAGAAGGCGAGCACCAGATCGGGCTCGAGCGCGAGGATCTTTGGAATGTCGGCCGAGATGAAAGCCGAGACCCGCGGCTTCTCGCGGCGGACCTGCGGCGGCCGCACCGCATAGCCGGAGACGCCGACGATGCGATCCTGCTCGCCGAGCAGATACAGCGTCTCGACGGTTTCTTCGGTCAGACAGACGATCCGGCGGGGCGGGAACTGGCGCATGACGGGTGATATGCCGAATTCGCCGCTTCATGTCACGGAAGCCATTACCTCCGAGGTCATTGCCTGATTTACCGCGGCCATCCATTCTGTTCGCGACAACACAAGAACAAAGGCCGGAGGATCCATGACGCCGCTCGAAAAAATCCAGTCAATGAAGATGCCGTTCGCGGAATTGAAGGGCGTGACCTTCACCGAAGCCGGCGCGGACCGCGTGGTCGCGAAAATGCTGGTGCGTCCCGATCTCTGCACGCTGCGGAATACGATCCACGGCGGCGCCGTCATGGCGTTTGCGGATTCGGTCGGCGCCGCGGCGACCGTCATCAACCTGCCGCCGGATGCCAAGGGCACCACCACGATCGAGAGCAAGACCAACTTCATCGGCGGCGCCAAGGAGGGGTCAACGGTGACTGCGACAGCCACCCCGGTGCATCGGGGACGCCGTACCCAGGTATGGCAGACTCGGCTGGAGACCGAGGACGGCAAGCTGGTCGCCATCGTCACGCAAACCCAGATGGTGCTCTGATCCCGCGATGGTTCCTAACATTTGGTAAATGGTGGATGAACTTTATGTGAGGCATTTCAGGGGCTTGCAATTTATGCTGCGGCGCACAATATAGGTGGTCTAGGGATTCGACGCCTCCTCGAAGGGCTTCTCTCAGAGGAGACAGGATATGTATCTTTCACTTATCGCGGCCGCGCTTGCCGACAGCAGCGTGCGTACGCTCAGCCAGCAGGAAGAATTGCCGCTGTTGCGCGATCACCTGCTGCGGCTCGACCGCACCAGCCGCCATGATCGCTTCCACGGCTTCATGGACGACAGCTTCATCGAGCGCTACGCCGAGAAGTGTGCCAATGACGGCACGATCGTCATCGCGTTCTTCGAGAACGGCGTGGTCCGCGGCGCGGCCGAACTGCATCCGCCGGATCAATCGCCGGATTCGCTCCCCGAGATCGCCTTCAGCGTCGAATCGTCGGTGCGCCGGCGGGGCGTGGGCAGCATCCTGTTCCGCAAGCTGATCTCGGAAGCGCGCGCCAAGGGCTACAAGAGCCTGCGGATCACCACCGGCGCGCAGAACGACGCGATGCGGGCGCTCGCCGCCAAGTTTGGCGCGCAACTTGTTTTCCGCCACGGCGAATCCACCGGCACCATCGATCTGACAAAGTACGATCAGGCCGAGGTCGCGAGGTCCTGGACCGAGAGCACGGTGAGCGGGATGCGCACGGTCGTGGCTTTCAACCGCGCCTATTGGCGCATGCTGCTTCGCATGGCCGGGGCCGCCGGGCCCGAATGGGGCGCCTCGTAAGCAGGCGCTTACGCGCAAGAAAGCAATTCGCAGGGATTACTCCTTGCGAATTGCAATAACCTCAGACTGTTCGGAATGGCTCTTCAGGTACCGGTGCGCTTGTCGTTGCCGAAGCGCCTGACGACGCGGCGCTCGACCACGACGGCGCGCTGCGCACCTTGCTCGCCCGCGATGATACGGGTCGCCGATCGCGCCATCGCGCGGCCGGTCTTCTTCACCTCAGCGAGGACTTCCTCATACGGCAGGCCCATCAGCGCGGCGGCGATCTCCGCCTGCTGCTGCTGATCGTCGGTGATTCCGACCGCGGCGAAGATTGCTTCTTCCAGCGTCGGCGGATCGCGCCTGACGCGCCTTGTGCCGTATTTCGTATTCCAGTCTTCGCTCATCGGGGCCTCGTATCTGATTGTGGAGATACCTAGGTGCCCTCATGCTGCATTGCAACACAGAAGTGCGTGTGGCAACGCTGCCATGCATCAGAATCCTTCAAGTCTGGTAGCGTCGTACAGTTCGATCGTGGCGGACCGATTGGCGAGCGATGGCCCGCACGATCATGTGATCCGACTGTCGTTGGCGTCGCTATGGCGCCACGGTGTTTAGATCCTGCGGCTGCTGCGGCCAGCGCTTGAGCGCGGCGTGCCCGGCGTCGGTCAGCACGTAGATGCCGCGCTCGGCGCGGTCGAACCAGCCATAGACGTTATGCAGCAGGATTTTTCCGGCATCCGGAATGTCGACCCGCAAATCCTTCACGCGTCGCGGCCCGCTTTCAAGCGCCGAGGCGCAGGCCAGCGCCTGCTGGCGGTACGCCGTCATGATCGGCGCGCGCGTCGAGCCGCCCATCGCGGGATCGCCCTTGCGCCGCTGATGTTCGGAGACCAGCCGCGAGCGCTTTTTCGGATTGCGGCGAGGGGCCGTCGTGGCTGGCTTGACGATCACCTCGACGTCGCCGGTGCTGGTGACGGCCAGCATGCCGAAGCCGAGGCGGCGGCAGAGATTGCGGTAGCGCGCATCGCTCTCGCGTCCCTTGCCGCGCGCGGACAGTTTTGCGGCAAGCCAGACCTCGTCGGCGGCGCCGGCACGATCGACCGCCTGCAGCACCAGTTCCAGGTTGAAGGAAAGCTTTAGTTCGCCGATCACGACGACCGGCGGGTCGTCGCCGCTCAGCGCCACCAGGTCGCAGCCGCCGACCTCGCCCTTGACCGTGAAGCCGAGCTTTTCGAGGTAGCGTTTGACGGGCAGGTAAAGCGCGGTTTCCAAGGTTTTCTCCGGCAGCCAATACGGCCGCGACTCAACCGCGCGACTCTAGCCGAATTCCGGCAAAGCGTTTGATCGGGCTGGACTTCAGCGGCTAAACTATGCGCCGGGGACAAGGCCAGAACGGCAATGCGAGGGAACCTGCGTTTCGACGTTCGCGGGCCGACCGGCATTGGCCGAACCCCGGAGCAGGCAAGACGTGCTGCAAGGACTATACAAGTTCCGTTTCACGACCCAGCGCGGCGCCGGTTGCGGTGTGATGTTCATCGCGCCAGGCGGGCGGCTGTACGGCGGAGACACCGGCTATTCCTTCATCGGCACCTTCACCGAAGCAGACGGCGTCATCGCTGCCGAATTCAGGATGTCGCGCCACTATTACGGTCCCCAATACGTTCCGATGTTCGACGTCGACGACATCGCCATGAATTTCACAGGGACGTACCAGGGAGAGGAAGTTCACTTCGAAGGCGGCAGCGCGGGTTTGCCGGGCGTCCGTTTCACGGTGATCCTGACCGCCATCCACGACATCGATGCGCCGCCACCCGGTACCGTCGGCCCTGACGGAATCGACAACGGCCTCTATTCGATCCACATCCGCATGCTCGACGGCGTCGATGGCGGCAACAGCGGTGTGATGATGCTGCATGACGGCCGCATCAGGGGCGGCGATGCCTTCTTCGACTATATCGGCGCCTACACCGCCGCCAACGGCAGATGGAAGGGCGAACTCGTCAACCGCGAGCACACGCCGGCGAAGGGCGAACGGCCGCTGTTCGGCGGCCATGAAGTCGGCATCGGTTTTTCCGGCACCTACGATGACGCCGGCGCAGAGGCGGAAGCCACCGCACTCGCCGGCAAACGCAGCATCCGCTTCAAGGCCGAGATGCGGAAGCTGGTCGGGCTCGACGCCTAAACCCGCCCGTTCACCGGCAGCAGTGCTCCGGTGACGGCGCTGGCCGCGTCGCTGGCGAGGAACAGGATCACGTCGGCGAGCTCCTTCGGCTTCACCCATTTGCTGAAATCGGCTTTCGGCATGCTGGCGCGGTTGGCCGCGGTGTCGATGATCGACGGCAGCACGGCGTTCACCGTGATCCTGCCCTTGAGTTCGGCGGCGAGCGCTTCGGTGAGGCGGTGCACGCCGGCCTTGGAGGCGGCGTAGGCCCCCATGCCGGCACCGGCCTGCAGCGCGCCCATGGCGCCGATGTTGATGATCCGTCCGGCGTCGGACGCCATGAGGTGGGGGATCGCGGCGCGCGAGGCGTTGAGCGCGGTCATGACGTTCAGCGCATACATCCGCTGGAAGGTTTTGGGATCGCCATCCGCCACGGTCTCGAATGCAAATCCACCGGCGATGTTGATCAGCGCATCGATCTTGCCGAAATGCGATGCGGCGGCAGCGATCGCTTTCCGGGCCTGCGACGGGTCGGTCAGGTCGACGCCACCAAGCTCGAAAAGGTCGGCCGTGGCCGGGACCTGGGTCGGCGCGTGATCGACGCTTGCGATCCTCGCGCCGAGCGCCAGTGCCTCTTCCACGACGACGCCGCCGAGCGCGCCCAGCGCACCCGTCACGACAACGACCTTGCCGTCCATGCTGGACCTCCATCCCGGGAAGCGCAGCCTAGCGCCGGGAGCTTTTCATTTGCAATGCGATAAGGCGCGCCTGCAGGTGGAGGGCGCTGCATAAGGCAACAATATGCGGCGGAATCGATAAAATTTGCCAGAAATCCATAAGCCGTTGGCAGAACCCGTCAGGTACAACCCGGGCTCCAATGTTAGGCAGGGGAATTCGTCATGGGTTTGCCGGATCATGGTTTACCGCTTGTTCAGCTTAAGGAGCAGCGCCGCGACCTGGTCGTAGCGCTGCAGAATCGCAGCGGTCCGGTATCGAGCTGGGAATTGATGCAGATCGCGGCGATCCAGCAGGCGATCTCGGCATTCGAGGACGTTATCGCCGACCTCGATGCTGAAATGGAGATGGAAGCCGCAGCCTGAGCGGTTAGTTGCCGCATGATCGGTCCGCCGCTTTACGGGGCGGGAACCGGAGCGTAGGATTGAGTGGTGCGCTCCACTCTGACATTGCCGGTCATGCTTTTCGCATTGTACGCGCTGCAAACGGCTGCGGTGCGCGCCCAAGCCTGTGTCGCCGATCAAAATGGCGACCTTGTCTGCGGTGCCGGCAACAGCGCGTCGCGCGTATTCGCCGATACCACCTCGCCATCCAAGGGCTATGCATTCGCCTGGCGGACCGCGCAGGGCCTGCCGTCCGGTCGCGATGCGCCCAATGGCGTCGAAAACGTCCTGATCCGCGTCTCCGATGGCGCAGTGCTGGCCACGCTCGGCGGCACCCATTGGGAAACCGGCGAGATGCGGGCCAACCGCTCCGAGTTGATGGCGGCGTGGTCGCCGGACAGCCGGGCCGTCGTCGAGATCGCGAACAGCCGCTGGGACACCGACTCCTTTGCCTATTACCGGATCGATGGAGCATCGGCGGCCAAGCTCGATCTGCGCGCGCTGGTCGTGCCTGTCCTGACCGCCAGGCTGCCGGTCCGAAATCGCGAGGGCAATTCGTTCCGGGTGCATGAGGATCTGCCTGTGACCCTCGATGCGCGTGGCCGACTGCGTTTTACCGCGATGCTCTATGTGCCCAAGGGCGAGACCAGCAACGACTACGTCGTGCAGGTCAACGTCAGGGACCGGGCCGGCAAGCTGACCGCGCAGGTCGTTTCGGTGCGGCGGGTGAATTAGGCCGCCTTGCGCTCAGTCTTGAAAGTCAGCCTTCTTGAAAGTCAGCTTTGCAGGTAGCGCGCTTCGAGATGCGCGCGCTCGGCCTTGCCGAGGCCAAGGCCGTCGCGAAGGTAGGTTTCGAGATCGCCATAGTCGGCGTCGATGGCCTCGAACGCGGCGCCGAGGAATGATGCCTGTACCGAGCCCAGCACCTGCCTGATCTCGTCGGGCAGGTCGGTGCTGTGATTGGGATCCCTGCGGTAGAAGTTGTTGGTCAGGAGATAGTCGTCCGAGATGACGTCATCGGCGACGCCGAGCGTGTGCAGGATCAGCGCGCAGGCAAAGCCGGTGCGGTCCTTGCCGGCGGTGCAGTGGATTACCAGCGGGGCGCGGTCTTCCAGGAGATGGGCAAACAGCGTGCGGTAGCGCGGCGTGTTGCGCTGGACGTAGCTGCGATAGGAATCGCGCATGACGTCCACGGCATGGTCCGTCGTCAGCGGCGTGCCGGCGGCTACGATCGCGCGCAGGGCCGCGACCACCGTGGGCTCGACCGGCAGCGAATGGACGGTGATGTCGGCCATGTTGCAAAGCGCGGCGTTGCGTTCTTCAGTGCCGCGAAAATCGAAGGCGCTGCGGACGCCGAGGGTCCGCATCACGGCGATGTCGTCATCGGTCAGGTGGCCGAGGTGATTGGACCGGAATATCTGCCGCCAGCGCACGATGCGGCCATCGCGCGTGGGATAGCCGCCGAGATCGCGGAAATTGCTGGCACCGGCGAGGTTGAGATGGCGGGCAGGGGAATCTGACATGGCTGGTTCGAACGATCTCGTGCACGGACAGGGAACGGGCGAAGGAAGCTAAAGGCCATGTCGTTGGCCCCTGCCTCGTCTATACTGAACTCCTCGGGGGACGAAACATGAATTGTCGCAGGATCACGAATTTTGGCGCGGTGCTGGCCGTGGTTGCAGCGGCCGGAGCGCCATCGGCGGCGTTGGCGCAACAGCAGTTCCGGAACTACCGCTGCGCCGACGGCACGCAGTTCATGGCTGCGTTTTTCCCGTACGATTCCCGCGCCCACCTGCAACTCGACGGCAAGGCGCTGACGCTGCCCAAGCGCGTGGCGCTGTCGGGGGCCCGCTATCAGGCAAAGGGTGTGACGCTGAGGGTCACAAAGGCCGGGGTAACCTCGCTCAAACACGCCAAACGGCCGTTCACGACATGCGAGCAGACATGAAAAAGGGCCGAAACGCTTTCGTTCCGACCCTCTTCTAGTTCGCCGTCCGCGCCTCGTTGATCGGGCGCGGCCCTGTCAGACATTTCCCGGACATCAGTGGTCGCGCCCGGTTTTTTCGTCTTCGATGGCGGCTGCGTGGTACCAGCTATCGCAGCAGGCCACGGCGTTGACCGAAGCGGCAAGCTCGGTCCTGGTCTCGCCTTGGCGATGGCCCGCAAAAGCCGCCCGGCCGCCAACCGGGAATTGGTAGATCTTGGCGGAGCCTTGATTCAAACCCGTATTCAGCATTCTTCTCTCCTTCCGTCCGAAGCGCTGGCCTCCATGGTGCGCCCGACTCGTTCTCTAGTCGTTACAATGCGAGATATTGTTGGTGCCCGTAGCGGATGCAAGTTGACCAAGAGAGCGCCACATCGTGTTTAATTCGTAGGCATTGCGGCCATTGCTTCCGTGAGGGCAGCAGTCGAATGACCAACGCGTGAGCTGGCGGGAAGGTTGCCGGCAAGGGCAGGACGCGAGGCGGGAGGGCTCGATCAGGTGCCGCAGCTTTGAGCGCGGCAAGACTCATTGGCGGAAATGCCGGAGAAATGGGCTGAATTCGCGCCTCGAATAATGCCCTGGCAGGCCGCCCGGACAGGCCTGCCGCGCTCCTATGTCGCAGCTTTTATTTTGATGGGTGCACCGGCCGGCCTGTGGACAACATATGCCGCAGTGCAGCGACTGGCACGCAAAATGCTTTGTGACAACTGGCCTGACGTGGCCGGGTACACGTATGCGGAGACCTCAAGGGGCTGGGCGTCAAAACCTCAGATTTCAAGCGTCGGTTTCCCGCATTTCACAGTAGCAAATCAAGAGAGGCTCAATGACCAAGTACAAGCTCGAGTATATTTGGCTCGACGGGTATACGCCGACACCGAGTCTGCGCGGCAAAACGCAGATCAAGGAATTCGACAAGTTCCCGACGCTCGAACAGCTCCCGCTCTGGGGTTTCGACGGTTCGTCCACCATGCAGGCCGAAGGCCATAGCTCCGATTGCGTGCTGATGCCCGTCGCCGTCTATCCCGACGCCGCTCGCGAAAACGGCGCGCTGGTGATGTGCGAAGTCATGATGCCCGATGGTGTCACCCCGCACCCGACCAACAAGCGCGCAACCATCCTCGACGATGAAGGCGCCTGGTTCGGTTTCGAGCAGGAATATTTCTTCTACAAGGATGGCCGCCCGCTCGGTTTCCCGGCCGATGGCTATCCGGCGCCGCAGGGCCCGTACTACACCGGCGTCGGCTACAAGAACGTAGGCGACGTTGCCCGCAAGATCGTGGAAGAGCATCTCAACCTCTGCCTCGCCGCCGGCATCAACCACGAAGGCATCAACGCCGAAGTGGCGAAAGGCCAGTGGGAGTTCCAGATTTTCGGCAAGGGCTCCAGGAAGGCCGCGGACGAAATGTGGATGGCCCGCTACCTGATGCTGCGCCTCACCGAGAGCTACTGCATCGATATCGAATTCCACTGCAAGCCGCTCGGCGACACCGACTGGAACGGCTCCGGCATGCACGCCAACTTCTCGACCAAGTACATGCGCGAAGTCGGCGGCAAGGAGTATTTCGAGCAACTGATGGCGGCTTTCGACAAGAACCTGATGGACCACATTGCCGTCTACGGGCCCGACAACGACAAGCGCCTCACCGGCAAGCACGAGACCGCCCCGTGGAACAAGTTCAGCTACGGCGTTGCTGACCGCGGTGCTTCGATCCGCGTGCCGCACTCGTTCGTCAAGAACGACTACAAGGGCTATCTGGAAGACCGCCGCCCGAACTCCCAGGGCGACCCCTACCAGATCGCTTCGCAGATCCTGAAGACCATCGCGGAAGTCCCGACCGCGGCCAAGTCGGCGGCAGCCTGAGCGACTGACTTCACCGTCCCGGGTGTGGGGGCACCCGGGTGCAACCTGATCCGCCAGGGCACACCGCCTTGGCGGATCATTGCGTTTTGATGGGGGTGATTCAAATACGTCGCTTCAAGGCCGTTCCCCTGCGTTATGAAGCGCGCTAGATAGCGGGCCTCAAATCAGAACCGATACCGCTCCAGAACTTGCCGGGGACACGGCCATTGTTCGAGGGATTCTACAAAGTCAGGTTCCAGCTTGGCGAGGCGGTCGGCCGCAGCGTGATGTATGTGCGCGACGGCAGGATGCTGGGCGGCAATTCGGCCTTTGCCCATATCGGCACCTACCAGAAGCGTGACGACGGGATCGCGATCGAAGTTCAAACCGTTCGTCACAATCCGGATCCGAACTATCGCGCGATGGCCGGCACCGACGACGCAACCTTGCTGGCGAAGGGCGGGCCGGACGGTGACCTCTACCGTTTCGAAGGCGGGCTGAAGGAATTGCCCGGCGTGATGTTTCACTCGGTCATGACGCCGATCGAGGAGGCCGCCGTGCCGATCGCCGGCGGTGTCGGCGAGGGGGGCATCGTCAACGGCCTCTATTCGATTCACATCCGCATGCTCGACGGTGTCGAGGGCGGGTTGACCGGCGTAATGCTGCTCCATGACGGCCGCATCCTCGGCGGCGATGCCTCGTTCTATTATGTCGGCAGCTATACGTCGGAGGAGGGCCGCTGGAAGGGGCAGATTCTCAATCAGGAGCATACGCCGGCGCTGGGCGAGAATCCCGTTTTGGGCGGCCATGAAGTCGGGATCGGCTTCTCCGGTACCTGCGACGACAACGGCGCGCTGCTGGAAGCGACCGCGCTCGCCGGCAAGCGCAGCCTTCGCATGACCGCGGTTCTGAAACTGATGCGCAGGCTGTAGCGATGGCCGTCACCATACGCGTGCTGTCGACTCTTGCGTTGAAGGGGGCCGCCCAAAAGCTGTACGGAGATTTTGAAGCCACCGGTGGCGTACAGATCGACGCCGATTTCGCGCCCACGATGGCGCTGCTACAGCGGCTGCGCGCGGGCGAAACAGCCGACGTGTTGATCCTGACCCGGGAAGGGCTGGACGAGGTCGTGCGCGAAGGGCGCGTCGCCAAGGATAGCTGCGTGGACCTGGCGCGCTCCTGGGTCGGCATCGCGGTAAGAGCAGACGCAGTTCATCCGGATATTGCCTCCGAGCCGGCGTTGCGTGCGGCGCTGCTCGCCGCGCGTTCGGTGGCCTATTCGCGGCTCGGCGCCAGCGGCATCCTGTTCGCAAAACTCATTGAGCGTCTCGGCATTGCCGACGAGATCAACACCAGGGCCGCGATCATTCAACAGGGTTTTACCGCCGAAAAGCTCGTGAGCGGCGAGGCCGATCTCGCCGTTCAGCAGATCAGCGAGTTGAAGCAGATCGCCGGGATCGAAGTCGTCGGTCCCATTCCATACCAACTCCAAACGCCAGCGGTGTTTTCGGCCGGGCGCATGGCGACGTCGTCTAACGCCGCCGAGGCCGATCGGTTATTGCGCTATCTCGCGTCCGCTGATGTCGCGCCGGTCTTGCGCGACAGCGGGCTCGAGCCCGTCAATCCCTGATCAGGACGACGCCGGCAATCAGGAGCACTGCACCGGCAAGCCGCGCGGTGCTGATCGGATGCGGCGTCAATCCGAACGCGCCGAAATGGTCGAGCGTGACGGCGGTGAGCACCTGGCCGGCAATGACGAGCGCAAACAGCGTCGCTGCGCCGAGCGAGGGCAGCAGCAGGATCACGAGCAGGATGAAGGCGCCGCCGAACACGCCGCCGGGCCATGCCCACCACGGCACATCGGCCACCGTCTTCCAGGACGGCACCCGTTCGCGAAGCACGATCACGGTGAGGATCATGGTCAGGAGCCCGACGGCATAGCTGACGAGACCCGCCCATGCGGGCGAGCCCAGCGCCGTGCGCAGGCTGCCGTTGAGCACCTGCTGGGTCGCCACGCTGACGCCGGCACCCAGCGCGAGGAGATAAAGGAAAGAAATGTGCAAATGATCCTCCGCTTTCCAGGCCGGAATTGCGCCCGGCACTCCAGGAGCCTGCGCTAAAACGCGCGCTGGTTCCATCCACTGCGCGGTGCTAAGCCCCCGGCAAAACAAGAATCGATTTGCAGGATACTTTCGTTGTTGAACGGGCTCTACAAGGCTGAGTACGGCGTGAACGACGCGTTCGGCCGCAGCGTCATGTGCATGCACCAGGGCAAGATGCTGGGCGGCAACTCTGCGTTCGCCCATCTCGGGACCTATCGGGAGCACGGCGGGGAAATTCTCGGCGAGGTCATCACCCAGCGCCACAATGACGACCCGCATTACAAGCCGTTGATGGACACCGACGTCGCCGCGATCAGCGTGCGCGGCACGCTGCAGGACAGCAGGATTCGCTTCGAGGGCAGCGCCGCGCCAAGGCCGGGCGCCCTGTTCTGGGCCAACCTGACGCGGCTCGACGACGACGCGCTGCCACCGGTCGGCAACGTGGGGCAGGGTGGCATCGTCAACGGGCTCTATTCCATCCACCTTCGTGCGCTTGATGGCATCAAGGCCGGCCTGTCCGGCGTCATGTTGCTGATGGATGGCCGCATCCTCGGCGGCGACGCCTTCTTCTATTACCTCGGCTCCTACAGTTCGGCCGATGGTCGCTGGAAAGGCGAGATCCTCAACCAGGAGCATACGCCCGCGAAGGGCGAAAACCCTGTGTTCGGTGGCCATGAGGTCGGCATCGGCTTTTCCGGCACCTGCGACGGAACGGGCGCCGAGCTCGAAGCCATCGCGCTGGCCGGAAAGCGCAGCCTGCGACTGGCGGCCACGCTGAAGCTGATGCAGCCGGCATAGCAGCCTTTTGGGCATGGCGCCGGCCGCCGGAACCGCTTCCACAAGCGCGCCAGATGTCCTAAGCAGCGGCCGAAAACGATTTCCTCCTTTCAGGCCCCAATGATCCGTCTCGATAACGTCAGCAAGCAAGTCGGCCACCAGATCCTCTTCATCGAAGCCTCGGCCGCCCTCCAGAAGGGCGAGAAGATCGGCCTGGTTGGCCCGAACGGGGCCGGCAAGACTACGCTGTTCCGGATGATTTCGGGACAGGAGAGCCCTGACGAGGGCCAGGTCTCGCTCGATCGCGGCATTACCATCGGCTACTTCAGCCAGGACGTCGGCGAAATGTCGGGCCGCAGCGCCGTGGCCGAGGTCATGGATGGCGCCGGGCCTGTCAGTGTCGTCGCGGCAGAGCTGAGGGAACTCGAGGCCGCCATGGCCGATCCCGATCGCGCCGACGACATGGACGACATCATCGCGCGCTATGGCGAGGTCCAGCACCGTTTCGAGGAACTCGACGGCTACGCGCTCGACGGCCGCGCGCGCGAGGCGCTGTCGGGCCTGGGCTTCAGCCAGGAAATGATGGACGGCGACGTCGGCGCGCTCTCGGGCGGCTGGAAGATGCGCGTGGCGCTGGCGCGGATTCTCCTGATGCGGCCCGACGTGATGCTGCTGGACGAACCGAGCAACCATCTGGATCTCGAAAGCCTGATCTGGCTGGAGCAGTTTTTGAAGGGATACGAGGGCGCGCTGCTGATGACCTCGCACGACCGCGAGTTCATCAACCGCATCATCAACAAGGTCGTCGAGATCGACGGCGGCACGCTGACGACCTATTCCGGCGACTACGAATTCTACGAACAGCAGCGCGCGCTGAACGAGAAGCAGCAGCAGGCCCAGTTCGAGCGGCAGCAGGCGATGCTGGCCAAGGAGATCAAGTTCATCGAACGCTTCAAGGCGCGCGCGTCGCACGCAGCCCAGGTGCAGAGCCGGGTCAAGAAGCTCGACAAGATCGAGCGCGTCGAGCCGCCGAAGCGCCGTCAGACCGTGGCGTTCGAATTCCTGCCGGCACCGCGCTCGGGCGAGGACGTCGTCAGCCTGAAGAACGTGCACAAGGGCTATGGTAGCCGCAGCATCTATCAGGGCCTCGACTTCATGATCCGCCGCAAGGAGCGCTGGTGCGTGATGGGCATCAACGGCGCCGGCAAGTCGACGCTGTTGAAGCTGGTGGCCGGCTCGACCGAGCCTGACGACGGCACCGTCGCGCTCGGCGGCAGCGTCAAGATGGGCTACTTCGCCCAGCACGCCATGGACCTGCTCGATGGCGAACGCACGGTATTCCAGTGGCTGGAGGATTCGTTTCCGCAGGCCGGCCAGGGTAGCTTGCGCGCGCTCGCCGGCTGCTTCGGATTTTCCGGCGACGACGTCGAGAAGAAATGCCGGGTGCTCTCGGGTGGCGAGAAGGCACGGCTGGTGATGGCGCACATGCTGTTCGACCCGCCGAATTTCCTGGTGCTGGACGAGCCGACCAACCATCTCGATCTCGCGACCAAGGAAATGCTGATCAACGCGCTGTCCGAATTCGAAGGCACCATGCTGTTCGTTTCGCATGACCGGCATTTTCTGGCCGCGCTCTCCAACCGCGTGCTGGAGCTGACACCGGAAGGCATCCACCAATACGGCGGCGGCTATTCGGAATACGTCGCGCGCACCGGGCAGGAAGCGCCGGGGCTGCGGAGCTGATTGCGGTGGCCCGTAGCCCGGATGGAGCGAAGCGCAATCCGGGGCAGCTCTGGTCGCGGCGAGAATCCCGGATTGCGCTTCGCTCCATCCGGGCTACGAGTATATTTGCATTGCTGCCATTAACTTGACGCCTGCCTGCTCGTCGTTACCCTGCCTCGAAAATTGGGGGAGCGAACGACAATGAAGCAGCTCAGGATCGGCGATATCACCATTGACGCTGTCATCGAGCGCGAGGGTCCGTGGCGGCGGCCCCAGGATTTCTTTCCAGCCTATGACGATGCCGTCTTCAAGCATCACCTGGCGGGCATGGAGCCGGAGGTGTTCGACACCGCGCTCGGCCTGATGGTCATCACCTACCAGACGTTTGTGGTGCGCACGCCGCGCTACACCATCCTGGTCGACACCTGCACCGGCGAGGACAAGGGCCATCCGCCGCCGTTCGATTTCCCCGGCAAGGAGCGCTGGCGCAACGAGCTGTTTGCGCTCGGCATCTCCTATGAGCAGGTGGACTACGTCTTCTGCACCCATCTGCACATCGACCACACCGGCTGGAATACGACGCTGCGCAACGGCCGCTGGGTGCCGACGTTCCCCAATGCGAAATACATATTCCACAAACGGGAATATGCGGCGTGGGAGGCGGAGAATGCCAAGGGCGCCAACCCGCCCGGCACGGTTTTCCGCGACAATTGCCTGCCGATCATGGAAGCCGGGCAGGCGGTGCTGGTTGACGACGACTACGCGCTCGACGATACCATTACGCTGACGCCGACACCCGGGCATTCGCCCTGTCATTGCTGCGTCAACATCTTCTCGAAAGGCAAGCGCGCGGTGGTGGCGGGCGATCTCATGCATCACATGATCCAGTGCCGCGAGCCCGAATGGTCGGCGAAGCCTGACTGGGATCCGAAAGAGTCGGCAATCTCGCGGCGAAAATTCTTTGCTTCCGTCGCCGGCACCGACACGCTGATCCTGCCGATCCATTTTCCGACGCCGACGGTGGGCCTGATCACAGCCGACGGCGACCGCTTCAATTATCGGTTCAAGCGGGACTAACTGACATGTCCGGCAACGCTGTTTATGACTTCATCGTCGTCGGCGCCGGTTCGGCCGGCGCCGTCGTCGCAAGCCGGTTGAGCGAGAACGGCGCCTATCGCGTGCTGCTGCTGGAAGCCGGCACCAGGGGATCGAACCATTTCTGGGCGCGCATCCCGGTCGGCACTTCCAAGATGATCGACGATCCCACGGTGAACTGGTGCTACAAGTCCGAACCCGACGAAGGCTCGGGCGGGCGCCGCATCGATGTGCCGCGCGGCAAGATGATGGGCGGTTCGAGTTCGATCAACGGCATGGTCTACATGCGCGGTCAGGCGCAGGACTACGACCACTGGGCGCAACTCGGCAATCGCGGCTGGAGCTATCAGGACGTGCTGCCGATCTTCCAGCGGATGGAGCGCTATGAAGGCGGCTCCGACAAATTTCGCGGCCGCAACGGCCTGCTGCGCGTCAACGATACGCCGCGCAACAAGGTGCCGCTGCTTGAGAAGATCATCGAGGCCGCGGCAAGTATCGGTCTTCCATTCAACCCCGACCAGAACGGCGAAACCCAGGAAGGCATCGGCATGTCGCAGGTGACCATTGCCGGCGGCAAGCGTCAGAGCACTGCAGTCTGCTATCTCGATCCGGCGCGGGGAAGGCAAAACCTCGTCATCGAGCAGGGCGCGATGGCGGAGGCGCTGATCCTGGAAGGCAAGCGCTGCGTCGGCGTGCGCTATTCCGTCAATGGTGCGCGTCGCGAGGCGAGGGCATCGCGAGAAGTGATCGTCTCGGGCGGCTCGATCAACTCGCCGAAGCTGCTGGAACTGTCCGGCATCGGACAGCCCGAATTGCTGCGGTCGTTGGGCATCACGCCGGTGCATGAGCTGCGCGGGGTCGGCGAGAATCTGCGCGATCATTATTCGCCGCGTCTGAAGTTCGCGATTGCCGCCCGCAATATGACGTTCAACGACAATGCGCGGGGCTGGCGGCTTGCCCGCGAGGCGATGAAATACGCACTGTTCGGCACCGGATTCCTGGCTTCGACCGCCGTTCCCGTCCGGATGTATTTCCGTACCCGCGAGGGACTGGAGACGCCGGACGCGACCATTTCCATCCTGCCGTTTCTCTACGAAATGGTCGGGCGCCAACGCCGCGTCGCCAGGCGGCAGGGCATCACCATGAACGCCAACGTGCTGCGTTCGGAGAGCACCGGCTCGGTCCATATCAAGTCGGCCGACGCGAGCGAACCGCCCGCGATCCGTTTCAATTTTCTCTCAACCGAGCATGACCGTGCCGGAATCCTCGCTGTCATCCGCAAGGGCCGCGAACTGATGGCGACGTCGCCGCTGAAGGAAATCACCGGGGAGGAGATCGCGCCGGGCGCGAAGCTCCAGAGCGACGCGGAGTTGCTCGACTGGGTCCGCAACAGTGCCGAGACGACCTATCACCCCGTCGGCACCTGCAAGATGGGATCGGATCCGCTTGCCGTCGTGGACCGCGAACTGCGCGTGCATGGCATCGAGGGCTTGCGCGTGGCCGATGCTTCGATCATGCCGACGCTGACCAGCGGCAACACCAATGCCCCCGCGATCATGATCGGCGAGAAATGCGCCGCGATGGTGCTGGCCTCGGCGGCCGCTCGCAAGGCTGCCGCATAACAGACGGGAGTGGGGGGAGACCATGGGGATGCAACCGCTTTGCTGACTGAAAGGCTGCTTGATGAGTACCGATGACGAAACCGCCATGATCCGGGAGACGGTCGCAAAGTTCGTCGACCGCGAACTGATTCCGCTCGAACCGGATTATCTGAGGTCCAGGCTGCCCGGTTCCGGCCACCCGGAATTGAGCGCCGAGCAACGGGAGCGGCTGCGCACGGTCTCGAAGGATCTGGGCCTGTGGGCCCTCGACGCGCCGGAAGATCTCGGCGGCCATGACCTGCCGACCCGCACCATGGCGGCGGTTCACGAAGAACTCGGCCGGACCTGCGTGCCGTTCATATTGCCGCCGGACTCGCCCAATTTGCGAATGCTGCAGGCGGTCGGCACCGAGGCGCAGAAGCGGAAGTACATGCAGCCCTACATCGAGGGACGCATGGTCTCGGCGATCGCGATTTCCGAGCCGGGGGCCGGCGGCGATCCCGCGGGCATGAAGACCCGCGCGGTACTCGAAGGCGACCAGTGGGTGCTGAACGGCCGCAAGATCTGGATCACCAACGCGCGCCGCGCTGATTTCATCATCGTCATGGCCCGTGTCGGCAACGACGCACGGCAGGGCGGCATCACCTCTTTCATCGTCGAGAAGGGGACGCCGGGCTTCATCATCGAGCGCGAGATCCCGATGCTGGGTGGCGAGGCAACCTACGAGATTGTCTTCGAGGATTGCCGCATCCCGCAGGACTCCGTGCTCGGCGAGGTCGGCAAGGGCTATGCGCCGATGCAGCTGCGGCTGCGCACGCGGCGGCTCGAAATGGGGTCGACCTGCATCGGCATCGCCATGCGCGCGCTCGACATGCTGTGCGAACACGCCACGCAGCGTGAAACCTTCGGCGTCAAGCTCGCCGAGCGCCAGGCGATCCAGTGGTGGGTCGCCGACATCTCGACGCGGATACACGCTTGCCGGTTGATGGTGCGGGATGCCGCCGACAAGACCGACCGCGGCGAGGACATTCGCAAAGAAGCTTCGATGATCAAGGTGTTCGCGACCGAAATGGCCTATGAGGCCTGCGATCACGCCATGCAGACGCTGGGCGCGCTCGGAATGACGCTTGAACTGCCGCTCAACGCGCTTTCGCAAAAGGCGCGACTGATGCGGATGTATGAGGGGCCGAGCGAAGTCCATCGCCAAGCGATCGCACGCCGCGTCCTGGGATTGCGCGGATAGCGGCGGAGCTTTCGGCCTATTCTTTGCGATCGCCGCCGATCATTTCGGCGATGCGCTCCGCCAGCGTCGTCATGACGAACGGCTTTGTCAGCACCCGCATGCCGGGTGCGAGCTGGCCGTTGCCGATGATGGCGTTCTCCGCATAGCCGGTGATGAACAGGACCTTGAGATCCGGACGCGTTATCCGCGCCGCGTCGGCCAACTGGCGGCCGTTGAGTCCGCCGGGCAGGCCGACATCGGTGATGAGCAGATCGATCCGCGCGTCCGACTGCAGCACCCGCAGTCCGGACGGCCCGTCAGACGCCTCGATCCCGGCGTAGCCATGCTCTTCCAGCACTTCCGAGACCAGCATGCGGACGCTGGGCTCGTCATCGACGACCAGCACCGTCTTGCCGGTGCGTTCCCGCGCAGCCGTGGTGGTCGCCGTGCTTGTCACCGCCTCGGGCGACTCGCCATGATGCCGCGGCAGGTACAGGCACATCGTGGTGCCGCTCCCCACTTCGGAATAGATCCGCACCTGTCCGCCGGATTGCCGCACGAAGCCATAGACCATCGACAGGCCGAGGCCGGTACCCTGGCCGAGCGGCTTGGTGGTGAAGAACGGGTCGAACGCGCGCGCGATCACTTCCGGGGTCATGCCGGTGCCGGTGTCGGTCACGCAGACCGACAGATACTGGCCGGGCGGCAGATCGCGTTCCTTGGCGGTGCGGTCGTCGAGCCATTTGTTCGCGGTTTCGATCGTGATACGGCCGCCCTCCGGCATCGCATCGCGCGCGTTGATGCAGAGGTTGAGCAGCGCGCTCTCAAGCTGGGAGGGATCGATCAGCGCCGGCCACAACCCGCCGGCGGTCACCACTTCCAGCGTAATCTGCGGTCCGACGGTACGTCGGACCAGTTCCTCCATGTCCATCACCAGGCGGTTCACGTCGGTCGGCTTGGCATCGAGCGTCTGCCGGCGCGAGAATGCGAGCAGGCGATGCGTGAGGGCGGCGGCGCGTTTCGATGCCCCCTGGGCAACGGTGACATAGCGGTGGAGTTCGGAGGTGCGTCCCTGGCGCAGCCGCGTCTCCAGCAATTCCAGCGAGCCGATGATGCCGGTCAGGAGATTGTTGAAGTCATGCGCGATGCCGCCGGTGAGCTGGCCCACCGCCTCCATCTTCTGCGACTGGCGCAACGCTTCCTCGGCCTGCTTGCGCTCGGCGATCGCCTCCGCGATGCGAGCCTCCAGCGTCTCGTTGAGGTTCTGTATGGCCTCCTCGGCGCGCTTGCGTGCCGTGATGTCCTGGAACAGCACGGCGACCTGGCGCCGGCTCGCAGGCTCGATACGGAAGGCGGCCAGTTCGAGATGTCGTCCGGTGGCGACGAGTTCGCGCTCGAAGCGGATCGGGATCCCGGTGCGGAGCACGCCGCCGTAGAGTTCAGCCCAGCCATCGGCCTCGTCGGGCACCATCTCGCGCAGCTTCTGCCCCACCACATTGGGGATGCCGGCGTGCACGGCGTAGGCCGGGTTGGCTTCGATATGGATGTAGTCGCTCAGCGGGCCGTGGGGACCGTCGAAGAACTCGATGATGCAAAAACCCTCGTCGATGGAATTGAAGAGGGTGCGGTAACGCTGCTCGCTGTCGGCGAGGGCGGTTTCGGCGCGTTCGAGCTCGCTGTTGTCGGCGACCGCGAGCGCGTTCAGGCGGGCATTCTCCGCCTCTAGCACCGCGATCCGGCGCTGCAATTCTTCGGTCTCAAGCAGACTCACGACACTCGCCGAGCGATACCGCGAAAACCGCGGTCATTTCAGGGATATAGGCCACGCTACGCAACATAAAGTTCCAGCCGGCGGGAATGTTCCCGCTTGTTGCATGGCCGGCATCCCCCTCGGCAAGCCCGTTCCCGGAGGGAACCGGCAGCGCTTACGCCGCCCGTACCTCCGAGAGGAAGCGATTGACCTGTCCGGCGAGTTCCTTCGACTGCGACGACAGTTGCTCGGCCGCGCCCAGCACCTGGCCGGCGGCGGAGCCGGTTTCGTCGGCGGCTTTCTGGACGCCAGTGATGTTGGAATTGACTTCCTGGGTTCCGCGCGCCGCTTCCGATACGCTGCGGGAGATTTCCTGGGTCGCGGAACCCTGTTCCTCGATCGCCGCCGCAATCGCGGTGCCGATCTGGTCGATTTCGGCGATCACGTTGGCGACGTTCTGGATCGCCGTGACGGTCTGGTCGCTCGCGGTCTGGATGGCCGCAATCTGCTCGGAGATTTCGGTGGTGGCCTTCGCGGTCTGGCCGGCCAGCGATTTGACTTCGGAAGCGACCACCGCGAAGCCGCGTCCGGCGTCGCCGGCGCGCGCGGCCTCGATGGTGGCGTTCAGCGCCAGCAGGTTGGTCTGCGCTGCGATCGACTGGATCAGCGTCACGACGTCGCCGATCTTCTGCGCGCCCTCGGCAAGCGAGCGGGCGGTCTCGC
This sequence comes from Pseudomonadota bacterium, assembly GCA_023387735.1. Lineage (GTDB taxonomy): Bacteria > Pseudomonadota > Alphaproteobacteria > Rhizobiales > Xanthobacteraceae > Bradyrhizobium. The sequence continues at coordinate 302,310 of JAEWHP010000049.1, read as the reverse complement.
CGGTGCGGCGGGCATTCTCGACCGCGCGGGAGGCGATCTCGGTCGATTGCGCGACCTGGCGGCCGATCTCCGAAATCGAGGAGGTCAGTTCTTCGGTGGCGCTCGCAACCGTCTGCACGTTGCCCGAGGTCTGCTCGGAAGCGGCAGCGACGATAGCGGCCTGACGGTTGGTGGCGGTCGCGGTCGACGACATCGACTGCGCGGTGTTCTCCATCACCGACGAGGCTGCCGACAGTCCGCCGACGAGTTCGGTGACCTTGGCTTCGAACGTCCGCGTGAGCTCGTCGAGCACCTGCGCACGGCGCATCTTGCCATCGTTCTCCGAGGCCTTTTCGGCGGCGAGACGTTCGGCGGCAATCATGTTGTCCTTGAAGACGCGGACGGCTGCCGCCATCGCACCGATCTCGTCGCCGCGTTCGGTGCCGGTGATCTCATCGGATACGTCGCCGCTGGCGAGCCGCGACATGGTGGCGGTGAGGTCGACGATCGGCTTGCAGACGCGACGGCGAACCATCGCGATCATCGCGCCGCTGGCCGCGATGACCGCAACCAGAACCGCGAGCGCGATCAGGAAGCTCGTTCGCGCCGACGAATAGGCGACCCCGAGAACGTATTCGGCGTTGTCGTAGAAGGCATTGCGTACCTCGACGACGGATCCGAGGCCGAGCTGGGATTCGACGAAGAACTTGTCGACGTCGTTGACGAATTTGCCGGAGACCGCGCCTTCCCTGGCGAGCTTCAGCTCATTCCCGAAACGGTTGACGTAGGCACCGTTCATCTTGTTCAGCGCCGCGGCGACGTTGGCGGGCGTGGCCGGGTTGCCGCGCAATTCCTGCAGCGACATCAGGATCTGGTCGGCGCGGCCCTGCGAGCGGCTGTACTCCATCTTTTCGGCCTCGGTGGCGACGCGGTTGTTGCCGACGAGGTTCTTGTGAACGCTGGCGTTGTAGCCGCCGACGTCGCGCAGGGTCCATGCGATGTTGGCGTAGACGGCCTGCCGATAGGCGTCGCCGTCGAGTTGCGCCATGCGCCGCACCTGTTCGTCGAGCAGCGTCGTTACCGCGACGTTGAAGGCGGCGTTGTCGGCGACGATCTTCCTGGCTGCGTCCTTGCGGGCCTCCGCCGGACCGTCGATGGCCTTGTCCATGGCGTCACGCAGGCCGGCGAATTTGACGTTCAGCGCGTCGATGCCGGCGCCGAGGGCTGTAGCGTCGTCGAGCCCGCCGGACAAATTCTTGCGGATCGCGTTCATCTTGTCGCGCGCGCCGTCGGTGTTCTTGCGGTATTTGTTGTTGAGATCGGCCCGCATCTTCGGGTCCACCGCGGGCGGCCCGTAGAGGATGTTGGTGGCAAAGCCGCGCTCGGGATTCATGTAGCGCGGAATTTCGCCGACCGCCCGCACCACTTCCAGCCGGCTCTGTGCGACCGATACCCTTTCCATGGTCTGGTACTTCGTGACGGCGACATAGACAGCGAAGCCGCCGCCCACAGTCGAGAGCGAGACGATGGCGGCGGTGAGCAGGGTACCGATTTTCATGGGATCTGAGCCATTTGCGCTGGTAATTGGGTGCGGATACGCATCATAGGTGGCACGGATTAATCGCGGGTTTACGCTTGGGGACGGAGTGGGGCGCTTGCCGGGCAAAATCCTGTCGTATCCAGCAGGCGCCATGATTGCGCCGCGGCCGCTCGTCTTGCTCGATCGAGCCTTTGCAATCGTCGTTGGGAAGCGCGCGATCAGCCAGCAGGAGCGCTATTTGCGGAAAAGCCGCGAAGCCGCTTCATTGAGCTTGTCCCGATCGTTGCCGATCTGGCGAATGAGTTCACGCGCCTGGTCCCGCGTAATGTCGTGCTTCTTCGCGAAGTATCCGACTTCGTAGGGCTCACCCGCAGCGACCTTCCGGCGATCTGGGCCGCTGCGCCTTTTCTTGCTGTCCGGCATGTTGCCTCGCAATAGCGAGCCCGGAGTCATATTCGCAGTACAACCGGGTCTGGGACTAACGCGAGCACTTAACGCGGGCAGGTGACGCCGCGTTCCAATGGCCGGCAATTGAACGCGCGGGCAATCTCGTCCGCCTGCGAAGGTCGGGTCGACGTCAATGTCTTCGGAACCCGCTCAGCGGTTTGCGCGTTTCAGTGGCATGAGCAATCAGGATATTCCCGCTTCCGCAATTGCCGAAGCGCGGATCGAACGTGCGGTGGATGCGATCCGCAGCATGTCCCGGGATCTCGCCGAGGAGGTTACGCCGCCGCCGACCTGGCGCGACCACCTGAGAGCGGCGGCGCGCGAGGCTCCCATCCAGTCGCTGGCGATTGCGTTCCTGATCGGGTTCATTGCAACGCGCCGCTGATCGCGCGTTGCTCGAAATGTAGCGATCGCAGCGCTCAATACCGAACGCTTGAACTCAGCGCGTTTCGGTATTGCCGCTTTTCGATGCGGACTTTGGCTGTGCAGACTTGGGGCCCATTTCCTGGCATGGCAACTGCTTCCAGGTGCCGTCGGCTGCCTGCTGATAGGCATTGCAGGAAGACGAAGCAGGCGCCTCGCTGGACTTCTGTTCGTGGTTTGAATTTCTGGCGAGCGTCGGCGCTGCCAGCGTGAGCAGTGCGGCCATCAAGCCGAGGAACATCGCGTGTCCTAATCGCATAAGAAGTTCTCCTTTGTCGAAATGGCATCCTCCTTCCTAGGAAAGATTGTGGAGTTTCTTTGGAGGGGCGACGCGGGCGCGTCCGTTTGCTTAACGTTTGGCAAACGCGCCGTCCGATGGAGGCGCATGGTGTGTGCTTCGTGATCGCAACCGCGGAAGATCAGCGCTGACGGCGCGGCAGAACTCAGCGTCGCACGCGCGCAATCGTGCCGGCGACGATCTGCATGGCGACGCCGACCACCCATCCGGCCATGATCATGCCGATCCAGTTCATGTGCGGTTCCTGGCGCAGCACGATCACCCCGACGGAAGCAAAGGCCGCCAAGGCGGCGAAAAAGGTGCCGACGGCGCTGAGCAACTCCGGCGCATCGATCTTGCCGACCCAGCCGTCCTTGGCCTGCCCTTTTCCGTTCGTGGGGTCGAAGGGCAGGGGCGGGGTATCGATCCCGAGATAGAAGCCGATGGCGCCGCCAAGCATCATCAGGAGCAGGAAGGCCTGGGTGGTGAGCGCGGCATAGCTCGTTCCGACCAGCGCTGCCACGAACAATCCGCTCGCCGCGCCTGCCATCGCAAGCCCAAGGCGTTCAAGGACGTGGGCGAACTTTCTAACGCGGGTTCTCATGGTCGGGTCCCCGCTCAATGCTGTTGGAGACTAGGATGGTTTTACGGAACGTGAAAGCAACCTAGCGGTGCAAGCTGGTATACCGGTTTGATCCAGCTCAAGCCCGAACGTATTGTATCGCGAGTGCCTGCCCGGAGAGAGGATCGACATGAGCCTGTTGGATACACCCTTCGATCCCGCGCGCGAGGCTGCGCTCGTCACCGGCGCGGGCAACGGCATCGGCCGGGCCATCGCCCAGGCGCTGGTGGGTGAGGGCGTGCGCACGGTGTTCGCGGATGTGAACCGGGACACGGTTGCCGCAGCGGCCAAGGCGTCGGCCCGGCCGGACCTGGCGGTGACCTGGGTGGGCGATCTCGCCGACCCCGCCGCGCGGGCGGCGTTGCTGGCCGAGGCGCAGTCTTCAGTCGGCCGGGTGACGCATTTCGTGCATAGCGCCTCGCCGCCGCGGCGCGAGGCCGATCACGCGATGGCCGTTACCACCGAGACGTGGGCACGGATGCATGCGGTCAATCTCGAGGCAGGATTTCATCTCTCGCGCGAACTGGCGCGAAAGCTGATCGCGGACAAGACGCCCGGCTCGTTCCTGCTGCTGACGTCGCTGCATGCGGGCACGCCGCGCAACCTGCCGCACTACTCGACGTCCAAGGCCGGCCTCTCGATGCTGGTGAAGGAACTGGCCAAGACGCTTGGCCGCTACAACGTCCGCGTCAACGCGCTGGTGCCGGGTGCGATCGCCGCCGGCGGCTTCGTTGCCGATCCGAAGCTCGCCAGGCACATCCCGCTCGGCCGGCTCGGCGAGGCGGAGGACCTTGCCCCGCTGGCGCTCGCGGTGCTGTCGAACCGGATCTCGGCCTACGTCACAGGCGCCGCGATCGTGATCGATGGCGGGTTGTCACTCACGAACTGGTTCGATCCGCCCGATATGGGGGATCTGTAATTCTGCAGGATGGGTAGAGCGCAGCGAAACCCATCACTCCGCTTCCGCGTAAGCTTCGATGGGTTTCGCTGCGCTCTACCCATCCTAATCAGCATCAAATTGTGATGGTTGGCTCGCGGAACGCGTACCGCTCATCGGCAGTTATCAGCACATCGAACTCGGGAGGGAGTGCGTCATGATATCCGAGATTCAAATCCACACGATCGCGCGCCAGATGATGGAGAGGCACGGCCAGACCGCGATCGCGCAGGCCGCGCGCAATGCAGTAGCCTGCGAGAGCAAGGGCGACGACGAGGAAGCCAAAGAGTGGCGTCACATCGAGGACGCGCTCAAGATGATGCGCGGTCCGCACCAGAGCTGATTGGGTGCGGCTTCGCAGCCCGGTTTGGGCCGGCCGCGAACTCTTACCGCACGGGCATTGGCGGCCGCACCACCGGTTGGCCATCGTCCGCCAGTTGCGGCGGCGCCGGCTGTACCTGCACGGGGGGCGGCGGCAACGGTTGGACCGGCGGAACATAGGCGGCTTGCGCCGGCGGCGGCCGACGCGGTGCGGGCGGCGGCGGTGCGGCTGCTCGCGGCGGAGGTGCGGCAGCTACCCGGGGACGCGGAGCCTGCTCAGCGGGCTTGGCTTCCGAAGTTTTTGCAGCCGCACTCGCAACTTCACGCGCCATCTGGGCGTGGCTCGTCCTGAGCTGTGCGATGTTGGCTTTCAGTTCTTCAACCTGTCTGGTCATCGCAGCGAGATCCTGCGCCATCGCCTGCAACTGTGCCGACTCAGTCGAAGGCGCGGTCGCCGCCGGTGCAGCGGCGGCTTGTTCCGGCTTGGCTGACCCCACCGGCTGCGCCACAGGCTGCTCGGTAGTTGCAGCCTGATCGGATGCAGCGGCCTGATCAGTTGCCGCCGCCTGAACGGCGGGGACAGCTGCCGCTTCGGCGACGGGCGGCGTTTCCGAGGGTAAGAGGGCCTCGCGCACGGCTTCCGGCGCCCAACTCACCGCCATCGCCTTGGCCTGGTCGCCGTAGTGCTGCCAGGCGGCGGCAGCGATGACGCCGCAGAGGCCGAGCAAGGCCATGAAGGCTCGCTTGCTCGATCTGGATGTCGGGCGTTCGCCAGCGGCCATGATGTCACCGACCTTGATCTCATCGGGCCTGACGCTCTCGGCCTGAGTATTCCTGGCATCCGTGACGCGGAACACCGGCTCGATCTGCGGGGCCGCCGCGGCGACCGAAATCTCGGGTACGACGTTCACCGGTATTTCGGGTGCGACGTTCACCGGTATCTCCGGTACGACGTTCACCGGCGGCGCAGCAGGCTGGCTCGCCGGCTCATGCACGAGCGGCGGCGCCCGATCGGCGCGTCCGGCAAGAATCGACTCGATCGCGAACACGTCGTGCGGATCGGCCTCCTGCTGCGGTTGCACGGACTTGGGTTGTTGCGTGGATTGCATTGGCGGGGTCCCTTGCTCCAATGTCATCCGCATCTGTCGATGCGTAGGTGCTGCGGTTAAAATCCTCTGCCCACGGCGGCACACGGCCAGCGAGGTTTGACCAAAGCAAGGCCATGTCGTGGAGAGGTTGGGGCCGTTGGCCACCATTTGTTCCGGGTTCGGAACCCTGAACCGAGCTCAGCACGCCGTGCGGAGTGACGACGGGGCGATGATGATGAACAGGACGCGACCAGCGGGCCGTGGTCGTCCTGTCCTAGAGGGCAGCGCTCTCCGCGCGATTTTTGGCGTACCACTTCGGGCCTGGCCCGCGCATGTAATGACGCTCCGGCCGATAAGTGTCGCAGGCACGCTCGACCATGCGTTGCCACCGCGACATGAATCGATCGAGGCGGCGGAGCAATGGCATAAAGGAGACTGTCGCGGTAATCATGACGAACTCAATGCGCCTTGCCGAGAATGGACGAGAACGGCACCTCGAAGATCTCGTCATCGTAGGCGTCGCTGACATGCACGACCCAGTCGCGCCAGTCTTCCGCGCTGCTTTCGCGGATCATCGATTGCACCACGCAGGCCGCGTAGTCGCGGGCCTCGGCAAGGTCGCTCACCACGGCGCCGGATTGATCGATCCGGACTTCCTTCGAGTTCGAGCAATGGAAATAGACCTGGGCCATTTTCGGTGTCCTCGCGAGCCTTGCGAATCCGCTGTTTGCAAAATAGCAGCGACGGATTCCGCATGAAATCCCGATAGATTCCTGACGGGAGATTTACGGGCACATGTGCTCGTCAGGTGACACCAAACTAGCCGGACGAATCACGCCCTTCCGTGCTCGATCTCACGCTCGACTCGTTAGGAATTCGTTAACCGTGCGGTGGTCAAACTTTAGGCAAGCGACCGCAGCGGAACCGGACAGGCGCGAGCCGGCAGTTGCAAGAGAAGGCCGGCGGCGTAATGCCCGCCGGCCTTTTCTCTTGAGTTGAAGATGGAAATTATTCGCGCGATGGTTCAAGCGGCGGCGCGACTGCTGATGTCGAAAAGCTTTCGGCAAAGTGCGCGTGCAATCGCGCTCGTATCCGGCTCGCACCATCGCGCGAGCAGTGCCTGTTCGGTTCCGGTCCTCAATGTGCCTTGCCGAGCACGAAGGCGAAGGGAAGAACGAACAGCTCGTCATCGAAATCGTCGCTGACATGCACGACCCAGTCGCGCCAGTCTTCAGCGCCCTGTTCCATGATGAGCGAGCGGACGAGGCAAGCCGCGCGATCGCGCGCCTCGTTGAGGTCGCTCACCGCTTCACCGGATCGATCGATCCGGACTCCGCGGGAGCTTGAGCAGTGAAAATAGACCTGGGTCATGGCCGGTCTCCTGCGAGCAGCAATCTGTAGTAGCAAGCTAGTCGATTGGGTTCCGACCATCAGTGATGCAGCTCACATTCGCGTCGAAGGATTTCGATTACGTTTGGAGGCAACTTGAGGCAAGGAATCGCAGCGGAACCGGACCTGCGCGAGCCGGCAGTTGCAAGAGAAGGCCGGCGGCGTCGTGCCCGCCGGCCTTTTCTCTTGGGCTCTGCTGGGGCAACTCCTGAGCTAACAGCTCTGTGAACCCTGCTCCGGAACGGCACTCACCGTGGCCCGTTTGCCTGTCATGACAAACGGAGGACCGCGATGATAAAGCTCAAACTACTTGGTGCAGCTGCGCTTCTTTTTACAGCGCTCGCAACCCCATCAATGGCGCAGGAAGCAACGCAGGAGCCCGGGATGATCGGGTTCAACTATCCAAATTCCGCATATCTGCGCGGTGGGTACGGCGTTCGTCTGCCGAACCAGTGGGAACGTCAAAGCTTTGGCTATTATGCGCCTCGGGCGTATGGCCCAGGCTATGTTGCCGGTCCGGTGGTCGTGGACGGCGTGGCGGCAGGGGCCATCGCGACTGCACCGGCCAGCCCGTACGATTCCTATGGCTACTACAATGGCGACACAGCCGATTGGTAAGGCTGGGAATTTGGAGGCGGCTACGTGCCCGCCTCCTTTTTTCATTTGAAACGGTTGCCCCGAGAGCGATCTTTGCTCTGCGCCCATCACGACACGCCGTGCTAGTCTGCTTCTATGGCCAACCGTATCCTCGTCCTCTACGGCTCCTATCGCTCCGATCGCATGGGCATCCGGCTCGCGCACTTCATCGTCGAGGGCTTTCGCGCCCGCGGCGACGATGTCGAACTGATCGATGCCAAGGCAATCGACCTGCCGATGCTCGACCGGATGTACAAGGAACATCCGAAGGGTGCGGCGCCCGCGGCGCTGGAAAAGCTCGCAGGGCAGATCCGCGACGCCGACGGCTTCGTATTCGTCACCGGTGAATACAATTGGGGCATGCAGCCGGGGCTAAAGAATCTCACCGATCATTTCCTCGAGGAGTGGTTCTGGCGCCCGGCGGCGATTGCCAGCTATTCGGCCGGGCGGTTCTCCGGCGTGCGTGCCGCGCTTGCCTGGCACGGCACGCTCTCCGAGATGGGCATGGTAGTGATCTCGAGCACGATCGCCGCCGGGCCGATCTCGCAAACATTGTCCGAAGACGCCAGGCCCACGGGTGAGGGCGGCCAGGCGCTGGCGCACGCATTCCCGCGCTTTGCGGACGATTTGACCTGGTGGATGGAGGCGGCTAGCGCACAGCGGGCGAGGAAACAGCCGCCGTATTGAGGCGGCGCCGCAGCCCAACCATCGGCGCAACGCGGCCCACTTTTCGCCACCGCCGGGCGGCAGATGTGGTCTTCTCGTCGCGTTGCGGCGGGATAAAGCGGGAACAGTTATGTCGCCAATAAAATTGGCCAGTGGTCTCCTGGTTCTGGCCGTAGCGGTCTTGCTGACTGGATCGGCCGAGGCGCAGAATCTCGATCAGGGCAAATCAGCGCCGAAGTTGTTTTCGGAGAGTTGCGTCACCTGCCATCGCAGCCCGCGCGGCCTCGCCAAGGGCCGGTTCAGGCTGACACTCTATATGTTCCTGCAAAAGCACTACGTAAGCGGCTCCGGTTCCGCATGGGCGCTCGCGTCCTATCTGGAATCCGTCGACGGCGCCAAGCGCGACCAGGCGAAGGGCGCAAAGCGGCCGGCTGCAACCACTGGCACGGCGCGGTCATCCTTGCGGCCGCCGGCTTCGGTGCCCAAGCAGTAGGGCCCGGGGGGCACGCCACGGCTTGCTCACGACGACGCTGCGAAATCTCCATCCCGCGGACATCTTTTCGACTTGTGCCGGACTACCGTCAGTAGTTGTGCGGCGTGGCGGGGAGTAGCAACGATGGTGGTGGTGACGGATCTTCAGACCAAGGTGGAGAAATACGAAGCGAGAGCGACCCGGTGCCAGGAGCAGGCACGGGCGGCAACCGACAAGGCGCAGCAGAACTTCTATGAGGTGCTGGCCGGATACTACAGCGGTCTGGCGACCGATTTCCGGAAAATCATCGAAAAGCGAACGGTCGCGTAGGCGGCCTGCTACTTTTTCTCATACTGATCCGCGATCACCCCTCATGCTCCGCGCGTCACTGCCGGGACGTGGGGATTTCGCGCGCAGCAACGGCGCTCAACAATTTATGATGTGCCGGCGCGACATTGTTGCAATGCAATATGCCGATATCGCAATGCAGCATTTCCGGGGTAGGCTACGGCTTCGAATCGTACCCCGGAGAATCGACGTGAAGAACAAGACCCTATCGATCGCAGCCGCCACCGTTTTCGCGATTGCGGGCAGCACTGCCGGCCTCGCAGCGGAGTTCCCGACCTTTGAGACCAGTGGTTTGCCGATTTCGGCGATGCAGGTTCAGGTTCTGGGCGCTGCCGACGTCAGGGAACAGTCACCGGTGGCGACCTCCACGGCTACCGTGCATCAAGTGAGTGTCCTCACGCGGCGGACAAAGCTGACGGCCGCCACCGCGCCGCAGACCACCGGTGTCGCGAGGCGCTGACCTGCGCGCCGCATCGGCACCATCCGGCGGCGGCTGAACGCAAGCTACGTCCGTCCGCCGGACAGCTCCCTGCTTCGTTGCGCCAGCTTCACCATCACCTGCAGGGCGTGGTTGGTCGGCGTGGCAATGCCGAACTCCGCGCCCTTGCGCACCACGTGACCGTTGAGGAAGTCGATTTCGCTCGGCTTGCCGCGCGCGAGATCCTGCGCGGTGGAAGATTTTTGCTGCGGCATCATGGTCGGAATGTTCAGGATATTTGCGAGCAGATCGTCGGGCAGCGCGACGCTGCAGGCTTGCGCGACCGCGATCGCTTCCTGCACCGCGCGAGTGACGACGTCTCTTGTGCCTTCCACTTCCAGCATCGGGCCGTAGGAAATATCGGCCACGGCCGACAGCGCGTTGAAGGCGCAGTTGATGACGAGCTTGCTCCACAGCGTCACCTCGATATCGTGCGATATCGTCGTGTGAATGCCGGCGGCTTCAAGCGCTTGCGCCAGCGTCTCGCTCACGGCCGAGGCGCCGATGGCGAGGTCGCCGCCGCCGTGATGCCTGATATGGCCGGGCCCGGCCATCTCGCTGCCGACATAGACCACTGCTGATATCACGGCGTGGCCGGTGACCGCGTGCAGGCGCTGTGCATTGTCGACGCCGTTCTGCAGGCTGAGAACGGATGTCTCCGGCCGCAGGCGCCCGGCGAGCGCGCGGCCGGCCTGCTCGGTATCGGCCGACTTCACGCACACCAGCACCAGATCGGGCGAGGGCAGCGCGGTCGCGTCGGTCGCGGCCCTGGCGGGCAGGTGTCCCTTGAATGTCCTGGTGTCGAGCAGCAGGCCATGGGTATTGATGGCATCGACATGCGGCTGCCGGCCGACGAACGTCACGTCATGCCCGGCCCGCAGCAGCAATCCCCCATAATAGCATCCGACCGCTCCGGCACCGATGACCGCGACTTGCATGCGATTCTCCTGATTAGTTGCGCCCGTCATTCCGGGATGGTCCGAAGGACCAGACCCGGAATCTCGAGATTCCGGATTCGATGCTGCGCATCGCTCCGGAATGACGGTAATGCGACCTACACTTTCCCCAAAATCTCGGACAACGCCGACAGCAGCCGGTCGATCTGTCCTTCGGTGCCCACCGTGATCCGCAGATAGTCGGCGATACGCGGCGCGGAAAAATGGCGGACGATCACCGCGCGCTGGCGCAGCGCAGTGGCCAGCGCCGCGCCCTCATGCACCGGATGACGCGCGAAGACGAAGTTGGCGGCCGACGGCAGCACTTCGAATCCAAGCTTCACGAGACCGCGGTCCAGCCGCTCGCGGCCTTCGATGACGCGCGCGCGGCTCGCTTGAAAATAGGCTTCGTCCTCGAGTGATGCGATGGCGCCGGCCTGGGCGGGCCGGCCGAGCGGATAGGAGTTGAAGCTGTCCTTTACCCGCGTGAGCCCCTCGATCAGGTCGGCGTCGCCGATCGCATAGCCGACCCGCAGGCCGGCCAGCGCCCGCGATTTCGACATGGTCTGGACGACGAGAAGATTTGGATGGGAGTCGATCAGCGGTATCGCCGTCTCGGCGCCGAAATCGACATAGGCCTCGTCGATCACGACGGGGGAGTCTGGGTGATCCCTCAGCAGGGTAACGATCTCGTCCCGCGAAAGCGCAATCCCCGTCGGCGCATTCGGATTGGGCACGATGATCGCGCCGGCCGGCCGCCGATAGTCGGCGACGCGAATGCGCATCGCCTGATCGAGTGGCACGGCATCAAACGCGATGCCGAACAGGCGGCAATAGACCGGATAGAAGCTGTAGGTGATATCGGGGAACAGAAGCGGCGCATCGTGCTTCAGCAGGGCGGTGAAGGCGTGGGCCAGCACCTCGTCCGAGCCGTTGCCGACGAACACCTGTTCGGGGCGCACATGGTGGTAGGCTGCCAACGCCGCACGCAACGCAGTCGCTTGCGGGTCCGGGTAAAGGCGCAGCGTATCGGTCGCCTCGCTGCGAATGGCTTCCAGCGCGCGGGGCGAGGGACCGAACGGGCTTTCATTGGTGTTGAGCTTGACCAGCTCGGCCATGCGGGGCTGTTCGCCCGGCACGTAGGGTTTCAGGTCATGCGTCAGGCTGCTCCAGAAACGGCTCATTCTTGTCCTATGGTGACGGTGTCGAAGCGGCGCTTCGGGTTGGCCATTTGCTCAGCGCTCTCGACGATGCGCATTTCCTCTGTTCCGCGTGCGGCGGTGCGCTCCAGCACGGCGTAGATGGCGGACGCCGCATGGCTCAGCGCTTCCGGCGTGTCGTTGCCGTGAACCCGCGCGGACACCAGCAGCGCGGCGAACAGATCGCCGGTGCCGTTCGGGCTGATCGGCAGCTTCGGCGTGCGCACGCGCCATGCTTCCGTGCCCTCGACGGCGAGCGTCTCGATCTCGCCGGCGGGCGTGTCCGCGAGCTCGGCGCTGGTGACGACGACCGTTGACGGACCGCGTGCCATCACGGCGCGTGCCGCCTCGATCACCTGATCAATCGTGGTCGCTCTGGTGCCCGTTAGCCATTCGAACTCGAAATGATTGGGCGTGATGATGTCGGCAAGCGGACATAGCCGGTCGCGCACCAGCGGCGGGATATCGGCGTGGACGAACAGGCCGCGGTCGCGATCGCCGAGCACGGGATCGCAGCAATAGGCGAGCGCGGGGTTGCGGGCCTTGGCGCGCGCGACGAAATCGGCGACCACGGCGGCGTTATCAGCCGAGCCGAAATAGCCGGACAGGATCATCTCGGCCGTATCGACCGCGCCGCGCTCCTCGATCCCGAGCAGCAGATCGGCAATGAGTTGCGCATCGAGCACCCGGCCGCGGATGGTCGGATAGCCCGGCCGGTTGCTCAGCAGCGTGGTCGGCACGGCGATCACGTCGATGCCGTGCATCTGCATGGGAAACACCGCGGCGCTGTTGCCGACATGGCCCCAAGCGACCTGCGATTGAATCGAAATCACGTTCATGTGGTCAAGTCTGGGATTATCTGTTTTGGCGAGGCGGGAACCAGCCGAGGTTAACACATTGGTTATTTGTTTGCGGTCATTTTCACGACTTCATTCAACAGGGAGGCACCATGTCTGACGTCACCATTCCCGGCGGCAAGATTCGTTCTTTCGTCGAGCGGGTCGAGAACATCGACGGCGAATTGCAGGAGCTGAACGAGCAGAAGAAGGAAGTCTTTGCCGAGGCCAAGGGCGAAGGGTTCGATGTGAAGATCCTCAAGGAAATCATCAAGCTGCGCAAGCAGGACGAGGACGAGCGCGACGAGCGCGAAAGCCTGCTCGATCTCTACATGCGCGCGATGGACACGGCGTCCGAGGAGAAGGAAGCCAAGGCGGCCTGAGCCGATCGAGGCAGCGGAATAGACCCTCATGGTGAGGAGCGCGTCTTCGCGCGTCTCGAACCATGAGGCCCCGCTGGTGCCATTCATCCATCGAGACGGCGCTTCGCGCCTCCTCAGGATGAGGTCGACTTCCATCACCCGAACAGCGCGTAATAGATCACGTAGAGCCAGCCGAAAATACCGTGGATGATCGCCCACAGGATCGAGTGGTTGTTGGTGTAGGAGATCGCGATGGCGAGCGCCGAGCCGAAACCCACGCCGTATTTCGCGCCCTCGACGCGAACGCCGTAATATCGATTGCCGTTCATGGTGGTCCTTTCGTGCGCATTTCGTAGGGTGGGTTAGCGTAGCGTAACCCACCGACGCACCGCGAGTGAAGCATGGCGGATTATGCTTACGCTAATCCGCCCTACGAGGCCTGCATTCGCGTGGGTTGTGCGGATTTACGGGCCAAGTTAATCCACCGCGATGACCGAGCCGAGCGGCGGCGCTGAAATTTCACCACGCAAATCCGATGCGAAGCCGGCCCTGCTCGGGGTCGCGTGCGGCGCAGGGGCGGCGCTGTTCTGGGCGCTGGGCTTTGTCGCGACCCGGCACGGGCTGAAGGTCGGCTTCACGCCGCCTGACTTGCTGATGCATCGCTTCCTGTGGTCGGGACTGCTGTTCATTCCGATCGTGCTGCGCGCCGGCATCGGCAATCTCTGCGGCATCGGATGGGGCCGCGGCCTGGTGCTGATGGTGCTGGGCGGGCCGGTCATGTCGCTCATCAGCTATACGGGTTTTCTGTTCGTGCCGCTCGGGCACGGCAGCGTGATCCAGCCTTCCAGCGCGACGCTCGGCGGCCTGCTGCTCGCCGCACTGTTCCTGCGTGAGCGCGTGCCGCCCTCGCGTGTCGCGGGGGCGCTCGTCATCGTATGCGGGCTTGCGGTGATCGGCGCCGAGTCGATCGGGCATATCGGCGCTGATGGCGTACTCGGCGATTTGCTGTTCGTGATGACCGGATTGATGTTCGCGGTATTCGGCACGCTGCTGCGGCATTGGCGCGTCAACGCGTTTTCGGCGGCGACCGTCATCAGCGTGCTGTCGCTCGCGCTGCTGCCGGTCTATGCGGCCTTTGGCGGTTTTGCCCGCGTGCTGGCGCTGGGCTTCGGCGAGAATGTCCTGCAGGCGCTGGCGCAGGGTATCCTGGCGGGTCCGGCTGCGCTTTATCTGTTTGCGTTCTCGGTCCAGACCATCGGTGTCGCCCGTGCGGCGGTGTTCCCGGCGACCGTGCCGGCGCTCACGATCCTCTCCGGCTGGCTGCTGCTCGGCGAACCGCCGACGCCGCTGCAGGCGGCGGGACTGGTGACGGTGCTGTTCGGATTCTATCTGGCGCAGCGGCAACGTTGATTTGCAGCCGGTGACCGCTGCGGGAGAATACGCTAGCCTTGCGGCAGTCTTCCATCCTCCAGTCGTTCGAGCGCTCGAGCCATGCATGTTCTCCGACCCCAGTTCCGTATCGAAGAGGAGCGCGCGCTCGCCTTCGCCGCCGAACGCGGGTTTGGCGTGATCGTCGCCGCCGATGCGCGCGGGCCGCGCGCCTCGCACGTGCCGTTTGTCGTCGCGCGGCGAGACGATCGCGTGATCGTCCAGATTCATTTCACTGCCAGGAATCCGCTGGTCGAACTCGCCGACGGCAAGCGGCGTTTTCTTTTGATCGTCGCAGGCGACGATGCCTATATCTCCAACGACTGGTATGCCTCGCGCGACAACGTCTCGACCTGGCTTTATGAAGCCGTGCATCTCACAGGCGTCGCGCATTTGCGCGAGCGCGACGAGAACCGCGGCCACGGCGACGCGCTGCTGGCGGTTTCCGAAGCGCGGCTGCCGAAGGCGCCGTGGGACCTCGCGCAGATGGAGCCGGCCAAACGCGAGTCGATGCTGTCGGCGATCCGCGTCATCGATCTCGTCGTCGACCAGATCGAGGGCCAGTCGAAACTCAACCAGCACAAGAGCGATGAGGATCATGTGGCGGTCGCAAACCAGTTGGCGCGCGCGGAGGAGACGGGCAGCCGGCGGCTGGCGCAGAAGCTGCGGGCGCTGCGGCCGGGACATGCGTATGAGGATTAGCGTGGAGACGCGAAGCAGCGCGACGCAAACGCATTGTTAAGAAATGACCCGCGCTGGTTTGCGCGATTCCGATTCGTTCTTTGCGAACAAAATGGAGTCGGATGGAGAACAAAGCCCGGTGCTGACTGTTTCTCTAATTCAATAGCGCGAGGCACGAGTTCATGGCGAAGAAGACCGGCAAGCGTGCATCGCGACAAACCGTCCTTTCGATCGACATCGGCGGTTCGCGCGTGAAGGTGATGACCTCGACCGAGCGGACCCGGCGCGCCTTTGCGTCCGGTCCGAACCTTTCCGCCAAAGCGATGGTGAGGCAGGTCAAGGCGCTGACGAAGGACTGGTCCTATGACGTCGTCTCGATCGGATATCCGGGACCTGTGATCAACAACCGGCCGTTGTCGGAGCCGCACAATCTCGGCCTCGGCTGGGCCGGCTTCAATTTCGAAAAGGCGTTCGGCCGCCCGACCAGGGTCGTCAACGATGCGCTGATGCAGGCGATCGGCAGCTACGAGGGCGGCCGGATGCTGTTCCTCGGTCTCGGCACGGGTCTCGGCTCCGCGATGATCGTCGATGGCGTGCTCGAGCCGATGGAGCTGGCGCACCTGCCGTACCGCGACGGCCGGACGTTCGAGCAATGGGTCGGCGCCGCAGCGCTGAAGCGCATGGGCCGGAAGAAATGGGAACGCGTGGTCGATGATGTGCTCAGGCGCCTGCTCGCCGCGCTGGAGCCGGACTACGTCATGCTGGGCGGCGGCAATGCCGACAAGATCGAGAAGCTGCCGCGCAAGGTCCGCCTCGGCGTCAACGCCAACGCGTTCGAGGGCGGATTTCGGCTGTGGAAGAAGGGAGCGGTAAGGGAGCACAGTGTGCGGCTATAGCCTGCAGGGTGGGCGAGGGCTTACGAACTCGCAACGATTTGAAGACTCCGCCCGAGACCTGCCGCTTTCGGGGATGTTAGGTTGAACATGCAGGCGCGTCAGGGAGGCGGGCCCGGCCAAGAGAAAGCAAGAGAAGGAATGCATGTCCGACGATACAGGGCCGCTAGCGCTCAGGTTCCGCTGTCCGGCTGAACTGGATGGAAAACTGCCGCCGCCGACGCCGGCGGCATTGGGCGTTCCCGACTGGCTCAAGGCGATGCCGACGCGGGCTTTCAACGCGGTCAATATGCGCGACGAGGATACCATCAAGCGTTGTCCCCCCTTCGTCGACGCCATGACCTCGGGATTCCTGCTTCCGCTGATCTGCGATCTAAGGATCGAGAACGGCTCGATCACCTGGGACAATGATACCCCGCCCGGCGGACCGCTCGAGTTCCCGCGCTCGCCGATCGGATTCCACGACATCAGCCAGGTCGTCGGCACGCCGCTGTTCGAGCCCGATCGATTCCTGATCAAGTTTCACAACCTGTGGAGCATCGAAGCGCCGCCGGGCTATTCCCTGCTGTTCACGCATCCTCTCAATCGCTTCGATCTGCCATTCACCACATTGAGCGGCATGGTCGATTGTGACCAGTATCGCGACAGCTGGATCCATTTCCCGGCGCACTGGCACGACATCAATTTCAGCGGCGTGCTGCCAAGAGGCACGCCGGTTGCGCAATGCGTGCCGGTGAAACGCGAAAGTTGGTTGGCGCAGACCGCGCCGTTCACGGCGGAGGAGACGCAGCGGGTGCACGAACTGACGAAGGCGATCAATCGCGAGCCCGGACTCTACCGGCGGAAATTCCGGGCCTAGCCAGGCAGGTCAGCTACTCAGCCCTGCAGGAATTTCAGGACCGCGCTCGGACGGAAGAAGAAGCGGCCGTGCGATGAGGCGACGAGCGCGTGGTTGGTTCGACCGAGCATGTGAGGTCCGCTGCGGAACGCCTGACGCAGGTTGGCCTCGCCGGCGTCGCGATCACCCATTTCCAGCAGGCAAGCGGCGAGATCCGCGCGCGTGAAGGCGTCGTCCGGACGATGCGCCAGCGCATGCCGGTAGGCGTCGGCGGCGGCGGCATATTCGCCGTCCAGCAGCAGAACGCGCGCGAGCTCTTTCAATATGTCGAGGTGACCCGCCGCAGCATCGCGGGCACGGTTGAGGATCTCGCGCGCCTTGCCGCGGTCGTTATGCTGGAGGTGCAGGCGGGCAAGGTCCAGTTGCAGATGAATGGCGTCAGGTGCCAATGCCAGACCGCTTTCGATGACGGCGATGCTCTCATCGACGCGTCCGGCCTTGGCAAGCTGGCCGGCGAGTTCCTGGAACGCCGGCAGAAAGGGCGGGCGCCGCGCTGTTGTCCGGCTCAATTGTTCGATCGCTTCCGCACGGCGTCCGCTGCTGCCTAGCGCTGCCCCGAGCAGGGTTTCGATAACGGGGTCGTCACTGCGGCGCGTTGCCTTTTCGAGGGGCGCGATCGCCTCTTCGCCACGGTTCAGCGCGAGCAGGGCCTGGGCCAGTATCGTCGCGGCGGCGATGTCGGTCCGGCTGCCCCGCAACACTTCGGCGGCGAGCCGCTCGGCCTCGGCGAACTGCCGCGTTCGCAGCGCGACGGCGGCGCGCTCGAGCATCTGGGCGGTGCGTCCGCGGCTGACGGATGGGGAAAAAGGGGGCTTCGGCACGGACCTGCAATCGGGATGGTTTTATCGACCGGTATCGCGGCAGCCAGCCAGCGTCCATAAACAGTCGCGTGAGCAGGTTCGCCGCCTGCTGCGGCGCACGAGCCCGCTGGCGATACTTCCCCTTGACACATCGTCGCTCCGCCGCCCGAATGGTGGACAGCGCAAAAAGCGCGCGCCGCGGTGGCTTGCCCGGCGCATCAAAAAACGGAGGGGGAGGTTCGCGAATGTTTCGCCAGGCGGTTCGCCATGTGTCTTGTCATTTCAGAAATCTTGCAATCGCGGCGCTTGCGGCCGCGAGCCTGCTCGGCGCCAGCAATGCGCACGCTGCGTTCCCGGAGCGGCCGATCACGCTGATCGTGCCGTGGGCGGCCGGCGGCGGCACCGACGCGGTCGCGCGCCAGATCGCAAACCAGCTGGAGCGCGATCTGAAGCAGCCGGTGAACGTCGTCAACCGCACCGGCGGCTCGGGCGTGGTCGGCCACCAGGCGATCGCGCAGGCCGCACCCGACGGTTACACGTTCGGCCTCATCACGCTCGAGATCAACCTGATGCACTGGGCGGGGCTCACCGATCTCACCTTCGAGAAGTACACGCCGCTCGCACTGGTCAACCAGGACCCCGCCGCGATCCACGTCAAGGCGGACGCGCCGTACAAGAACGTCAAGGAGCTGTTCGCGCATATCAAGGCCAACCCGAACAAGGTGGTGGCGTCAGGCACGGGGCAGGGCGGCAGCTGGCATGTCGCGCTCGCCGGCCTGATGCAGGCCGATGGCGTGTCGCCCGGCTCGATCCGCTGGGTGCCGTCCACGGGCGCTGCGACCGCGCTGACGGATCTCGCCGCCGGCGGCGTCGACTTCGTCGCCTGCTCGATGCCGGAAGCCGAGGCGCTGATCAAGGCGGGCCGCGTCCGCAGCCTGGTGTTCTTCTCGCCGAAGCGCGCGCCGAACTTCCCTGATGTGCCGACCACCGACGAGGCGACCGGCCACAAGGTGCACAAGGGCGTGTGGCGCGGCTTTGCGGCGCCCAAGGGCCTGCCGCCGGAGATCGCCAGGACGTATGAGACCGCGATCAAGAAGGCCTGGGACAGCGACGAGTTCAAGGAGTTCATGAACCGTCGCGGCTTCGACATGATCTATCTGGACTCGGCGAAGTTCGGCGAGTTCATGAAGGCGGATAACGAGGACAACGGCAAGGCGCTGAAGTCGCTCGGGCTGGCGAAGTAGGGGCCCGGACTCAAAATCGCGAAAACAACCCCATGCAAAGTAGAAGTAAGAAGTAGGGCGGGTTAGCGAACCCGCCGAGACGGCCGCGGAGAGCGGCGGATTACGCTGCGCTGATCCGCCCTACGCTTGGTCCACGCGACCGCGGCGGGTCAATCCCCAGACCACGGCCGCGGTGGCGGCCGTCGCGAGCAGATGCTTCAGCGTGTGCCCGGTGACGAAGCCGAGCGCGGTCGCGATCTCGTGGTCGAGCACCTCGGCGGCCTTGGCCAGGATGTACAGCAGCATTGCCGTACCGAAGGCGATGCGATCGGTGCGCGGGGCCCGATGGATCGCCTGCCATAGCGGGATGAGGATGAGCGCGAGCCCCTGCAACAGCAGATACGGCCGCAGGTCACCCGCGCCGGCCCGCTCGGTGATGGCCCACCACGCGACGCTGGCAACCGCGTAGAGGGCGAGAACGATCACTTCGATCCCGGCCTTCGATCCGCCGCTTATGTCGCCGCGGACACCGGCGAGCAGGCCGGCGCAAACCAGCGCGATCGGCAGCCTGTCCCAGAGCAGGCGGGCATTGTCGGGAGCGAGATGATAGAACGCGGACCCGAACGCGGTCAGCAACAGTCCGATCAGGAACAGCCGGTAGCCGCGCCATCCACCGCGCAACGGCTCGCTGGCGCGGCGGGGGTGCAATGTCAGCCAGCCCCAGATCGCGACCAGCGCGAAGCCTGCATTGGACAGCACATCGGCGGCGTGCGGAATGCCTGACACGACCGAGTGGTCGGCGAACTCGTTGTAATGCGCCGGCTGCGCAATGCGTCCGTGCAGCGCCAGGATCACGATCATGCCGACGGTGATGATCGTCGGCGCGTGCCTGATCCATGTCGCCATGGGACGGCCCAGGCCGATCCAGGCGTCCATGCCGGGGGCGGGCTGCATTGTCGGCCTTTCCAATTTGAGCGTCGCTCAAATATGTGTAAGCCAAAAATGAACAATGTTCAAGTACAAGTTTCAAGAGGTTTTTGGCTGTCCGGGGATGACCGATCCCGTCGCCGGTGGGAAGTAGGGCGGGTTAGCCAACGGGTCGCGCGAATGCGCGCCCGACGACAGGCTCCGCGTAACCCGCCGATTTGATCGCATGCGAGCGGCGGATTACGCTGCGCTAATCCGCCCGCTTGGTAATCGCGTCGCACCTATCGGCAGGAATACGTCTGGCCGTCGTAGCCGCGGTAGGTCCCGGACGTTGCATTGTAGGTGCGGAAGCGGGTGCAGAGCATGACGAGCGTCCGCTCGTGTGGCTTCGCGGCTGCTCTGGCTGGTTGCACTGGCTTGGCCGCTTGCACAAACTTGCTGCGCTCTGCCGGTTTGCTGCGGACGGGGCTTTCCGGTTGCCTGGCGGCGGACTTCTGCTTCACGGCGGGCTTCCTGTGCACAACCGCCGGTTTCTCCGCGGCGGGGACCGGCTTCTGCTCGACGACCGCAGGCTTCGCATCCGGAATGGCCGACGTCTGCTCGACGCTGGCGGGCTTGTCGTCCGCGGCCACCGGCTTCGCCTCGACGGCTGCGGGCTTGTCCTGCGCAACCGCTGGCTTTTCCTCTGGCGGCGCCGGCTTCGGTTCGGCGATGGCAGGCTTGTCGTCGGTGACGGCCGACTTCTCCTCGACCGCTGCAGGCTTGTCCTGCGCGATGACAGGTTTCTCCTCCGCGGGCGCCGGCTGCTGCCCGGCGATGGCGGGCTTGTCGTCCGCGGCGGGCGGCTTCTCTTCGGTCGCCGCCGGAGCAGCGGCCGCAGGCTGATCCTGCGCGGCCACTGCAGGTTGCGCTGTGGCCGGGCCCGGATTGTCCGTGGCAGACGTCTGCGCGAGCGCCTGCGCGCTCATCATCATGAACAAGACACAGCAAAGCACGCCGGCGCGCCCGGCGACGGCGGTCGAAAGAGCTGACAAACGCATGGATGGATACTCGGTTGATGGTCCCCATCAATGCTCCACACGCATTTGCGGCAAGTGTGTGGACGGCACGGCGCTTTCGTTGATGATGGTGCGCTTAAGAGCGAGCATGTGCGTTGGCTGCAACACCACGCGCCTGAGGATGGGCGCCAGAACGGCGAAAGCATCTCAAGAGCGCAGCTATCAAAAGAGATTTTCTCGTCTGCAACTAATGAGCGTGCAAGCTGGCGCGTAGGGCGGGTTAGGCCCTGCACTTGCTAAAGTGAAGCCTTCTCCAACGCCGGAGGCATGATGATTTTTGTGGAATGGCCTCGTTATCTGGCTCTGATCGTTCTCTTGCTTCTGGTGGCGTTTGGATATTTCCGGGGGCGCGGCCGCTCGCCTGCCTGGACGAATATTCCCCTCATGGCGCTCGCAATACTTTCAATTGGTCCGAGCGTGTGCGCGGTGATCCTTTATCTCTCGTACAAGTTTGGTCTGATACAGACTGGTGCCCCTGGATATGAATTCAAGTCGTTCGTCTATTTTCTGCCTGTCGATTTTGCCTTGCTGAATTGGGCGTTCGTACCGCTGTATGTGGTCGGGCGGATCTGGCCGCGTGCCGGTTCAGCCCGGCTTGCGATGTGGTTTGCCGTAGTTGCGATGTCTGTCCCAAATGCCGTCTTGTTCGGTTTGGCGCCGGAGATGATTTCGAGCGCTCGCGATGCTGGCCAAGGCATCGGGGTCATGGAAGCGGTGTTGCTCTGGTCTCCGATCCAGACGATTTTTCCCGGGATGTTTGCGATCGTCGACGCTGCCGGCTTTGAGTATTCCTTTCTTCTCAACGCCCTGACGCGGTTCCTGCCGATCCTCGGTCTGGTTGCCTGGTTATTGGGTCAACTTGTCGGAAGGCTGGTTCGAACCACCTAGGGACAAGCGGACATCGGAAATTATAAGTGCGCGGCCCAGAGTTGTCCCGGATGTCGCTGCGCTCATCCGGGCTACTTGCTGAAGTTGCTTCGGCTGGAAAAGTAAGCGAATGAAGTAAGTGAACAGCGGGGTAGGGGGATCAGCGCAGCGTACCCCGCCGAGACGGTCGCGCTGGGCGAATTAGGCGTTCGGGGGATTCGCTCTAATCCCGCTAAGCCCTCTGCACGGTGTTGCCCCTAAATCCAATCCAGCCTTTTTGTCGCAAACGACAAGCATCACAGTTGCCACAACCGTAGCCCCAATCGCTAAGATTGCTTCTATCGCCCGAATAGCACGTATGCGTTTGTTCGCGAACGATCTGGACTAATGCGTCGCCCCCTAACGATTCTGCTAAGCGCCAAACGCCTGCCTTATCCAAGTTCATCAGGGGACATTCGATTGTAAAGGCAAGACCTGCAGACGCGCGAATTGCATATTGGATAGCATCAATGGAACTTCGCCGACAGTCCGGATATCCCGAATATTCTGTTTCGCTCGCGCCACAGGCCAATACTCGAATATCTCTCCTTAGCGCGATGCTTGCCGTCATGGCGAGCATCATAAGATTGCGTCCGGGAATATACCTGCCGCCGAGAAACGATCCCTGGTCGTGACCAAATTTTTCAACTCTTGGAATGTTAGCAGCAATTTGATTGATAAGATCCAATTGCACAACGTGGTCAGGTCCGAGTCGATGGTCCCAAGCTACTGAAAGTCGCCTCAACGAATCTCTGACTTTCGGTCGTTGATCCATTTCCACAATGTGCTTTTGGCCATATGCAAATCCGACGGTCTCGACGCGCTCGAACCGATCGAGCGCCCATGCAAGCACGGTGGTCGAATCCTGACCTCCCGAGAACAGCACTATCGCTGACGAATTCTCTATTGGCGGTCCGATTTGTGATGGCCGATCCATTTGGAAATATCCTCAACGTCTTTAAATACGGTGCGTAGCGCACAACTGATCATTGGATTATCGCCGATCGGCAGAAGCGATCGCACATCGGTCTTCAATCCGACGCACACCTTTCCGCGGCTATAGGCGTACCCCAGCTCAAAACACGCCCCCTCATCAATCACTCTGCCGTCCATGACCAGCAACAGAATGTCGCATCGATCGATTGCTTCCAAATCGGTCACAAAAATTCTGTTCTTCGCTTCTTCAACGGGCATGCCGCTTGCGACCAGTTCCACTAGTAGAGCACCATCTTCCTGGGGAAGGTAGACATCACAGCATTCGTTGAGTCGATCGCGCAGCAAGACGTTCCACTGCCGCTCCTGCAGCGAGAAAAGCGGACTGGCGACGTACACGCTTGGCCGATTGAGGATCAAATCTGCCCATCCTGAGCGATGATCTCGTCCAACCGGGTGGAGAAATCGAACTCTCGATAATTTCCCAACAGTATTTCCCTGGCTATCTTCCTTGCGACCTCGCCAGGAGAGAGATCACTCGTGTCCATCGCATCGGTCTTGGGATATATTTTGGAAAGAAATTTTTCTTGTTGATTGAGAGTTTCTGCTTCAAACCCGGTCTTTCCACCGGCAGCTTTTCGCGACCCTCGCTTCAATAGACGTTCTTCCAGAGCGTCGGGTGAGGCCTGCAGGAAGAAAATATGCCCGTTTTCGAGAGGTGCTCGATGCTTACGAACGCGTTCCTTCAGCTCCGTGGCTTTTCGTTTCACTTCCCTTGCGTCGCCATTCTTTGAGAATGCGAACAGATCTAAGAAAGCGCGATCCATGATGCGAATGCCGGAATGCGACTGCCTCATATTACGATTCTTTGCGATCAATGCAGGAAATAGGTATTCGTCCACTATTCCCTGTTCTTTTTCAGTAAGCGTATTGTCGTCCTGATACATCTCGGCTGGAATTCGACCTCGAAACTCTTCGAAAGTCGTGAAGCACCGAAGAGCATCTATGGTAGAAGTCTTCCCAGATGCGACGGAGCCGACAATATAATACTTCCGCTGTATGGTGCTGTGAGCCCCTAATTTGAGCAAAGAGTCGTCGAGCTGCTCAGGGTCTGCTGCATTAAGAACTTCAATGAAGGCTTTGATTTCTGAGGTCGTTAGGAAGATTGAAATCAAGTTGTAGACGTGGAAATAGGCATCGAAGATGTCAGCCTTAACTTGCTTCGACCGCGGACGGTCGTCTCTTTCGTGAAAGATCACAAAGTGATGGTTCGCGGGGTTACGCTTGGCACTCGATCTCAAGATGTTCTTGAGAGAGTTGTCACTCAAAGAAATGCCCAGAAGTACAAACGTGCGAACCGCGAACTGATTGATGACAAAGTCGGCGTCCTGCGAGTTCGGTGAAAGCAGAACATCGGCGAAAGCATCCTCGGTGAGGACAACTTGCTCGCTGCTGCGCCGCAGCTCATCGCGCGGAATGCTCCCATTAATATGATAAATAACGGGTGCGTTCTTCCGGGTCTCGATTTTTGGGTGATAAATTATTTCCGGTTTGGAAATCTTCGCATCAGGAGTTGCCTTCAGTTTTTCCTCGACTCGAGCTGTTACTGCCTGATCAACAATGTCGTCGAAATTGAAAGTGACCGTGAAGCCGGCTTGGCATACAAGTTCGGCGAGCGGCTTTAGGTAAGCGTGACGTTTGGCGATTGTTTCGAGATCGTCGTTTTCGATGTCTTTGTATAGACACTCGCGTATCTTGTGCTTCCAAGTCGAATTGACAAGGTGACGATGGTACCGGTCCCGATGCTCCGTGCGAGCTTTATCTTCCTCGGCATGGTGTTGACGAAAGAATATCTCCGCTAGGAAAGTTTCTGGAAATTCTTCCTTCCTATGCAACTTGAGCCGATTTGCGGGTATCCCGACTGAGTGCGCGAGGCGATCGACGAGATCTTTCCACATTGGAATTCCTGCGTCGTACGAAACTCCAGCGCCTAAGACGAGACCAAACCGGTTATGCTCATGGAGTCGCTGCCACAGATAGGTGAACCACAACGGTAGGCGCGGCTCACGCTGGGCCGCTGAATGGAGCGGATGATCGTTAGGCATAGAAGGCATTCCTAAGCACTGGGCGGAAGGCGACTGAGTACATTCTCGAAAAACGGTATGAACTTGAGGTCATAGTCGCCACCAACGTCGCGGACGTTCCAAAGGCCCGTATCGCGAATGGTTGGCTTTTCGGAGAACCGGCCTAACCAACCTGGCGAACTGGATTCGATGGGGCAGGAATGTTCGGTAAATAGAGCGATAAACTGCCGCTCGATGGTAGCGCGCAAGCTACCTATTCCAGCGGCGTCGATTATCGGAACAAACAGAACTCGAAGACCACCAATGTATTGCGATACGCGCGCCTCTAATGGTGCTTCTGTGTCTGTGATGGCTCTCGGGGCAGATTGACCTTTGCCCCAGTTAGGGTAGTCGGCGTGAAGTTGCTCGCGTTCTATTATTGCGCGCCCAACGTGGAGTCGAAATACAGACGCTCTGTGATTTCCTGCACCGGCTCGTGTGCCAAGATGAGTGCGTAGCCGATTTCGCAGGGTGGCCGTCGACCCGATGGAGACGCCATGTGTGCCGATCCTGACAAGACGTGAAAGCGATTTTGAATAGCCCGTAGGCTCACTCTCGTCGAAGAAGAAGTACACGCCGTGGCTGGGAAGATCATCTGCAAGAACATCGCGAAGGGTTCTTGCACCTTTCGGCTTAGCCAACTGCTCGAACAGGCCGTAGGCTCGGTTGATTGCTTGGCGTCGAAGCTCGATACGAAGGCCTTCATTCAAGAATGCAAGTCGGTTGCCAAGGGATAGGCCCTGCATAGGAGCTAAATAGCTCAAGGGTTGCTTTTGGCCTGCTTCTAGCAGTGGCGAAAAATAATCGTCGCCGGCAAGAATAACGAGCTTCCTGTCTGTCGCTGCTCTAATTTGGCTGTCGACCTTCATGGCCCATTCGCGCTTTGCTTGTTTTGTGGCGCCTTTCAATGTTAGATCGTACGGTTCAATTACCTGATCTGGATGAAGCAGTCCATACTTGGCTGACAAAATGCTGAAGGTCAGCCCCCAGCTCTCGGCCAACAGCACCGATTTGCGGTACAGGGGCGACGCGTACATGTTTCTCGCAGTGTCCCGATGACCGCTCTTCGTTTTGCTGCAGGAGATTAGAGCATGAAAGTTGCTCGCCCCCATCGAACGTATGTCCGAGGCGCATTTGAGGGCCGTTTGGGGAATTGAAGATTGTCTTTCAGGCACCGGCTTCATTCCGCGATGGCCCGCTTGTGAGTCCGCTGCAATTCGCTGAAACCCTTTCTATCTACAGGTGAAAAAAATGCCCGGGTCAAGCCCGGGCATGATTCTTTAGTCTAGGCTGTTGATCGCGTCGGTATGCCCCGTTCAGCTACACCCCGTCGTGCTCCCACACGTATCGCACTTCATGCAGGTCCCGTTCCGCACCAGCGTGAAGTTGCCGCACTCCGAGCACATCTCGCCTTCGTAGCCCTTGGCCTTGGCTTCCGCGCGGCGTTCGGCCTTGCTGGGGGCTAGGGCCACGGCGGCGCTGCCGGACTGGCTCCACTGGATTGCATCCTGCTTGAGTGCGACGGCGCCTTCGGTGTCGGCGAGGCGGGCGCTGGGGCCGTGGCCGGCGATCGCGGTGACGTTGGCCGAGCCGCGGGCGTCGGCGTCGCCGCCGCGCATGACGACGAGGTTGTCCGTGCGCGAGCGGGTCAGACCCTTGGACAGATACTTGGTGGCCTGGTGGCCGTCGTTCGGCTCCTTGCCTTCCTCGACGCCCTTGCCGAGCGCGTCGAAATTCGACTCGTTCGGATCGACATGGGCGAGGTCGAAGCGCGACATGTAGCTGACCGCGAGTTCGCGGAACACATAGTCGAGGATCGAGGTCGCGTACTTGATCGAGTCGTTGCCCTGCACGGGGCCCGCCGGCTCGAAGCGCGTGAAGGTGAAGGCGTCGACATACTCCTCCAGCGGCACGCCGTATTGCAGGCCGAGCGAAACCGCGATGGCAAAGTTGTTGATGAAGGAGCGGAGTGCGGCGCCTTCCTTGTGCATGTCGATGAAGATCTCGCCGAGACGGCCGTCGTCATATTCGCCGGTGCGGAGATAGACCTTGTGGCCGCCGACGACCGCCTTCTGGGTGTAGCCCTTGCGGCGATCCGGCATCTTCTCGCGCTCGCGCATCACGACGATGCGCTCGACCAGCTTCTCGACGATCTTTTCCGACACCTGCGCGGCCCGCGCCGCCATCGGCTTGTCGTAGTAGGCCTCGACATCGTCCTCGTCGTCATCGTCGCTGATGAGCTGCGAGTTCAACGGCTGGCTCAGCTTCGAGCCGTCGCGGTAGAGCGCGTTGGCCTTCAGGGCGAGCTTCCAGGACAGCAGATACGCCGCCTTGCAATCCTCGACGGTGGCGTCGTTCGGCATGTTGATGGTTTTCGAGATCGCGCCCGAAATGAACGGCTGCGACGCCGCCATCATGCGGATGTGGCTCTCCACTGAAAGATAGCGTTTGCCGATTTTGCCGCACGGGTTGGCGCAGTCGAACACCGGATAGTGCTCGGCCTTGAGGTGTGGAGCTCCCTCGACCGTCATCGCGCCGCAGATGTGGACGTTGGCGGCCTCGATCTCGCGCCGGGTGAAGCCGAGCGCGGCGAGCAGGTCGAAGCCGGGGGCTGCGATCGCTTCCGGCGCGAGGTTGAGCGTGTCGCGCAGAAAATCTTCGCCAAAGGTCCACTTGTTGAAGGCGAACTTGATGTCGAACGCGGTCGGCAGCGCCTTCTCGACTTTTGCGAGAGCTTCGTCGGTAAAGCCCTTGGCCTTCAGCGTGGAAGCGTTGATGCCGGGGGCGTTGGAGAGCGAGCCGTGGCCGACGGCGTAGGCTTCGATCTCCGCGATATCGCTCTCGCGATAGCCGAGCGCGCGCAGTGCCTCGGGCACCGCCTGGTTGATGATCTTCCAGTAGCCGCCGCCGGCGAGCTTCTTGAACTTCACCATCGCGAAATCAGGCTCGATGCCGGTGGTGTCGCAATCCATCACCAGGCCGATGGTGCCGGTCGGCGCCACCACCGTGGTCTGCGCGTTGCGATAGCCAGAGGTCTCGCCGAGCGACAGCGCGTCATCCCACGCCTTCATCGCGTGCGTGACGATGTCGGCTTGCGGGCAGGAGGCGTGGTCGAGCGGCACCGGATTGACGGCCAGCGCCTCGTAACCCGAGGCATTGCCGTGCGCGGCGCGGCGGTGGTTGCGGATCACGCGCAGCATGTGCGCGGCGTTCTTCTTGTAGCCTGGGAAGGTGCCGAGTTCGGCCGCCATCTCGGCCGAGGTCTTGTAGGCGATGCCGGTCATCACGGCGGTCAGCGCGCCGCACAGCGAGCGGCCTTCCTTGCTGTCATAGGGCAGGCCCATGGTCATGAGGAGGCCGCCGATGTTCGCAAAACCGAGGCCCAGCGTGCGGAACTCGTAGGAGAGTTCGGCGATCGCCTTCGACGGGAATTGCGCCATCATCACCGAGATTTCGAGCACGATGGTCCACAGACGACAAAGATGCTCATACGACTCGACGTCGAAGCGCTTGGTCGTCGTGTTGTAGAACGTGATCAGGTTGGCGGAGGCGAGGTTGCACGCCGTGTCGTCCAGGAACATGTATTCCGAGCACGGGTTCGATGCGCGGATGTCGCCGGACGCCTTGCAGGTGTGCCAGTCGTTCATGGTGGTGTTGAAGTGCAGGCCGGGATCGGCCGAGGCCCAGGCGGCGTGGCCGATCTTTTCCCAGAGCTCGCGGGCCTTCAGCGTTTTGGTGATCTTCTTGTTGGTGCGGCCGATCAGGTTCCAGTCGCCGTCGGTTTCCACCGCGCGGAGGAAATCGTCCTTCAGCGAGACCGAGTTGTTGGAGTTCTGGCCGGATACCGTGAGGTAGGCTTCCGAATCCCAGTCGGTGTCGTAGGTCGGGAAGTCGATGTCCTTGTAGCCTTGCTTGGCAAACTGGATGACGCGCTTGATGTAGTTGTCGGGCACCAGCGCGCGGCGCGCGAGCTTGATTTCGCGGCGGAGGGCAGGGTTCTTCTCGGGGTCGAAGCAGTCATCGCCACTGCCTTCGCAATTGACGCAGGCCTTCAGCACGGCCTTGAGGTGCTTCTGGTTGATGCGCGAACCCGTGACGAGGGCAGCAACCTTCTGCTCCTCCTTCACCTTCCAGTCGATATAGGTCTCGATATCGGGGTGATCAGCGTCGACCACGACCATCTTGGCGGCGCGGCGCGTGGTGCCGCCGCTCTTGATCGCGCCCGCGGCGCGGTCGCCGATCTTGAGGAAGCTCATCAGGCCGCTCGAGCGGCCGCCGCCGGAGAGGCGCTCGCCTTCGCCGCGCAGGCGCGAGAAGTTGGAGCCGGTGCCCGAGCCGTATTTGAACAGGCGCGCTTCGCGCACCCAGAGGTCCATGATGCCGCCCTCGTTGACGAGGTCGTCACCCACGCCCTGGATGAAGCAGGCGTGCGGCTGCGGATGCTCGTAGGCGGACTTGGATTTCGTCAGCTTGCCGGTGAAGGGATCGACGTAATGGTGGCCCTGGCCGGGACCGTCGACGCCGTAGGCCCAATGAAGCCCGGTGTTGAACCACTGCGGCGAGTTCGGCGCGACCATCTGCTTGGCGAGCATGAAGCGCAGCTCGTCGAAGAACGCCTGCGCGTCTTCTTCGGTCGAGAAGTACTTGCCCTTCCAGCCCCAATAGGTCCAGCAGCCGGCGAGGCGGTCGAACACCTGTTTTGCACTGAGTTCGCTGACGTAACGCTCGGATTCCGGGAGCATGGCGAGCGCCTCGGTGTCGGGCACCGAGCGCCACAGCCACGAAGGCACGGTCTCTTCCTCGACCTTCTTCAGGCGCGCGGCGACGCCGGCCTTGCGAAAATACTTCTGCGCCAGGACGTCCGAGGCAACCTGCGACCAGAACTGCGGCACCTCGACATTTTCGAGCCGGAACACGATCGAACCATCGGGGTTGCGGATCTCGGATGTCGTCAGCCTGAAATCAATCCCTGCGTAGGGTGACTGGCCGGATGTGGTGTTGCGTCGTTCGATTCGCATAGGTCGTGCCCCGTCTTCTAATTGACCGGACTGCATTCCCGCAGGACCGGATGTTATTCGTAAGCGAGCCGCCGCCCCACATTCTCACGCGAAAATGTGGCCCCAACGGCCCACCAGCTCGACCGGTGGTCCCGGTCCTGTTTTCTGTTTCGCCACCCCAGGGCCCCGATCCGCGCATTGGCGGGAAGACCCTAATCCACGCTTACCTTGGGCCTTTTCGGCCCGTTTCTATGTGCCCAAACCCATCCGACGGCAGCGAAAACCCTCCGCGCATGCCTCAACCGGCAGCGGAGTGCTCCGTTTCGGAACCCCATTTGGGACGACCGGCGGGACCCAAAACCAGAACTCGCGCCGAACAGGAGGGAGGCTAGGCCAAACCCGTCCGGCCCGTCAAGGACTAGTACGAGTTCCTGAATCAAATACTAAATATGGTGGAAAAGGAGGGATAACAGGGGCCAGTGCCGCGCCTGTGATGCCGCCAACTATCAGTGAGTCCTCAGGGATTCCCAAGGGAAAAAAATTGTCCCCACCCTGTGGAGCGAAGGTGCTCCCGCTAATCACAGGGCAGGTATTTCTTCGGCCCCAGGGCTTGCGTGTGTCAGACTCACCCGAAGGGCCACGGCGCGGGGAGGGCTGGCATGCCGGCGCCGCCGTGGTTCGATGCCGGGATAACAGGCAAGGTGCGCCCGATTCCATTCCCTGCCGGGTCCCATGTCAGAATCAAAACCCACCACGGGCGCGCGGATTGCGCCCGCGGGCCTGATGTTCCTCACCATCACCTCCGTTGGCTGGGGGTTCAATTGGCCCGTCACCAAATACCTTCTGAGCGAGCTGCCGCCGCTGACCCTGCGCGGAACCACCGGCATGATCGGCGCGATGCTGCTGGCGGGGCTGGCGCTGGCGTTCTCGCAGAGCCTGAAGGTCGAGCGGCATCTGTGGCCGCGGCTGATGCTGGCGGCGCTGCTCAACGTCACCGGCTGGATGGTGCTGATGGGGCTGGCGCTGTTGTGGCTGCCGGCGAGCGAGGCGGCGCTGATCGCCTACACCATGCCGGTCTGGGCTTCGCTGATCGCCTGGCCGGTGCTTGGC
The DNA here is from genome assembly GCA_023387735.1 of Pseudomonadota bacterium. Taxonomy (GTDB): domain Bacteria; phylum Pseudomonadota; class Alphaproteobacteria; order Rhizobiales; family Xanthobacteraceae; genus Bradyrhizobium. Next base: position 271,378 of record JAEWHP010000049.1, on the reverse strand, counting down.
GAGCGGCCGACATGGCTGCGCACGGTGGCGCTGGTGATGGCATTCGCGGGGCTTGCCGCCATCATGGGCGGCAACGGCATCACCGCGACCACGGAAAAGCTGCCGGGGATATTGATGGCGCTGACGGGTGCGGTCGGCTTCGCGCTCGGCACGGTGCTGGCCAAGCGCCTGCCGTTGCCGCTGCCGCCGATCCCGGCCGCGGCCTGGCAGATCGGGCTCGGCTGTTTTCCGATCGTCATCATCGGGCTGGCGTTCGAGACCACGCATATAGACAAGGTGACGCCGCTCGGCTGGTGGCTGCTGGTCTATTCGACCGTGATCCAGTTCTGTATCGCCTATGTCAGCTGGTTCGCCGCGCTGGCGCGGCTGCCGGCGTCCGTGGCGGCGATCGGCACCATGGCGGTGCCCGTGATCGGCGTGGTCGCCTCCGCGATGGCGCTCGGCGAGCCGCTCGGGCTGATCCAGATCGTCGCGCTGGTGTTCACGCTGGCGGGCGTGGTGCTGGCGACGCGGTCGTAAGCTCTCCTTCCGCCATGGCGGGAAACCAAAGGTCTCCTATCCGATTGTAATGCCTGCCGGTTTGCAGTAGGCATCGGGTGGCGTCTGGCATAATGGGTGCCAGGCCCGGCATCACCTGTGAGAGAAAAGAGCATGGCGCGCAACATCCTGATCCTTGGGGCCTCGTACGGCTCGCTGTTGGGGACCAAGCTTTTGATGGCCGGTCACAACGTGACCCTGGTCTGCCGGAAGAAGACGGCCGAGCTGATCAACCGCGACGGCACCGAAGTCCGCATCAAGCTGCGCGACGAGGCCGTGCACCGCGCGATCTTTTCGCGCGATCTGCCCGGCAAGCTCGACGCCACCACGCCGCAGGATGTGGATCTGAAGCGCTACGACCTCGTTGGACTGGCGATGCAGGAGCCGCAATACACCAACCACACCATCCGCGTGCTCATGATCAAGATCGCGGAAGCCAAACTGCCGTGCCTGTCGATCATGAACATGCCGCCGCTGCCCTATCTGAAGCGCATCCCGGCGCTGGCGGAGATGGACCTCGAGGAGGCCTATACCAACGCGCAGGTATGGGAACGCTTCGAGCCGGGGCTGCTGTCGCTGTGCTCGCCCGATCCGCAGGCGTTCCGTCCGCCGGAAGAGGCGGCGAACGTGCTGCATGTCGGCCTGCCGACCAACTTCAAGGCCGCCGCCTTTGCCGACGACAAGCACAACAGGCTGCTGCGCGAACTGGAAGCCGATATCGACGCGGTGACGCTGGAGGGCAAGGACGTGCCCGTAAAGCTCAAGGTGTTCGACTCGCTGTTCGTGCCTCTCGCAAAGTGGTCGATGCTCCTGACCGGCAATTACCGCTGCATCACGCCGAACGAGCCGCAGTCGATCCGCGACGCCGTGCACGGCGATCTCAAACTCTCGCAGTCGATCTACGACCACGTCGACGGCATCGCGCGCCGTCTCGGCGCCGACCCTGCGGACCAGGTGCCGTTTGCGAAATATGCCAAGGCCGCCGAGAGCCTGCTCAAGCCGTCATCGGCGGCGCGGGCGGTCGCCAGCGGCGCACCGTTCATCGAGCGCGTCGACCTGCTGGTGAAACTCGTCTCCGATCAGCTCGGCGCACCCAGCGCCGAGATCGACCGCACCGTGCAGACCGTCGACCAGAAACTGAACGAGAAGATCGTGGCCGGCGGCTCCGGCTCGGCGTGAGGCGCACGCGGATAGCCTTGCGGGCGCCAGGCGCTATCGACGCCGCTGCTTGCGGCTGGCGGATGCACGCTCGCGCTTGGTCTTGGCCGCGCGTTTTGGCGCGGGTTGTGTGTTGCGCGGCCGGCTGACGCGCTTGGGAGCGGGCCTGACCTCGAGAGGCGGTTCGGGTGGCGGGCTGGGCGGCTGCGGTTGCGTATTGCGGACCGCCTCGGCCAGCATCTGATACAGGTCAGCCTTGGTCGGTGTGGAGGACTTCGTCATCTGACCACTATTTCTCTTTCGCCTTCGCGGCTTCCCTGGCCAGACGCTCTGCCTTCAGTCGTTCGTAGTTTTTCCGGAAGGCCTTCTGCTCGATCTCGTACTCTGTTGCAGCGGCTTGTTTCCCCGCGCGCTGAAATGTCGTCGCGTGTTCTCGCTGCGCCTGATCCTTCCTTGAATTGCTGCTCATTGATCACCTCCATTTCAGTGACCCCTGAAACGAAGATATCCCAGCAACGGTCTGCCGCGAGGAAAACCGCCGGTTAAGCTTGCCAATTAGGTTTAATGCCGCTGCCTTTCGCGGCGCTTCTCCGGCTGAGCCAGTTGAGGTACCGTCGACAAAAGCCGACGATTAACCGATGTGTGGGGGCTGACGATGGGCGGACTCTCGAAGCGCGACTGGCTGGTACTTGCGTTGTTTGCCTTCGTCACCATCGGGACCGCCATCGTTATCCTGAACTGGCTCATTGGTTGAGAGCGTCGTTCAGCCGACGGGTCCGGGGACCCAGTAGTCTCCCAGCAGCGGCCTGACTTTCACACCATTGATGACGCCGCGCTGCAGGCTCGGATCGAAATGGCGCATCGTCCGCTCATTGAGGTCGATGATGCGACCGGGCGTCAGCGGCCCAACGTCATTGATCTTGACGATAACCTTTTTGCCTGCAGCCTCGACGAGCGCATATTTCGGCCGCGCGCCATATACGACCCCACCGAATTTGTCACGCAGGCTTGTCTTGATCGCAGCCGCCCATGCCGTGGGGTTATAGCGTTCGCCGGAGGCGGTGCCCGGGCCGCCCTCGCGCCATCCGGGCTTGAACGGATTGTATGTGGATGCTGCGCCAACAATCGCATCTCCAGACGCGGCGTTGACGACAGCGATGGAATGAACCATGGCGACATCACTTCGGGCAATGGTAGCGGAAACGGCAAGCGCAAGCATAGCGCCGCAAGCCGCGGCGCTCGAGCGGAACAGCATCATGACTCCTTGATTGATTTTCTGAGACGTGCGGTTCCTGACGCCGCAAAAAATGGTCGAGCGAACGCGCATGCGTTCCAGTACCCGTGCCAATTGTTTTGCGAACTCGCGCCGACCGGGGCGCGGAACCGTTGTGGGAACCGACGGTGGTTCCTTCACAAGCGCCTAGTTGTTTCTGACTAAGACAGAGAATGCGTCAAGAGCATGACTGAACGAATATCGCCGCGGCACGGGAACTGCAGCCATTGTTCGCGACGACTCCATGGAATGATGCGACGGCGATGCGCTTCTGTTGCGAAGCGTAATCGTCAGCCGACAGATGCGCCTGCCTTCGCGCGGCTCATTCCGAGCGCCAGGATGCGATGCAGCAGCTTGGTGTAATCAAGTCCGTCGTGCTTGGCCGCCGTGGCGAACTCCTGGCTCTTCGCGATTTCAGGATTCGGATTGGCTTCGATGAAGTAGGGCGTGCCGTCCGCAGCAAGGCGAAAGTCGATGCGCGCATATCCATCGAGCCCGAGCGTCCGGTAGATGCGCTTCGCTGTCCGCTGGATGCGGGCGGCGACTTCTGGCGCGAGGTCGTCGGCCGGCCCGTCCACGATGCCGACGCGTTCCTGATACTCGGGGTCGTGCTTGGCCTTTTCGGTGGCGATCTGCCGCGCGCCCTGGCCGCCCAGATTGCCGAACTTCAATTCCCACACCGGCAAAACGCGCAGCCGGTTGTTGCCGAGCACGCCGACATAAAGTTCGCGTCCCTCGATATACTGCTCGGCGATCGCGGCGGTGCCGAGCCGGTCGTGAACGAAGGCGACGCGCTCGGCGAGCTTCTCGTCGGTATCGACGATGGACGCTTGCGAGATTCCGAAGGATCCATCCTCGCTCAGGCTCTTGACGATCAGCGGCAGCGCCAGCCGCGAAGGCCGCTTGACCTTGCGGTTGATCGGAAACACGGCAAAGGCCGGCACGGCGATCCGGCGATGATGCACCAGCGTCTTGGACAGGTCCTTGCCGCGCGCCAGAATAAGTCCGCGCGGGTTGCAGCCGGTATAGGGGACCTTTATCAGTTCGAGATAGCTCGCGATGTGCTGGTCGTACGCGGTCGCGTAGTGAAACTCCTCCAGCAACGTGTAGACCACGTGCGGCTTGAAGCTTTCGATCTCGTCGCGGATCGGCTTGATTTCTTCCTGCACGCCGAGCGGGCGAACGTCATGGCCGGCTGCACGCAAGGTGCTCACGACGTCGAACTCGGTCTTCCATGCGTTGATCTCACGCGCTGAGTATCCGTCCGTAGAATCCGGGGGGACGCAATCCGGATGCATCAGCACGAGAATGCGGTGGCGTCTCATAGCGCGATCCATTTGCGCCGCGACGGTCCGAACAGCGCGTGCATGGTCTTGGCGGTCAACAGGATCGTGAAGTTGGCCACGAGCTTGCGTTCCGAGCCGGGGGCACGGAGGTCGAGTTCGCGGCAGCGGGAGATCATGTCGTCGAGCACGGCGTCGAGTGTAAGCTGATTCTCGCCCGTCCATCGCGCGACCAGTTGCCTGACCTGCGCGCGGTGCCGCCTGATGAAGACCGCCGCCGGCTGCGCCCGCCGATGCCGGGGGTCGGCCGAGAAGAGGCGGGAGAGATCGCGGTCGTACGTCTTCGGCGGCGTGAAGGCGTAGAACGCCTGCTTCTTCTCGTAGTGCTCGCCAAGCGTCTGGCTGAGCTTCGAGAGCGGATCGATGCGCTCCCGTGTCATGACCGGCGGCCGCTCGCCGGCAATCTCGGCCATCAGTTCGTCGACATATTCGAGCTTCTTCAGCGCCGGCCAGCCGGCATAGCGCGTCCGCCAGTTCGACCGCGGCCGCAACCACACCGCAAAGGTCTCGGCGAAATCCTCGTCCGGATGGCTCTGCGCATACCAGCGCCGAAGGTGCTGGACGTAGCGCCGGCTGGCCGGATTGGGCCGGTAGTAGAGGGGATAGTGTTTCGAGGAGGGGCCGAACAATTGCTGCCAGCGCCGGCGGCGCTGCAACTGATAGGCATGCTGCACGGCATGGCCGGTCTCGTGACGGAGGATAGCCATGCATTCGGACCAGGTGCTGCCCTCGACCTCGAGCATCATCTTCTTCTCGAGTTTCATCAGGCGGGGATGGGCAAGGTAGAACGGGATGGCAATGCCGGGCACGCCGGCCGGACTGAACCATTCGCTCGATATCCATGCGTGCGGCTGCAGCCGGATGTCCCGTGCCTTGAGCTCTTCATGCAGAATGCCGAGACAATTCTCGAGCCAGGTGCCCTCGACCGTAAGCTTGAGGCTGCTGAATCGTTGCTCGAGCAACTGCTCGTTCGACAGCTTTTCCCAGGCAAATTTCCGATTCGGCATAGGCATCCATAAATCATAAAACAAGCGTGGGATGGTGGCACAGGATACTGCCGGCAACAACCCGCCGGGGCTTGGCGCTACGCCGGCTTTGGGCCACAAGCTTGACCCCGGCCGTGGCTTGGGCTGTGGCTGGAGCTGTCGTGGATGGAGCTGCAACAACGGCCATCTCCTGCGAGTTGGAACGACGTGTCGATGCATGCTGTTCGCAGGCCGCTGGCCGACCGCCTCGCTGCGTTTGCGCGGAAAGAATCCAGTTCTAGACCGCCTCTAATCTAAACCGCTTCTAAATCGGGTGCCCGTGCATTGCCTTGAGCGCCGCCGGAGCGACCTGCATACTTGCGGATGAACACTACAATCCAGCGTTGATGCCGCACATCTACCAGCACATCTTCGAGACGTACCGCGTCGTCGGTTCTGACGATGGTTCTGTGGTCGATCGATTTGCCGATCAGGCGCAGTGGCTGGATTCGCCGGGCTGTCTGTTCCAGCGCAACAACCTCGTGCTGGGCAGCGAGATTCGCACCGAGGGCATAATCAAGGCCGGGCTTTTCATCTCGGTGGTGTTGAAGGGGTCCGGCAGTGGCCGGCCGCGTCAGGGCGGCGCCAGCCGCGTGCACTATTCTGACGGCTCCATCGCCGTGATGGCGCTCCGCGAGCCGACCGCCTGGGAGGGCGACGCGCCGCGCGGTGCGCATATGCAGGCCGCCGGCATCGGCTTTCCCCTCGCGTCGCTCGAGCAACTGGGATTGAGCCGCGAGTTCCTCGAATTGTTCAGCGGTCAGGATCAGAACGTCTTTGTTGCCACGCTGCGGGCCTCGCCGCGGATCAAGGCGCTCGCCATGGAGATGATTTCCCCTGTCGCCGAGGGGCGGGCGGCCGAACTGCTGCTATCGGCGCATGCAACGGAAATACTGGCCCGCGCCATGCTGGCGCTGCGCGGCAACGAAAACGTCGGCCTGTTCTCCGACCAGAAGCGCTTGCGCCTGCAGGCGGTGGGCGAGCTGATCAAATCCGACCTGCGGCATCCCTGGACGGTCGCCGAACTGGCGCGGCATGCCGGGCTCGGCCGACGCATCTTCAACGCGCAGTTTCGCCGGATGTATGGTGTCAGCGCGGCCGACTATTTGCGGAAGAGCAGGCTCGATGCTGCCCGCGAAGCGCTGCTGTATCAGGGCCTGTCGGTCACCGAGGCGGCCTATTCCGTCGGCTACCCAAATTCCGCGAATTTCTCCACGGCGTTCCGCAGGCATTTCGGGTACGTGCCGAGCCGCTGCCATCGCGACAAACGATCCTGACGCTTCCGAAGGTTGGCTGCCCCCGGCGTAATGTGTCTTGCGGGGAACAGTGACGAACAGTCGTGCCCAACTTGGAAAGCATCAACGCGCGATCAAAGGGTTTTTGCGCAAGCGCAAAGGCACCCCAAAATCAAATCTGTTCTCTCAACGATCGGGGACAATTCGATTCAGGGGTCGACCAGGATGATGCGTAATTGCGTAAGGCCGTCGTTGTGGGGGACGACGCCGAAAGCCTTTTTCTGCGCAACCGTGTTCGGGCTGAGCATGCAGGTCGGCCCGGTCCTCGCCCAGTCCGGCCAGTCGTTGCCGCCGGTCACGGTCGATGCCCCGAAGCCGCAAGCCGCTCGGCCAACACAGCCTGCAAGAAGGGCCGCGCGGTCGCAAAGCAGTGCGCGGCGGGCCACGGCGCCCGCGCAACAACAACCGCCCCAGCCAATTGACTCGGCCGGCCGCGGCGCAATTGGCGAGCGGGGAATCGGCCCTGTTGACGGTTATCTCGCCACCCAGAGCGTGACCGCGACCAAGACCGACACCCCGATTCTGACGACGCCGCAATCGATTTCGGTGGTGACACAGGATCAGATTCAGGACCAGGGCGCCCAGAACGTCACCGAGGCGCTGCGCTATACGCCGGGCGTCACCATACAGAGTTTTGGTGCAAACGCATTCTTCGATTCCTTCAAGCTGAGAGGCTTCGATGCGCCGCGCTATCTCGACGGCCTGCGGCTGCCGGCCGACAACACGACGTTTGCCATCCCGCGAATTGAAACTTACGGCCTGGAGCGGCTGGAAGTTTTGAAGGGACCTTCGGCAGCCCTTTATGGGCAGTCGGAGCCGGGCGGTCTGATCAACATGATCAGCAAGCGGCCGACCTCGACGCCGCAATACGAGGTGGTGGGTACCTTCGGATCCTTCGATCGCTTTCAGGGGGCGTTCGACATTGGCGGCCCGATCGACAAGAAGGGCGAGTTCCTCTACCGCATCGTCGGCCTTGCGCGCGACAGCAACAGCCAGACCGACTTCGTCCAGGACAACAAGCTGTTCATCGCACCAAGCTTCACTTGGCGTCCGACCACCGATACCAGTTTCACGATCCTGTCGCAGTACCAGAAGGCGGAGAACAGGGGCTACCAGCAGTATGTTCCCGGACAGGTCTCCTTCCTTCCCAATCCCAACGGACGCATCCCCTACGGCCGCTATATCGGCGAGCCCGGGCCTGACGGTTACAATCTGGAACAGTTTGCAATCGGTTACGCGTTCGAGCACCGGTTCGAAAACAACCTGCAGTTCCGCCAGAACTTCCGCTATACCGAGGTCAGCAACGACCTGGCATCCGTCCGCAGCGAGGGCATGGCACCAGATCCTGCAAATCCTCCCACCAATCTCTCGCATAATTTCATCAATCGCTCTTACAACTACGTGAAAGCCAACGCGGCCAACATCGCGCTGGATAATCAACTGCAAGCGGACTTCATGACCGGACCGCTCGCCCACAAGGTGCTCTTCGGCGTCGACTATTTTGATCTGCGGTCGAGCACCGACTACCGGACGGCCGGCATTACGCCCATCGACGCCTATAACCCGGTCTACGGTGCGACCATTCCTTCCTTCGCGTCGCTGCTTCCGTTCATTCTTCGCGACGACAAGCTGTCGCAAGCGGGCGTCTATCTGCAGGATCAGATCAAGCTGGATCGCTGGACGCTGACGGTGAGCGGCCGGCAGGATTGGGCCAGCACCGATTTCACCAGCAGGGGATTGTTTCCGCTTCCCGGCAGCTATCAGCGCGATGATTCCGCGCAAACCGGCCGGATCGGCCTCAACTATCTGTTCGATATCGGCCTGTCGCCCTACATCAATTACTCGACTTCTTTCACGCCGAACCTCGGCGCCGACGGCGCCGGCAGGTCATTCCGGCCCACGACGGGCGAGGGGGCGGAAGTCGGCGTCAAATTCAAGCCGGTCGGATCGAACTTCATGATGACGGCGGCGCTGTTCGACATCCGCCAGAAGGACGTGCTGACCGGCGATCCCAACAATTTCTTCGTCAACGTGCAGACCGATGCCGTCCGCGTGCGCGGCCTCGAGCTCGAACTCAAGGGCAACCTGACCCGTGAATTCGAACTCATCGCCGGATACTCCCATCTCGATCCGCGCGTGACACAGAGCATCGCGGGCTATGCCGGCAAATACATGATGAGCACGGCGCAGGATCAGGGCTCGATCTGGGGCAAATATACCTGGTTCGATGGTCCGCTCGCCGGACTTGGGCTCGGCGCCGGTGTTCGCTATGTCGGCGAAACCTATGGCGACAATTTCAACACCTTCGTCATTCCGTCCTATGCGCTGCTCGATGCGGCGATCAGCTATGACTTCGGCTATGTGCGGCCGGACCTGAAGGGATTGAAGGCGCAGGTCAACGTGACCAACCTGACCAACCAATTCTACGTGGCGTCCTGTTTGACCGGGCTGGCGTATTGTGGTCTCGGCAATGCGCGTACGGTGCTTGGGACATTGAAATACAGCTGGAACTAGGACGGTCACTTGACGGCAGCGACACGATCAATTCGACGATGGGGCTTCGTCCATAAATGGACGAGCCTGATCTGCACGCTGTTCATGCTGTTGTTGTGCATCACGGGGCTGCCGCTGATCTTCCATCACGAGATCGACGACCTCCTGCACAGCGAGGTGAAGCCCGCCGACGTTCCGCCCGGCACGCCCAGGGCCGACCTCGACAAGCTGCTCGCCAATGCCCTGGCGAACTCGTCGCTGAAAGTGCCGCACTTCCTGATCTGGGACCGCGACGATCCCAACGTGATGTTCGTCAGCGTCGGCGAGTCTCTCGCCTCCGACCCGACCAAGAATCGCTTCGTCCGGATGGACGCGCATACCGGCGGCTATCTGGATTCGCCTGACGTCACCGGGCGCTTCACCTACATCATGCTGCGATTGCACGTCGACATGTTCGCCGGACTGCCGGGCAAGCTGTTCCTTGGATTGATGGGGATTCTGCTCTGCGTGGCGATCATTTCGGGCATCGTCGTCTATGCGCCGTCGATGCGGAAGCTGGATTTCGGCGCCTACCGCGGCCATCGCCCGCGCATCGTACGCTGGCTCGACATCCACAATCTGGCGGGCATCCTGCTGGTGATGTGGACGCTCGTGGTCGGCTTCACCGGCGTGATCAACACCTGGGCCGATCTCGTTCTGAAGGCGTGGCAGTACGGGCAGTTGGCCGAGATGACGGCGCAGTATCGCGATCGTGCGCCACCAACAAAGCTGACCTCGGTCCAGGCTGCCGTGGACGTTGCCGCGCGCGCCGTGCCTGGAATGACGCCGAGCTTCGTCGCGTTTCCGGGAACAGTGTTCAGCAGCAAGAGCCACTACATCGTTTTCCTGAAGGGCGACACGCCCGTGACCTCGCGCCTTCTGAAGCCGGCTTTGATCGATGCGGAAACCGGTCAGCTCACCGATAGCCGCGACATGCCCTGGTACGTCACGACCCTGTTCATTTCGCAGCCGCTGCATTTCGGCGATTACGGCGGCCTGCCGCTTCGGATCATCTGGGCCGTACTCGACGTGCTGACGATCATCGTTCTTGGTACCGGCGTCTATCTCTGGCTGCGCCGGCGCAAGGCCGGCGTCAGCGTCGATCGCGCCATCGCGCAAGGCTCTGCGGCCAATGCCCCTCTCATGTCGTCCTGATGGTTTTGGTCGTGAGAAACCATCGTACGCTTGGCCAGATTTTTGCCGCCCCGATCGTCGTCGGCGTGTTGAGCATCGTGGGCCTTCTTGCGGCGCTCATCGGCGATGGATGGTGGGATGTCGTATCGTGGCTCACACTGACCCTGCCCATTCTGCTGTATCTGTTCTTCATTCTGCGGCGATAGCGCGTTCGGCCAGGCCTGACTTCCGCTATGATCGCCTAGGCAGCGCCGCCGCCGAGCGCGCGGCGTATCATGTCGGCCAGTTGGGATTTTCGATAGGGCTTGGTCAGCAGCAGCACGCCGGGGTCCAGGCGGCCCTGGTGCACGATCGCGTTGTCGGTATAGCCGGACGTATATAACACCTTGATGCCGGGCCGGCGCATCGCGACCTGTTCGGCGAGTTGCCGTCCGGTCATGCCGCCGGGCATGATGACGTCGGTGAACAGCAGATCGAACGGTTCGCCGTTGTCGATCATCTTCATTGCCGACGGACCGTCGGCGGCGGCAAGCGTCCGGTAGCCGAGGCTCCGCAGTTGCGAGGTGACGAAGTTGCGCACCAGCGCGTCGTCTTCCACGACCAGGATGATCTCGTTGCCGTGCGTAATTGGCACGGCGGGGGCAGGGGCGATCTCGGCCTGGCCTTCGGCGGGCGGCAGGTAAAGCCTGATCGTGGTGCCGTGGCCGATCTCGCTGTAGATGCGGATATGCCCGCCCGATTGCTTGACGAAGCCGTAGACCATGCTGAGCCCGAGGCCCGAGCCCTTGCCGACTTCCTTGGTGGTGAAGAACGGCTCGAACGCCTTGTCCTGCACCTCCGGGGACATGCCGGTGCCGGTATCGCTGACGGCAAGCATCACATAGGGCCCGGGCCGCACGTCGGGATTGGCCTGCGCGTAGGCTTCGTCGAGCACGACGTTGCGCGTCTCCAGCAGCAGCTTGCCGCCGTTCGGCATCGCGTCGCGGGCGTTGATCGCCATGTTGAGCACGGAATTCGCAAGCTGCGAGGCGTCGATATGGGCGGTCGCTACTTCCTGCTCGAGGATCGAGTTGACCTCGATCTGCTCGCCGAGCGTGGGACGAAGCAGTCTTGCGATGTCGAGCACGGTGCCGTTGATATCGACGTTGCGCGGGCGCAGCGGCTGGCGGCGGGCGAAGGCGAGCAGATGCTGGATCAGTTCGCTGCAGCGTTCGGCCGCCTGGTCGATCAGCTCGGCGGTCTTCTGCAGCGCCGGCTGGTCCTTCAGACTCGTGACCAGCGTTTCGGTGGTGCCCGTTATCACGGTCAGCATGTTGTTGAAGTCGTGCGCGACGCCGCCGGTCAACTTGCCGATGGCGTCCAGCTTCTGCGACTGCAGGAGCTTGTGTTCGGTTTCGCGCCAGGCGGTGATGTCGTGGTAGACCAGCGCCGCGCCGGCGATGTTGCCCGAGGTGTCGCGCAGCGACCGGCCGCTGACCACGAGATGCATCGGCGCGCGGTCGTCGGCGGGGCGGATGAAGATTTCCTGTTCGTCGAACGTCTCGCCGCGCAGCACCTGCGCCGAGGGCATGTCTTTCGGCGGCAGCCGCGTCACGCCGTCGGCGTGGTAGGCGACGCTCAAGCTCCCCAGTTGCCGGACGTTCATGCCGCGCTGGTAGCGCAGCATCGTCTCGGCGGCAGGGTTGGCGAGCAGGATGTCTCCGTCGGGATCGAGCACGAGCACGGCCTCCGCCATGCTGTGAAAGGTGCTCTGCAGCACGGCGGCCGAATGCCTGAGCTCCGCATGGGCGGCAACCAGATGCTCGGTGCGCTCGGCGACCGCCGCCTCCAGCGCCTCGTTGGTCGCCTTGGTTGCGGTGAGGGAGTCCTGCAGTTCGCGCCGGGAGCGGCGGCTGGATGCCACGAGCGCGGCGGCGAGGATCAGGATCAGCAAGACACCGGCCAGATCGATCGCCAGCAGGATGCGCGCGCTGGACGCCGATTCGGCGCGTCTGGCCCTGAGCTGCCTGCGGGCTTCCATCACCGCCTTGTCGAGGTTGTCGGCAATCGCGGCCGTCGCCGCGCGATCTTCCCGGCTGACGAGCGCCACGATGCCGGCGTCGTCGCCCGCATTGCGCAGCCTGATCAATTCGCCATTGAAAGCGATCTGGCGCTCCACCAGCGCCCTGGTCTCTTCGATCAGCCGCCGCTCGCCGGGACTGTCGTGGACGGCCGCGATCAGGCGGTCCAGGGCCGGCATGAGCGTGCCGGTGGTATGCTGATATTCCGTGGCGAATTCCTGATCGCCCGTGATCGCAAAGGAGCGTGCGGTGCTTTCGGCCTGGAGCAGCAGCGGCCGCATGTCGGCAATCTTGCTCAGCACCTGAAGCGCATGATCGACGGAGGCGGTATCCGGTCGCGACTTGATGTCCAGACCGATCGAGGCGGCGCCTATGGCGAGAAGGATAGCGAGGCCCGTTCCGAGAATGATTCGCTGCGAAGGCATTGCGACGTGTTATTTCATTTCGAGAGGCGCGCGGAAGCTTCCGGACTGGTGATGCATTGATGGACGACGGTCAACAGCGCGTCCTGCGTGAACGGCTTGCGCAGGCAGCATGCCGCGCCGAGCTCGATGGTCATCCGCAGGAAATCGGGTGCGCGCTCGGCGTTGGCGAAGGCGTAGCCCGACATCGCGACGACAGGCACGTCCGGCCTGCGCTCGTGGAACATCCTGATCGATTCGAAGCCGCGCATGTGCGGCATGAAGACGTCGACCAGCATCACGTCGAAGTCGGCGGCTTCGAGTGCGCGCATGCCCGCTTCACCACCGTCGGCGACGGTGACCTCGAACCCCTTTCGCGTCAGACAAACCTCGATGGTCTTGCAAACCAGCGGGTCGTCATCGACCACGAGAACGCGCGGCACGATGATTCCTTCTTCTCAGGGTGGCGACAGGCGACTCGCACATCCCATGTGACGATTAAGTCGAAAAGCCGACGAACCGTCTGTATGATAGAATGCATATGAGGATTGCAGTGCACGATTCCGTTGTGCCTCTATCAGAACAAGAACAAATGCACCCAAGGTTGCGGATCCAGACCTGCCATGCCTCCACTCACTCACGCGGGACGCGCTCGATTGTCGCCGCTCGGGCTCACCTTGCTTGCCGTCACGTCGGTGGGGTGGGGCCTCAACTTCCCGATCATGAAACACCTGCTGACGGAGTGGCCGCCGCTGTCTTCGCGCGGCCTGTGTGGCATCGTCGGCGCGGCGGCGCTGGCGCTGTTCGCACTGGCGCGGCACGAGAAGTTGAGCGTACCGCGGGCAATGTGGCTGCGGCTGTTGCTGGTCTCGATGCTGACGATCGGCGGCTGGGTCGCCTTCATGGGGCTCGCGCTGTTGTGGCTCAGTGCCAGCGAGGCCGCCGTACTCGGCATTTCGATCCCGGTCTGGGTGGCGTTCCTGGCCTGGCCGATACTCGGCGAACGGCTGTCGCCGGTGCGCGGCGTTTCGCTGATGGTGGCGCTGGTCGGCATCGCCGTGCTGATCGGCGGCAACGGTTTTGATGCCAGCATCGAGAAGCTGCCCGGCATTGCATGCGCGCTCGCAGGCGCGGTGTGCGTCGGGCTCGGCACGGTCCTGACCAAGCATTTCCCGCTGGCGATGCCGCCATTGTCGCTGGCCGCCTGGCAGATCGGTCTGGGCTGCCTGCCGATTGCCGTCGTCGGGCTCACTGTCGAACAGCCGCAATTGGCGGCACTGTCAGGGGTCGGCTGGGCGTCGATGCTCTACATGACGCTGATCCAGTTCTGCCTGTGTTACGTCTGCTGGTTTGCAGCACTGGAGCGGTTGCCGGCGGCGACGGCCTCGATCGGGACCTTGCTGGTGCCGGTCATCGGCGTACTCGCGGCGGCCGCGATGCTGCACGAGCCGCTGGGCCTGCGCGAACTCGTCGCTTTGGTCTTTACGCTCGGCGGCGTTGCCGTGGCGCTGCGTTCGTAGCCGCGAACGCAAAGGGGCGGCGCAACGGAATGCGCCGCCCCTCAGGTTCACGTGATCATGCCGTTACGGGCAGGGGTGCCGCTTCCCGTCATAGCCGAGATAGGTCCCCGACGCCGGGTCGTAGGACTTGAAGCGCTGCATGCAGTACGCCACGGCATCGCCGTCAGCCGGCGCGGGCGATACGGCGACAACGCTGTCGTCGTAATACCCGTCGTCGTAGTAATACGGGCTGGAGCCGTAATAGCCATAGCTGGATCCGATGCCGGCGCCGATCGCGAAGCCCGGCCAGAAGCCGCCACCGCGATAGTGACGATGGTAGCGGCCACCGCCGTGGTAATGGCGTCCGCCATAGCCGCCGCCTGCTACAACCCCGCCGCCGGGCACAGGACGGGCTCCGATCGCCGGGCCGCCACCTGGAATGGGGCGGGCGCCAATAGCCGGGCCGCCGCCACCGCCCGCGAATCCTCCGCGGCCGGGCGCCATTGCGGCACCACTACCACCGCCGCCGGCCCTGAAACCTCCACCGCCGCCGGGCGCAGACATTCCGCCGCCGCCCCTAAAGCCGCCACCGCCACTAAAGCCGCCACCGCCACCGCCGCTCGGTGCTGCTACGGCGCCACCGCCGCCGCCCCCACCTCTTCCGGGCGCTTGAGCCGAGCTTTGGCTCGGTACAACCAACGGCAACATGAGCGCCATGGCTGCGGCCGTACTTAAAACTTTCAGATTAATCATCATTGGCTCCATCTGCGGGATATAGGTCCTAACCCCCTGCGGAGGGGGAGGTTCCGAGCCCACGCACCGATCGTGCGCGAACCGATCCTGCCGAGCGGGAACTGTATGCGAGATGAACAGAATGCGTTGGTTCCGCGGCGGCGGGCTGTCGAAATCGGACCTCGACGCGCCTGGCTGGGGAAATCTGCCCCGGTCTGGACAATCAGGCCCGCCGATGGCATCAGGACAACACGCATTCTCGAACCGGCCGAGCCCTATGAAGCAGTTTCTGCTCAAGTTTTTCACCTGGTGGAGCGGCCAGACCTTCGGCACGCAATTGTGGACGTGGCGATTCGGCGAACTGGTCGGCGAGGACGAGCAGGGCAACCGCTACTATCGCACCAAGGGCCGCCAGATCGATCCGACGCTGGGCTTCGAGCGGCGCTGGGTGATCTACAACGGCTACGCCGAGGCGACGCGGGTGCCGCCCTCCTGGCACGGCTGGCTGCATCACACCGTCGATGTCGCCCCGACCGAAGAGAGCTACACGCCGCGTGAGTGGGAAAAGCCGCACGTTCCGAACATGACCGGCACGCCGGCGGCCTATCGGCCGTCCGGCTCGACGCTGGCCAGCGGCCGCCGCCCGAAGGCCACCGGCGACTACCAGCCCTGGACGCCCGGAAACTGAGATCGCGCCATCGCCGCAAGGGCGGGATGCCGCCGACTCGCGTCCGCGGTCCGGCAATCCACATCATCTTCCTGTGAATAGCGGGATCAGCGGGGACATGCGCTGTCGTGGCCTTGCCCGTTCCGCGTCGCTGCGGCTCAATGGGGACATCTTACGGAGATGGGAAACCATCGCGTCGGTGTCGGGCTCCAGTTCGCGACTGCCCACTGGGACATAGGCCCCCGGCAATGAGGTCCTGAAATCGCCCGCCAATGTGGTGCTGTCGTAAGACAGGAAAGGCCGTCTGGGAAACCAGGCGGCCTTTTTCTTTCTGCTGATTGCGCGTCCCGGACGCGGACGTCACCCCAGCCGCGCGGCGGCGCGGTTGATCATTTCGGTGCGGCGCACCTGTGCTGCTGCAATCCTGTCCTTCATGATCGCGAGCACTTCCGGCGGAGCCGTATCGGGCGAACCGGAATTGAACGGCGGCGCCGGGTTGTATTCTAGCCGGAGCTGGATCGCCTCGGCGGTTTTTTGGTCGTGCAGCAGCGCTACCAGCGTCAGCGCAAAATCGATGCCTGCGGTGACGCCGCCGCCGGTGACGCGGTTGCGGTCGACGCAGACCCGCGTTTTAGTCGGGATCGCACCGAACGCGCCGAGGAAATCCATCGCCGTCCAATGCGTCGCCGCGCGATAACCTTTCAGCAGGCCGGCGGCGCCCAGCACCAGCGATCCCGTGCAGACCGAAGTGATGTACTTTGCGCCGGGCGCCTGCTTGCGCAGGAACGCCAGCATCTCCTCGTCGTTGATCATGTCGTCGGTGCCGAAGCCGCCGGGCACGCAGATGACGTCGAGCTGCGGGCAATCAGCAAAGGTCGTGGTCGGCGTCAGCACCAGCACGCTGTCGCTGGTGACCGGCTCGATCCGCTTCCAGATCAGGTGCACCTTCGCGCCGGGCAGGCTGGAGAACACCTGCAACGGGCCGGTGAAGTCGAGCTGGGTGACGCGCGGGAACAACACGAGACCGATCTGAAGCGGCGTGGGCGTCTCTGACGGCGCAGACATCGTGATCCTTTCAAAACTTGCCTTGCAAAATTTTGCCTTGACGGGACGCATCCTTGCATGGTGGCCTCTCGTCAGAAATGGCATATTTCCCTCATTTTGGGACATCCAGTCAAAGCGGGTCTGCAGCATGATCGGCGTTCTCGTGTTTCCGGATTTCCAGTTGCTCGATGCCGCAGGCCCCATTTCGGCCTTCGAGATCGCGGCGCGCTTTGCCGATGCCGCGCCCTCGATCAGGGTGCTCGCCGTGACGCCGGGACCGGTGCGTTCGTCGTCGGGCGTCGAGATGGTCGCGAGCGGTTTGAAGTCGTCGGGCGCGATCACCACGCTGATCATCGCGGGCGGCGAGGGCGTTCGGCAGGCGGCGGCCTGCGCGAAGACGCTCAACTTCGTGCGCGCCATGGCGAAACGTGGCGTCCGCATCGCCAGCGTCTGTTCCGGTGCCTATGTGCTCGCGGAGGCCGGCCTGCTCGACGGCCGCCGCGCCACCACGCACTGGCAGCGCACACGGCACTTTCTGAAAACCTATCCGCAGGTGAAGCTCGAGCCCGACCGCATCTTCGTGCGCGACGGCGATGTCTGGACCTCGGCCGGGATATCGGCCGGCATCGACCTGTCGCTGGCGATGATCGCGCAGGACTACGGCGACGAGATCGCGCAGCAAACCGCCCGGCAACTCGTGCTCTACCACCGCCGCAGCGGCGGCCAGTCGCAATTCTCCTCGCTGCTGGAATTGAAGGCGCCGAACGGCCGGTTCGGGCCGCTGCTGGCGTGGGCGCGCGAGCATCTCGATGCGCCGCTGACGGTGGAGGATCTCGCCGAGCAGGCCGGCATGAGCTCGCGGCATTTCACCCGCGCCTTCATGGCCGAGACCGGCACGACACCGTCCAAGGCGGTGGAGCGTTTGCGCATCGAGGTCGCGCGGCAGCGCGTGCAATCTTCCAGCGAGGCGATCGAGCGCGTCGCCGAAGCCACCGGTTTTCGCGATCCGGAGCGGATGCGCCGCGCCTTCATCCGCGCCTTCGGCCAGCCGCCGCAATCGCTGCGCCGGGCCGCCCGGTCGGCCTGATTACCGGTTCCGGAATTAACCTGCAGCGCGGGTATCAAGCTTAACGGGCAAGCTTAACGCGCGAGTCCGGTTGTGCGGGCGCTCGAGGCTCAGCAAAGTCCGCCGCAGCGGAAACCCAATTTCAAGCGAGAAAGCGACAGTCATGGTGCAGTCAACGATCAGTCAGGTGCTGACGAACATCGAACGTGAAATCCAGGCCGAGGTTCACAACAGCCAGCAGCCGCGGCAGCCGGCTCCCATCGATTTCGTGACGCCGATGGTGGCGGCGCCCGCGATCACGATGCCCGATTATGTCGAACATCGCGACGGCGCCACGGAGATCGGAAGGCTGTCGGCGGAAGCCGTCGTCCGTGAATATGAGGCTGCGGCAAAGGACATCGAAGCGCTCGGCGCGGAACTGGTCGAGCGCGTCAAGCAATGCGAGGCGATGAGCCGCGATGTGCTTCGCGTCACCGACGAGCTGAAGGACACCGCGAACCGTTATCGCGAAGAAGCCAAGCGCGTCTTTATCGAGATCGAAAGCTGCTCGAAAATGACGTCGGAGGTCAGCAAGATCTGCGGCGAACTGCGCGACAGGATCGTTACGCCAGCTGCGGCAGACAAGTCGAAGACGAAGAAGGCGCGCGCCGCGGTGTAAAGAGAGGCACGCGCGTTCGATGGTCGTGGACGATCAGGCGCGGAAGAAGATCACGGTGACCAGCGCGAACACCGGCAGCAAGACGCACCCGGACCAGAGCATGTAGCCAAAGAAGCTCGGCATCTTGACGCCCTGCTGCCGGGCGATGGCATAGACCATGAAGTTCGGGGCGTTGCCGATATAGGTGTTCGCTCCCATGAATACCGCGCCCGCCGAGATCGCGGCGAGCGTCAATGCGCCCTCCCGCATCAGCACTTCGGCGCGTCCGCCGGCCAGTTCGAAGAACACGAGATAGGTCGGCGCGTTGTCCAGGAAGGATGACAGCCCGCCGGTCAGCCAGAAATAGGCCGCGTTGTTGGCGCTGCCATCCGCATTCGTCACCATGGCCACCAGCGGTGCGAAGGCGCCGGCGCTGCCGGCGCGCAGCATCGCCAGCACCGGAATGATCGTGACGAAGATGCCGGCAAACAGCGCGGCAACCTCGATGATGGGCGACCACGAAAATCCATTTGCGAGATGACTTCGCCTCGGCGTGGTGAAAAAGGACACCAGCGTGACCACGACCATGACGGCGTCGCGAAGTACATTCTGAACGGCAAGTTCGGTGCCCAGAACGGTGAACGTGCCAAGCTGCAGCTTAGCGCTGAGCAGGATGGCGGCGATGATCACGCCGCCCAGCAGCATGTTGATGCCGCCGGTGACGCGAATGGGCCGGTCCGGTGTGGGATCGGCGGGCGTGTGTCCCTCGCGCCGGTAGACGATCGTGTCCAATACGAAGAATGCCGTCAGCACGATACCGGCCGTGAACAGCGTCTCGGGAAACAGATGCTGCGTCGTCCAGAAGAAATCGACGCCCTTGAGGAAGCCGAGGAACAAGGGCGGGTCGCCGAGCGGCGTGAGCGAGCCGCCGATATTCGAGACCAGGAAGATGAAGAACACGACGACATGCACGTTGTGCTTTCGGTCGTCATTGGCGCGAAGCACCGGGCGTATCATCACCATCGAGGCGCCGGTGGTCCCGATCAGGCTGGCGAGAATAGTTCCGATGCCGAGCAGCACCGTATTCGTAATCGGCGCGCCACGCAGATTGCCCGACACCACGATGCCGCTGGCAACCGTGAACAGCGCCAGCAGCAGCAGGATGAAGGGGATGTACTCCAGTAGCGCAGTGTGAACGAGCGCATGTATGGTACCCGTCAATCCCACCAGAAACGCCGCTGGTACCATTGCGAGCGCCGCCCAGACGAACGCGATCTTGCCATGGTGATGTTCCCAGAAGTGGGGTGCGAAGAGCGGGAACAATGCAATCGAAAGCAGGATGCCGACGAACGGCAGTCCCCATGCCAGCCCAAGCTTCGCCCCGTCCACTTCGGCGGCCCATGCTTCGGACGGAAGCGCCGTCGCAAGCGCGAAGGCTGCAAGAACGCTGAGAGCACGGCATTTGCGATCGTGGCGGGACAGCGGAGACACGGGCGACTTGGATTCGATCAAGGGATTTCCTCAACGATGAGTTCGTTGCCGGGAGAATGCAGGCCGCACGCGGCTATTTCAACGCCTTCATCCAACTGGCGATTTCGCTGACGGCGACGTTGGCCTGCTGCAGCAGCTTGCCCATGGTGAAGAAGCCGTGGAACTGGCCGGGAAAGTGCCGATAGGTCATGGGCACGCCGGCTTCCTTCAGCCGCGCGGCGTATTCGGCGCCCTCGTCGCGCAGGGGATCCGCCCCGGCAGTCAGCACATAGGCCGGCGGCAGGCCCGCGAGCGTCGTCGCGCGCGCGGGCGACGCCTTCCAGTGGTCGATGTCGGCCGTGCCGTTGAGGTAATGGTTGCAGAACCACTTGATGACGGAATGGGTGAGAAGAATGCTGGTCTCGGGCTCGCTGTGCGAGGGATGCTTCATCGCAAAGTCGGTCGCGGGATAGACCAGCACCTGGCCGGCGAGCTTCGGGCCGTCGCCGTCGCGCGCGGCCAGCGCCACGACGGCGGCGAGATTGCCGCCGGCGCTGTCGCCGCCGACGAGCAACTGCGTTGCATCGACGCCGAGCTTTTCGGCATGCGCCGCAACCCATTTGGTCGCGGTGATGGCGTCGTCGGCGGCGGCCGGGAATTTGTGCTCGGGCGCCAGGCGGTAATCGACCGAGATCACGATCAACTCGCCTTCATGGGCGAGCTTCTGGCAGACCACTTCATGGGTATCGAGGTCGCCGATCACCCAGCCGCCGCCGTGAAAGAACACCAGGCACGGCGCGAGGCCGTTGTTCTTGCGCAGCGTCTTCGGCGTGTAGATGCGGGCCGGGATCGCGCCGTGCGGCGCGGGGATCGACAGCGGCTTGCTGGATTCGAGCGCCGGCGGGTCAGGATTAACGACGGGGCGGGCGGCCCGATAATATTCGCGCGCTTCCGAGGGGGGCAGCGTCTCATAGGCGGGACGGCCCGCATCCTGGAAAGCCTGGTAGATGGCACCGGCATCGGGATCGAGGGTGACGGGCATGGTACAGGGCCTCTGTTTCTGAGTTTCGTCATTCCGGGATGGTCCGGAGGACCAGACCCGGAATCTCGAGATTCCGGGTTCGATGCTTCGCATCGCCCCGGAATGACGGGGGATTAGGCTAAGCCGCGGTTCGGCCGCCGTCGACGGTGTAGGCGGAGCCGGAGACGTAGCTGGCCTCGTCGGAGGCCAGGAACGCCACGATGGAGGCGACTTCGGACGCCTGTCCGAGGCGGCGCGCGGGAATGCGATCGACGATCTTCTCGTTCGGAGGCGGCTCGTTGCCGGGATTTCTGCCCTGCAGGATCGTGCTCAGCATCCGGCTGTCGATCAGTCCGGGGCAGACGCAATTGACCCGCACGCCGGTGCCGGTGCATTCCCAGGCTGCGCTCTTGGTGAGGCCGATCACGGCGTGCTTGCTGGCGCTGTAGACGGCGATCATCGGCGATCCCATCAAGCCGGCGATCGAGGCGGTGTTGATGATGCTGCCCCTGTTCTGCTTGAGCATCACCGGCAGCACGTGCTTCATGCCGAGAAAGACGCCGACCACGTTGACATCGAGCACGCGCCGAAAGCTCTCCAGCGAATATTGCGGGATCGGCTTGATGTCGCCCTCGATGCCGGCGTTGTTGTAGAAGGCGTCGATGGTGCCGAACCTGTCGACGGCGGCGCGGACGTATTCGGCGACCTCGTCCTCCTGCGTGACGTCGGCCGCGACCGCGAGCGCCTCTGCCGAGGCCGGCAGATCCTTGATGGCGGCAGCAAGGTCCTGCTCCCGGCGGTCGACGGCGACGATGCGGGCGCCGCGCTCGGCCAGCAGGCCGATGGTCGCGGTGCCGATGACGCCGGCCGCGCCGGTCACGACGGCCACCCGGCCATCGAGACGAATTCGATCGGGCATAGCTGGGGTTTCCTCTCGCTCCTCCGGTTTGTCCCGGATTTTGGTGGGTTTCGCGCAAGGGGGCGCGAACGGGAGCGACTATTTCATTTGTCGGCGGCGCTGACCAGTAGGGATGGTAGCGCAGGGGGCGGGCGCGCCGGGCAGGGGCGGCAAGCCGCCCTTTCCCCGCCGTTCACGACAGGCATTCGAAAGATGCTTTCGATCGTGAAAAGAAAAACGCGGGGTCGAACCCCGCGCTTCCTTGTCTTGTTCTCGTTCTTCAGCTTTGTGGGGTTGCCACGGTAGCCGGAGCATTCAGCGGCGCTCCTCCCACCGAGATCGGCCCTTCGGGTATGGGCTGCCGAGCAATCTTTTTGCGCGCGGCCGGCGATAGCCGGTGACGGGCGTTCCCCGATTGAATCGAGGAAGTGAATTCCGGGGTTATCGAACTCTGCAGCGAGTCGATCTTCGACGTCAGCTTGGTGATCTGGGTAGCGATCTTCTTGACGTCTTCATGTTCATTCGCGATCTGGGTAGAGATTTTCTTCACGTCGCCCTGGTCATCCGTGACGCTCTGCCTCAGGGATTCAAGCGTGATCGAATCCTGCTGGTGCTGCGCCGTGTTTCGCTGCAGGATGGCGTTGCTCTCCTGCAGCAGGGCAATGTGCTGCTGCTGGGCCGTCTGAATATCCTTCAATGCAGTGATCACCGGATCCGGTATCGGATCGGCAGCTTTCGTTTGTGGAAGCAGATCCGCCAGGCTCTGGTGCGGAATCAGTTCGGCCAGATTGCCGATGCTCGGCAAGGCAAAATCGGAAGGCGACATCGTGTAGACGGCCGCAGTCGTGTTGATTCCGATGGCGGCCACCGCAAACGCCAGGATCGATTTGCGGCTCGATTTCTTGGCAGGTGTTGTCGTGGCTTCGGGTTGTTCGGCTTGGCTCTGCGTTTCCGATGTCTGGGACACTGTACTGACCTCAATGGGTGAACAAAAAAGGAGCCATCGCTGGATGCCTTGCGACGGCTCCTTTACGCGGCACCCGACTAAAACTGTCTTCATTATGTCCTGATCGGATTAATTCCGCGTTAGCGTTACAGCCGTTCGAGTCGTCATTCGCGACAACTTCAATTTCGGTGAGAGCCGCGACGTCTTCGTTGTGACGGGGTGGCATGTGCGGGAGACGATGTTGCTTTCATCAGGCAGATCTACAACGGCAATAGAATGCGCGATGCCAAGCAACAGTGGATCGAAGCCGATTCAACCGACCCGGGAATCCGGACTGGCCTGGCGGTCACGCCGCAAGCTTGATCGAAGCCGTTCGCTCCATCGCGGAAAACCGGTTCGAGGCTGGCGGCGCTCGACCGATCATGTTGCCGGCAAACGCGCGGCGCCTTCATGTTCGTAAGCGGAAACGCATCGATGAGGGGCCGCAGCTTTTTTGCCTGGGCCGGCTGCCGCCGGCAGGTCGGAACAGGCGTGCCGGCATCGTCCCGGCAAACTGATCGAAAACGCTGGTACTGGAAGGGCGCTGATGGTATCAGGCGCATTGAAATCACAACAGAAATTGCTTCCGTCGTGATCCCGCCGTATTCGGCGTGTTAACCGGATGGGACGCGAGCGGCGGATAAGTCTGTACTATGTCGCAAGCCCGATTCGCCTTTTAAAGCCGCGAGATGCTTCGAACCATTGCCCTGATCGGTATTGCGGCCCTGATGGCCGCCACCTCAATCTCGCTCGCGCCTCCGGCGCAGGCGCAGATCGGCAATATCTTTTCCGATCCGCCGTTGCGGCCGCCGGGCGCGATCCCTCGCGGCGGCCAGCCCCAGCGCGAGCCGCAACTGCCCGACGACGACGAGGAAGTGCCCGAACTGCCGCGCGGCCGCCTGCTGCCGACGCCAAACCGGCTGCCGCCGGGGCAGGGCGCGCCGCCGCCCGGAAGCTTCCAGTCGCAACCGCTCGCCCCACCGCCCGGGTCGCCTGCTGCGCCGCAGCCGGGCGTTGCGGTTCAGCCGCCGCAACCCGGCCAGCCGGGCGTCGCCAACGCGCCGCCGGGCCAGCGTCAGCCCAAGAACGTGCCGCAGACGCCGGCCACGCTGCAGCCTGGTGATGAGGTCGTGTCCGAGCCGCCGGCCACCAAGATCACCAACAAGAAGGCGAGTTTCTCCGGCCTCGACAAGATCACCGGACGCATCATCAATTTCGACGAGGACATCGGCGAGACGGTGCAGTTCGGTGCGCTGCGGGTGAAAACCAGCGCCTGCTACACGCGGCCGTCCACCGAAGCTGCGAACACCGATGCCTTTGTCGAGGTCGACGAGATCACGCTGCAGGGCGAGGTGAAGCGGATCTTTTCGGGCTGGATGTTTGCCGCAAGCCCCGGCCTGCACGGCGTCGAGCATCCGGTCTACGACATCTGGCTGACCGACTGCAAAGGCCCCGACCAGACCATCGTCAGCGCGGCGCCCGAACCGCCGAAGGCGCCTCCGCCGGCGGCACAGAAGCGCCCGCCGCCGCCGAAGCAGGCCGCGCCGCGTCCGCCGGGACCGCCGCCGCAGCCGCAATTCCAGCAGCAGCAACCTCCGCCACCACCGCCGCAGCAGCAACGGCCCGGCGGGCTGTTCGGCGGGTTGTTCGGAAATTAAGCCCGCGCCGCGATGATCGCGAGCGCTTCCGCGCCGCTGACCGGCTGGATGCCGGGCAATTTCAGGAAATCCGCAGGCTCGCCGGCGATCGCCTTGTCGAGCAGGGTGCGGTAGCGGCGGCGCGAGATTTCGGCCGCGCCAAAACTGCGCAGATGCTCCGTCACGTACTGGGTGTCGAGCAGTTCGAAGCCGCCCGCAATCAGCCGCGCCACCAGATGCACCAGCGCCACTTTTGAGGCATCGCGGACGCGGTGGAACATGCTCTCGCCGAAGAACGCGCGGCCGAGACTCACCCCGTAAAGGCCGCCGACGAGGTCGCCGTCCTGCCAGACTTCGACGCTGTGGCAATGCCCGCGCTCGAACAGGCCGAGATAGAGATCCCGGATGCGTTTGTTGATCCAGGTGTCGTCGCGGCCCGGCTGCGGTGCCGCGCAACCGGCGATAACCGCCTTGAAGGCGGTGTCGACGGTGACGCGGAAAGCATCGGAGCGCACGGTGCGGGCGAGCCGCGAGGCGATGCGGAAGCCATCGAGCGGGATCACCCCGCGCATTTCAGGCTCGACCCAGAACAGCGTCGGGTCGTCGGCGCTTTCAGCCATCGGGAAGATGCCGCAGGCATAGGCCCGCAGCAGCACTTCGGGCGTGATTTCGGCACTGGCGGAGTCGCGCGATGTCATCCGCGGGATCATAGCAGGATGGCGAGGGCTTCTGGAAGTTTCGCCTGACCGCGCTAGCTATCCCGCCGCGGCGCTGGCCGCTTTCGATGCCGACTTGGGGACACGGCGGAAACGCAGCAGGATCCGGGTTCCGCTATGGGTCGGGTCGCGCTCGACACTGGCGTCCAGTTTGGCCGCCATCGCGCTCACGATGCGTTGTCCCATTCCGGTCGAGCGCGGGTCGGTCTTGACGTTGAGGCCGACGCCGTCATCGGCGATCGAGACGACGATATCGTCGTCCTCGGACTTGAGATCGATGTGAATGGGACCGGCGCCATCGGGATAGGCGTACTTCACGGCGTTCATCACCAGCTCGTTGACGATGATGCCGATCGCCACCGCGCGGTCCGGGTCGATCTCGATCGCCTCGGCCTTGAGCGTCAGCCGCGACATCTTGTTGCCCTCGGCCGAACGCCTGAGGTCCTCCAGCAGGGCTTCGAGATACTGGTTCAGCAACACGCTCTTGAGGTCGTGCGAGGTGTAGAGCCGGCGATGCACCTGGGCTACCGCAGCGACGCGGCCCATCGCATTGGTCAGCGCCGCCTTGACGTCGTCCTGGGCAGCCGAACTGGCCTGCAGGTGCAGCAGTGAGGCGATGATCTGCAGCGAGTTGCCGACGCGGTGGTTGACTTCGCGCAGCAGCACTTCGCGCTCCGCCGCGAGTGCCGCATAGCGGTCACGCGAGGCGTGCACCTCGGCTTCGGCCTCGTCACGTGCGCGCTGTAGCTCGGCCTGCCGCAGCGCGCCGTTGACGGCAACCTGCAGCAGCGGAATGAAATCGCCCTGGGTGTCCTTGACCAGATAGTCGGCGGCGCCGGCCTTCAACGCGGTGACGGCGATCGCCGAATCCTGCGAGGCGGTGACGAACACGACCGGCGGCGCGTTCGGGACCGCCATGATCCGTTCCAGCGTCTCCAGCCCGTCGAGCCCCGGCATGTACTGGTCGAGCGCCACGACATCGATGCCGCCCTGCGCCAGTCGTGTGAGTCCCTGCTCGCCGCCCGCCGCATGGACGACCTTGAAGCCGGCCCGCGTCAGGCCGCGGTCGACCAGCCGGGCCAGAGCCGCGTCGTCATCGATGTACAGGAGGGTCGGCGTCGCTTTGGTCATGTGGCGGCTGGCGGTACCTGAATGACGGAAAAGAACAGGCCGAGCTGGCGAATGGCGTTGGCGAAACTCTCGTAGTTCACCGGCTTGGTGATGTAGACGTTGCAGCCGAGTTCGTAGCAGCGCTTGATCTCGTGGGAATCGTCGGTCGTGGTCAGCACCACCACCGGCGTCGCCTTCAGGTGCGTGTTTTCTTTTACCCGCTTGAGAATGTCGATGCCCGAAGTATCGGGCAGGTTGAGGTCGAGCAGGATGAGGAGCGCATTGCCCTTGTGAACGAGGCCCGTTCCATCCTTGCCAAACAGATAGTCCAGGGCTGCTGTACCGTTGGTGAACGGTATTATCTCATTGTTGACACCGGATCGACGGATATTCCGCTCGATCAGGCGTGCATGGCCCTCATCGTCCTCGATCATGATGATGGTGACTGGATTACTCATTTCCGTGTGTTCCGGTTACTGGATGGCCAGTTAATGGGCAGCGTGATCGTGAACGTGCTGCCCTGGTTAAGTTCCGAGGCGACCGACATGGTTCCCCCAAGCCGCCGTACCAAAGCGCGGACGTGGGCGAGGCCGATGCCTTGCCCCGGCTTGTCCTGGGTCCCGGCGCGACGAAACAGATCGAAGATCCGCTGATGGTCCTTCGGATCGATGCCGCGGCCATTGTCGGAAACCTCGAAGATCGCAAAGCCGAGCTTGGTACGCCCGCGCACCGAGATCTCGCCGGGAACCCCGGTTTTGAGATATTTCAGCGCGTTGTCAATCAGGTTTCCGAAAATCTGCTCGAGCGCCAGACGGTCGCTGACGATGTTCGGCAGGGGAGCGACCTGGATCCGTGCCTCCGCCTCGGAAGCCTGGTGCGCCATGGTTGTGACGACGGCCTCGATCAGCTCTTTGGTGTCGATCTGCACCGGGTCGAACTCGCGCCGTCCTTCGCGCGTGAGGTTGAGGATCGCCGATATCAGCCGGTCCATCTTGGCGATCGACGACTTGATGAACCCGAGCGCTTCGGTGAAGTCTTCCGAAAGCTGCTTGTCCGGCCCTTCGAGCACCGGCTCGGCGGTATCGGTGGCGTTTTCCGGCGATTGGGGCGCGGTGGATTGGGTACGGGCAAGCGTTGCGATCCGCCGGAAAATATCCCCGCGCAGTTCCTCCAGCTCGCTGGTGAAGCCCATGATATTCACCAGCGGCGAACGCAGGTCGTGGCTGACGATATAGGCGAAGCGCTGGATCTCGTCATTGGCTTCGCGCAGGTCCGCGGTTCGCTCGTCGACCGTGGTCTCGAGGTTGAGATTGTTGTCGCGCAGGTTCTCCTCGGCCTGATCGCGGGCGCGCGACGAGCGTCGCACCAGAAAGATGGAGATGCCGGCGAGCGCGATGACGAGGGTCGAGCCGGCGATCGTCACGGAAGAGGCGAGAACCTGCGTGCGGTCGGCATCCGCCGTCCGCGTAGCGAACAGGCGAGCTTCCTCGGCGCGGATGGTGCTGCTGGTTTCGACGATGGTCCGCACGGCGTCGGTCGAGGTGCCATTGCGCAACGCGGTAATGCTGGTGGCGACGTCGTTGTTCCTGACCCGGTCAATCCCACGCGCGAATTCGCTCAACCGCTGCTCGATTGCCTTGCGCAACCTGGTATAGTTCTCGACCTGAACCGGATTGTCGGTGGTGAGGGCACCCAGCCTGTCGGCGGCAGGCAGGACGTTGGCCGCGGCGGCCTGATACTCGGTCAGGAACTGCGGCGCCGATGTCAGCAGATAGGCGCGGGTGGCGCTTTCGGCGCGGCGGATTTCCAGCAGCAGGTTCGAGAGCTGGCTCTCGACCTCGACGGTGTGAACGACGAGGCGGTTGTGGTCACGCGCCTTGTTGACCAGCAGCACCGCGCTGATGCTGACAATTACCAGCACCAAAAACCCCGCCGATAACAGCAGGATTTGCCACAGAGCGCGCCTCTTCCGCGCTTCAGATGTCACGATGGTCTCGCCAGATCAAGCAAACGGAATGCACGCCCCAAGGCTCCCCTAACCCCATCCAACGCGGCCAGGGGCGACAGGTTCCCACACGCGGAAATTATTTGGCCGGTGGTTCCGCCAACTGGCCGGCCAGGTACTGCTCCAGCCAGTGGATATGGTAGTCGCCATCGATGATGCCGGGTTCCCGGACCAGCGCCCGGAACAGCGGCAAGGTGGTTTCGATGCCGTCGACCACCATCTCGTCGAGGGCCCGGCGCAGCCGCATCAGGCACTCGGCGCGGGTCTTGCCGTGGACGATCAGCTTGCCGACGAGCGAGTCGTAATAGGGCGGAATGACGTAGCCCTGATAGACCGCCGAATCGATCCGCACGCCCAACCCGCCCGGCGGATGGTATTGCGTGATCTTGCCGGGCGACGGGCGGAAGGTCTGCGGGTTCTCCGCGTTGACGCGGCACTCGATGGCGTGGCCGATGATGGCGACCTCGTCCTGCGTCGCGGGCAGGTCGCCGCCGGCGGCGATCCGGATCTGCTCCAGCACCAGATCGATGTCGGTGATGCTTTCGGTGACGGGATGTTCGACCTGGATACGGGTGTTCATTTCGATGAAATAGAACTCGCCGTCCTCGTACAGGAACTCGATGGTGCCGACGCCGAGATACTTCATCTCCCGCATCGCCTTGGCGCAGGTCTCGCCGATCTTCGCGCGCGCAGCGGCGGAAAGCACCGGCGAGGGGCCTTCTTCCCATACCTTCTGGTGCCGCCGCTGCAGCGAGCAATCACGCTCGCCGAGATGGATCGCGCCGCCGCGGCCGTCGCCGAGGATCTGGATTTCGATGTGGCGCGGCTTCTGCAGGTATTTCTCCAGATAGACCGAGGCATCGCCGAACGCGGACTTGGCCTCGTTGCCGGCCGTCGTCAGCGCCATCATCAGATCGTCGGCGGTTTGCGCCACCTTCATGCCGCGTCCGCCGCCGCCGGCGGCGGCCTTGACCAGCACGGGAAAGCCGATGTTGTGCGCGATCGCCATGGCGTCGTCGTCGGACGTCACCGCACCGTCGGAGCCCGGTACGACAGGGATGCCGAGCCGCCTGGCGGTCTTCTTGGCCTCGATCTTGTCGCCCATCAAGCGGATGTGCTCGGCCTTCGGGCCGATGAAATGCAGGTTGTGCTCGGCGAGGATTTCGGCGAAGCGGGCGTTCTCGGAAAGGAAGCCATAGCCGGGATGCACGGCGTCGGCGCCGGTGATCTCGCAGGCGGCGAGCAAAGCGGGGACGTTGAGATAGGAGTCCTTCGACGGCGGCGGCCCGATGCACACGCTCTCGTCGGCGAGGCGCACATGCATGGCGTCGGCATCGGCGGTGGAATGCACCGCGACGGTGGAGATGCCGAGTTCCTTGCACGCGCGCAGCACGCGAAGCGCGATCTCGCCGCGATTGGCTATCAGAATCTTGTCGAACATCGCAGCGCCTGACCCTGACGGACTTTATTCAATGATCACGAGCGGCTCGCCGAATTCGACCGGCTGGCCGTCCTCGACGAGAATTTGCGTCACCGTGCCCGCGCGTGGCGACGGGATCTGGTTCATCGTCTTCATCGCTTCGATGATCAGAAGCGTTTGTCCGGCCGACACCTTGGTGCCGACGTCGATGAACGGCTTGGCGCCGGGCTCGGGCGCCCAATAGGCCGTGCCGACCATCGGCGAGGGAACCACGCCGGGATGCTTGGCGAGATCGGCGCCCGCGGCCGGCGCAGCCGACGAAACGGCCGCCGCCGAGGCGACCGGCTGGTAGTTCGCCGGCATCGCGGCCGACACGCTGATGGTGCGCGCGACGCGTACGCGAAGCCCCGCGCGCTCGATCTCGATCTCGGTCAGGCTGGTCTCGTCGAGCAGCAACGCGAGTTCGCGAATGAGCGCGCTGTCGTCGCTCTTGAAATTTGCGGCTGATTTATCCGCTGACTTGTTCTCGGGCTGGCGGGCCATGCTCTTATCCGGAATTCCTGGGGTGGGCGACGGCTGGGCGTCAGGTGTGTTCGGTTCAGTTCGTGGCCCTGGCGCCGAGCTTGGCGGCAAGGCCATTGATCGCGAGCCGGTAGCCGTCGATGCCGAAGCCGCAAAGCGATGCAAAGGCGGCCATGGCGGTGAAGGAGTGGTGACGGAAGCTCTCGCGGGCGTGGATGTTGCTGATGTGCACTTCAACGGTCGGTATCTTCACCGCCATCAGTGCGTCATGCAGCGCGATTGAGGTGTGCGAATAGCCGCCGGCGTTGATGATGATGCCGGCTGCCTTTTTGGCGTGGGCGTCGTGGATGAAATCGATCAGTTCGCCTTCGCGGTTGGACTGGCGGCAGTCGGCCTTCATGCCGAATTGCGCTGCGGTTTCCGCGCACAGCTTCTCGACATCGGCGAGCGTCGCGTGGCCGTACTTCTCCGGTTCCCGCGTCCCCAGCATGTTGAGGTTCGGGCCGTTGAGCACATAAATCGTCGCGGCAGGGGCTTGGGCCATCCGGAATCCAGCAAAAAGGGGCGGGCAGGTCGCGGCGTTATAGGTAACAACGCGGCCAAGGGGAAGCCTCGCAGTCCGCCCGCGGATTGCCCAAATGCCTCATCCGGTTCGTAAAAAACCGCATGGAACCTACGGAAATCATTCGTTAACCAAGTATTCGAGGAAGCGGGGCCCCCAACGCAGAAGGGGGCGGGCATCGCTGCCCACCCCCAGATTTGCATCGCTTGAGTCGCTTCTCGCCGACGGGTGTTAGCCCTCGATGATGTAGACGATCTCATGCGTCTGCGGACGCACGATGACGTAACGGCCCTTCACCAGGATCACCTCATACCCGCGCCACTCCGGATAGATTTCGACGATCCGGGGCGGAAGCGGATAGGCACGCACGCTGGTGGGCACCACCGCGCCGACCGAAATGTTGAAGTTCACATTGGTCGTTTCCTGAATTTTCTCCGATCGGATGGCGGAGACGATCTGGGTGCGCTTTTCAGCCGGCGGCGCGGCGGTTGCCGAAGTCGCGGCATTGCCCGTCGTCGTCTGAGACTTGCCGTCGGTCGAAGCCGCGCCCTTGGTGGGGGTGTCGCCAGTCTTGCTGTCGCGGCCCTCGGCTTTCATTTCCTTGCTGCTCTTCGAGTCGTCGGCGCTCATGCTCTTCGACTTCTCGCCCTGCATGCGGTTGCCGTCCTGCGCGCTCTTGCTGCGGGGCTCGGCCTTGTCGGTCGAATCGGCCTTCATGCCGGACTCGCCCTTGGTCATGCCGGATTCATTCTTCATGCCGGACTCGGCACCCTTCATGCCGCCGCCGTCACGCTGCATCGCGCCGCCGGGCGCGGCACCGCCGCGATCCGAAGAAGGCGCGCCCTGCTGTGCCGCGGGGGCGCCGGCCGAGCCGCCGCTGTCGCGACCCATTCCCTGCGCGTTGGCAAGGCCCGTTCCGGCAATCAACGCTGCGGCCGCAACCGAGATCAAAAAGCGATTATTCATGTACTGTCTCCTCACGTGTCTGCATTGCCCGCACCACAACGGCAGGAGACGCCCGATGTTCCGGAACATTGTCGGTTCCGGCGACTTTGTTTTGTGAACGCGAGATGAACCGAAACGCCAGAGGAAGGCCGCAACGAAAAAGGCCGGCTGTTGCGCCGGCCTTTCGTCATCTCCTTTGATGCGTCGTATGTGTCAGCAGGTGGCCTTGCCGCAGCGCGCATTGTTGATTTTTTCGCGCAGGGTTTCTGCGCCGACCGCGCCGATCACGATCTGCTTGCCGATCACGTAGCTCGGCGTGCCGTTCATGCCCATGGCCTCGGCGAGCTTGAAGTTCTCTTCGAGCGTGTTGCGCACTTCGGCGCTTGCCAGATCCTTCTCCAGCTTGGCCATGTCGAGGCCGACTTCCTTGGCAACGGCCATCGCGCGCGCCTTGTCGACAGCGCCGCGGCCGGTGAGAAGCTTCTGGTGAAAATCGAGATACTTCTTGCCGCTCGGATCCTGCATGCGCACGGCGACCCCGACCTGTGCGGCTTCGACCGAGCCAGCGCTCAGAACCGGGAACTCCTTGAGCACGACCTTGAGCTTCGGATCGGACTTCATCAGTTCCATCATGTCCATCATCGCGCGCTTGCAGTAGCCGCAATTGTAATCGAAGAACTCGACGAAGGTGACGTCGCCGTCCTTGTTGCCGACCGTGACGTTGCGCGGCGAGTTGAAGATCGCTTCGGCATTGCTGGCGACGGCGGCTTCGTGCTTGGCGGTCTCTGCCGCGCTTTGCCGCTTGCTGAGTTCGGCCATCGCTTCTTCGAGCACTTCGGGGTGCTTGATCAGGTACTCACGGACAATGGACTCGATATCGCCGCGCTGCTTGTCGGTGAAGCCCTGCGCGGAGGCGGACAGCGGCGCGCCGCAGAGTGCGAAGGCAAACAATGCGGGGATAACAAAACGGAGCAAGGGCATCAGCAATTCCTTATGCAGCGAGTTCGGCGGTTCCGATGAAGGCCGGCTCTTGGAATAATGCGTTCCTGTTTGATCATGGTCTTCTCGGAAAACCGGTACCCACTTTTCCGGACCATGTCCTGATCGCCGGGTTCCGGTTGTAGTTGGAACCCGGGTTATTTCTAGTTGCCTTTTTGGCCGGGCAGCGGCTTGGCGCTCACAATGTCGTCAGCCTTGACCCATCCGGGGGTCCCGATGGCGAAGCGCGTTTTCGCTCTCGAGGCAAGGTCGCGTGCGGTCTTGTTGTCGCCGCGAAGGTAGGCGGCCTGGGCCGAAGCGAGGTCGGCCTGGGCGTAATCTCCCTTGCGGCCATAGGCCATCGCGAGTTGCATGAAGCCGAGTGGCGCCTCGCTTTCGCGCGCGACCGCGGCGCGCAGGATCGCGATTGCCTCGTCGGTATAGGCCTTGTTATCGGCTGCCACGAGCGCCTGTCCAAGTAACATCTCGATGAGCGGCGAGTTATTGGAGAGCTGAACGGCCTTGCGCAGCGGCGCGATCGCTTCCAGTGGCTTGCCGCCTTCCAGCAGGGCCTGGCCGCGCACCTCGTAGAAATACGGGTTGTTCGGCTGTTGCTGGATCAATGCGTCGATCTGGGCGAGGGCGCTGCGCAGGTCGCCGTGACGGTACGTCGCGATCGCGTGCGCGTACCGTGCCGGCAGGCTGTTGTTGGAGATCGGGTATCGCCGGTACACCGTATCCTTGCGCTCCATGAACGCCGATATCTTGGCGCGCACCATGTCGTGGCGAAGCTGGAGCGCAGGGTCGTCCTTCTTGTCCCAGTAGGGGCTGGAGCGGGCCAGTTCTTCCAGCGCTGCGACACGGGCCGCCGGCATCGGATGCGACTGGACATACGGGTCCGCGCCGCGCGCGGCGAACAGGCTCTCGTCGGTAAAGCGCTTGAAGGTCTCATGCATGCCCCGGGCCGACTGGCCGGTGGCGTTCAGAAACTTGACGCCGGCCTTGTCGGCGTTTTCCTCCTGCTGGCGCACGTAGGAGAGCAGTGTGCGGCGGATCACCTCGCCCGGTGCGGACATCATGGCTGCGCCGGCGTTGGCGAGGCCGCTGCCGCTGCCGCCCGAACTCGCGCCCGCGGCGATGGCGCCGGCGCCAAGCAGCATGGCGATGATCATCTGCGTCTGCGCCTGCGCCATCTGTTCGCGCATCTTGGCGAGATGGCCGCCGGCCAGATGGCCGGTTTCGTGCGCCATCACGCCGATGATCTGGTTGGGCGTTTCCGATTGCAGGATCGCGCCATAGTTCACGAAGATGCGGCGTCCATCGGCCACGAAAGCGTTGAACACGCCCTGGTTGATGATCACCATCTGGATGTTCTGCTTTTCCATGCCGGCGGCGCGCAGGATCGGCCGCGTGTAATCGCGCAGCAATTGCTCGGTCTCGGCGTCGCGCAGAACCGGTGGTCCGCGATTCTCCTGCGCCAGCGCCGCCAACGGCGCGAGGACGAGCGCGACCACGGTGGTCAGCGCGGTCAACTTCAGCGATTTCTTGCGTAGGGCGATGCGAAGCAGCATGAGCTCTTTGGCGATTGGCGAGGCCCGGTTCGTTCCGGCAGAGTCGATCCTGATTAAAGCAGAAACGCGCTCCGGTCTCTGTTCCAGGTTTTAATGGAGGGAACCGGGGTATCACCACGTGATCCCGGTATCCCTTCACCCGAAAACGCTATAACAAGCCACTGAATACGGCCAGTCTGGGGCGCGACAGGTTCGGAACCCGAATTTGCACAGCGCCGGCGCAATAGCAGATTTCGATGCAGGAATCGACACTTAGAGACCAGGTGAAAAGCCTGCTGACGCCCTCGGCGCGGAGTGACGTGCCCCCCTTCATGGTGATGGACGTCATGGCGGCCGCGGCGCGCATCGAGGCGGCTGGCGGTCACGTGATTCACATGGAAGTCGGGCAGCCGGCGGCGGCCGCGCCCAGGGCCGCCATCGCCGCCGCGCATGCGGCGCTCGATGCAGCGCGAATCGATTATACGTCCGCGCTCGGCATTCCATCGTTGCGTGCGCGCATTGCCCGCCACTACCGCGATGCATACGGATGTTCGGTCGAGCCTGACCGGATCGTGGTCACCACCGGCTCGTCCGGCGGTTTCATTCTCGCATTTCTGTCGATGTTCGAACCGGGCGATCGGGTCGCGGTCACCGTGCCCGGCTATCCGCCGTACCGGCACATCCTTACCGCACTCGGCTGCGAGCCGGTGCTGATCGAGACGTCGAGCGACACGCGGCATGCGCTGACCGGCGAGGCGTTGCTGGCCGCGCATCGCAAGGCGCCGCTGAAGGGCGTACTGGTCGGCAGTCCCGCCAATCCCACCGGCACCATGATGTCGCGCGAGGCGCTGACTAGCCTCATTCATGCGGCGGAGAGCGCCGGCATCAGGTTCATTTCCGACGAGATCTATCATGGACTGGACTACGCGTTTCCGGCGGTGACGGCGGCCGAACTCTCGCCGCAGGCGCTGGTGATCAACTCGTTCTCGAAGTATTTCTGCATGACCGGCTGGCGGGTCGGCTGGATGGTGGTGCCGGAGCCGCTGGTGCGGCCGATCGAGCGTCTGCAGCAGAACCTGTCGATCTCGGTGCCGACGTTGTCGCAGATCGCGGCCGAAGCCGCCTTCGAAGGTGTTGCCGAGATGGAGTCCATCAAGCATGGCTATCAGGAAAACCGCCGCATCCTGATCGAGGGGCTGCCGAAGGCCGGCTTGACCAAATTTCTGCCTGCGGACGGCGCGTTCTATCTCTACGCCGACGTATCGGATTTCACCTCCGACAGTTTCGAGTTCGCCGGGCGCATGCTGGAGAAGACGCATGTGGCGGCCACGCCCGGCGTCGACTTCGACCCGATCCACGGCCGCGCCTTCATCCGCTTCTCCTATGCGCGCTCGGCCGACGAGATGCGCGAAGCGGTGACGCGCATCGCGCGCTGGCTGGGATAATTCCGGCCATTTCTTCATCCACATTCTCAGTAACTGCAATCAACGGAGAGCTACCCGTGTCCGCCAGAACCATGACTGAAACCGTCGCCGCGCCGCATTTCCCGCTCGCCGCGCTGCTGTGGCCGCATCGCGCGGATGGATCGTCCGGCGTGATGCGCAGCGTGATCCTTGTCGCGGTTGGAACGGCGCTGCTGACCCTGTCAGCCAAGGTCAATCTGCCGTTGCCCTACGTGCCGATGACGCTGCAGACGCTCGTCGTGCTGATGATCGGCGCGGCCTATGGCTGGCGGCTCGGCAGCGCGACCGTGATGGCCTATCTGGCCGAAGGCGCGGTCGGATTGCCCGTATTCGCAGGTCCTGTCGGCGGTCTCGCGCCGCTCGTCGGCCCGACGGCCGGCTATCTCTATGGCTTCGTGGCCGCGGCATTCGTCACGGGCTGGCTCGCCGAGCGCGGCTGGGACCGGTCGGTGCCTTGGCTGTTCGTGGCGATGGCGTTCGGACACATTCTGATTCTCGCCTGCGGATTTGGCTGGCTGGCGTTCGGCATGAAACTCGGCGTCGAAAAGGCCTGGCTGGTCGGCATCGCGCCCTTCATCGCGGCCTCGCTGATCAAGAACGCGCTCGGCGCGGCGCTGGTACCGGCGATCAGGCGCGTGGTTGATACGCGCGGATAAAGGTCGCGATCGTCTCGACCGCCAATAAAAAAACCGCCCGGCTGTGCCGGGCGGTTTTCTTTTCAGTTCGATCCTTACTCGCCGCTGCCGAAGCGGCGTGACCACCATCCCGCCTTGCGCGGAGCAGCTTCGGCGGTCGGAGCAGGAGTCGGCGCGGCCGGCGCAGGCTCGGGCGCCGCCATCTGTTCGGCGACGCTTTCGCTGACGGATGGCGCCGGCTCGGCTTGCGCACTCGACAGGAAGCTGACCTTCTCGCGGACGGTGGAACGCCGTGGCGCTGCGGCCCGGTCGGCTTCCGGTGCGGCTTCCTCGGCTGGGGCAGCCGGAGCCGTCGAGGCAGTCACTGTCTCGATCGTTTCGGGCTGGACGAATGTTGCCGGCTGCGGCTCGACAGGCTGCGAAGCCGGCTCGGATTCCGTGAGCGACGGCGCTGAAACCGACGAACTGCCATCGAAATCGGCAACTGCGCTGGCGGCTTCCGGGGCCGAAGTCGGGCCGAGTTCGTCGGCGATCGAGCCAGCGAGACCGTCTTCCGGCCCGTTGCCGCGCCGGCGGCGTCCGCCACGGCGGCCACGGCGGCGCGGGCGCCGCTCGCCATTGGCAGCCTGTTCGCCGCGGACCATGCCCGGCGCTTCTTCGCTTTCGTCTTCCTCGGCCTCGCCCTCGTCGGTGGCGGCGCCTTCGACCGCTTCAGCGGAGACGCGCAGCGCGTCATTTTCCTCACGAGGTGCACCATCCTCGCGAGATGCACCACCTTCACGCGGCTCGCCGCGACCGCGCCGGCGGCGACGCCGCTTGCGGCGATGACCGTCGCCTTCACCATCGGCCGTTCCCTCGGTGGCGGAATCGTCGGCCAGTCCCTCGGTTTCCTCGGTTTCGACCTCGGACTCGGTTTCGATGTCGAAGCCATCCTCGTCGTCATAGGCTTCCTCGACCTGCGCCGGGGAAGCTGCGGCCTGCGCCGCGAGCAGCGCCTTGGCGGCTTCCAGCGTGTGAACCTGTTCGCCGCGGTCGATGATGAACGACTGCTGGCCGGCCACGGTCGGATCGGCGCTGACCGCGAGCGAAACCTTGAACGCGTTTTCGAGGTCGCGCAAATGGCCGCGCTTGTGGTTGAGGACGTAGAGCGCGACGTCGGTACGGGTGCGGACCACGAGATTGTGTGTCGCGCCCTTCATCAGGATTTCCTCGATGCCGCGCAGCAATTGCAGCGCCACCGACGAGACCGAGCGGACGTGTCCACTGCCGCCGCACACCGCGCAGGGCTCGGTCGAACTCTCCAGCACGCTGGCGCGGATGCGCTGGCGCGACATTTCCAGCAGGCCGAAATGCGAGATGCGGCCGACCTGGATGCGCGCACGATCCTGCCGCAGGCAGTCGGAGAGCTTGCGCTCGACCGCGCGGTTGTTGCGCTTCTCGTCCATGTCGATGAAGTCGATGACGATGAGGCCGGCGAGATCGCGCAGGCGCAGCTGCCGCGCCACTTCCTCGGCCGCCTCGAGATTGGTCTTGAGCGCGGTGTCCTCGATGTGGTGTTCGCGGGTCGACCGGCCGGAGTTGACGTCGATCGAGACCAGCGCCTCGGTCTGGTTGATGACGATGTAGCCGCCGGAGCGCAGTTGCACGGTCGGCGAGAACATCGCATCGAGCTGGCTCTCGACGCCCATCCGCGAAAACAGCGGCTGGCCGTCGCGATACTGCCTGACCGCCCGCACGTTCGAGGGCATCAGCATCTTCATGAAGTCGCGCGCTTCCTGGTAGCCGGCTTCGCCGGCGACCTGGATTTCGTCGATTTCCTTGTTGTAGAGGTCGCGCAGCGAGCGCTTGATCAGCGAGCCTTCCTCGTAGACGAGGGTGGGGGCCTGCGACTTCAGCGTCATGTCGCGCACGGTTTCCCACATCCGGATCAGGTATTCGAAGTCGCGCTTGATCTCCGGCTTGGTCCGCGAGGCGCCGGCGGTGCGCAGGATGATCCCCATGCCCTCGGGCACGTCGAGATCCTGCACCACTTCCTTCAGCCGCGAGCGGTCCTGGGCCGAGGTGATCTTGCGGCTGATGCCGCCGCCGCGGGCGGTGTTGGGCATCAGCACGGCATAGCGGCCGGCGAGCGAGAGATAAGTCGTGAGTGCAGCGCCCTTGTTGCCGCGCTCTTCCTTGACGACCTGCACCAGCATCACCTGGCGGCGCTTGATGACTTCCTGGATTTTGTACTGGCGGCGCGGGCGGAAGGCGCGCTCGGGCACTTCCTCGAGCACGTCGTCGCCGCCGACGGATTCGACGACTTCCTCTTCGGCGTCTTCGCCATCGTCCTCTTCGTCGTCGTCCTCGCCTTCGGCGGCATGCTCTTCATGCGGGACCGCGGGATATTCGTCGCCGGCGTGCTCGACATGCGGCACGTCGTCGGCATGGGCGGCATTTTCCTGCGCCTGCTCGTCGTCGTGGCGCTCGTCATGGCGCTCGTCGTGGTGTTCATCCCTGGGTTCAGCCTGACGCTCGTCCTCGATGGGCGCAGCTACGCTGACAGGCTCCGCCACGGCCGGGGCGGCATCGGCGTGCGCTTCCGCAACCGGTGCTTCGCTGGCCGCGGGTGCGTGGTCCTCATGACCGGACGCATCGCGGTCGCCTTCATGATCATGCGACGGGCTGTCGTCGCGAGCCGGCGCGGGAAGGTCGTGCGCCTCGTGGTCGTGATGGCCGGCATCTTCGTGATGCTCGGCGTCGTGCGCCTGTGTCTCACCCGCCTGCACGCCGTCGTGCCCGTGCGGATGGTCCTCGCCCTCGTACAGGGGCTGGGCGGCCTGCGACGGATCGACAACGGCGCCGTCGATGACGTCGCTCTGGACGCGGTCGCCATGGCCGCGCCGGCGGGCGTTGCGGTGGCGCGAGCGGCCGCGGCGGTGGTTGGAGCGGTTCTCGCTCTCTTCCTCGGCCTCGCGATGCGCGCGTTCGTCGGCCTCGATCAGCGCCTGACGGTCGGCGACCGGGATCTGGTAGTAATCCGGATGGATTTCGCTGAAGGCTAAGAAGCCATGGCGGTTGCCGCCATACTCGATGAACGCCGCCTGCAGTGACGGCTCCACGCGCGTCACCTTGGCGAGATAGATATTGCCGCGCAGTTGCTTGCGCTGGGCAGTCTCGAAATCAAACTCTTCGACGCGGTTGCCACGGACCACAACGACCCGGGTCTCTTCCGGGTGGGTGGCGTCGATCAACATCTTGTTGGGCATTTTGGAACTCTTGACGGCGGCGGGCGCGGTGCATGGCACGCGCAAACTGCGCGGCCCGGTGACGCGACGGTCCACCTGATTCGGGGGTTAGGGGAAGGCCAAAACGCACATCCTGGCGCAGAGCCGATCGGGGGCCCGCCGGAACCGGGCGTCGCGCGAAGCTTTCGCCTCGCGTCGGCGCGATCGTTCCGTGGATCCTGGTCGGCAACACAGTCTGGCGCATCAAGCGTCGGCCCGTCTGAACATGTTGGCGGAAGAAGATACCGCCGTGTCTATCGCTGAAGCCCCGACGCGGCGCCGAAACGCCTGCCGGCCATCGCATATCGGACCGTTCGGGTCCGGATAATCAGTTTTGCCGTGTCTCAAACCGTCCCAGGAGAAAAGTACCTGGGACCGGACGCCGCTCGGGCTCGAAACCGCCGCTCCGTGTCAGCCGCGCGCAGCGCTGGCTGGGGAGGGATCGGGAAGGACGCAGGAGCCTTCGACTGGGAAGGTTCCGGCGCTGCACCGGGAGGCTGAACGCGACACAACCGGGAGTATTAGCCGTCAGCACCTCGTACATACGTGGATTGGGGGCTGCCTGCAAGGGAAGCGTCGCGGTACCGTCGCAGCGCGGCAACACTTGGCCGTTTTTGTCCGCTATAGCTTAAGGTCGGATTAACCATGTGGGCCTAATGCGGTAAGTGAGGGGCCTTCCGGAGGCTGTGAATCGTTGGCGAACCGCGCAAATCACCCCGTTTTGCTGGGATATGGTCTTTTGTGCGCCGCAGCATTGCTGTGGGCCCTGTCGATTGGCGAATCGTCGGCGGAGAGCCTGCCGCCCAAAGTTGCGGGTTCCGCCACTGCGGTGGGCGCAAACTTCCCGACCGTCTCGGACGCCCGTGTGGCCGGCGATGCCAAGCAGACCCGCGTCGTGTTCGATCTCGACCGGCCGATCCAGTTCCGCGCCTTCCCGCTGGCTGACCCGTATCGTGTGGTGCTCGACCTTCCGCAGGTCAGCTTCAAGCTGGGGGCGGACGCCGGCACCGCCGGACGGGGACTGGTCAAGGCGTTCCGCTACGGTCTGGTCATGCCGGGCGGGTCGCGAATCGTGTTCGACCTGACCGGGCCCGCCAAGATCGCCAAATCCTACGTTCTGGAGGCGGCCAACGGCCAGCCGCCGCGGCTGGTGCTCGAACTCGAGCAGGTGGATCGCACCGCCTTCGTCCAGTTGCTGGCGCCCGAGAGCCGTCCCGAACTCCGGCCCGCCATCGCCGATGCCAATGCCGGCGTTGCCCGGGCTGACGGACCGGCCGTGACGGCGTCCACGCCGGCCGACAAGCGGCCGGTGATCGTGATCGATCCCGGCCATGGCGGGGTCGACAACGGCACCCAGGCCGGTGGCGGCGACATCATGGAAAAGAACCTGGTGCTGAGCTTTGGCCTGGCGCTGCGCGACCGCATGGAAAAATCCGGCAAATACCGCGTCGTCATGACCCGCACGGACGACACGTTCATTGCGCTCGCCGACCGCGTCAAGATCGCCCGCAACGAGGGGGCGTCGCTGTTCGTCTCGATCCATATGGACGCCTTGCCGCGCGGCGAGGGCGACGCCCAGGGCGCCACCATCTATACGCTGGCGGACAAGGCCTCCGACGCCGAGGCCCAGCGGCTGGCGGATGCCGAGAACAAGTCGGACGCGATCGGCGGCGTCAATCTCGCCGACGAGCCGAGCGAAGTCGCCGACATCCTGATCGATCTGGTGCAGCGGGAGACGCGGACCTTCTCGAACCGTTTTGCGCGGACTTTGATGGGCGAGATGAAGAACACGGTGCGAATGCACAAGCATCCGCTGAAATCAGCCGGGTTCCGCGTCCTGAAGGCGCCGGATGTGCCCTCGGTCCTGGTCGAACTCGGCTACGTCTCCAACAAGGGCGACCTCGAGCACCTGGTGTCGGAGAA
This sequence comes from Pseudomonadota bacterium, assembly GCA_023387735.1. GTDB lineage: Bacteria > Pseudomonadota > Alphaproteobacteria > Rhizobiales > Xanthobacteraceae > Bradyrhizobium. The sequence goes on along the minus strand of JAEWHP010000049.1, from coordinate 229,869 downwards.
CTGGCGGAACAAGACGGTCGGATCGATGGCCCAGGCGATTGACGCTTTCTTCGCCAAAAGGCTGGCGGGCAAATGAAAATTCGAATGGGCACTGCCGCAAAAGTTGAGTGAAAAGCGGACCATAAAGTATCCCAAGCCCTAGTTTGGCCACAGCGACAACGCTATAGAAAAATACCGTAGGGTCTTCGGAATCGGGCAATATTGTCCGCTGGCCCCTTTTTTGTTCGATCGCGTAACGGTGGCCCGTTGGGCGGGATTGCCGTGCTAGGACAGATGCCGCAGCTATCGCCGCACAGGTTTGAAACGGAACTTCGATAATGCGCTTGCTCGTCCGGTTTTTTGGTTTCCTGTTTGCCGCCGGAACCGTCGTGTTCCTCGTGGGCGTTGCCGGCGTCGCCGGCGCGATCTGGCATTTCTCCAAGGACTTGCCGGACTATTCGCAGCTTCAGGATTACGAGCCGCCTGTCATGACGCGCGTCCACGCGTCGGATGGCGCGCTGCTCGGCGAATACTCCAAGGAGCGCCGCCTCTATCTGCCGATCCAGGCGGTTCCGAAGCTGGTCATCAACGCGTTCCTCGCCGCCGAAGACAAGAACTTCTACGAGCATGGCGGCATCGACTTCACCGGCATGGCGCGCGCCGCCGTTTTGTACGCGCAGAATCTCGGCTCCAATCGCCGTCCGCAGGGCGCCTCGACGATCACACAGCAGGTCGCGAAGAACTTCCTTCTGACCAACGAGGTCTCGTTCACCCGCAAGATCAAGGAAGCCTTGCTGGCGATGCGTATCGAGCGAGCCTATTCGAAGGACCGCATTCTCGAACTCTACCTCAACGAAATCTATCTCGGTCTCGGCGCCTACGGCATCGCGGCTGCATCGCTGGTCTATTTCGACAAATCGGTGAACGAACTCACGATCGCAGAAGCCTCGTACCTGGCGGCGCTGCCGAAGGCGCCGGCCGCGCTGCATCCGGTCCGCAACCGCGACCGTGCGGTCGAGCGGCGCAACTACGTGGTCGACCGCCTCGTCGAAAACGGCTGGATCAAGCAGGCCGACGCCGACAAGGCGCGCAAGGAACAGCTCAGCGTCACCAGCCGCGGCAACGGTGCGCATATCTTCGCCGGCGAGTATTTTGCCGAGGAAGTCCGCCGCGACATTTTCGAGCGCTACGGCGAGAAGAAGCTGTACGAAGGCGGATTGTCGGTCCGCTCCACGCTCGATCCCAAGATGCAGGTGATGGCGCGCAAGTCGATGGTGGCCGGTCTCGTCAGGTATGACGAGGCCCAGGGCTGGCGTGGACCCGTGAGCAAGCTCGACATTTCAGGCGATTGGGGCGTCAAGCTCGCCGACGTCAAGGCGCTCGGCGATATCTCGCCCTGGCGGATGGCGGTGGTGCTGGAGACATCCGACCAGTCGGCGCGGATCGGCTTCCAGCCGGGCCGCGAACTCGGTGGCGCCGTCAGCAAGGTCAGGCAGACCGGGATCGTCACGCTTGATGGTGTGCGGTGGGCCAAGGCGGCTTCCGGGCCTTCCAGGGGCAAGGTGCCGAATTCCGTCGCGCAGGTGCTGTCGCCGGGCGATGTGATCTATGCCGATCCGCTGTTCGACAAGGAAGGCAAGCAGGTCGAAGGCCAGTACCGCCTGCGGCAGTTGCCGGAGGTGTCCGGCGCGATGGTGGCGATGGACCCGTGGACCGGCCGCGTGCTGGCGATGGTCGGCGGCTTCTCGTTCGACCAAAGCCAGTTCAACCGGGCAACACAGGCCTATCGGCAGCCGGGCTCGTCGTTCAAGCCGCTGGTCTATTCGGCGGCGATGGACAACGGCTATACGCCCTCGACCGTCGTGGTCGACGCGCCGATCGAAATCGACCAGGGGCAGGGCGCCGGCACGTGGCGTCCGGAAAACTATTCGTCCGGCAAATACGGCGGACCGACGACGCTGCGCAACGCGCTGCGGCAATCGCTCAACACGGTGACGGTGCGACTGGCGCAGGACGTCGGCATGCCGCTGATCGGCGAGTATTCGAAGCGCTTCGGCGTCTATGACGAACTGCCGAATTATTTGTCGTACGCGCTCGGCGCCGGCGAAACCACCGTCATGCGGATGGTCACGGCCTACTCGATGTTCGCCAATGGCGGCCGCCGCGTGAAGCCGACGCTGATCGACCGTATCCAGGACCGCTACGGCCGTACCATCTTCAAGCATGACGCCCGCGAATGCCGCGGCTGCGATGCGCCCGGCGGCTGGAAGAATCAGCCCGAGCCGCAACTGGTCGACCGCCGCGAGCAGGTGCTCGACCCGATGACGGCCTACCAGATCACCTCGATGATGGAATATGTGGTGCAGGCCGGCACCGCGACCGTGCTCAAGGAAGTCGGCAAGCCGATCGCAGGCAAGACCGGCACCACCAACGATGAAAAGGACGCGTGGTTCATCGGCTTCTCGCCGGACCTCGTCGTCGGCATCTATGTCGGCTTCGACAAGCCGCGCAATCTCGGCCGCGGCATGACCGGCGGTCATCTGGCCGCGCCGATCGCCAAGGACTTCCTCAAGCTCGCGCTCGCCGACAAGCCAGCGATCCCGTTCAAGGTTCCCGCCGGCATCAAGCTTGTTCGCGTCGATGCCAAGAGCGGCATGCGGGTCGGTCCGGGCGAGGGCGGCCGAACCATCCTGGAAGCGTTCAAGCCGGGCACGGCGCCGCCGGACAATTACAGCGTCATCGGGGTCGCCGACATGGATGGACGTGCGCCGCAGGGATACCCGCCGGGGTACCAGCAGGGCTATCAACAAGGATATCAGCAAGGGTATCAACCCGACGTCGGCGGCAACATCATGCGTCCCGGCGGGCTCTACTAGCTCCGCCGGCCGGTTGCGCTTTGCGGCGTGCGCCGCTACATCCGAGCCGTCAAGCAAGTCTGAGCCGGTTCTGATTCACGCAGAATGCGGGCCAACTATTCAGTAGCGGTTGTCACCGCAGATCAGAGAGACCATGCGCGCCGAAGTCGAACGCCTCGTTGAAGAGATCAAGCAGTCAGTCGGGCTGCTGAGGAGGCATCTTTGACGTCGAGAAATCAACGGCTCGCCTCGCCGAGCTGAACAAGCTCGCCGAAGATCCCAATCTCTGGAACGATCCCCAGAAGGCCCAGAAGCTGATGCAGGAGCGCACCTCGCTGGAGGATGCGCTCGCCGGCATCGGCAAGGTCGAGCGCGAGCTCAGCGACAATGTCGAGATGATCGGACTCGGCGAGGCCGAGAACGATGAAGGCGTCGTGACCGAAGCCGAGAACGCGCTGAAGGCCCTGAAGAAGGAAGTCGCCCGTCGCGAACTCGAAGCGCTGCTGTCCGGCGAGGCCGACAAGTTCGATTCCTATCTCGAGGTCCATGCCGGCGCGGGCGGCACCGAAAGCCAGGACTGGGCCGAGATGCTGCTGCGCATGTACACGCGCTGGGCCGAGAAGCACGGCTTCAAGATCGAATATCTCGAAGAGACCCAGGGCGAGGAAGCCGGCATCAAGTCCGCCACCATTCTGATCTCTGGTCACAACGCCTATGGCTGGCTGAAGACCGAGGCGGGCGTGCATCGACTGGTGCGAATCTCGCCATACGATTCCAACGCGCGCCGCCACACCTCGTTCTCGTCGGTCGCGATTTTTCCCGTCGTCGACGACTCCATCAAGATCGACATCAAGGAATCCGACGTGCGCACCGACACCATGCGCTCGGGCGGCGCCGGCGGCCAGCACGTCAACAAGACCGAATCCGCCGTGCGGCTCACGCACATCCCGACGGGCGTCGCTGTCGTCTGTCAGGCCGGCCGCTCCCAGCACAAGAACCGCGCGCAAGCCTGGGACATGCTGCGCGCGCGGCTCTACGAGATCGAACTGAAGAAGCGCGAGGAGCAGGCCGCCGCCGACCAGGCCGCCAAGACCGACATCGGCTGGGGCCACCAGATCCGCTCCTACGTGCTGCAGCCCTATCAGATGGTGAAGGACCTGCGCACCGGCGTGCAGACCTCGGATACATCAGGCGTGCTCGACGGCGATCTCGACGAGTTCATGGCGGCGACGCTGGCGCAGCGCGCGTTCGGCACCGCGCCCGGCCAGGTCGAGGACGTGGACTAACGTCATGGCAAAGGTCGGCTTCATCGGGCTCGGGCGGATGGGCCATGGCATGGCCGGCCGCTATCTCGATGCGGGTTTCGACGTCGCAGTCTGGAATCGCAGCAAGGCAAAAGCGGAAGACCTGATCGCGCGCGGCGCACGCTGGGTTGCGTCGCCGGCCGAGGCTGCCGATGGCGCCGATGCCGTCGTGACGATGGTCGCCGACGATGAGGCGTCGCGATCCGTCTGGCTCGGCGAGAACGGCGCGGCTGCGACGATGAAAGCGGGCAGCCTCGCGATCGAATGTTCGACGGTGTCGCACCAGCACGCGCTCGACATGGCGTGCGAACTGCGCGGTCGCGGGCTCGTTTATATCGATTGTCCCGTCACCGGCCTGCCGCAGGCCGCGGCGGCGGGAAAGCTGACGTTGCTTGTTGGCGCCGACGTGGCGGATCTGGAACAAGCCAGGCCGTATCTCGCACCGATCGGCGATACGATCAGGCACTTCGGCGCGGTCGGTACCGGCACGGTCTACAAGCTGATCAACAACCTGATGGGCGCGGTGCAGATCGCGAGCCTCGCCGAGGGCATCGCCATGGCCGAACAGGCCGGACTCGACATGAACCTGGTGGCGGAAGCAATGGCGACCGGCGCGGTGGCAAGCCCGCAAGTCATCCGCCACTCGAAGCGCATGGTGGCGCGCGATTTCACCGGCGCATCGTTTACATCGGCGCTTCGCCACAAGGACGCTGCCTACGCGGTGAAACTGGCGGAGACGTTGCTGCCAGACGCCCCGCTGCTCGGGCGTGCCGCGGTCGAGGCCTACGCGCGCGCGAAAGCCGAGATGCCCGACGAAGACGAAGGCCGGATGATCGAGATCGTCTCGCGGCCGAAATAAGCGCAGTCGGAAATCGGGTGGGCATGTCGGGCCCAGCGGAATAAAGCGGCGTGTTCGTAGATATAAACCGCCATGGCCGCAAACGACACCTCGATCGACGCCCGCGACTGGTCGCTGCTCGGCCTGCTCTCGATCCTGTGGGGCGGCTCGTTCTTTTTCAATGGCGTGATACTGAAGGAACTGCCGCCGCTGACGGTGGTGTTCCTGCGCGTGACGCTTGCCGCGCTGTTTCTGTTGCCGCTGTTGCGGCTATACAAGGTCCGTTTCCCGGACAGCCTGTCCGGCTGGGCGCCGTACGTTGCGATTGGACTGTTCAACAACGTGCTGCCGTTCTCGCTCGTCGTGATGGGCCAGACCTATGTTCCCTCCGGACTGGCCTCGATCCTCAACGCCACGACGCCGCTGTTCACGGTCGTCGTGATGGCGGTGGCGGGTGAGGAGAAGCTGCATGTGCGGCGGATTGCGGGCGTGGTCGCGGGCTTGATCGGCGTGATCATTCTGCAGGGCGGCGCGTTCGGGTGGGAGAGCGAGCAGGGCCTCGGCATTCTGCTCTGTCTCGCTGCCGCGTTCAGTTACGGATTGTCGGCACTGCTGGCCCGACGCTTTCTGTCGAACTCGCCGCCGCTCGGTACCGCGACGTTCCAGTTGCTGGCCTCGGCCGCGATGATGACCGTTGTCGCGGGGCTCGTCGAGCGTCCGTGGCAATTGCCGATGCCGGGAGCGACGACGTGGCTTGCCGTGATCGGCCTCGCGGCATTGTCGACCGCGTTTGCCTACATCGTGTTCTTTCAAATCCTGCGGCGCTCGGGCGCGACCAACGTCATGCTGGTGACGTTGCTGATTCCCGTGACGGCAATTCTGCTGGGGGTTCTGGTGCTCGGCGAGAAAATCTCGGCGCGCGAGATCGCAGGCGCGCTCGTGATCGGCAGCGCGTTGCTCGTGATTGACGGGCGCGTGTTGAAGCTCTTTCAGCGGAGACGGAGCTTCCGCTCGTTGCGATGACTTTCCTCGTCGTCCCGGCGAAGGCCGGGTCGTAATTCCGCCCCATGGCAACACCTCCTGCAGGAAGTGTTGCACTTCGTTTGTGAACCTAGGGGACCCATACGCCGCGGCCGTTGTTGCTTACAGCAGGTATCTGACGCCTGTGTTAACCCGAGAAGCCGCGGCGCCGCGATGAGCGCAATTGCGCTCGCGTTGGGGTCCCGGCTCAAGGCCGGGACGACGGGCTATCCCTGGCTTTCCAGGCCGCGTACCACCCCGAAAACCTTCCGCTGTCGCGCTCGCCGCCATGCCACGCGGCGGTGACCGAACCATCGCCGGCGACCAGCACCACGGCGTCGAGGCCCTTGGAGCGGCGCAGCGTGTCGATCGCCTGCTGCGGCGTTTGTGCGATCGGTCCTGCAACATTGAAGGAGGTGTTCACCGACATCTCGACACCGATGCGGCGGCCGAGCGCCTTCAGATAGGCGTAGGTGAGGGGATCGGCTTTCGCGCGTACGATCTGGATCCGGCCGGTGCCGTCGGCGTGAACCACGGCGGGGATCTTTTCGCGCGCGCCCGGCTTCGAATGCGCCGTCAGCACCATGTAATTATAGGCGTTGTAGTCGGCGTCGGACGCGCCCGGCTCCAGCTCGAAATATTGCTGTGCCGCTTCGAGCGTTGCCATCGGCGCCAGCGGACGGATGGCCTCGCGGTATTTGACGCGCTCGTTCAGCGCTTCGCGCGCATCGGGATTGCAGGGATTGGCCAGGATCGAGCGGTGGCCGAGGGCGCGCGGGCCGGTTTCCGCTGGGCCCTGATAGAGCGCAATGACGCCGTTCTGCGAAACCATGTACGCCATCAGGTCGGCAATGGCCTCACGGCCTTCCGGCGTCGAGATATTGCCGATAGGCTGGGAAGCGACGTCATCGGCATCCAGCGCCGCGGCGATATCGGCCGTCGACGGCGGCGTGCCGCAATAGAACGCGTGGGTCATTGGCGCGCCGCGCGGTGCTCCCGCCATGTGCGCCAGCAACCATGCCGAGCCGATCGGCACGCCGGGATCGCCGGGCACCGGCGGCACCCACAGATGCAGCCGCGCATTGCGCTGCTGCGCGGCTGCAAACCATGCCTCGTCGAAATGCTCCAGCAGCCGCATGTTGGCCAGCGCATTCAGGGCGACGCCGCCGGTCAGCACCAGGCGGCGAGCGGAGGTCGCGCGCAACAGATGATCGACGATATGGATCAGCGCATCCTCGAACACGAGCTGCGTCGCCGCCGCCTTGTCGAGGCGATCCTTGGTGTCGGGGCGATGATGGATATCTTCCACGCGCAGCACCGCATCCGGATTCCACAATTGTTCGGGCTTCAGCGGTTCGCCCAGGATTTCGATCAGCGCGGGATGGTACGGATTCTCGAACGGATCGCTGCACCAATTGCCCATCGCGCGGTTGAGCCTGATTTCTCCACCTGCGCCGAAATGAAGGACCTGCCTGAGCCGCGCATAATAGGGATTGGTGGCGCGGTTCATGTCGCCCCAGGCGGCTGCGCCCATGTAGCGGCCCTCGCTGGAGAGCCAGGTCCAGCCGCCCTGGGTCGACGAGATCACGCTGTAGAACGCGCCGAGTGAATCGAACACGCTGTCATTGCAGTAGATCTGGCGCATTGCGCCATCCTTGGCGACATAGAGGGAGACCGAGCCCTGGTCGCCGGTGCCGTCGAGTACGGCGATCGCGACCGGCTCGGTGCTGTCGGCAAAGGGCGAGGCGGCAAACGAAAACCAGGCGTGGTTGTCGTGATGCGGCATGCAGATCAGCGGCAACGGTTTGTCGAGGCCGAACTGCCTGGCGAGCAGCCGCGGCGTCCGCCGCATCTGATCCAGGCGGCGGCGGTCGACGGCCGGCGTCTGCGCGCTGACCAGCAGCTTCAGGCTGGCGGGCGCTTCCTCGAGCACGGTTCGCGCCAGCGTTCCGAACAGCAGCGGATAGTCCCACGTCGTGACGATCGCGGCGATATCGCCGACGTCGCGTCCGATCGCGCGCAATTGTTCGACCATCGCGTCGATCGACCGCCGCGGATATTCGGTCGTGTGCTTCTCGCCGGAGAAGCGCTCTTCCTCATTGTTGACGATGATGCGCGGTCCGCCGGCCTGCGTGATCTCGACCAGCGCGACGCCGGTATTGTGCGTGCCTGACGCGGCGAAGCCCAGCACATAAACGGTCTCGCCGCGCTCCAGGCGCTCCCTGATGGAAACGATCGTCCGGCGCGCGAATTCGCTGTCGAGGCGGTGGAAGCCGATGCGGGCCATGCTCCACTCGGCGAGCCGTCGCGTGAGACGGAAGCCCGCATTCGCAAGCCGGGGATGCCGTGGCCCGACGCGTGGTTTCACCATGTCCAATCAGTCTGCCCCGGAGCGCCAATCAAAATCGCCGGGAGATGACCACAATTGGTTCTGCCCAACAACCGCTGTTTCGTTACGCGGAACAAGCACATGCTTGCAAGGGTTGAAGCTGCTTGCGAAACTCGGGTCAGAACAAGACTCGGTCAAAAAAAGCGATAGGGAGAAATCGATGCCGGTCCGCATGAAAAATCTCGTGGCCCTGACGGCGTTCGCCGTCGCTGCAACGGCCGCGACCGCAGCCAGCGCGCAGAAGAAATACGATCCCGGCGCCAGCGATACCGAAATCAAGATCGGCAACATCATGCCCTATAGCGGACCTGCTTCGGCCTATGGGGTGATCGGCAAGGCGCAGGCGGCCTATTTCAGGAAGATCAACGAGGAAGGCGGCATCAATGGCCGCAAGATCAACTTCATCAGCTACGACGATGCCTTCAGTCCGCCAAAGGCGGTCGAACAGGCACGTAAGCTGGTCGAAAGCGATGAAGTGCTGCTGATCTTCCAGCCGCTCGGAACCCAGTCCAACTCGGCCACCCAGAAATACATGAACGCGAAGAAAGTGCCGCAATTGTTCGTGGCGACAGGCGCGACCAAATTCGGCGATCCGCAGAACTTTCCGTGGACCATGGGTTGGCAGCCCAACTACCAGAGCGAAGGCCGCATCTATGCCGCCTACATTCTCAAGAACTTCCCGAACGGCAAGATCGCGGCGCTTTGGCAGAATGACGACGCTGGCAAGGACCAGATGAAGGGCCTGCGCGACGGTCTTGGCGCCAAGGCCAGCATGATCATCGCCGACAAATCCTATGAGGTCTCCGATCCCACCATCGATTCGCAGATCGTCGCGCTGAAGGATTCCGGCGCTGACATCTTCATGACGTGGGCAGCCCCGAAGGGGGCGGCGCAGGCGATCCGCAAGGTCGCGGAACTGGGCTGGAAGCCGGCATACCTGCTCGGCAATGTCTCGACATCGGTTGCGACGGTGCTCAAGCCGGCGGGCCTCGAAAATGCCAAGGGCATCATCTCGACCGCCTACCTGAAGGATCCCACCGATCCGGTGTGGAAGGACGATCCCGGCATCAAGACCTGGCTCGCTTTCATGGACAAATATTTCCCGGATGGCGACAAGACAAACAACAACAACGTCTATGGCTATGCCACGGCGCAGACCATGGTGCAGGTCCTGAAGCAGTGCGGAGACAACCTCACGCGTGAGAACGTGATGAAGCAGGCCGCGAACCTGAAGGATTTCTCCAGCGACGTGCTGTTGCCCGGCATCAAGGCAAATACCAGCGCCAACGATTTCTTTCCGATCGAGCAGATGCAGTTGATGAGGTTCAACGGCGAGAGCTGGGAGCTGTTCGGAGATATCATCGCCGGCGAGGTCGGGCACTAACACGAGGACGAGGGCGCGGTCCCTCGCATCCGACGTGACTATCCCGGAATGTCCGGCTCAACGAGCAGCGCCAGCTGCGCGAGCGACTGCTGCCAGCCGAGATAGCAGGACTCGACCGGAATCAGCGTCGGCAGGTTCGCCTGCTCGATGTTGATTTCGGTTCCGCAAGCCACCGCTTTCAGGTTGATGGTGACCTCGATGGTGCCAGGCAGATTGGGGTCGTCGAACCGGTCGGTGTAGCGAATTCGCTCGTTGGGCACGATCTCAAGATATTCGCCACTGAACGAATGTTCCGACTTCGTCGTGAAGTTGGAGAACGACATTCGAAATGTGCCGCCGACCTTCGCCTCGAAATGATGGACCTTGCAGGTGAAGCCGTACGGCGGCAGCCATTTGGCCATCGCGTCCGCGTCGAGGAAGGCACGAGAAAGCTTCTCCGGCGTGGTGGCGAAGACGCGATGCAAGCGAACGGTGTTGCCTTGGGACATGGGTTTATTTTCTCCATGACTGAGCGGAGCATTGGTTGGGTTGGCCCAGTCTCTGCCCCAAGGACGCCCGGCCTCCCTGCGAGCCGACATGGAGGAAAAAAGAATCTCCGAGGCCGGTACGCGCGCCGGTTTCGGTGCCCCATTGTACTTTGCATGGGGTTGTTTTCGCTATTTTGTGCGTCAGCCCTAGCCCGAGCTCAGCCTGACGCCGGCGCGCAGGAATTTCTGCGGATCCACCGCGTCGCCGTCGATCCGGGTTTCATAGTGCAGATGCGGCCCCGTGGAGCGGCCGGTGGAGCCCACCGCGCCGATCACCTGTCCGATCTTGACGACATCGCCGACCTTGACGTGAATCTCCGAAAGGTGGCCGTAGCGCGTCGACAGGCCGTTGCCATGGTCGATTTCCACCATGCGGCCATAGCCGCCCATCCATCCCGATGAGGCCACCTTGCCGTTCGCGGTGGCGCGGACGGGATCGCCGGTGGCGGCACGGAAGTCGAGGCCGGTGTGCATGGCCGGACGGCCCAGGAAGGGGTCGCTGCGGACGCCGAAGCCGGAGGTGAACTCGACCTCGCCGACAACGGGCTTGCGGAACGGCACCAGCGCCAGCGTAGCGCTCAGCCGCTGCATCTGGGTGCGGGTGACATTGATCCGGTAGAGCTGTCGCTCGAAAGCGCCGGCATCCGCAGAAAGCTTCACCGGCACGAACGGACCGCCGATGGCGGAGCGCGGCGTCGCCGCTTCCAGTTGCGCCATGTCGAGCCCGAGATCGTTGAAGACGCCGCGCATGCGACGGACGCGCGATTCCATGCTGTCCTCGACCGCGCTCAACGCCGCCATCTGCCGCCGCTCGACGCCGTCGAGCGATGTCTGCAGGCGAACGAGGACGTTGTCGACGCCCTGCGCCTTGGCGAACTGATTGGGGTGCGCCTTGGCGGTCGTGGGTGCGCGCGATTCCAGACGTGCCTCGCGATCCGGCGGCGCCACGAAGATCACGGTGTCGCTGATCGGCGATGGTTTCGGCGTGCCGGACGCGGGCGTGTCCACGGCCGCGCCGCGGGCCGGGGAACGAATCGATCCGGTGGCCGCCGCATCGGGTATGGCGCCGAGTGCGGTGGCGCGGGATTCCAGGGCCGTCTGACGGCGCATGATCTGGTCGAGCTTCTGGTCGAACTGTTCCTGATCGAGCAACTGGCGACTGGTGGTGCGATCGACCTTGGCGCGCAGTTCGGCGATGCGGTCCTCGTAGGCGTATTGCATCTCGGCCTGACGGGCGATCAGCCGGGTCAGGACGTCGTCGCGAAACGCGAAGTAAGTGGCGGTTGCCGCCGACCACATGCCGAGCAGGACAATGGTCCCGACCACGATCCAGAACACCACGGGACCGATCCGGACCTGCTTGCCGGCATGGACGATCGAATAGCCATGGCGGTCGAGGACGGCTGCGGCGGCTTGCGGGGCGGGGCGCCGGGGCGGCGCCCGGCCGTGATCATGGGGATGGTGGTGGTCGGAATGGTGACCGGAACGATACGACATCGGCACTCCAGCGCCGGTCGGAGATGAGTTCCGTACGGCTCTTTTTACGCTGCCGATTTGACCCGCTCATGGTTAATTTTTGGAAAAGGGGACATCCAATTCAAGCCTCGCGGACCGCCGCCAGCACTTCGTCGGCGTGACCGTCGACCCGGACATTGCGCCAGATCCGGGCGATACGCCCGTCGGCGCCGATCAGGACCGTGGTCCGAATGATCCCCATGAAGCTCCTGCCATACATGGATTTTTCGCCCCACGCCCCATAGGCCTCGAGCATCTCATGGGTCTCATCCGAGATCAGAGGAACCGCAAGCTGGTGCTTGTCGCGGAAGGATTCCTGGGCCTTGACGCTGTCGGCCGAGACGCCGAGCACGGCTACGCCTTCGTCGGCAAAGGCGCTGTTCAGCCGCGTGAAGTCGATGGCTTCGCGGGTGCAGCCCGGCGTGTCGGCGCGCGGATAGAAGAACAGCACCAGTTTCCTGCCGGCGTATTCGGCGAGTGAGACGCTGCCTCCTCCATCACGCGGCAGTTCGAAGGCGGGCGCCAAGGCGCCTTCCTTGGCCCTCTCTTTGGCGCGTTCAGCCGATGCTGCCTTGGGAACCGGCTGGTGGTCCGTCTTGGAGGATTGCTCGGCAACTGCCCTGGGGCGATCCTCCCTGGCCGGCGCCGATATATTGGATTTTAACGATTTCGATGGGGGCTTGTGCGACGCTTTGACCGAAGCGGCTTTGGGTGTTTGGGTCGGTTTCCGGGCAGGCTTCTTGCCGGCAGCCTTCGCAGCTCCCTTTGCGGCTTTCCTGGCCGCCGCCTTGCCGGCCTTGGCGACCGGCTTTTTGGCCGATGCCTTCGAGCCGCGGGCGGCCCTGGCTGCCGACGGTTTGGCGGCGGATGTCCGGCTGGACTTCCCGGAAGAAGCCTTGGAGGTTTTCTTGCGCGTTTTCTTGGACATACGCCTTCCTTTCGTCGCTTTCCGCGGATCAACCATTAGGGTATTGCGGATCTTGTCCCTAATCGTCGGATTCGCTCCGGCGGCCAGGCAAGTTTGATGACCTCGGAGTACAGTTACAAGGATTTCGACGCACCACCCGTCCGCTCGTTTACGGGGGGACCCAATCAACCCTTGGGCCCGACCACGAGTAACAGTATTAATCGAGGATTGGCAGCGATGCCGGCACAGGAGCGCCCGATACCGATCGATCGGCGCGCCCATGACGGCGATCAACCTCACCGCCAGCACCGAGAGGCAATGGCTAGGAATACTTCGCCCAAGGGGTCGAATCCGCGTGCCGAGGCTCAGATCCCGCATTGGGATGAGGCGGCTGGCTGGGATCAGGAGACCGACGAGGCGGCGCGTTCCCGCGCGCGCCGGTTGCTGTCGCGGCGCAGTTCCGGATTCGGTCGGGCCGGCTACAGGTTTGCAGGGCTGCGGCGGCGGCTGGCCGGCGAACGCTGGATCAGGCGCCTGGGCGTTGCGGTCGCCGTGATGGCGGCGGTCTTCGTGACCTGTTTCGGCGGGCTATGGTGGCGGCTGGGTGCCGGACCGATCAATCTCGACCTGGCGACGCCGTGGCTTGCTGCCGCAATCGAGGACAACATCGGCCACGGCAATACGGTCGAAATCGGCGGCACGCAGATCGAGCGGGCCGGTCGAATCAGCATCGCTGTGCGCATCCGTGACATCGTGGTTCGCGACCGCGATAACGCCGTCGTCGCCACCGCACCGAAGGCCGAGGTGAAGCTGTCCGGCACCGCGCTGCTGCTGGGGCGGCTGCGCGCGGAGAGACTCAGTCTGGTCGATGCCGAACTCGCCGTGCGGATTGCACCGGATGGCCAGGTCACGGTATCCGCCGGTGATACCTCAAAACCGCTGGCGACCGGCGTCGCCTCGAAGAGAGACGCAGGACTTGCGCCAACATTCCCGCGTCAAGCGCCGGGTGTCGCGGCGGCAGCGCCGGATCCAACGCAAAACGGGTTGCTGGCCAGCCTCGACTGGCTCGACAGCCTCAGCATGACCGGGCTCGACGGCCAGAACCTGAACGAGATCGGCCTCAAGAACGGCAATCTCATCGTCGACGACCAGCAGCGCGGCAACAAATGGTCGTTTGAAAATATCAGCCTCAGCATGCGCCGGCCGAGCGGGGGCGGCGTCGCGGTCCGGCTCGGCGAAGAGGGCGCAAATCCATGGTCGCTGCGGGTCGCGGTCGGGCCGCAGCAGAATGGCGTACGGTCGGTCGATCTTCGCGCCGACAAGGTGCCGTCCGCCAACATCCTGCTGGCGATGCGGGTCAAGGACCTCACCTACAGCGCAGATCTGCCGCTGTCCGGTGAACTGAAGGGCGAACTGGGCCGCGACGGCCTGCCGACGTACTTTCGCGGCAAGGTGAGCGCGGGCGCCGGACATCTCATCGACAGCGATACGCCCGATTATCCGATGGCGATCGATTCGGCTGAAGTGAGCGTCGAATGGGATTCGGGACGGCGCGTGCTGGTCGCCCCGTTCAAGATCGTTTCCGGCACCAACCGCATCACGCTGCTTGCGCATCTCGAACCGCCGAACGGTAACATCACGGATTGGCAACTGGGGTTCAGCGGCGGCACGATCGTGCTGGCCGGCAGCGAAAAAGAGCAACCGCTGATCTTCAACCGCATCTCCATCGGCATGCGCTTCGATACCGACCGCAAGCGCGTGCTGCTCACCCAGGCCGACATCAGCAATGGCGAGATCGGCGTCGCCGGCACCGGTAGCATCGACTATGCGAACGAGGCGCGGCTCCAGCTTGGCTTCGCCGGCACGCCGATGTCGGCATCCGCGCTCAAGCGGATGTGGCCGGTGCTGATCGTGCCCGAGGTGCGCGAATGGGTGATCGAGCGGATCGAGAAGGGGACGCTCCAGCGCATCGAGGTCGGCGTCAATTCACCGGTGCGCAACCTGTCGCGCAAGGGACCGCCGATTCCTGACGATGGCCTGGCCGTCAACATCACGGCAACGGGTGTCACGGTACGTCCGGTCGACGAAATGCCCTCGGTACGCGATGCCGACTTGAAGGCGCGGGTCACCGGTCGGACCGCGACAGTCACGATCGGGCAGGGCGTTGCCGATACGCCGGGCGGCCGCAAGATCAACATTTCGGACTTCACGTTCGAGGTGCCGGACATGGCGCCGAAGCCGTCGCCGTCGAAGGTGAAGTTCAGGGTCGATGCGCCGGTGCCGGCTGCCGCCGAAATTCTCGCCTCCGACCGCCTCAGCGACGTCTCCGGCACCCTGATCGATCCGAATTCCAGCAAGGGCAATTTGACTGCCTCCATTTCGATGGGCATGCCGGTCAAGGGCTCGATGACCAAGGCCGACACCACCTACGCTGTCACGGCCGATCTCTCCGGATTCGCCGCCGACAAGCTGGTGATGAACCAGAAGCTGGAAGCCAATGCGCTGAAGGTGGTCGCCAACAATGCCGGCTATCAGGTCAAGGGCGACGTCAAGATCAACGGACAGCCGGCCTCGCTGGATTATCGCAAGCCGAACGATGGCGACGCCGATATCAGGCTGCAGGCGACGCTGGACGATGCCAGCCGCGCGCGCCTTGGGTTAGACCTCGGCTCCGCCGTCAGCGGCTCGATCCCGATCAAGGTCGTCGGCAAGATCGGCGACCACGACAGCCGCGTCGGCATCGAGGCCGACCTCACCTCGCTGAAACTCGACAACATCCTGCCGGGCTGGGTCAAGGTGCCGGGCAAGTCGGGCAAGGCCTCCTTCAATGTGGTCAAGAAGGAACAGTCGACGCTGTTCCAGGATATCGTCGTCGAAGGCGGCGGCGCATCGATCAAGGGCTCGCTGGAAGTCGACCAGAACGGCGACCTGATGAGCGCCAACTTTCCGACCTACGCGCCCTCCGACGGCGACAAGACGACGCTGAAAGCCGAACGCAACGCCGATGGCGTCGTCAAGGTCACGATGCGCGGCGACGTGTTCGACGGCCGCGGCTTTCTGAAATCGGCGATCACCGGCAGGGACGACCCCAAGAGCAAGTCCAAGAACCTCGACTTCGATATCGACGTGAAGCTCGGCGCGGTCGCGGGGTTCAATGGGGAGGCGTTGCGCAGCGTCGACAGCAGGTTCTCCCGCCGCAACGGCGTCGTGAAGAACTTTACGCTCGCCGGCAAGATCGGGCGCGACACGCCGTTGTCGGCGGATTTGCGCGGCCGCGGGCAGGGGCAGGGACGCGATGTCATAATCCTGCAGACCAATGATGCCGGCGCCTTCTTCCGCTTCACCGATATGTATTCCAAGGTTGTCGGCGGGCAATTGTCGCTCGCGTTGGAGCCGCCGACGGCTGAACCCAGCGCAAAGGAAGGGCTCATCAACGTCCGTGACTTCTCCATCAGGGGCGAGTCTTCGCTGGAGCGTGTGGCCGCGGGCAATACCAACAACGCCCAGAGCGGCGGCGTTTCCTTCACCGCGCTGCGCGCCGAGTTCACCCGGCAGAATGGACAGCTATCGATCCGCGATGGCGTCGTGAAGGGACCGATCATCGGGGCGACGATCGAAGGCAGCATCGACACCGTTTCCAATCAGGTGCGGATGAGCGGCACTTTCATTCCGATGTACGGGATCAACAACATGTTCGGCCAGATTCCGGTGCTCGGCCTGTTCCTCGGCGGCGGCAGCAATGAAGGCCTGATCGGCGTGACCTATGAAGTGGTCGGCACGCCCGGGCAGCCGGTGCTGCGAGTCAACCCGATTTCGGCTGTCATGCCCGGCGTGCTGCGCAAGATCTTCGAATTCAACACCGGCAAGCAGAACAACAACGCGATTGAATTCCCGCCGAATAACTAGTCCGTCAGCGCCTGAGCGCCGGCACCACCAGGAACGGGATCAGCCCGAGCACCACGGCAACCAGCGCAAACGCCATCACGGGGTTGTAGCTGTGGGTCCAGTCGTGGATCAGGCCGCCGGCCCAGGCCCCGAGGGCGGAGCCAAGGCCGCTGCCGATCGAGATCGTACCGAAGATGGTGCCCACGCGTTCGCCCCGGAAAATCTTCATTGCCGTCGCCGTAATCAGCGGTCCGCGCGAGCCGATCATGCTGCCGAAGGTGACGACGAACGCGATGAGCAGCCAGTAGCTCGGATAGTACTGCAGCAGAAAAAGCAAACCGATCCCGATGATGGAAATCGCATAGCTCAGCAGCACAGACGGCCTGCGTCCTATGATGGAGTCGAGTTGGGTCACGCCAAGCATGCCGAACAGCAGCACGATGCCGGAGAAACCCCACGCGGTGGCGGCCTCGAGCGGCGGGAAGCCAGCGTCGATCAAATAGGCGACGATCTGCGCCGAAATCGCATACATCCCGACGGCCGTGAAGAAGAAGGTCGAAAACAGCGCCCAGAATGCGTGATGGCGCATTGCACTTGCCAGCGTCCAGTCGCCCTCGACGAACTCGGCATTGGCTTTCCTGGCGATGTCTGGCGCGCCGCGGGCGAACAAGCGCCACGGCAATAGCGACAGGGGTAACAGCAAACCAAGTGTGACGAGGCCGAAAAGCTGGTAGGCGCCGCGCCACCCGACATGATCGATCAGAAGCTGCGACGCCGGCAGCAACACCAGGACGCCCGCGCCCATCGCGGAATAGACGAAAGCCATTGCGGTTGGCAGGCGCGGACCGAACCACCGGCCGAGCAGGATCGAATTGGGCACATTGCCGACGAAGGCGACGCCGATGCCGACGCAGAGGCCAATGCTCAATTGCAATTGCCACAGCGCCTGCGCCCATGAGGCCACCAGGAATGCGCCGCCGATCAGAAGCAGCCCCAGCGAATACACCGTACGGGGGCCGTAGCGGTCGAACAGCCGGCCGATGACCGGCGCCATCAGCCCGCCGGCCAGCCAGGTCAGCGAATAGACCGAGACTACCTGCGCGCGGTCCCAGCCGAAACTCTCGGAGATCGGTTTGAGAAAAACCGTAAAGCTGTCGGAGAGGCCGCGGCCGAGCAGCGCGAGCACAAAGCACAGTGCCAGTACGTTGAGCGCAATGCGCTCCGACCTGGGCGCTTTGACGGGCGCTTTCCTCTCTGGCGTCTGGCTGTCCATCCGACGCAGGGAGCGCGTTTCCGCTGTTCCCCGCAAGCATCAAAAACGAATGCGCCTATGCGGGACCGATCAGGCCGGCTTCAGCAGGACGTGCTTTTTCTTTCCCATGGAAAGCTTGATGACGCCTTCCGGCGTCAGGCTCGACGGCGTCAGCACCATCTTCTCGTCGGTGACGGCGGCGTCGTTGACGCGAAGTCCGCCGCCCTTGATCTGGCGTCGCGCCTCGCCGTTCGACGCCACGAGGCCCGCCTTCACGAACAGGCCGACGACGGCGGCACCAGCCTCGAGTTCGTCGGACGGGATTTCCACGGTCGGCAGCGACGCGGCGATCGCGCCTTCCTCAAAAGTCTGCCGCGCGGTTTCGGCAGCCGTGTTGGCGGCGTCGCGGCCGTGCAGCAGCGCGGTCGCCTCGGTCGCGAGCGCCTTCTTGGCCTCGTTGATCTCGTTGCCCTTCAGCGCGGCAAGCTTTTCGATCTCGCTCATCGGCAGGATCGTGAACAGCTTCAGAAACTTGACGACGTCGGCGTCCTCGGCGTTGCGCCAGTATTGCCAGAAATCGTAGGGCGAGAACTGATCGGCGTTGAGCCACACCGCGCCCTGCGCGGTCTTGCCCATCTTGGCGCCGGATGCCGTCGTCAGCAGCGGCGTGGTCAGCGCAAACAGTTGCTCCGTGCCCATGCGGCGGCCGAGATCGACGCCGTTGACGATGTTGCCCCATTGATCGGAGCCGCCCATCTGCAGCCGGCAGCCGGTCCGCCGCGCCAGCTCGACGAAGTCGTAGGCCTGGCAGACCATGTAGTTGAACTCGATGAAGCTCATCTCCTGCTCGCGCTCGAGGCGGAGCCGCACCGAGTCCATGGTCAGCATGCGGTTGACGGAGAAATGCCGGCCGATGTCGCGCAGCATCTCGATCCAGTTCAGCTTCGTCAGCCACTCGGCGTTGTCGAGCATGATCGCATCGCTCGCGCCGTTGCCGTAGCGCAGCACCTTGGAAAACACGCCGCGGATCGAAGCCTTGTTGGCCTCGATTTCGGCGATCGAGCGGATCGCCCGCGACTCGTCCTTGCCCGAGGGGTCGCCGACCATCGTGGTGCCGCCGCCCATCAGGGTGATCGGCTTGTTGCCGCTCTGCTGCAGCCAGTACAGCATCATCATGGTCAGGTAGTTGCCGATATGCAGCGACGGCGCCGTGCAGTCGTAGCCGACATAGGCGGTCGCCTGGCCCCTGGCCGCGAGCGCGTCCAGCCCCTCGAAATCGGAGCATTGGTGGATGAAGCCGCGTTCCTGCAAAATGTTCAGGAAATCTGATTTAAATGCAGTCATTTGTTAGCGACTCTGATCATTCTATTTTCACGGTAATTGTAACGAGTTGCGGAACCATGGCGGAACAGGCTGCCGCAACCGTGCGCGCTGTGGCATTATAAGATGTCCGTGTTTGGCACAAGCTGGTCGTCGTCGGCGGGACGAATCGAGCAGGGCGTCGCAAAGGCACGATTACAATGATGTTGACGGCACTGGGTTTGATGAGCGGCACCTCGCTGGACGGGGTCGATGTCGCTTTGATCGAAACCGACGGCCGCCGGGTGAAGGCCCTGGGCCCGTCCGGATACCGGCCCTACACCGAAATGGAGCGCCACCTGCTGCGGCAGGCGCTGTACGAGGCCGCCGAGTTGCCGGACCGTGCGGCCCGCCCGGGCTGCCTGCGCGACGCCGAACGGGCCGTCACCGCCGCGCATGCCGAGGCGGTCTCCAATTTTGTGGGGCAGCACCGCATCAGCTTCGACGACATCGACATTGTCGGCTTCCACGGCCAGACCGTGCTGCACCGGCCCGAAAAAAGGTTAACCGTGCAGATCGGCGACGCGCCGGCGCTGGCAAAGGCGATCCATATCCCGGTCATGTATGACTTCCGCGCCGCCGACGTCGAAGCCGGCGGGCAGGGTGCGCCCTTCGTGCCGGTCTATCACCGCGCGCTCGCCCAGTCGCTGGAGCGGGAGGGGCCAATCGTCGTGGTCAATATCGGCGGCGTCTCCAACATCACCTATATCGACGGCGATACCCTGATTGCCTGCGATACTGGTCCCGGTAACGCCCTGATCGACGACCACATGCTTCGCTGGCTCAACCAGCGCTTCGATGCCGAGGGCCGCACGGCCGCGCAAGGCAGGGTGGATGCCGCCTGGATCAGCCGGGCGCTGAAAAAGCCGTTCTTTTCGCTGCCGCCGCCCAAGTCGCTCGATCGCAACGATTTTGCCGACCTGAAGCTCGGCGATGTGCCGCCGGAGGACGGCGCGGCGACCTTGACCGCGTTCACAGCGGCTGCGATCGCCCGCGTGGTGCCGTTGCTGCCGAAGGAGCCGAAGAGCTGGATCGTGGCCGGCGGCGGCGCGCGCAACCTCACCATGCTGCGGATGCTCCGCGAATGTTTGCAGCCCGCGACCGTCGAGGCGGCGGACACGCTGGGCTGGGCGTCCGACGCCATCGAGGCCCAGGCGTTCGGGTTCCTGGCCGCGCGTGGCCTGAAGGGCTTGCCGCTGAGCTACCCCGCCACCACGGGCGTTCCCATCCCGATGACCGGGGGGATCATCGCGCGACCGTGATGTCAATGCAGTTGCATTGATCTTGACGACTGCATGCAGGCGCATCTAATTTGGATGCAAGTGCATGGAGCGGGGCTGCGGCCTTCGCCTTGGGAGGTCGCCATGACGGCAAAACTCACTTTGATCAGCCACACGCTTTGTCCCTATGTGCAGCGCGCGGTGATCGCGCTGACCGAAAAGGGCGTCCCGTTCGAGCGGATCGATATCGATCTCGCCGACAAGCCCGACTGGTTCCTGAAGATCTCGCCGCTCGGCAAGGTGCCGGTGCTGCGTGTCGACACCGAGGACGGCGAAGTGGCGCTGTTCGAGAGCAACGTGATCTGCGAATACATCGAGGACACCCAAGGCGGCGCAAGGCTGCATCCGCAGGATCCGTTGCAGCGGGCGCAGCATCGCGCCTGGATGGAGTTCGGCTCGACCATTCTCAGCGAGCTATGGGGCCTCGAGACCACCGGTGACCCTGCGATCTTCGAGAGCAAGCGCCAGGCCGTCGCGGCGAAGTTTGCGCAGGTCGAGAAAACGCTGGGTGCGGGGCCGTTCTTTGCCGGCAACGACTTCAGCCTGGTGGATGCGGTGTTCGCGCCGGTCTTCCGCTATTTCGACGTTTTCGATGAGCTGACCGATCTCTCGGTATTCGCCGATACGCCGAAGGTGCGCGCATGGCGTAAAGCGGTGTCACAGCGGCCGAGCGTGCGCACAGCCGTCAGCGCCGACTATCCGCAATTGCTGCGCGCGTTCCTGGCGCGCCATGACGCGCACATGCTGAAGCTGGCTGCTTGACGATTTAGCGCGGACTTCGTGACCCGGGCGCGATGCGGCGCGCAGCGCTGCTTCGCTGAACCGGGATCCATGGTGGGGATTCGAGATAAAGGAAGATGGGCCCCGGCTCTGCGGAGCACCACTTTGTGGTGCGCCGCGTCCGGGCACGGAAAACTAGCGCACGTTGGCGAGCCGCATGTCCAGATAGCCGGTCACCGTCTCCATCAGCGGCTCGAGCTTGCCGTCGAAGAAATGGTTGGCGCCGGGGATGATCTGCTGGTCGATCACGATGCCCTTTTGCGTCTTGAGCTTTTCGACCAGCGTGTTGACGTCCTTCGGCGGCACCACCGCGTCCTTCTCGCCGTGCACGATCAGGCCCGAGGACGGGCAGGGCGCGAGGAACGAGAAGTCGTAGAGGTTGGCGGGGGGCGCGATCGAGATGAACCCCTCGACCTCGGGCCGGCGCATCAGGAGCTGCATGCCGATCCAGGCGCCGAACGAGAAGCCCGCGACCCAGCAGGCGCGCGCTTCGGGGTTGATGGTCTGCGCCCAGTCCAGCGCGGAAGCCGCATCCGACAATTCGCCGGTGCCGTGATCGAACGAGCCCTGGCTGCGGCCGACGCCGCGGAAATTGAAGCGCAGCACCGAGAAGCCGCGATGCGCAAACGCGTAGTAGCACTGGTAGACGATCTGGTGATTCATCGTTCCGTGAAACTGCGGATGCGGGTGCAGGATCATCGCGATCGGCGCGTTCTTCTGCTTCGCCGGATGGTAACGGCCTTCGAGACGGCCTGCGGGACCGGTGAAAATAACTTCAGGCATTGATGATCCTTGGAGGGCTTCCCTGACAACGGACGCTGAGAATGCGGTGGCGCGTCGTTGGGCGATGCGCGAACGGCGCTCACGTGAAACTGGTGGCGGCGTTCTAGCATGAGGCAAGGGGCAAAAAGCAAGCATCTTGAACATCTGGAAGGCGGTTCAAGGTGTTAGCTTTCGATTGCAGGAGACGTGGCGATCCCCGATTGCGATATAGCGTATTGTGCTTGCGGCGGGTCTGGTTCAGGACAGCCGGGCCATCAAAACAGGGTAATATCGTACAGAAATGCCTGACCGGGTCTATCTCGACTGGAACGCGACCACGCCGCTTCGGCCGGAGGCGAGGCAGGCGATGGCGGCCGCCCTGGAACTGGCCGGCAACCCGTCCTCGGTCCATGCCGAGGGGCGTCAGGCGCGCCGGCTGGTCGAGGAGGCCCGCGATGCGGTGGCGGCGGCGGTGTCCGCCCGGCGCCAGGACGTGGTGTTTTCATCGGGCGGCACCGAGGCGAACGCGATGGCGCTGACGCCGGGCCTGCGCCGGGGCGGCGAACCGGTTCGGCGGCTGCTGGTCTCGGCCATCGAACATGCTTCGGTGCTGTCGGGGGGAAGGTTTGCGGCGGAGGCGGTCGGGACCGTCAGGGTCGGTGGCTCCGGC
Source organism: Pseudomonadota bacterium (assembly GCA_023387735.1). GTDB lineage: Bacteria > Pseudomonadota > Alphaproteobacteria > Rhizobiales > Xanthobacteraceae > Bradyrhizobium. Next base: position 207,163 of record JAEWHP010000049.1, on the reverse strand, counting down.
CTGGTGGATCTCGACCGTCTGCGCCAGCAGCTTGCCGAGGGGGCTCCGGCGCTGGCCTCGGTGATGCTCGCCAATAACGAGACTGGCGCGATCCAGCCGGTCGGGGACATCGCCGACATCGTCCATGCGGCAGGCGGGCTGCTGCATGTCGACGCGATCCAGGCGCTTGGAAAGACCCCCTTTGATATCAATTCGATAAAGGCCGACCTGATTACGCTCTCGGCGCACAAGATCGGCGGTCCGAAGGGCGTGGGCGCGCTTGTGATGGCCGAGGAGATCCAGGGCCTCGAGCCGCTGCTGCGTGGGGGAGGACAGGAATTGGGACGCCGGGCGGGGACCGAGAATGTCGCCGGAATCGCAGCCTTCGGTGCTGCGGTCCGGGCTGCCATGGCCACCTTGCCGGGGGACGCGGAGCGGCTGCAGGGCCTCCGGAACCGCCTGGAGGCGGGTCTGAAGGAGACCCCGGGGATGATCCTGTTCGCGGCCGACGCACCGCGGCTGCCCAATACCACGCTATTCACGGTTCCCGGGCTCAAGGCCGAAACGGCTGTAATCGGCTTCGATCTCGGCGGTATTGCGGTATCCTCAGGGTCCGCCTGTTCATCCGGCAAGGTCCAGCCGTCCCACGTGCTGGCCGCCATGGGGTTCGGCCGGGAACTGGCCGAGGGAGCGGTGCGGCTCAGTCTGGGCTGGTCTACATCAGAGGCAGACATTGATTTGGCCCTTGAGGCTTGGCGAAAGCTTGCCGATGCCTTACTTAGAGGGCGACGAAACACGGCTTGAAACGTTCTAAGTCCGTTTCGCCGGAACGCTTCGTCACCGATTTTGGATTGTTCCACCGCGGTCCTTGAAACCGCGAGCGGAGGATGTGAATGCCAGCCGTACAAGAGACGGTCGAGCGCGTCAGGCGCATCGACGTCGACCAGTATCGATATGGGTTTGAGACCCTGATCGAGTCCGACAAGGCCCCCAAGGGGCTCTCGGAAGACACCGTCCGCTTCATTTCCGCGAAGAAGAACGAGCCAGCCTGGATGCTGGAATGGCGTCTGGAGGCCTATCGCCGCTGGCTGACCATGACCGAGCCGACCTGGGCCCGCGTCAACTATCCCAAGATCGACTACCAGGACCTCTATTACTATTCGGCGCCGAAGCCGAAGAAGCAGATCGGCTCGCTCGACGAGATCGACCCTGAAATCCTCAAGACCTATGAGAAGCTCGGCATCCCCTTGCGCGAAGTCGAGGTGCTGGAAGGCGTTGTGAAGCCGGAAGGCGAGCGCAAGATCGCGGTCGACGCCGTGTTCGACTCGGTTTCGGTCGCCACCACGTTCCAGAAGGAGCTGAAGGCCGCCGGCGTGATCTTTATGCCGATCTCGGAGGCGATCCGCGAGCATCCCGAGCTGGTGCAGAAGTATCTCGGCACGGTCGTGCCGACCTCGGACAATTATTTTGCGACGCTGAACTCGGCGGTGTTCTCCGACGGCTCGTTCGTCTACGTGCCGCCGGGCGTGCGCTGCCCGATGGAGCTGTCGACCTATTTCCGCATCAACGAGCGCAACACCGGGCAGTTCGAGCGCACGCTGATCATCGCCGACAAGGGCGCCTACGTCAGCTACCTCGAAGGTTGCACCGCGCCGCAGCGCGACGAGAACCAGCTGCACGCCGCCGTGGTCGAGCTCGTCACGCTCGACGATGCCGAGATCAAGTATTCGACGGTGCAGAACTGGTATCCCGGCAATTCCGAGGGCGTCGGCGGCATCTATAATTTCGTCACCAAGCGTGGCGACTGCCGCGGCAACAATTCGAAGATCTCCTGGACCCAGGTCGAGACCGGTTCGGCGATCACCTGGAAATATCCGAGCTGCATCCTGCGCGGCGACAATTCGCGCGGCGAGTTCTACTCGATCGCGATCTCGAACGGTCACCAGCAGGTCGATAGCGGCACCAAGATGATCCATCTCGGCAAGAACACGACGAGCCGGATCATCTCCAAGGGCATCGCCGCCGGCGTGTCGCAGAACACCTATCGCGGTCTCGTCACCGCGCATCGCAAGGCGACCGGCGCGCGCAACTTCACCGCCTGCGACTCGCTGCTGATCGGCGACAAGTGCGGCGCGCACACCGTGCCCTATGTCGAGGCGAAGAATTCTTCGGCGCAGTTCGAGCACGAAGCGACGACGTCGAAGATTTCCGAGGACGTGCTGTTCTACTGCATCCAGCGCGGCCTTTCGCAGGAAGAAGCCGTAGGCCTCGTGGTCAACGGCTTTGTGAAGGACGTGCTGCAGCAACTGCCGATGGAATTCGCGGTAGAAGCGCAGAAGCTGATTTCGATCTCGCTGGAAGGCAGCGTCGGGTAGCGACCTCATCCTGAGGAGGCCGCGTAGCGGCCGTCTCGAAGGATGAGAGGAAAGATTGTTGGCCACGTCCTTCGAGATGCGCCCAAGGGCGCTCCTCAGGACGAGGAACAAGGAAGGGAAAACAATGTCTCTGCTTGAAGTGAAAGATCTGAAGGTTCGCGTCGAGGATCGTGAGATTCTCCACGGACTAACGCTCACGGTGAACCCGGGTGAGGTGCACGCGATCATGGGGCCGAACGGCTCCGGCAAATCGACGCTCTCTCACGTCATCGCGGGCAAGCCCGGCTACGAGGTCACCGGCGGCGAAATTTTGTTCAAGGGCGAGGACCTGCTGGAGATGGCGCCGGACGAGCGCGCCGCCAAGGGCGTCTTCCTGGCGTTCCAGTACCCGGTGGAGATTCCGGGCGTCGCCACCATGAACTTCCTGCGCACGGCGCTGAACGCGCAGCGCAAGGCGCGTGGCGAGAGTGAATATTCGACGCCGGACTTTCTGAAGAAGGTGCGCGAGGTCGCCAGGTCGCTGAACATTCCGCAGGACATGCTCAAGCGCGGCGTCAATGTCGGCTTTTCCGGCGGCGAGAAGAAGCGCAACGAGATTTTGCAGATGGCGCTGTTCGAGCCGGCCGTCTGCATCCTCGACGAAATGGATTCCGGCCTCGACATCGACGCGTTGCGTGTGGCGGCCGACGGCGTCAACGCGTTGCGTTCGCCTGATCGTGCGATGGTCGTCATCACCCACTATCAGCGGCTGCTCAACTACATCGTGCCTGACTTCGTGCACGTGATGTCGAAGGGCCGGGTGGTCAAAAGCGGCGGCAAGGAGCTGGCGCTGGAACTCGAGGCTTCCGGCTACGCCCAGTTCGAAGACGCAGCCTGACGGGTATCGTGATGAATGTGGCGTTGGCAAAGAACGAGACCGGACGCGCGCTGAGCGACAGCTTTGCCGTCGCGCACGACCGGCTGCCGGGCACCGGCAAGGTCGCCGAGGCGAGAAGGGCTGCCTTCGAGGCCTACGAGAGTATCGGCCTGCCGCACCGCCGGCTCGAGGACTGGAAATACACCGACCTGCGCGCGCTGATGCGCGAAGTGCTGCCGCTGGCGCCCGCGCCGGACGCTGCTGCCTTGAAGCGGGCGACTGCTGCCGTGAAGCTGCAGGCGGTCAAGGGCGCACGCCGGCTGGTGCTGGTGGATGGCGTGTTCGCCCCAAAGCTTTCCGATCTGGATGGGCTGGAAAAGGGTCTTGCGATCCGCACCCTGCGCGATGTGCTGGAAGCCGGCGACGCTGCAACGCAGGCGCAATTGCTTACGCCCGATAATGCCAATCCGATGGTGGCGCTCAACAGCGCGATGATGACCGACGGCGTGGTGATCGAGATTGCCAACGGCGTCGTGCTGACGCAGCCGCTGCACGTCATCCATGTCGCCAGCGGCTCGGCACCCGTGGCGATGTTCACGCGCTCGATGCTTCGTCTCGGCAGGGATGCCGGGGCAACGCTGGTTGAAAGCTACATCGCGGGCGAGGGCGCGACCACCTATCAGGCCCACGACTCGCTCATTGTTGCGATCGACGACAATTCGCGGCTCGACCATATCCGCCTGATCGAGGACAGCCGCGAGGCCTTCAATATCTCTTCTGCCGTCATCACGCTGGGCGCGCATGCGCACTTCAATACGTTCGGTCTGACCTCGGGCGCGGCCGTCAGCCGCTATCAGGCGACCATCGCGTTCGCCGGTGAGCATTCCCGTGTCGAGACCAACGGTGTCAACCTGCTCAACGGCCGCCAGCACGCCGACACCACGCTGTTCATGGACCACGCCGTGCCGAACTGCGCCAGCCGCGAGGTTTTCCGCGCTGTCGCCGATGACCGCGGCCATTCGGTGTTCCAGGGCCGGATCATCGTGCGGCCCCACGCGCAGAAGACCGACGCCAAGATGATGACGCGGGCGCTGCTGCTGTCGGACGAGGCCGAGGCCGACAACAAGCCGGAACTCGAAATCTTCGCCGACGACGTCACCTGCGGCCATGGTGCCACCACCGGCGCGCTCGACGACAGCCTGCTGTTCTATTTGCGCGCCCGCGGCCTGTCCGAGAAGGAAGCCCAGGCGCTGCTGATCCAGGCCTTCGTGGGCGAGGCGATCGAATCGATCGTCAACGACGATCTGCGTGAACTCGCAATCGCAGCGGCGCAGCGCTGGCTGGAGGCACGGGCATGACCGCGCATCCGGCCGTCAAAAATGGCGCCTATGACGTCGCCCGTGTGCGCGAGGATTTCCCGGCGCTGGCGATGAAAGTCTACGGCAAGCCGCTGGTCTATCTCGACAACGCGGCGTCCGCGCAAAAGCCGAACGCCGTGCTCGACCGCATGACGGAGGCCTACAAGACCGAATACGCCAACGTGCATCGCGGCCTGCATTACCTCGCCAATGCCGCGACCGAGGCCTATGAGGGCGGCCGCGCCAAGGTCGCAAAATTCCTCAACGCCGGTCGCACCGAAGAAATCATCTTTACCCGCAACGCCACCGAGGCGATCAATCTCGTGGCGTCGTCCTGGGGCGAGCCCAACATCAAGGCCGGCGACGAGATTGTGATCTCCATCATGGAGCATCATTCCAACATCGTGCCCTGGCACTTCCTGCGCGAGCGCCATGGCGCCGTGATCAAATGGGCGCCGGTCGATGACGAAGGCAATTTTCTGATCGAGGAGTTCGAAAAACTCCTGACCGACCGCACCAAGCTGGTCGCCATCACCCAGATGTCGAACGCGCTCGGCACCATCGTGCCGGTCAAGGACGTCGTGAAGATCGCCCACGCCCGCGGCATTCCGGTGCTGGTCGATGGCAGCCAGGCCGCCGTCCACATGACGATCGACGTCCAGGACATCGACGCGGATTTCTATGTCTTCACCGGCCACAAGCTGTACGGCCCGACCGGCATAGGCGTGCTCTATGCCAAGCATGAGCATCTGGTCGCGATGCGGCCCTTCAACGGTGGCGGCGAGATGATCCGCGAGGTCGCCCGCGACTGGGTGACCTATGGCGACCCGCCACACAAGTTCGAGGCCGGCACGCCGGCGATCGTGGAATCGATCGGGCTGGGGGCTGCGATCGACTACGTCAATTCGATCGGCAAGGAGCGCATCGCCGCCCACGAGCACGATCTCCTGACCTATGCCGAGGGGCGCCTGCGCGAAATCAACTCGCTGCGGCTGATCGGCACCGCGAAGGGCAAGGGACCGGTGATTTCCTTCGAGATGAAGGGCGCCCATCCCCATGACGTTGCGACCGTGATCGACCGGCAGGGGATTGCGGTGCGCGCCGGAACCCATTGCGTGATGCCGCTTTTAGAGCGGTTCAATGTCACAGCCACCTGCCGGGCATCGTTTGGGATGTATAATACCCGGGAAGAAGTCGACCATCTGGCACAGGCGCTGATCAAGGCGCGGGATTTGTTCGCATGAGTGACACGGCCGAAATCAAGACCGCCAATATGGAGACCATCTCGGCGCTGCCGCCGGAGGAGACCGAGCGGTTGGGCGGCGAAATCGTCGCTGCGCTGAAGACGGTGTTCGATCCGGAAATTCCGGCCGACATCTATGAGCTCGGCCTGATCTATAAGGTCGACCTCAAGGACGACCGCAGCGTCGACGTGATGATGACGCTGACCACGCCGAACTGTCCGGCGGCCGGCGAACTGCCGACCATGGTCGAGAACGCCATCGCCAGCGTTCCCGGCGTCGGTGTCGTCAACGTCAATCTGGTGTGGGATCCGGCCTGGACGCCGGATCGCATGTCCGACGAGGCTCGCCTCGTCCTCAATATGTGGTGAGCGGTTTGGTGAGGGCTTAACCGCTTTACGGGAAGATGACAGGCATTGAATTGCCGTTGGGAATGACGACATGGCTAGCATGAACCCGCCTTCACCCACGCCCGCCGCGAAGCCGAAACCGCGGCCGCGCCCACAGGTCATGAAACTGACCGAGGCGGCGGCTGCGCGGATCACGGAACTGACCAAGCGCGCCGATTCCGAGATCGTCGGCCTGCGCGTCGGCATCAAGAACGGCGGCTGCGCCGGGCAATCCTACACCGTGGAATACGCCCATGAGGTCCGCCCGACCGACGAGGTGGTCGAGGACAGGGGCGTGAAGATCCTGGTCGATCCCAAGGCCGTATTGTTCCTGCTCGGCACCGAGATGGACTACAAGGCCGACAAGATGCAGGCCCAGTTCATCTTCAACAACCCCAACCAGGTCTCCGCCTGCGGCTGCGGCGAGTCCGTGCAACTGACGCCGGCGAAGGTTTAGTCTCTTTCTTCACCCGCCCCTTGAGGGGGTGGGTCGTTCACTTGGAGTGTAGCTCCATTTGAGATGGGGTGGGGGTGACGGTCTCTCCACACCCAACAGTGCTCCGTGTGGAGAGACCGTCACCCCACCTCGGTTCGCATTGCATGCGAACCGATCCTCCCCTTCTAGGGGAGGATGAAGTGTGCGCAGCATCCGGGGCACGCGTGATTTCATGGACCGCGATTTCCTGATCGACCTGTTTGCGGACTTCGGTCCGGTGACCATCAGGAAAATGTTCTCCGGTTACGGCATCTCCGCCGACGGCACCAACTTCGCGCTCGCGCTGCGCGCCGGCCTATATTTCCGCGCCGATGACCAGACCATCCCGCGATTCGAGGCGGAGGGGTCAGTGCCGTTTCAGTATCAGACGCGGGCCAAGACGGTGACCGTAAATTCGTACTGGCAATTGCCGGCGCGGCTGTTCGATGATTCCGAGGAACTGGCCGAATGGGCGAGGGCGGCGCTGGCCGCAGCCCAGCGCGCTGCATTGCGCAAGCGACCAAAGCCGCGCCGCAAGGCGGCGAAGTCGAAAGCAACGAAGAAGGTTGTGCGCAAGCCGGCCAAGGCGGCCGCGAATCGGAAGCCAGCGAAGCGCAAGGCCAAGAAGGCTTAGGCGACCTGGCTGCGGGTCTCGTCGGCGTATTCGGGGTCGGCTTCGCAGATCACGCGGTTGCGGCCGTTGCGCTTGGCGGCGTAGAGGCAGGCGTCGGCGCGTTCGATCAGCGAGTCGGTATCGTCGTCGGGTTTCAGCATGGAAACGCCGACCGAGATGGTGACGCGGCCGAGGATTTCGCCGGTCGACTTCTTCTTCAATTCCTTGGCCATGACGGCGCGGCGGATGTGGTCGGCGACCGTCAGCGCCTGGCGCAGCGCGGTGTTGGGCAGCACGACGGCAAATTCCTCGCCGCCGTAGCGGGCGGTAATGTCCTGGCCCTTGATGGTCTGCTTCAGCGACATGCTGACCAGCCGCAGCACCTGATCGCCGGTGAGGTGCCCATAGGAGTCGTTGAACGACTTGAAGTGATCGATGTCGAACATCAGCAGCGACAGCGGCTCGCCGCTCGCCAGCGCCGCGCGGAGTGCCATGTCGAACGAACGGTCGAAATATTTGCGGTTGCCGAGTCCGGTCAGCGGATCGGTCAGGCTCTCGGCACGGATCGCCTCGAGGCTGTGCTGGAGATTACTGATTTCGGTCTTCGACAGCGCCAGCCGGCTTTCCAGCGCCTTGTTGGTCTCCTGCATCTCGCGGGTCGACTTCAGCAGGCCATCGACGACGGCCTTGATCTGGTCGCGGTTCTTGGCGTTTCGGAGATTCTCGCGGGCGCCGCTCAACCTGGCGTCATAGTTCTGCGACATGCCGAGCGCATCGACGATCAGGCCCATCACGTCGTCGATTTCGCCGATCACGCGCGCGCCGACCTTGTCGATGCGGTCGGAGGCTTTTATGTGCGAGAGATAATTCTCGTAGATCTGTTCGAGATCGGATTCGCTGATCTTGCCGCTGCTCGCCAGCGTCTCGTTGATGATCTTGTTGAGGGGCGCGTTGTACCCGGTCGCGTAGACGTACCAGATTTCGTAATTGCGCGGGACCGCGGTGTGTCGGAGGGACTTGATCTGGCCCAACGCGACTTCGGCAAACGCCAAAGTGCGCTCGTGTTCGTCCAGCAGCTTGACCACTGATCCGTCCCCAATATCGAGCCGTGCCGCTCGTTGCCGTGCGCAGGAATGACTAAATTATCGCTGGCAGGCTAATGGAGGAGAATGAACGGCCGGTAAATGTTCCGGCCGCCGGGTCATGCCGAACGCGTTCAGACCCGCGCGCGCACCGGCCGCAGCAGGAACGCCGGAAGATGCGAGTGATCGGCAGGCTCCGAATCGACTTCGCGGTGGCTGCGCCGCGGTTCGGGACGGCCGATCGAGGGCACGCGCGAAGGCTGTGGGGGAGCGGGAGGCGTGAAGGCTTCCGACGACCCGGCCTGCGGCTGCTGGCCTCCATTGCGGCCGGTGCCCTTTGCGTGCCGAGGCTCGCGTTCGCCGCTCCGGCCCGCACGCGGTTCGCGCTCGCTGCTCTTGTCGCTGCCTCCGGCGGCGCGCGGTTCGCGTTCGCGCCGCGGCTTGCGTCCGCCGCGCGAACCTTCCCGCGAACCCTCGCGTGAGCGCGACTGGCGGGGCCGGTCGGCTTCCTCTTCGGAAGCCGACGCCACGGCGTAGTCGCCTTCGGCAGGAGGAATGCTTTTGCCGATCAGCCGTTCGATCGCACCGAGTGATTTGCTGTCGAGCGAGGTGACGATAGAAATCGCGGTGCCGGCGCGGCCGGCGCGGCCGGTACGGCCGATGCGGTGCACGTAATCGTCGGCATGATGGGGCACGTCGAAATTGAAGACGTGGCTGACGGCGGGAATGTCGAGGCCTCGGGCGGCGACGTCGGAGGCGACCAGCAACGGAATTTCGCCCTTGCGGAACTGATCGAGCGCTGCTGTGCGCGCCGACTGGTCCATATCGCCGTGCAGGGCGCCGACGCTGAACCCGTGCTTCTGCAGCGACTTGTAGACGACGGCGACTTCGCGCTTACGGTTGCAGAAGATGATCGCGTTGTTGAGGTCCTTGGCGTCGCGCAGGAGGCGGCGGAGGATCTCTCGCTTCTCATGCGGCTCGCGGCCACAGCCAACCTGGAATTGCGACACGCCTGTTGCCGTCGTGGCGGGCCTGGAGACTTCGATACGCTCGGGATTGTGCAGGAAGGTTTCGCTGATGCGGCTGATTTCCGGCGGCATCGTCGCGGTGAAGAACAGCGTCTGGCGCGTGAACGGCACCAGCTTGCAGATGCGTTCGATGTCGGGAATGAAGCCCATGTCCAGCATGCGGTCGGCTTCGTCGATGACCAGCAGTTCGACGCCGGTGAGTAGCAGTCCGCCGCGTTCGGTATGGTCGAGCAGTCGGCCGGGTGTTGCGATCAACACGTCGACGCCGCGGGTCAGCTTGCTATCCTGGTCGCCGAACGAGACGCCGCCGATCAGGAGTGCGACGTTGAGCTTCTGGCCGGCGCCGTATTTGTCGAAATTCTCTTTGACCTGGGCGGCGAGTTCGCGGGTCGGTTCGAGGATCAGGGTGCGGGGCATTCGTGCCCGGGCGCGGCCCTTTTCCAGCATGGTCAGCATGGGCAGGACGAAGGCAGCGGTCTTGCCGGTGCCGGTCTGGGCGATGCCGAGAACGTCGCGGCGGGCCAGAACGTGGGGGATCGCCTGTTCCTGGATGGGAGTAGGGGTCGTGTAACCCGAGGCCGCAACTGCGGCGAGGACCTTGTCGGAAAGGCCGAGATGGGAAAAAGACATTGAGCCTCTAGTCGACACCGCCGTTCGGAATCGAGGGTAAAAAGGCTGTCGCGTTTTGCCCCGAAACGGCGCGCTCTAGGAAGCTGGGGGCTCTGACTTACGCAGACGAGCGGCAAACCAGGGAATCGCGTTTCGATCCAAGGCCGCGTTGAGCCGGAACATAGGGCTGAATTGGCCAAAGTCAATGGAGAGGGTGCCGGAAGGTCCGAAAAAGCTTAATGTTTTTGCACAAATTGGCCGGGAACTCCCGGAAATCGCGACCTCCGGGGATGCGGCTGTTGCAGCATAACTGCTGCCGGCAAGCGCCTGATTCTGTTCACCCCGACCAATCTAGCGCTGCAGCGGCAATCCGTCCTCGCCGTGCGCCCCTTGCGCGGTCCGGTAGTTGCCGGGCGACATGCCGTGGGCCGCCTGGAATGCGCGATAGAACGTCGCGATGCTGTTGAAGCCGCAGGCAAGCGCGATCTCCGAAATCGACTGCTCCGGGGACTGCATCAGCAGCCGGCGGCCTTCGGCGAGGCGCTCCGTGGTCACGGTCTGGGCAAAGCTTTTGTCGGTGGTTTCGAACAGGATGTGCAGGTGACGAACGGAAATTCCGAGCAGCTCCGCTACCAGCGCCGGCGAAAGCGTCGTCCGCGAAATGTTGCGCGCGATCAATCGCCGGGCCAGCGACAGGCGGCCGACGCGAAGGGCGTGCAGCGCTGCCCGGCTGCCCGGCCGGATGAGACCGCGCTCGATCAGGGCCAGTTGAGCCAGCGTCTGCACCAGCGCCCGGGCGCGCTCGGGGTCACCCGCGTCGTCCGTTTCCTTCAGGTCGCGGAAGCATGAAGCCAGAAGCGGGACCAGCGCGCCGTTTTCGCAGAGCGGTTTCGGTACGAGATCGCCGAGACCAGCCTTCACAAGGTCCGCGTGCGATGGCCGCAGGTCCGCCGCCGGGACTTTGAGGATGCGCAGGTGAAAGCCGTCGGTGGCCAGGGCTGCGGTCTCGTAAGGAAGGGCCGAATAACTTGTCGCGAACATTCCGTGATGAATGCAAAATTCCGGATTGCCGCTGAAGCGGCTGCCGGAGCCGAGCTGCTGATAGATGCAAAGGCTGTCGCCGGGCGCATCGGCGATGCGGCCAGTGCTGCGCTCGTTCGCGCGGGGCGGCGTGCGCAGCTCGATCAGGCTGGCCGTGCCGATCCGGCGCAGCACCACGGCGTCCTGGATTTCGGGAGAGAGAGACATGGTAAGAACAAATTCCGACGGGATCATCATTGATCCGGCGCGCAATGGTACGGCGAGCCGACACAACCTGAACTGACCATTTTTGGGTGCTGGCGGCGGCATCCCGCCTTTCGGAACGGGCTTGAACCAATGGCGCCGATGTGCCGACTACGGCATAGGATGGCTCGCACGGGCCGTGGATTGAGTCGTGCAGGCAGGGATTTTCAATGACCGGTTGGCTTTCGAGATGGTTGGCGGCGTCCTTGGCCGCGGCCAGCATCGCGGTTGCGCTTGCGGCCCTTGTGTCGCCCGCGCAGGCTGCAAAGCGCGTCGCGCTGGTGGTCGGCAACAATGATTACAGGAACGTGCCGAAGCTGTTGAAGGCGGTCAACGACGCCCGCACCATGGGCGACACGCTCAAGCAACTCGGCTTCACGGTGATGGTCGCGGAAAACCAGAGCCGCCAGGCGTTCAGCCAGACGCTGCTGGCGTTCGACAAGGCGGTCGAGGCCGGCGATACCGCCTTCTTCTTCTATGCCGGCCACGGCTTTGAAATCGCCGGACAGAATTTCCTGCTGCCGACCGACGTGCCGGCGGCGACCGAAGGCCAGGAAGAGCTGGTGCGGGACGCCTCTATCCTCGCCGATCGAATCATCGAGCGGCTGCAGAACAGGAAGGTGCGCACCGCGATCCTGGTGTTCGATGCCTGCCGCAACAATCCGTTCGAGCGCGCCGGCACCCGTGCGGTTGCCGGCGGCGGCGGTCTGGCGCCGATGACGCAATTGCCGGAAGGCGTGTTCTCGGTATTCTCCGCAGGTCCCCGGCAGACCGCGCTCGACCGGCTCTCCAACGACGATACCAATCCCAATTCGGTCTTCACGCGCACCTTTGCGAAAGAGCTGACGCAGCCCGGCGCCAACCTCGTCCAGGTCGCGCAGCGCACGCGGCGCCTCGTCAGCGAACTGGCGGAGACGGTCCGCCACAAGCAGATCCCGGTCTATTTCGACCAGATGGTCGATGACGTCTTTCTCAACGGCATGGCGAAGGGGCCAGCCGAGGCGGTGGCGAAACCCGCCGAGGCGCCGCAGAAGCTCGCGGCCTTGCCGCCGGTGCAGCAGCTCAAGCCGCAGAACGATTCCGGGAACGCGCCGATCGCGATGTTCTCGCGCCACAACGGCGGCTGGACCGTGGTGTTCTCGATTGCCGATCCGACGCTCGGCATCTCCTGGCGGATGGGAGAGGCGGGCGACTTCCGCGAGACCGGCTTCATGGACACGCTCGACCCGCGTACCCGCAAGCGGATGCCCAATCCCTCGATCGAGCTTCCGGCGGATGCGCCGGCAGCCACCATCCAGGTGCGCTACGTCGACACCAATGGCGACATCCAGGGCCCGTTCCCGATCAGGTTCGATCCGGAAGCAGCGCTGGTCCGCGACCAGCGCAAGATCCTCGACATGACCGCGACGAGCTGGCTGTCATTCCGCGAGTTCAACGGGTTGCTGGTCTATTACACCCATCTGATGTCGTATCGCTGTGCGATCCGCGAAGTGCGCGTCGGCATCGATAGTACGGTGCCCGACAAGGTTCTGAAAATGCCGCCCTGCAATCCGCGCGACCCCAGCGCGATCCCGCATGAAGCGACGCCGTATCTGAAACTCGCGCCGCAGACGAGGTCGGTCTCGGTCGAACTGACATATCGCGACGGCAGCGTCTCGGAGATCAAGAGCTTCCGGCGGTAGGGTCGGGCCGAGGGGCGCCACTCGTAGCCCGGGACGGACGACGGATGAACGCGAAAAACTTCATTTTGGCTGTCGGGCAACCTCTTCAGCTCGCTTGCGCCGCCTGAGCTTCGACGAAGGCGGCGCAATCGGCGCTTACCGTCTCCAGTGTCCGCCGCAGCCAAGTCTTGATGGTGCCGACGGGTACGCCAAAACGCTCCGACAGCGATTGCCGGCTTTCGCCATCGATATAGGCGAGCGACAGCAACGCCTGGCGATCGTCCGGGAGCTGGCGAATCGCGGTCGCGGCGATCGGGCGGGCGCGGTCGTAGTCGAAGCCGTCGGCACCATCCGGCGCTGGTTGCGGTACCGACAGAGCGAAGTCGAGATCGGTGGTCGGAAGCGTCCTGGTGCGAGCCGCGTCGATGGCGGTGTTGCGGACGATCACGGACATCCAGCTGATCGGAGAGGAACGATCCGGATCGAAGTTCGACGAGTTCCGCCAGATCTTGAGATACGCATCCTGAAGAATATCCTCGACATCAGATCCGCGCGCGCATACCGCGCTGGCGGTCTTGCGCATCTTCCGGTTCGTCAGCGCATAGAGCTCGGAGAATGCGCCGTCGTCGCCTTCGGCTGCGCGTGCAATCAGCAAGGAAAGACGATTGCGGCTCTCGGCGCTTGATGCCGTCGCGATTTTCATCTGGTGTACCCGAGTTGAGGCGTTGCTCTCGGGTGGAACGATAGCGCCGCGCGGGTGGATCACCGGAGCGAGGCAAGCGGACGATTTGCCACAGCGGTCCGCGATGGAGATCAGAGACGCACGAAAGGACCGATCAGCCGGCCGAAGAAGCCGTTCATGCGCAGATCTCCGGTCATCGCCACCAGGCAAAGACAGGGCTCGTCGCTACCGACGATCGGTTGATGATCCAGCGTCTCGTCGCCATAGTCGAAATCGCCCGGGCCAAACCGGCCACCCTCGTGACTGAAGCTGCCACGCAAGACGCATGTCAGTTCGGTCCCGGTATGGGTGTGTTCGAGCATGCGCGTACCCGGACCCGATTGGAGCAGGAACGCACGTGACCTTGAGGAACCCGGCAGTTCGATCGGCCGCAGGCTGACGCCTGGGGCCACGCGCCGCCGCCGTCCGATGCGGTAGTACCGCAGGATTTCCGGCAGGTCATCATCGGCTGGGCCAACCGTGGGCGCATCGGGTCGAGGGGACGGGCGATCGAGTTTCGCCATGACTGCCTCGAACGCACCGTCCTTCATGGGGACGGGCTCGACCGCCTCGAGCGTCGATCCGCCGATGCGTTCGGCCGCACGCACGAACCGCCGGCACGTCGAACAGCCCGACACATGAACGGCGACAACGAGATGCTCGCCCGCATCGAGGCTTCCGGCCGCAAAGCTTGCCAGCAATTCCGAAGGGGGATGATGGGTCACGCTCATTTCGCTGCGTCCAATAGCACTCTCAGCCGGTTCATCGCCAATCTGATCCTGGACTTCACTGTTCCCAGCGGTATCCCGAGAGACTCCGCGATTTCGGGATGCGGGCGTTCCTCGATGAATGACAGCCTGATCGCCATGGATTGCTCCTCCGAGAGGCTGGACAGGGCCCTGGCGATGCGGTCGGCCTCGTCGTTTCGCACCATGACGTCAACCACGGGTTCGGCGGGATCGACGAGGTACTCGAGTTCGGCATCATGGTCGACCTCGCCTGCGCGGGCAGCCCGCCGCACCCTGTCGATCTTCAGGTTCCGCGCGATCGTGTAGATCCAGGCCGGAGCGCCCGTGGAGACGGGATCGAACTGCGCAGCCTTTCGCCACACCGCCAGCAGGGTTTCCTGCGCGATCTCCTCAGCATCATCCTTGCTCGCGCCGGCCCGCAGCATCAGCCCCTTCACGCGTGGGGCAAAATGTTCAAACAGGCGTCGGAACGCCTCGCGGTCGCCTTCAGCGACGCGTCCGATCAGTGTCGCCCACTCCACCGTAACCCTGGGCCTTTCGTTGCCGAATCCCCGCAGCCGGCTCGACCGGAAACGCGCCATCGAGCGCCGCGTTCTTGATAGCATTCTGGTCGCTTGGGAACTACGGGTCATTGCGCCGCTCAACGGAACTTACCATCGTAAACGAGCGGAGTGGAGGTTTGGATCAGTTCCATTGGCGACACTTTGTCGGGGCAACAGCCAGGACGGACGATGAAAGTACGTTGTTGTATTGTCGGCGGCGGGCCTGCCGGAATGATGCTCGGTTATCTGCTCGGACGCGCCGGCATCGATGTCGTGGTGCTGGAAAAGCACGCGGATTTCTTTCGCGATTTTCGTGGCGACACCGTGCATCCCTCGACCTTGCAGGTGATGGACGAGCTTGGGCTGATCGACGGCTTCCTCAAGCTGCCGCATCAGCGTCTGCAGAAGATGGACGGGATGTTCGGCGGCACTTCCGTGCGGATCGCCGATCTGAGCCGGCTCCATGTAAAGTATCCGTTCATCGCCTTCATGCCGCAGTGGGACTTTCTCAACTTCCTTCGCGAAAGCGGCAAGCGGTTCGCTTCGCTCAAGGTGATGATGTCGACCGAGGCAATCGACCTGATCCATGACGGCGATCGCATTGCGGGCGTCAAAGCTAGGACGCCGGATGGCGTCATCGATATCGATGCCGATCTCACTATCGCCTGCGACGGCCGCCATTCGCTGCTACGCGAACGCGCCGGGCTGGAGGTCGAGGAAATCGGCGCGCCGATGGACGTGCTGTGGTTTCGCGCCGGCAAGCGGGCGAACGAAAACGAGAGCCTGTTCGCGCGCGTCGAGCCCGGCAGGATGATGGTGACATTCGATCGCGGCGACTACTGGCAGTGCGCCTATGTCATCGCCAAGGGACAGTACGACGCCGTGAAGGCGAGGGGACTGCCGGCCCTGCTCGACGACATCGCGCAAATGGCGCCGATCCTCAAACCGGGTCTTGCTGATGTGAAAAGCTGGGATGACGTCAAGCTGCTCACGGTCGCGATCAATCGGCTGAAGCGCTGGACGCGGCCGGGTCTGCTGTGCATCGGCGACGCCGCGCATGCGATGTCGCCGATCGGCGGCGTCGGCGTGAACCTCGCGGTTCAGGACGCGGTCGCGACCGCCAACCTGCTGGCGTCGAAACTGGCAGGCGGCTGTCCACCGGAAGACGAACTCGACGCCGTGCGCCGTCGTCGCGAATTCCCGGTGCGGATGACGCAGCGGATGCAGGTCGTTGCCCAAAACACCATCGTAAGCGCCGCGCTGAAGCCCGGCAACCAGCCGCTAAAGGTCCCGCTCGTCATGCGATTGGTCACGGCGGTGCCCTGGCTCCAGGGTGTAACGGCCCGCTTTATAGGTATTGGCGTGCAGCCCGAGCAACTGCAGTTCAAGGACAATGCCAGGCCATGAGGGGATGGTGCGTCGCACAACCCCGGAGTTGCGGCAAAATTGTGGCTGCAATCGCTGGTCACATTGCCTGTGACTGTAGCAGCCGGGTGACAGCCAAAGGGCTGGAACTAGCGTATTTTTAGTCAGGATTTCGATTTTGATGATTTGATCTTGTGCTTACAAAGGGAAATGCAATGAAGAAACTGGTACTTGCAGCTTCTATTCTTGCCGCCAGCACGGCGAGTTCCTTCGCGGCCGATCTCGCCGCTCGGCCCTACACCAAGGCGCCCCCGGTTGTGGCCGCCATGTACGACTGGAGTGGCTTCTATATCGGTATCAACGGTGGCTGGGGACAGAGCAGCACCAGATATGATTGGGCGAACTTCCTCGTTCGTTCGGATAATGCATCTGGCGGCACCGTTGGCGGCCAGATTGGTTACAACTGGCAGGCTGGCTCGTGGGTGTTCGGTCTCGAAGCTCAGGGTAACTGGGCTGATCTGAGCCGGTCATATGTCGATCCATTCGATCCGCGTTGGTCCGTCGGTACCACGGTCGATGCGCTCGGTCTGTTCACCGGCCGCGTCGGTTATGCCGCCAACAACGTCCTGTTCTACGTCAAGGGCGGCGCTGCGGTCGCCAGCAACAGCTACTGGGCCGCACTCAACAACGTCGATTTCATCAACGTATCCAATACGCGATGGGGCGCTGCTGTTGGCGTGGGCCTGGAATGGGGCTTCACCCCCAACTGGTCGTTCGGTGTCGAGTACAATCACCTGTTCCTGGGCGACACGAACTACAATTGGACCAACGCAAACTGGCGCTATACCAACGTCGGCATCCGGCAGGACATCGATCTGGTCACCGCCCGCATCAACTATCGCTTCGGTGGCCCTGGCGTGACCAGATACTGATCTCGATACACCAACAAAGTGGAGCCCCGGCGCAAGCCGGGGTTTTGCTTTTGTGCGGTCGGGGCAGGGCGCTGCGCTTGCTACCCTGATAGAGCCAGAACGAACATCCAATTGCAGCCGTGGCTCGGTTGTTCGCACGACCTGGGAGCCACCCGGATCGGGCCCCGGACCGTCCTTTCGGCCGGAAACGCCCTCGCCTACGCCATGACGGAATAGCCGCCATCGACGGGAATCGCCGTGCCGGTCACGAAATCGGACGCAGGAGAGGCGAGGAACACCGCGATGCCGGCGAAATCGTCGATCCCGCCCCATCGCGCCGCGGGGGTCCGCGCCAGCACGCGGTCGTGCAGGCCCGCGACCTCCTTGCGGGCGTTCCTGGTGAGGTCGGTGTCGATCCAGCCCGGCAGCACCGCGTTGACCTGGATGTTGTCGGCAGCCCAGGCCACCGCGCAGGCGCGCGTGAACTGGACGATGCCGCCCTTGCTGGCCGCATAGGCTGACGCGAAGCTGGCGCCGAAGATCGACATCATCGAGCCGATATTGACGACCTTGCCGCCGCCGGCGGCCTTCATCGCCGGATAGGCCGCCTGCGAGCAGAGGAAGGCGCTGGTGAGATTGGTCGCAATGACACTGTTCCACTCGGCGATATCGAGCACGTGCGGCGGCTTGCGGATGCTCATGCCCGCGTTGTTGACGAGGATGTCGATTCGGCCGAGATCGCGGGCGACGCGCTCGGCCATGGCATCGACCGCGGCCTTGTCGGTGACGTCGGTGGCCACCGAGATCGCTTTGGCACCGGCCTGCTTCAGTTCAGCGACCGCCGCGGCCGACTTTTGCTCGTTGCGGCCGACGATCGCGATCGCGGCGCCGGCTTTCGCCAGCCCGCGGGCCATGCCGAGCCCGATGCCGCCATTGCCGCCGGTGACGATGGCGACCTTGCCGCTGAGATCGAACAGTTCTGTTTTCATCGATGTTGTCCCTTCCTCGTCATGCCCGGGCTAGTCCCACGGGTGTCCGGTTCATGGGAAGTATAGTCCAAGTTTCAACTGATTTGCGTTTATCGGGATCGGTTGCAGGGGTTCGAGCAAATTGTTGATGGGGCGTCTGTGCATGAGGTTGGCGCGGACGAGCCGGGCGAATTCGAGAGGGCGGTGTACCGTTTTTTGAGCGGTCTGCGCCATTCGCAGGATGAGAAAGGCGATCAGGGCGATGGCGATCTGAATGCGGACTGCATTCTCGGAAACCCCAATAAAGTGCCTGATTCGCAGCGTCTGCTTGACCCAGCGGAAGAAAAGTTCGATCTGCCAGCGCTGTTTGTAAAGGTCTGCGATTTGTTCTGGCGCTGCATCGAGATCATTGGTCACGATGCGCAACCGCTTACCGGTTTCGATGATCACGATGGATCTCCCTGACCGGAACTTGCAACGGATTCTTGCGACTGTTGGCGAGCCGGGCCGGCAGATGGCCGATGCGGTCGCTCACAATATTGCTGCTCTTGGGCGTGCGGTTGTTCTTTATCACGCTGAACGGAGTATTCTTCTTTAGCCGCGTCACGAAGCGGCAGCCAGCCTCATCAAGCCTCGCCCACCAGCCATAATCGTAATAACCGAGGTCGTAGACGTAAGTTGCACCCGGCTCGATCGGCATGGCTTTGGCAGCGGTAATGTCATTGACGTTGGCCGGCGGCGTCACGGCAAAGTAAACCGGCAGGTCCGCGTTCGGATCGTAGACAATATGCGCCTTGGCCCCGAACACATCGGCCGAAAATGCCGCCGAGTCCTCGCTCAGGCTGGAGAGCCGAACACTAGTGGAATCAATAAGCCGGACCGCGTCTGCCGTGGCTCGCCGAAGCCCGCGATGCGCTTGCGGCAGCATCTGCGCGAACAACTCGCTGAAAACTTGCGAGGCACGCTTCGAATTGGCATCCGACATCGTCGAGCGCTTCACTGGCGCCGCCCCGGCGTGATAAAGTCGCGTCTCGTGGCTTGCCATCCCGGTCACGATCTCCCGCAGGCTGATCGAGCCGCTGAGTTGTCCGTACAGCAGAGCGATGAACTGACGCTTCGTCGTCAACTTGCGTACCAACTGATCGGCTCCGTACTTCTCCACGATATGTTCGAACCTGGACCAGGGAACGTGCTTCGTTAGACTGTGAAATACGCTATTCTGATGCCGCATGGCGCGAACCTCCTTCCGTGTCTCGAACGTGTGCGAAGCGCTCAAAACACAGAAGAATCCACGTCATGCACCCTGTCCATGAAAATCGAACCGGACACCCGTGGGCTAGTCCCGGGCACCCACGTTTTCCCTGTCGCGCATGATCCAGGACATGGATGGCCGGGACAAGCCCGGCCATAATGGGTCGGGTCAGCGATTGCCCTGCCAGATCAGGATAAGTCCGATGGCGCCGAGCAACGCGCCATATCCCGCCCACTGCAGCTGGTTGATCATGAAGCTCGTTTGCGGCCAGCGGATCGCGCCGGTGCCCTGGCCGATCCAAAGCAGGCCGATCGCGAGCGCCAAAAAGCCGATGATCGAAAGCGATCTGGCCATGGATTCCCTCCGTTGCCGCTCCGGTTCTTGGATGCCTTGCGGCTTGACGGGTTGCCTTTCCGAAAAACGATAATGGCGGCCCGCAATTGCGGATCGAATACAATGCGGGTCGGCTTCGCAAGACCGGAAGTCGTCACAGGGTTAATCCGGGCGGCTGAAAAGGGCGGCGCAACGCGCATTGCCGACACTCGCACAACAGGCGGAAATCCGCGAGGCGCGGCTATCTCCAGACGAAAAAAAGCCCCGGACGATGCCGGGGCTTTTGATCTACTTGGATTAGCAGGGATCAGTACTTCGCGGCGATCGGAGCGCCGGTCCAGTTGAAGCGGTACACCAGCGACGTGCTGATGGTCTGCACGAAAGGCTTGAAGGTAATATCGACGCCAGTCGCCGCGTTGGTGGCATCGACCCGTTCCTGAAGATTCTTTCGGTCGAGATAGGACGCGCGATATTCCGTCTTCATGAACCAGCCCGGAGCGTTGACGCCGAAGAAGTTCAGGTTGTTCTCAACGCCGCCGCCGACGAACCAGCCCTGGGTGTTGAAGCTATCGGTGTGCAGCCCAACCGGGGTACCGGTGAGCGAGCCAAGCAGGGTGCTACCTGACCAGTAGGTCCCGGTGTAACCGCCGTTCACGTAGGAAAGTACGTTCGGAGCGATGAGGTAACCGAGGCGCGCACCGGCTGCCCAAGCCGTTTCCATCTTGACGCTGCCGACAGCGAAGATGCTCGCATCGCCAATGTTGCCCTTGAGGTTGCCGAAGGTACCGTCGCCGAAGATACCAAATACCCAAGCCGGACCGGTCTGCCAGTCATAACCGGCACCAACCGTGCCGAACCATCCGTCGCCGCCCGTGCGGGTATTTGTGCAAACGATGCAGGCGCCCGTCGCAGTGACGTCCACGCCGCCGTTCGCATCCCAGACACCGCCGCCGCCGCCGCCGAAAATGTAGAAGCCTGTCCAGCTCGGGGCCATCGCCACCGGCGCTGGTGCCTTGGCATAGGGCCGGGCCCCCAGATCGGCTGCCGCAGCCGATCCGGTGAATGCCGCCAGCGCGGTCAGAGCGATCAGTACCTTCTTCATGTCCCAATTCCCTTAGTTTAAAGCGTCTATCTGATCGCTCTAACCGAATGCGCGAGCACCGATTCCCAAAACCCAGTGTCAGGACTATACGCGGTTCGGCTCAAAATGCTGTTGCGTGAGAAGCACACCCGCCTGAAAACGAAAGTCCCGGAAAGGTCTGAAAATTGGGCAGAATCAGGCGTTTACAGGGCTGGGGTGCCTGAAACAGCCGGAAAGCTGCCCGTTTCGGGGGAATCAGACGTCGAGCAGGTCGTCGCTGGCGAATTCCGCCTTGTCGGAGATAAAGGCGAACCGGGCCTCGGCCTTGGTTCCCATCAGCCGCTCGACCGAATCGGCGGTGCCCTCGCGGTCGTCGGCCAGCAGCACCACGCGCAAAAGCGTGCGCTTGGCCGGGTCCATGGTGGTCTCCTTGAGCTGGGCCGGCATCATCTCGCCCAGGCCTTTGAACCGGTTGACCTCGACCCTGGCGTTGGCGTTGAACTCGCTCTTCAGCAGCGCTTCCTTGTGGACGTCGTCGCGGGCGTATACCGATTTGCTACCGTGGGTTAGCTTGTATAGCGGCGGCACGGCCAGATAGAGGTGACCCTCGTCGATCAGCCGGGGCGTCTGGCGGTAGAAGAACGTGATCAGCAGCGAGGCGATGTGCGCGCCGTCGACGTCGGCGTCAGTCATGATGATGATGCGGGAATAGCGCAGGTCTTCCTCGCGGTAATGCGCCAGCGTCCCGCAGCCGATCGCTTGCATCAGGTCGGAGAGCTGCGCGTTGGCGGTCAGCTTGTCCCGTCCCGCGGATGCGACGTTGAGAATCTTGCCCCGCAACGGCAGCACGGCCTGGGTCTTGCGGTCGCGCGCCTGCTTGGCGCTGCCGCCGGCCGAGTCGCCCTCGACGATGAAAAGCTCGGAGCCTTCGGTCGCGGTATTGGTGCAGTCGGCGAGCTTGCCGGGGAGGCGGAGCTTCTTCACCGCAGTCTTGCGCGACGTCTCCTTCTCGGCGCGGCGGCGCAGCCGCTCGTCGGCGCGCTCGATGACGAAATCGAGCAGCTTGTTGGCCTGCAGCGGATTGCCCGACAGCCAGTGGTCGAACGGATCCTTGATCGCCTGCTCGACGATCTTCTGGGCTTCCGCGGTCGCCAGCCGGTCCTTGGTCTGGCCCTGGAATTCCGGCTCGCGCACGAACACCGACAGCATGATCGCCGCACCGACCATGACGTCTTCCGACGTCACCGGCGCGGCGCGCTTGCCCTGGCCGATGCGCTCGGCATGGTCCTTCAGGCCGCGCAGCATCGCGCTGCGCAGGCCGGATTCATGGGTGCCGCCGTCGGGCGTCGGCACGGTGTTGCAGTACGAGGAGAGGAAGCCGTCGGCATCCGCCGTCCACGCCACAGCCCATTCGCAGGCGCCGTGGGCGCCGTTGCGGCCTGACTTGCCGGAAAAGATATCCGGATGCACCAGCGTGTCGGCGTGAATGGCGGCGGCGAGATAGTCCTTCAGGCCGCCCGGGAAATGGAAGCTGTCCTCGGCGGGGACGTCCTCGACGCCTTTCAGCAATTCGGGATCGCAGCGCCAGCGGATTTCCACGCCGCCGAACAGATAGGCCTTCGAGCGCGTCATCTTGAACAGGCGCTGCGGCTTGAAAGCGGCTTTTGCGCCGAAGATATCGGTGTCCGGCTTGAAGCGGATGCGGGTGCCGCGGCGGTTGTTGATCTTGCCGAGGTCTTCGAGCTTGCCCTTGGGATGGCCGCGCTCGAAACTCATCCGGTAGAGTTTCTGGCTGCGCGCGACCTCCACCTCGAGACGCGAGGACAGCGCGTTGACAACGGACACGCCGACGCCGTGCAGACCGCCCGAGGTCTCGTAGACCTTGGAGTCGAACTTGCCTCCTGAATGCAGCGTGCACATGATGACTTCGAGCGCGGACTTCTTCGGAAACTTCGGATGCGGATCGACCGGGATGCCGCGGCCGTTGTCGGTGACGGTGAGGAAACCGTCGGCGGTCAGTTCGACCTCGATGAAGGTGGCGTGTCCCGCCAGCGCCTCGTCCATGGCATTGTCGATGACTTCAGCGAACAGGTGGTGCAGCGCCTTCTCGTCGGTGCCGCCGATGTACATGCCGGGGCGGCGGCGGACCGGCTCGAGCCCTTCGAGCACCTCGATATCGGCCGCGGTGTAGCCGGCCTCGGCGTTGCCGGCGCGGGGGGCAGCCTTGGCGGGCGCACGGCCCTTCGGTTCCCCGAACAGGTCACTGGGCGATTTGGCTTTTGCGGCTGATTTCAATGATTTGGACATGGCTCTTCAGATGTTGCGCGCTAAAGCGCGGCAGCGAATCGGTTCCTGTGACTATGCCACGGATGGGCTGAAAAAGTGACCGCCGCGGCCGCGGCAGGGCACTTGCCGGAAGGAGTGCCGGCCAATAGGCGGAATGCGTTCGGTTAGCAAGATGTGCCGCTGGCCGGCACTACCCGCTTGCTTTCAGCCGCAGGTTGCGTGAAGGTCGCGGTGGGGTTGGGGGATTATCCAATGATCAGGTTGTTGCTGGTCGCCGCGCTCGCGGCGCCGTGTGTTGGCTGCGCGTCGGTGACGCGCGGAACGACTGAGAATATTTCAATTGCGAGCACGCCTTCCGGCGCCACCGCCGACGTATCGGGGCTCGACGCTCCGACCACGTGCGTCACGCCGTGCGTGGTCGTGGCCAAGCGTAGCGCCGACATCACGGTGACCGTTACAAAGGAGGGATATGAGCCGCAGATTATCCCCCTCACCAAGGAAATTCCGGGCACGGGCGCGGCGGGCTTCGCCGGCAATATTCTGGCTGGCGGCCTGATCGGCATGGGGGTCGATGCGGCTACCGGTGCTGCGCTGGATCACAAGCCAAATCCTGTCATCGTTACCCTGCAACCGGCGACTCCCGCATCGGCGCGTCCGGCGAAGCCGCGCCCGCCAAGGCGGCCGCCGCCTCCCCAGAGCTGAGTTCCCGTCCGGAGGTCCTTGCCATCCGGCCGGTGGCCCGCGGCAGTGCGCCTCATAGCGGTGGGAATCAGCGGCGATCACGCCCGGTGCCCGGCATTGTGACTTGAAGTCACGCAATTGGCTGGCGTACGTCTTCGCAGGGCACGGAACCCTCAAAAGGTTCGTCGGCGGAAACGGGGCGGAGGCGTTTCAGGACATGGAAGACTACGTGCGCGCCCTGGCTGATTTCGTGCGCGACAATCAGGTCTGGGCCGCTCCGATCGTGTTCGTGCTGGCGTTTTGCGAATCGCTCGCCTTCATCTCGCTGCTTGTGCCGGCCTGGGGCGCGCTGGTCGCCATCGGCGCGCTGGTCGGCGTCAGCGGAATCAATTTCTGGCCGGTCTGGCTGGCCGGCGGCTTCGGCGCGGCGCTGGGCGATTGGGTCTCCTACTGGTTCGGCTACAAATTCAAGGAACACGTCGCCGAGATGTGGCCGCTGTCACGCTATCCGGAAATCCTGCCGCGCGGCGAAGCCTTCGTGCAGAAATGGGGCGTGCCCTCGATTTTCATCGGCCGCTTCTTCGGACCCTTGCGCGCCTCGGTGCCGCTCGCCGCCGGCATTTTCGAAATGTCGTACTGGCCATTCCAGATCGCAAACTTCGTCTCGGCGCTGGTCTGGTCGGGCGTCCTGCTGCTGTCCGGCGACGTGATGGCGAAGATCGCCGAATGGCTGTGGCGGTCGGTGTAGCGGGCCGGAATAAGCCGGTAGCGAGGGTGTTAGCTCGGTGGATACAATCAACGGACTAAACGTCTTTCGCCCCGGCGTCGCGCTACCGTCGTCGCGCCACCGTAAAACGACGGTGGAATCAGCGGTAGCCTGACCAACGGCACACTAAAAAGGCAGGAGATTCCTGCCGCCACACGCATCGTCCCACTCGGAGATCATCTAATGGAATTGTCACGACGTCACGCACTCGCCGGCGCTGCTGCGCTGGCCGCTTCACCGCTCCTGACCCATGCGCCCGCCAGGGCTGCCGCGCCGGTGGCGGAGAAGCAGGCGCCGAGTTTCTATCGGTACAAGGTCGGCGACGCCCAGGTGACGGCCATCTCTGACGGCGTCAACAACTTCGCGCTGCCCGATACGTTCGTGCTCAACGCGAAAAAGGACGAAGTCAACGCGGCGCTGGAAAAGGCCTTCATGCCGAAGGACAGGATGTCGATCCAGTTCGCGCCTTTGGTGATCAACACCGGGGGCAAGCTGGTCGTGGTCGACACCGGCAACGGCGCCGCCGCGTTCGCTTCCAGCAAGGGCAATGTCGGCCAGTTCGTTGCCAACATGGTGGCCGCGGGCATCGATCCGAAGGCGGTCGACATGGTGGTGATTTCGCACTTCCATGGCGATCACATCAACGGGCTTCTGACCGCCGAGAACACCCTCGCATTCCCCAACGCCGAAGTGCTCGTCCCCGCCGCGGAATGGAAGTACTTCATGGACGACGGCGAGATGAGCCGCGCGCCCGAGGGCCGGATGCAGACCGTGTTCAAGAACGCCCGTCGCGTCTTCGAAGCAGGGCTGAACAAGAAGGCGACGCCCTATGAATGGGGCAAGGAAGTCGCGCCGGGACTGCTGGCGGTGGAGACGATCGGCCACACGCCGGGCCACACCTCCTATGTTCTCTCGTCGGGTTCCGACAAGGTCTTCATCCAGTCCGACGTCACCAACCATCCGGCACTGTTCGTCACCAATCCCGGCTGGCACCTGATGTTCGACCAGGATCCGGCGCTGGCGGAAAAGACCCGCCGCCGGGTCTACGACATGCTGGTTGCCGACAAGATGCGGGTGCAGGGCTTCCACTATCCGTTCCCGGCCCAGGGCTTCGTCGAAAAGGACGGCAATGGTTACCGGCTGATCCCGGCGCATTGGAATCCGGTGATCTGACAACATGTCATTCCGGGGCGATGCGCAGCATCGAACCCGGAATCTCGAGATTCCGGGTCTGGTCCTTCGGACCATCCCGGAATGACAGCTAGAACTTGACGCCAGAGGGGCGCGGCCTTATAGCCGCGCCCATGACTAACGCTTCGACCATGTTCATCGCTCGCCGCCGCCGCATCATCGCGGTCAGGGCGGACGTCTGCGTCTGAGATTGTCGCCCCTGCCGCCGGATCGGGTCCCGCGGCTTCTTCCCTTGCAAAGAAACGCGGTCTGAAACGGCGGCTCCTACGTCAAGCAGGAGTTCGAGATGTATACGCCGCCACCGTTCAAGTCTGACCGCACCGCGAGCCTCGCGTTCGCGGAGGCGCGCGGCTTTGGCCTGGCCTGCGCGTGGGACGGCAACAAGCCGGTCGCCTCGTCGCTGCCGTTCTATCTGACCTCGGCCAATGACGGCACGCCGCGCGCGGCGTTTCATGTCGCGCGTCACAATCCGCTGGTAAAGCTCGCAGATGGAACGACATCTTGGCTGCTGGCCGTCAACGGCGCGGATGCCTATGTGTCTCCCGACTGGTACGTTTCGCCGGACCAGGTGCCGACCTGGCTCTATCAGGCCGTCCACCTGACCGGCCCGGTGCGGGTGATGTCCGAGAATGAACTCGCCGAGCAGATCGAAGCGCTCAGCGCCAAGTTCGAGGGCAGGCTGCTGCCGAAGAAGCCATGGCTGTCGTCGAAGATGACGGCCGGGCGGCTGGAAGCGATGAAGAAGGCAATCGTGGGTCTTGAGATGACGGTTGAAGAGGTCGAAGGCAGCTTCAAGCTGAACCAGCATAAATCCGAACCCGACTATGTCGCGATTGCAGGATCGCTCGCCTCGCAGACGGAAGCCGGCGCGAAGCATATCGCGCATTTGATGAAAGAGGCGCGGCCGCAAGCCTTCGCCAGCGAAACCAACCGACTCGAAAGGAGCGCGCCATGACCCTCACCGACAGCCATCAGCCGAAGACCGTGGACGCTGCGGCAAAACCCGCCGTGTTCGTCGACGGCGCGTCCGGAACGACGGGTCTCGGCATTGCCGAGCGCCTGAAGCTGCAGAACGACGTCGTCGTGAAGAGCATTGCCGACGACAAGCGCAAGGATCCTGCCGCGAAGCGGGCGCTCCTGAGCGAGGTCGACCTCGTCATCCTCTGCCTGCCTGATGATGCCGCCAAGGAAACCGTCGCCCTGATCGACAGCATGGGCGCTTCGGGGCCGAAGGTGCTCGACGCGTCGACAGCGTTCCGGGTCGCTAGCGACTGGACCTACGGGTTTCCGGAACTGGCGCCCGACCAGGCCGACAAGATTCGCGCCGCGAAGAAAGTCTCCAATCCCGGCTGCTATCCGACCGGCGGCATTGCGCTGTTGCGGCCGCTCGTCGATGCCGGCCTGTTGCCTCCGGACTATCCTGTCACCATCAACGCGGTGAGCGGTTATTCGGGTGGCGGCAAGACAATGATCGCGAGTTTCGAGGATGGCAGCGCGCCGTCCTTCGAACTGTATGGCCTCGGCTTCGAGCACAAGCACCTGCCGGAGACGCAGCTTTACTCAAAATTGACGCGGCGGCCGATCTTCGTGCCGTCGGTCGGAAATTATCGGCAAGGCATGCTGGTCTCGGTGCCGCTGCATCTCGACACGCTGACCGGCAAGCCAAGTGGAGCCGACCTGCACGCCGCGCTGGAGAAGCGCTATTCGGGAAGCAAATACGTCTCGGTGATGCCGCTCGAGAACGCGGCGACCAAGGGCGGGCGGATCGAGCCGGAGGCGCTCAACGAGACCAACAAGCTCGAACTTTACGTCTTTGCCAGCGAAAAACATCGGCAGGCGGTGCTGGTCGCGCGGCTCGACAATCTCGGCAAAGGTGCGTCCGGCGCGGCAGTGCAGAACATGCGGCTGATGCTGGGCCTGGCTGACAAGTAGTCGCTCGGCGATTTCCGGAGGCGCGCCGTGGACGAACAGACACTGCAATTCTACCGCGGCAATGCCGAAGCCTACGCCGGGCGCGAGATCACCTCGCGCCAGGCGCGGCTGACGGCGTTCCTGGCGCTGCTCCCGCCGGGCGCTCGCATCCTCGAACTCGGGTGCGGCGCCGGCGGCGACACCGCGGAAATGCTGGCGCGAGGATTTGACGTTCACGCGACCGATGGCTCGCCGGAAATGGCTGCCGTCGCAGCAAAGCGCCTCGGCCGCACCGTCGAGACGCTCCTGTTTCATGACCTCAATGAAGTCGAAGCCTATGACGCTGTCTGGGCCAACGCCTGCCTGCTCCATGTTCCCCGCAATGAACTCGCGGGCATCCTGCGGCTGATCTGGCGCGCACTCAAACCGTCGGGCGCGTTCTTCGCCAGCTACAAGACCGGCGACGCCGACGGCCGCGATACGCTCAACCGCTACTACAATTATCCATCGCCGGACTGGCTGCGCACCACCTATGCCGAGGCGGGCAAGTGGAGCACGCTGGAGATTGAGAGCGGCGAAGTCAAAGGGTTCGACGACAAGATTGCGCCGATGCTGTTCGTCGTCGCGCGCAAGGCCGGCTGAGCTACGCCCTCACACCAGCCCGAAGATCGCCAGCGCCAGCACGGCCTGCGCCAGGAAGCCCACCGTGAAGGCCAGCGTGCGGAACACCGGCAGGCCCAGCGTGTAGACGATCAGGTGGGCGACGCGGGACCAGAAATATACGGCGCAGGCCATCACGGTCCATTTGGTGGAATAGTCGAGGTCGTTGAGGATCAGCACCAGCGGCGCGAAGATGATCAGGTTCTCGATCGCGTTGTCGTGCGCGAACATCAGGCGGTTGGCCCACTCGGCTTGCGGCTTGTCGTTGCGCGAGGGATTGGCCATGGCGCCGGAGAGGCCGCGCACCTGACAGCGATTGATGATGTAGGGAACCCAGAGCAGCCCGGTCAGAATCACGGTCAGCGTCAGCCAGAACAATTCGCGTGTCATCGGTTCCCCCTCAAACGATCTCGATTCCCGGCACGGGATGGCTGATCATACCGGACAACACGAGTCGGCGCTATGCGCGGACCTTGACGTAGCTGCCGGGCGCATCCTCGATCGGCGGCAGTTCCGCGGTGCCGACGGGGCGCGCGGGCACGCGCTCGGAGTCGAGCTGCTCCAGCCATTGCAGCCAGTCGGGCCACCAGGAACCCTTGTGCTCGGTGGCGTTCTTCAGCCAGTCGGCGAGCGTGACGTCCTTGATGTTGTCGTTGGTCCAGTACTGGTACTTGCCCGCCGCCGGCGGGTTGACCACGCCGGCGATGTGACCGGAACCCGACAGCACGTATTTCACCGGACCGCCGAAGAACTGCGAGCCGTAGAGTACCGAATCCGCCGGAGCGATGTGATCCTCGCGCGTCGCCAGATTGTAGACGGGCACCTTGACCTTCGAGAGGTCGAGCAGCGTGTTGTCCAGCACCATGCTGCCGCCAGTCAGCCGGTTCTCCAGATAGCAGTTGCGCAGATAATAGGAATGGTTCGCCGCCGGCATCCGTGTGGCGTCGGAATTCCAGTGCAGCAGGTCGAACGAGGAGGGCGGCTGTCCCTTCAAATAGTTGCTGACGACATAGGACCAGATCAGGTCGTTGGAGCGCAGCATGTTGAAGGCCATGGCCATCCTGCTGCCTTCGAGCACGCCGGCAGCCTTCATGTCGCGTTCGAGCGCCGAGATCTGGTCTTCGTCGACGAACACCAAGAGATCGCCGGCATGGGTGAAGTCGACCTGCGCCGCAAAGAACGTCGCTGATGTCACGCGCTGCCGTCGCTTCTCGGCGAGCCACGCCAGCGTCGAGGCGAGCAGGGTACCGCCGACGCAGTAGCCGGCGGTATGCACCTTCAGCTCGCCCGTCACCTTCTCGATGATATCCATCGCGGTGAGTGGGCCTTCCTTCATATAGTCGTCGAACGTCTTCTTGCCGAGTTCCTTGTCCGGATTGACCCAGGAGATCACGAACACGGTGATGCCCTGGTCGACGCACCACTTGATGTAGGATTTTTCCGGCTTGAGATCGAGAATGTAGAACTTGTTGATCCACGGCGGCACGATCAGGAGCGGCGTGCGCAGCACGGTCTCCGTGCTGGGCGTGTACTGGATCAACTGCATCAGGTCGTTCTGGTAGATCACCTTGCCGGGTGTCGTCGCCATGTTGACGCCGACGACGAGGTTCGACGGGTCGGACTGGCGGATGCGCAGCGTGCCGTGGCCGGCCTCGATGTCTTCGGCCAGCATCTTCATGCCGCGCACGAGGTTGTCGCCATTCGACGCCAGCGTCTCGCGCAGCACTTCCGGGTTGGTGAAGACGAAATTCGACGGCGAAATCGCGTTGGAGATCTGCTGGACGTAGAACTCGGCCTTCTTGCGCGTATGCGGATCGAGGCCGTCGGCGTTCTTCACCAGCGTTTCAGCCCATTGCGTGGTGAGCAGATAGAGCTGCAGCACGAAGTCGAAGAACTGGTTGGTTTTCCACTCGGGATCCTTGAAGCGCTTGTCGCGCGGCGAGGGCTCGATCGCCGGCGCTGCCTGCTCGCCGGCCATGCGGCGCGCCGCCGAACCCCAGAGATCTAGATAGGCCTTGCCAAGTCTGGTCTGCAGGTCGGCCGCGCGCTGGCTGTCAGAGAGCCAGTATTCGGCGACCTGCGAGAACGTCTTGACGATTTCACCGATTTCGCTGGGCGGTTTGTCCATCACCTCGCCGGCCTCGCGCGGCTTGAGGTAGGCCGCGAGCGCCTGACCGCTCGTCTCCATCGCCTTGGCGATGTTCATGGCGAAGGCTTCGGCGTTGAAGCTCTTGGCGCCCTGGGTACTGGAGCCCTGAGTGTTGGAGGTTTCGGTGTTAACGTCGCTCATTACAGAGACACTATAGGTTCGTTTGGGGTTCGTCACCGCGCCGATTGTCTTCGAGGCGTTTGCGGTTAACCCTGTTGCACTGCGATAACGTTTCCGTGTTTCGACACATTGCAGCCGCACCGGGCGGATTTGGTTCTCGGGCTCCAATCGTTTCAGGCGACGATGGTTTGAACGGCAAGAAGCGAAGTAGCGAGATCAACACAGCGGGACGATTTAGCGTTGCAAGGCTTGTACCAGGGCCTCCACGCGATCGAGAATACCTGTAAAGTGTGTAGTGTACGTGAGTAGCAGGGGATTCCCGGACGAATGCCGGCAGATCGAACAATGAGGCTGCGGTCGGTTGCCGCGCTGTTCGCAGCGGCATTGGCGCTTGGCGGCTGCTCGACCCAGATCGCCGACATGCCTGGGGTGGGCGTGCCGGCGGGCGCCCCCGAACGTCCGAAGGAAGCCGGATCCTATCTGCCGGTCCACGATCTGCCGCCGGATCGCGAAGAGGAGGCAATGAAGCCTACGGAGCTGTCCAAAATCCAGGCAGAGTTGGCCGCCGCCCGGGACCGGCAGGCAACTGCCGCAGCCGCAAATCCGGCTTCCCCGGCAAAACCAGCGAAACGGTAACCTTGGGGTCCTCGTTCGCCCCGGTTTGCATCCGGACAAGCCTTTAACTTGAAAACACTATAGAAGCTGGCGCTGCCGGGCTCCCGTGGTACAAGAAATCGAACTCAACCACATTGCGGGCCCGGAACCCGGGATCTTGCGCCTGAATTCGCCCTAAATCTTTGATTGGGCGCGACTTTTGACTGAAATGCGAGAAGTCGGTTTCACAGCGTAAAGGTCTTGCGATTCTGTCCCGCCGGTTGTCCGGAGCAGGGTTCCATGGAAGATTTTTACCGCATCCGCCGTCTGCCGCCTTACGTGTTCGAGAAGGTCAACCAGGCCAAGGCGGCCGCGCGCAATGCCGGGGCCGACATCATCGACATGGGCATGGGCAATCCGGACCTGCCGACGCCGCCCCATGTGATCGAGAAGCTGAAGGAGACGCTGGGCAAGCCGCGCACCGATCGCTATTCGGCCTCGCGCGGCATCAACGGCCTGCGCAAGGCGCAAGCGGCCTATTACGCGCGTCGGTTCGGCGTGAAGCTCAATCCGGACACCCAGGTCGTCGCCACGCTCGGCTCGAAGGAAGGCTTTGCCAACGTGGCGCAGGCGATCACCGCCCCCGGCGACGTCGTGCTCTGCCCCAATCCGAGCTACCCGATTCACGCTTTCGGCTTCCTGATGGCGGGCGGCGTGATCCGCTCGGTGCCGTCGGAGCCGACACCGCAGTTCTTCGAGGCGGTGGAACGGGCGATCATCCATTCGATCCCAAAACCATTGGCGCTCGTGGTCTGCTATCCCTCCAACCCGACCGCTTATGTCGCCGAGCTCGATTTCTACAAGGATCTGGTAGCGTTCGCGAAGAAGCACGAGATCTTCATCCTGTCGGACCTGGCCTATGCCGAGGTCTATTTCGACGAGAAGAACCCGCCGCCTTCGGTGCTGCAGGTCCCGGGCGCCATCGACGTCACCGTCGAGTTCACCTCGATGTCGAAGACGTTCTCGATGGCCGGCTGGCGCATGGGATTTGCGGTTGGCAACGAGCGGATCATCGCCGCGCTGGCGCGGGTGAAATCCTATCTCGACTATGGCGCGTTCACGCCGGTGCAGGTTGCGGCCACCGCTGCGCTGAACGGACCGGATGATTGCATCAGGGAAATGCGCGACACCTACCGCAAGCGCCGCGACGCGCTGGTGGAATCCTTCGGTCGCGCCGGCTGGGACATTCCACCGCCGCAAGCCTCGATGTTCGCCTGGGCACCCTTGCCAAAAGCCTTCGAGGGTGTCGGCAGCATGCAGTTCGCAACCCTGCTGGTGGAAAAATCAGGCGTGGTCGTCTCGCCCGGCGTCGCCTTCGGCGAGCACGGCGAGGGGTATGTCCGTATCGCCATGGTGGAAAACGAACAGCGTATCCGCCAGGCTGCGCGCGGCGTGCGCCGCTTCCTTGAAAGCGGCATTGAAACGTTGCACAACGTGGTTCCTCTCGCCAACCGGCGCTAGGCATGATCCCGGAAATGGACTTGTGGTTTTCTTGTCGGATCATGCCTTTGCATAGCGTCTCTAGCAGGTTCTTTTAGTCATGGTCGCACCCCTGGGAGTGGGCATCGCGGGCCTCGGCACCGTTGGCGCCGAAGTCGTTCGTCTCGTCGAGGCGCAGGCGCGGACGCTGTCCGCGCGCTGCGGCCGTGGCGTGCGCGTCGTGGCCGTCACCGCGCGTTCGAAGGCGAAGAAGCGCTCCGTCGATCTGCGCGGCATCGACTGGGTCAAGAGCCCGCTGGCGCTGGCCACCGATCCGCGCGTCGATTGCTTCGTCGAGCTGATGGGCGGCGCCGGCGACCCGGCGCTGTCGGCGATCGAGGCTGCACTGAAGGCCGGCAAGTCGGTGGTGACCGCCAACAAGGCGCTGATCGCCAAGCACGGCGTACGGCTGGCAAAGGCGGCCGAAGCCCATGGCGGCGCGCTGAACTACGAGGCGGCGGTAGGGGCTGCCATTCCCGTCATCAAGACCCTTCGCGAGGGGCTGGCTGGCACCGATATCAATCGCGTCTACGGCATCCTCAACGGCACCTGCAATTACATCCTGACCCGGATGGAGCAGGAGGGCCTGTCGTTTGCCGAATGCCTGAAGGATGCGCAGCGGCTCGGCTATGCCGAAGCCAATCCGTCGTTCGACGTCGATGGCCACGATACCGCGCAGAAGCTTGCGATCCTTGCCAGCCTCGCCTTCGGCACCAAGGTGGCGCAGAGCGCGGTCTATGTCGAAGGCATCTCCTCGATTGCGCCGGAAGATCTGCGCGCGGCCGAAGAACTCGGCTATCGCGTCAAGCTGCTCGGCGTCGCGGTGCGCACCGCCAAGGGCATCGAGCAGCGCGTGCATCCGACCATGGTGCCGAAATCATCCTCGATCGCGCAGGTGATGGGCGTGACCAACGCCGTGACCATCGACGGCGAGGGCATTCCGCCGATCACGCTGGTGGGCCCCGGCGCCGGCGGGGCCGCGACCGCGTCCGCCGTGGTTGCCGACATCGCCGACGTCGCGCGCGGCATCCGCGCCAAGCCCTTCGGCCGTCCCGTCGACCGGCTGCAATCGACCACCAAGGCGCCGATGGAGCGTCACGAGGGCGGCTATTACATCCGCCTGATGGCGCGCGACCTTGCCGGCACCGCTGCGACGATCGCCACGCGCCTTGCCGAACAGAAGATATCGCTGGAGTCGATCGTGCAGCGCCACCCCGAGGGGGTCGACGCCAACGGCGCCACGAAGAAGGGATCGCCGGTTCCGGTCATCCTGATTACCTATGCAACGTCGGAGGACGCGGTCTATCGCGCCCTGGAGGCGGTGCAGCGCGACAAGGTGATCAGCGGCCGGCCGCAGGTGATACGGATCGAAAAGAACTAGCGCGGGATCCGCGGGATATCCCTTAGGGATACCCTTGGGGATCGCGCACCGAACTATGATGGCGGGCCGGCCAGGGTCCGCGCAGGTTTTTGAAGGAGTAAGCCGATGTCGACCCATATTTCCGTTCCGCCGCAGTTATTGCTCGAGCGCATCCTCACGCTGGAAATCGTGCGGGTCACGGAACGTGCGGCCGTGTCCGCGGCGCGGTTGCGCGGCCATGGACAGGAAAAGGCGGCCGACCAGGCCGCCGTCGATGCGATGCGCCGCGAACTCAACAAGCTGCCGATCGAAGGCACCATCGTGATCGGCGAGGGCGAGCGCGACGAGGCGCCGATGCTGTTCATCGGCGAGAAGGTCGGGCTCAACGCCGGGCCGCAGGTCGATATCGCGGTCGATCCGCTCGAAGGCACCACGCTGTGCGCCAAGAACATGCCCGGCGCGATCGCGACGATGGCGATGGCCGATGGCGGCACGCTGCTGCATGCGCCCGACGTTTACATGGAGAAGCTCGCGGTCGGGCCGGGCTACAAGAAAGGCGTGGTCGAGCTCGACGCATCGCCGGCCGACAACGTCAAGCGGCTCGCGAAAGCCAAGGGCGTCGAGGCTTCCGCGATCACGGTTCTGGTGCTGGATCGTCCGCGTCACGCCGACATCATCGCCAGCATCCGCTCGACCGGCGCCGCGGTGCGGCTGATCACCGACGGCGACGTCGCCGGCGTGATCCATTGCGCCGACCCCGACAACACCGGCGTCGACATGTATATCGGCACCGGCGGCGCCCCCGAGGGTGTGCTCGCGGCAGCGGCGCTGCGCTGCATCGGTGGCCAGATGCAGTGCCGGCTGATCCTCGACAGCGAGGAAAAGCGCGCCCGCGCCCACAAGATGGGCGTGACCGATCCGAAGATGATCTACGGCATCGAGGACATGGTGCGAGGCGACTGCCTGTTCGCGGCCACCGGCGTCACGACCGGCTCGCTGCTCACGGGCGTCAAGTTCCGCAAGGATGTCATCGAGACCGAAACGGTGGTGATGCGCTCGGTCACCGGCACGGTGCGCTACATCAAGGCCGAGCACCGCCAGCTCGAGAAGTTTCATCTGGATTGAGAGGCCGTCGTTCCGGGGCGATGCAAAGCATCGAACCCGGAACTTCGAGAGTCCGGGCTCGCGCTTTGCGCGCCGCGGAATGACAACAAGAAAAAACGGAGGTCTCGCCCAATGTCCGACGTATCAGCCGTGAAGGCACTGGTGTTCGACGTGTTCGGCACCGTCGTCGACTGGCGCACCAGCCTGATCAACGATTTCACCAAATGGTCGGAAACGTCAGGCATCAAGGCCGACTGGACCGCTTTGGTGGACGGTTGGCGCGCGGTCTATTCGGCCTCGATGGATGAGGTGCGCAAACATCCGGAGCGCGGCTACCAGATCCTGGATACGCTGCACCGGCGGTCGCTGGAAAAGCTGGTCGCTGATTTTTCGATCAAGGGGCTGAGCGAGGCCGATCTGCACTACCTCACGCTGGGCTGGCACCGCCTGCATCCGTGGCCGGACAGCGTCCCCGGCCTGACGCGGCTGAAGAAGAAATACATCATCTCGCCGCTCTCCAACGGCAACATCGCGTTGCTGACCAACATGGCGAAGTTCGCAGGCCTGCCGTGGGACCTCATCATGTCGGCGGAACTGTTCGAGCACTACAAGCCCGATCCGGAAACCTATCTCGGCGCGGCGAGGTTGCTCTGCCTGCAACCGGAGCAGGTGATGATGGTCGCCGCCCACAACGGCGACCTGAAAGCCGCGCAGCAGAATGGCCTGAAAACCGCCTTCGTCGCGCGGCCGACCGAATACGGCCCGCACCAGAAATACGATTTCGAGGCTACGGGCGAGTGGGACATCATCGCCAAGGATTTCGGCGGCATCGCCGACAGGCTGGGGTGTTGAACTTCGCGGGTTTCTATCTCGCGCCGGCCTGGATCACGCCGTACCAGCCGAGGCCCTTGTAGGTCTCGTAGCCCGGCGTGGCGTGGAATGCGGTGAGCCCGCCGGAACGATCCTGATAGAAGCCGGAGCGCCTGCCTTCGAGCTGGAGCGAGATGCGTTCGGTGAGCAGGCCCTGGCCGTCGGACGCCGCGATCACCCGGAAATTGGAATCGACCAGCAGCACGCGCGCCTTGTCGGCGGCGCCGACGCGCACGCCCTGCACGATGGCGCGGGCCTGCGGCTCCCAGTCGAAATGGATGGCGAGCACGCCCGTTGCCTTGCCGCTCGCCTTGCCGCCGGCGCGAACGCTGGCGCAATAGGTCGCGACCTGGGCGTTGCCCAGCAACGGCTGGCATTCGACGTCGGCGGCGGTGTAGTCGTCGCCGGAGCGCAGGTCGCGCGCGGCGCGAAACCATTTGGTCGACGCGACGTTCTGGCCGACGACGTTGAAGCGGTCCGCGCGGCCGTTGGCCACGACATTGCCGTTGAGATCGCAAAGCCAGAGATCGAGATAAACCGTATAGGCGCCGAGAATCACCGCGAGGCGTTCCGACACGTGGGCCACGGCCGCGGCATCCGGCGCCGCCGCGCAATCGACGACGGCGGAGTCGGTCGCCCACCAGCGCACGTCGCAGGTTCGCTCATAGAGATTGCGGTCGATCAGCTCGATGGCATTGAGCGACAGATCCATCATGCGCTCGCCGCGCGA
This sequence comes from Pseudomonadota bacterium, assembly GCA_023387735.1. GTDB lineage: Bacteria > Pseudomonadota > Alphaproteobacteria > Rhizobiales > Xanthobacteraceae > Bradyrhizobium. The sequence continues at coordinate 170,330 of JAEWHP010000049.1, read as the reverse complement.
GCGGTCGGCCATCTCGGCAATCGATGACATCAGATGGCCGGTCCGGTTCGTGAGCTGGCTTTCGAGCTCGCGGGCGATGGTTTCGACCTGCTGGCCGACGTTGCGCACTTCCTGCGCCACCACGGCAAAACCCGCGCCCTGGGCCCCGGCGCGCGAGCTTTCGATCAGCGCGTTCAGCGCCAGCATCTTCATCTGATTGGTGATCTTCTGGATCGATTTGGTCTTCTCGCACGCGACCTGATTAACCTCGGCGGTCAATTTCGCGATCAGCACGGATACGTCGGATTCTTCCTCGGCGCTGGCTGGGTTTATGGATTGTTTTGCAATCGTTGCAGTTCGAAATCGGTCGAGCGCGGCGGACATTGGTGGAAATTCCTCAGTCTTTGTGCAATTGCCGACCTTCTGTGGATCGACGGGGACTCAACGAGAGCATGTTGGTACCTTTGTCGCGGATCATGGCTAACGATTGGTTTAATTTCCCTGGCCCGCGGGGAGTATTGCGGGGACAAGTTGCATCTTCTTTGTGCAAGTCGCTTTTGTCGGCATAGGGTCAAAGCCCTAATGGCAGGTGCTGCAGGTGTTCCACGCCATCGCCCCGGTTTGCCGACTGGCGGCTTTGTCCCTATTTCTTGAAGGCATCATGACGCTCCCCGCATCCGCGCTTCCCGTTGAACTGCCGCAAGCGTTTCTCGGCGTCATGCGTTCGGCGACAGGCAAATTGTGGCGCGACCGGCTCGATGCGCGGGGCGCGGCGCGAGCCTTGGCGATCACGCAGCGTTATCATTTGCCCGAGATGCTGGCGCGCGTGCTGGCGGGCCGCGACGTCGGGATCGACGAGGTCCAGGATTTCCTCGATCCGACCATCCGCAAGCTGATGCCCGATCCTCACACCGTGACGCAGATGGAGACGGCGGCGCGGCGCATCGCGGATGCGGCTGTGCGTGGCGAGAAGGTCGCGATCTTCGGCGACTACGACGTCGACGGCGCCACCTCGGCGGCGCTGCTTGCCTGGCATTTGCGCCATTGCGGGCTCGATCCGCTGATCCACATCCCCGACCGCATCTTCGAGGGCTACGGGCCCAACGTCGAGGCGGTACGCGGTCTCGCGGCCAAGGGCGCGACGCTACTCGTCACCGTCGATTGCGGCACCACCAGTTTCGAGCCGCTGGCGGAAGCGCGCAAGCTCGGGATGGCGGTGGTCGTCATCGATCATCACCAGACCGGCGACGAGCTGCCCGAGGTCGATGCGCTGGTGAACCCGAACCGCGCCGACGATCTCTCCGGCCTCGGCCATCTCGCTGCCGTCGGCCTCGTGCTGATCACGCTGGTCGCGGTAAATCGCGAGTTGCGTGGCCGCGGCTTCTGGTCGGCCGAACGGCCGGAGCCGGACCTGCTCGGCATGCTGCACCATGTGGCGCTCGGCACCGTGGCCGATGTCGCGCCGCTGACCGGGCTCAACCGCGCCTTCGTCGCCAAGGGGCTGATCGCGCTGCGCCGCCGTGACCATGTCGGACATACTGCGCTGATGGATGTGGCGCGGCTGAACGGCCCGCCCGAAGCCTGGCATCTCGGCTTCATGCTGGGGCCGCGCATCAATGCCGGCGGCCGGATCGGGCGCGCCGATCTGGGCGTGCGGCTGCTGCTGGAAGGCGACGTCTCGGAAGCCGCACGGATCGCGGCCGAGCTCGATCGGCTCAACAGCGAGCGCCGCGTCATCGAACAGGCGGCGGAAGCGCAGGCCGAAGCCGAGGCGCTGGCCTCGCTCGGCCTCGAAGACAAGGGCGCTGTGATCGTGACCGCCGCCGAAGGCTGGCATCCCGGCATCGTCGGACTGGTTGCCTCGCGACTCAAAGAGAAATTTGCGCGTCCCGCCTTTGCTGTTGCGCTGGGGCCAGGCGGCATCGGCACCGGCTCGGGCCGTTCGATCTCGGGGGTCGATCTCGGCAAAGCGGTACGGCAGGCGGTGAAGGAGCGGATCCTGATGAAGGGCGGCGGCCACGCGATGGCGGCTGGCGTCACGCTGCGCAAGGAGAAGCTCGCAGAGTTTCGCGCCTTCATGGAAAGCGCACTGGCCGAGGACGTCGCCAACTCGCGCCACGAGAACGAACTGTTCATCGACGGCGCCGTCAGCGCGCGCAGCGTGACCGTGGAGTTCGCCAACACGCTGAACCGCGCCGGGCCGTTCGGCGCCGCGAATCCCGAGCCCGTGATCGCGCTGCCGGCGCATCAGCTCGTCTATGCCGACGAAGTCGGCCAGGCCCATCTGCGTGTGCGCTTCAAGTCCGGCGACGGCGCCATCGTCAACGGCATCGCGTTCCGCTCAATCGGGCAGAAACTCGGCGAGGCGCTGGCGCAGAACCGCGGCCAGCGGCTGCATGTGGCCGGCTCGCTCGCGGTCGATCGCTTCCAAGGGTCGGAGCGAGTGCAACTGCGCGTCGTCGACGTCGCAGTACCGGATCCGGGACCAGCCGTGATAAGATAATCCAACAAGCAATAACGACAAACGGGAGTGAGTATGACAGGGCAGGTTCAGGGCAAGGTCGCGTTGGTGACCGGCGGTGCATCCGGCATTGGCGAAGCGGTTTGCGAGTTGCTGGCGCGCGAGGGCGCTTCAATCGCAGTCACCGATGTCGACGATTTGAAGGGCCCCGAAGTCGTGGCGCGGATCAAGAAGGCGGGCGGTGAGGCGAGCTTCTGGCATCACGACGTGACCAGCGAGGAACGCTGGATCGAGGTCGTGGCTGAAATCATGAAGCGCTATGGCCGGCTCGACGTGCTGGTCTCGAATGCCGGCATCGGCATTGCCGTTCCGTCGATCACCCAGATGTCGCTGGCAGACTGGCGGCGGCAGACCGCGATCAATCTCGACGGCGTATTCTTGTCGGTGAAACACGGCCTGCCGGCGATGCGCAAGACCGGCGGCGGCTCCGTGATCATGATGTCGTCGCTGGCGGGCCTGCGCGGCTCGGCGAGCCTGTCCGGCTATTGCGCGACCAAGGGCGGCGTGCGGCTGTTCGCCAAGGCCATCGCGATGGAATGCGCGACGTTCGGCGACGGCATCCGCGTCAACTCAGTGCATCCCGGCATCATCGATACGCCGATCTGGGGCAAGATCCCGACGGAAGCCGCAGGCGCCGGACAGAACGCGCCGATCGATCCTGAGGAGCGCGCGAAGCTGGCGGCGCCGCTCGGTCGTGCGGGGCACGCGGAAGAGATCGCGCAGGGCGTGTTGTATCTGGCGTCCGACGCGTCGCGTTATGTGACGGGTACCGAGCTTGTCATCGATGGCGGCATGAATGCGGGCGGCGTGGTGCGGCCGGGGTAAGGCGTTTCCTCCGTCATTCCGGGGCGATGCAAAGCATCGAACTACGGTGCGCAATTGCGCACCTGAGAATCTCGAGATTCCGGGTTCGGTCCTGCAGACCGCCCCGGAATGATGGAAGTGGCAGCTACGCTACCCGCCTTGCCTCAACCGCGCCAAAACCTTCAGCCCGCCGTAACCGTCCGCAGGCAACAGCCCCATCTTGGTCTGGTAATCCCGCACGGCCTTCATGGTGTCGTTGCCGACGCGGCCGTCGGTGCCGCCGGTATCGAAGCCGGCTTTTGTCAGCCGCGTCTGCACCTCCTGCACTTCGGCCAGCGTCAGCACGCGCTCGGAGCCGGGGAAGGGACGGATGAACGGCGGTGCGCCCAGAATGCGATCGCCGAGATGGCAGATTGCCAGCGCGTAGTTCATCGACGGATTGTAGCTCTTCACCGAATAGAAATTCGGCCCCAGCAGGAACGCCGGGCCGCCGGCTACCGGCACCCACATCTGCGCGGATGCATTCGGCTGCGGGAACGGCTTGCCGTCGGCGCGGGTCACGCCGGCGCTGGTCCACGCCGCATAGGTACGGCTGCCGCCCGAGGCCGCGCCCGACGCGTTGACCTCATAGCCCCAATGTTCGCCGCGGTGGTATTTGCCCCGGTTGAGCAGATAGCGCGCGCTGGAGCCGAGTGCATCGTCGGGCCTGCCGAACGGCGAGACGCGGCCGTCCTTGTCGTAGTCCATGCCGACGTTGAGCCAGACTTCCGGCATCCACTGCGTGTGCCCCATCGCGCCGGCCCAGGAGCCGCGCATTTCCTCCGGCGTGCTCCAGCCGCGGTCGACGATCTTCAGCGCGTTGATCAGTTCGGTTTCCCAATAGGTGCGGCGACGCGGCTCGTTCCAGGCCAAGGCGGCGAGCGCGGGAAACACCGGACGCATATGGTTCTGCTGCACCAGCGGATCGCCATAGGCCGATTCAACGCCCCACAACGCGAGCAAGGTGCCACGCTCGACGCCGAAATCCCGCTCGATCCGCGCGAACAGCGCCTCGTTCTTCTTCAGGGCTTCGCGGCCGTTGATGATGCGCCAGTCCGAGGCGCGGCGGTTGATGTATTGCCAGACCTGTTCGTGGAATTCCGGCTGCTTCTGCATCTGCCGGAATACGCTCATGTCGGGCTCGATGCGGCCCATCACCCGCGTCCAGGTCGCATCCGAGATGCCCTTGGCCAGCGCGCGTGCGCGGAAATTGTCGCGCCACTGGTCGAAGCCGGGAGGGGCGGCAAACGCGGGAATAGGCGTGGCGAGCAGGGCGCTGGCGCCGAGGCCGGCCTGCAGCAGCGCACGACGGGTCGGGGCAATTCTGGAATCGGGCTGTTTCATGCCGGCATTCTAGCGGCACGGGCGGCCGGCGCCAAAAGCCAAGACGCCGCGGGAACCGGAATTTTTGCCGACTATCTTGCCGGGAATTCACTTGCCAGGACCCAGCCATGGACGGGGTCCAAGGGCGTCCTATAATGATCGGGAGAAGCGACAACAAAAGGCCAGAAAATGACGCACGCCCGCAGCGAGTACAAGGATTTCATGTCACTGACGCCGGACGCCTACGGCGCCGTGCTGGCGCTCGGTCAGGTCGCGGCCAAGGCGGGGATGGACAAGCAGCTGCTCGAACTGATCAAGCTGCGCGCCTCGCAGATCAACGGCTGTGCCTTCTGCGTGCAGTTTCACATCATGGAGAGCGAGAAGCTCGGCGTTCCCGCCGACAAGATCAACCTCGTGGTGGTCTGGCGGGAGGCGCCGCAGTTCTCGCCGCGCGAGCGGGCGGCGCTGGCCTGGACCGAAGCGCTGACCCTGATCGCCGACGGCGTCAGCGATGAAGTCTATGCAGAGGCAAGCCGCGAATTCTCCGAGAAGGAGCTTGCCTATCTCACGTCCGCCGTCGCCTCGATCAACGTCTGGAACAGGTTCGGCGCCGCTTTTCGGTGGACCCCGCCGGCGCGGAAACCGGCCGTCGGAGCGGCGGCCTCGTAGCGACGAATCGTCCCAATTTTTCTCACGGGCTTGTGAAGGGGAGGATTGCCGCACCGCCCGGTTCATCGTCGCGCAGATGCTACCCTCATCCGCCGATTTCCTGATGCTCGCGTGTTGAAACTGATGCTCTTACGTCGTCTGCTCGTCATCATCCTGTTCCTGTGCGTGGCTGCCATCGCGCCCTCATCCGCGCGGGCGCAGGACGCCGCCGATCTGGTGAAGGTAGAACTGCTGGCCGAGCCCGCCTCGATTGCACCGGGCGAGCCATTCACCGTCGGCATCAAGCTGTCGATGAAGGAGCACTGGCACACCTACTGGCGGAACCCTGGAGATTCCGGCGAGCCGACGCAGGTGACATGGAAATTGCCGCAAGGGTTCGTGGCTGGCGAGCTTGAATGGCCGGCACCGTCGCTGATCCGGGTCGGTCCGGTCGCAAGTTTCGGCTACGAAGGCGATGCAATCCTGCTGGCACGCATCACGCCCCCGCGCGACCGGAAAGCCGGTACGAGCGTCAATCTTGCCGCTGACATCGCCTACATCGTCTGTGAGAAGATCTGCATTCCCGGAGAAGCGTCGGTTTCCCTCTCGCTTCCCGTGTCCGAACGAAGCGGTTCGTCGCCGGCCAATGCGGTATTCGATGCGGCGCGCAGCAGGCTCCCGCAGCCGTCGCCGTGGAAGACGACATTTAGCACCAATGCAAAAGCAATTACGGTGTCTCTGCGCGCGCAGGGCGACGCCATCCGCGCGGCGCAGTTCTTTCCATATGACAACACGCTGATCGACAACTCCGCCCCACAGGTCCTGCGCAGGGAAGGGCAGACCACGCAAGTCTCCATCGAGCGTAGCCAGATTGCGAAATCGCTCCCGCAGCGCGTCGACGGCGTTCTGGTGTTGGAGGAGGATGTCGGCGGGACAACTGCCTCGCATGCTTTCGTCATAGAGGCGGCGCCATCTGCCGGGGGCGCAACGGCAGAGAGCGGCATGACACTCTTCTATGCCGTGATCTCCGCGTTGATCGCAGGCGTCATCCTCAACCTCATGCCCTGCGTCTTTCCGGTCCTTTCGATCAAGATCCTGCATCTGACGGAGCACAGGGGCGAGACGCCGCGTCGCGTTCGCCTGCATGGCATCGCCTATGCGCTGGGAGTCCTTGCCTGCTTCACCATGCTGGCAGGTGTGCTCCATGGGCTGCGCACCGCCGGGGCAGAGATTGGCTGGGGCTTCCAATTGCAGTCGCCGCTCGTGGTTGCGACCCTGGCGTTCATCATGTTCGCGATGGGATTGAGCCTGTCCGGCATTCTGACCATCGGCACGTCGCTGACGCGTGTCGGCGGCAGCCGCCTGCTGCAGCAGGGAGGCTTGTCCGGCTCCTTTTTCGCAGGCGTGCTGGCGACCGTAGTGGCGACGCCTTGCACGGCGCCATTCATGGGCGCGTCGATCGGCTTCGCATTGACTCAGCCGTTTGTTGTCGGGCTAGCCGTTTTTCTCGCGCTCGGGCTTGGGCTGGCGCTGCCATTTCTGGTCCTCGCTTTCGTGCCGGGCCTGCAACGGCTGCTACCGCGGCCGGGACGCTGGATGGAAACGCTCAAGCAACTCCTCGCGTTCCCGCTCTACGCGACGGCGGCTTGGCTGATCTGGGTCCTCAGTTTCCAGGTGGGAAGCACGGGCCTGCTTGCTGCACTGGCCGGGCTCGTGCTGATCGCTTTCGGCGCATGGGCCTACAGTTCATCACAGGGGCTGAGCAATGTCTGGGGGCGCGTGCTTCAAGGCGTCGCCGCCGGTTCGGCGATCGGCGCAATTGCTCTGGCCGTTGTCATTGGCCAAAGCAGTCCGACCGGACCGGGCACAGAGGTCGTCGCGAGTGCCGGCTCCGAGACTTTCAGCGATCAGAAGCTCAGGGCGCTTCTTGCCTCGGGAGAACCGGTTTTCGTCAACATGACAGCTGCATGGTGCATCACCTGCCTCGTCAACGAACGGACGGCCCTGTCGACAGGCGCTGTGCGCGAGGCCTTTGCCAGCAAGCGCGTCACATATTTGAAGGGCGACTGGACCAACCGTAATCCGGAAATCACGCGCCTTCTCGAGAAATTCGGCCGCAGCGGCGTGCCGCTTTATGTGCTATATCGCGGCGATAACGAGCCCGTGCTGTTACCGCAGATCCTGACGCAATCACTCGTGCTGGAAGCGCTCGAGAAAATCTGAAGTCGCGTTGCCCTCGAACTGGAGACAGAAATGAATAGACGCACGTTTGGAACGATGCTCGCCACTTCCGCTGCCATTTTGCTCGTGGCCGTCGGGCCGTCACACGCAGAGACGAAGCTCGGCGCGCCGGCTCCGGCGTTCTCTGCGGTGAACAGCGAAGGCAAGACGGTCAATCTCAACGACTATCGCGGCAAGACGGTCGTGCTTGAGTGGACCAATGATGGGTGCCCGTACGTTCGCAAGCATTATGGCAGCGGAAACATGCAGGCGTTGCAGAAGAAATGGACCGACCAGGGCATCGTCTGGCTGTCCGTGATTTCGTCGCCGCCCGGCGAGCAGGGTTTTGCGGACGGTACGCGCGCCAACTCATTGACGACCGATCGCAAGGCGACGCCGACCGCGGTGCTGCTGGATCCCAAGCAGCAGGTTGCGAAGGCCTATGGCGCGACCGTTACGCCGCATATGTACATCATCAAGCCGGACGGGACGCTCGCCTATGCCGGCGGTATCGACGACAAGCCGACGACGCGCACGGACGACATCAAGGGTGCGAAGAACTTCGTCGACGAGGCGCTGGTCGAATTGAAGGCCGGCAAACCAGTGTCCAACCCTGCCACGCGTGCTTATGGATGTGCGGTGAAGTATTCGTCTTAGGGTGCCGGAGTGAGTCCGAGGCCGATTGCCTGCGGGCAATCGGTTCTCGCCGCCTTAACGCGTGCGGCGCCGGGAGGCATCCTCGGGCAGGGCGTGCGCTACAGCAGCTGCGGGAGCATCGGTGCCGAACTCGCGGCCCCGGCCGCGGATCAGCCGTTCATAGGCTGAAATCAGCGTGGTGTAGGGATTGACCCAGAGCCAGCCGTCGCGCGTGAACACCTGGATGTCGAAGTGCAGGTGGTAGCTGGTGCCGTTGGGAAAATCGAGATAGTTCGAGACCATGCCGATCTTCTCGCCCTCTGCGACCCGCCGCCCGTTCAGAATCCCGTCCGCGTCCATGCTTGGCGGGTTCATGTGCATGTAGCGGAAGCGGATGTGCTCGCTGCTGGTGTTGATCTGCAGCGTGGCCGCTTCCTGCTTCGGTGAACGGATCAGGACGCCGTCGCGGACGGCAACGACGGCCTGCCGCCTCGGATGGCAGTGACTTCCGCTCTCGCCGTTGAGCAGGCAGGGGGCGGGGCGAATGTCCTGGCCTTGATGACCGACGCCGGCGGGGCATTGCCCGACCTGGAAACTGCGATCCTCGCAAAAATTATCGCGCCACGAATACACGCCGTTGCGTTCGCCGGATTTGCGCTTGCTGAACGATTGCGAACTGACGATGGCCGGCGCTCTCTCCAGCGGAAAGCGGATTTGCGAATAGACCGCGAGGTCGGCGTGGCCGCCACGCTTGCGTGCGCCGCTGCGGGCGATGATGTCCCCGCTCCGGTGATAGGTGAATTCGGGCGAAGCTGTCTTCGGCCGTTCGCTGATTTCGGACGCGATATCGTAGCGCGGCCGCGCCGGTTGTCCGCCGGCGATGCGAAGCGCCTTCAGGAAACGCTCCGCGATCGGATAGGCTTCGCGGCAAGCCAGCCGGCGGGGACGCGGCACCGAGTCGAGGCACTGGATCGACACCACATAGGGAACGCCAAAGCGGGTGAAGGCGTAGCGCACATAGCCTTCGCGGATGAAGCGGCGCATGTCCGGATACTGCGCCGCCAGCGCCTTGACCGGCGTACCCTTGCCGCCACGCGGGTCGGCGAGATCGTAGACCAGGTTCGAACCGGTGATCTGCACCTCCACCGGCCGGACGAACTTACGTGTCGGCAGGCCGTCATTAGCGTCGGGATCGAGCGAAAACACCGCGTCGTAGCCGGAGGGGCCGGCGTGAAACAGGTCTGCGTCGAAGTCGGCCTGATAGCGCGAGAAATCAATGTCTGACGCGCCGTCTGCTCCGGCTTCGAGATAGGCTGCGGTATCGAACGGCAGCAATACCGGGATAGGACTGCGTCCGACGCCGGCAAAAATCGGCGAGGTGATCCCGTTCAATTGCACCAGCGCGGGCGTCGAACGCGGGTCCCACGCGGGCACCCGCCGCTGACCGGCGAACGTGAATTGGGAGGCGACCGCCGGCACTGTGCTGATTTCGGAACGAAGCTGGTCGAGCGCCTCACGCCACTGCACGCGGATAGCCGAAATCGAAGGTGTTCTGAACGCTTCCGCGGAAGCAATGCTCGCAGTGGCCGAAAGCAAACAGAAGGCTGTCAACCAGCGCGAGAGCAGGGTGACAGCCTTGTTCAATGCATCGCCCCAGGGCGGCCTCCGCAAATCCAGTGCGCCAGCTTAATCCTTGGCACGCTCGACGTAGGAGCCGTCTTCGGTCATCACCACGATCCGTGTTCCGGTTCCGATGTGCGGCGGTACCGCAGTGCGCACACCGTTCGAGAGGATAGCAGGTTTGTAGGAGGAAGACGCGGTCTGACCTTTGGTAACCGGCTCGGTTTCCACTACTTCCAGCGTGGCACGCTGGGGCAACTGGATCGCCACCGGATTCATGTCGTGAAGCGAAAGCTTCACGGTCATGTTTTCCTGCAGATAGGGCGCGGATGAACCCACGATCTCCTTGGAGACCTGGACCTGGTCGTAGGTCTCGGCGTTCATGAAGTGGAAACCGTCGGCATCCTCGTAGAGGTAATTGAAATTGTGATCCTCGACGGTCGCTTTCTCGACCTGGTCGGTGGTCTTGTAGCGTTCCGAAATCTTCACGCCATCGCCGATGCGGCGCATTTCGATCTGGCTGACCGGGGTTCCCTTGCCGGGGTGGATGTTTTCGGCGGTCAGTACGACGTACAGCCTGCCGTCCTGCTCGATGACGTTGCCCTTGCGGATAGAACTGGCGATAACTTTCAAAGCTGTTTTCCTGAATTTCTGGCCTTCGACGAATCCGGACATCTACGTCCATGGGGCCGATAAGGCGGTTTCGGGCTGCAACATACTGATTTTGGTCGTCGATGCCAGCGTTTTGCCGCCTTTTCGGGCGGATCGCCTGCGGGCATGAATCACCCGATTGTGCACCGGCTTATGGCGGTTTCCGGTAGCCCATGGATGGTCGCCCCACCATTAACGAAGGCCGTTGAAGTGAAACTTCAAACGGGAGGTGCGTCGGTATTCGCATGGACAAGCTGGCTGTCTTTCGACATGAAATGACGGCCCCAGGGACACCATGTCGTGCTTGTCGGGGACGGTCCACCTCGTGGAGAAAGTCGAACAATTTCAATGGTGTTTCGGGCTTCCTTGAGGGCATTCTCGGGCTGCGCGGCCGACGCGCCGCAGCGGCCATGGCGAGATCATCGCTGATGGCGGGCAGCGACCAGCCATCGCCATGGTGGTCGGCGACGCGGCACGCCGACCGCAAGCCGTTCCTGATGGCGCGGAATGCGATCACCAGGACGGTGCGGGCCTGGTTCGACGAGCAGGGCTTTGTGGAAGTCGAGACCGGCGTCCTCCAGGTTTCGCCGGGCAACGAGACGCATTTGCACGCGCCCCGCACCGAAATCATTGGCCGCGGCGGCACGCGCGCGACGCGCTATTTGCGGACCTCGCCGGAGTTCGCCGCCAAGAAATTGCTCGCCGCCGGCGAGGAAAGGATATTCGAGTTTGCGCGCGTGTTCCGTGACCGCGAGCGCGGCGACCTGCATTTGCCCGAGTTCACCATGTTGGAATGGTATCGGGCGAACGCGAGCTACGACGCCGTGATGGCCGACAGCGTCGCCGTCATCGCGCATGCGGCGCAGGCGACCGGGATCGGGCGGTTCGCGTTTCGCAGCAAAACGGCTGACCCGTTCGCCGAGCCGGAACGGTTGACGGTGGCTGCGGCGTTCGAGCGCTTTGGGAGCGTCGATCTGCTGGCCACGATCAGGGATGGCGAGGGGGACCGCGCTGCGCTTGCCGAGGCGGCAGGCGCGCAGGTGCGCGTCACCGACGACGACACCTGGTCGGATATTTTCAGCAAGGTGCTGGTCGAGCACATCGAGCCAAATCTGGGGCAGGGACGTTTGACCGTGCTGTTCGAATATCCAACGCCGGAGGCGGCGCTGGCGCGCACCAAGGCGTCCGATCCGCGTGTCGCCGAACGATTCGAGATCTATGCCTGCGGCGTCGAACTCGCCAATGGCTTTGGCGAGTTGACCGACGCGGCCGAGCAGCGCCGCCGTTTCAACGCCGCGATGGACGAGAAGCAGCGCCTCTATGGCGAGCGCTACCCGCTCGATGAGGAATTCCTCGCAGCCGTCGCGGCTATGCCGCCAGCGAGTGGCGTGGCGCTCGGCTTCGATCGGCTGGTGATGCTGGCAGGCGGTGCGCTGCGGGTGGATCAGGTGGTATGGACGCCGCCGACAGGTGAGGCATGAACAGGATAGATCCGAAACTGGCGGCAACGCTGCGGCAACCGGCTGAGCTGATCGAGCACGGGCTTGCGCCGGCGGCCGATCTCGCCGACCTCGAACGGGTCGCGGCGCGCTATGCCATCGCCGTCACGCCCGAGATTGCCGGCCTGATCGACAGCGAAGATGCCGAAGATCCGATAGCACGGCAATTCATTCCAAATGCGCTGGAACTGGTGAACACGCCAGGCGAAAACGCTGATCCGATCGGCGACGACGCACATTCGCCGGTTCCCGGCATCGTGCATCGCTATCCGGACCGGGTGCTGTTCAAGCTGGTGCACGTCTGCGCGGTGTATTGCAGGTTCTGCTTTCGCCGCGAAATGGTCGGGCCCGGCAAGGCGACCGCGCTCTCGGAAGCCGCCTATCGTGCCGCGCTGGACTATATCCGCGCGCACGGCGAAATCTGGGAAGTCATCCTCACCGGTGGCGACCCGCTGATGCTGTCGCCACGGCGGCTGGCCGAGATCATGGCGGACCTCGCAGCCATCGAGCACGTCAAGATCGTGCGGATCCACACGCGCGTGCCGGTGGCGGCGCCCGCACGAATCGACGCCGACATGGTTGGCGCGCTACGCGTTGCGGGCGCAACGACGTGGGTCGCCATTCACGCCAACCATCCGCGCGAACTGGCGGCCGAGGCCCGCGCCGCCTGCGCGCGGCTGGCCGATGCCGGCATCCCGCTGGTGAGCCAGTCGGTGCTGCTTCGCGGCGTCAATGACGAAGCCGGCGTGCTCGAGGCCCTGATGCGGGCCTTCGTCGAATGCCGGATCAAGCCCTATTACCTGCATCATGGCGACCTCGCGCCGGGAACCGCGCACCTGCGCACCACGATCGCGCAGGGGCAGGATCTGATGCGGAGCCTGCGCGGCCGCGTTTCCGGCCTGTGCCAGCCTGATTATGTTCTCGACATTCCCGGCGGCCATGGAAAGGCGCCGCTAGGCCCGAATTATTTGTCGCATGCAAGTTCCACCGAATGTGAAGTATCGTCGGAAACGCGGTATCGTATCGTGGACTATTGCGGAGACGTTCATCTCTATCCGCCAAAGCCGTGATCCGGCGATGACGGAGGAAGGCGATGGGAAGCCGGAGCCGCCGGAAGATGACGGCAATCGCGCGGTCGAGAATGTAGTGATGCTCGGCTTCTTCGTGGTGCTGGTGGCGGCGGGAATCTGGTTGCTGGGCACCATGGCTGATGTACGGAAGGCGCAGGACTGCGCGGGCCAGGGACGCCGCAATTGCGGCACGATCGAAGCGCCGGCGCGATAGACAGGACACAACGGACGAACAACGGGAGAACCAAGATGCGGAAAACAATCCTTTCAATAGCGCTGGTGGTTCTGCTCGGCGGCCCGGATGCATTTGCGCAGGGGTCGTCGTCCGTTTCGAAGAATTCAGGCGGCGGGGTGATGCAGGCGCCGGTCGGCCACCGTCAGCCGCGTCCCTCCGACCTGCCGCCCGACAGCGGCAAGGGACAACTCGATCCGAACGATCCCCTGAGCAAGGAAAACGCTGCGCTTGACCGCAAGATCAAGAGCATTTGCCGCGGCTGCTAGGGTGACTGCGCGCCGGCATCGGAGGCCGGAATGCCCGCCAGAACGTTGCGAACGATTGCGGTCGTTGCTGTCTGTCTTTCCGACGGAGCGTTTGCCGCCGACCGTCATTCCCTTGTCGACCCGGCGGCGCCCTATAAAGCCAACCGCCTGTCGTCGCCGCGGTCGAGCCAGCCGATCCTCAACATTCCCGGTCAGACCACCGTCCTGACGCGGCGGGTGCTCGATGACATGAACGCCACGAGCGTCAGGGACGCCTTGCGTTCGACCGCGGGCGTGACGGTTGGAAGATAAGGCCGCGCCGCCTTGCAGTCGCTTTCGGTTCCGTCGCTAGTAGTCGAGATCCGACAGGAACGTGGTGTTCACGGCCTCGAACTCGGACTCCAGCCAATCCTGAACCAGCGCCGCGCGCGACGGGCGAAACGATGCCAAATCGGTGGTAGTGCACTTCACCGCGTGATGATCGATGCCGGAAATTTCCAGCAACGCTTCAAAGCTGGACTGACGGTCCTCGCGATTCTCCACCTCCGCATAGTAGACGGTGTGGTCGAACTTTCCGATCGTCCAGCAGAACTGGATGTGCGGCGGGTCAGTGGCGAGTGCCGGCACTGGAGCAATGAAAATCGCAATCAAGAGCAATCGAACGACGGGTTTGATCATCGCGCTTCCAAAAAATGCAGGTGCTGGGAAATCGTTTGGTCGAAATCGTTCAAAGTTGCGTTAGTGCAATTGCGTCAGGACAATATTTCGAAATGCGAGACCACCGTGTGACATACGCCACAGGTTGATCAATTTTCCCGAGCGTAGCCGCAGCTACAATCATGCGGGACGAGCAGGGCGTGCAGACTGCGCGCCCCGCTTTACAATCTGTCCGGCCCTTATGCCGAACGCTCCTGCAATTCGCGGCTCCGCACGTTCCGTCTCGCGGCAACCGCATCCGCAAGGGTATTCAACGCCGATACCGTCGTTTCCCAGTCGATACAGCCGTCCGTGATGCTCTGCCCGTAGGTCAGCGGCTTGCCCGGCACCACGTCCTGGCGGCCGGCCAAGAGATTGCTCTCGATCATCACGCCGGTGATGCGCTGTTCGCCGCCGGCGACCTGCCCCGCAATATCGGCAACGACGCGCGGCTGGTTCTCCGGCTTCTTCGAACTGTTGGCGTGGCTGGTGTCGATCATGATCCGCGGCGCCACACCGGCGCGGGAAAGCTCCAGCGCGGCGGCATCGACGCTTGCGTGGTCGTAGTTCGGCGTGTGGCCGCCACGCAGGATGATGTGGCAATCCTCGTTGCCGGATGTCGCGGCAATCGCCGAGCGTCCGCCCTTGGTCACCGCCATGAAATGGTGGGGATGCGAGGCCGACTTCACCGCGTCCGCGGCGATGCGCACATTGCCGTCGGTGCCGTTCTTGAATCCGACCGGGCAGGAGAGCCCTGACGCGAGTTCACGATGGATCTGGCTCTCGGTGGTGCGCGCGCCGATCGCCGCCCACGCCACGAGGTCGGCGATGTATTGCGGCGTCGTCATGTCGAGGAATTCTGTGCCGGCCGGCAGGCCGAGATTGTTGACCGCGGACAGGACGTTGCGGGCAAGCCGCAGCCCCCTGTTGATGTCGAAGGAGCCGTCGAGACCGGGATCGTTGATCAATCCCTTCCATCCGACCGTCGTGCGCGGCTTCTCGAAATAGACGCGCATCACGATCTCGAGGCGGTCGGCGAGCTGTTCGCGCAGGGCGGCGAGGCGCTCGGCGTATGCTACCGCGGCAACGGGGTCGTGGACCGAGCAGGGGCCGACGACAACCAGCAGGCGGTCATCGGTCCCGTTGAGGATGGCGTGGATGGCGTTCCTTGCCGCCATCACGATCCGCGTCGCGGTCAGCGTGCGCGGGATCTCGCGCATCACTTCCTGCGGCGTACTCAGCTCTTTCAGTTCGCAAATTCGAAGGTCGTCGGTGGTGCTCAACACGGCTGTGGCTCCTGTGGGTTGGGAACCTGCCGGCCAAATAAAAAGCCGCCAGGTCTGGCGGCTGTTCGGACTTCTTGGCTTCAATTCGTCAGATTGAGCGCGATCCTCCCACCGCCAGCGAGCTGTCGAAGCTAAAGTACCAATAGTTTCTGGCGGCGACGTTGATCATGACTGCTCTATAGCCCACGCATCCAGGCTTGTCATCCCCCTAATTGAATAAGGACTTGCGCGCGGCGAGCGCCATGCCGACCAGCGATGCGCCGCCGAGCACGAGGTTGATCCCGACCAGCAGGCCGATCGCCCATTCGGCGGTACCGGGCAGGCCGGAGATGATGAGGAAGGCGATCAGGAGGTCGATCAGGCCGGACACCAATAGCCACGACCACCGCGCCGACAACTCGCGCCGGTGCTCGAGCGCGTACATGATGGTGATGACGCCCTCGGCCAGGAAATAGGCGCCGACGACGATGGTGAGCGTGAGCACGCCCTGCGCCGGATTGGCCAGCAGGATGCCGCCGGCCAGAACCGCCAGCGCCGCCGAGAACAGCGACCACCAGAAGCCCGGCATCTGCCGCGCCCAGTAGGTGACGAACAGTCCGGCAACGCCGCTGATCAGGAACATCCACCCGATGAATATAGTGACGGCGAGGCTCGCCAGCGGCGGTACGATCATCGCAGCCAGGCCGAGGACGGCGAGCACGATGCCTTCGAACAGGAAGGCTTTCCAATGGGCTTGCACCGCGGCACGCATTTCAGACTGCAGTTTGGTGATGTCGAAATCGTTGCCGGAATCTTGTGGAACGGTCACTGGAAACTCCCGAGGCCTGCCGCGCAGAATAGAGAAGCAGTATAGCTGGCGAGTATCCCGGGGAAGGATTTTGTTCTTCGACCGCCTTGAGCGAAATCAACGACGGAGCGATGAAGCTCAGCCCGGTTCGGGCGCGGACGAAAATCCATCTGACGATGTCCGGATCCGGTTGCGGCCGAAAACGTAGACGGCTGTAGTGGCGAGCAGCAGAGCGAGGCCGATCAGGATCGACGTCGCCCCGAGCGGAATGAGAAGCAGCGAAGCTTGGCGCTCGGGGTGAACGAACCAGTGGTGCAGCGAAGTCAGCACGAAGGCTACGCCGACGAAGCTCGCGCCGCCGCCGACGACGAGCAATGCCCACATCCGCCGCAACTGCGTCAGCCGTTCGCGAGCGATTTCGGTGCGCGGCGCGTGATGCCGGCCGACGCGCCGCACCAGCCGGACGGCAAACCCGATCGAACTGAACCCGATCAGCAGGCTTGCCGCGCCGAGCAGCATTCTGGTCCCCGAACCGAGCTCGGGATGCTTCTGCAGCGTCAGCAACGGGAAGTCGAACGCGGCGTGCAGCGCGATCGGTGCGAACAATGCCAGCGTCCAGCTCGAATAGCGCGACCAGTCGCGGTGATGCCGGTTGGCGCCGAGCGCCGTTCCGGCCCGCGCGATGGCGATGTAGGCGCCTGCGATGATGCCGAGCGCGCCGTGAAACGGCACGGTCAAAACGCTGCGCAGCGCGGCCAGCGACCGCCACATGTCGGCATGCTGCACCAGATAGGCGAGGTTTTCGTAAGCCGCGAATCCGAGGCCGGCGGCTGCGCCGTAGATCACGGTGTCCATCGGATCGGCGAGGTTTCGGCGCCGCATCGACACGATGACGATGACGAGTACTTTCACGATCTCTTCGGGCGCTGCGACCCCGAACACCGAACGCAGGCCCTGCGTCATCCAGGGGTTCCCCGGCACGGCGAGGATCGCGGCAAATGGCGCGCGCGCGATTCCCAAAAGCGAAATGCTGGCGGCCCCGAGCACGAAGGCGAGCCATACCCGCGCGGGCGGGCCGGGACGCTCGTCAGCGGCGATGACGAGCCACAGCAGCAGCAGCGCCGGCGCGATGGCGGCGACGCCGATCGATGTCGGGAGGGCCTGGAGCAGCAGCATGCCGGGAACTTTACCTTCGTCCGAACGAAAATGGCCGTAAATTCAGCCGTTTGCAACAAAGCCTCACGCGACGTGTTGTCGCCAAACTGGTCCGAAATTCCGAACTTTGACGCGCGGGAGGCGTCCATCGATTATCAGAGGCGCGTGCGTCCGTCCAAGACGCTGCTTCACACCAGGGGCGCATCAGCGGAAAAGCCGCCAGCCTTTCATCGTGCCAGCAGGCGCCGGCACGCTTCGACGAAGACCTGTGCTCCGGTGACGATATCGGCATCGTCGGTATTCTCGGTCCAGTGATGGCTGATGCCGCCGATCGAGGGCACGAACAGCATGCCGGCCGGCATGATGGTGGCGAGCACCTGCGCGTCGTGGCCGGCGCCGCTCGGCATGCGGAGCGATCTGCCAGCGGCAAGGCTTGCGCTGGCGCCTTCGATGGCTTGCTGGATCGATGCGTCCATCATCGCGGGTGCGCCGGTGCGGATACGCTCGACGGCTACGCTGCAACGTCCCTGGGTGGTGGCTTCTGCGGCCATGCTGTCAAGAAGCGCCTCAAGCCGTGTGATCACGGCTGGGTCGTCGTCGCGGATCTGGAACAGCATTTCGGCACTGCCGGGGATGATGCTCGGCGCGCCCGGATCGAGCGTGATGCGACCGGTGGTCCACACCGTGCGCGGGCCGCAGACGGCGGGAAAGCGATCGTCGATCGCGACGCAGAACCTCGCGAGCGCGAGGCCTGCATCGCGGCGCACGGCCATCCGCGTCGTACCGGCGTGGTTCTGCTCGCCCGTGAAGGTGATGCGATATTGCCAGATCCCGACGATGGAGGTGACGATGCCGATCTTCAGCGCATCGCTTATGAGTCTCTCGCCTTGCTCGATATGAGCTTCGAGATAGCCGATGTGCCGTCCGCGTTCGGCCGTGATGCGTGGCCGGCCGGCAAGGCCGACTTCGCGCAGTGCTTCGCGCATAGGCTTGCCGCTATTGCGATCGCGGGCTGCGTCGATATCGGCTTCGGTGACGGCGCCGACATAGGACCGGCTGCCGAGAAAACTGCCGAAATGGCCTTCCTCGTCGCACCATGCTGCGACCTCGACTGCGCCGGGAATGTTGGGGTCCGGATTGATGACGCGGGCGGCTTCGAGCGCGTAGACCACGCCGAGTGGTCCGTCGAGCCAGCCAGCGTAATTCTGGCTTTCAAGGTGCGAGCCGGCCAGCAGCTTCGGCCCGCGCTTCGTGCTGGTTCCGATCACGTTGCCGATGCCGTCGATCTCGCTTGCGAGGCCTGCCTCGGGGAACCGCTGCGCGAGCCATTCGAGCGAGCGCATGTGCGGTTCCGAGAATGTCGGCTTGTGAACCCCGGTCTTGTAGGCGCCGATTGCGCGAAGCGCATTGAGGTCGGCAACGACACGAGCACCATTCACGCGGGAAATATCTTCAGCCATTCAACTTGCGAGCCTCAAAACCTGAACCGTTGTTCTCCGGAGTAGAACAAAGTTCCCGAGTTGTCGCCATATGTTCTCCTAGCCGGATGACAGGATGCCCAGCGCGACAACGGCCAGCCACAGCACGATGACCAGCGCGGCAACAGCGCCGGCGGTTATTCTAGTCTTCTCCTTGAACGTGTACTCGCGCATCTATTGTCGCAAAAGCTGCCGGGGCAGGGGCATCATAGGCTGATGCGTCTGGCAGGAACAGTCAGAGACAGCGCGGGCCGAACAAATCCGAAAATGCTGGACTGAAACTACGCGGGCAGAATGGCGACGCGTGCCGAACTGCCGGGCCAAGTTGCCAAACGGCGGCTCGGCCCAGCGTCATGAATGAAACGACTACTGGCAATTGTACATGATGCCGTCGCCGCCCTTGATCACGGTGCCCGGCGTGCAGCCGATGCCGTAGCGCGCTGCGTAGTCAGACCAGCCGGTGTAGCTGTATCCAACGCCACTCCAGGGGCCACCCATGTAATAAGCTCTCACGGCGTACCAGGCGGGGTTATCGGTATAGACAGCATTCGAGGCGTAACCGGTTCTGATATACACCCGCGCCTTCTGTGCTTCCGCCTTGGTGACCGACACCGATACGCCGCCTTGCTCGGACCAGCCAACCGACCACAACGTCGCACACATAACGGTCGAGGTTGCCAGAGCGACCGTTCTCAGAGTCATTTTCATGGCTTCTCTCCATCTATGGATTTGTGGCTTTCCACACGTGGAACGTGTGCCTCTGCCCCTGGCGGGCATTGCGATAGATCAAGGAGCTGGCGAGCAGGCAGCCCCGCCATGGGGCGCGTTCGAGCGCGTATAGCTGCTTTGATGTTCCCGACCAGAGCCATCGGTCTCTCTTGCCAATCAACGAGTTAGTTCTGAGGTCGGCAGCCTCGGTTGAACATTTGGAACTCGCTTTATGCGAAGGCGTCGACCGGGCTCGTGAAGCAACGAAATTGAGATTCCGCCGGGTGAGGGGAGAGCGTCTCCCATACTCAGGACCTGGAGCGTATAGCCGCTCAGTATCCTGCGGCACAGGCAGGCCGACGATTTCGGGTAGCCGTTCGTCGATCTCCGCTTTGGTTCAAGCAACCCGTTTGGTGGCGGGTTTGAGCAGCGAATTGTCAGCCAGCCGGTTGCCGAATTCGATCATCGGCACCTCGATCTTGCGCCAGGTCCTGTAGGAGATGATGCAACACAACAGCAGGGTTGCGAAGCGCCAAGGCTCGAATAACCATGCCGGAAGGCCGAGGCGCGCTGCGAAATAGACCATCCCCATGAAAACAAGCACGTGCAGCAAATAGATTGAGTACGAAGCATCGCCGGCCTGCACGATCCAGCGAAGTGGGCGAGCCTGCCAAGGCAGGCGTAGCCTTGTCATTCCGAGCAGAATGAGGCCCGATGCCACGGACACCGATGCGGGGAAGTCGTGTGTCCGGGTGTAGACCAGAAGCGCGATGCCGGCGACGATCGGTGCAATCGCGCCGACGCTCTTGTCTGGTCCTGAATCAGTAACGCGACGACCCCGGCGCGAAACTCAAATTGCGTCGTCGAGACCAGGTGGAAGGTCCACGGGTTGCCAAAATACAAGCCCGCGAACCCAAGGGATGCCGGCACGACGGCGAGAGCTCTGCACGTCCCAGCGGCACAATGATTGCGGCGAGCACGTAGAAAACGATTTCACGCTCGAGCGTCCAGCTGACGTCGTAGGCCGGCGCGCCAGGCTGGGGTAGCAGAGTCATCGAGTAGAGGAAATGCCCCAGGGGCTCAGGGCGATATTCTCCGATTGCTATCAGAGCGGCGACCACCGCCAACGCAAGCCAGTACATCGGATAGAGTCGAAACACTCGCTTGATTGCAAACGGTCATGGCGAAAAAGTTGGCTTCGATGCGATGAGGCAGATCACGTATCCGCTGATGGAAAAAAAGAAGTTCACTCCGAAATAGACCCACTCTTTGAGCGGTCCGATTGGAATCTGGGCCGACTCAGGAAGGCGCGCAGAGCGATATAGGAATGAAAGTAAGCGACGCTCAGTGCTGCGATGGCGCGGGCCGCCTGCAGCCGCTCAAGCTTGTCCGACATGGTGCGTCCCCTGATCGTCGCTGGTCTATCGAACAACCTCGCAGCGAACAACCCAGAGAAGTGTGGATAATGCAACGAATCGATTGGTTGGATAGATCATGGAAAGATGGCGGCCCATATGCGGGTAAGCATTTCCCGGTGGCCGGGCTGCTGACCTGGAGATGCATAATCGTTCGCCAACGAATTTGCGGACAGAGACGCAATGCATTGGACGTGCCGGAGCGATGCCAACCCGCGCTCTGGACCGATCAGAAGCGCGCAGCAGACGGTCGACACCAAATCCGAGCTTCCGATTAGGCTTGTTCGGCGTGCTCAATGACGCATACGCCAGACGCGGGAAGGTGCTGGTTTCGACGATGCGACCATTGAAACAGGCGCTGGCATCGGCTTCACCGCGTCGGGTTTTCCGGCTGGTTTTGGTGGTGGGATCACGGCAGCTGGTTTGCCGCTCGGCTGCATGCCGCAGGGGAAGCGACAGGCACGCAGAGAAGTGTTGGCGCTCCCTGGCGGAATCGAACCGCTCTCTCCACCGTGAAAGGGCCGTATCAAGTTCGCTCACGTTTGTTGTCGCCCGACTATTATTCATTGGTATTGATCGATTAGTCATCCACCTAGTTCCAGCAGAAGACGCCTTCGGCTTGCTTTCGAAGCCTTCGATAAGAGAGCTGAAGTCGGCACTTACAAGATGGACGCTTGCAGAGCAGGGCAGGACTTTCTGTGGGTATGGGGCCGAGGTTTCGCCTGATTTGATCAGCCGGGTGATCGACGCGGTGCTCGACGAAATCAGGGAATGGCAAACCCGTCCGCTCGACCCGGCCTTTCAGGTGGTGCTTTTTTCGACGTGCTGCGGGTCAAGATTCGCGATGAAGGCCTGGTCAAGAGCAAGGCCGCCTATGTCGCGCTGGCGTTCAATCCGGACGGCGAGGGCGATACGAGGATCGCGATGCGCGTGGCGCCGGCTTTGGTGGCGAGCGGTCCGAGATCTACTGCGGCTCGCACGTCCTGACGGAACTGACATCAACGGTGATGTCGGAGCAACAACGCCGGAAGTTAAAGCAAAATCCTGGCCGATTAACGCGTCACCTGCGCCGAGATACTCTGCGCGCGGGCCTCGGCGTAGGCTTTCCTAACCGAAGTGACGCGGGCGTTTGTTAGCGGTATTTGTCATCCGCGCCGTTTGGGCTGCCGTCGCCACCGCCATTGCCGTAGCCGTTATTGCCCTTAGGCCCGCGATGGCCGCGCCCGCCTGATCCGGCGATCGCGTCGGAGGTTAAGGAGGTCGAAAGCAGCAGCGTTATTGCCGGAGGCGTTACGGCGGCAAATCTGCCGGCAGATTTCAGAAAATTACGCCGGTCTTCGATCTCTTGTTGTTGGCGATCGCGCATCATCACCTCCGACGCTTGTCATCGGCGCAGAATGACAGTGATTTAATTGGAGGGGGAAAAATAGTTAAATAGATCGATCACAAGTTGTTGTTGGAACTAACCTAACTTTGGCGGCAACCCGCGGTGGCTGGCCTTTGCGGCAAAGTCGGCCCCACAGCGGACTGTCTCCTTCGCGGACTTCAACGGAAATGAGATGTCCAAGGTTCGGATCTCTCATGGATCCAATGTACCAAGATGCGGGACTCAGCACTGGACTAGCGGAGGATGCGCGGCCTTTTCGGGCGGCGTATTTCATTGTTGCCATCCTTTCCCGACCTGCGCAAAATGAGCAGATATTAGGTTTTTCAGATATTTCATTTCAGCCGCCGCCATATTGGGAGTGGCCATGAATAGTGACGACGCCAACAGGTTTCTGAGGCAGGCAGAGGTCTGCCGAGAAGAAGCAACTAAGGCGCCCAATCCGATTGAAGCAGCGAGTTGGCTGCAACTTGCCGACGATTTCGAGAGGCGGGCGAAGCAGCGGAGCAAGCTTATCGAGCGTCGCCGTCCACCTTCGTTATGGGTCAAGTCTCCGCCGGCCGCCGACGCGGATTAGCCACCGCCGTTATCAACTGCCGGGGATCATCTGCCACAACTTCAGGGGCCGACGATCGCTATCCCTCATTTCAATTAACGGCACACGCGGCGCCCGCCCTGCTGAGTACAAACAGACGTTCCGGGTGGTGGAAGCTGGGGAGGCTGGACCGGCAGGACTGTAGGGCCTGTCATCGGACATGCTGACATCGGACAATTCGCCGGAACAGTATCTCCAGGGCTGTTGCAAACGGATTGCATCCGCCCATTGATGCACTGGCAGACGCATCTTGCCTGCACCTCTGTCGCGCAAATTAGCCCAAGACCGAGAACTGCGGACAGCACCGTGACGGTGCTCCAGACTGGAGGATGATCATGCACCATCTGGGCCCAACAAAGCCCGCAATAGATTGTTCCTTCGGCGCCGCATGCTCGTCAGCTTGCAATCACTCGGCGTCAGCAATCTTTGCGATACCGTCGCAAGAATCCCAAGCATGCGAGTGGGCGACGTTTGCAAGGGAAAGAGCAAGCTGGAGACTCTAGCCCGCAAACAAAGCAGCTCCTTGTACCTATACTTTAGATCGTTATCGGTTTGACGGAGCAATTCTATGTTGCTGGGCTTAGACATGACGCCCCCCTACAAAACAAAACTAGAAGATGAAAATTGAAAACTAAAAGTTGAAAAATGCTAATCGAGAGTTGCGAGGCAAATGCGTCTCCCTATCTAACTATGGACTTATTGTCGGCGATTTTGGCCGCGATTTCATCTCACAAAGTACTCAGTCTTTTACCTGACTGAAGGGCAAGACAATAATGGTTTTTATCAATCAAAGGGAGCGACAGTAATCATAAGGGTGTAGTCATGAAACGAACGGAACTCGAACGGATGAGTGCCGATGACCTTTGGTCACTGCACATTGAGGTCTCTCAACTCTTGCAGCAACGGATCCAAATGGAGAAATCTCACCTTGAAGAGCGGCTGAAGCAGCTGCAATACCCCGTGTCGGGCCGCCGGCCGTACCCGGAAGTAGCCCCGAAATATCGCAACCCTGACGAACCGTCAGAGACCTGGGCTGGTCGCGGCAAGCAGCCGCGTTGGCTTGTCGCGCAGTTGCAGTCCGGTAAGCGGATCGACGATTTCAGAATTAAGAAGACGACCAATAGAAGGTAAGACAAGCCGACCCTGCAAGGCGGTTAGGAGCCTAGTACAGTATTCGTTTGGCGTTGATCGTTTTCCGTTGTCGGCTATCTTTGAAGCGTGCAAAGTCCTTTTTGCCATTTGATGTTTCCACTAGCCTCGTCTAGGCGACGCACCAATGCACGACTACCAAAGTCTGGCCTCGCCGGGCTGTTTTCTTGCAGGCCGCGGCGCGCATCGGCCTGGGCCGTCAGGCTTTTCCGGACAGGCCAATTGGATGGGATGCTTAAAATGTGAATTGATTCGTTCATCGGCCAGTCATAGGCACTGAGCTACGTAGTATCCGTGCGTTTGGGGCGGAGTGTTCGTGTGTCACAGTCGGGGCGTTTCGATTTCGAGCGGCAGCTGGCTCAAAGCGTTGCCGAGCTTTCCCGTCAGATGCTGGAGCTACGACAGCTTCGCGAGTTGCTCAGACTGGCTGAGGGTGCCTGTGACGCTAACTCGCAATGCGAAAATCGTCGATCTCCTCGCCGGACCTCAACTTCGCGTCAAGCCAGCGGGGCCGCTTCCCGCGTCCTGACCAGGTTTCTGAAGGTTGATCCGGATTCCGAAATTTTGCTTTTACCGGCGGATAAGGCCGGCGTGACGGCGTGACCTGATCGCCGACCATTTGCAATTGCCGTAGTCGCTCCTCCAACTCCTTCTTCTTTGTATTCAGCCTTTCGGCCAGCACAGCAGCGATCTCTGCATGCAGCGCGAAAAGCTCGTCTGATGTACAGCTTTCGAGTTCAATCGCCATGCCGGTCCCCTATCATGAGCGGACAATGACATATGTGATTTATGATCACATTAAGGCGCCAGCTGCACGAAAGTTCCGTTCGGTAATCTAGGCATGGAGCGATTCGCCTCTGCGCGGCTGCATTGAGAGGCTCGCCGACTCATACCCGGCGGGGTTCTTTGGTTTGATGCCGGGGCGCAGCATCGGCAATGGGGCCATCAACTTCAACTTAACTAAAGCCGAGATAGACCTGTGAGTGGGCTGCGGGGGCAATCCATGACTACACTACAAGCCATAGCACTTGGCGCAACGCTCGTTTGTGTGCCATCGCTGATCATCTTCGCCGTTTCGTTTTGGGATGTCCGCGAACTCGACGGGATGGACTAGGGCGGCTTTTCGGACGGCCTATCTGTTTCCCGCCCCCAATTTCGCTTGCATTTCCCATGCGAAAACCCCGTATTTCGGCTAGTTTATCGCACTATTGAAGCGGACCGCTACTCACCAGTGGCGCCGAGCCAGCGCCAGCGGTGATGCGCT
The DNA here is from genome assembly GCA_023387735.1 of Pseudomonadota bacterium. Classification (GTDB taxonomy): domain Bacteria; phylum Pseudomonadota; class Alphaproteobacteria; order Rhizobiales; family Xanthobacteraceae; genus Bradyrhizobium. The sequence continues at coordinate 144,923 of JAEWHP010000049.1, read as the reverse complement.
CGACCCGCCACCTTCAGGGGCGGTTGCCAAGATGAGCAGCCCCCTGGCTTTTGCCAGAGAGAGGAATGCGCTTGCCGGCTCTCGCGGTCTGCTGCGTTTGCTGAACACGGGCGGAATAGTTGCGCCAAAGTCCTTGAGAATATTGGCGCTCCCTAGCGGAATCGAACCGCTCTCTCCACCGTGAAAGGGTGGCGTCCTAACCGATAGACGAAGGGAGCTAAAACAACCGGAAAATCAATGCGTTATGCGCTTGATAGGCCGCGTTGGTCACCAGCGATCATGTTCAATGGAGGCGGCGACGGGCGAACGTATAGTGGCGTTTGGCCGGGCGGGCAAGTCGCCCGAAACTCCCTTTTTCCGTCATTTCCAGGCCCGTTCGGGCGCCAGGCTGAACGTCGAAAGGCCCGGGTATTCCGCAACGCTTTTTAAAGCCGCCCCGCGTAGGGTTTTGGTTGGGGGAACTTACGGCATGGCTCTGACATCGACCAAAAAGCGCGATGCGCGCAAATCAATGCATCAACCCGGGTGGATCACGCTCGAGGGCGGATTTGCCGCGCGCCAATGCGTGGTGAAGAATCTCTCCGCGACGGGCGCAAATCTCATGATCGACGATCCCAATTCGCTGCCGGCCAGGCTGCGGCTCGCCTTCTCGCGTGACGCCAGGACCGGTCGCTCCTGCGAAGTGGTTTGGCGCCGCGGCAAATCGGTCGGCATTAAATTCGTCCGCTGATCTGGCGCGTATCGGGGTGGGTCGCTAAAACGCGGGATGCGTAAATTCCTGCTCGTGATCGTTTCCGCGCTGCTCCCCGCCAGTGCGACGTTCGCCGAACAATCCCGTATTCCCCGGTCCGAGAAGGCTGCGACCTCCGGCAAGGTTCTGCCGCTGAAGGGCGCAAGGTCGGCCAATTCATGCGCCGAATATGGTGCGGGCTTCGTTCGGATCGAAGGCACCAACACCTGCATGAAGATCGGCGGCGCGATCGGCATCGGCGCCGGCGTTTCGCGCTGAAACCTGCTTCGAAAAGCTGTCAGGTCATTGGTGGCGCGATGAACCGGGCAAAGCCGGGGCGGGCGGCGAACTGCGCGAACCAGCGTTCGAGGTTTGGCAGGCTTGGCTTGGTGACGCCTTCCACCCCCAGCCAGCGGCGCGCATAGGCGCCGACCGCGATGTCGGCGATCGTGAACTGGTCGCCCTCGATGAAGCGCCGCGTCGCCAGTTGCGCCTCGACGATCCGCCAGACTTCGGCTTCGGCGTCGGCATCCTTCTGCAATGCGACCATGTCGCGCTTTTCGGGAGGGGTACGCACCAGCCCCCAAAACACCGGCCGATCGACCGGCTGCAGCGTCGACAGCGTCCAGTCGAGCCAGCGGTCGACACCGGCACGCGCCTTTGGCGAGGCCGGGTAGATCGGCGAGCTCTGCCCATAGGCCATGCAGAGATAGCGCATCACCGAATTGGATTCCCACAGCACATAGTCGCCGTCCACCAGCGTCGGCACGCGGCCGTTGGGATTCATCGCCAGATAGGGCGCCTCGTTGTTCTTGCCGAACTGCATGCCGGCGTCGATGCGCTCAAAGGCAAGATCCAGCTCGGCGAGGCACCACAGCACTTTTTGAACGTTGACCGAATTGGCCCGGCCCCAGATGGTGAGTTGTTGTTTCTTGCTGTCAGCCACGCGGTCGCTCCCGTTGATCTTGCTGACGCGTTCATAACCGAAGATCAGCGAAAATGCGCCAGCTTTGCTGCGCAGGGCACGGTCGCAAAATCAGCATAAAAAATCGGGCCCCGCCGCATGGCGGCGAAGCCCGATCCTTACATGTATCCTTGGCCTGACGTGTGTGTGCTGTGTCAGCCGGTCAGCGGCCGAAGAACAACCATAAAAGGATGATCACCGGGATCGGCACACCCAACAGCCAAAGCAATATTCCTCGTCCCATTGCAGTCTCCTCGATTTCTCAATCGCGAAGACAACGCGCTTCAACATGCGAGGTTCCTGGGCAGAATCGTCCTCAGGCGAGGGAACGATTCATGATGTGGAATTCCCGGCAGCCATCACTATCGACGACTTCGCTTAACCTACCAGTGGCCGGTGTTCGGCATCGAGCTCCAAGGCTCGGCCGGCGGCTTCGGTTCGCCCTTCTGCAGCAGCTCGATCGAGTGCAGGTCGGGCGAACGGACGAATGCCATGTTGCCGTCGCGCGGCGGCCGGTTGATGGTGATGCCGGCCTTCATCAGGCGGTCGCAGGTGGCGTAGATGTCGTCGACCTCATAGGCGAGATGGCCGAAGTGGCGGTCCTCGCCGTATTTCTCCTCGTCCCAATTGTACGTGAGTTCGACCAGCGGCGCGCCGCGGTTCTGCGGAGCCGCCTTGAACAGCCCCTCGTCTTCGGGTGCGCACAGGAACACCAGCGTGAACCGGCCCTTGTCATTATCGACGCGGCGTACTTCCTTCAGCCCCAGCGCATCCCGGTAAAACTTCATCGCAATGTCGAGATTGCGGACGCGCAGCATGGTGTGGAGATAACGCATGTTTCTTATCCTCCTGAGAACGATTGCGGACTTGTCGTTGGTTCGAGCGCCAGAGCGCTGACAAGGGCACTGAATAGCAGCAAATTGCTGTTGGGGGCAGGAGGTTCTTGGCCTGCGATCCGGGGCCGCAAGCCCGGCGTCGCATCACCATTTTTCACAGGAGGTCAGGCGGCTTCCAACCCGCTGTTGTTCAGGGCCTTCGCCTGCGCGCGGCACTCCGCGGCGAACGCCTTGAGCCTCTCAACGGTCACGGTGTCGAGGATGCTGCGCGCCAGCCGCTCGGCGCGCGCAGCCTGCTCCAGCAGATAGTCGATCTTGTGCATCGCTCACCCTCCGGGCGAGATAATTTGAAGCAAATTGCTCCGTTCCGACGATGCTCCATACATGCCTAACGGTTGGTGAAGCTCCGTGCGTTGGCGCACTTTGCATTTCCCTCGGGATTCATGGGAACGTGGAGAAGTTTCGCAGGAACCCGGAAATTTCGTGCCCTGGTTCCGGCAACAAGCGCGCGCCGCAGCCGTTATCTCCGCGCAACGGAAGGAGCAGAACATGCGAAGGATAGGACTTTCACTCGCAACCGTCGCGGCCCTTGCGACGTCATCTGTCGCCACTTCCCCGGCGGAGGCCCGTGGCGGGCGTAACGCTGCCATCGGATTCGGTGTAGCGGCGGGTGTGCTCGGCGCCGCGGCGGCTGCCAATGCCGCCAACAACGGCTACCACTATGGCCCGCGATATGGCTATTACGGCGGACCATATGCCTATTACGATGACGGCCCGCGATACTACCGGCGTCACCACTATCGGTACTACGACGCCTGGTAATGGAGAGGCATGGTGAAGGAAAAGCCCGGAGCAGTCCGGGCTTTTTCTTTGTCGATCGATGAGGGGACGTGCTACCGCGTCAGCGCGGGAATGAGACTCTCGAACAACGTGATCAATCGTTCCCCGGTCATTCCAACGGCGGCGATGATTGCCAGCGCGATGAGCGCGGCGATGAGGCCATATTCGATGGCGGTGGCGCCGTCCTCGTCGTGGAGAAATTTCTTCAACATGCATTTCACTCTCGATCCAGGGAGCTTATGGCACCGTGAAGTTGCTGCGAGTAGAATCAAAATCTTAAAATTGTAGATCATATTGCGGGCATTGAGGCCGTGCCAGCGTGATCCCCCACACATACCCGAGCGGTCGCTCCGTCCATTCTCGCGGCAGCGGAGGGATCGAAAATGTGCCTGGTGTACAGCCTGATTTTACTGGCGCTGCTTTTCTTCCTGGTGCTTCCTATTACGGACGCAAGAACAGCGCGGATGAAATTGTCCGTCGTTTGTAGCCTCGGGGTGCTGCTGGCGGTATCGGTTGTGCTGCCGCGCCTGATGCACTAACGAGAAAGGTGCCTGCCTCGATGCGCCAAGACGGCGCCCGGGAAGCCGGGCGGAGGTTGATGAGCGCAGGAGGCTCACATGATCCTCGTGACTGGCAGCATTCTCGTGCGCGAAGACAGTTTCGATGACGTGCTGCGCGCCTGCCTGGAGCATGTCGAACGCTCGCGCAAGGAGCCGGGCTGTATCTCGCACGACGTTCACGTCGACTGCCAGAATCCGATGCGGCTGTTCTTCTTCGAGCAATGGGCCGACGAGGCCGCCTTGCGCACGCACTTCGCGGTCGAGGGCTCGAAGTCCTTCGTGAAATCCCTCAAGGGGCGGATCGTCGAGACGTCGGGGACGAAGATCTATCGGGCCGACCCAATACCGAGATAAGTCGCGTCGATCTCTCTGCCGTCGCCGAAGTCGAGCTAGAGCAGGGGATTGTAGATCCAGTCTTGCCAGAGCCTGTCTCCGATCCAGCCCAGCGCCGCCGCCACGACAAAGAAGACGAGCGCCGTGGGGATCAGTTCATCGACGTGAAATGCGCCGGCGATCAGTGGGCCGGTCAGATGTGCCGTCAGTCCGGCGACGCCGATACCGATGCCGAACAGCAGCACCTGCACGGTCCAGATCACGAGGGCGCGAAGCAGCATCATGCGCCGACGATAGCGGCGCTACTGATCCCGCTGATGTGACCGGTGGCACAGTCCCATCCGGGGCGGAGCGCCAGTCTTCAGCCGGCGCACCCGCGTCTCACCAGGAGTTCTATTGGGTCGTCAGACCTTGACGTCCACGAGCGGCGCTTCTTCCGCTTGAATGGTTTCGAGCGCGTCTGCCACAGCCGCCGCCTTGGCGTGGTAGACCGCCTGAAGATCCTGATGGATCGTATTCGGCGGCGCCTTGGCGTTCTGATCGACTACGAGCTGTATTCTTGCCTGCGTCACTTCAACCGGTACTGGATAAATGACCATGGGGTGACCCTCCTGGCCAAAATCTGTCAGGTGCGCATTTACACTTTCTAAAGAGGTTCGGTTAACGGCGCAGCACTTCAGCAGCACTTGGTAAACAGAGGCTTAAACTGCGGGAGTGAATGGCCGGCGCCGACAAGCGTCAGTGTCTCTGCTCCGGCAGGTACGTGTAGTGCGCTTGCTCGAGCCGTTCGGCGTAGAGTCTGAACTCCTCGGCCATCTCGATCAGCTTCTTCGAGGCTTCCGGATCCTTGACGGCTTCCGCCAGTCGTCGCGCTCTGTTGGATTGGTCGCGATAGTGCTCTGCTTGGGTCATGGCAGCACCTTTTTGGATAAGTCTCGATCATCCCCAAAAGGTTCGACGCGAGGTACCGACCTCGGCGATTCGCTGGAAATAGCAAAGAGCAGGCGGTGAGGTAACGCTATCTTAAGAGGGCAAGGGAGCGAAAAAGTGCGTGCCCTGTTCGTTCCAGGAGAACAAAAGGAGTCTGTCTGATCCGGCGCCTGCGCGTTAGGGCTTCGCGTTCAGTGTCGCCGAGATTCTGCAAACCGGATTGCACCAGAAACGGATTGTAGATGGCTGTGAATAGCGGGGATCGACGCGCAGCAAGCATCACAGCGTGCACACGAATTTCGCACCGCTGTCGCGGTGAATTTGTTGCGGAAAACTCGGCGCGGCGCACGCAGGCGCGCCGCCGCAAACCGCTAACCCCGATCACCTTGCGTGATCGAAGCATCGGAATCGTCAGACGACTTGTGAAGGACGGCAACAAATCCGCCGTAACCGAGCACGTTCACCAGAATTTCCATCCAAATTGGCATCGCATACCTCTGTGGTAGTGCAACACCGGGAAGGGTGCGATCGTTCCTGCGCAATCAGGCGATCTGTCCAGCGCAATCGCATGGCTTGCCCGAGCGCGATCACGACCAAGCGCTTGAAACAAAAAACCCCGTCCGCATCCTGAAGATGCGAACGGGGTCTTTCATGCTTTCACCTCTCGCAAGGTTGCTGCACTTGAAATAAGAACGACGGAGGGGCAGTTTCGTTCCGGACAGTCTCGAATTTTCTCCGGTTCCGATGGGGCCTTACGTCGACCATGCAGGCCAGGCGTTGCCCAACGTCTTCGCGTAGTATTCCTGCCGTTCTCGTTCGAATTTCTGCTGCGTTTCCCTGAAACGCGCCACGCGTGCTGCGATCTCGGCTCGCTCTCGCGCGAGCCGATCTTCCTTGTCCGTCATCGCCGATCCGTTTCCTTCAGTGCGCGGTCGCTTGATTCGCATTTCGTACGATTGGCGGGGCCGATTGGGGCATGAATGGGGAAGCGGCATTGCGGGATTGTGGTCGCGCCCGCTGACCTTGCGATCCCGGCGAGCGTGCTATAGTCGGCGCGCCAACAATCCGGATTATCAGCGGTGATTGCCAGGGATCTGCACAGCGGCGTCGAGCAACTCGGCAACATGATCGCCGAGGCTCGCACCATCATTCCATTCACGGGCGCCGGCATTTCGACCGAATGCGGCATTCCCGATTTCCGCTCGCCCGGCGGCCTGTGGACGCGTAACCGCCCGATTGCATTCGATGAATTCGTCTCCAGCCCTGAGGCGCGCGACGAGGCGTGGCGGCGGCGCTTTGCGATGGAGCCCACCTTTGCGGCTGCGAAGCCCGGCCGTGGGCACCGCGCGCTGGCCTCGCTGTACAAAGCCGGAAAAATTCCGGCCATCATCACGCAGAACATCGACAATCTGCATCAGATGTCGGGTTTCAAGGCCGATGATGTGATCGAACTTCACGGCAACACCACATATGCCCGCTGCATCGGCTGTGGCCAGGCCTATGATCTTCCCTGGGTAAAGGCGCGCTTCGAGGAATGCGGCAGTGCACCCGACTGTACGGTGTGTGCGGAGCCAGTGAAGACGGCGACGATCTCGTTCGGACAGGCGATGCCGGAAGATGAGATGCGCCGCGCCACCGAACTCGCTCAGCACTGCGATCTTTTTCTGGCTATCGGATCGTCGCTAGTCGTTTGGCCTGCCGCAGGTTTTCCGCTTATGGCGAAGAACAGCGGTGCCAGACTGGTGATCATCAATAACGAGCCGACTGAACAGGATGATGTCGCGGATCTGGTGATACGACACGACATCGGCGAGACGCTCGGGCCGTTCGTCGGCAATTGATGTCGATCTGATTCGCAGAAGTGCAACACTGTTTATAGTTTTAGTGTGTGGTGTTTTTTTGGCTATGCGTCGCAATGGGGAATGTTATCTTCAAGTTAAGAGATTCGCGCAGCGATATCATGGTGGTCATGGATGGGCGCGTGTTCCGGTTACGCTACGGGCTAGCGGACCGTACTTGAAGTGTGGGGTCCGGGGTCATGGGGTCGGACGGATTTGAGTCCAAGAAGCTCGGGGGGCCGCCGTCAGGCGGTACAGGGCAAAACAGACTTGGACCAGGTGAATACTCTGCGGGGGCAGAGCGTGATTCAGCAATGGATGCGCTCTCCGGGTTAGGCGATACCGCGGCCAATCTTGTCGAAATCTCCGGGGTCATCAAATGGTTTGATGCCTCGAAGGGCTACGGTTTCATCGTACCCGACAATGGCTGGCCTGACGTGCTGCTGCACGTCACGGTGTTGAGGCGCGACGGCTATCAGACCGCGTACGAAGGTGCGCGGGTGGTAGTAGAGTGCGTGCAACGCCTCAAGGGCTATCAGGCATTTCGCATAGTCTCGATGGACGAATCGACGGCGATCCATCCGGCGCAGATGTTGCCGCCGCGGACGCATGTCAGCGTGGTCCCGACCAGCGGTCTGGAGCGGGCGCAGGTGAAGTGGTTCAATCGCCTCCGCGGCTTCGGCTTCCTGACTTGCGGCGAGGGGACACCCGACATCTTCGTCCATATGGAAACGCTGCGTCGCTTCGGGATGACCGAACTGCGCCCGGGCCAGTGGGTGCTGGTGCGCTTCGGGCCCGGCTCCAAGGGCATGATGGCGGCGGAGATCCATCCGGAGACCGGTCCGTCGGCGCTGTCGTCGCACTGACGGAAACGTTCGACCTGACGGAATTGTGAGCCGGCCGATGCCCGTTCGGGCGTCGGCCTCTGGCGTTTTCCGCCAGCGTCGGGTTAGGGTTCCCCGCAATATTCCCCTTAGATCTGCGGCGTGAGTGCTTTGATGAATTTCGCTTCGATGATGGTGCGGCTTCGGGCCTGCGGCCGGATGATGTCGCTGGGCGCGGCGATCACGTTGCTCTTCGCGCTTTGCACGAACCCAGTCGCGTACGCCGCAAGCGTCCAGCCGCTCGAGATCGCCACCAAATCGGGCGTGCGGGTGTTTTCGGTCGAGATGGCTACCACCGAGGAGGAAAAGCAGACCGGGCTGATGTACCGCAAGGAACTGCCCGACGGTAAGGGCATGTTGTTCGATTTCTCGCCGGAGCAGCAGATCTCGATGTGGATGAAGAACACCTACATCTCGCTCGACATGATTTTCATCCGCGCCGACGGCCGCATCCTGCGGATCGCCGAGAATACCGAGCCGCACTCCACCAAAATCATCTCCTCGGGCGGGCTGGCCAGGGGAGTCCTGGAAGTGGCCGCCGGGACGGCGCAAAAGTATGGAATTCAGCCTGGCGACCGGGTGGCCCACCCGCTGTTCAACAAGCGCTAAGCTCCCGGGCGGGCCCCAACATCGCCTTGATGGCGGGGGGGTAAGCGTGTATCGACGCATTTCCCAGCATGATCGGGGTATAGCGCAGCCTGGTAGCGCGGCAGTTTTGGGTACTGCAGGTCGTTGGTTCGAATCCAGCTGCCCCGACCAATAAAATCAATGGCTTAGGGTGATACCTCCAGCCGGATACTCCCGGAAATGCGACGGAAACATCGAGCCGTCAGTTCGATTGATCTCAATCATGTTCGATAGGCCTTGATGCGTCAGCTCCTGAGCTTCGCAGGCGATCTGTCGGAGCTCGAGCGCGTCCCGCGGGCCTCCGCACGGGCACCACTGGTGCGTCCGGTGGTCCCCATTGCGTTTGGTGATTCTTGTTGCGGGATTTGATGTGGAGATTCGCTTTCCCGTCGGCCCTTTCGCGCGTTCTTCGCCACAGGCAAGGATTCTCCACGCCCAAAGGTGCGCGCCGGGTTGAGTGGCCCCTCTACCTCTGATATGCAACGTTGCGTGCACATCTTTTGATTGATCTCTCTATAGTTGTATTGCTAGCCTGCATGCTCGTGGGGATTCGAGCTAATGATTCACAATTTCGACTACGCACGCCGCGTGCTGTTGAGGGGTTTGCCGATCGAAAAGATCTACACGTTCGGGCTCGCGCTCGCGGTGCTCAGCGCATGCGCGTTCATCGCTTACGTGGGGTGAGCGAAAGGGGAGGCTCGCAAGCGTCAACCTGCGGGCTTTAGAACGGAGTCTCGGCCAGTTCGCGGAGCGACTGCGATTGCTGCGCCCTGGCGTCGTGGAGCGAGAAAGCCGGGCCGTCGTAGAGAAACGAGCACTGGTGAATGACGATGTTGCCACGGTTGAGATTCACCAGCGCGTAGTCCGGCGGCTCGTGCGTCCCCGGGATGTGGCCTTCGGCTTCGAAATCGAACGCGACCTGGTGGGTGAGGGCGCGCTGGATGTGGAAGGGGATGCCGCGCCAGCATCCGGCGATCGGCCGGTGCAAATGGCCCATGAACATGTAATCGGGCTTTCGCGTGCGGGCGATCACGTCCCACTCGGCCTCGCCATTGGCGAGCTTGATCGTATCCATGTAACGAAGACCGCTGTCGAACGGCGGATGGTGCTGGAACAGCAATAGCGGCCGATCGGTCGGCGCGGAGGCGAGCGCTTCGCCCAGAAAGTCCAGCCGCGCTTCGCAGAGAACGCCGGCATGATCCGGCGTTTCTTCGTTCAGCGTGTCCAGCGTGACGATCGTGGCGGCGTCGAAGGAATGCACGCCCTGCACAAAGCCGCTGGCATCGCGGTCGGCGCCGGCGAACTCGCAGCGGAATGCCTCGCGTCGGTCGTGGTTGCCCATCATCAGGATGGTGGGCGCATCGAGCGCGGCAAGCACGCCGGCGAGGCTGGCATAGGCCGCCTGTTCGCCCCAATGCGCGAGATCGCCGGTCACGATGACGAAGGAAATGTCCTTGTGGGTCGCGTTGATCTTTTCGACCGCGATCGCGAGGCGCTCGGCTGGATCAAGCCCGTACAGCTTGCGGCCGCGCGGCACGAAATGCGTGTCGGTGAGAATGACGAATTTCATCGCTGCATCGTCTCCCGGTCCCACATCGCGTAGTCGGGCGAACCCTCGATCCGGATCGCACCTTGATAGCCGAACTCGACCATGTGCACGGTAACGTAATCCGGGCCGACGAAGGCGACGCCGTAGGCTTCCGGCAGGTCGGACGCGCTTAGCATCAGTTTTTCCGAGAACAGCGGGTAGCTCGCGTGGTTGGTGCCGCGCAGCGAGGTGGTGGGGACGCCGGCCACCGAGCCGCCGAGCGGCAGGTGGCAATGGCCGAAGAAGATATGCCGGATCCTCTCGCGGTGCCGTCCAACGATCTGGCGGAATGCAGCGTCGTCGAGCAGGCGGATCTGGTCCATCGGACCGAGGTGGGTCGGCATCGGGTGGTGATGCATGAACAGCAGGAACGGGCCGTCATGTTCCGACAGCCGCCGCTCCAGCCAATCCTGTCGCGGCGTGCAATACCGACCGGCATGGGTGCGGGGTTCGTTGGTGTCGAGAAACAGGCAGCGGCCCGCAACCGTATCCTGAATGCCCTGTGCAAAGCCGTCCGGCTCGGCATATTCGGGGAACACGCCGAGGAAGGCCGCGCGATTGTCGTGATTGCCGATGCAGAGCCGGACCGGAATCGGGAAGCTGCCAAGGCGGCTCCTCAGCCACTCATAGTCCGCCCGGTCGCCCCAATCGGACAGGTCGCCGGTGATCACCATCAGTTCGGCGTCGCCATGGTCCTGCAGGATGTGGCCGAGCGCCCGTTCGAAGTTGTGCCGGGGGTCGCGGCCGCCGATCGTATTGCCGGCGGTCGTGAGGTGGATGTCGCTCATATGGATGAGTTTCGTGGGGTGCGCCTCTGCTGGGAAAAGCCCGCGGAGCGCGGTGGCGCTCCGCGGTAGGTAGCGAGACCAATCAGCGTGCGGTGCCGACCGAACGCGGCAGCAGCTTCTGTACGTCGGCGGTCATGTCGGCGAGTACGGCATCGGGTTCCTTGGTGCGCGTACCTGACACGATGCTGTTGAGGTGATCCTTGATGACGTCGGTGATCTTGAGGCCGTTATCGCCGGGGAACGCGTACCACTTGGTCAGCAGCGGAAGCTGCTTGACCGCGGTGTAGTTGTTCGGGTTCTTGACGTAGAAATCCTTCAGGTAGACTTCGTTGGTGACCTTGTTCGGCGGCATGTAGCCGGTGGTCTCGGCCATGATCGCCGCGCCCTTGGGCCCGGTCCAGAACTTGACCACTTCCCAGGAGGCGTCGCGCTTGGCCTTGTCCTTGGCAAGGATCATCACGACGTTGCCGCCGGCGGGCAGCCGGCCTGTGTTGGCCACGACGTCCGGGAAGGTGTGCGTCTTCAGCGCGAACTTGTCGCCGACCATCTGCGTCACCTTGTTGAGGTCCGAGGTCGAGGTGACGTGGATGCCGGTCTTGCCGGCGGCGAAGGCCGCGCGCATCGCGGGCTGGTCGAGGTTGGGCAGGCCGCCTTCGGTGACGAGGCGTGCCAGCATGCGGATCGCGAACTGGCCTTCCGGACCGTTGAACGCGACCTTGGTCTCATCCGCGTTCAGCATCGAACCGCCACGGGAGAACACCGGCGCCTGCCACAGCCAGTTACCGGTGATGTCCCATGCGTAGGTGATGCCGTTGACGTCGGGCGAACCGGCCTTGATCTTCTTGGCGAGGTCGATGATGCCGTCCCAGGTCGTCGGCAGGTTCTGCGGATCGGCGCCGGCCTTCCTGGCGAGGTCGAGGTTGACATAGACGATCGGCAGCGAAATCGCGAACGGCAGCGCGTAGACCTTGCCGCTCGAGGTGCCGATGTCGAACATCGCCTGGTGGAGCCCTGCTTGTCGAAATCCTTTTCCGCGGCGATGTAGCCGTCGAGCGGCGCCGGAATGTTCTTGTCGACGAGAACGCGGATGCGGTTCAGGCCCTGGAAGCTGACGTCGGGCATCTGATTGGTGACGGCTTCGCGCAGCACGCGCTGGGTGCCGTCCTCGTAGGACTCGTAGGGCGCGCGCATCGTGACCTTGATGTCCGGGCGAACCTTGGCGAATTCTTCCGCGATCTTCTTGTGGGTCTCGGTGAACAGTTCCGGGTAGGGATACTGGATCATCACCTCGGTCTGGCTCTGGGCATGGGCGCCCGCCACGCCGGCAAGCACGGCGAATGCCGCGGCGGTCATTCTCTTCAACATCGATATCTCCCTTTGCTGTGAATGCACCTGAGGAACTACTTGATGCCGGTCATCGTGATGCCTTCGATGAACCGGCGTTGGGCAAGCAGGAACGCTGCGAGGAGCGGCGCGATGATGACGATGGCAGCCGCCATCAGCGGGCCGTAGTTGGTGCCGGCTTCCTCGTTGCGGAAGGCGGCGACGCCGAGCGGGGGCGTGCGCAAATGCTCGCTGTTGAGCACGATCAGCGGCCAGAAATAATCGTTCCAGTGCGCCACCACGGAGAAGATGCCGAATGCGGTCAGTGCAGGGATCGCGGTCGGCAGCATCACGCGCCAGACGATGCCGAACTCGGAAATGCCGTCCATGCGCGCGGCCTCGATCAGATCGTCAGGCACGGTCTTGAAGAATTGCCGCATCAGGTAGATGCCGAACGCCGAGATCGTGAACGGCACCACCAGCGCCGCATAACTGTCGAGGATGCCGAGCTTGTGAAACAGCAGGAACACCGGGATCGCGGTCGCCTGCGGCGGAATCAGGATGCAGAACAACACCAGAGCGAACAGGACTTCGCGGCCGGCGAACCGCAGCTTGGCCAGCGCATAGGCGGCGGGGAGCGCAACCAGCACCTGCAGCGCGAAGATCGACACCGTGACCACGACGCCGTTGAGCAGGAAGCGCCAGAGATTGGCTTTGGCGAACGCGGTAGACAGATTGTCCCACAGCGCGAAGCTGTATGGAATGAAGTGCAGGTCGGTGGTGAAGATCTCGGTCTGCGGTTTCGAGGCCGTCGATATCATCCACACGAACGGCAGCAGGATGAACGCGGCGCCGCATAGCAGCAGCAAATGCCTGACGGCGGACCAGGCCAGCGTTTGTGCGCGCGGCGTCATGCGTAGTGCACTCCGCGGTTCGCCATGGCCGATTTGACCAGCGTCAGCAGCAGCACGAAGGTCAGGAACACGACCGTCAATGCCGCGCCATAGCCCGAGCGGAAAAACTCGAAACCTTCGACATACATGGTGTGGATCAGGACTTCGGACGATTTCGACGGGCCGCCCTTGGTCAGCACGTGGACGGTGTCGAACACCTGGAACGAACGGATGCCGGTGATGACGACGACGAATACGGTGGTCGGTCCGAGCATCGGCCATGTCACCAGTCGGAACCTCGCCCAGGCGCTGTGGGCGCCGTCGATCTCGGCGGCGTCGTAGAGCTGACGGGGGATCGACACGAGCCCGGCGAGGAACAGCACCATGTTGAAGCCGAGCGCCTGCCAGATGCCGATCACGCAGAGCGCATAGAGCGAGGTGCGGCGGTCCTGCAGCCAGCTGAAGCCTTCGACCCCGATGCCTTTCAGCAGCCCGTTCACCAGGCCGAACTGCGGATGCAGCATGAATTCCCAAACGATCGACATCGCGATCAGCGTCGCCATGACCGGCAGGAAGTAGATCGTGCGGTACCAGGCGCGAAAGGTGCTGCCGCTCTCGATCAGCAGCGCGACACCGAGCCCGAGTGCCACGGCCGAGGGCACCACGATCGCCACATACGTCAGGGTGTTTCGGAGCGAGATCCAGAACACCCGGTCGGTCAGCATCTCGCGATAGTTTTCGAGGCCGATCCACGAGAAGGTGGGGCTGCCGAGCTGGTAGTCGGTGAACGACAGCGCGATGACGCCGGCAAGCGGCCCGAGCAGCAGCAGGCACATCAGCATGAAAGCGGGCGCCACCATCGCCAGCGCCGGCCGCGCGCGGTTCTCGCCTTGCGCTCGCGCCGGTGTGATGGCTGCCGGATGGCGTTCGGACCGAAGAGCATTCGCGGTGAGGGTATCAGCCAACGGCCTGCTCCAGTACGCGTCCGCTGCGAACCGGCGCTGCGACCTCGATTCGTTTGCCGGCGGCGTCGAAGACTCTCGCGGCGCTGGTCGAATAGGTGAGGTGGACGTTGCTTCCGATTGCTGGCAACTGCCGGTCCGGGTTGAGGCGCGCGAGCAGCGGCAGATCGATGCGATCGACCTTGACGTGAACGAAGGCCTCGGAGCCGAGGTGCTCGAGATGCACAACACTGCCGGGATTGGCGCCGGGACCGTTGCCGAGTTCCATGCGCTCGGGACGCACGCAGACCGAGCAGCGGCCCGCCGCGGCCGGCGTGCTCAGGCCGATCGGACGACCCAGTACTTCCAATCCGCGATCTTCGCGGACGACGCCGGGCATGACGTTGATCTTGGGACTGCCGACGAACTCCGCGACGCGGATGTCCTGCGGATTTTCGTAGACTTCGGCGGGCGCACCGAGCTGAACGATGTGTCCCTCGATCATGACGGCGATTCGGCTCGACATCGTCATGGCCTCGGCCTGGTCATGCGTGACGTAGACAAAAGTGGCCTTCAACTGGCGGTGCAATTGGGCGAGTTCGGTGCGCATATGCACGCGCAGCTTGGCGTCCAGATTCGACAGCGGCTCGTCGAACAGAAATCCGAGCGGCTGGCGCACGATGGCGCGTCCGACCGCAACGCGCTGCCGCTGGCCGCCCGATAGTTGTCCCGGCTTGCGCCTGAGCAGGCCGGAAAGTTCGAGCTGAGCAGCGACCCGCTCGACCTCCTCGCGGATGCCGCGCTCGGTGCGCGCGCGTCCGGGCAGAAGCCTGCCCAGCAGGGGCATGCGGGCCAGCGTGGAGTGGCGGCGCATCCGGAGCGGCACGGCGATGTTATCGAAGACGCTGAGGTGCGGATACAGCGCGTAGGACTGGAACACCATCGCGAGATTGCGGGCGCTGGGACGAATCCCGTCGACGGCCACGTCACCGATGCGAACTTCACCCGATGTTTGCGGCTCGAGACCGGCAATGACGCGCAGCAAGGTCGACTTGCCGCAGCCGGATGGGCCGATCAGCGCGATGAACTCGCCGTCCTCGATCGCAAGATCGATCCCCTTCAAAATTTCCGCCGAGTCGAAAACCTTGCGGACGGCTTTCAGTTCGATCTTTGCCATTTCGCCGATGCCCCCACTGCAATGCAGCAACGGGCCGATGATTAGGGGCGGCGCTTGACAGTCACATAACAGTCAAAGGATTTTCCTATAGTAAACCAAGGCATTGCCTCTGGCTCATCCGCCTCGGCCGGAGGCGGATGCGCCTTCGGCTGACTGGAAGTGGCTTGAAACGACGTGGCTTTAACCTCTTCGCGCGTGCGCGCCGTGAACGCGGTGTTCGAGGCTGGCAATTTTTCGGCTGCGGCAAGACGTCTCGGCGTCTCGCAGCCCTCGGTCGCGCAACTGGTTCGTGAACTCGAGTCCGAGTTCGATGTCAGGCTCTTCGACCGGCACGGCCATAGTCTGGTGGCGACGCCGCTTTGCCGCCAACTCTATGCGGCGACCAACCGGATCGAGGCGATGGAAGCGGATGCGGTCGCGATTCTCGAGCAACGCGAGGAACTGGCCGGCGGTGAGTTGCGCGTAGGCCTCGGAAATTCGATGCCGGGGATGGCGCTGATTTCGTCATTCAAGCGGCTTTACCCAAAAATCCAGATCCGCGTCGAAATCGGAAACTGGTCGGACATTGTGGCTGCGGTCATCGACCGGCGCGTCGACGTCGCTGTACTCCCCGAGGTGCCGCAGGACCGGCGGTTTAGATCCGAAGTTTGTCTGAGCCAGCGGGTTGTTGCGATCTGCCATCCCGCGCATCCGCTCAATCGCTGTCAGGTGCCGATATCGGAGTTGACCCAATATCCGCTGGTGTTTCGCACCGGCAGTTCGTCCACCCAGCGCGTCGTCGACAAGGCGTTTCGCGCCGCCGGATTGCGGCCGGAACCTGCGATCGTCGTCAATACAAGGGAAGGAATGCTGGAAGCGGTGGCCAATCAGCTGGGTGTCGGCTTCATCTGGGAACACGGCTCAAGCCGCATCGACCGGATCGCGAAAGTGGTGGTGTCGGAAATGGACGTTGAACTTCCCGAGTATATTTTCTCGCTGGCTGGTGCGAAGGGAAAACTCGTGGAGTTGTTCTTCCATGCGCGCAACCTATTGCCATAGGCACGATCTGGAAGGTGAGTTCATATTTGACGCTGCCATGACAGTCATCCGCCTGTCGCAAATCCTTCGGTTAACAGTCAAGTTGAGCGGGCACCCTTCGTCACGATTCGATGAGGGTGCACGAAATGCCGGTTGCAATTTGCGAAGGACGGGGGCTTACCAGACGTAAACTGCTGGTCCGCTCGGCATCGACGGTGGCGCTGGCAGGATTGGGCGGTTTGGCGATGCCCTATCTGAGCCGGGCTGCGGATCGTCCGCGGATCGACGGCGGGATTGCATCGGGCGACGTTGCGGCGGATTCCGCCGTCATTTGGGCGAGAGCCGATTGGGCTGCGCGGATGGTGGTGGAGTGTGCGACCGATAGCAGCTTCAAATCCCTCCTCGGCGTCGCTTCCGCAGAAGCTCTGCCGGAATCGGATTTCACGTCGAAGCTGCTGCTCGGCGGGCTGCCTGCCGGGCAGGATATTTTCTATCGCGTGCGCTTCGACAATATCACGGAGACGGGCTTTGCAGGAGAAGTTCAGGTCGGGAACTTCCGCACCGCGCCGGTAGAGCGCCGCTCGGTGTCGTTCGCCTGGTCCGGCGATACCGCGGGCCAGGGTTGGGGCATCGATCTTGCGCGTGGCGGAATGCGGACCTACCGGACCATGCTCGATAACCGTCCGGACTTCTTCATCCATTGCGGCGACCACATCTACGCGGATTGTCCGATCGAGTCGGAGCTGAAGCTGCCTGATGGAAGCGTCTGGCGGAATATCGTCACGGAAGACAAATCCGCCGTCGCGCAAAGCCTGGCGCAGTTTCGCGGCAACTACAAATATAACCTGCTCGACGAGAATCTGCGCGCCTTCAATGCGCAGGTTCCGATGCTCGCGCAGTGGGACGATCACGAGGTGACCAACGACTGGTCGCCGATCGGCACCGCCGACGAGACCGGTTATGCCGAGGACGGCACCTCGCGGCTGGTGGCACGCGCCGCCCGCGCGTTTCACGAGTACATGCCGATCCGAAAGTCGCCGGTGCAGGCCGGCCGGATCTATCGCAAGGTCAGCTATGGCCCGTTGCTCGACGTATTTCTGATCGACATGCGCAGCTACCGCGACTCGACGCTCAACCGACGCGGCGACGGCATCGACGCCTGCATCCTCGGACCGCTGCAACTGGCCTGGCTGAAGCGCGAGCTCGCGGCATCCGATGCGACGTGGAAGGTGATCGCGGCCGACATGCCGATCGGCGTGATCAGCGAAGATGCGATTGCGCTTGGCGACGGCCTGCCGGAGCGGCGCGAATGCGAGATGGCAGATTTGCTGTCGTTCCTGAAGCGCGCCGGCGTCAGGAACACGGTCTGGCTCACCGCCGACATGCACTACACGGCTGCGCACCGTTAC
Organism: Pseudomonadota bacterium; assembly: GCA_023387735.1. Lineage (GTDB taxonomy): Bacteria > Pseudomonadota > Alphaproteobacteria > Rhizobiales > Xanthobacteraceae > Bradyrhizobium. The sequence continues at coordinate 127,245 of JAEWHP010000049.1, read as the reverse complement.
GATCCGAACCGTGCGGTGTTCCAGGATTTCGAACCGTTCTGGGAATTCATCTCCGGCCCGTTGCACGCGGGAACGTGGGGGCCGGGGCCGCTGGACAACACCTTTGGCCCCGAGGCCATGTTTCAGAAGGGATGCAGCGAGGAGCAGGGCGAAAACCTCGCACCCTGCTTCGGCTTGCAGTTCTTCGGCCGCGTCGATATCGACGGCCAATCGCAGGTCATGACGGTGACCTTGAAGGATGTCGACAACAAGGATTTGTGGTCGGTCGATATCGAGCCGCGACCGGACGCGCGGGCGATCCGGACGATGGCCCGCCATTTCTGACTGCTGCGCCTACGCCGGCGCGAGCTGGTATTGCTGCATAATGCGGAAGCAGGATTTCGCGTCATCCTGACGAAATAGCGCGATCCTGTCGATGGCGAGCGATGAGAGGCCAAGCGCGGCAAAGCGATCGCGGAGCATCGACACCAATGTTTCGCGCCGCTCGGCGCCGACGCGGCCCGTCAGCGTCATGTGAAAGCGGAAATCGTCCATCACATAGGGATATCCCCAGCGATCGAGATGCTCACGCTGCCGCGGCGTAAGCTGCGAGGGATTACGCCGGGCACGGTCCGCTTCGGTAAGCGGCGCGCGGAAGGAGTCGAACTCGGTGGTGCAATCGGCGGCAAGACGGATCAACTCCGCGGATGGATCGGCCGGGATCACTGCGATGAAGCCGCTGATCGAATCGATCACCGGCGTGATCATCGGGATCGACCGGGGCGTTGCGGCAAACGCCTTGCAGGCGGAAACAAGCTCGGCTTCGGTCCGGCCCGATGCGAGCGACATTGGCGCCTTCAGCGTGGCGTGAAAGCCGTATTTGCGGGGATCGCCGGTGAGCCCGTGCCAATCGGGCGCGGCCTGCAGGACGCTTTCCGGAAAGGGCAGGTCCTCTCCGGTGAAGGCGTCGTAACCAAGCAGCGCCGCGCCGAAGCGATCGAGGCCGCTTCCGGATGCCGGGGCATAGTAGATCGCGTAGCGCGGCGAGTCGGCCATGTCTGCAGAATAGAGCCCGCTCACGCCGCCGCAACCGCCTTGCGCGGTGCTGCAGTGTATCCGATCAGGCGGTCGGCTTCGGTGAGATGAACCAGACGACCGGCGGCAATCACGCCGACAATGCGCGGCCGCAGCGGCACCTCGCCATTGACGAGGATGACGTCGGCGCGCCGTCCTTCGGCAAGTACGCCGCGGTCTGTCAGGCCGGCGGCCTCGGCCGGGCTTGCCGATATCAGGTCCCAGGCCTTGGCCAACGGCAATATGCCGTCGGCGGCGAGGCGATACGCGGCCAACAGCTGCGCCGGATAGTAGTAGTCGGAGGCAAGCACCGAGCACAGGCCCTTGGCGATCATGTCGGCCGCCTTCGTCCAGCCGGTATGGCTACCGCCGCGCACGACATTGGGTGCGCCGAACACGATGAAGTCGCCGCCTTCGGCTGCTTCGCGCGCGGTCTCTTCGTTGACCGGAAACTCGGCGATGCCGACGCCTTGCGCGCGAAATGCCTTCCGCATTGCTGGCGTTTCGTCATCGTGCGACAGCATCCTGACGCCGGCGGCGCGCGCGGCTTCCGCCAGCCGAGCGTTCGATGCCGGGACGTCATGACTCCGTGTGACGATACGCTGAACCAGTTGGTCGAAGGCTTCGCTCGTGAGACCAGTGCGTTCGACCATGCGGCTGCGCTTCTGCGGCTTCGCGAGGCTCGCGACCGTGGAATCCATGTGGTCGTTGAACGCAAACAGGTCGATCCGCCCGTCTGAGAGCCATTGGGTGATCTCGGGTTCGGCATCGAGATCGTAGGTCTCGTGGCGGAGATGGAAGCGGGTGTCCGCCGCCAGCTTCGGCCGCAAGAGCTCTATATTGTCGAGCAACTGGCGGGCGTTGTCGGCGCCGCGCAGGCCGGGTTCCCACGACCAGGTCGTCGCGTGAAAGACGGTGGTGATGCCGTTGGCGATCGCCTGCCGGTCGCTGTCGGCCAGCGCCACATCGATGGGAAAGTCGACGCCCGGACGGGGCATCATCTGCCGCTCGAAGGCATCGCCATGCAGGTCGATGATCCCCGGCAGCACCTTCAGGCCGCTTGCGTCGATGGCCGCTGCGCCGCGTTCGGCCGCCGAGTCCACCGCGACGATGTCGCGCCCGGCGATGCGCAGCGACGTTTCAACGAATTCGCCGCCAACCAGCGCCTGGCCGCCTTCGATCGATAGATTGGTCATTTCACCGCGCTTTCCTGTCTTGTCCTCATAGCCACGTATTTGTCGATGAACTCCTCGACGGCCAGCTTACGGAAATCGGGCAGGGCGCGGCGCAGGGTTTCGTGGTCCCAGTCCCACCACGCGAGTTCCGCCAGGCGGGCCGCAACATCTTCCGGAAATCGGCGCCGGACGATCCGCGCCGGATTTCCAGCGACGATGGTGTAGGAGGGAACGTCCCTGGTCACGATCGCACCCGCCGCGATAACGGCTCCCATGCCGACATTGCGGCCCGGCAGCACCACCGCGCCGTGCCCGATCCAGACGTCGTGGCCGATATCGACATGGTGGCTGCGGCGCCAGGCGAAAAATTCGGTATCGTCGCTTTCGCCCGGAAAATATGAGCTGGCGCGATAGGTGAAATGCGCCTGCGAAGCCCGCTGCATCGGGTGATTGCCCGGATTGATCCGCGTCATCGCCGCGATCGAGCAGAACTTTCCGATCGAGGTGTAGGTGATCTGGGCGTCGTTCACGACGTAGGAATAATCGTCCATCGTCAATTCATGCAGGATCGTGCGCGCCCCGACCTCGCAATAGGCGCCGAGCCGCGTCTCGTGGAGCTTGGCCGATGGGTCGACGGTCGGTTCGACCGAGAGCATTTTGCCGGCCATGTGCATTCCCTTGAGCGAAACAGAGCGGTTGGGACGGACGTCATCGATTGGCATGGTGACAGTGTTGTGACAAGCGGATGACAGCCGACGCGCTGTGGACGGCGTGTGCGCCGCGGCACGACTGTCACACAACTGTAGAATCCAGACGCTAGCGATGGGGAAAGACAAGCGCTCTGGAGCCCTGCATGCTGGTGGTGGAAGGTCTGACGTGCCGTTTCGGTACGAAAGCCGCGGTCGACAATGCTTCATTCTCGATCGCGCCCGGCGGTTTCGTCGGTGTGATCGGCCGTTCCGGCGCCGGCAAGTCGACCTTGCTGCGGATGATCAATCGCCTCGCCGAGCCGTCCGAGGGACGGATCCTGTTCGACGGCCTCGACGTCACGGCGTTGCGCGGCAGGGAACTGCGGCAATGGCGCGCCCGGTCGGCGATGATTTTCCAGCAGTTCAACCTGGTCGGGCGGCTCGACGTGCTGACCAACGTGCTGATGGGAAGGCTCGCGACGGTGCCGGCATGGCGGTCGCTGGCGCAGCTCTGGCCGGAAGAGGACAAGGCCATTGCGATGTCCGCGCTGGAGCAGTTCGATATGGCGTCGATCGCGGCGCAGCGCGCCGATCAGCTCTCGGGTGGTCAGCAGCAGCGCGTCGCGATTGCGCGCGCGCTGGTGCAGAACCCCGAGATCATCCTCGCCGACGAGCCGATCGCGTCGCTCGATCCCCGCAACACAAAAGTGGTCATGGATGCGCTGCTGCGCATCAACAAGCATTTCGGCATCACCGTGGTCTGCAATCTGCATTCGCTTGACCTGGCGCGGACCTATTGCGACCGCCTGATCGGCATGGCCGCGGGGCGGATTGTCTTCGACGGCGCGCCTGCGGCGCTGACCGATAGCATCGCCCGCGAACTCTACGATCTCGAGGCGAATGAAGTAATGGGCATCGCGCCCGAGCAGGTTCCGGCCGCTTCGCAGATCCCTGCGCTGGGAGCGGTTGCCGCTGCCTGAGTGCTTGCGTCCTTAACAGTTTGGGCTGCGCGATCGGAACCGCCAGCCTTATCAGATGTAAAACAGGAGACGTCATGATCAACCGTCGTATGATTCTCGCCGTCGCGGCGGGATTGGCATTTTCGGCATCAGCCGCGTCGGCTCAGGACTGGAAGTCAAAATATCCGGAACTGGTGTTCGCCAAGGTGCCCGACGAAAACGCCTCGGGGACGACCGACCGCTGGACGCCGCTGACGGAATATCTCTCCCGCGAACTCGGTACCAAAGTGACGCTGCGGATCGCCAACGACTACGCCGCCGTCATCGAAGGCCAGCGCGCCGGCAATATCCACATCGCGATGTACGGTCCGGCGTCCTACGCCCGCGCCTACATCATCGGCGCCAAGGTCGAGCCGTTCGCGATCGAGGTGAACGGTGACGGCACCAAGGGCTATTACTCGGTTCTCTACGTGAAGAGCGATTCGTCCTACAAGGACATCAAGGATTTGAAGGGCAAGAACCTCTGCCTGGTCGATCCAAACTCAACGTCGGGCAATAACGTGCCGCGTTTCGCGATGGACAAGATGGGCATCGACCCGGAGAAGTTCTTCGCCAAGGTGGTCTATTCGGGAAGCCATGAGAACGCGGTAATCGCACTTGGCCAGGGGACCTGCGATGCGGCGTTCAACTGGTGGAACGACGAGAATGAATCGAACCTGCTGCGGATGGAACGGAAGGGCATGGCGAAGGCCGCCGACTTCAAGATCATCATGAAGTCCGAACAGATTGTGAATTCGCCGATGGCCTATCTCGGCAGCCTGCCTGCCGACCTCAAGGCAGCGATCAAGAAGGCTGTGCTGGAAATCGCGGTGAAGGACAAGGCGGCGTTCGACAAGATTTATCAGGGCAAGCAACTGCCATTCGTCGAGGTCGACCACAAGGCCTATGAGGCTGTGATTGATCTGACCAAGTTTGTCGACAGCATTCGCAAGCAGAAGTCCTGAATCGAACGACGTCGCGTAGTGATAGGGGCAGATCGCGAGATCTGCCCTTTCCCTTATCAGAAAATCCCATGCCAGCAGCAGTTCCCGAATTTCCGCAGGCCAGGCTGCAGGAGCTTGCCGATCGCTACGCGGCTGCCGTTGCCGCCAAGCGGCGACGCATGTGGCTCGGTGCTGCGCTCCTCATCGTCGCCATGCTGGCTGCCGGCTGGATGGGCGATGTCAATCTGTCGAAGTTCGCCGAGAATTTCTGGCGCTTTCCGGCCTATTTTGCCGGAACCGCTCCGAAGTTTTCGTTCGCGTCGGCGTGGGCCGATCTCGCAGAATGGTTCTGGGGACTGCCGCGCTGGGCACGGCTTCTCGGAGATACGCTGCTGATTGCGTATATGGGGACCCTCGCCGGGGGGATATGCGGCTTCGTTCTCTGCTTCCTGGCATCGGCCAATCTCGTCAAGTCACGCACGATCGTTTTCACCACGCGCCGCCTGCTCGAATTCTGCCGGACCGTGCCGGAGATCGTCTTTGCCCTGATTTTCGTGCTGGCATTCGGTCTGGGGCCGCTGCCGGGCGTTCTCGCCATTGCGATCCATACCACCGGGGCCCTTGGCAAGCAGTTCGCGGAAGTCGTCGAGAACATCGATAGCAAGCCGATCGAAGGCGTGGCGGCAACCGGTGGAAGCTGGATACAGATTGTGCGGTTTGGCGCGGTCCCCCAGGTGCTTTCAAATTTCGTGAGCTATGGCCTGTTGAGATTCGAGATCAACGTGCGGGGCGCGGCGGTGATGGGTTTTGTCGGCGCCGGCGGAATCGGACAGGATCTGATCGAGGCGGTCCGCAAATTCTATTACACCGATGTCAGCGCCATCCTTCTGCTCATCATCGTCACCGTGATGCTGATCGATTTTGTCACAGAGCGCGTACGGCACCGCCTCCTGGGGCTGGAGGGCGCAGGCAGATGACCTCGTTCGGCATCGAAGACCACGCCGCCATCGTTCAACGCTATCCGGACGTGTTTCGTCCGAACTGGTGGCAGAGGGGAAAGCTCACGATAGGTATCGGCGGGGCCGTCGCGCTATTTCTGTTCGGCCTTGTCCAGCTCGATATACCGTTCAACCGGCTATCTGACGGCATGGTAAGACTGGGCGGATTTCTTCGTCTGATGTTGCCACCAGATCCCGGTTCTTGGGCGGAAGCGCTGAAGTATCTGCACGCGCTTGGAGAGACGGTGTCGATCGCATTTCTTGGCACGCTGGGCGGCGCGCTGTTGGCGTTGCCGGCTTCGCTGCTGGCGGCGCGCAATGTGGTTGCAAACCGGATCGTTCAGTTCATGGCGCGCCGCAGCCTCGACACCATCCGAGGTGTGGACACCCTGATCTGGGCGCTCATCTGGGTCAGCGTCGTGGGGTTGGGTCCGTTTGCGGGTATCCTGGCGCTGGTGTGCAGCGATTTTGGCAGCTTCGGAAAGCTGTTCTCGGAAGCCATCGAGGCCGCCGACAAGAAGCCCGCGGAAGGCGTGCGATCGGCGGGTGGCAGCCATCTCCATGGCGTTCGATTCGGACTGCTGCCGCAGGTGTTTCCGATTCTGCTCAGTCAGGTGCTTTACTATTTTGAATCGAATACACGATCGGCGACGATCATCGGAATCGTCGGGGCAGGTGGAATTGGCCTCCAGCTTGCCGAGCAGATCCGGGTGCTGGAATGGCAGAAGGTATCGTTCCTGATCCTGCTTATCCTCATCGCGGTATCAACTATTGACTGGATTTCCGGAAAGCTGCGTTTCGCGATCATCGGACGGCGGGCGATTGCGTAAGGGCGCCCGCGGCTAACCATTCTCGATCACGAACTCGACGCGTTCGGCGGCAAAGCGCGTATGCTTGGTAAGCAGCGGTTTTCCCTGCGTGTCGACATCGGTGCTGTCGACCACGAGGATAGGACGTCCCAGTGCGAGATCGAGCCGCGTGGCATCGGTAGCATCGACGATCGCTGCGGTGACCCGGGTCGAACCTCTTCGGTAGTCGCGAATCCCGTAATGCGCCAAAAGCTTCGTTATTGAACGCACGCGCTCGTAAAGCTTGCCGGCATCGGGAAATCGCTCCGCGTCGAACCATTGCGTGCTGACGCAGATGGGCGTGCGATCGGCCAGGCGCAGGGATTCGACCCGGATCAGCGGCGCGCCCGTCTTCACTGCAAGCAGGCGCGCCAACTCGCGGCTCGCCAGTTCCTCGGATGAGGCGATGAGGCGGCCGTCCGGCTCGCGGCCGCCGGCGCCAACGATCTCGGAGAACCGCGTACGTGAGCGCAGGGGATAGGCAATACGCGGCGCCTCCACATAGGTGCCGCTGCCGCGTTCGGCGCGCACGATACCGCGCTCGGCGAGCGTCGCCAGCGCCCGGCGCACGGTGTGACGGTTGACCCGATAGGTCTCGGCGATCTCGTTCTCGCCCGGCAGCTTTTCGCCCGCGGCAAACCGGCCATCGGCGATGCCGCGCTCGATCCCGTCGGCAACCTGCCGCCAGAGCGCGACGCCGGTTGGGGTGTCCTGAATGCTCATGTGGCGGAAGGGCCAGGGAGTGGCATCGGAAAAATCATGCTGCTGTCACCAAATCGTCATGGCGCTTCTCTATCAAGTTGTCTATTAACATAGACAACTGGATTCCGGCAAGGGCAGCATGAAGCCGAGCGAGAGCAGCAAAAGCGAGGGCGACCGGCAGGCGCGGCGCAAGGCCGCGATGCTGGTGCTGGCGCATTCCGGCACGGCCGAAATCGCGCGATGCCTGGAGACGGTAGGCGTACCTGATTACGAAGATCTTCGTGAACCGGAGAATGGCCTGGTGATGCTGCGCGGCCGGATCGGCGGCGACGGTGCGCCGTTCAATCTGGGCGAGGCGACGGTTTCTCGCGCCGTCGTGCGGTTGGCGTCCGGCGAGGTCGGCTTCGGCTACGTGCTCGGCCGCGACCGGCAGAAGGCGCAGATGATCGCGTTGTGCGACGCCCTGGTGCAATCGGATCAATTTGCCGGCGCGGTGGAAGAGAGCGTGGTCGCGCCGCTGCGCGCGGCCATGGTCTCCGAACGAGGCCGCAAGGCGCAGGAGACGGCGGCGACGCGGGTTGATTTCTACACCATGGTTCGCGGCGAGGGGTAAGCGATGACGACGGTTGCCGAACTGCCTGCAGGGTTTGCGGACAAGGTGTTGTCAGCACAATCGACCTTCCGCTCGGTGATGGATGCGATGGCCCGTCCGGGCAGCGTTCAGCGCATCGCCAGTGCGGCCGGGGCGCCGGGCGTGATGATGCGGGGCACGGCTGGCATCGCGCTGACGCTTTTCGACCACGATACGCCGCTCTGGCTCGATTCAAAAATGTCCGAAACGCCTGATGTCGGCAAATGGCTCAGATTCCATACCGGTGCGCCGGTCGTATCGGACTCCACGGTCTGCAGCTTTGCGCTCATCGGGGATGCGCGTGCCCTTCCGGCTCTCGACCGTTTTGCCTTTGGCAGCAACGAATATCCTGACCGTTCGGCGACATTGATTTTGCAGGTTGAAAGCCTGACGCAGGGACCGGCACTCGAGCTGCGCGGCCCCGGCATCGACGGCAGCGCCGTGCTGCACGCCACGCTGCAGCCGGTGGACCTGTTCGATCGGCTCGCGATCAACGCGGCGCTGTTTCCGCGCGGCATCGATGTCGTGCTGGTGGCCTACGATGCCGTTGTCGCCATACCTCGCACCACGCGGCGTGCCGCGAAGGGAGATTGAAATATGTACGTGGCCGTCAAGGGAGGCGAGCGCGCCATCGAGAACGCCCATCGTCTGCTGGCGCATGAGCGCCGCGGCGATCGCGACGTTCCCGAACTCTCGCTCGCGCAGATATCCGAACAACTCAGCCTCGGTGTCGACCGGATCATGACCGAAGGTTCGCTCTACGACCGCGAACTGGCGGCACTGGCGCTAAAGCAGGCGCGCGGCGACATGATCGAGGCGATCTTCCTGGTGCGCGCCTTCCGCGCCACGCTGCCGCGCTTCGGCGCCAGCGAGCCGGTCGACACCGGCCGGATGCAGGTGCGCCGCCGGATTTCGGCGACTTTCAAGGACATCCCGGGGGGGCAAATTCTCGGACCGACGTTCGATTACACGCATCGTCTGCTGGACCCGCAACTGGCTGATGCGTCCACGCCCGATTTGCCGGCGAACGCCGAGGCGACACCTGCAGAGATGCCGCGCGTGACCGACATTCTCGGCCGCGACGGGCTGATCGAGCCTTCACCCAAGGCCGATGCCGATCAGCCGGTCGGCGATCTGACCCGCGAACCCCTCAGCTTTCCGGCCGATCGCGATCTGCGACTGCAGAATCTCGCGCGGGCCGACGAAGGGTTTTTGCTGGCACTCGGCTATTCCTCGCAGCGCGGCTATGGCCGCAACCATCCCTTCGCCGGCGAGATCCGGCTCGGCGAGGTCGAGGTGGAGTTCATGGCGGAGGACGTTGGTTTTGCCGTGCCGCTCGGCGCGGTCACGCTGACCGAGTGCCAGATGGTCAACCAGTTCAAGGGTTCGGCCACCGAGGCGCCGTGCTTCACGCGCGGCTACGGGCTGGCGTTCGGGCAGTCGGAGCGCAAGACCATGTCGATGGCGCTGGTGGACCGCAGCTTACGCGCCCGTGAACTCGGCGAGGAGATCATCGCGCCGGGGCAGGACGAGGAGTTCGTCATGTCGCATTCCGACAACGTGCAGGCAACCGGCTTCGTCGAGCATCTCAAGTTGCCGCACTATGTGGACTTCCAGTCCGAGCTCGGCCTGTTGCGCAAGCTGCGGGCAGAGTTCGGAGAAGCGGAAGCGCGGCCGGCGATGCAGGAGGCCGCGGAATGAACGCGCCGACATACAATTTCGCCTACCTCGACGAACAGACCAAGCGGATGATCCGCCGCGCCATCCTGAAGGCGATTGCCATCCCCGGCTATCAGGTGCCGTTTGCGAGCCGCGAGATGCCGATGCCGTACGGCTGGGGGACCGGCGGCGTGCAGGTGACCGCGGCGATCCTTGGGCCGCAGGACGTGCTGAAGGTGATCGACCAGGGCTCCGACGACACCACCAATGCGATCTCGATCCGGAAATTCTTCGCCAGGACCGCCGGCGTCGCGACCACGACCTCCACGGAAGACGCGACCGTGATCCAGACCCGGCACCGGATTCCCGAGGCGCCGCTGCATGGCGGGCAGGTTCTGGTCTATCAGGTCCCGATCCCGGAACCGCTGCGCTTCCTCGAGCCGCGCGAGACCGAGACGCGGCGCATGCATGCGCTGGCCGAATATGGCCTGATGCACGTCAAGCTCTACGAGGATATCGCGCGCTTCGGGCACATCGCGACCTCCTACGCCTATCCGGTGAAGGTCAACGAGCGCTATGTCATGGATCCGTCGCCGACGCCAAAATTCGACAATCCGAAGATGGACAATTGCCCGGCGCTTCAACTGTTCGGTGCCGGCCGCGAGAAGCGCATCTACGCCATTCCGCCGCACACGAAGGTCACCTCGCTCGACTTCGAGGACCATCCGTTCACGCGCTATCGCTTCGACGCGCCCTGCGCATTGTGCGGGGCTGATGATTCCTACCTCGACGAGATCGTCACCGACGACAAGGGCGGACGGATGTTCGTCTGTTCGGACACCGACTACTGCGAGGGCCGCCAGGCGCGGGGGCATCGCGGCACGGAGAGCGCGGCCCCGCACAAGGAGGCGGCGCATGGCTGAGGCAGAAACCGCGATGCAGGACAACGACCGGCCGTTGCTGATGGCGGAAGGCCTCGGCAAGAATTACGGCCGGCTGGCGGCGTGCCGCGACGTGTCGTTTGTGCTTTATCCCGGCGAAGTGCTCGCGATCGTCGGTGAGTCCGGATCGGGCAAGTCGACCTTGCTGCAACTGCTGTCGGCGCAGCTCGCGGCCAGCGCCGGGCGGGTGTCCTACCGCATGCGCGATGGCGTGATGCGCGACCTCGCCACGCTCGGCGAAGCGGAGCGACGCTTTCTGTTCCGCACGGATTGGGGCTTTGTACATCAGGACCCCGCATTGGGGTTGCGGATGGCAGTATCGGCCGGCGCCAATGTGGGCGAGCGGCTGATGGCTGTTGGCTGGAACCATTATGGAAAGATCCGCGATACCGCGTCGTCGTGGCTCGAGCGGGTCGAAATCGACACAGCGCGCATCGACGATGCGCCGCGCACCTATTCGGGCGGCATGCGGCAGCGGCTGCAGATCGCGCGCAATCTGGTGACGGAGCCTCGGCTGGTATTCATGGACGAACCGACCGGCGGTCTCGACGTGTCGGTGCAGGCGCGGCTGCTCGATCTGATGCGCAATCTCGTCAGCGAGCTTGGATTGGCGGCGATCGTCGTCACGCACGATCTCGCGGTTGCGCGGCTGCTGTCGCACCGGGTGATGGTGATGAAGGGCGGCCGGGTGATCGAGACCGGCCTGACCGATCAGGTGCTGGACGATCCGCGCGAGCCTTATACCCAGTTGCTTGTCTCTTCGATTTTGCCGGCATGAGCGTGCACGAATGACTGCGATGATCGATATCAGCAACGCCGAAAAGACCTTCACGATGCACCTGCAGGGCGGCGTACAGCTTGCCGTGGTGCGTGGCGTCTCGTTTCAGGTCCAGCCCGGCGAGTGCGTGGTGCTGTCGGGTCCTTCCGGCGCTGGAAAATCCTCGATCCTGAAGATGATCTTCGGCAATTACCGTTGCGATGGCGGCCGGATCGGCATCCGCCACCACGGCAATGTGGTCGACCTCGCCAGCGCCGAGCCGCGGCAGGTGCTGAGCGTGCGCCGCGATACCATCGGCTATGTCAGCCAGTTTCTGCGGGCGGTGCCGCGGGTGGCGACCATCGATGTCGTCGCCGAGCCGCTGGTCGTGACGGGAACCGCGCGGGCCGAGGCGCGCGAACGGGCAGGGCAGTTGCTGCGTCGTCTCAATATCCCGGAACGGCTGTGGGCGCTGCCGCCCTCGACGTTCTCCGGCGGCGAGCAGCAGCGCGTCAACATCGCGCGTGGCTTCATCTCCGATCTGCCGATCCTGCTGCTGGACGAGCCGACGGCCTCGCTGGATGCGGCAAACCGCGCCGTCGTGGTCGAACTGATCGAGGAGAAGAAGCGCAAGGGCGTCGCCATGGTCGCCATCGTCCATGACGACGAAATCCGTCATTTGATTGCCGACCGTATCGTTGACGTGACGTCGTTCGCCTCGGCGGCATAGGAGAGAGCTGACATGACTTCGACCGGTTCCGAAACCGTCATCGGCAACGCCAGGATTGTTTTGGCGGACCGCGTGATCGAGCGCGGCTGGGTTGCCTTTGCCGATGGCCGTATCGCCGAAACAGGCGAGGGCGACGCGCCTGCGGGCAGCGTGGACGCGGCCGGCGACCTGATCATGCCCGGCCTCATCGAACTGCACACCGACCATCTCGAAGCGCATTATGTGCCGCGGCCAAAGGTGTTCTGGGATCCGATCGCGGCCGTCGTTTCCTATGACGGCCAGCTCGCGACCTCAGGCATTACCACGGTGCTGGATTCGCTGCGGGTCTGGCGCGAGGACGGTGCCGAGGATGTCGACGGCCGGGCCGGCGTGCTGGCGGCGGCGATCACCTCGGCGCGCGAAACCAATCTGCTGCGCGCCGAGCACTTCCTGCATCTTCGCTGCGAAATCCCGATGCCCGATGTGGTCGAGGAAGCCAGGGAGTTGATCGGGCGCCCGGACGTCCGCCTGATGTCGCTGATGGATCACACGCCCGGGCAGCGGCAGTTCCGCGACGAAGTCAAGCTGCGCGACTACTACCGTGGCAAGGGCGGCGGGATGACGGACGCCGAACTCGATACGCTGTTCGAGCGGCGTTTTGCCTATCAGAAGGCCTATGCCGCGACCAACATGCGCGAGATCGTCGCGCTGGCCCATCAGTACGAGATTCCGCTCGCCAGCCATGATGATACGACGGAGGAAAATGTCACCGATGCGATCAGGGATCGTGTCTCTGTAGCGGAGTTTCCGACCACGATCGAAGCGGCGCGCGGGCTGCACCAGGCCGGCATCGGCATCCTGATGGGTGCGCCGAACGTGGTGCGCGGTGGTTCGCATTCCGGCAATATCGCCGCGGTCGATCTCGCCCGCGAGGGGCTGCTGGATATCCTGTCGTCCGACTACATCCCCTCGAGCCTCTTGATGGCAGCGCTGCAATTGCCGCGGCATGTGCCGGCGATCGACCTGGCTTCCGCCGTCAAGACCGTCACCAAGACTCCGGCCGAAGCCGTGGGGCTTGCCGACCGCGGCGAGATCGCCGTCGGCAAGCGCGCCGACCTGATCCGCGTGCATGTCGCGCGCGACATTCCCGTGGTGCGCAGCGTGTGGCGCGAAGGGCAGCGTGTGGCATGACGGACACCTTGACCGTATCAGGCGGACAGTCGACAGCGATCGGACCCGGCCGGCTGATTCTGGTCGTGGGGCCGAGCGGCGCCGGCAAGGATACGTTGCTGGGACTTGCGAAGGCGGCCTGCGCTGACGATCCCAACATCGTCTTTCCACGGCGCGTGATTACCCGGCAGGCATCGGCCTCCGAGGACAACGAGGAAGTCAGCGCCGGCACCTTTCAGGCGGCGCTGGCGCGTAACGAATACGCCATGCATTGGGAAGCGCACGGCCATTGCTATGCGCTGTCGCGCGCGATCGACGACGAAATCCGCGCCGGCCAAACCGTCGTCGCCAACGTCTCGCGCACCGTGATCGCTGCGATGCGGACCGCCTACGCCAATGTGCTGGTGGTTTCGATCACGGCCCCGCCGGACGTGCTTGCGGAACGGCTGGCGCTGCGCAAGCGCGCCAGCGACGGAAAGATCGAGAACCGGCTGCATCGCACCGTGGACGAAGCCGCCGCCGCGCCCGATGCGACCATTGTGAACACCAGCAGCGCTGAATATCACGCCCGTCAACTGGTTCGGATCATCAAGGGTGAGCGCTGGGACGGGTAAGCGGGAGAAGAGATGTCTGTTGTCGAGACCATCGACCAACTCGAAGCGATCTACGGCTGTCCCAACGACGCTTCGACGGTCAAAGTCGCGGACCGGGTGACGCCGTCCTATCGGGCGCTGATGGATAGCTCGCCGTTCGCCGCGCTGGCGACGGTCGGACCCGAGGGCGTGGATTGCTCGCCGCGCGGCGATCTGCCGGGCTTCGTTCGCATCCATGACGAGAAGACGCTGATGATGCCGGACCGCCGCGGCAACAACCGCTGCGATTCCCTGCGCAACATCGTTCGCGATCCCCGCGTGGCGCTGCTGTTTCTGATTCCGGGCTCCGGCAGCACGCTCCGCGTCAACGGCCGCGCGCATGTCTCCGCTGCTCCGGATCTGCTGGCCTCGTTCAAGATGGACGGCAAGGCACCGCGCACCGTCATCGTGATGACGGTGGAAGAGATCTACTTCCAATGCGCCCGCGCCATCGTGCGCGCCGATCTCTGGAATCCCGACAAGCGGATCGATCCCAGAACCCTGCCGACGCCAGGCCAGATCCTGGCCGAGATGAGCGAGAACACGGTGGGTGGCGAGAAATACGACCGGGAATGGCCGGAGCGCGCGCGGGAAACGATGTGGTGACAGGCGATCTAGCGACTTGCAATGTCGTTCTCGTTATGTTCTGATTGGTCATTCCTCGGAGGTGACCTGATGGACGTCGAAAAGCAACGCGAGATCATCCGGCTGTGGAACGAGATGCGACGGGTCGAAGGGCCGGTTGCCGAGGAAATCCGTATCCAGATTCTGGAATGCTTTGCGCGATGGGAGTCACCGGACGTGAGCGAGCGGCGGGCGCTCCTTGGGCGCGTACGGGTTCCTACCGGTCAGGTGCATCGCCTGAGCGACCGGGGTAACAGCACAACGCTTTGATTAATTCGCAATTCGCGACCTTGATTCGGCATTCGTCAAGATTTGACGAAATCGCCGGGTGGTGCATGGTGCACACATGTGGTCGCGTGTGCGCAAACATTTTCAAGGTGCGAAGTTCGCCCGCATGAGCAGCGGGACGTATTGCATCATCCGTGACCTCGGGCTGGTCAAGGGCGGCAAGGGGATGCGGCATCACGAGGTGCTGATCACCTTCAGCACCCGCTCGTTCTGGCGCTGGATCGCGTCCATGGGCGCTGCTTTGATGTG
Source organism: Pseudomonadota bacterium (assembly GCA_023387735.1). Lineage (GTDB taxonomy): Bacteria > Pseudomonadota > Alphaproteobacteria > Rhizobiales > Xanthobacteraceae > Bradyrhizobium. The sequence continues at coordinate 112,178 of JAEWHP010000049.1, read as the reverse complement.
TGCGGGGAGGCGACGGTTGACCTCGCTTCAGCGCGAGCCGCAGCGCTTCGGAACGGACGTTCCAACGTCCACCGTACCGGAAAGTGCGTCCCCGCCCTTGCGCCTCGCAAGATCGCCGATGGTGTCCAGCGCGCGACGAGCCGGTATCGACTGACGCTGCGCGGCCTGCCATGACAGGCCTCGAGCTCGGCGGGATCTCGATCATGACGAGGCCATCGAACTCGAAAAGACTGGTATCTTGAAGTGCCCGGTCGCCCGGTCGAGCGGCAATGTCCTTCGGACATGACCAATACCTGAAGAAGAGCACCTCAAGAAGAACACCAGCGAGGAAACGCCATGGCGCGCAAGTTGATCGATATTTCCGTTCCCCTGCAGAACGACGTGCCGGCCGATCCGCCGGGCGGGCATCCGACGATACAGTACATCGATCACCAGCAGGGCCTGCCGCGGATGCTGCAATTCTTCGACGGGCTGAAGGCGGAAGACCTGCCTGACGGGCAAGGTTGGGCGGTCGAGCAGGTGCAGCTCTCCACCCACAACGGCACGCATCTGGACGCGCCCTGGCACTTTCATCCCACCATGAACCGTGGCGAGCGCTCATGGACCATCGACGAGGTGCCGCTGGAGTGGTGCCTGCAGCCGGGCGTAAAACTCGACTTCCGGCATTTCGCCGACGGCTATGTCGCCACCGCCAAGGACGTCGAAGCCGAACTGAAGCGCATCGGGCATACGCTGTCGCCGCTGGAAATCGTCGTGGTCAACACCAGCGCCGGCGTCAAATACGGACGGCAGGATTACGTCACCTCCGGCTGCGGCATGGGCTATGAAGCGACGATGTATCTGCTCGAGCGCGGCGTGCGGCTGACGGGCATCGACGGCTGGAGCTGGGACGCGCCGTTTGTCTACACGGCGAAGAAATATGCCGAGACCAAGGACGCCAGCCTGATTTGGGAAGGTCACAAGGCCGGCCGCCACATCGGCTATTGCCACATCGAGAAGCTGCACAATCTCGAGCAATTGCCGTCGACGGGCTTCATGGTGTCCTGCTTCCCGGTGAAGATCGAGCGCGCGTCGGCAGGCTGGACGCGGGCGGTCGCCATTCTCGACTGAAGGCTGCAGGCGACGACAAGCAACGCGTAGTGGTAGAAGCCGGCCGCAAGAACTGACGCATCGAAGCATGAAAAAGAAAAGGGCGCGCCGGTCTGGCACGCCCTTGATCTTGTCGTAGCGCCGGTTGAACCGGCGACGAACAGACTACATCACCAACGGCAGACGCGCTGGCCGTAGGCGTTCCACCAGCAGCGAGGACCGGGGCGAACGACGACCGGAGCGCCGTAGTAGCCATATCCTCGGCCGCGATAGAAGCCGCGGCCGCCACGATAGAAGCCACGCCCGCCGCGATAGCCCCTGCCTCTGCCTCCGCGGGCCTGTGCAGACGTGGTGGTCGCACCTACCAGGATCGTTGACGTGCTAGCGACGTAGACGAACAACAAAGCCAAAGCTGCGAGGCAGCGCGTCAGGATATTGTAGCGTTGAGCCATTCAGGAATCTCCGGGTCACTTCAGTGCATCTGGACTTCGGCACTAACTCACTGATACGCGCGAGAAGGCATTTGGTTCTGATGCGAGGACGATATTTTTACTTAAGGTTCTTGCGGGCTGCCGGGACATTATTGAGAAGGGCAGGTAAGGTCAAGTTGCAGCCGGATTGACTGCAGATTTCTGGCGTTCATCTTCCTGAATACTTGCTGAACGGCGATGAGGTGCGCCGCAGAAGTTCGAAAGAATCCACGACAATGGCCACGCCAGCAACTTGATGTCGACACGATCTCCATTTCTCAGCGCTGGATGATCTCCCGCCGCAACGACGAGTAAACATGTCCAAAAAGCACACCTATGTTCTCGGCCTGAATACTTATGACCATGATGTCAGCGCCTGTCTGCTGCGCGACGGCGCGATCGCGTTTGCGATTGCGAAAGAGCGGATCACGCGCGCCAAGCATGCGTCGGGATTCTACAAGGAAGTGATCGACTATTGCCTCGAGGCCGAGGGCATCACGCTCGACGATGTCGATCTGATCGTCCGCAATTGCTACATCCTGCCGGTGCCGGAGATGGAGGAGCGGCTGGTCTATTTCGATGCGCCGGGCTTCCTGCCGGAGTTCGAGCGAGCGGACGCTGCGAAGCATCCGCTGTATCTGTCGCATCAGGACAAGGTGGTCACGATCTCCCATCACCTTGCGCACGCCTACAGCGCGTTCGCGGTTTCGCCATTCGAGGACGGCGTGGTGATGATCGTCGACGGCGTCGGCAGCTACCGCTCCGACGTCATGGAACCGTTTCCCGCCAGCGACACCGCAACGCCGCTCGCCCGCGAGTCCGAGAGCTATTACAAATTCAGCGGGACGTCGCTCGAATGCCTGAAGAAGGTCTGGATGGAACCGGACCGCGGTTTCCTCAGCGACGAGTTCTACAACATGCCCGGCCTCGGCGCGCTCTACAGCCGCGCCTCGACCTACATCTTCGGCGACTGGAACAAGTGCGGCGAACTGATGGGGCTGGCGCCCTATGGCCGCCGCGACCAGGTCAAGCACCTGCTCGAACTGTCTGCCGACGGCAAGCTGAGCGTCCCGCACTGGACCGCGGAGTTCAAGCAGCCCTACGTCTTTGATGGCGCCAGCAAGTGGGAAGGCAGCCCCTCGATGCGGCACTGGGAGGATGTCGCCTGGCGCACGCAGGACGACACCGAGAAGGTGCTGCTGGCGCGCGCCCGCTGGCTGCGCGAAACCACCGGCGCCAAGAACCTCTGCATGGCCGGCGGCGTCGCGCTCAATTGCGTCGCCAACGGGCGGGTCGCCCGCGAAGCCGGTTTCGACAATGTCTGGATTCAGCCTGCGGCCGGCGACGACGGCATTGCGATCGGCTGCGCCTATTACGGCTGGCTCGAAATCCTGAAGCAGCGCCGTGGTTTCGTGATGGATCATTCCTATGTCGGCAAGCCCTACACCGACCAGGACGTCGCGGCCGAACTGCAGAAATTCCTGGTGCGTGTCCAGGTCGAGGCCAAAAGTAGCGAGAATGTGTGCCGCGATACGGCAAAGCTGCTCGCCGATCAGAAGGTGATCGGCTGGTTTCAGGACCGCTCCGAGTTCGGCCCGCGCGCGCTCGGCAACCGCAGCCTGATTGCCGATCCGCGCAAGCCCGAGATGAAGGATATCCTGAACAGCCGCGTCAAGCATCGGCAGGCGTTTCGCCCGTTCGCGCCGATCGTGCTGGCCGAGCGCATGAAGGAAATATTCGAGGGCGACGAGGATTCGCCGTTCATGCTGATTGCCAAGCCGGTGCGGCCCGAATGGCGGGACAAGATTCCGGCGATCGTGCATGTCGACGGCACCGCGCGTGTCCAGACCGTGCGCGAGGCGACCAATCCGATGCTGTATCGTTTGCTGAAGGAGTTCGAGGCGCTGACCGGCGTTCCCGTGCTGATCAACACCTCATTCAACATCAAGGGCGAGCCGATCGTGGAAACGCCGCAGGATGCGGTGAACTGCTTCCTGACCACGGGGATCGATCACCTGGTGATCCACGACACCATCGTGTCGAAGGCCACGATGCACAAGGTGGTCGCGCCGCTGGTCAATGTGTATGCCGACGTGCGTACGCTGGTGGCCTCGACCGCGCAGCAGGCCTGATCCCAACGAAAGCCGCCAACCGAAAGCCGCTCAGGCGGCTTTCGGCGCCGGTGGGTTTGCCGGAGGTGTCTTTGGCAGCGGCTTGTCCTGCCGCTTCGACCAGGAAATGTAGTAGGCGACGATCGTCATGATCGCGATGCCGGTGATGCTGACGAAGATCTGCGCCAGCAGCGAGCCGGAGCTCACCGACAGCTGGAAGTGCGCGACGAACGACAGGAACACGCCGACGCAGAACACCGCCAGCGATTGCTGGCCGCAGACGACGAGCGGATCGAATATCTTCCACTCCAGGCCCGGCCAATCCTTCGGCACGAAGCGGATCACGAGGATGACGATCACGACGAAGTGCAGGAAACGGTAGGGCGCCAGGTTGGTCTTGTCGTTCGGATTGAAGGTCGAATAGAGCCAGTGCGGAAACATGTCGCCGAAAGCCGGAAACCGGCCGGCCATGGTCATGACCAGCGCGAGGATCATGTAGGCGATGCAGAACCAGAGCGTCGCCGGGTGCATGATGACGGCGGCCGACTGCCTTGCGCCGCCGAGCGCGCACCAGGCGCCGAAGATGAACAGCACCTGCCAGGCGAACGGATTGAAGTACCAGGTGCCGACCGGATAGGCCGGCAGATTCCATCCGGTCTGCCGCGACACCAGCCACAGCACGATCGCGGCCACCATGGTCCAGTTGGGCTGGCGCAGCATCAGCCACAGCACCGGCGGGAACAGCCCCATCAGCACGATGTAGAGCGGCAGCACGTCGAGATTGACCGGCTTGAATTTCAGGAACAATCCCTGCCGCAGCGTTTCGGTCGCATTGTCGATCAGGCCGACGACGTTGAACTCGTTGACCAGTTCGGAATCGCCGAAGCGCAGCGCCAGGTAGCTGATCGAGGCGATATAGATCACAAACAGGATGATGTGGGCTACGTAGAGCTGCCAGACGCGCTTGGTCAGCCGCGTGGCGCCGACGATGAAGCCGCGCTCCAGCATCATGCGGGCATAGACAAAGGACGCGGTATAGCCGGAGATGAAAACGAAGAGGTCGGCGGCGTCGCTGAAACCGTAGTTTCGGGTGGTGATCCAGTTCACGACGTTGTCGGGGATGTGGTCCAGGTAGATCGCCCAGTTCGCGACCCCGCGAAACAGGTCGAGCCGGAGGTCGCGTCCTTTTTCTGGCAGGGTGGCGTTGATTTTCATGGGTACCGCTTCGTCGTGATGCTCTCTGGAAGACCGCGCAGCAGGATGGGTGAGATAGCCCTAGATTGTCACCGTACGGCATAATATACCGGTACGGAAATGGTACATCCGGGTATCGGGAATCACCGATTCACGTTTCCTGAAAGGTGTCTCTATACTATCCGGCCGTTTCCACCAATCGCTACCATGTCGCATTCGCTGAAGGTTCAACCATCCATGACCGCACGGATTTTCAAGCCCGCCAAAAACGCGATGCAATCGGGCAGGGCGAAGACCCGGGAATGGCAGCTCGACTACGAGCCCGAACAGCCGCGGGCGATCGAGCCGCTGATGGGTTGGACCTGCTCCGGCGACATGAAGCAGCAGCTCACGCTTCACTTCGACACCAAGGAAGACGCGGTCGCCTATTGCGAGCGCAAGGGCATCCCGTACCAGGTGATCGAGCCCAAGGATTCGGCGCACCGGGCGGTGGCCTACGCCGACAATTTTGCCTTCAAGCGCGTCGAGCCCTGGACCCATTAGGGCCAGAGATCGGTTTATTCGGCTCGGAACGATGCTGCGGGGTGGCCCGGAAGCGGAAGGGGCGCGTCCTTTGCCACGCCGAGGACCGGGAAGGTCCTGATGTTGCGGACTTCGGGCATCGCCGAGAACTGCAGAAGCTGCCGGTGCATGCCCTCGACGCTTCGCGCGACGCATTTCAGCAGATAGTCGGCATCGCCCGAAATACGCAAGCTCTGCAGCACCAGCGGCATTGCCGCGATGGATTTTTCGAAGGCCTGTAGCGTCGCCTGCGCCTGGCTCTGCAACTGGATCAATACGAAGGAAATCACCTCGTACCCGAGCAGCTTTTCGTCGAGCGTGGCGCGGATCGCGCTGACATAGCCGCGTTCGCGCAAGGTGCGAACCCGCCGCCGGCACGGCGGCTCGGAGAGGCCGACCCTGACCGCCAGCTCGTTATTGCGGATCCGCCCGTCCCTCTGCAGTTCGGACAGGATCTTCAGGTCGATCTCGTCGAGGGGCTGGTGGTCCGTCATCGGCACCTCATCGGCGCTCTAGGCTGTCACGCGTTGCGATGCGGGGAGGGCTGGCTTCCCGGGAGCCACGCTCGACAACACCATCTTCTCGTGAGCGGCGACGATCGCCTCCCTGGTGAGTCGCCCGCCCGGGCGGTACCATGTGCAGATGCCGGTCAGAAGGGCGAGGATCGCGAAGGTCGCCACCTGGATGTCCACGACCTCGAACTCGCCTTCCGCCACGCCCTCGCCAAGAATGGCGGCCAGCCGCTGCTCGTAGGCGCCGCGCAGCGCCACGATCTCCTCATAGTTCTTGGGCTCCAGGCTGCGCAGTTCGGAGTTGGCGATGAACACCTCGCGCTTCTTGGTCATGTGGTAGGTGACGTGGAAGGCGACGAATGCTCGAAGCTTGTCGGTTGGCCGCTCAATGCCTTGCAGCGCGCGGTCGAGCTGGCGCAGCAGCTCGTTGATGTGGTCCCGCACCAGGGTGAACAGCAATTCCTGCTTGGTGCTGATATGATTGTAGAGCGAGCCCGACTGGATCCCGACCTCGGCAGCGAGCTGCCGCAAGCTCATGGCCGCGTAGCCATGCTCGAAGATCAGGCGAAGCCCCGCCTTGCGGATCGCCTCCATCGTCTTGGGCCCGTGCGAGCCGATCGTCCGCGCCATGGGGGTCTCAGGGTTGGTGGATAGTGGCGGCTTTAGCCAGTCCAGTAAACGAACAATCGATCGTATAATTATGGCATGAAATGGTAGTATTTTCAACCGCCTGTATCAGTCATTTGAAGCCAGTTCGGTTTCACTTGCAGGAACAGTAAAAAAAACGTATGATCGTTTAATTCCAAAAAGTCATCGGGGGAAATGATGGCCTCAAACCGGGCGCTGCTTCTCAACTTCGACCTCGGCGAGACCGCGGATGCGATCCGCGAGACGGTGCACGCGTTCTCGCGGAACGAGATCGCGCCGCGCGCCGCCGAGATCGACCGCAGCAATCAGTTTCCGCGCGACCTCTGGCCGAAAATTGGCGCGCTCGGCCTGCACGGCATCACCGTCGAGGAGGAATATGGCGGCACGGGCCTCGGCTATCTCGAGCACTGCATTGCGGTCGAAGAGATGTCGCGGGCTTCTGCCGCGGTCGGCCTGTCGTATGGCGCGCATTCGAACCTCTGCGTCAACCAGATCCGCCGCAACGGCAACGACGCGCAGAAGCGGAAATATCTCCCCAAGCTGATCTCGGGCGAACATGTCGGCTCGCTGGCGATGTCCGAGCCGGGCGCCGGAAGCGACGTGGTGTCGATGAAGACCCGTGCGGAGAAGAAGGGCGACCGCTTCATCCTCAACGGCAACAAGATGTGGATCACCAACGGGCCTGTCGCAGATACGCTGGTGGTCTACGCCAAGACCGACCTCAACGCCGGCCCGCGCGGCATGACTGCCTTCATCATCGAAAAGGGCATGAAGGGATTTTCCACCGCGCAAAAACTCGACAAGCTCGGCATGCGCGGCTCCGACACCTGCGAACTGCTGTTCGAGGATTGCGAAGTCCCTGCGGAGAACGTGCTGAGCGAGGTCGGCCGCGGCGTCAATGTGTTGATGTCTGGCCTCGACTACGAGCGCGCGGTGCTGGCGGCGGGGCCGATCGGCATCATGCAGGCCTGCATGGACGTGGTGCTGCCCTACGTGCACGAGCGCAAGCAGTTCGGCGAGCCGATCGGCACGTTTCAATTGGTGCAGGGCAAGATCGCCGACATGTACACCACCATGAACGCCTCGCGGGCCTATGTGTATGCGGTGGCAAAAGCCTGCGACCGCGGCGAGACCACGCGCGAGGACGCCGCCGGCGCCATTCTCTATGCGGCCGAGAAAGCGACGCAATGCGCGCTCGACGCTATCCAGCTGCTCGGCGGCAACGGCTACATCAACGACTACCCGACCGGGCGGCTGTTGCGCGATGCAAAACTCTACGAGATCGGCGCCGGCACCAGCGAAATCCGCCGCATGCTGATCGGCCGGGAACTGTTCGAAAAGACCGCCTGAACTTCACATTCCGGCCAAGATAGTACAGGCTGTCGCCTCCTGTACCCGTCCCGAAGCACCCCCGACGGTTCTCCAGCACCCAAAGAAACGCCGATCATGCCGCTGCATTCCACCATCGATCCCAAATCCCCCGAGTTCGCCCGCAACGCCGACGTGATGCGCAGCCTGGTGGCCGAGCTTTGCGACAAGCTCAAGGTCGTGTCCGGCGGCGGCGGCGAGGCCTCGCGCAAGCGGCATACTTCGCGCGGCAAGATGCTGGCACGCGAGCGCGTTGATCTCCTGGTCGATCCCGGGACCGCGTTTCTCGAATTGTCGCCGCTTGCCGCCCACGGCCTCTATGGTGGTGATGTCCATTCCGCCAGCGTCATCACGGGGGTGGGACGCATCTCGGGCCGAGAATGCGTGATCGTCGCCAACGACGCCACCATCAAGGGCGGCACCTACTATCCCATGACGGTGAAGAAGCACCTGCGCGCGCAGGATATCGCGCGGCAGAACAATCTGCCCTGCGTCTACATGGTGGATTCCGGCGGCGCCTTCCTGCCGATGCAGGACGAGATCTTTCCGGACGAGCGGCATTTCGGCCGCATCTTCTACAACCAGGCGCAGATGTCCTCGCAGGGCATTCCCCAGATCGCGATCGTCATGGGCTCCTGCACCGCCGGCGGCGCCTATGTGCCTGCGATGTCGGACGAGAGCATCATCGTGCGCAACCAGGGCACGATCTTCCTCGGCGGGCCGCCGCTGGTGAAGGCCGCAACCGGCGAGGTGGTGACGGCGGAAGAACTCGGCGGCGCTGACGTGCATTCGCGGCACTCCGGTGTGACCGATCATTATGCGCAGAACGACGCCCACGCGATCGGGATCGCCCGGCGCATCGTCGCCACCCTGAAGCCGCCGACGCGCGCCGCGATCAACATGCAGGAGCCGCGGGAGCCGCTGTTTCCGGCGGAGGAAATCTACGGTGTGGTCTCCGCCGACGGCCGCAAGCCGTTCGATGTGCATGACATCATCGCACGCGTGGTCGACGGCTCCGAGTTCGACGAGTTCAAGAAACTCTATGGCACGACGCTGATCTGCGGCTTTGCGCATATCTGGGGCTACCCCGTCGGCATCATCGCCAACAACGGCATCCTGTTCAGCGAGAGCTCGCTGAAAGGCGCACACTTCATCGAACTGTGCTGCCAGCGCAATATCCCGCTGGTGTTTCTGCAGAACATCACCGGCTTCATGGTCGGCAAGAAATACGAGGCCGGCGGCATCGCGCGCGACGGCGCCAAGCTGGTGACGGCGGTCGCGACCGCCGGCGTTCCGAAATTCACCGTCGTCATCGGCGGCTCCTACGGCGCCGGCAATTACGGCATGAGCGGCCGCGCCTACAGCCCGCGCTTTCTCTGGATGTGGCCGAACGCGCGCATCTCTGTCATGGGCGGCGAGCAGGCTTCCATGGTGCTAAGCCAGGTCCGCCGCGACAATATCGAGGCCAAGGGCGAGAGCTGGTCGACCGAGGAAGAGGACAAGTTCCGTGCGCCCATTCGCGCGCAGTACGAACACCAGGGCAGCCCCTATTACGCGACAGCGCGGCTGTGGGACGACGGCGTGATCGATCCGGCCGATACAAGGCTGGTGCTTGGTCTTGGATTGTCGGCCGCGGCCAACGCGCCGATCGAGCCGACGAAGTTCGGCCTGTTCAGGATGTGATGCAGGAAACGATGATGGACCGCTCGAAACTCTACCGGCGTTTTCGCACGCTTCTGATCGCCAACCGCGGCGAGATCGCCTGCCGCGTCATCCGCTCCGCGCGCGCCATGGGTCTGCGCACCGTCGCGGTCTATTCCGAGGCCGACCGCGACGCCATGCATGTCGCCATGGCCGACGAAGCCGTGCTGCTTGGGCCGGCGCGAGCCCGCGACAGCTATCTCAACATCGAACGCGTGATCGAGGCGGCGCGCCAGACCGTCGCCGAGGCCGTGCATCCCGGCTACGGCTTCCTGTCCGAGAATGCCGAGTTCGCGCAGGCCTGCCTGAATGCGGGGCTGGTGTTCGTCGGCCCCACCGCCGAAATGATGACGGCGATGGGCTCCAAATCCGGCTCGAAGGAGCTGATGGAAAAAGCCGATGTGCCGCTGGTGCCCGGCTATCACGGCGAGGCCCAGGATGAGGCAACGCTGGCGAAGGCCGCCGACAGGATCGGCTTTCCGGTGCTGGTCAAAGCCTCCGCCGGCGGCGGTGGACGCGGCATGCGCGTGGTCAATTCGGCCGGCGAGCTTTCGGCGGCGATCGTCAGCGCCAAGCGCGAGGCCAAGGCGGCGTTCGGCGACGACCGGATGCTGATCGAAAAATTCGTGCAGAACCCGCGGCATATCGAGGTGCAGATCATCGGCGATAGCCACGGCAATCTGCTGTCGCTCTGGGAGCGCGAATGCACGCTGCAGCGGCGGCATCAGAAGGTGATCGAGGAAGCGCCGTCGCCGACGCTCGATGCCAAACAGCGCGAGATGGTCTGCGCCGCCGCGCGCAAGGCCGCTGCTGCCGTCAACTACGTCGGCGCCGGCACTATCGAATTCGTCTCCGACGGCAAGGAAGTGTTCTTCATCGAGATGAACACCCGCCTGCAGGTCGAGCATCCCGTGACCGAGCTGATTACCGGCGTCGATCTGGTGGAGTGGCAGTTGCGGGTGGCGTTCGGCGAAAAACTGCCGCTGGCGCAAAACGAGATCAAGCTGAACGGCCACGCCATCGAGGCGCGGGTCTATGCGGAGAACCCGCAGAAGAATTTCATGCCCTCCGTGGGCCGGATCAAGACCTGGCGCACGCCCGATGCCGTCGATGGTCTGCGGATCGATGCCGGCTACCGCGATGGCGATGCGGTGTCGCCCTATTACGACGCCATGCTGGCCAAGGCAATCGCGTGGGCCCCGACGCGGCAGGCCGCGATCGAACGGCTCAACCGCGGGCTGGAAGAAACCGACGTGCGCGGCATCGTCACCAACATCCCGTTCCTGTCGGCGCTGGTGACGCACCCCAAGGTGCGGGCCAACACCATCGACACCGGCTTCATCGAGCGTGAGTTGAAGAAGCTGACGGAATTCTCGGGCGCACCGGGCGATCTCGAACTTTGCGCAGCGGTCGCCGCCATCGTCCACGAGGAGCGGAAGTCGGCGCGCAGGGAAGCGCATTCGCCATGGCAGACGTTTGGCTGGATGCCGGCCGGCGCGCGCCAGCGGGTGTTCTCGTTCCGCCAGGGGCAGGGCGCCGAGCAAAAGGTGACGCTGCGTTATGGTTCCGGACCATCGGCGCTGTCGATCGGCAAGCACGAATTTACGTTCAGGACGTCGCCGGCGGACGAGGGCAGCTTCGACCTCACGATCGACGGTATGAAATCGCGCGTCACCGCCGTGATCGAGGGGCATGAGCTATATTTGCGCACCCGCAACGGCCGCTTCGACCTGCACTGGGTCGATCCGTTCGGCGGCGAGAGCGAAGAGCATGTCGGCGAGGACAAGATCGTGGCGCCGCTGCCCGGCACGGTCGTGGCGCTGCTGGCCGAGGAGGGCGCGACGCTGGAAAAGGGCGCGGCGATCCTGACGCTGGAAGTCATGAAGATGGAGCAAACCCTGCGCGCGCCCTATGCGGGCGTTCTGAAGAAGATCAAATGCAAGGTCGGCGACATCGTCGGCGAAGGCGTCGAACTCGCCGAAGTCGAAGCAGCGGCAGCGTCATGAGCGATCAGGTCCACATTGTCGAGGTCGGCCCGCGCGATGGTCTGCAGAACGAGAAGACGCCGATCAGCGTTGCCGACCGCATCACGTTCATCGAGGCCCTGATCGGCGCGGGTCTGAAGGCGATCGAGGTCGGTGCCTTCGTCTCGCCCAAGGCAATCCCGCAGATGGTGGGTTCGGCCGAGGTGCTCCGCGGCGTCAGCCATCATACGGCTTGTGAACTTCCGGTACTGGTGCCCAACGAGAAGGGCTATGAGGCGTCTCAAGCCGCGGGCGCCAAACTGATCGCGGTGTTCGCGGCAGCGTCGGAAAGCTTCTCGCGCGCCAACATCAATTGCTCCATCGCGGAGTCGATCGAGCGCTTCAAGCCGGTGCTCGCTCGTGCCAAGGCTGACGGCGTCCGGGTGCGCGGCTATATCTCCACCGTGCTCGGCTGTCCCTATGAGGGCGAGGTCAAGCCGCAGGCGGTGGTCGACATCGCAAAGGTGCTGTGGGATCTCGGCTGCTACGAGATCTCGCTCGGCGACACCATCGGCGTCGGTACGCCGCTGAAAGCGCGGCAGCTGCTGCGCGCGGTCGCCGGCCAGGTGCCGATGGCCAATCTGGCAATGCATTTCCACGACACGTATGGGCAGGCGCTTGCCAATCTCTATGCCGGGATGGAAGAAGGCTGCCGCGTGATCGATTCCGCCGCCGGCGGTCTCGGCGGCTGCCCCTACGCCCCCGGCGCGACGGGTAACGTCGCGACCGAGGACGTCGTCTACATGCTCGAAGGCATGGGCATTGCGACCGGCGTCGACATGGCGCGGCTCGTGGCCGCGACCAACGTCGTCAGCGGGCTGATCGGGCGTCCGCCGGTCAGCCGCGTGGCGGCAGCGCTGAACGCGAAGGCGAGGGCGGCAAAGTAGGCCGCCTACGCCGCCTTCAGCCCGACGTTCGGCAGCACCGGGCGATTTTTCAGCGCCTTCGCCATCATCGCCTCGACCTCCGCCTTCTCGTGCGGTAGCAGCGCCAGCCGCGGCGGACGGGTCAGCGCGGTGCCGCGGCCCACGATGTGCTCGCACAGCTTGATGCACTGGACGAGGTCCGGACGTGCGTCGAGATGCAGCAGCGGCATGAACCATTCGTACAGCGGCATAGCCTCGGCGAAGCGTCCCGCCTTGGCAAGGCGAAACAGCGTCTCGCCCTCGCGCGGGAACGCGTTCGACATGCCGGACACCCAGCCGACGGCGCCCATGGCGACGCTCTCGACGATGACATCGTCGAGGCCCGCGAACAGCACAAAGCGATCGCCGACGATGTTGCGGGTGTCGATGAAGCGGCGCGTGTCGCCAGAGGAGTCCTTGAAGCAAACCACCGTCTCGACGTCGGCAAGGGTTGCCAGGATATCCGGCGTCACGTCGTTCTTGTAGATCGGCGGATTGTTGTAGAGCATCACGGGCAGGTCGGTTGCGGTGGCGACCGAGCGGAAGTGTGCGGCGGTCTCGTGCGGCTTGGACGAATAGACCAGCGCCGGCATCACCATCACGCCGTCGATGCCGATGCGTGCAGCCTCTTTCGCGGTCTCGACGGCAAACGCGGTCGTGAATTCGGCAATGCCGCAAAGCACAGGCACGCGGCCGGCGGCGACCGACTTGGCCGCCTCCATGATGGCGACTTTCTCCTTGCGCTCCAGCGAGGTGTTCTCGCCGACGGAGCCGCAGACGATCAATCCGGAAACGCCGTCGCGGATCAGGCCGTCCATGACCCTCGCGGTGGCATCGATATTGAGCGACAGGTCGTCGTTGAATTGCGTGGTGACGGCGGGGAAGACGCCTTCCCAGGAAATGCGCGGGCTCATTGTTTGGCTCCAATTGGAATTGCCGGCGGATCGATCGATCCGCCGGGAGATTTGAAAGAGGTGGATGGGATCAGAGCGTCGCGCCGACCTTTCGCAGTTCGGCAAGGACGGGCGCCTTGGGCAGCCAGATCTTGTCGAACTCGGCGATGACGGCCTCGGTATCCTTGGCGTCGACCTGGCGGATCGGAATCGGCGCGTTCTTGAAGTTCTCGATCAGTTTCGGCTCGTTGCCGGCGAGTTCGTCGATCTGTGCGTCGAGCGTCGCCTTGACGGTCTTTGCGATCAGTTCCCGGTCGGCCGCCGGCAGCGACTGCCAGACGCGGCCCGAGACGACCGCTGCCATCGGCATGAAGACGGCGTTCATCTGCAGGATCACCTTCGAGACCTTGTCGAAACGCTGGTTCCAGGAAAACTCCAGATCGGCCTCGAGGCCGTCGACCTGGCCGTTGGCCATGGCGTCGAACACCTGGGGCGTCGGGATCGGCGTCGGCGCGGCACCCAGCGACGAATAGAAATCGCGATAGACCGGCGTCGGGTTGATGCGCAGCTTCATGCCCTTGATATCGGCAAGGCTCGTCAGGTCTTTTGCCGAGAATACGGCGCGCATGCCGGTGATACCCCAGCCCAAACCGATCGTGCCGGTTTCCTGCGGCAGCACCTCGAACAGCTTGATCGCCGCAGGATGTCGTACAAACTTGGCGACCGCCGGCGTCGAGCGCACGATGTAGGGTGCGTTGATCGCGGCGATGTGCGGCACGCGGGAGCCGAGTTCGGCCGCCTGAATGAAGCCCATATCGAGCGCGCCGGACTGCAATTGCTGCATCATCGCCGGCTCGTTGCCGAGCTGGCCGGAGTGAAACACGGTCATGGTCAGCCGGCCATTGGTGGCCGCCTTGAGATCGTCGCCGAGTTTGAGCGCCGCCTTATTCCAGGAATGGCCGTTGGGCGTGATCAGGCCAAGGCGCAGTTCCTTGGCCTGGGCCAGCGCCAACGATGGCGCGAACAGCGGCACGGCAGCGCTGGCAGCAAGGAAGCGGCGACGTGAAATAGTCATGACAGGGCTCCTTAAGGGGTTGAGGACCTATTTGATGAGGACGAGGGAAAGCGAGGGGTAGAGCGAGAGCAGCACCAGCAGGACGCAGCTGATGACGAACAACGGCAGCGTCACGAGGAACATCTTTCCCGGCCTGGCGCCGGTGACGGCAGCCGCGACGAAGAAGCAAAGACCGACCGGCGGCGACAGCAGTCCGAGCACCAGGTTGATCACGACGACCACGCCGAAGTGACGCGGGTCGATGTGATAGATGTCGGTGGCGACCGGCAGCAGGATCGGGACCGTCATGATCAGTCCGGGAATGCCGTCGATGACGGTGCCGATGACAAGCAGGATCGCGTTGCAGATCAGCATGAAGCTGACCGGATCCTTGGCGACGGTCTGAATCCAGGCCGCGGTCTCCTGCGGTACCTTGCCGAAGATCAGGACCCACGAGAACACGGCTGCTGCGGCGACGAGGAACAGCACGATGGCCGAATAGATGCCGGCCCGCAGCATCATCTGCGGCAGCTGCGAGAACTCGAACTCCTTGGTCCAGAATTTTCCGACCAGGGCGGCGGCCACCGCGCCGACGGCGGCGGATTCGGTGGCGTTGGCGAGCCCACCCAGAATGCTGCCGACGATCACGATGGGAATTAGCAGCGTCGGCGAGGTGCGCAGGATCATGGCCACCCGCTGCCGCGGCGTCTGGTAATCCGCCTTGGGGTAGTTGTAGACGTAGCCCATCAGCGCGATCACGACGCAGAACATGGCGGTGAGGATCACGCCCGGCACGATGCCGGCGATCAGCATGTCGCTGACGGAAACCTGCGCCAGCACGCTGTAGACCACGAACATCACCGATGGCGGAATGATCGGCCCGAGCATGCCGCCATAGGCGGTCAGTCCCGCCGCAAAGGTCTTGTCGTAGCCCTTCTTCTCCATTTCCGGGACCATGATCTGCGCCATGATCGCAACCTGCGCGGTCGCCGAGCCGAGAATCGAGGAGATGAACATGTTGGCGAGGATGTTGACGTAGGCGAGGCCGCCTTTCAGCGAGCCGATGAAGGCCATCGCCATATCGACGATGCGCCTTGTAATGCCGCCGCCATTCATGATCTCGCCGATCAGGATGAACAGCGGGATGGCAATCAGGCCATAGCTGTCGACGCCGCCGAACAGCTGCAGCGGATAGGACTGGAACAGGACGGGATTGCCTGATGCTACGATGTAGACGAGGCCGGCAAGGCAAAGACAAAGCCCGATCGGCACCCCAATCAGCATGATCGCGATGAAGGCCGCTGAAGTGATCACTAGTTGACCCCGTCGAGCTCGGAGAGCTGAAAGCCCCTCGGTGGCGTGCGCGGGACCAGCTCGAGATCCTCGAGCAGGTTGGCAAGGCCATGAACGGTCATCGACAGCGCAAAGATCGGCAGCGTCAGGTAGATCACCCAGGTCGGCCAGTTCAGCGTCTGCGTGCGTTCGGTGTAGAGGAAGTTGAAGGTCTCGGCGGCGAGCTTGCGCCCGTCGAAGCCGGCGCGGGCGAGGCCGATCGGGTCCATCCAGAGCACGCAGGTGGCGATCAGGGATACGCCGAACACCACGACCATGCCGGTGGCGATGACCCTGGCGATCTTCTGAGTTCGCGACGAAAGGCGCTCGGTCATCATCGTGACCGCGAAATCGAGCCGCAGCCGCGTCATGGCGGAGGCGCCGATGAAGGTCAGCCAAACGACGCAATAGACGGCGGATTCATCGATCCAGTAGATCGGAAAATGCGAGTACCGCGTCACGACGTTGATCAGGATCAGCGCCGTCAGCAGATACATCAGCCCCATCAGGGCGAGCCGTTCGAACGCCAGCAGCGCGCGCGAGGCGCCGACAACGATCCGTGGGGCGCTAAAGGCCGGCGCGTCCGGAATCGTCTGCTCGATCATCAAAAGAGCCCTCTGCCTCGCGCGAATTATCGTGCGTTTCAAAAATGTATAATTTATACAATCGTGTCAAACACGCAAATTCTGGGCAAATCCGGCCCGGACTGCTTTTGTCAGGGCAGGAGCTACTTCGACGTGCGAAACTTGGTCCCTTCGCCTGGAGCCGCCGCGAGATGACGGAAGCTGGAATGAAAGTCCCCCTCAAGCACCGGACCCTGTCGGCTGCGATCGTCGACCAGCTCAGGCAGTCGATCCTCGACGGGACTTATCCCGCCGGGTCGCAGCTGCGGCAGGACGCGCTGGGCGAGGCCTATGGCGTGAGCCGCATACCGGTGCGCGAGGCGCTGTTCCAACTGGAAGCCGAAGGGCTGGTGCGTATCGTCCCGCAAAAGGGCGCCATCGTTTCGGAGCTGTCGCTAGACGAGATCAACGATGTGTTCGATCTCCGTCTGATCCTGGAGCCGCGGCTTTTGGCGCAATCGGCGCCCGCCTTTACGGCGAAGGACCTCGAAGGCCTGGACGATATCCAGAAGCGCTTCGAGAAGGCGATCAAGGCGCGCAACGTCAGCGAATGGGGACAGCTTAACGCCGATTTTCACATGGCGCTTTACGCCCACGCCCGCCAGCCGCGTACCCGCGCGATCGTGGTGGCGCTGCTGCAGACCAGCGACCGTTACACGCGTCTGCAGCTATCCAACACCAAGGCCATGGGGATCGCCGAAAAGGAACATGCCCATCTGATCGCATTGTGCCGGGCGCAGAAGGTCGACGAGGCCTGCCGGTATCTGGAACGGCATATCGAGGCGGTGAGGGCGGATTTGCTGCAGGTGCTGGGCGGTGGATTGATGGCGACCCGTCCCCACCGAAAAGGCGAGTAGCGAATGGTGAGTAGCGAACGGCCGCTCGTCGTTCGCTTTCCTTGACTTACGCCGTCCGGCCTTTGGGGGCAGGGGGCTCGGCGGCACGGCCTTGAACCGATCTTTCAACTATCCGTGACATAGGCGCAGGTTCGGAATTTGGTCGGTAACAAAACCGGTTGCGGGATCGTCGTTAGGGATGCGGCAGACGTCGCTTGGATTGACTTGAACCCAACACGAAGGAATCGACCCATGACCATCACGACCCGTTTCGCTCTCGGCCTTTCTGCCGCGCTTGTTTCTCTCAGCCTGGCGTTCGCGCCCGCCGCGTTCGCGCAGGACAAGATGAGCAAGGACGACGGCATGAAGAAGGATTCCATGTCCAGGGATGCGATGAAGAAGGACGATGGAATGGCGAAGAAGGACGGCATGAAGCACGACGGAATGATGAAGGACGGAATGAAAAAAGACGACGGCATGAAAAAGAACTGAGCCGTCTGGCCATTTTCCGCACAGGCTCGCCTCTCCGTACAGGCTCGCCTCATCGACGAGGCGGGCCTGTGTACGGTCCGTGCAGAAAGGTGTCGGGTCGCCTGCCTACTTCTTCTTGCCCTTGCCTTTGCGGGCGGCATAGCGCGCGTCGCGCTTGGCTTTTTGCTCGGCTTCGAGCGCGGCCTGTCTGGCGGCCTCTTCTTCCTTCTGGCGGGCGAGAAGGGCGGCAGCTTCGGCTGCGGCGGCGGCCTCGCGCGCTTTCTCTTCGGCCCTGGCGGCCTCGCGGGCCTCCTTCGCCTTGGCGCGCGCAGCGGCAATCGCCTTGCGCTCGGCCTGCCGGCGCTTCACCTCGGGATCATCGGGTCCCGGCTGGGCGCGAAACTTGTTCAGGATGTTCTGGCGCGCCTGCATCGCGGCTTTCTGACGGTCCGCGAATCCTGGTTCCTTGAAGCTCATAAAGGGGGCCTTGTTACTTTCACTCTGGGGGGTGACCGCGCCATGGCGCCGGTTGGCGCCTTCGTAAGTGAAGCCGGGGCAAATTACCAGTGCCCAGAGCGGCCGGGGAAAGCAGGGGAGGCTTGCGTAAGCAGCAAGTGACGGCTGGGTCTGTCAGGGTGTCCCCGCCAGCCGCGCTAGAGTTTGCCGCGACCATTGGATCCGAGGACCTTGGCGACCGTCACCGCCGTCATTGCGGCATTTTCGGACATCCGTTGGGCTTGCAGCCGGTCGCGGGCGTTCTCCCGGATCAAGATGTCGATCAGCTCGATCCGCCTGGTCTCGTCGACCGCCTCCAGAAGCAATTCCTTATACCTCCTATAGTCGTAGGTCGTTTCCTGATCGTCCATGGTGCGACTCACACACGCGCTTTTTCGAGTGACCAATCTCGATCAACGCTTGTTCGCGCGCAATGCATTTGCCGGAGTTATACCTGCGGTCGACGATTCGTGCGCCCTGGGTTCCCCCGATCCGGCAGCCGGACCAGCACCAATTGGGCGGGACGATTTATGCGGGAACTGTGAACCCGTTCACACTGGCAGGGGGGAGGCGCTTCTATGCTCCGCGCACCCAACAGGAGCGACCGCCATGCCCCAAAATTGGTGGACCCGCAAATCCCTCGTGCTCACAGCCGCTGCCGTGGCGCTTGCCAGCGCCATTGGCGTTTACGCGACCGGCGTGTCCTATCCGGAGCCGGTTTCGCGCGCCACTCTCGGTCCGGACTGGGAATGTACCAGGCTGGCATTCGTGTTCACGACGTGCAGCCGGGCGAAGCACACCGAAGCAGCCGTGCCCGTCCGTATGGCCAAGAGCGCGGTGTGCACGCGACAGCGGACGTAATACAATGCGCCCGTAGTCGATCTGGTTAGAACTGGAGCACTTCATGCAAGGACTGTCTCGTCTGGTGGCGGCCACATCGGTGGCTGCCATCGTTTGCTTGCCCGCGGGCGCCGCGCTGGCCCAGAGCGCGCCGAGTACCGGAGCCGCAACAACGGCAGCGCCTCCCACCGCCACGGCGGAGACGGCGCCGGCGGCTGAGAAGGGGAAGGCGGCGCCGAAGAAAAAGAAGCCGGCCAGGATGACCCGGCAGCAGGAGATAGACCGGTCGATCGACCAAGGCACGGTGCCGGCGCGCTACCGCAGCTCGGTGCCGAAGGAATACCAGCAATATATTCCGTTCGATAAGCGGTAGGGCTTGAGCAGGCAGCGGCGTTTCGCTTCCATGATTGACGTCTCGACGGACAACGATTCGTCCGCCCCGTGTGCGAGCGCCGGGCGAATTGATGCGCAACACGCAACACAAAATCGCGCCCACAACCCACCGTACTCCTACGGATTGGCCGCGCGCACAGGCGGCATCTATAACGCCCTCGCTTGCAGCGGGGGGGCCGCGTTCGTTGATCACCACGGACGCTACCACTGGAGGCTACGAGGCCCGGACTCCTAGGCACTCCGGGCCTCGTTTTCTCTGGGTGGCTGCGACTTCCCTCGTCCGCAGCGAACGCATGTCTTGCCTGACGGTGGGGGCTGGCTGGGGCTTGGCGCAGGCGAGCACACGCGGGATTTCGGGTTTCCGGGTACCGCCGGAGCCACTGCAACTGCAATTAGGTGGAAAAGCCTTTGCAGTTCAACGGAATTTTAAAATCTCATTAAGCTAAAAATGAGTTCCTATTCGGGCCGCACCGCCGCGCGGTCCGAATAGCCGGGCGCCGCCCTTTTCACCTACCCCAGGGGAGACGCGCGCTCGGCTATTTTGGGAAAACCGGGTGCGAGGCGTCAGGCTGCGAGCAGCTCGCCCGGACGAAACGGCTTTTGCAGAAAGCGGACGTCCGCGGGGATTCGCAGGCTGTTCTCGCCCGACATCAGGATCACCCGAAGATTCGGAAATCGCTCCTTGGCGAAACAGGCAACGTCGACTCCGGTGCCTTCGCCGGCGAGCCGGAAATCCGTCACCAGCAGGCTGAGTTCCGCGCCGACGCGCGCGATGATCAGTTCGGCCGCTTCGGCGCTTTCGCACTGGATGACGTCCATGTGCTCGTCCTTCAGAAAGTCGCACAGTATCTCGCGCTGAAGCTCATCGTCTTCGACGACGAGTGCGATCGGTGGAGGGGACATTCAAATCTCCGTCGTTCGATCGTTAAGTCTCAGCATCGACAAAGGTTCTGACAAATCCGGCGTTCCGGGACGAAACTGGATGATCTTGCGCCGTTACGGGAATCGAGGCAGAGCGGCGCGCAGTTGCCGGAAAGCCCGGCGCATACTGCGCTATTCGTACCCGGCACGGCGCACGTTGACGCGGCACAGTCCATCACAGCCGATCTTGCGGGCCGCGCCGAGCGAGAAGTCGAGCACCCGGCCGCGAGCGTACGGGCCACGGTCCTGCACCGGGCACTCGATCTTCTTGCCGTTCTCGAGATTGGTGACGACGAAGATGGTACCGAACTTCTCCGTCCGGTGCGCGCAGGAGACCTCGTTGGCCTTGAACCGCTTGCCGCGCGCGTCCCACTTGTCCTCCCAGTAGACGGAGGCTTCCTGGTCGTCGGCCGGTGGCCGCGCGACCCTACCCATCCACTTTTCCTGGAAAGTGTCGGCGAATGCGGGTGACGAGATCAGCGCCAACGCAAGCGCTGCGAGATGCAACTTGGAAGCACGGTGGCATTCCCGGTGGCGATACGCTGCCATGACATCAACATTCTGTTGCGGGACTACTCGGATTCTTCCGAGGTTCCGTCCAAGCTTTCCCCCGACCTTGGCGACGGCGTGGCGGACCGGCACGAGTTTGCCGTGCCACGGACCTTTTTTGGTGGCTTGTTGCTTTGATGCCACAGGACACGGTGAGGAAAACGGCAAGCGGCTGCTCGATGCGCGTCTATCGCTCAATCGGGACTTGGTGGTAGGAACCCGTCGTCCGGCGGGACGGGTTTTCTGGGCCCTCAAGCCCCGTCGATCGACAAAGCTGCAGTAACCGCGTCAAGGTAAACCCATGGACTATCGGTCGTTCACAGATGACAGCCTCACCATGATGTACGAGGCCGTCCGTGGGGCGCTCGCGTCCGATGATGCGCAGAAGGCGGAGGGCGATGAGCCCCGGTTTCGGATCCGGGAGACGCCGGAATGGAGAACGCATGCCGCCAACCTGGAATCCGAGATGCTTCGGCGCGGCATGTTTTTCCAGATTATCGATTGGTCTGAAAACCAGGAACAACTGCCGTTCTAGGCCGCCTGTTCTGCTTGGATCAGAACCCAGGCTCTGAAGTTTACATTGCAGAATTTTACACAAAGCGGTGCAGGTCGCCGAGACCGCAGCAATCGCTGTGCCGTGAGCCGCGCACGATATTGTCTGCAGCCCGATCACTCGGCATTCGCGAGCGCTCGTGAGAATTGTCGAAGGTGGATTCGAAATTTTGCGGGTCATATGCGGATGACGCAGTTCAGGACTGGAGCGCGATCCGCGGGTTGCTCACCGCATGCGCCGGCGCGGAACCGGAGTTCCACAGTGCGGTGCAGGTATACCTTTTACACAGCCGGTTCCAGTTGTGGATAATGATGACATTCGTCTTGACGATGGTAAATTCACGACCATCCGCGTAATTGTTTGGAGCATTGTGATGTCAGTAACCGATAAAGTTCTCGCCCGGGCGCCGTTGCTCGACCCCGACGAGATCGAACGAAACATCGAGGACATGATTCAGGGCAATCTGCAGGGGATCGATCGGCGGCCCGCCGAGATTCACGCCGTTTCCGATGTCAACGACAATCCGTTGCCGAAAGGGCCGATGCCCGATTATGTCGAGCACAAGCAGGGCGTTAATCAAGTAGGCAAGCTCTCGGCCGAAGCTGTCGTTCGCGAATACGATGCGGCGGTGAAAGAGATCGAAGCCCTCGGCAAGGAGCTCTCCGACGCGGCAAGGAAGTGCGAAGCGATGGTCGCCGGCGTTCACGCAATGGTCGCCGAGATCAAGGAGTTGGCGGAAAAATATCGCGATGAAGGCAAGCGCTATTTCCTCCAGATCGAGGAATGCTCGCTGATGACATCCGAAGTTCGAACGGTTTGCGAAGCGCTCAAGCAGAAGATCGCGCGGGGCAACATCGCAGCCTGAGGATTCGGCTTCAGCCCCGTGCCTGCTGGTGACCCGCGGCGAGCGCCGTCGCGTGGTCTGTCCGCAGATTTTCTTCTCGCAGACGCGCGCGGGCGTTCGCTTCATTGTTTGAGCAGGCCGAGATGCGCGATCGTTTCGCGCGCCGGGTTGCCGTGTCTGAAATGCCGCGGGTCAGACAATCACATTCTGTCGTAGTTGCGGCTTGAGCACAGCTTGGGTTGTTCCGCGCGCGGAACCCATTATCCGGCTTGCTGCGTCAGCGAACTCATAGCCTCCTGTTGAAAAGAGGCGAATCGCATGAACATACGTTGGATGTGCGCGCTGGCGCTGTGTCTGGGCACACCGGGCGCCGCTGTCGCCGGTGAACAGTCTGGTGTCTTGCGCCGAGTTTCGTGTCCTGTCGTGCGCTACTACGTGGCAAAATACAGCGCGTCTGCGGCAGAGCAGTGGGCTCGAACCAAGGGCGCGAGCGACAGCGAGATTGAAGCGGCCCGGCGCTGCCTGAGACCCGATGGCACCCGAACGGCCAAAACACAATCAAGGCCGCTCGCGCTCGGCAGCTATGGCTGGTGATCGGCGGGCCACCCAGCTCTCAAGGCACCTGCAAAGCGCGCATCAATAGCTGCTGGGTCGCTTTTTGCGCTTGCTGCGCTTGGTCGGCGGCCCGGCGTAATACGGATTGACCACACACTGCGCCGCGCGGCCCGATGCTGACGCCGCACACTGCGCCATCGTCGTGTATCCGCACTCGAAGTAAAAATCGACCATGCTCCGGTAGATCTGCAGGCAAACGGGATAGCTTGGATCGTAGGTCTGGGCGCGCGCTGGCGTGGTCAGGATCATCGCCATGATCATTGAAGCCATCGCTCCGGTTAGTACGCAGGGTAGTTTCACTGATATTCTCCAGGCTCTCTCAGAACGGAAATCCCGTTGTGGCCCATTTTATCCCAGTTCAGACCTCCCAGTCCTCAAACCCGTACTCTCGATAGATGACGGCTCGATCGGCGTGGGGATTGAGCCGGCACTTTGCCTGGGCGAGGTGCAGGTTGAGGGTTCCGGCCTGACAGCTGGCGGCCAGCAGCTTGCGTATATCGTCGATCTGCTGCCGCGATTGCTGGGTCGGTTCGAGTTGCTCGAGCGCGACCACCGCCGTCGCCAGCGCTTCCGTCATCACCCAATCGTCGTGGCCGGTGATTCCCTTCTTTGGCATGGCGGCCGCATCCTTACGTCAGGCCCGGAAACCAACTTCCGGCCGGCATCGTAGGCTCGGGTCCAAGTCCAGTCGAGAATGACGTCGAAATTGCGAGCGGCGAGCGGAAGCCCACCCTATTGTTAGCGATTCAGCAGGCCCGGTTCCACACGGACGCCTGCTTCATCGCATATCTTTGGTTCTGTGCGCAAACTCTGCCAGATGCGCCGGTACCAGCCGCCGCGCATCGGTCGGTATCGGACGAGGAGGCTGCTGCCCTTAGGCGTGGGCCGTCATCAGATCAAAAGGCTCCTGAGGTCACGCCGGCGGGCCTTGCCACTTGTCGACCTTCCGCTAACCTTGCCGCCGGCGGGAGTATCCGATGGGTTGGAGGACGGGGGCAAAGGTAAGCTTATCGGTGCTTGGTGCCCTCAGTTTGGGTCCGTTGATTGCCGTTGCGATCAAAAGATGGGCGGATCAAAACGGTTATGATCCGACGAACGGCCTTCAAACGGCTTTGGCGAAAGTCGCCGCCATCTCGGACCACTGGCTCTTCTATCCGGGCGCGTTTTTCTTCGTGGGATTATCACTTGGGCTCTGGATTGATGCGCTCTTGCGCGATAGAGGCGCCGAAAGGAGAGCGGCGCTTGCGCTGCTAGGGTACGACCTGAGAGAATTTTCAGACTACATCGTGGACCAGGCTGGCCAAATCAACCAACGGTGGCCGATGTGCATGCTTGACCGCATGCCGGACCTGCAAGCCTTACTAGATCGGGCACAGGGCTCTGGGCTACCCGTTCCTCCACCAAAGGCCATGCAGCTAAACGACAATGGCGAGCACCTTGCAATTACCTCGAGTATGTGGGCACGTTTCTGATGAACAATCAGTTTGCGGAAGCAAGGAACGCCGCCCTGCAGTGGAATGCAGCGATAGCCGAGCAACACCTAAGCAACGAATAGCCGCAGGCATTTGCGCACCGAGGTTGCAGTTGGATTATCGCTGATGAAAGATGGGCCTCCCTCCCTTCCTTTCGCCGGATTTCGATTGCCCCATCTGAAAAGGGATTCGCGCTCGGGATATCCTCGACGGGGGGCTGGGATGAGGTTTTTTTGGAAGTGGCGTCAACAAGAGCGAGACAATATGGATGATCGCCTGCTGAAGGATGACCGCTTTGAAAAGGGAATAACCAGAGTAAGTGCCCGCCTGAAATTTCTAGAGGCTTTTACGATCGAACTCTTCGCGGAACTGCCACCAGCCAAGCGTACCCGCGTACTACACAACCTCCGAGAAGCTGTCCGTGAGCAGAAGATATTTCCGCCACCCACATCCGTCCCGCCCGGCAAAGAGCAAGAGTATCACGACGAAATGCGTAGAGCCGTAGAAGTTCTGATCGAAAGCAGCGAAGACAAGCTGAGGCGCCCGTAAACCCATAAGCCGCCGCGGTCTCATCCAGCGACGGGCTTTTCGTCCCGGCAGGTCACACTGCCGACGATTCTGCTTGCGCCACGCATTCCAAAATTTAATCTTCTGACCCGCGGGAGCCCAGCATTTTTGAGACCGCCCGAACACATATATTGAAGGGATTTTCACATGCATCGACTTCTGGTTGCTGCTGTTGTTCTCTCCATCTCATCGGCGGCGTGGGCTCAAAGGCAGCCCACGACATGCTCTGGCGGCGCTCAAGCGTGCAAGGAGGCGATTGCGCGATCCAAGCGGGGAACGCCGGTGACCCCCGCGCAATGCGATGCCGCCGCCGCCCAATGCATGAAGAGTGGCGTATTTGTAGGCCCTGCTTCTGGAACAAGTTGGACAGTCCAGAAGAAGTAGCGCGCCAACGCCGTAGCGCATTCTGGGAGGGCCCAACGAACACGGCCCGGACCAGTGACGGGACTGAACAGGAAGGCCTGAAATTAAAGGGTTTCCTGACGACCAGATGACATACGAAAATCGAGAGAACAGAACGCGTAAGGTATTGAAAAAAATGGCGATCCCAGCAGGATTCGAACCTGCAACCCACGGAGTAGAAATCCGTTACTCTATCCAGTTGAGCTATGGGACCGTCAGGGGCGGCACCTGCCTGAGCATTCGCCCTATAGGCCTTTCTTATCTAGCACTGCCAGTATGAAAAATCCGCTCTTCCGCCAAGACGATCGAACCGATTTCTTTGGGCGGGCGACTAAGGCAGGCGGCGGGCCATTACCTGTGGACCGTCGGACATAAACCCGCCGCCGGTACCCCCGCCGGGCGGCAGGGCCGGGACCGTTTGGACTGCCAAAGCCATGCATGCGACTTACTCGCAAGCCGATCTAGTGCCATCAGTCCGTCACCTTTTCGCGCATTTTCTGACATTACGCGGCGTTGGTCCGCTGGGAGACCCATCATGATCGGTTTGGTTCGCGCCACAGTGATTTGCGCCACGCTGGCGCTTGGCCTGACGGCGGCGGGTGCCGCGGAAAAGGCCTTCAAGCGCGATGATCTCGCCGATTCGGCCATCAAGTTGGAGGCTCAGATCAGGAAGGAGGCGGGACCTGTCGCCAAATCTTCCGCGATGCTGCGCACCGACGTCGATGCCGCCTTCCGGCGCTCCGACTTCCGGTCGGGTCTGCAGATCCTCGGGCAGATCGCAGCGACCAGCCCCGAAGACGGCGCCAACTGGCTGCGGCTCGCCAAGACCATCTTCCAGGTCCGTTCCACCACTTCCAGTGAGCAGGCCTTCCTGCTCGAGCGTGCCTCGACGGCGGCCTACATCGCTTACCAGCGCGCCGGCAATCAGGCCGAGGAGGCCGATGCCCTGGCGGTGATCGGCCGGGCGATGTCCGACCGCAAGCTTTGGCGTCCAGCGCTGGATAGCCTGCGGCTGTCGCTCGACCTGCGCGAGGTCGCCGAGGTTCGCGGCCAGTACGAGAAGATGCGCACTGAGCATGGCTTCCGGCTGCTCGATTACACGGTCGATTCCGACGGCGCTTCGCCGCGCGCCTGCTTCCAGTTCTCCGAGGATCTCGCCAAGCGCGTCGATTTCGCGCCGTTCCTTGCGCTCGCCGGCACCGACAAGCCGGCGCTGACGAGCGAAGGCAAACAGCTCTGCGTCGACGGGCTCAAGCATGGCGAGCGCTACAACATCAACCTGCGCGCCGGCCTGCCGTCGACGGTAAAGGAGACGCTGCCGAAATCGGCCGAGTTCAATATCTATGTCCGGGACCGCAAGCCGTTCGTGCGCTTCACCGGCCGCGCCTATGTGCTGCCGCGCACCGGCCAGCGCGGCATCCCGCTGGTCAGCGTCAATACGCCGGCCGTGAACGTCAACGTGTTCCGGATCGGCGACCGCAACCTGATCAACACGGTGGTCGACAGCGACTTCCAGAAGACGCTGTCGAGTTATCAGCTCTTCGATCTCGGCAATGAGCGTGGCGTGAAGGTCTGGTCGGGTGAGCTCGCCACCGCGAGCACGCTGAACCAGGACGTCGTGACGGCATTCCCGGTCGACCAGGCGCTCGGCGATCTGCAGCCGGGCGTCTATGTGATGACTGCTGCCGCCAAGGGGCCCGGCAGCGGCGACGATGACGGCTCGCTGGCGACGCAGTGGTTCATCGTCTCCGACATGGGGCTATCAGCGTTTTCGGGCAATGACGGCATCCATGTTTTCGTGAACTCGCTGGCGTCCACCGCGGCTGTCGCAAGGGCCGAGGTGCGGCTGGTCGCGCGCAACAACGAGATTCTGGCCACGCGTAAAACCGACGATGCCGGCCACGTGCTGTTCGAGGCCGGCCTCGCGCGCGGCGAGGGCGGGCTGTCGCCGGCCCTGCTGACGGTCATGAGGGACAAGGCGGATTATGCGTTTCTCAGCCTGAAAACAAATGCCTTCGATCTCACCGACCGCGGCGTGTCGGGCCGCGTGGTTCCGCCAGGCGCCGATGCCTTCGTCTATGCCGAGCGCGGCGTCTACCGTTCGAGCGAGACCGTCTATCTGACCGCGCTGTTGCGCGACGGGCAGGGCAACGCCATGGCCGGTGGACCGCTGACGCTGGTGATCGAGCGGCCGGACGGCGTCGAATTCCGGCGCGCGCAACTCCCGGACCAGGGCGCCGGTGGACGATCGATGGCCGTTGCGCTCAATTCGGCGGTCCCGACCGGGACCTGGCGGGTGCGGGCGTTCACCGACCCCAAGGGCTCGTCGGTCGGCGAGACCACGTTCATGGTCGAGGACTACATCCCCGAGCGGATCGAATTCGACATCTCGGCTAAGGAGAAGGTGATCAAGGCTGATGCGCCGGTTGAACTGAAGGTCGCCGGCAAATTCCTTTACGGGGCGCCGGCCTCGGGCCTGCAGCTCGAAGGCGATATGCTGGTTGCCCCCGCGGCCTCGGGACGGCCGGGTTATCCCGGTTACCAGTTCGGCGTCGCGGATGAGGAGAGCGCCAGCAACGAACGCACCCCGATCGAGAACCTGCCGGAGGCCGACACCAACGGTGTGGCGAGCTTCCCGGTGTCGCTCGCCAAGGCGCCGACTTCGACCCGCCCGCAGGAAGCCCAGATATTCATCCGCATGGTGGAAACCGGCGGCCGCGCGGTCGAGCGCAAGCTGGTGCTGCCGGTGGCGCCGAGTGCGGCCCTGATTGGCGTCAAGCCGCTGTTCGGCGACAAGAGCGTCGCGGAGGGCGACAAGGCCGAGTTCGACGTCATCTTCGTCGGCGCTGACGGCAAGCAATTGCCACGCGACGGCCTGCGCTACGAGCTCCTGAAGATGGAGTCGCGCTATCAATGGTATCGCCAGAACTCTTCATGGGAATATGAGCCCGTCAAATCGACCAGGCGCGTGGCCGACGGTGACCTGACGCTCGCAGCCGACAAGGCGGCGCGGGTGTCGGTCTCGCCGGAGCCGGGCCGCTATCGCCTCGACGTCAAGTCGACCGATGCGGATGGACCGGTGACCTCGGTGCAATTCGACGTCGGCTGGTACTCCGACGGCAGCGCCGATACGCCGGACCTGCTGGAAACCTCGGTCGACAAGGCTGAATACGCCTCCGGCGACACCATGGTGGTGTCGGTCAATGCCCGCACGGCAGGCAAGCTGACCGTCAACGTGCTTGGCGACCGCCTGCTGACGACGCAGACGATCGATGTCACCGAGGGTACCCAGCAGGTCAGAATCCCGGTCGGCAAGGACTGGGGCACGGGCGCTTATGTGCTGGCGACGCTGCGCCGGCCGCTTGATACGGCGGCGTTGCGGATGCCTGGGCGAGCGATCGGCCTGAAATGGTTCGGCATCGACAAGAAGTCGCGGACGCTTGCCGTCACGCTGTCGCCGCCGCCGCTGGTTCGGCCGGGCACGACGTTGAAGATTCCGGTGAAACTCGGCGGGCTCAGTGCGGGTGAGGACGCCAAGATCGTCATCGCCGCGGTCGATGTCGGCATTCTCAATCTGACGAACTACAAGCCGCCGGCGCCGGACGAATACTATCTCGGCCAGCGCCGCCTCACGGCCGAGATCCGCGACCTCTATGGGCAACTGATCGACGGCATGCAGGGCACGCGCGGCCAGATCAGGACCGGCGGCGATTCCGCCGGCGCCGACCTGCAGGGCTCGCCGCCCACGCAAAAGCCGCTGGCGCTCTATTCGGGCATCGTCACCGTCGGGGCTGACGGAACCGCCGAGATCAGTTTTGATATTCCGGAGTTCGCCGGCACTGCCCGCGTCATGGCGGTGGCGTGGAACGCGACCAAGCTTGGCCGTGCGACGATCGATGTCACGGTGCGCGATCCGGTGGTGCTGACGGCAACTCTGCCGCGCTTCCTGCTGAATGGCGACAAGGGCACGATGAGTTTCGACCTCGACAATGTCGAGGGCGCGCCCGGCGATTACAGCATCAGCGTCAAGACCTCGGGCCCGGTGAAGGTGACGGGCAATCCCACCACGACCGTCAAGCTCGCCGCGAAGCAGCGGACTTCGATGGCGCTGGCCATCGATGCCGGCGGAGCGGGTACTGCCAATCTCGACGTCGACATCAAGGGACCGAACGGGCTGACGCTGGCGCGGCACTATGCGCTAGACGTCAAGGCGGCGACGCAGGTGCTGGCACGGCGCTCGATCCGGACTCTGGCGAAGGGCGAGAGCCTGACGCTGACGCCGGACATGTTCTCCGACCTGGTGTCCGGCACCGGCAGCGTATCGCTGTCGGTCAGCCTGTCGACGGCGCTCGATGCGGCAACCATCCTGAAAGCGCTGGATCGCTATCCGCACGGCTGCTCGGAGCAGATCACCAGCCGCGCGATGCCGTTGCTGTACGTCAACGACCTCGCGGCCGGTGCGCATCTGGCGATGGATACGGCAGTCGACCAGCGCATCAGGGATGCGATCGAGCGGCTGTTGGCACGTCAGGGCTCGAACGGTTCGTTCGGCCTGTGGTCGGCGGGCGGCGATGACGCCTGGCTCGATGCCTACGTGACCGACTTCCTGACCCGCGCCCGCGAAAAGGGCTTTGCGGTGCCGGACGTGCTGTTCAAGAACGCGCTCGATCGTATCAGAAACTCCGTGGTCAATGCCAACGAGCCGGAGAAGGACGGCGGCCGCGATCTCGCCTACGGCCTCTACGTGCTCGCGCGCAACGGCACGGCACCGATCGGCGATCTGCGTTACCTCGCCGACACCAAGCTCGCCAATCTCGCCACCCCGATCGCGAAATCGCAGCTTGCGGCGGCGCTCGCGCTGGTCGGCGACAAAGCGCGGGCGGAGCGGGTCTATGGCGCGGCGCTCGATGCGCTGGCGCCAAAGCCCGTGCTCGAGTTCGGTCGCACCGACTACGGCTCGGCGCTGCGCGATGCAGCGGCGCTGGTTTCGCTTGCGAGCGAAGGCAATGCGCCGCGGGCGACGCTGACGCAGGCCGTCCAGCGGGTCGAAGTTGCGCGGGGCCTTTCGCCCTACACCTCGACGCAGGAGAACGCCTGGCTGGTGCTGGCCTCGCGCGCGCTGTCGAAGGAGACGCTGGCGCTGGACATCGACGGCACGCCTGCCAGGGCGGCCGTGTACCGCAGCTACAAGGCCGAGGCGCTGGCCGGCAAGGCGGTCAAGATCACCAATACCGGCGATGCGGCGGTGCAGGCGGTTGTCTCGGTGTCGGGGTCGCCGGTGACGCCGGAGCCTGCGGCCTCCAACGGCTTCAAGATCGAGCGCAGTTATTTCACGCTCGACGGCAAGCCGGCCGACGTCAGCAAGGCGAAGCAGAACGATCGCTTCGCCGTGGTGTTGAAGATCACCGAGGCCAAGCCGGAATACGGGCACATCATGGTGGCCGATTATCTTCCGGCGGGACTTGAGATCGACAACCCGCACCTGGTGTCGTCGGGCGATAGCGGCACGCTGGACTGGATCGAGGACGGCGAGGAGCCGGAGCATACCGAGTTCCGCGACGACCGCTTCACGGCCGCCATCGATCGCGCCGCCGACGACAAGTCGGTATTCACGGTGGCCTACATCGTGCGCGCTGTATCGCCCGGCAAATACGTGCTGCCGCAGGCCTATGTCGAGGACATGTACAATCCCTCGCGCTACGGCCGCACCGGCACGGGCACGGTCGAGGTGCGGGCGGCGAAATGAGCGGGAAGGCGACTATAGCGCCGGCTGTGCCTCGCGAGGGGCGCTGGCGGAAGGTCAGGAAGGCGACGGCGATATCCGCCGTCGCTGGTCTGATCACGGCCACTGCCTTCGCCGCCTGGGTTACCTCGCTCGGGCCGCTGCCGCTGGAGCCCGCGCGAAAAGTCTCGACCACCATCGTCGACCGCAACGGCAAGCTGCTGCGCGCCTATGCGATGGCGGACGGACGCTGGCGGCTGCCGGTCGATGCCAGGACATCGGTCGATCCCGGATATCTCAAGCTGCTGCTGGCCTACGAGGACCGCCGATTCCACTCGCACCACGGCGTCGATCCGCTGGCACTGGGGCGCGCGGCGCTGCAACTCGTTACCCGCGGTGAGATTGTTTCCGGCGGTTCGACTATCACGATGCAGCTGGCGCGGCTGATCGAGCCGCGGCGCGAGCGATCGGTTTACGCAAAGCTGCGCCAGATGGTTCGAGCGGTTCAGCTCGAGCGGCAACTGAACAAGGACGAGATCCTTGATCTCTATCTGGCGCTGGCGCCGTTCGGCGGGAATCTCGAAGGCATCCGCGCGGCGTCTATCGCCTATTTCGGCAAGGAACCGAAGCGGCTTTCGCTGGCGGAGTCCGCGCTTCTCGTGGCGCTGCCGCAATCGCCGGAACGCCGCCGGCTCGATCGGCATCCGGAAGCCGCCCATGTCGCGCGTGACCGCGTGCTCGAACGCATGGTCGAGGACGGCGTGGTGTCGCAGGAGGACGCTGCGCAGGCGAGGGCGGTTGCCGTGCCGAAGCTGCGAAAGCCGATGCCGATTCTGGCGCCGCATTCCTCCGACGCGGCGATGGCGACGGTGTCGGATAAGTCCATTATCCGGCTGACGTTGGACTCCAGCTTGCAGAAAACGCTGGAGACGCTGGCGCGTGATCGCGCGATCGCGCAAGGGCCGAACATTTCGGTCGCGATCATTGCGGTCGACAATGAGAGTGGCGACGTGCTGGCGCGCGTCGGCTCGTCGGATTATTTCGACGAATGCCGCGCCGGCCAGGTCGACATGACGCGCGCGGTACGCTCGCCCGGTTCAACGTTGAAGCCGTTCATCTACGGCCTCGCCTTCGAGGACGGCTTTGTCCATCCCGAGAGCCTGATCGATGACCGTCCGATCCGGTTCGGATCCTACGCGCCCGAAAATTTCGACATGACGTTCCAGGGCACGGTGCCCGTGCGCAAGGCGCTGCAACTCTCGCTGAACGTGCCGGCGATTGCGTTGCTGGACCGCATCGGTTCCAGCCGGCTGTCGTCGCGGCTCAAGCAGGCCGGCGGCAGCCTGGTGCTGCCGAAGGATGAAGCACCGGGGCTCGCGATGGGTCTCGGCGGCGTCGGCGTTACGCTGCAGGATCTGGCGCAGCTCTACACCGGTCTGGCGCGGCTCGGCGCAACGCGGCCGCTGCGCGAGATCATGTTGGCCAGCGATGATCGCGAGCCGCTACGTCTGATGGACCAGGCGGCGGCCTGGCAGGTCGGCAACGTGCTGCTCGGGACGCCGCCGCCGGAAAACGGCGTGCACAACAGGATCGCCTTCAAGACCGGCACCAGTTACGGCTATCGCGACGCCTGGTCGGTCGGCTTTGACGGCCGCATCACCGTTGGCGTGTGGGTCGGGCGCCCGGATGGCGCGCCGGTGCCCGGTCTGGTTGGCCGCACCGCCGCAGCACCGATCCTGTTCGACGCCTTCGCGCGAACCGGCAAGATCCCGGCGGCGCTGCCGAAGCCGCCGAAGGGTGCGCTGGTCTCCAGCAACGCCAAACTGCCGTTGCCGTTGCGGCGATTTCGTCCCGCCGGCGAGTTGATCAGGACGGGCGGCGATCAGATGCCGCGCATCCAGTTTCCGCTGAACGGCTCGCGGATCGACGTCGACCGTTCGGCTGACGGGCAGGCCGCGCCGATGCCGGTCAAGGTGGCCGGTGGCGTGCTGCCGCTGACGATCATGCTGAACGGTACCTCCGTCGGGGAAA
Source organism: Pseudomonadota bacterium (assembly GCA_023387735.1). Taxonomy (GTDB): domain Bacteria; phylum Pseudomonadota; class Alphaproteobacteria; order Rhizobiales; family Xanthobacteraceae; genus Bradyrhizobium. The sequence goes on along the minus strand of JAEWHP010000049.1, from coordinate 78,982 downwards.
TCGACAGCCGGCGGCAACGGCTGGTCGAGCCGCCGGGGCCGGGTTTTGCCCGGCTGACGGTGATCGACGCGACCGGGGCAGCCGATACCGTTGTGATCCGGGTACAGTAAGGAAAAAGCTACGGGGGACAACCGGATAGGGGGAATCTGTGGTGTTGTTTGCACATCGCAGACCCCTGAATTCAAGCTGTGTCGTCAACGCCTTAGGTTTACGGTCCCACACTCCGTCCCACACCTGCAGTTGGCCTTTCGCTCGCGGGGGCCATCTTGGTCTCTGGTTAGTTCAGCGGTTGAGCAGGTGCTTTACACGCATCTCTCTCACCGCCCATCGCCCTGCGGGAACCTGTGGAAGCCTGATAATAATCTGTGACCCATGGTCTCCCGGCGGGGCTAGAGCCGTAGCGAGGCGGCCGGGGCCGTGGTTGGGTTCGATCCGGGACATCCACCGGGGGCAACGATCATGCACGGGCATCCTGCCAGCGTCATCGAGCGCATCGTTCTACGGGCAACCGCCGGGGTTAGCCGCCGCGACATCGCTGCCGAGTTCAACATGTCACGGTCGGCGATTTGCGGCGTATTGCATCGGCAGGGCTTCCGCGCGATCCATGCTCCCAAGCCACCCAAGCTTGCACGCATCAAGCCCGCCAAGATGTACCGCACCAAAAGCGTATGCACCGCGCCGTTGCTGTCAGTCGATAACGTTCCGGCTGGCGCAGGCGTCTCATGGTGTGATCTGCAATCGCATCATTGCCGCTGGCCGATGCCGGGCGACATGTGGTGCGGCTCGCCCAAGGTCAGCGAAAGCTATTGCCCACATCATGCCGCGCTCGCCTATCGCCGCGCCGCCTGATCAGGCGAACATCATCCGATTAGGGATTTACCGAAGCCGACACCGATTTGAATCGCGCCTCTGATGATCTCATGGATTCCGCTTTCCGTGATCCGTTTGATCATGCCGGGCTTTGACGGATCGCCCCCGTCCTTGTCGATCAGCTTCGCAAGCTCTTTGATGTCCATTGCCAAGGTCACGTCGAGAGTCAGCGTCTCGCCATCCCTGATGTCCATTGCCCGAATGGTCTCGCCCAACAGCGTCACATCTTGAGAGATAATGATCCTGTCACCGTCGCGTGTAATCTTGAAGTCAGGTGCCTTCATGGCTCTCCCTTCCAGTATCGATTATGCAAATAAATCGTTGCCTGATTGGGTGAAGCGGACGTAGGTGCCGCTTTCGTGCAGCTCGATCCAGCCTTGTTCTATCGCGTAGGCAAGTCCCGCGCGGTGCTCTTCCGCCGTAGCCTTGTCGCCGAACAGGAAGGGCGAATTGATCTTCTCGATAAAAATCCGGCCGTCCTGTTTAGGCTCGTATGCGCGAGCGTGCTCCATCAATCGGCGCGCAGCCTTCTCAGGGTCTGCATACGGTCGATCAGTCGTCATCTTCATCGGCATCATACATTGGTTGTAGATTGGAGCCCGTGCGTTCAACGCTTTTGCTGAGCGTCGTGGCTCGGGAAACCGCCGCACATTCATTAAAACAGTATGAACATGTTGTGCGGCGGCAATCGCCACGGAAATGTTGCTACACAGCTACATCATTCCCGGAATCATACCGTATCATTACGAGGATGGCACGCCTAGCACGACTATTGCATTGCGTTGGGGAGTTGGTCGCGTGTCCAATCAGCATATGTGTTGGTGATGATTCGTCACAGTCAACGCAAAACGGAAAAGCCCCGTCGCTGTAACGACGGGGCCATCCGAATCGAAACGTCCACCCCCTATGGGAAACATTTCTGATGAAAGAATGCCTACCAAACAAAGCGCCGTCAACGCCTGTGTTGACCGATAGCTCTGCAAGAACGAAGCCAACGGGAACCGTTGTTGGTTATCTCACGGAAATTAAGATCCGATGCAAAGCTTGGATGGTTCACTTGCGGGTGCATATCACTCGTAAACCGCTGTTCTAGGTGTGACCCCAGCTAAGCGACTGCGGATTCTTCGCAGTCGCGCGGCATCTCATCTTTGTCGTAATGGCACGGGCTGGCCAGCGTCGCGGGCGGCGTATTTGCGGCGCGTCCATTCCTGTTGATCGCGCCATTCGGCAACGTCGGCTTCGGTGCGGGTCGATAGGAATTGCTGCCAGCCTCGTTCGAACGCGGCACGGGCTTCATCGAAGGTGTCGGCGCCGCCGTGCCTGATCTCGCCGGGTCCGGAGCCCGGATAGAATCCCGCGCTCCACTTCCATGCGACGGCGGCATTGGGCAAGCCAGCGGCGATGGCGATAGTGCCCGCATGAACGTCACCGGCATAAATCTGCCAGCAATCTTTCCTGTGCGGGTCGCGTCGTCGGGTCAAGCTGGTTATGCCCAATATAGCCATTGTGCTTGAGTAACTCGCTACGGCTTCCCCCGCTGACGGGCGTTCGTGCCATAGCCGGGAGGGGCCAGGACGATCACTTTAAAATCGAGGAAGCCCTCGTTGCCTTCGTAAATTGAGTACAACTGCGAAGCAACGGGAATGCCTTTTGACACCAAATCGCTGACGATCTCCGAGGCAATATCTCGGTCCAAGTAACCAATATGCCACTGGCCTACTTTGCGGCTAAACCAACTCTTTTGCTCGGCAACTCCTATTACCGCGATTGCGTTCGCGTCGTGTGCATTATCCGGCCGGTGTTCAAGCTGAACACCATACTGCAAGCCCTTTGCTTCGGCTTTTCGGGCTGCACGGGCAAACGCGATAGCGTCAGCTTTCCGGTGATGAACCCCGACAACACTTTCAGCGAGCGTCGTTTGTACCCATTTGCCATCCGGCATATGGCGTCCTTGCGCGTAACGCATTTTGCAGCCCCGGTTAGCGTTCTATCTGGCTAATCAAAGCGGGTTGCTGGGTGTAGCGCAAATCGCCCATTAGTCGTGGCTCGGTCGCGTTGAAACTACTGGGCTTAGTTGTGGACAACAGCAGACGTCCTATCTCAGGGGCATGCCGAAATCCCCATTTGATCCTTGCGTTCCTACGCGTGGAACCAAGGTGCCTGCTAGGCCCGACTGGCTCCATGAAGTGAAGCACGATGGATATCGTTTGATCGTCCAGCGAGAGGGCAAACGCGTTCGCCTGTTCACCCGCAACGGATTTGATTGGAGTGATCGATATCCGCTGATCACGGAAGCCGCGCTGCGCATCCGAACAAGTTCATTCGTGCTGGATGGTGAAGCGGTGTTGCTTGGTGTTGACGGAATCTCCGACTTCAACGGCATGCATTCGCGCCAGCACGACGACGAAGTGCAGTTCTACGCCTTCGATATTCTCGTGTCCGATGGCGACGACCTGCGGAAGCTTCCGCTGTCGCTCCGCAAGACGAACCTTGCCCGGCTGTTGGCCCGGCGATCAGACGGCATCCACGCGGCACCCTACGAGAGCGGCGAGATTGGTCCCGATCTCTTTTACCACGCCTGTCTGATGGGGCTTGAAGGTCTTGTCAGCAAGCGAGCCGACAGCCGCTACCGGGGCGGCCGGTCGCCCGACTGGATCAAGGTGAAGAATCCAAAATCGGCAGCCATGAATCGGGCCAAGGATGCCTTCTGCTGATACACGTGGCGAACAGCCTTTTCTGTTGCGCCACATCAAAGCGTCTCCGGCCGCATGTTGGTAGGATTGACCTTGTAGCCTTAGCTTGCCGCTCAGGAGAAGGCTATGGGCCGCTCGGGCTCCTAGGCACTCCGGGCGGTCCGCTCCTTCCAGAGGTTCCGATGAGGAAAACGGAAGCGCCCGGCCCGAGGCGGCTGCAAATTCAGAAGAAGAAAGCGCCACGAGCGGATTGCATTAAGCAGCGTCGGCGGGTGGTCGAGCAGTATATCGCCGACCTCAAAGTATTGCTTCAGCGCCTCACAGCAAAATTACATTAGGCAGGTGTCCGGCCTCCGCGCGATTAGCCAGAGAGCACTCTGGCGCGGTATATCCAACCAGCGCTCATTCCGTCAGCGTCCCTTTCCAGCTATATCCGCTTGTCCTGTGACCAATGCTATGGTTAAATTTTTTCGGACCAAGAAGTATAACCTGCCGATGAAGATAAGCTGATTCCAATGTTCAGGAATACGAATTCCGATCTGAATAAGAAGTCCCGACTACTTGGTGAACTCGGCGATTTGTCTCATTCAACAGTCAGTTCGAGTGAATTCAAGTATCGAAAAGGCACTGAGATTTTCGGAGAGGGCGAACCAGCCGAGTACATTTATCAGCTGGTCGAAGGCGCAGTTAGAACTTACAAGCTTCTGTCTGATGGACGTCGCCAAATCGGCGCATTCCATTTGCCCGGCGATATTTTTGGTCTAGCCAACGAACCTCTTCAGCGTTTCACGGCCGAAGCTATTATCAAGAGCACGGTTCGCGTTGTTAAGCGAGAAAGTCTAGCGCGTCAGGCTAAGAGTGATCCTGCGATAGCGCGGACACTCATTAAGATGACTACCGACAATCTTCAGCATGTCGAGAACCACCTTCTTTTATTGGGCCGGAAATCTGCCTCCGAACGCGTGGCGGCGTTTCTGCTGGAGATGAATGTCCGCATGACGAGCAACAGCTTGGCTCTTCCGATGACCCGCCGCGACATTGCCGACTATCTCGGCCTCACCCTTGAAACGGTATCACGTGCACTTCACGCGTATGAGCAAAAAGGCTATCTGAAAACTGGAGGGCCAATGTTCCGCGATATCACAGTGCTTGATCCAGCTGGTCTGAGTGAATCGGACCCCTTCAACTCGCTTTTGCACCCTAAGGCAGATGATCTTTTGACCGGGAGCCCGTGAGGTGGATCTCATTCCCCAAATATTAACTGCCCGCTGCTGCGACCCGCGCTAGTGCGTGGTGGACAGCCGAATTTGTGAAATTTCGCTGCCATGCTCATTGGTCACAGAAATATAACTGCCGGAGCAAATTTCCGGCATTCTTCGTTGGAAATTCCAAGCTAGAAGTTCGCCAAATTCTTTCGCCTCATGCTCAGTGGCATACGGCTCGTTGAAGAAATTGTTCACGCACTGCGAACCAACGAAGTGAAAGAAATAACGTGGCATCGCGGCTCGTTCCTAATCCATGGACCGTGCATTTGCAGGATGCATCACAGTTCAGAAATCTACGCCGCGCACTTAGCTCACCGCACGGTCGGGCGGGACTACGACCCATCTCTCAGTCATCGAGGGGGCCGTTAGGGATTGATGATACCGTCTAACCATCCATGCTATGTCAGGTTCCCGACGTTGCTAATATTTTTCAGCCCCTAGTTGTTCCCTAACAATCGGCCGTAGTGACGCTTGATAGTTTCGTAGCACTCGCACGCACCTTCTTGCAGGGCCTCAACGTCGAGGATCTGGATTCTCCCACGGCTGTACTTGATCAGACCGGCAGCTTGCAGCGTATGCGCGACCAGCGTCACGCTCGTTCGCTTAACGCCCAGCATCTCCGCCAAGTATTCCTGCGTAAAGACAAGAGTGTCGCTCTCCGACAGATCCCTTGCCCGCAACAGCCAGCGGCATAGACGCGCGTGAATATGGTGGGTCGCAAAGCAAGCAGCAGACTGTTGCGCTTGAGAATACACCGTCTGCTCATGACGGATGAGCAAAGATAACAGGTTCGGGCTCTGCATAGCAGCTGATTTCAGTCCGGCCAGGCTGCAAACGACGATGTCGCCGGGCAGCTGAACGATTCCGCGGCTGAGGGAGATGCGTCCGTCTAGAGCGGCGGAGGCACCAACCACCCCGTCGGAGCCGACCATGGCGGCCTCAACCATCTCGCCGGTCTCTAGCGTCACGACCAAAGACACGACCGCACCGCTTGGAAAATAAACGTGCTCTATTTCCTCGTCAGCTTCAAATAGGACCGAATGCTGCTTATAGGGCGTGATCTTGAGAAACGGCTCAAGGTGCTGAAAATCGTCATTGCTGAGTTGGGTGAGAAGACGGTTCTTCATAACGCGCTCCCTGTTCGCAGGCGGGAGCTTGAAGAACTCTCAGGTATCGGTGCCAATGCTCGTGTCCGATAATGAGACGACACTAGCCCTTCTAGGAAATATAGATAGCCCTATTTCGTTATGTCAGTTTTCGACAAGAGGGGTCATCCGCCCTATAACGGGATTACATCTTGCTTTTACAAACACTATTTCTTTGAATCGGTAGCCCACTCGTCCAGTGCTTTCGGCGGCTGTAGTCCGGGAGAACGCAGCCAACTATTGATATGCGACGCCGTTTCAGCCTGTCTGGCGCGTCGTAAGAGAAGCTCCCGTGCCTTGCTTCCGGGAGGCTGCATTTCTGCGGCCTGTTTGAATTTGACCGCTTCTTCAGCCAGCCGCTCTTCAAAGGTCAGGGTGTGCTTCACGCGTCTACGCTTCTTTACCATGGATGATCCCTTTCACGCCCACTCAGGGGATTACAGTCCATTCTGGCTTGTCGTGTCTGTCCCCCAACCGACAAAGGCGCTACAATGAAGCTCCTGTGGCAGGGAGCGTAGAGAGTGAAGCATCGCACCATTGAATATGATGTACGAGAGGTCGAACCCGGCCTCTGGTCTTGGAGTATCTTCCCCGGCAATCGGAAGATTCAAGGACCGGCGACATTTCGCACCCGCGAACGTGCAGTCGCAGCCTGTCAGGCCGAGATCAATGACGGGAATCGAGCGAACTCGAATGGGTGGTGAGGCGGGGAGTTAGCGCCTAGCAACTGCTCTCTGATGGCTTGTTAGTTGGGCGATCTGAGAGGGCGGCGGCAGAAGGGGTCGGTTTGAATTCAGCGATCTTGCGGGCCTCCTGCCATAGCTCCACCACATGTCCGTCCACAACTCGCTTGGCGTATTGCATCGCATCCCCATCATCTTTGCACATGATGTTGACGCGCCTACTGACGCGGCCGTCGTGACTGAGAAAATAGACGTAATAGCCGGGCATCAGCGTGGCGCCTGAAGTCCGGAAGACCGGAGCCACGCGCTCATTAGCGAACCAGTTTCCGCCTGTCGGGCCCTCCGGAGAAGCTCCTCTCGCTTCGCTCCCGGCTTGAGTCTTTTGGCCTCTGCGCGCAGGCGTGCTGCTTCGCCTGCCAGTCGTTGTTCTAGAGTATCAATGTGTTTAATCCGGCGTCGTTCTGGCATGTCGGCTAACTCCGTCGCTCGGGATACCGAATATTTATGTTCTCGTTGGTACTGGCAACGATTTTCTTTTGCGCGGGAGTCGGAACGCTTCCGGAAAAGCTCAATAAGCTCAGAATGCGTAAATTGCTGTACCGGCGCTGCTTGCGCGTTTCGCTCTAGCCGTTTGAATGACTGTTCGGACCAACAATCGCATTTGAATGCAGGAGAGACATCAAAATTGCATCGAAATTGGCTGAGGTTACGGAAGTGTTGCTATAAATCTAAACGGTAACGTGGGCGCGGCGGATCGCCCGTCGCCAAGCGGCGTCGGGGTGATAGTCGAGAAAGAGGGGAGGCGATTCGTCACTGGGAATGACCGCGTGCATTACAGTCCGGCCGTTGATGTTGATGACCAGCGTGTTGGCTTCGCGACGGCCCAGCATCGGCACATCGTAAACGATCGCGGTGTGCGCACAGAGCAGCGGTGAAGCAATACCGGCGGCCAGCAGCGCGCTACAATGCATCGGTGAGTCTGACGGTACCGAATTCGTCCGCGCGTCGTTTCGCGATGGTCAGCGCCAGCCGGAGCATTTCTTCAGCTTCACGCTGTTGCCTGATCAACATTATCGCATCACCCGATCAGACTGCGGACGGTGGGCGGGGTGTGGTTTCTCAATGCGTCGGCGACGGCACCGGGCGTCAGGTTTTGCGCGGCTGCAGCGATCAGCATTTTCGAGGCGGTAGCGAATGAAACGCCGCAATCGACCACGAGAGCGCTAATCGCCATCTCGGTCACTTCCGCAATTCTCTGTTCGTTTCGAGCTTCTTCAGCCAGCGGCATTGTCGTCATCTCCATCATCGATTTCATCAGCTGAATACGGCGGCTCTGCCCAAGGCTTCTTATCGATCCTAGCGTCGCGCCTTCTTCGGCCTGATGTTTCGGGGTGCACGTTGTGAATCGGGGCGAGGCGAAGGGCGCGGCTCATGGCCAGCACGACACGCGAAACTTGGTCCCAAGACTTCACAGCGGCGGCGTCGTCTCGCTTCGCAAGCCGATATCCCTTGATCAGGGCTTGGCTGTAAGCGGCGAGCAAGGCTGCATCGGCTTCGACCAGATGCGGGTTCAATTGTGCCGTGGTGGCAAAGATTCTTGCTTCCGCCTTCGTCAGGGGAGTCGGCGAGATTAAACACGGTCGCGCCTTGGACAAGTCGAGTGCCAACACGTTCGAAGCCATCGATTTTCTTCCTCTCTTCGCCAAGGCGGCCTCTCCGAATTGTTTCAAGCTTCAATGAAAAATCACGCGTATTTATGGTAAGGAAAGCACTGGCGCGCTCCGCTCGTCTAAGGCCCTGAGTCTAGACCTTCCCCCGTGCCCCCTAGTACCTTGGTAGGTGGCGAGGGGTGCGGCGCGCGATGGATGAACTGCACCGCGCGCCGCGATCCTGCGAGGCACGGCCAGTGACCTCGCAGAAATAAATACGGCACGACGGGAAAGCTGGACCGTCGTGTCGTGGGCAAAGTGCGTCGAGGTCTGCTGACGCGCACACTCGCCTTCGAAAAGGTGCGATCCGATGACGTGGAAGTCCTTTTCCTGTCATCGGATCGCGGGGGCAGGGCCGAGCAACCACCCCCAAATTGACGCGCTCGCTCTATGATATGATCAGCCTCGCCGGTTTGCGCGGTGAAAGAACTGGCGCATCAAGTCTTGCGGGTCGGCACCTTGCTTGACGCGTTCGGTGAATTCATTCTCCAACCGCGTCGCCTGACGCCTTTCGATTTGCTTCAAACCTTTGTCAATCAGGCGTTGGCTCTTCTCGTGTTCTTCCGCCATCAACGCAACCTGCGCGGACAAGTTGTCACCGCACGCGAGAAACTTCCGCGTGAACTCGTCGTGCTCGCGATCCTTTTCGTGCTGCCGTGCTGCCATGGTGGCCCGCACCTTTGCGTTGATCCTTCGCATCGTGGCGTTGATGCTTTCCGTTTTCTTCATCGTTGATCGCCTCGCAAAGTCCGCGCGTTGACTGAATGACGCATTGACCGGGGGCTTGTCGATCAGCGCCTTTATCGTGGCTTCGCTGATGCCCAACAGCCGAGCTTCATCGCGCAAAGCACTCGGGTTGCTGGGCACACTCACGACGGATGCCTCTAATAGCTTCGCACGCTTGTAATGCTTGCCGCCATTCGCGCGGGGTTCGCTCTCGATTTCCTGAAAGCCGATGCTGCATGCACGATAAATGCCGCTAAATAGCAACTTGCGGACTTCATCGATGCGCGAACTTGTGCCGGGCGGGGCCATCTGCAAGTGCGCGCGCAAGGCACCCTTTTCTCGGCGAACGTTGACCCATCGACCGATGGCAAAGTTGTGATCATGATTCAATAACGCAATTGGATTGGTCAGAAATTCGTTGTAGTCCAGACCGTACGGATTGACGATGTCACCGTGCCGGTCCGGCGTCGCATCCGACAAAATGAATTCAAGCGGGTCATCCGATTGAAGCTGTATCGTGGCGTTGCTGTTCTTGCGGAGTATGTCGCCGGGCATCTTTGCGTCTCACTTTCGGGCGGTGCGAAGGCTGATCATGGCGGCGACCAGAGAGACCGAACCGTGCAAAGTGCGGTAAACCTCTCGCCGGTCGTCGTCAGTCAGGGTGCGAGTGGTGCGGACAATGGCTTCCAATTGGCTGCTGATCTGATCGACCGTATCGACCAAGGGCACTTCGTTACGGCGGTTCTGGTTGGTGACGGTGCGGCGGTCATCGTTGATGACACGCGGCTGGGATGGACGCTCAGGTGCGGGCGCGTGATGGTGATAGTGGTGATGATGGACAGTGACTTCGCGCGGTGGGGGCGGAGCCAAGCCATCCACGCAAAGCTCACCATCTATAAATCGCGCGATCTCTCGGCGCATTTGCATTTCCTCGGTTCGATCCCGAAATAACACGGGCGGAATCGAGGGAATGCACCCTGATGCATAAATATTATCAGCGGCGTGTTGGCGGTGTGATATGCCAGTTTTCGAGAATATCCTGCAGCAGGATCGCCGCCGCCTTGCGCCAGTCCTTATCATCCAGCGACAGGGCACGTGCCCCCAGCGGGTTAGCTTTTTCGTAGAGCGTCAAAAGCCGATGATACGCCGAGCTTCGCAGCTTCAAACCGTAGTAATCGACAGGATCAAATTTGTTGCGTTTCGCTTCTGCCCTCCGCTGCCGGGACTTGATCGTGTTCGGGTTATCAGGCGGCCACCACGGTTCGAGGTCGGGCGCGTGGTTCGGCTCGCTCGCATACTCTTGATATAGATTTGGTGATGATCGCGTGAGCATGGTCAGTTTGTGCTCTTGGATGGTGCGACGAGGCTGGCATGCTCGGCACGTTGCTTGCTGTACTTCGCCAAGCGTTGCTCGGCTTCGACCAAGGCGAGTTCAGCGTCATCCACTTCGGACTGAGCGTCGCGATATGTGCGATGTGCGGCCAGAAGGGCGCGCCTTGCATCCATCACGCGCCGCTCAGCGGAATCCCTCACCAACTTTTCGGATGTGACCAGCACGGCGAGCCGCATGCGGGTCGCGATCAAATCTTCGTCTTGCATTTCTCAGTCTCCATTCACTGGTTGCATCATGGCCAAGGCGACACCCTTCGGTCTGCGTTTTCGGGGGAGGGGGTCTAGGGGGGTCTAGGGGGGTCACTTGAACTTGGCTTACCCCAATTTGGCAAAAGTAAACGAGTAGGTTAACCATTGGCAAATTAGGGTAGATGGCTTGGAAGTGACCCCCACAGACCCCCCTAGACCCCCCTTGGCCGAACCGGGTCATTTCACGGTCTCCACCCACCACAGCGAGCCGCCTTTCGGGTTCGGCGACTGCATAAGCTTCAAGCCTTCGATGACGCGGTCTTTCTTTTTCCGCAGCCAGTTGCCCAGCTTGAGAACATCAGGCGGGCCGCGCCATCCAGCAACAGCGTCAACTGCATCATGAAGCTCTGGGTGTTCGGGTGAATCGGTGAAGTGGTTTGCGGGTTTGACCGCATCTTTAATCACCGTCGCCAGCGTGACCGCCTTCGATCCGTACACGGCATGCCATGCCAGCATAATATCGCGATGCTTCGCGCGCTCCGGGTCTTCGCTTCTGGCGATCTCCATCGATGCGACAGGGTCGGCCATGCCTAGCCACATCAACGCCGACCGTACACAGTCCGACCAGTCGCCGAACGATGCTAACGGCTTGGCCTTGTCGGGACGTCCGGCGACCATGTAAGCGCGGCAGATGGTGAGCGCTGCGGCGATATACTTGCCGCGATCAGCCAGAACTTTCTTGACCGGCTCAGCTTTGAAGGTCCGCAACTCCGGCCGCTCCAGTTTCGAATCGAGCGATGCGATCAGAACGCGGCGACAGAGATCACCGACCACGACCAGATTATTGCCGGTTGCAAACATCGTCGTGCCGCGCGCTTCGATGCGCGTCATCTTCGATTGCCCAAGGATGCGAACGTCAACGATTGGCCGTTCAATGATCTGGCACAATGCATCGCCGGACAGTTCGCCGTTCAGGTTGTCGATACTGATCAACGGCCGGGCTGCCATCAATGCGGCACCGAGTCTCTTCTCGGTCTCTTCCTCGGTGCGGCCAGCGGCGATGACGGGCATGGGGAAGCCAGACACGATGGCTGAGACGATGTCCCAGAGAAACGATTTGCCAGAGCCGGGCGTTGACGCACGGGCGATGTGCAATGGTGCGTTGGCGAAAGCGCCACGGCAGACCGCCGTCACGATGCCGGAGACCGCGACAGACTCGGCAACGTCGTCAGTAAACGGGAACTCCCGGAGCAGTGTCCGTATCAGCTTCAGCGCCGCGTCGGCGTCCGCCTTGCTCGGCTCGGCTGGCATCTCCGGAAGCTTCGGAGGGGCCACCAGCAACAGGCGGGTGCGCTTGTCATAACCCTCGCTGGTCAACAGCGAACCATCATGACGCATCGTCTGCGCTGTGATGATGCCTGCCAGCTTCGGGAAATTGTGATCACCCTCACGCGCTAGTAGGGTAATAGCGATATCCAGTGGACAATCAGTCGGCATGTATTCCTTTTGGCGCGCGTTCCACCGCTGCCAGTCGGCGACCTTCATCAAGCGGTCGCGAATCCATTCAGGCTTGGCTGCCTTCAGTTCGGCAACCTTGGTCATCCTGCCGTGCGCGGCATCCACTTCACTGAAGATCGGCCGGACCACTGCTCCGCTCGTTTGCACATACAATTCTTCACCGGCATCAATCAGGGCTTTCTCGGCAGCGGTTACGAGGTTGGAGTGTTCGCCACCGGAGACCGTAAACACGGGGCGCTCCGGAGGATCGAAGTCGCATTCAATCGAATCCGTTTTCCCGTTCATCTTGGTCTTCTTGGCCCCTGTCTTGTCCTGCGCTTTCGGCGGTGCGGGCTCCGGCATTGGCTCAGGCTTCGGCTTCTCTTCATCCTTTCTTTTGAAATAGCGATACTTGGCCTTGATCTCGCGTATTGCCGTCTTCTCGTTCCATGCCGATTCGCCGGGTGCGCGGTCGCGTTCGTAGACAAGACGCGTCGGCCGCAGGAGAACGCGAAGGCAATCATCCACGCTCGCTTTCTCGGCCACCATTGCGCCGATGATCTTGGTGTAGGTGTCATCGATGCCGTGCCCCTGCGTATCGTGGAGCACCATCGCGTCCAGCAACTGGTCGGCGTTGAACTTGCGCGACAGCAAGCGGTTATCACGCGCAAATTGCTGATACGCGTTGAACTGGATGACGTTGTTTTTCGTATCCCGCGCGGTTGGCTTGTACGTCAGCAACGGGGCATGAATTACTTCGAAGAAATTGTCGATCTCGGAATACGAATACGTCTTCCACGACGACAGCGATTCAACCAACTGCACATCCAGCCATTCACCGTTTTTGGAATTGTGCGAGCCCGGCAGACGCAAAACGCGCACGACTTCAGCGGCGCTTGTGTCTCCAGCCAGTGGCCCGCACATGCGACGCATCAAGGCTTCACATGACGGCGCATTCTCAGGTCCAAGCGGCGTGCTCAAAATCCAGTAGACATGCAAACCATGTCCGCTGGCGACGACGGCGGACGGCTTCAGCTTCAGTTTCCTGATAACCGCTTCGATCTTCCTGCGGTCCTCAACGATGCCTTTGAAATCAAGATCGAGATACAGAGCGTTGACGCGGGCGACATGTTCCTTGCGCCGGACATCGCCCTGCATCGTGTTAATCGCGAAGTACACGGCGCGGCCGGGCACGTCATACTGCTCAATAAATCCGGCGACGTCGTCGGGGTTTGTAATTACGCTATCACGCGGCGGATACGTCCGTGCTTCGCTGCGTTCGTTGGCATAGGAGGCGAGAAAGATCGGCTCGCCCCGAGCAATCGCCCCCAGCAACTTTTCCGCTCCGCTGCTGCCGTTAGCCTTGGTCTTGCCGCCCTTGGCGGTCTTGCCCCGTGTAGTCGATACCTGTAGATTGGCCATTGTCGCCTCTGATGATCATGGTGACGCAGTTTCCAAGTTGGCCTGGCGCCCCGGTTGTTCGAGCAACCGGGGCGCCCCTTCAACTAAGCGTTGGTCTCCAGCGTCATCGCCAGCCGGTAATTTACTTCTGAATTAAACGAGCGCCGGTTTCGCTTGGCCGCAGCTGCCAACTGCAGCCGCATGCGCTCGGTGACGCGCAATGACGTCATCACATGTTCGTCCGGATGCCGCTTCTTCTCGGGCAGGTACCTTGGCTTAGACAATTCATCCTCCCGTGCTTGGTCCCGAAAACAAAAAAGGAGAGAAGGTTGCCCGCGCTACCGGCCCCATTTTGGGGCCTCGCGGAATCAAGCCTTCTCTCCTGTGATCTTTGACGTATAGGCTTATTTGCCTATCCCTGCCAACAGCCGATTTGTATTTAAGTTGATTTTGCCCGTTCCCTGAGACTCGCTCCTGTGCCGTCACTTCGTGCCGGGATTGGTGAGGTGCAAGTTGCTGAAATTCCTAGACTGTGACGCTGTGTCGTCCGGACAATACTTCTGCCACGCGTCTTCGAAGTGTTGCTTCAGATAGCCCTTATAGCTCTTGCTGGCGCGTGTACGCTTCGGCGGCCAAAGTGTCCGCGACTGGATACCAAAGTCGCGAAGCATCAATGCCATTTCACCGGCTTTGAGTTTATGCGGAGACTGATCACCCCGAGTGCCACGGAATTGATCCCAGTTTGCATGATCAAGCGTGAACAGTGAATCAAGCAGCGTCTGGCTAGATATCCGGTCAGTGGTGCCGAACACTTTTCGGATGTCTTCTAACAGTAGAATTTTGACGTCAGCGTCCCGATATGCTTGAGCGAATTCAACCAATGCTTCACGCGCCTGCTCGCTCCATCCAAGACTGTCGGCGATGCTCAGCAACGGTCGCCAATTATCCGCTAACCGGTTACTAATGCCCTCCGGCATCGCGGGGTCAGGGTTGAGTTCAACATTATCTCTCCACAGCCGGATTTGCCCATAGGCGGCGTTGAGCGCCATGTCGGGGCAACGCGGGTCCATCCGCTTCAAATCGCGCCTGCCGTTGGAACGTTTCATCATCAACGTAATGCATCGCGAATCGAGTGTACGTGGCAGACCGCCGCTGGCGTCAGGCAGCGCCAACAGAAGCGGTGCGAAGGTTGAATAATCCGTCAACTTGTTATGACCGTTACGGCTCTCCATCTGAGTGAACTTGCCACCGTGGCGATACCCGGAATTGAAGACAGCGTGGAGCCGGTGGTTTCGTTGAATATCTAGATTGTCGGCCTCGTCTATCAGCAGTGTAGGATGCCTGCTATCGATCAGGCGGAAGATTGAAGCTGTCGTGATCGAGTCGAACTTGTCCGCGCGCGCGGCCAGATACATCAAGACGTCGATTAATTGGGTTTTCCCGCAACCCGGAACAGGACTGCGGAGCGTGAGACGGGGCGTCACCATGAATTGGCTGAAGACGTGCGTATGAATCGCCCACAATGCGACCACCGTGTATTCGTGCTCGGTTTGAAGCTCGACATATTCCCGGAGAAGAAACCGGATCAGCCCGATCAAATCTTTGACGCGCTCCGGCTCGGGTTCGCCTGAAGGGCTCAGCCAATCCGCCAGACAGATACCCATCAATGCGTCGATCAGGTCATTCCAGCTTTTCCGATGACGTTCCAGCAATTCGAAAATACGGCGACGTGCTTCAGTTCGGCAACCTAGATCAGGATCGCCGAGCGCGGCGATGTCGGCGGTGATGTCAGCTTGTATGCTGATCATCGTTCCGGCGCCGAGCAACCCGATCAGGTCATCCCATGTCTTTTCAAATGACTGTAGAAGGCTATCTATGCGGCCGCGTGCCGCATCAGCCTCATAAGCATTGTCGGTGCCGAGTTGTCGGCACAGCTTTTCCAGAAGTTCGCGATTGAACCGTTTTGCGACAGACGTAGTCATGCCGTCACACCGGCACAGTCGCAGGATTTCAACGGCTTACGGTCGCCCCCCGCCGACACATGTGACGGCACATAATCATAGTGGCTCATCGCGGGCACGGACGTGCACTCCCTGAAAGATCGGGTGCACCCGGCAAGTCCATTCTGCGCGACTGGGATAAGCCGGATGCGGATTCTGTAAGTGCGGTCTTCAAAACCGCTGCCGTGCATCCGGCGGTATGTAACTTAAACTGATAGCGGATGATTTCAAGCCTCCACTTCAGGTAACGTCGGCCATTCGAAATACTACTTTCCAATAAGACCTATTTTTAATGCAGCCAGAGCGCGAAAAAACGTTGCGCCGGGCGATAGCGCTTGTTGGCCCCGGAGCAGGGGGCTATGTTAGACCCTGTTAGACCAAGCAAAAAAAAGAGAACGGACGATGGCACTCACGGGGGACGCGAAAAGAGACTACCAGCGCCTATACATGCGCCGGAAAAGAGCCGCCAAGGCGAAGCCTGCAGGCAAAGGCAAGGCTGCGAACGATAGCGCCGCACTGGCTGCAGCCCGTGCCGAAATCAAGCAACTGAAAGCCGCGCTCGCCAAGGCGAAGACCAAGGCCAAGGCATCATCGGCCAGAAAGCGAGGTTGACAATGTCAAAGCGGGGATATCCGGAAGAGGAATTTGAACCGTGGCGCGATTACTACGGCAAGCCGGTGAGGAAGCGGCTTTTGGTTCCGAAGAACGTGACGCCGACGACGCCGTTGAGGCTGGAGATCGCCGCGCGGCTGGCTTTCCCTGATCGCTCCATGACGATTTCGGGTCTGCGCAATGAGATCAGGAAGGGCAACCTGCAAGCATCCATGCTGGCGGGTCGCATGTACGTGACATTGGATGGCATTCAGCAAATGAGGGAACGATGCAACATCGTAGCAGGCGACGTGACGCCAAAGGCGCGCAACTCTATCTCCGCGAACCCAAGCGTCCCGGTGGCGTCCGACGCTGGGTCATCCTTGACCGATCACCATCCGGAAAGCGAATCGAGCAAAGCACTGGCGCATTTGAAGGTGATCGCGCAAAAGCTGAGAAAGCCTTCGCCGAATATCTCGCCGAAAAGCACGTCCCAAGTTTCGGCGGTGGTGATCCCGCTCAAGTCCTGATCGTTGATGTGCTGGCTCACTACGGCGAACACAAAGCGAAAACGACGATGGAGCGGCGGGCGAAAGACAAGCTTGCCTCAACGCTTCTAAACCTTGGCACGTTCTTTGACGGCAAGACTGTGGACGCGATCACGCCGCAGCTTTGCGACGACTACGTTGATTGGCGCATCAACAAAGGCGACGTACGTTTCACGCTTGACGCAACGAAGCGGGGCCGGGCTCTCAAGCCGACGACGGCGCGCAATGATCTGATCTTCCTACAGGCGGCGCAGAACTATTGCTTTGCCAATCGCAAGCTTACGCACGTCGTCAAGATCACCAAGCCGCCACCGTCGTCACCCCGGCCGCGCATGATGTCGAGAGATGAAGCGGCGCGGTTACTGGCTGCCGCGCTGGGTTGGGACCAGCACGGGCGGCGGCATCACAAACGGATCAACCGGCATCTGGCCCGGTTCATCCTGATCGGCATCTATAGCGGTACCCGGAGCGACCGCATTCGGCGGCTGCAATGGATCGAGAACCTGCAAGGCGGCTGGGTCGATCTGGCGAAAGGCGATCTGCACCGCAAGGCATCGACCGAGGCCGAAACCAAGAAACGGGCTCCAAGCGTGCCGCTAGGCAACAGGCTGTTGCAGCACATGCGCCGATGGCGTCGGCTCACATCCCGCTACGTGATCGAGTGCTACGGCAGGCCCGTCACCGACAGCCTTGGAACCGCGTTTGATGGAGCCCTTGAACTGGCCGGGCTGTGGCTGCCACCGGAAGACCCGAACCGAATCACCCCGCACACTACCCGGCACACCTGCGTGTCGTGGATGCTGGAAGAGGGCAAGACACCGTTTCAGGTTGGCAAGTATGTCGGCATGTCGGCCCAGATGGTGGAGCGGGTCTATGGCCACGTATCCAACGACCAGCAGCGCGATACGGCCAACGCCATCGGTCGGCGGAACCTGCCGGGTCCGTCCCACCGCCGTCCCACAGATAGGCGTGAAAGCGCGTGAACAGAAAGGAACGGCCGAGCATGAAAACCTTGAAAAATCAATGTGGAGAGCCGGAACAAGGGCTGTTGTTTGCGCTGCGGTTTCATCGTAAGCGAACACCATGGTTGAAACCCTGCAACCGCCTCGCTTCGGCGCGGGCCAACAGTCTGTAAAACCTGCGCATTCCAGCCGCCGGCTGGCCGCAGCGTTCGACTTTGCCACCGCCAGTCATGCCCGCACCATCGTGTTCCTGGTGCTGTGCGGCCTCGTGATGTTCCTGCCCGGCTTCTTCAATATTCCGGCGATCGACCGCGACGAGGCGCGGTTTGCGCAGGCGACCAAGCAGATGGTCGAAAGCGGCGATTTCGTCGACATCCGCTTCCAGGATGACGTCCGCTACAAGAAGCCGGTCGGGATCTACTGGATGCAGGCCGCCGTGATTGAAGGCGCTGACGCGCTGGGCCTGCCGCGCCCCGAGATCAGGATCTGGCTTTATCGAATTCCCTCGCTGATCGGCGCAATCGGCGCGGTGCTTCTGACCTATTGGGCGGCGCTCGCCTTCGTGACCCGCCGCGGGGCGGCGCTGGCCGCACTGATGATGTGTGCCTCCGTCCTGCTCGGCGTCGAAGCGCGGCTGGCCAAGACCGACGCGATGCTGCTCTTGACCGTCATCGCGGCGATGGGAGCGATGGCGCGGGTCTATCTGTCCTGGCAGCGCGGCGAGGACCCGGCACGTCCGCCGTGGAGTGCGCCGGCGATCTTCTGGACCGCGCTGGCCGGCGGCATCCTGATCAAGGGACCGCTGATCCTGCTGTTCGTCGGCTTGACTATCCTGCCGCTCGCGATCCTCGACCGTTCGGCGGCGTGGCTGTGGCGGCTGCGCCCGGTCTGGGGCCTGATGTGGACGCTGGTGCTGGTGCTGCCGTGGTTCGTCGCGATTTTCTGGCGCGCGGGCGATGCGTTTTTCTCCAATTCGCTCGGCGGCGACATGCTGAGCAAGTTTGCCGCGCAGGAGTCGCATGGCGCGCCGCCCGGCCTCTATCTGTTGCTGTTCTGGATCACGTTCTGGCCGGGCGCCGCGCTGGCCGGCATGGCGGCGCCGGCGGTGTGGCGCGCGCGGCGGGAGCCCGGCGCGCAGTACCTGCTGGCGTGGCTGGTCCCGTCATGGATCGCGTTCGAACTCGTACTGACCAAGCTGCCGCACTACGTGCTGCCGCTCTATCCGGCGATTGCGATCCTCACCGCCGGCGCGGTGGAGCGCCGCGTGCTGTCGCGATCATGGCTTCGGCGCGGCGCGGCGTGGTGGTTCGTCATTCCGGCGCTGGCGTCGGTGGCCGCGGTGGCCGGGGCGATCAAGCTGACGCATTACCCGGCCTTTCCGGCCTGGCCGTTTCTCGCGGTGGCGATGATCTTCGGCCTGATCGCGTGGTGGCTGTTCGAGGACAGCCGCGCCGAGCGCTCGCTGTTGAACGCCGTGGTCGCCGCGATGTTTCTGTCGATCGCGATCTACGGCATCGTGATGCCGTCGCTGACGGCGATGTTCCCGAGCGCCGGCATTGCGCGCGCGCTTCGCAACGTCGTCTGCGTCGGCCCCAAGGCCGCGGCGGCAGGTTTCCACGAGCCGAGCCTCGTTTTCATGACCGGTACCGACACCCGGCTGACCGACGGATCGGGGGCCGCTGATTTCCTCGGGCAGGGCAGTTGCCGCTTCGCCCTGGTGGAAGCCCGCACGGAGCGCGCCTTCGTGCAGCGCGCCGAGGCGATCGGGCTGCGCTACAACGTGGCGACCCGGGTCGAGGGCTACAACATCTCGCAGGGCAGGGCCGTCTCGATCGCCATCTTCCGCTCGGAGGGCACGGAGTAAAATGCCTGCGAGCTCCGCTGTCGGCGATCCCCAGAGCTACGCATCGCGCTTCGTGAAGCTGGCCTGGTTGTCGCTGGCGCAACTCGTGCGCTCGCCGTCGCATTCGCGGCGTGCCGAGGCCGCGCGGCGGGCGGCGCGGCACGCGCTGTGGCTTTCCGCCGGTCTCGGCGCCGCGATCATCGTTCTGATGTACATGCTCGATGCGTGGGAAATCGGCCAGATGCCGAAGCGCGGCACGCCCTCGCTATGGTGGGTTCGCATCCTCACCGACTTCGGCAAGGACGAATATGTGCTGCTGGCGCTTGGAGCTCTTTTGATCGCGGTTGCGTTCGCCGCGCCGGCCTTGCGCGGAATCCAGCGGTCGCTCTTGCTCGGTCTTGGAACGCGGCTTCAGTTCGTGTTCCTCTCGGTGGCGCTGTCGGCGCTCGTCACCGACGTGATCAAATGGTGCGTCGGCCGCGGCCGTCCGTTCGTCGGAGGTGAGGCCAACCCGTTCAACTTCTCGCACTTCTCGGGAACTCCGGCCTTTGCCAGTTTTCCATCGGGGCATGCCACGACCGCGTTTGCGCTGGCGGTCGCCGTCGCCGCGGTCTGGCCAAAGGCTCGGGTGGCGATGGCCGTGTATGCCCTGATCATTGCAGCCACCCGCCTGGTGCTGCTGGCGCACCATCCGAGCGATGTGGTCGCCGGCGCGCTGGTCGGAATCATCGTCGCGATGTTCGTGCGATACTGGTTTGCCGCCCGTCGGCTCGGATTTGCGATCCAGCGCGATGGCACCATTGTGTCCCTTGTTGGGCCATCGTCCGGGCGCCTCAAAAGGGTTGCCCGGGGCGCTTCCGCCCCATAAAAGCGGTCGCCGCAGGGCGAACCGATGTGCCCGGTTCCGGCCTTTTCAGCCCAGCCAGACGAGAGTTGATTTGACTACTTCCGACAGAGGTACGGTCGCCGTTTCCATCGTTGTACCGGTTCGCAACGAAGCGGATAACGTCGCGCCGCTGATCGCGGAGATCGTTGGCGCGCTCGAGGGCCGCTGGGCCTACGAGATCATCTATGTCAATGACGGCTCGACCGATGCGACCGCGGATCGGCTGGCGGCGCTGATGAAGCTGCACCCTCAGCTTCGGCAGCTGAAACATGCCAGTTCCTCCGGCCAATCGGCGGCCGTGCGAAGCGGCGTGCGGGCGGCGCGCGGCGCCATCGTGGCCACGCTTGACGGCGACGGGCAGAACAATCCGGCGTTCCTGCCGGACCTGATCTCGGCGGTCGAAAGCGGCGGCGGCCGCATAGGCCTTGCGGCGGGCCAGCGGATCGGACGCAAGGACACCGGGTTCAAGAAGCTGCAGTCGAAGGTCGCAAATGCGGTCCGCAAGGTCATTCTCAGCGACGGTACGCGCGACACCGGCTGCGGGTTGAAAGCGTTTCCGCGCGAGGTGTTCCTCTCGATGCCCTACTTCGACGGGCTGCACCGTTTCCTGCCGGCGCTGGTGCGCCGTGAAGGCTTCGACATCGCCTATGTCGATGTCATCGATCGTCCGCGCCATTCCGGCGTCTCGAACTACGGCTTCTTCGACCGGCTATGGATCGGGATCATGGACCTGGTCGGCGTCTGGTGGCTGATCCGGCGCAAGAAGCCGACGCCTGTTGCGACCGAGGTTCTCTGATGCTGATTCAATTCGGGCAGGCGCTCGGCGATTATCTCTACGACGTCTTCGTCGCCAAGTTCGATTTCTGGCTCGCCTTCGGGCTGGTCGCGCAATTGCTGTTTACCGCGCGCTTCCTGGTGCAGTGGATATCGAGCGAACGCGCCGGACGAAGCGTGATCCCGATCGCGTTCTGGTTCTTCTCGATGGGAGGCGGACTGATGACGCTGGTCTACGGCATCGCCAAGCGCGAACCCGTGATCATCGTCGGCCAGGCGATGGCGACGATCATCTACATCAGGAACATCATGCTGATCGTCAAGCATCGCGGCAAGGCGTCGAAGACGCTGGACCGTTGATCGAGGCCTCCTGGTCCGCGGGCCAGCCACGGATAGCCGGTGAAGCCTGAGTTCGGTAAACGGGCTCCCAACGCGACCGTTACATTGCGAACGGTTGAGATAGGCCAATCCCAAGGATTCATCGGTAAAACTGCTGCACCATCGGGTGAATCTTACGAGCAGGGCCAGGGATCGACATGTTGGCGAATCGGCGCAGCAGCGAACGTCGTGCGTGCAGGAACTTTGCGAAAATACAGTTCGCGACCGGCGGCCTGCCGCGCGATTGCATGATCACGGACATGTCGGATGGCGGTGTGAAGATCATCGCCGAATACCCGGAGATTCCGACCGAATTCACGGTGATCTTCTCGGAAGGCCGGCCGCGCCAATGCAAGCTGGCCTGGCGGATCGGCTGCGAGTTTGGCGCGCAGTTCCTCGACTGAACCGGTCGGCGCGGGGTCTTTCGCGGCGCCAGTAGGCCGTGGGCGAGGGTAAAACGCCCTTGAAAGGTCTCTTACTACCTGAAAGCGAGCCGGTTTAACCTGAACTTAGGGTTAAGCTGTGAACACTTCTGGACAGTTCCGCGGTGAGTCCAGGTGCATGCTTCAGAAGTCGTCTAATCCGTCCCGCATCGCGCGACTCTTCGCGTGTGCCTCCTTTTTGGCCCTGGCGTCGGGGCTGGGCGGCTGCTCGACCCCGGGGCTTTCCGATATTACCGGTTCGCTCGGCGAGACCGCCGAGCCCGCCCGCGCGGCCGATCCGCGGCGCGAGGTCGAACTCACCCAGGAGCGCTATCGCGCCAATCCAAAGGATGCCGGCGCCGCGCTGAGATACGGCAAGGCGCTGCGCGCGGTGGGTCAACGCTCGCAGGCGGTCGCGGTGCTCGAGCAGGCCTCCATCGCCCATCCCAGCAACAGGGCGCTGCTCGCCGGCTACGGCCGTGCGCTGGCCGACAACGGGAATTTCCAGCTGGCCTTTGACGTTCTCGGCCGCGCCCACAGTCCCGAAGATCCGGACTGGCGGATATTGTCGGCGCAGGGAGCGACGCTGGACCAGCTCGGGCGCTTTGAAGAGGCGCGGCAGTATTATTCGAGCGCGCTGAAGATCGCGCCGGAAGAACCGTCGGTGCTGTCCAATCTCGGACTGTCCTACGTGCTTTCGAAGGATCTGCCGAGGGCCGAGGAAACGCTGCGGCGCGCGCATGCGCGGGCAGGGAACGATCCGCGGGTGCGGGCCAACCTGGCGCTGACCGTCGGCTTGCAGGGCCGTCTCGCCGAGGCCGAAAAAATCGTCAAGGCCGATTTGCCGGCCGCGGAGGCCGAAGCGAACGTCGCGCAGTTGAAACGCATGCTGTCGCGCAAGGACAAGGACAATGCGCGGGCCGAGGTCGGCAAAATGCCGATCGCGGCCAGCGGTCGCGTCGAATAAATTCCGGAACGCCGGCTAGGCCCGGCGCTTCATGCCCTGCAGCCTCTTGATGATCGGCGTCAGCAACGATGTCCGCTTGGTCACGGCGTGGCCGGTCAGCCGCTGCGCGATCTGCAGGAAGGTCATGGCCGTGCGGTGCTTGGCTGAGATCTGCGCGATCATCTGACCGTTGTTGGCCGCCGTTCCGAACATCTTCGAATCGAATGGAATCGCCGCAATCGGCTGGCTTTCGATCGCCTTGGCGAATTCGCGCGTGGTGATTTCGGGGCGCTTGTGCATGCCGACCTGATTGAGACAGTACAGCGGCGGACGGTCGTTCGGCCGCGCGGCCTTCAGCACGTTCAGCATGTTCTTGGCGTTGCGCATGTTGGCGAGATCGGGCTCGGCGACGATCAGGATGTCGTCGGCGCCGACCAGGGCGCGCTTGGTCCATGCCGACCATTGATGAGGCACGTCGAGCACGATGCAGGGCGTCGTCATGCGCATCGTGTCGAAGATGGCGTCGAAGGCGTCGGCACCGAAGTCGTAGACCTGGTCCAGCGTCGCCGGCGCAGCGAGAAGGCTGAGCCGGTCGCTGCACTTTGCCAGCAACCGCTCCATGAAAGCGGTGTCAGGCCGTTCCGGCTGCATGATCGCGTTGGCGATGCCCTGGACCGGATCCTGATTGTAGTCGAGGCCGGCAGTGCCGAAGGCAAGGTCGAGGTCGATCACGACCGAATCCAGCGCCAGGTCGCGCGCGATCGCCCAGGCGACGTTGTGCGCCACGGTGGATGCCCCGACGCCGCCCTTGGCGCCGACGACGGCGATGATGCGGCCGACGGCAACGGCCTCGGAGGCGGCGTAGAGGCCGCAAATCGTGCGGACCACGTCGATCGGCTGGACCGGTCCGGTGACGTAGTCGCTGACGCCGCGCCGCACCAGTTCGCGGTACGGCGTGGCGTCGTTGGCGCTGCCGATGACGACGACACGGGTGCCGGCGTCGCACACGGCAGCGAGTTCATCCAGCCCTTCGAGGATGTCGCGGCCCGGCTCGGTCTCCAGCACGATGACGTTCGGCGTCGGCGCCGTGTGATAGGCGTCGATGGCGGCGGCGATGCCGCCCATGTGCACCGTGAGATGGGCCTTGCCGAGGCGGCGGTCTTCGCTCGCAGCCCGCACCGTGGCTGCAACCGCGACGCTGGCGCAATAGGCCTGCACAGAGACGCGCGGCGCCGGTGAGATGTATTCCTCGGCCGGCGGCGGCGTGTCGTCCAGATGTTCGTCGGAGTTCTGAAAAACGCGGCTCATCATTTGCCTGTATCGCTCAGTTTGGCCTTTTCGGCTTCGGGATAGACGGTCGAGGTGGGGTTGCCCTTGCGGAATTTCTCAAAGGCGATGTTTCGCCGCGACGTGTAGGCAGGTGTTTCGGGGCGCGGTTGTTCCAGATCCGCCGGATTGTCGATCATCGCGGCGAGGTTGCGCTGGGTGGCGCAACCGAAATTGTGGTAGGGCCTGTTCTCGTTGTAGCCGGGATTGTCGATGTTCGGGCCGAGGTCATCCGGCCACAGGCCACAGGGACCTGCGACGGCCGAAATCTTCGGATAGCTCAGCTTGATCGTCGGCAGGGTCCGGGGATCGTCGGGGCGGTAGTGCCGCAGCATGATGGCGCGCGAGGGCACGCCGCCCGCCATCAGCACCGACCGGATCTCGCCGTACGAAGCTGCGGCTGCGCGCGCGTTCGGGGTGTCGATCGGCACATCGGCGATGATCGCGCCGGTACCCTCGCGGACCCAGGTGTGCGCCATTCCCATGACGTCGGTGTGCTGCGGGCCGGAGAGGCCGCCGCGCCCACGGCCGACGAACACGACGATCGAACGGTCGGCTTCCGTCACCGCGATCGGATGCCGGTGACGATAATCGTTGGGCACGCTGGCCGTCACGATTTCGGTCGTCTGGTTGCAGGCGCCGAGCACCGACAGGCCAAGAATGGCGCTCGCCAGTCGCGCGGTGCTGAAGGGGTAGAGCGGCTTTCTTTTCGTCATCGTTCTGTCCTCGTCGCGGCGCGGTGGCGCGCTTCCCCCTCAGTCAATGATGAAACCGAAATTGCCCTGGGGTGCGCCAATGGTGTCGACACGGGCGACAAGTCCGTAAGTCCGGTTGATGCGGGCGAGCAGCGTGGTCTGGGAATCGGACGCCGGCGCGAACCCGTCATCGGGACGGGACAGCTCTTTTTGCGCGACGGCGCGGACCACGTAGGGCGTCACCAGCACCATCAGTTCGGTCTGGTTGTCGATGAAGTCCTGGCTGCGGAAAAGCGCGCCCAGAACCGGCAATTGATCAAGCCCCGGCAGGCCGTTGATGGCCTGCTTGGTTTGCTCCTGGATCAGGCCGGCCATCGCCATCGAGCCGCCGGAGGGTATTTCCAGCGTGGTCTCGGCGCGGCGTGTCTTGATCGAGGGAATGGTAGTTCCGTTCTGCCCGCCCGTCAGAGCGTTTTCGGTCGAGACTTCCGAGACTTCCGTCATCACGCGAAGGCTGATCCGACCCTCGGACAGTACCACCGGCGTGAAGTTGAGAGAGATGCCGAATTTCTTGAAGCTGACGGTCTGGACGCATCCTGAAATCACACCGGTCGTCGATGTCTGGCAGCTCACGCCGGTCGGAATGGGAAACTCACCGCCCGAGATGAACGTTGCGGATTCGCCGGAGATCGCGGTCAGGTTGGGCTCGGCGAGCGTCTTCACGACACCGGCCTTTTCCATGGCGCGGAGCAGGGCCTGGACCGACGTGCCGCCTGTAACCAGAAGGCCATTATCGGGCACCAGGGGCGCGCTGTTTGCCGTGAAGGGATTGGAATTGTTGAAGCTCACATTCGTGTTGCCGACGTTGAATTTGGCGCTGAGGTCGATGCCCATCTGCTTGACGACATCGCGCCGGACTTCGGCGACAGTCACCTTCAACATCACCTGGTCGCGGCCGCGAACCACGATCGAGTTGACGACCTTCTCGGGCCCGCCCACCAGCCGTGCAGCGACCTCCCCGGCCTGCTGGGCTTCGACCGGGCTCGATACCGAGCCGGTCAGCAGCACGCTGTCGCCGACGCCCTCGATATGGATTCCAGGCATCGACTGCCGCAGCGCGGCGCGCACGCCGTTGAGGTCGCGCTTGACCGCGATATCGTAGGCAGCGACCTGCTGGCCGTCGGCATCGAAAAACACAACGTTGGTCTGGCCGACCGCGGCGCCGATGACATAGGCGCGCTGCGAGGATCGAACGACCGCATTGGCGATCTTGGGATCGGCGACCAGCACGTCCTTCACGTCGCGCGGCAGGTCGACGATCACGGACTTGCCGACGCCGAGGGCGAGGAAGCGCGTCTTGACGGACGAGGCGATGGCCGACGTCGTGACGGGATCTTTATCGGACTCGGCCGCTGTGACCGGCAACAGCGGCCCGAGCGTCAGCACGGCGACGGCAGGCAACAACACGGCGCCGGCGGCCACGGTTCGCACCGCCGACTGAATTTCCCCAAACTTCATTTCCCGTCCTTTCGGTCACTTCTGTGCCGTCGTTTGATTAGCGACCCCGTAGCGAATGACGTTGAGGTCGTTTCGCTTCAGGAGTTGCTCGTCGGAATGGCTTTCAGCCACGTTGACGTCGGTGATGCTGCGCAATGCGAGCGACAGGGTGCCGCCCTGGCGTGCGCGCGCCAGCGTCTCTGCCTGCTCGGGTTTCAGTTCCAGCGTCGCGGTCTTGCCGAGAAGCGTGTTGATGCCCTCTTTTTCCTTCGGGGCCTGATCGATCGCCAGCACGCGGATATTGGTGAGAATGATTTCCGCGACCACGAGGTCAGCACCCTTGCTGTCGGGGTTCTTCTCGCGCTTCGACAGAATCACGTCGACGCGATCGTTGGGCAGGATGAATCCGCCGGCGCCGGTTTCCGGCGAGATTTCGGTCGAGATCGCCCGCATGCCGCTCGGCAGGATCGCGGCCATGAAGCCGGAGCCGTTGGCCTTGACGAGCTTCTGTTCGCGGATCGGTTCACCCGCGATGAAGGGAGCACGTGCGATCGAGCCGGCGATTTCGGTGATGGCGTCGGCTCTGCCGGCGCGGTTGATCACGCCGCCGTTGGCGGTTGCCGCCGGCCAGACCTGCCATTGCAGATCCTCCGGCTTCACCACCTGGCCGAGTCCGATCTCGGATTTCGCGACCAGGACTTCCGCTGTCGGCAGTTGCGCCACCGGTTGTTCGACAGGGCGCGATTTTTCTTCGGTCCCGCGAGCAAGATAGGCAGCTACGCCACCGGCGCTCAACGCGATGGTCAGAACGACGACACGTGCGATATTCATACGCTACACTTACTCTTACGCCGGGACGTCCCACTTGCACGGCAATGACGGTCAACCCCTCGCGCCAATGACTAGGCATCAAAGGTGTAAGGGAGCTTGAGGAGTGCGGTTTTTGGCGGATCGGATGGCAGGTTTCGCCAGCATGGTGAACGGGCGGTTACGGTCGCAAGCCGCCATACGCAAAAACCCGGGGTTGTGCCCGGTAACGGGCGGTCACTCCTTGGAAGAGGGGACCGCAGTAGGCGGTTGAGGGGCTGCTCGGCGACAGGCTAGGGACCGAGCCGTCGAACACGCCAAGGTTGACGACGTGCTCTGACCTTCTTTGTCCGGCTCCCCGCGACCAGTCCGCCGGGATGGACCAGTGACCGGTCCGGTTTGGGCTCATGGCGGGTTGGACAGTCCAAACCCGTGGGCTTGCTTGACCCAAGACGTTATGCCGCAGCCGCATCTCGATCAGGGATAAGGTGGCCGGCGGCAGGCGTTGGCCTGCGCAATTCATAACAAGATACGGAAGTCGCCAGTCAACCCCTTGACCCGGCACGCCAGTCGTTCTGTGATGGGCGACAACTATCAATCGCTGCAAGTTGAGGGGCCTGCCGCGATATCCGACCCACTGCCTGACCGAACTGCACATCAAACTGCAGGTCGGTTTGAAGCTTTTTCAGCAGGGGATCAGCAGGTTGGCCCAATGACGTCAGGCGTTGCCTAAATAACGATCTCTGGACGACCCCTTGAAAGGCCTAACCCATGAAACGCGTATCTCTGGTTGTTACCCTTGCCCTTGCCGCCGGTCTCTCGGCCCAGGCTGCTTCGGCGCAAACCCTCAAGACCGTCAAGGACCGCGGCATGCTGTCCTGCGGCGTCAGCCAGGGGCTGCCGGGCTTCTCGACGCCGGACGACAAGGGTAACTGGACCGGCCTCGACGTCGACATCTGCCGGGCGATCGCTGCGGCCATTTTCAACGATGCGACCAAGATCAAGTTCGTGCCGCTGTCGGCCAAGGACCGCTTCACCGCGCTGCAGTCGGGCGAGATCGACGTGCTGTCGCGCAACACCACCTGGACGCTGTCGCGCGACACCTCGCTCGGCGCCAACTTCACCGGCGTCACCTATTACGACGGCCAGGGCTTCCTGGTGAAAAAGTCGCTGAAGGTCAATTCGGCGCTCGAATTGAACAGCGCATCGGTCTGCGTGCAGACCGGCACCACGACCGAACAGAACCTCGCCGACTACTTCAAGGGCAACAACATGAAGTACGAGGTGATCGCGTTCGGCACCGCCGACGAAACCGTCAAGGCCTATGAATCCGGCCGCTGCGACGTCTTCACTTCCGACGTCTCGCAGCTCTACGCCGAGCGCCTGAAGGTCGCGAACCCCGCCGATCACGTCGTGCTGCCCGAGGTGATCTCAAAGGAGCCGCTCGGGCCGATGGTCCGTCACGGCGACGATCAGTGGTTCGACATCGTCAAATGGACGCTGTTTGCGATGGTCGGCGCCGAAGAGCTCGGCATCACCCAGAAGAATGCCGATGAAATGGCCAAGTCCGACAAGCCCGAGCTGAAGCGCGCTTTCGGCACCGACGGCAATCTCGGCGAACAGCTCGGCCTGACCAAGGACTGGCTGTTGCGGATCGTGAAGGCAACGGGCAATTATGGCGAGTCCTTCGAGCGCAATGTCGGTTCCGGTTCCAAGCTGCAAATCGCCCGTGGCCTCAACAACCTCTGGAACAAGGGCGGTATCCAGTACGCGCCGCCGATCCGCTGATCCCACGCGGGGGCTGCGGCGATGTCGATCGAACCCCGAAAACCGCCGTCGCAGCTACTTCCAAAGCTGCAGCGGGCGCTCGGCGGACGGGCGGGCTGGAGCGGCTTCGTGCTCCAGCTCCTGTTCGTCGCTGCGCTCGCCTGGGTCTGTTATGAGATCGTCGCCAATGCCCGCGCCAATCTGCAGGCGCAGCGGATCACCGCGGGCTTTGGATTCCTGGCCAATACCGCGGGGTTTGACGTCAGCCAGAACCTGATCCCGTACTCGGGCTCGGACAGCTACACCCGTGTGTTCCTGGTCGGCCTGCTCAACACGCTGCTGGTCTCGGTGATCGGCATCTTCTTCGCCACGATCATCGGTTTCATCGTAGCCCTTGGCCGGCTGTCGCCGAACTGGCTGCTGTCACGGATCGCGGGCGGTTACGTCGAACTGATCCGAAACCTGCCGGTCCTGTTCCAGATCCTGTTCTGGTACCTCGCCGTGCTCGCGGCATTGCCCAATCCGCGGCAGAGCATCTCCGTCTTCGACAGTTTCTTCCTCAGCAACCGCGGCCTGGTGATCCCAAAGCCGATCGGCACCGCCGGGTTTGAGCCGTTCGTCGTTGCGCTGCTGGTGGCGATCGTGGCGGCGATCGCGCTGTGGCGTTATTCGCGCCGGCAGTTGTTCCAGAGCGGCAAGCTGATCAAGGTCTGGCCCTACGCGCTCGGCTTGCTAATCGGGTTGCCGGTGGTCAGCGCGCTGATCTTCGGCGCGCCGGTTACGTTCGAATTGCCCGTGCTCAAGGGATTCAACTTCGCCGGCGGCTCGCGCGTGATACCTGAGTTCGTGGCGTTGACGCTGGCGCTGGCGACCTACACCGCGGCCTTCATCGCCGAGATCGTGCGCGCGGGCATTCAGTCCGTGCACAAGGGCCAGATGGAAGCCGGCTCCTCGCTTGGGCTGCAGCGCGGTGCGGTGCTGCGGCTGATCGTGATCCCGCAGGCGATGCGCGTGATCCTGCCGCCGCTCACCAACCAGTACCTCAACCTGACCAAGAACTCCTCGCTGGCGGTGGCGATCGGCTATCCCGACCTGGTTTCGGTGTTCGCGGGAACGACGCTGAGCCAGACCGGGCAGGCGATCGAAATCATCGGCATCACCATGGGCGTCTATCTCCTGATCTCGCTGGTGACGAGCGCGATCATGAGTTTCTATGGATGGCGGATCAGCCGGAGCATGGGCGGATGAGCGATACCCCATCATCTGTCTTCGTTCGCCAGGAGCTGATGCCGGAGCGGCCGGCACCGGTGAAGACTACGGGCTTCATCGGCTTCCTGCGCACGCGGCTGTTCAATTCGCCGTCCAATATCCTGGTCACCATCGTATGCGCGCTGCTGTTGTGGTTCCTGCTGGTGCCCACGATAAGATTCACGCTGATCGACGCGGTGTGGACCGGCACGGACCGCACTGCCTGCCTCCCGAAAAATCCCGGAGACGTGGTCGGCGCCTGCTGGCCGTTCATCCAGGCCAAGTTCTCGCAGTTCATCTATGGATTCTATCCCGAGGCTGAACGCTGGCGGGTCAACCTCGTCTTTCTTCTCGCCGCCATCCTGCTGGTGCCGCTGCTGATTCCGCGGCTGCCGGGCAAGGCTCCCAATGCCATCCTGTTCTTCCTGGCATTCCCCGTCGTCGCCTTTTTCCTGCTGAGCGGCGGCGGACTGCGCGGCTTCGGCGTCAGCTGGACGGCCGGGATTCTTTCAGGCTTCAATGACAGCATCGCCGATGGCGGAAGAAAGCTCGCTGCAGCAGGGGAGGGGACAGCCTTCGTTGGGCCGCTGTTGTGGCTGATCGGCAAGCTGCTCGAGTTGATCAGCACGGCGGTTGGCTGGATACTTCTGCCGCTGACCTGGCTGCGCGACCAGATCCAGGCCTATGGCCGTCCGGTCTGGGCCGACCTCGTGGCAACTGCCGCGATCGTGTCGGCGCTGGTGTTCTGGCTGAGCCGAAGCGCCCGGGCCGTCGGCATCACGCTCGCAATCTTTGCCGGCATCGCCGTCGTGATCGCGGTGATGGGGCTCGATCGCGGCGGATTGCCGGTGGTGGATACGCGGCTCTGGGGCGGCCTCCTGGTAACGCTGGTCGTGTCGGTGGTCGGCATCGTCGCCTCGATGCCGGTCGGGATCGCGCTGGCGCTCGGCCGGCGCTCGGCCATTCCGCTGATCCGGATCTTCTCGATCGCCTTCATCGAGTTCTGGCGCGGCGTCCCGCTCATTACCGTGCTGTTCTTCGCAACCTACATGCTGCCGCTGTTCGTGCCGACCGGCTTCACCATCGATGGATTGGTGCGCGCGCTGATCGGCATCGCGCTGTTCGCGGGCGCCTACCAGGCCGAGGTGATCCGCGGCGGCCTGGCGGCGATCCCGCGCGGGCAGGGCGAGGCGGCGAGCGCGCTCGGGCTATCCTGGGCCAAGACCACGGCGCTGATCGTGATGCCGCAGGCGCTGCGCCATGTGATCCCTGGCCTCGTCAACAGCTTCATCGCGCTGTTCAAGGACACATCGCTGGTTTCGATCGTGGCGCTGTTCGACCTGCTCGGGCAGCTCCGCGCATCTTTCTCCGATCCCGTCTGGTCGACGCCCACGACGCTGTTCACGGGCTTCGCCTTCACGGGGATCATCTACTTCGCCTTCTGCTTCGGGATGTCGCGTTACTCGCTGTTCGTCGAGAACAGGCTGAACGCGCATCGTCGCAACTGAGTACATCACCATGGCTGCAAACTCGATCGTCGGCATCAACGCGCTCAACAAATGGTACGGCGACTTTCATGTGCTGCGTGACATCAACCTCGATGTCGCCAAGGGCGAGCGCATCGTGATCTGCGGCCCGTCGGGATCCGGCAAGTCGACGCTGATCCGCTGCATCAACGCGCTGGAGGAATTCCAGGAAGGCCGGATCGTCGTCGAAGGCATCGAGCTTGGGCCGAACCTGCGGCGCGTGGACGAAGTCCGGCGCGAGGTCGGCATGGTGTTCCAGAGCTTCAACCTGTTCCCGCATCTGACCGTGCTGGAGAACTGCACGCTGGCGCCGATCTGGGTGCGCAACATCCCCAAGAAGGACGCCGAGGCGACGGCAATGAAGTATCTCGAGCGGGTCAAGATTCCGCATCAGGCCAACAAGTATCCGGGCCAGATGTCAGGCGGACAGCAACAGCGCGTGGCGATCGCGCGCGCGCTGACCATGAACCCGAAGGTGATGCTGTTCGACGAGCCGACCTCGGCGCTCGACCCTGAAATGGTCAAGGAAGTGCTCGACACCATGGTCGATCTCGCCAAAGAGGGCATGACGATGCTGGTCGTCACCCACGAAATGGGATTTGCCCGCGAGGTCGCCAACCGCGTCGTCTTCATGGACGCCGGTCAGGTGATCGAGTCGAATACGCCGCAAAACTTCTTCGCCAACCCGCAGCACGCGCGGACGAAGTTGTTCCTGAGCCAGATCCTGCGCCATTAGTCCAGGTCGGCAAATTACTTATCTGCCTTCTGGCGGCGGCGACTGGTCTAGGGTGCGATCTTCTTCAGCGTTACCTCGAAAGGTCTTGGCGCTCCTTCCTCCGGCCCATCGAACAGGATTAAAACGCGCCCCCGC
The DNA here is from genome assembly GCA_023387735.1 of Pseudomonadota bacterium. Classification (GTDB taxonomy): domain Bacteria; phylum Pseudomonadota; class Alphaproteobacteria; order Rhizobiales; family Xanthobacteraceae; genus Bradyrhizobium. Next base: position 46,325 of record JAEWHP010000049.1, on the reverse strand, counting down.
TGCCTATCGCCGTCCAGCGGCAACAATGCCTCGGGTTTGACTTTCCTGCCGAATGCCGGGATGTGTCTGACCCGCTCCAGAACGCCGGCTCCGTCCCATTCATAGATGGAATAGTCGCTCGGCTGAATTTCGCGATCATCCGGCGGATCGTTCAACGGTCCGGCCAATACCAGAAAGCCGTTTGCGTATCGGATGATGTCGCGTACGCCGCGCGGCTTGCCGAGCGTATCGGTTTCGAAGGCAAGCCTGTGCAGCTTCGTCGACGTTTGTTGATCCTCAAAAATGGCCGATAACGGAACTGACAGTACGGCGGCCTCCGTTCCAAGCACCGGACCGCGCATGCCGATGTACATTCGGCCCTCACGGACGGCCACGCCTTCGACGGTCAAGCCGTTCTCGGCGAGCTCCCGGTCAAAGGATGACGACAGGTCGGGCTGTCGCTGCAGGATGCCGATGAGGTCGGTGGATCGCTTGATCGCCGGCTGCGAAACGAGTTTCCCATTCTTCATGTCGACGCTGGTGGTATCCAGCGTGATACGGAAGATCTGCCGCGTCGCTTCTGCTTTTGCGTTGTTTTTCGCTTCCTCGCTGGGATCGTCGACGTGACGCGCCCGCCCATGCGAGCCGACAACGTAGAACGAGCCGCCATCGAAAGCGACGGCTTCCGCATCGAGTTCGAGCGGCTTGCCGTCATGTTGCGCGTTCGTCAACCTGATGAAATCGCCTGCGACCAGCTTTTCATCCTTCAATATGACGATCTGGGCGCCTTGCGTTTCGTCATCGGCCACCAGGCAGAGCCGCGGAAATCCCGAACTGCGATCGCAGGCGATGCCGCTGGCGTCCTCGGACTTTTTGAAGCCGCCATCTTTGGCTTTTCCGAGAAGCTTTTCATCGACCTTCCAGACTTCCTGTGCACTGACAGGGAGAGGGGGGAGGCCAGGAGGCAGAGCGGAATCCAAATGCCAATCAATGCAAATTTTCGGATCGACGAATGTTTCATGGTGCGACCTCGCAATGTGAGGACAATTGTTCCCGGATCAGCGCGGTCCGAGGATCAATTTCAATAGGGACGTCTGGAAATGTGAGATGCAGCGGCAGCAATCGCATCGAAATGAAATGTGCTGGGCTGAAGAGCAACATTTCCCAAATGGTCTTATTTTCCGAATGCCGCTGATCTTGCCTCAGGCCACACAGGGTTGCAAGTTATGGTTGCGAGTGACCTAGCGAACACAGGCACCAGTTCCGCGCAAGAGTCCTGCGCGATCAGCTACAAGGCACTCGTCCGTTCACCCACGCTATCGGCCATGGCCGCACCCCGCGTCCCCAGCGGCTTGGGAGTCCCTTCGGTGCTGTCGATGGCGGTCTGATGCTCGATCTCCGAGTTGAGCTCAGCGCCGCAAAGCACGATGATCGCGGACATCCACATCCAGATCATCAGGCCGATCGCAGCTCCGAGGGAGCCGTAGGTCGCGTTATAATCCTCAAAATTTGCGAGATACCAGGACAGGATGGCTGAGCCGGTCAACCAGAGCAGGCCGGCCAGCAAGGCGCCGACGCTCAGCCACTGCCATCGCGGCGTGGCCCGGCTGGGGCCGTATCGATAAAGGGTCGCCAGCGCGAACAGGAGAAGGAGCCCGAGGACCGGCCACCTTCCAACTGAAATAATGAGTTCCGCGCGTTCGCCAAGTCCCAGATTTTCCAACAGCAGAGGTACCGCAACGACGGCGCTCACCATGATCAGAATTCCGGCCAGCGCGGCAACGGTAAACGACAGCGAAACCAGGTTCAGCTTGATGAAGGAGCGCTTCTCGTCTTCCTCGTAGACGACGTTGAGTGCATCGATGATCGCCTTCATCCCGGCATTGGCGCTCCAGATTGCCATCGCCAGCCCGATGACGAACGCCCACCCCAGGGTGACGTTACCTTTCGCCAGCACGCGAGCGACCTGGTCCTGGACAATGCTGAAGGAGCCGTCTGGCAACATCAGCGCCAGGCTTTGCAGATTGTCCGCAATGGTGGAGGGATCTGCAAACAGCGCGTAGCTCGACACAAGCGCCGTAATGGCGGGAAAGATTGCCAGCAGGCCGTAGAATACGACGCCGGCGGCTGTTGCCATAAGGCGATCTTCGCCGATTTGCTGATAGGTGCGATAGAGGATGTCCTTCCATCCTGCCAGGGGGATCTGCCACGGCGCGCGGGCCAGCCGGCCGCGCCCGGCGTCTGTCATGAGGGCCGCGGCGCTTGCGGGCGCAGTTCGTGTATTGGCTTCCCCGCGTTCTGCGACGGTCAACTGGCGGTAAATCGCGACTGTTGCCATCGCCGTCGCTGCAACGAGTGCAAGATCGTTCGGCCAGCGGGAACCACGCATGTCAGAGTCGCTTCCGCCTGATACGCCGCGCCTGATTGGCAGCAACCCAGGCTACCAGGATCGCCGCAGCTCCGACTGCGAGCCCTCGCGATACAGGATCCATTCGACCGGCTCGACGTCCACCCTGTGTAACCAGGGTGGCAATGGCGGGAGCTGTCACCGCCCGTTTGAGCACTTGAAACTGTCGTCCCGGCGCAGGCAAGGGAGCGGCCGGGCGAGAAAGCATCGTCCGTCCAGCGACCAGTCCGGCAATTCCCAGAAGCAGGAAGACGCCGCCCACGACGCCATAAGCGACGTAGATGCCATAGTGAGTTTCCAGGGCATGGAAGCCCGCAGAGATTGCGACCCCAACCGCCACAAGAAGAAGCACGACGCCGGCGGCGAGCAATCCGGCACCCGCGGCGTAGCGCGTGGTAAGGCCGCCAAGCCAGTGCTTCAGGTCACGGCCGTATGATTTGGCCAAGGCGACAAGTAGATTTGAAGATCTTTGGCCAGGGTGGCTCATGGCAGGACCGTTTTCGTAGAACGGCGCAACAACCTTTCACGACAGCGGTAGTTCCTACCACGCACGGAACATCCGGGTTCTTGCCTGGCCGTGCATTGGCTGATGCCGGCGACTGGCCGCGGCTATCGAGATATTAGCCTGGATGGAACAATTGCCGGCTTGAATGATTAGCGCCGAAACAGCGGGTGAGTAGCCATGACCAACGAATTTCCGACACAGCCCTACGTCTACGAGGGCCTTGATCCAACACCGGAACCCAAATCGGCAATCGACGAGATGTCGGATGCCGTCAAAGGTGCTGCCAATCGGATTGGCGGCGTGATCGAGAAGGGCCGCAAGCCGGGTATGCCGCTTAGCATCCTCAGCAACGTCGCGCGCGAAGCGCCATTGGGATCGCTTCTGATCGCCTTCTTGCTCGGTGTCGCCGTCGCACGACGGCGTTAGGATGTCGACCCAGGAGTTGATCGTCCGGATACTCCAGTGCGATGACGGAAAGGGCTCTTCTACAGGAAGGGCCTGCCGCCGGTGACGGCAATCGTCGCGCCGGACACGTAGCTCGACAGTGGATCAGCCAGCATCACATAGGCGGTGGCCAATTCCACGGGCTGACCCGGACGCTTCATCGGGACCTGTTTGCCGAAGTTCTTCACCGAGTCCTCCGGCAGGGTGGACGGAATCAGCGGCGTCCAGATCGGACCCGGGGCGACCGCGTTTGCGCGAATGCCCTTCTCAGCGAGCATCTGTGCGAGCCCCGCCGTGAAATTATGGATGGCCCCCTTGGTCGTCGCGTAGGCCAGCAAGGTCGGGTTCGGTGCATCCGAATTGATCGACGCCGTGTTGATGATGCAGCTACCCGGCTTCATGTGCGGTATCGCCGCCTTGGAAAGATAAAACATCGCGTGGATGTTTACCTTGAAAGTCAGTTCCCATTCCTCGTCACTGATCTCGTCGATCGATTTGAAGCTTGCCTGGTGCGCGGCGTTATTGACGAGAATGTCGATCCCGCCCAGCTCCGCGACGGCTCTTGCGATGATCGCGCGGCATTGCGCAGGGTCCTGAATGTCGCCGGGAACCAAAACGGCTTTCCTGCCGGCTTCCGTTACCAGCCGCTCGGTCTCGCGGGCATCGTCGTGCTCGTCGAGATAGGAGATCAGCAGGTCGGCGCCTTCCCTGGCGTAGGCGATGGCAATCGCACGCCCGATCCCGCTGTCACCGCCGGTGATGACGGCTTTCTTGCCGTTGAGGCGACCGCTGCCCTTGTAGGAAGTCTCGCCATGATCGGGCGTCGGGTTCATCGCGGCCGTCTTGCCTGGCATCGACTGTTGCTGATCTGGAAACGGCGGGCGGGGATAATGGAGCATGGTACGGCCTGCGAGTGATGGCGCTTGAGGTTGGAACAACAGCCTGCCGAGTGGTCGTTCCTGTGCGGACGAAGCGACAGACGGAAACGCGCGTTGGGGCGTTCGCGCCGGAAACGGGTTAGATGTCAGCGCGTACCGATGCGTTGGTGTCGCAGCAAGAAACCGGAAAAATTGCTGCGTCCATCAGTCTCCGTTATGTCCGGTTGGCAAGCCGGCGCGAACTGAGGAGTCAACGCGCACATCTCGATTGGTTCCTAATCTCCGGTGAAAGTGTTGCAAGCGCGGAAATACGAAAGAAGCCTGTTCCGTGGAACATTCCTCCGGCTGGTTGGTTCTCGAACAACTAATTCACTGTTTCTGGAGGATTACGATGAAGAGTCTGATTGCTACCGCGCTTCTGGGCATTGCGCTCGTCAGTGGCGCAGCCTATGCTCAGCAGGCTACGCCTGCCGAGCGCGCTGCACCGGCCGCGACGACGGCTGCAGCAAGTTCCGACAAGATGATGCTGAAGAGCAAATGGCGTGCATCCAAGCTCATGGGCCTCGACGTGTACAACGAAGCCAATGAGAAGCTCGGCGATGTCAACGAACTGATCGTGGACAAGGACGGCAAGGTTGCCGCCGTGGTGATCGGTGTCGGCGGATTCCTGGGCATGGGTGAGCACGACATCGCCGTGACGATGGACAAGCTGAAGTTCATCGAGGAACCGGTGCGCACCAGCACCGCGCCCGCGACCACGACGCGTGAAACGACGACCGGGACCGCCACTGCGCCGGCGACCACCACCACGACGACAACGACCGCGCGCACTGCCACCGCCAATGACTGGACCCCCGACCACGCCGTGATGAGCGGCACCAAGGAGCAGCTCAAGGCGTTGCCGCAGTTCAAGTACTCGGACTACAACTAAGGTCACTGCATAGCAGTACGTAGAAGGCCCCATTTCGGTGGGGCCTTTTTCGTTTGAGTGCGGGATTGTAGCCCGGATGAGCGCAGCGATATCCGGGATGGTGTGAGAGCGGTCCCGGATGTCGCTGCGCTCATCCGGGCCACAAGTTCAAAGTGCTACAGTTCAACCTGCAGCAGCCTCACACCTTCTCGAACGGCACCTCGATCTTGCTGCGCTTCTCCAGCCAGGTCGGTACCGGCAGATTCTTCGAGCGCATGAATTCCGGATTGAACAGCTTCGACTGATAGCGGCCACCGGAGTCGCAAAGGATGGTAACGATGGTCTTGCCGGGACCGAGTTGTTTCGCGAGCCGGATCGCGCCGGCGATATTGACGCCAGACGAGCCGCCGAGGCACAGGCCTTCATGCTCGACCAGTTCGTAGATCACGTTGACGGCTTCCTCGTCGGAAACGAGAAATGCGTCATCGACCTTGGCGGTCTCGACCACCGGCGTGACCCGGCCGAGCCCGATACCTTCGGTGATTGAATCGCCCGGCGTCGATTTGGCCTTGCCGTTCTTGAACAGTTCGTACATCGCAAAGCCATGCGGATCGGCGCAGGCGTTGACGATGCCCGGGTGCTTCTCCTTCAGATAGCGGCTGGTGCCGGCCAGCGTACCGCCGGTCCCGACCGAGCAGATGAAGCCGTCGATCTTGCCACCGGTCTGCTCCCAGATTTCCGGTCCGGTGGATTCGTAATGCGCCTTGGCATTGTCGAGGTTGTTCCACTGGTCGGCGAACAGGACGCCGTTCGGCTCCTTCTTGCGAAGCTGCTCGGCCAGTCGCCGCCCGACATGCTGGTAGTTGTTCGGATTGGAAAACGGCAGCGCCGGCACTTCCACGAGCTCGGCGCCGCACAGCCGAAGCATGTCCTTCTTTTCCTGGCTCTGCGTTACCGGGATCAGGATCAGCGTGCGGTAACCGCGCGCACTGGCGACCACCGCAAGCCCGATCCCGGTATTGCCCGCGGTCGATTCCACCACGAGCCCGCCGGGCTTGAGATCGCCGCGCTTCTCGGCCTCGAGGATCATCCACTTGCCGGCGCGATCCTTGACCGACTGACCCGGATTCATGAATTCGGCCTTGCCGAGAATGGTGCAGCCGGTGAGTTCGGAGGCGCGTCGCAGCTTGATGAGGGGCGTGTTGCCGATCGCTTCGATGACGTCTTTGTTGAATGCCATGTTCTGAAATTGCCGGTTTGTTTGCCTAATCGTTGGGCGACCCTAAAGGACCGCCGCAGGGCATACAAGCCAGCGCTCAAACAGGCCCGTCAGCCCGATTTTGCAAACACCACCTGCCGCACGTCGATATTTCCCGACAGGAATCCAGCCTCGCAATAGGCGAGGTAGTATTCCCAGAGCCGCCGGAAGCGATCGTCGAAACCCGACGGGCTCAGGTTCGGCCAGGCCGCGCGGAAATTGCTTCGCCAGATCGCAAGCGTCCTGGCATAATCTTGCCCGAAAATGCGTTCGCGGATAACGGGGACGCCGAAGCGCTCGCCCAGCGTTTTGAGGATCTGCGGCGAGGGCAGCATGCCGCCCGGGAAAACGTAGCGCTGGATGAAGTCGACCTCGCGGCGATAGGCCTGGAACAGGCTGTCCTGGATGGTGATGGCCTGGATTCCGGCGAGCCCGCCGGGCAGCAGGCGGTCGCGCAGTTGTGAAAAATACTTCGGCCAGAACTCCTCGCCGACGGCCTCGATCATTTCGATCGAGGCGATCCGGTCATAGCGGTCGCGCTCGTCGCGGTAGTCTTGCAGCCTGATTTCGACGCTGTCGCTGAGACCGGCGTTGTGAATGCGGGCCTGCGCGAAATCGCGCTGCTCCTTGCTGATGGTGAGCCCGACGACCTTGATGCCGAATGTCTTGGCGGCATATTCGGCAAAGCCGCCCCAGCCGCAGCCGATCTCCAATAGCTTCTGGCCCGGCCGCAGATCGATGGCCTCGGCAAGTCGTCGGTACTTGTTGTGTTGCGCGGCGGTCAGGTCCGACGTGCCGTCCTCGAACAGGGCGGAGGAATAGGTCATGCTGGGATCGAGCCATGCCGAATAAAACGCGTTGCCGATATCGTAATGCGCATAGATGTTGCGGCGCGCGCGGCGCCTGGTGTTGCGGTTGAGCCAATGCCGGAAAATCTGGAACGTGCGGGTCAGCGGCGTGCCGATCAGCATCCGCTGCATCCAGTCCTGGTTGACGCAAAACAGATAGAGGAACTGCGTGAGGTCGGGCGTGTCCCATTCGCCGCGCAGATAGGCCTCGGCAATTCCGATGTCGCCGCCGCGGAGCAGGCGGGAGGCGAAGCCGTAATCGTAGATCGTCATGGCGGCGGCCGGGCCCGGCCCGTTGCCGCCAAGCCGGACAATGCGGCCGTCAGCCAGCGTCACGTCGAGGGTGCCGTGCTGCAATTTTGAACCGAAGCCCAGCGCCAGCCGGACCAGGCGGGGCAATTCCGGAAACGTCGCGTCTACGGTTTCCGATGTGACCGAAATCAACTCGGACATGGGCGATCCATCGAACGGCGGTCTGCCCGGACCTGGCATGGCTGATCGACCCTGCTTCAGTCGTGGGCACGGGTGGACAACACCGGCGAAGTATAATCGCTGCTGTTCCCACTCGCCAAGCCGGTATTGCGGTCCGCGTTCGTCCGCGGCACCAGGCGCGCCCCCTTCAGCCAGAGCCGCAGGGCCTCCCAATGGATCGCCGCCATGATCTTCAGGGTGACCAGCGGCAAGGCGAAGAACGCACGCCACAACTGCGCGGTGCGAAGCGCTTGCCGGCGTCCAGTGAAGGTTGCGGCGAGCAGGGGGCCGTCGCGGTCGGTCTCCAGGATCCGTAATTGCACCCGCTCCCCCGGCGGCAGCACGCGGAAATGGTAGCGCATCGCCATCTCGATGAAGGGCGAGACGTAGAACAGCTTGTCCTGCTGCTGCCGCACGCCGGCGCGGCTGATCTCGCCCGGCTTCACCGGGAGGATGTAGGGGTGGATCTCGCCGAAGGTGTTGCGCACTTCGTAGATCAGCAGCGCCAGTTCACCGCTGGCCCGAAAGCAGAAATAGACCGACAGCGGATTGAATGTGTAGCCGAGCAGGCGGGGATAGCAGAGCAGCAGCACCCGTCCGCCGGCCAGATCGATGCCGTGCCCGGCCGCGCAGCGCTGCGCATAGTCGCGCAGCGGCGCGCCGTCGCGCGCGCCATGGTCGGCCTCGTGGAAGCTGTAGAGCGCCGCGCGGTTGACGCCGAATAGCCGCGATTGCCGGTCCGCCTCCGTCAGGCGATCGAGATCGATCAGGAGGCTCATCACGCGATAGCTGAAGCGATGGCCCATCGGTTTCAGCCGGGCATGCATGACCTCGCCGACGTACAGCGCCGCCGGTGCATCGGCGGGGGCCTCAGGAGGCCTCGGCTTGGCGAAACGTACGCGCATGACTACTCCGCCGCTTGCGCAAGTCCGGGCGATGCTTCGCGCCACGGTGCAACCGCGCCCAGAGCTTCGGCGACCGCCAGCCCGGATCGCAAGCCGTCCTCGTGAAAGCCATACCCGGTCCATGCGCCGCAGAACCATGTATGCCGCTTGCCCTGGATCTCAGGCAGGCGCTTCTGCGCTGCAAAGGCGGCGGCGTTATATTGCGGATGTTCGCACAGATACTTTCCGAATGTCAGCGCAGGATCGGGCTCGAGCGGAGGATTGAGGCTGACGAACAGGGGCTTGTCGTCGTCGATCCCTTGCAGCGGGTTCATCCAGTAGGTCACGGAGACGTCGTTGGCGACGCTGCCTTCGCGCGGCCAGCGCAAGAAGTTCCACGAGGCCCAGGCTCGGCGCCGCTTCGGCATCAGCCGGGGATCGCGATGCAGGTAGACGGTGTTCGGGGAATAGCCGATCGCGCCGAGAATGGAGCGCTCGCGGTTATCGGCATCGGCCAGCATTGCCAGCGCCTGGTCGCTGTGCGAGGCGATCACGACGTGATCGTAGCTCGCGGTCTTGCCGTGACTGTCATGGACGATGACGCCATGGGGCGTGCGCTCGATCGAGGTGACGGCGCAGCCGAGCTTGATCTTGTCGCGGTAGGCAGCGGTCAGCTTTTCGACGTAGCGCTGGCTGCCGCCCTTCACCGTGCGCCAGACCGGGCGGTCATATTGCAGCAGGCGATGGTTGGCGAAGAAGGCGACGAAGTTCTCGGCCGGGAAGTCCAGCATCTCGCTCGACGGCGCCGACCAGATAGCGGCGCCCATCGGGGCCAGATAATCAGTCAACAGCCGTGGCGAGAAATGACGGGTGCGAAAGTATTCGCCGAGCGTCAGGCGTGCGAGCCTGCCTGCCGCATAATCCTCGACGCTCTGCTGGTTGAACGTGAGGATGTCGCGGAGCATCCAGAGATAGGAGGGCGACAGCAGATTGCCGGGCTGGGCGAACAGGCCGCGCGCGGTCTCGAACCAGTTGTTGCCGCCGCCCCTCCACTCGAAGCGGCCCGTATCGGCCGTCACCGCAAAGCTCATGCAGCTTTCGACGGTCTCGACCCCGAGATGGGCGAACATCGCCGTCAGGTCGGGGTAGTTCAGTTCGTTGTAGACGATGAAGCCGATGTCGACCGGGAGCGGCTTGCCGTCATAGTCGACGGTGACGGTATGGCTGTGTCCGCCGGGCCTGAGTTCGCGATCGTAGACGGTGACCGGATATTGCTTCGACAAGGTCCAGGCCGCGGCATTGCCGCTGATTCCCGTCCCGACCACCGCGATTCGCATTTTTGCCCCTCCGTTGCGCCGCTTTAAGGTACGAAGGGCAGTCAACGGGGTTTCAAACCGGTAGCACGCGCGTATCGCGCGCAAAATGCGCGGATTCGGGGCTCAGGACGCGGGGAAATCCCCATGAAATCTTCGTAAGTTTTGGCCCGTCATGCATCCAGCGACATCGCTCCAAGGCCCGTAAAATGAGGGTTTCTGAGCTTTTTGGCGTGCCGGTACGACGTCTGAAGGCAGGCGGTTCGCCGCCGGGCGGGGCTGTCCGCCTACCATTCGCAAGGGTATTATGGTCGTCAGGTTCCAATGGAAGCGTCACCCCTGTGAACGTGTCGAAAATTATCCCTAGAAGCGTTCATTGCGCCCCGGGCCGAAAGCTGCCCGGTGGAGAACGGGTGTGACCCAGCGAAGTGCAACGGCTGCGGTTGACGGCTGGTTGGCCCGCATTCCCGGCGGCGCGCGGCTGGCGCGCTCTTTGGCGGTGCTTGCCCTTGTGGCCAGTTCCGCCGGCTGCATCCTGACCAAGGATATTCCCGATCCTGCGCTGGAGATTCCCGACGGCTACAAGGCGGCCCGCCTTTCAACTGCCAGGGATGCGCCGCCGACGCTCGACTGGTGGCGCGGCTTCCGCTCGCGGGAACTGACCGGCCTGATGGAAGAGGCGCAGACCGTCAATCTGGACATCGCCGCCGCCACCGCACGATTCAAGCAGGCCGATGCGCAGGCGCGTATCGCCGGCGCGGCGCTGCTGCCGAGCCTCAGCGGCACCGGGCAGGAGGCCTATTCACGCACATCGGGCTCCAGTTCCAGCGGCCTGACCATTGGCGGCCGCGAGGTGGTCAACTATTCGGCCTCGTTCAGTGCGAGCTATGAGCTGGACTTCTGGGGCAAGAACCGCGACGCCGCCCAGGCCGCGGAGGAGACGGCGTCTGCCACCCGCTTCGATCGCGACGTCGTCGCGCTGACGACGCTGACCACCGTCGCCAACGCCTATTTTCAGGTGCTCGCGGCGCAGGACCGGCTTCGCACGGCCCAACGCAACATCGCCAGCGCCGACCGCATCCTCAATGCCATCAAGGACCGGCTACGGGCCGGCACCGGCAACGATCTCGACGTCGCGCAGCAGGAGAGTGTGCTTGCCAACCAGCGCGCGCAGGTGCCGCCGCTGCGGCAGACGCTCGACCAGAACATCAACGCGCTGGCGACGCTGGTCTCGCGGCCGCCGGAAGCGGTTCGCGTCATCGGTGGCTCCCTCAACAACATCGCCTCGCCGCGGGTGACGCCTGGCCTGCCGTCGGAACTGTTGACGCAACGGCCCGATATTCGCCGCCAGGAATCCCAGCTTGCTTCGGCGACCGCCAATGTCGGCAGCGCCCGTGCGCAGTTTTTCCCGAGCATCCAGCTGACCGGGCAGGGCGGCTACCAGAGCTCGGCGCTGTCGGCGCTGTTTCAGCCGCAAGCGGCGTTCTTCAGCATGGTCGGCAGCCTGACCCAGCCGATCTTCGACGGCGGCAGGATCCTCGGCAATTTCGAACTCACCAAGGCGCGGCAGGACGAACTGCTGCAGATCTACCGCAAGACCGTGGTGCAGGCTTTCGCCGATGTCGACAATGCGCTGATGTCGATCCGCCAGACCACGGAGCGGCTGCGGCTGCAGCGCCAGGTGGTGGCGGCATCGCGGCGGGCGTTCGAACTGTCCGAGCAGCAGCTGCGCGCCGGAACCGCAGATATCGTGACTGTGCTAAATACCCAGACGACGTTGTTCCAGGCGGAAGACCTGCTGTGGCAGGCCCAACTGGCGCGGCTGCTCGCGATCGTCAGCCTCTATCAGGCGCTGGGCGGCGGCTGGGAGCCCAGGATGGAAAGGCCGGTTGATGCTCTTTAAGCCGGAAGACGACAAGGCGAAGATCGCCGGCAAGCGCGTGGCGCGCGGCATCGGCCGCCGCTTCGTATCGCTGACGATCACGCTCCTGATCCTGGGTGGGCTCGGCTATCTCGGCTGGAACGCGTTTCAGCAGAAGCAGGGTGCTGGGCGAGGTGGTTTCGGCGGCCCCGGCGCGCGTCTCGACCTGCCAGTGCCGGTGCTGGCGGCGACGCCGCGCACGCAGGATGTGCCTGTTTATCTCGACGCCGTAGGCTCGGTTCGCGCGTTGAACACCGTCGTCGTGCGCGCCCAGGTCGACGGCAAGCTGATCGCGGTGAACTTCGTCGAAGGCCAGGACGTCAAGAAGGGCGACGTGCTCGGCGAGATCGACCCGGTGATCTATCAGGCACAATACGATCAGGCGGTGGCAAAGAAGGCGCAGGATGAAGCGCTGCTGGCCAACCAGAAGCTCGACCTAGCACGCTACCAGCAGCTTGCCGCGTCCAATGCCGGCTCCAAGCAGCAGGCCGACACGCAGCGCGCGGTGGTGGCCCAGCAGGAGGCGCTGGTGAAAGCCGACCAGGCCGCGATCGACAACGCGGAGGCGATGCTCGGCTACACCAAGATCATCGCGCCGCTGTCCGGGCGCGCCGGCCTGCGCCAGGTTGACCAGGGCAACATCATCCGCGCGGCCGACGCGACCGGCCTCGTCATCATCACCCAGTTGCAGCCGATCGCGGTGCAATTCAGCCTGCCGCAGCAGCAGATCGTACGGGTCAACGCCGCCGCGGCCAAGGGCACGCTGGCGGTGGACGTATTCGGCAATGACGGCGTCACCGTCATCGACACCGGCACGCTCAAGGGCATCGACAACCAGGTCGACCCGACCACGGGAACGCTGAAGCTGAAGGCCGAATTCCCCAACGGCAAGTTCCAGCTCTGGCCGGGGCAGTTCGTCAACGTGCGGCTGAAGGTCGAGACGCTCGAGAAGGCGATCGTGGTGCCGACCTCGGCCGTGCAGCGCGGACCGGCCGGGACGTTCAGTTACGTCATCGGCCCCGACAATGTCGCGACCGCCAAGCCCATTGTCGTGACCCAGCAGAACGAAAACGACGCGGTGATCGCGAGCGGGCTGACGACCTCCGACCGCGTGGTGACCACCGGCTTTGCCAACCTGTCCGACGGCGCCAAGGTTCTGATTGGAACTGCCGACCGCGCGCCGTCACCCGATCTCGCGCCGCGCAAGCGCAGCCGCGGCCCCGACGCCAAGGGCGGCGAGGGTGATCAGAAGGGACGAACCGGGCCGGCGCCCGCCAATGGGCAGGCAGGCGGCGCCGCCAAGTGAGGACGCAACCATGAGCGTCTCCGAACCATTTATCCGCCGGCCGATCGCGACCTCGCTGCTGGGGATCGCGCTGATGATCGGCGGCGCGCTCGGCTATTGGGCGCTGCCCGTTTCGGCGCTGCCCCAGGTCGATTTCCCGACCGTGCAGGTGACGACGCAACTGCCCGGCGCCAGCCCCGACGTGATCGCTTCGCTGATCACCGCGCCGCTGGAGCGGCAGCTCGGCCAGATTCCGTCGATGACGTCGATGCAGTCGACCAGTTCGTTCGGCGTCAGCCAGATATCGCTGCAGTTCGATCTCAACCGCGATATCGACGGCGCGACCCAGGACGTGCAGGCCGCGATCAATGCCGCAGCCGGCATCCTGCCGAAGAACCTGCCGTACCCACCGACCTATGCCAAGGTAAATCCGGCCGACGCCCCGGTCATGACGCTGGCGCTGACGTCGGAGACGATCTCGCTGCGCGCGATGAGCGATATTGCCGACACCATCCTGGGACAGCGCCTCAGCCAGATTTCCGGCGTCGGGCGAGTCGCGGTGCTGGGCGGGTTGAAGCCCGCGGTGCGGGTGCAGGCCGATCTGGCGCGGCTTGCGGCCTACAGCATCTCGATGGAGGATCTGCGCAACGCCATTGCCGGCGCCAATGTCTCTGGCCCGAAGGGATCGCTCGACGGCACCCACCAGGCCTATACCATCGCCGCCAACGACCAGATCGCGGCGGCGGAGGCCTACAAGCCGATCATCATCGCCTATCGCAACGGCTCGCCCGTCACCATCGGCGACGTTGCCAACATCATCGACGGGCTGGAGAACGATCGCACCGGCGGTTGGTACCAGGGCACGCCTGCGGTCATCGTCGATATCCAGCGCCAGCCCGGCGCCAATGTGATCGAGGTCGTCCGGCAGATCCGGGAGGAAATCCCCAGGATCCAGCGCACGATCCCGGCCGGCGTCAACCTGACCATCGTCTCCGACCGCACGGTCACCATCCGGGCGTCGGTGCGCGACGTGCAGTTCACGCTGATCCTGAGCGTGGTGCTGGTGACGCTGGTGGTGCTGTTGTTCCTGCGGTCGCTGCGGGCGACGCTGATTGCGGGCGTGGCGCTGCCGCTGTCCCTGATCACGAGCTTCGGGATCATGTATTTCGCGGGCTTTTCCCTCGACAATCTATCGCTGATGGCGCTGACGATCGGCACCGGGTTCGTGGTCGACGATGCGATCGTGATGATCGAGAACATCGTCCGCCACATGGAGGACGGCGAGTCCGTGATGGAGGCGTCGCTGAAGGGCGCCAGCGAAATCGGCTTTACCGTGATTTCGCTGACGGTGTCGCTGATCGCAGTCTTCATCCCGTTGCTGTTCATGTCCGGGCTGGTCGGGCGGATGTTCCGCGAGTTCGCGTTGACGCTCACAATAGCCGTCGTGACCTCGGCGGTCGTCTCGCTGACGCTGACGCCGATGATGTGTTCGCGGTTGTTGAAGCATGTCGGCGAAGAGATGACGGTTCCGGGTCTTGCCGCCGTCAGCCGCGGCATCGACCGCATGGTCGATTTCTATCACCGGACGCTGTTGTGGGTGCTGCAGCGGCAGCGCGCGACGCTTGTCGTGACATTCCTCACCATCGCGGCGACGCTGTTGATGTACGTCATCGCGCCGAAGGGGTTCCTGCCGCTGCAGGACACCGCGTCGATCACGGCGGTGACGCAGGCCGGACCGGACGTTTCCTTTGCCGAGATGCAAAGCCGGCAGGCGATGGCGGCGGCCGCGATCCAGGCCGATCCCGAGGTGGTCGGCGTGGTGTCCGTGATCGGGGCCGGCGCGGTCAACCCGACCACCAATGTCGGGCGCCTGGTGATGACGCTGCGGCCGCGCGGCGAGCGGCATGACGACATTTCCGTGGTGATCGACCGGTTGAAGCAGCGCACGGCGTCCATCCCGGGCATGACCATCTATTTCCAGCCAGTGCAGGACGTGCAGATCTCGACCCAGTCAAGCCGTTCGCAATACCAGTACACGCTGACCGGCACCGATGCGGCGGCGGTGACGCTGTGGTCGCAGAAGCTGATCGCCGAGATGCGGCGGGATCCGCTGTTCCGGGATGTCTCGTCGGAAGCGCAGGAGGGCGGCCTGCGCGCCGCGCTGGACATCAATCGCCAGCGCGCCGGCCAGCTCGGCGTCAGCCTTCAGGCGGTCAACGACACGCTGAACGACGCCTTTGCCCAACGCCAGATTTCCACGATCTACGGCCAGGCCAACCAGTATCGCGTGGTGCTGGAGGCGATGCCGATCTACCAGCGCGATCCCTCGATCCTCTCAAAGCTCTATCTGCCCGGTGCGGCCGGCACCGCGGGCGCGCCCGGCGCCCAGGTGCCGCTCTCGGCGGTGGCGACGCTGACCCGAACCACGGCGCCGCTGGCGATCTCGCATCTCGCGCAGTTTCCGGCGGTGTCGCTCAGCTTCAACCTCGCCCCTAGCGAAGCGCTCGGCGATGCGGTCGAGGCGCTCAAGGCGATTGAGGCGCGGATCGGCATGCCCGGCAGCATCGTCGGCGTCTATTCGGGCGATGCGGCCGAGTTTGCAAAGTCGCTGGCCGGGCAGCCATGGCTCATTTTGGCGGCGATCGTCACCATCTACATCGTGCTCGGCGTGCTCTATGAGAGCTACATCCACCCGATCACCATCCTCTCGACGCTGCCCTCGGCCGGCGTCGGCGCCATCCTGGCGCTCATGCTGTTCGGTCAGGACCTGTCCGTGATCGGGCTGATCGGCATCATCCTCTTGATGGGCATCGTCAAGAAGAACGCGATCATGATGATCGACTTCGCGCTGGAGGCCGAGCGGCACAAGGGCATGACGCCCTACGATGCCATCGTGCAGGCCTGCCTGCTGCGGTTCCGCCCGATCATGATGACCACGCTGGCCGCGCTGTTCGGCGCGCTGCCGCTGGCGGTCGAGAGCGGCACCGGGGCCGAACTGCGCTTTCCGCTCGGCATCTCCATCATCGGCGGCTTGCTGCTGAGCCAGTTGCTGACGCTCTACACCACGCCGGTGATCTATCTCGCGCTCGACCGCCTCAACCGCAAGATCGAGAAAGCGGTGCCCGATCCCGGACCGGCGGGGCCGCCGGTCGCCGGGGCCACCGAGGGGATGCAGTAGATGGCATCGATCTCGGAGCCCTTCATCCGCCGGCCGGTGGGCACCACGCTGCTGGCGATCGGGCTCTTTCTGGTCGGCATGGTCGCCTACGTCTTCCTGCCGGTGTCTGCGGTGCCCAACGTCGATTTCCCGATGATCCGGGTTTCCGCGTCGCGGCCGGGCGCCGATCCTTCCGTGATGGCGGCGACCGTGGCCGCGCCGCTGGAGCGGCGTCTCGGCCAGATCGCCGGCATTGACAAGATCACCTCGACCAGTTCGCTTGGCTCGACCAGCATCCAGCTGCAATTCTCGATCGGCCGCGACATCGACCGCGCTGCGCGCGACGTGCAGGCGGCGATCAACGCGTCGCTGGCCGACCTGCCGACCGACCTGCCGTCGCTGCCGAGGTTCCGCAAGGCCAACCCGTCGGCGGCGCCGGTGTTCGTGCTGGCGCTGACGTCGAAGACGCTGACGACGAGCGCGATGTACGACGTCGCCGACACCGTGATCGCGCAACGCATCTCGCAGGTTCCGGGCGTCGGCGAGGTCCTCGTCTCCGGCGCCGACCAGCCCGCGGTGCGGATCGCGCTCAACCCCGTGGCGCTTTCAAATGCCGGGATTGCCACCGACGACGTGCGGCTCGCGATCATCGGCGCCAACCCGCTGGGGCCGGTCGGAATATTCAACGGCGGCCGCCAGAGCGAGACGATCTCGACCAACAAGCAGATGCGCACCGCGGCCGAATTCCGCGACATCATCGTCAAGAGTTCGGGCGGCAATTTCGTGCGACTCTCCGATGTCGCCGAGGTCGAGGATTCCGTCCGCAACAGCCGCTCGATCGCCTGGTTCAACAAGCAGCCGGCGGTGCTGATCCAGATCACCAAGCAGGGCGACGCCAACGTGATCGAAACCGTCGACCGGGTGCGGGCGCTGCTCCCTGAACTGAAGCAGTGGCTGCCCGCCGGCGTCGAGATATCGACGCTGGTCGACCGCACCGGGACCATCCGCGCCAGCGTGCTCGACATGCAGTACACGCTGCTGGCGACCGCGTTCCTGGTCATGGTGGTGGTGTTCATCTTCCTGCGGCGGTTGACGCCGACGATCGCAGCTGGCGTCTCGGTGCCGCTGGCGCTGGCCGGCACCTGCGCCGGCATGTGGCTCGCCGGCTTCTCCATCGACAATCTGTCGCTGATGGCGCTCGCGATCTCGGTCGGCTTCGTGGTCGACGACGCCATCGTCATGATCGAGAATATGTATCGCAACCTCGAACGCGGGATGGCGCCTTATCCGGCGGCGCTCGAGGGGGCCAGGCAGATCGGCTTTACCGTGCTGTCGATCAGCCTGTCGCTGATCGCAGCCTTCACGCCGCTGATCTTCATGGACGGAATCGTCGGCCGGCTGTTGCGAGAGTTCTCGCTGACGCTGACCTTTGCCATCGTGGTTTCCACCGTCGTGTCGCTGACGCTGACGCCGATGATCTGCGCGCACTACATCAAGGAGGCGACGTCCGACAGCGCGACCTGGTTCGATCGCCTGGTCGAGGGCACGCTGTCGCGGATCGTCTCGTTCTACACACGGACGCTGCGCGTGGTGCTTGGTTTCCCGTTCCTGACGCTGATCGTTTTCTTTGCGACCATCGCCCTGACCGTGGTCCTCTATATCAAGACCCCGAAGGGTTATTTCCCGACCGATGACAGCGGCTTTGTGATCGGCGCGACGCGCGCTGCCCCCGACATTTCGTTCCAGGCGATGCTGGGACTGCAGCAGCAACTGGCCGACATCGTCATGGCCGATCCGGCGGTCGCCAGCATCGGCTCCTCGCTCGGCGGCAGCGGCTGGGGCGGCGGTTCCAACCGCGGCACCATGTTCATCAGCCTGAAGCCGCCCGAGGAGCGGGGAGGGATGTCGACGACCCAGGTGATCGATCGCCTGCGCCGGAGCCTCTACCGGGTGCCGGGCATCCGCCTGTTCATGTTCGCGGCGCAGGATATCCGCACCGGCGGCCGGCAGAGCGACTCCGACTATCAGTATACGCTGTCCAGCACCAACCTCGAGCTGCTGCAGAAATGGGCGCCGCTGGTGGCGAAGCGGATGGAGACGGTGGAGGGCATCACCGACGTTTCCAGCGACCGCGATCCCGGCGGGCTGCAATTGTCGCTGGTGATCGACCGCAAGACTGCCTCCAGTCTCGGTGTCCGCGTCCAGGACATCGACAACGCCCTGAACAATGCGTTCGCGCAGCGGCAGATTTCAATCATCTACACCCAGCGCAACCAGTACATGGTGGTGCTCGAGATCGACCCGAAGTTCCAGGCCGACCCGTCGAACCTGGACCGCATCTTCGTCGCCGGCGCCAACGATGCGCAGGTCCCGCTATCTGCGGTGGTGCGCTACGAGCGCGGCCTGTCGCCGCTGGCGGTATTCCACTCGCAATCGTTTCCCTCGACCACGGTCTCGTTCAACCTCCTGCCCAACGTTCCGCTGGAGGTCGCGACCTCGAACATCCAGCGCGCGGTCGACGAACTGCATATGCCGGAAGGCATCCGCGGCAGTTTTGACGGCAATGCCGGCGATTTCAACAAGACCAGCGGACGGCAGCCGCTGCTGATTTTGGGCGCGCTGGTCGCGATGTATATCGTGCTCGGCGTGCTCTATGAGAGCCTCGCGCATCCGATCACGATCATCTCGACATTGCCCTCAGCAGGGCTCGGCGCGCTGCTGGCGCTGCAGGTGACGGATACGCCGCTGACGGTGATCGCCTTCGTTGGCATCATTCTGCTGATCGGCATCGTCAAGAAGAACGGCATCATGATGGTCGATTTTGCGCTCGAGGCCGAGCGCCATCGCGGCCTGTCTCCGGCGGACGCGATCTTCGAGGCGTGCAGGGCCCGCTTCCGGCCGATCCTGATGACGACGATGGCGGCGATGTTTGCCGGCATCCCGCTGGTCATCGCCACCGGCCCCGGCACCGAACTGCGGCGGCCGCTCGGCATCACCATCATCGGCGGCTTGCTGGTTTCGCAGGTCCTGACGCTGTACACGACGCCGGTGATCTATTTGCTGATCGACCGCCTGCGGCAGCGCTTACGGCCGGCGGCGATCCCGGCGCCCGCCGAATAGTTGAATTACTGGCCACGAAGCGTATAGCGGGCGGATGTCAGAACAATCCAAATCCAAGGCCGGCCCCGCCGACGAGGTGGTCCCGGACTGTCCGCATTGCGGCAAGCCGCTGCCGCTGTGTATCTGCGACAGCGTCACGCCAATCGACAGCAATATCTCGCTCCTGATCCTGCAGCACCCGCAGGAGCAGGACCGGGCGCTCGGCACCGCGCGGCTGACCGCGGTGCACTTTGAGGATGCGGTGGTCAAGATCGGCCTGTCCTGGCCGAGCCTTTCCAAGGCGCTAGGCCGGAAGGTGGACGACCCCTCGCGCTGGGCCGTGCTCTATCTCGGCTCCGCCAAGGTGGCCGAGCTCGATACCGATGCCGAGATCGTGGCGATCAACCGCAAGGGTGAGATCGAGCCGCACCAGCGCGCGATCCTGAGCGATATCGAAGGCGTCGTGCTGCTCGACGGAACCTGGAGCCAGGCCAAGGCGCTGTGGTGGCGCAATGCCTGGATGCTGAAGTGCCAGCGGATCATTCTCGGCCCGAAGCGCCCGTCGCGTTACGGCAAGCTGCGCAAGGAACCCCGCGGCGACGGTCTTGCCACCATTGAAGCCGCAGGCCTGCTGCTGGCCGGGCTGGAGAGGCGGCCGGAGATCGCCGCGACGCTGAACGCCGCCTTCGACCGCATGCTGGCGCGCTATCGGGAAGTGCAGGCCGAAATGCCGGAATTAGCCCCCAAGCCGAAGAAGCGGGACTTCCGGCGGCGAAAGCGGGGGTGAATCCGCTCGTTTGGGGCGAGAATCCGCCTCGCTTCTGGAGCCTCTGTCAGTGAAAACGGCGGGGCCGGGTTGGTTGCCTATCCGGGGCAGGGCGTATATGAGTTCGCCCGATGGGGCCACGTGGCGGAGTGGTTACGCAACGGTCTGCAAAACCGTGTACACCAGTTCAATTCTGGTCGTGGCCTCCACTCCAAATATCTGATTTTTAATAATAATTCTGTTCGGCGCCGGTGCGCTTGATGCATGGGCGCGCGCTCCACGCTTTCGGACCGCGAAAGGCGTTCCCTTGCAGCTCGGGGTGGGGAAGCACAAGCCGTTCGCGCGAGACCCTCGGCCGCCTGCTTGCGACATTAATATTTGAAGATGTGATAGATGCCGTTCAGTCCGACCAGGCCAACGACGATGAGATAGGTGGCTACCGCGACGCTCACGATGCGGGGCGCGATCAACAGAAACACCCCCGCGGCCAGCGTGACAATCGGCAGCAATGGGTTGGCTGCGTCGAGGTGCATCCAAAACCTATACCAGATTCGCGTGCTTCCTTTCGCGGTGGCGGGCCGCGGACGCAAGCAATGTTCCGGTGTGCACTTTTGGACAGACGCGCTCGGTCGCGGCTGTTTAAGTGTGGCCGTTTTCAGCACCTGTAAATTACTTTTTGATCGCCCGGCCGGTTGCCGGGCGTTTTCCATTGAGCGGGCTGGTTCGGGTTGTGACGTTGGGCAACTGGCATTGAACTAATCGGCGGTTCCGCAGTCATAAGAAAATGGGCGAGCATGGATTCGCCGTACCGCGCCAATGCGGAGCAATGAAATGTGTGCGTACTGCAAGCGTATCGACGACGAGATTGCGCGCTACCGGCTGTTTCGCTGCCGGATCAACGATCAGCCTACCTTGGACGGTATCACGTCTCTAATCCTGGAACTGGAAGCGAAGAAGCAGGCCCTGCATCCCGGCAAGCAAGGTAATGCCGGTTAGCTGCGCCACGCATTTACGCAGCCGCCCAGTCGGGGCCGTCACGCTGAATCGGCGCGCAAGCGGTGTGGATGATCTTGCCGTGTTCGCTGAACCGGAAATGCGTCCGAACGGGTTTCCCGTCATGGTCCCGGTAGTCGAGCGAAACGCCTCCCGCGGTCGGCAGCAATGCGTCGATCTCGAAAACGCCCGGGCCCGATCCGATCAGTTTGGGACGCCAGTATCGCTCGACTTCGGCACGTCCGCGAAAGCGGCCGCCTTCGCAGCAGTCGACGACGGCCGCGGCGTCATACAGTTCGACCAGCGCCGAAAGCTGGCGATGCCGGCAGGCATCGATCCAGTCCACGACAATGCCAATGGGATCGAACTCGCCAGCAGATTTCGACATCATCCACCTCGTAGGTATCCATGGCCCCCGGGGCGGATATGGCGGTCGCGGGATGAACGTGCTCTGAATCGAGCGTTCACGCAGTGTTGGAAGGGAACCAACGCCTGCGATCAGCACATACGGCAGCCCATCTTCCGTTTTTTTAAGGCGACGATCTGGCGCCGTTGCGAATTCGCTACGGCAGGCACTTGCTCCGAATGTAGAGGGCTGAGCCTTTGGCCGCGATCAAGACCTTGACCTAGGTCAACGAGACTGAGGCCCTGGAGCGCACCATGCCTTGATCGCGCCAGACTTGCGCCGTTCATTTGTGCGGGGCTCCAGCTCTCCGGCACATCACATCCTTTCCTCAGCTCCGATCAGGACGCCAACAAGGGGAATACCTGGATGAACAGGAATGTCGCAGGCCGAATTCTGGTTGTTCTGGTGATCGCATTGACGTCGCTGAATGCGATGTCGCCACAGCGTGCCGATCGATCCTCCGGCGAGGACGAAATCCGCATCGGCAATCTGATGCCCTATACGGGGCCGCTGTCGGAATTCGCCGCGATCGGAAAGGCCGAAGCGGCCTATTTCGAGATGATCAACGAGCGCGGCGGCATCAATGGCCGCAAGGTGCGCTTCATCTCCCATGACGACAATTCCGACCCGACCGTCGCGCTCGATCTGACGCGCGGGATGGTCGAGCGGGAAGACGTCCACCTGATGTTCGGCTCCTACGGAGCGCCCGGAAATCTCGCGGTTCGAAAATATTTGAATGAGCAGCGGATTCCCCAGCTCTTCGTTGCTTCAGGCGCCGAGGAGTTGAGCGATCCGAAGCGATTTCCCTGGACGATGGGATGGCAGCCGTCGTTTCGCGCCGAGGGTCGCATCTACGCCAACTACATCACGGCATTTTTCCCGCAACGCAAGATCGTGGTGCTCTGGCAGAACGATCAATTCGGCCGCGACCTGTACAAGGGGATTCAGGAGGGCCTCGGCGATCTGAGCCGCCTGATCATCGTGAGCGTCGCGTTCGACATCGACGATGCGCATATCGACGGGCACGTCTCGATCCTGAAACGGTCGGGCGCCGACATTCTCGTTTTCGCCGGCGTGCCGAGCACGGCCTCGCAGGTGATCCGGCTGACGGCCGATTCGAACTGGCATCCCGTGCTGCTTCTCAACAACGCCGCTGCTTCGATCGGCGCGGCCCTGGGACCCGCAGGTCCGGAGAAGTCTGCAGGAGTGATCTCGGCCTCGTTCCTGAAGGATCCGAACGATCCCGCATGGAAGGACGACCCCGCCATGAAGGAGTGGTTGTCTTTCATGGACAGGTATTATCCCAAGGGGAACAAGGCCAGCAGCGCCGCGCTTTACGGCTATGCCGCCGCTGATACGCTGGTGCAGGTGCTGAAGCAGTGTGGTGACGATCTCTCGCGCGAAAACATCATGCGGCAGGCGGCAGCGCTCAGGGATTATCAGTCGCCGGTGATGTTGCCCGGCATAAAGATCAACACGGGTCCGGACAAATTCCAGCCGATCAAGCAGATGCGGTTGGTGCAGTTCGACGGCCGCACCTGGCAGCCGATCGGCGACGTGATCGAGAGCGCTTTCGCGGATGCGCCGAAGAAGAATTAGGCAGCGACGCGATCGCGCTCAGCAGGCGGCGTACCACCCCTCGGGAAACGGAATCAGCGGCCAGGGGCCACGGTTGTCGTTGGCAGCGCGCGGCAAGCGAAACTGGAGCAGGGTCTGGGGCACGAAATCATCCTCCGGCGCTGGCGCAATGGCCGCTTGTACGGCTTCCAGCATTAGGTCGAATTCAGCTTCACTCATCGCACTCTCCGGTCTTCGAGAGGCGATGGTCTCAAAAGGGCGTTGTTTCCGGATTGACCGGATCGTTCGACTTTTAACTACTCAGGGGTCGCGGCCAGCCTGGTTACCAAGGTGTTGAGTTCCCGCACAAAGGGGTAGCTCCGCACCAGCGGTCGGTCGTGTGAGAAAAATCACATTCTGCAAAAATCAATTCCCGTATTCGGCTTGATGACGCCTGCCTTGTCAAGGCAAGGCCAATCAAGGAGACGCGAGCATGAAGGCGAGGTTTGTGCGAAGTATGGCGCCGCGGTGCCGGGCTCGCCGGGCGACGACGCTCGGCTTTCTGCTGACCATGCTGGCGAGTGGCGCAGCGGTGGCCCAGGGCACACCAGAGCAGCGCAAGGCCTGCACTCCCGACGTCTACCGGCTCTGCGCCGGCGAGATTCCCAACGTCCGCGCAATCACCGCCTGCCTGCGGCGGCAAAAGACGAGCTTGAGCCCGGCCTGCGCGGCGCTGTTCGAGCAGTGAGCGGGTGGCGATGATTCTGCTTACCGGCGTCCCGCCACGCTACGGCGTGGGTTGGCGTTCGCCTGCGGCAGGGCAAGGTTGACTGCATCGACCAGTCGCCGCCGCCAGGGCTGGGCGAACACCGACAGTTTGCCTTCGAGGGCGGCTGCCTTCTCGCGGGCCGCGACCGTTTCGATGCTCGACTTGAGCAGTTCGGCCAGCAGCTTGTTCGTACGTTCGCATTCTCTTTCGAAATCGGCGCGGTGACCGTTGGCGATGGTTTCCATCTCCATCAGGTCTGCCTGCAGCGTTTCGATCTTTTCCTTCAAGGCGGTGACCACCTGTTGCCCGGGCGGTACCTGCCGCACGCGAGGCACCGGGGAATGGCTGATTTCGGTGAGATCGACCTGCACCAACGTCTTGCCATCGTTCGCACGGGACCGTGGCAGCCGGTGCCGCTTGACCAGCGCCCTTGCCGCTTCCGGGGAGACTTTGAGCCTTTCGCCGAGTTCGGCATAGCTCAACATTTCGACGGGCATAATCTCTCTCCCGTGGGCCGCGTGCTGACTACCCAGACACGGGCGAACGATAGCGATTCCGAGTTAATGGTTGGTTTACTATGAATGGAGGGGACAGACGCGCGTGCACCGCGCCCCGATCTGGCCGCACGACGCGCGCATTTCTGACATCGCGCCTTCGCTCCAATGCCTATTTCTGATCCTCAGATGCGGTATTCCGCCACGAATCTCTGGCTAATGCACTGGTCGGGGCGGACCAATTTAATTCTTTTAGGGATTTGCCGATGGCGACTATCGAACGGATTCACAATGGCGCGGCGCTGGATCTGGCCAAACTTGAAAAGGATGTCGTAGCCAATCTTCCCAACGTCAGGGTGGCGGGACCGATGCCTGATTACGTCGAGCACCGGGAGGGCGTAACGCGTGTCGGCGCGCTCACGGCCGAAGCCGTGGTCCGCGATTATGAAGCTGCGGCCAAGGAAATCGAAGCGATGGGAGCCGAACTGATCAGCGCGGCGCAGAAATGCGAGGCGATGACCGCCGAAGTGCACAACGCCATCGCCTTCATGCGCGAAACCGCAGCGTCGTATCGTGAGGAAGCCAAGAAGATCTTCAAGCGCATCGAGGAATGCTCGATCCTGACCGAGGAGGTTCGCAAGACCTGCGAGACCGTCAAGCTCAAGATGATTGCGGGCAATTAGGCGCTGCCCGGAACGATCCGGACTGAACCGGCAGAGATCCGTCGCAAGCGGCGGATCTTTATTTGTCTCGCGGCCAATGAGGCGGCTACCCTCCGGGGGCTACGCGCACGGAGTAGGGGACTATTGACGGATTGCCCAATCGGCCGCTGGAACTTGCACATGAGACGGCCCCGGTGCGGGGCTGGCTTGCGCCGGGACCGTCCCCTTCGTGCGCCCATCCAAGGGCGCGTCACCTTACCTCGAAATCACGCGGCCACAAACCGTGCAGCGCCCATCGTCTCAACCAGTTTGGCCTCAATGCAGGCGCAGCCACCGCAATTGCTCGACCGATCGCAGGTGAGATCAACAGCTCTGTCGTTGGATCACATCGTCTCGTTGTAGCCTAACGGCGATAAAGGCGGTCCGCCCTGCCGCCCAGAGTGACCTATTTCGGACCGAGGTCTATCTCGAATGTCTTGCCCAGTACTTCCTGATCGCCTCTCGTGACGCGGTAAGTTGCCTTGTAAAGGCCGGGCGCCCAGCGAGCAGCCTTCAACCGTTTCCCTGCCGCGACGAAGTACTGCGCCTTGTCCCTGTCGAGCGGTTCGGCCTTGTACTCGGAGAAAATTGTCCCGTCCGGCCCGCGAAGCGAGATGGTCTGCTGATCGCCCGCCTGGAGCCCGATTGCCCGCACATAGGCGCTGAATGCATCCGATTCGGGTTGCACCGCATGCTTGCGCAATTCTCCGGATTCGACGAGATCCATGGTCGGGGGCACGCTGGAAAAACCGAAGTTCAGAATTTCGCGCGCCCGATATTTGGTCTGCTCCCTGATGGCATCGGCCCAGAGCGATTGCCCGCCGCCACAGGCGCCCGGAGGCGCTCCGTGGGCAAACGGGTCCACGATCTTGCCTTGATGTCTCAGCGTGAAATGCAGGTGCGGAAATTCGGTTGCGCCGGATAGTCCGATCAGCCCGATCGGCTGGCCCGTTACAACGCGATCGCCAACTTTGACCCGGACACTGCCGCGGGCCAGATGACAGTACTGGCTTCGCCAATCGCCTTCATGTTCGATGACGACACCGTTGCCGCATTCCCTTCCAGCGACGGCGGCTTTCCCCGTCACGCGTATGGAAATGTCATCGAGCCCATCCCTGATCGCAGTAACGCGGCCTGGCGCTGTCGCAAGCACGTCGACATTGCGCTGCTGGAGTTGAAGATCGGGAATCCTGATATCAGTCCCGTCGTGGCCGTCATACGTGCGGCCGCGACACATGAAATCACGAACCTGGCCGCTCGGATCATGGTCGACGTAGTTCTGGATGAAGCAGGTGACGCTGAGTTGGCATTTTACCGGCAACGCGAGTGCGAATGTCTCCAGGGCCTTCGCCGGAAAAGGGAAGGCGAGGAGCAGGAGCAACAATCCAGAAAGAGCCTCGGTCAGCGGTGCTGTGCGTTGCCTCATAAAATCTGCCTCGCCCGCCTTCAGCCGTTCTGAGGCGGCTTGCTCACTCGGCCTGGTGTTTGTGTCACCCGATTACCAGACGATATTGGCCTGCCGGTGGCAGACCCTGCCAACTTGTTTGCGCTGCCGTCAGCGTGTCATTTGCAATTGACCTGCCTCGTCGATCTTGAACAGGACACTTTTGCTGACAGATTTCGACAAATGGCCTCCATGCGACGCGATGCCATCGCTTCATTGCCAAGTTTTCCCGGTATGATGGTTTGCGTCCGAGACGGGCGCGGAGTGGGAATGGCCCCGGCGCAACCAGCCCCGCACCGGGGCCGTTTCTGTCGAACGGGGCGGCACCTGTCGGCGAACGGAAAACTCCTGCGCCGGGCCGACGATGCTTTGCCGCCGGT
The DNA here is from genome assembly GCA_023387735.1 of Pseudomonadota bacterium. Lineage (GTDB taxonomy): Bacteria > Pseudomonadota > Alphaproteobacteria > Rhizobiales > Xanthobacteraceae > Bradyrhizobium. Next base: position 19,456 of record JAEWHP010000049.1, on the reverse strand, counting down.
GTCAGTCTCGCGAGTCCAGAAGCGTGAGCGCAAATTCGCGCGTCGTGTAGATGCGACCGTCCGCGTTGATGGTGATATTCACCGTGCCGCGGTCGAGCAGGTCGCTCACGGCCTCCCAGGCTTCCACCCGCGTCTCCTTGATGACCTTCACAGGCTCTTCCAGCCCGCCCAGCTTGCCTTGAACGATAAACACGACCTTCCAGAGCCGCCGGGTATTGGAGCTTGCGAAGCTGAATGCTGTTCGGCCTACAATGATCCGCGTGGCTGGCGCATGGCTGTCGTCGCCACGCCTTGGCCTGCGCCGCCGCAACCGCTGGGAATGACTCCGCCGTAAATTTGCGACAACTCTCGCCGCTTTACACCCGCAGGCCCTTTATTTCGCCGGATTCCTGTCACCATCCTATGGCGTTCAAGAATCCACGGGGAGAATCCAAGGTGGCGATAGGTACAGTTAAGTGGTTCAACGCGACGAAGGGTTACGGATTTATTCAGCCCGACGCCGGTGGCAAGGACGTGTTCGTCCATATCTCGGCCGTCGAGAGAGCGGGTCTGAGCAGTCTGAACGAAGGCGCGAAGGTGAGCTACGAAGTCGTGGCCAACCGCGGCAAGGAATCCGCCGAAAATCTCCGGGTCGGTTGATCGTCTGGCGACGTGCCCCGCGCCTAAGGCAGGCCGGGGCCGCCACTCCCGATGCATGATGGAGACACCTCAGGCGCACACAGCGTGCGCGCCTGGTCGATGTCCGCTACTGGCGGCGGCCGGTACGGGATCAGGCTACGCTGCGTCGCCGGCGTTCGGTACTGCCTGAGATCGTTTCGATCTTTTGCGAAACATTCAGGCTGGCCAGGAGCAGGAGGCTCGCGACATCGCGGTCGGTCGTTGCCGCGATGCGATAGGCCGCGTCGATAGAATCCAGAAGCTGAGTGAGTTTGTCCATGAGCGCACCTTGCGAGCGATGAGATTGAACGGATTGAGGTACGCGAGACGAGGCAACTGCCAGCGATTAGTCGCCCCCGAATCGTTAACGATGCGTGAAGTGGTGGCGGTTTCCGGCGCTCAAATCCTGCCACGCCCGTAAAGGTCCATTCAGCGGATCTCACGAGGCGGGATGCGGCAAGGAATTCGAAAAAGCGGGATCTGATCAACTGGCCGCACATCCAACAGTGCTGGCGTCCTAAATCGAACGGTCATTCTGGAGGAGGGCCAGCGGGGGCGGCGCTGATTCGAAAACGCTGGCTGCTTGCACTCCGCGTGCTGCCCGACATCTGCGACGTGGTTCCGCCATTGTGCGCACGGTAGATGCGCATCAAGTATCCTCGTCCTGTGAGGGAGAGGCATTCGGCCGCCAACTGATTGATCCAGTATGGCTCCCCGGGCTGGATTCGAACCAGCGACCATTCGATTAACAGTCGAATGCTCTACCGCTGAGCTACCGAGGAATAGGCGAACGAAGGTTCGCGAGCGGGCAGCGTATAACAAAGCCTTCCGGGCTTGCAAAGGACCAAATGTCTGGTTCGGCCTTTACCTGCAGCGGATCCGGAAAAGCCTCCGCGTCACAAGGCCTTGCCTTGCTTTTCTGCGCTACTGAAAGGGCGGCTGGAACCTCGCCGACGCATTCCTGTTATCCGCTGGCGTGAGGGATTGGGCCGCCAATTCGACCCAATCGGGCGGAAATCTCGGTGGGGCCGGGTTTCATGGGAGCTGATTCGATGCCAGCCAATGCAACCGAACTGAATAACGCGGTGCCTTCGATCGTGCCGACCGACGTTCCCGCCATGAGCGACGAGGAGTGTCTGGCTCGGCTGGCGCAGGCCATCAAGGAGCACGATGCCGGACATCTGGACGAGGTCGCGCGGCTGATCGGACGGCTCGCCGTCACCATCGAGTAGGCGGCTTTTCCACAGTCCCTCAGTCGATCCGGCCGCCGGCTTCGGCGTGTTGCGTTTTGCCGGAGCTTGTACCAAAGATGACCCCGGTTTCAGCTCTCCCGGCGGCAACGCCGCATGATTTCAGGGTCTCCGCCTATGTCCGGTTTTGCGACCGCGCGCCAAAAAATGGTCGATGGTCAGGTGCGTCCGAGCGACGTGACCGATATCCGCATCCTAGATGCCATGCTGGCGGTGCCGCGCGAGGCGTTCGTTCCCGGAAACAAGCAGGCACTGGCCTATCTGGACCTCGATCTGGATGTCGGTGAGGGCGGGTCGGCCGGGCGGTTCCTGCTCAAGCCGGCGGTGCTGGCCAAAATGCTGCAGGCAGCCGATATCAAGGAGACCGACCGGGTGCTCGTGGTCGGCTGCGCCACCGGCTATGCCGCTGCCGTGATTGCCAGATTCGTTGGCCCCCTGGTGACGGCGACGGAGAGCGATCCGGCGCTGGCGACCAAGGCAAAGGCCCTTCTGGCCGGCGAGAAAGCCATTGTCCGGACCGCGGCCGCGGCCGATGGAGACCCGGCCGACGCGCCCTACGATGTCATCGTCCTGAACGGCGCGACCGAGGTCGTGCCGGAACGGCTTTATGGGCAGTTGCGCGACGGTGGCCGGCTGGTTGGCGTCTTCGCGGCCTCGCAGCCGGCACGGGCGATGCTCGTGACCCGCTCGCATGGCGATTTCGGCCACCGGACCCTGTTCGACGCCGCCGCCCCTGTGTTGCCCGGCATGGAACGCGTTCCGGCCTTCGTTTTCTAGCCTTTCGGCCTTTGCCACGCCCAACAATCGCCTGTGCCGGCCAGCTAAATCCCATTCGGAATCAGAAGTGTGGCCCGATTGCCCCACGTGCAGAGTTTCGACGGGGGTGGCCTGCTTGGGTGGTTCCGTCTTGCGCAGGTGCGGAATATGGTGAGCCGGGACTCACTTCGAGTGAAAGTGACGTTCGATTCATGTTTCCTTGGGATCTTTCATGTTTCCCTGATCATGGACCGGCGCATAGATGAATGGATTTTCTGGGATGCGTGGGGTGAAGGCATTTACCGGAGCTGCGGCTTCGGCCCTTCTGTTGGCTTTCGTGGGGACGGCGCCCGCACTGGCCGACACGATCGAGGCAGCGTTGGTGCGCGCCTATCAGAACAATCCGCAGCTTAACGCGCAGCGCGCGCAGGTTCGCTTCACCGACGAAAACGTGCCGCAGGCGCTGTCCGGCTATCGCCCGAGGGTCGCGGTCACCGCGAGCGCCGGCTATCAATACACCGATACGCTGAGCACCCAGGGCGGCAACGACAACACGCTGGTACGCACCGGCATCCACGGCGCCAATGCGCCGCGCAGCGTCGGTGCCACCGTCTCACAGACCCTCTTCAACGGCCAGCAGACCGCGAACAGGACCCGGGCGGCGGAAAGCCAGGTTTCGGGCGCGCGCGAAGCGTTGCGGGTGCTCGAGCAGACCGTGCTGCTTCAGGCCGCCACGATCTACATGGACTATCTGCGCGACTCCGCCATCGTCGAAGTGCAAAAGAGCAACGTGCGCGTGCTCGAGCAGACGCTGAAGCAAACGCGCGACCGCTTCAATGTCGGCGAAGTAACGCGCACCGACGTGGCGCAGTCGGAGGCGCAGCTCGCCGCCGGCAAGACGCAGTTGCTGACGGCGGAAGCCAATTTGAACACGACGCGGTCGAACTTCCGCCGCATCATCGGCAACGAGCCGCAAAATCTTGCGCCGGGTTCGCCGGTCGATCGCTATTTGCCGGCGACGCTGGCGGCTTCGGTGGAACTCGGCCTGACGCAGAATCCCAACGTCACGGCATCGATGTTCGGCATCGACGTCAGCTATCTGCAGGTCAAGGTCGCTGAAGGCGCGCTGTTGCCGACGGTGACGTTGCAGGCCGCCGTGCAGCAGTCCTATGAATCGACCATGACGCTGCAGCGGTCGTTCGGTGCGTCGGCGACGGCGCAGCTTCAGGTGCCGATCTATCAGGGCGGTGCGGAATATTCGCTGATCCGCCAGTCCAAGGAAACGCTGGCGCAGCAACGCCTCGTCCTCGAACAGACGAGGGATCAGACCCGCGCCAACGTCGTCACCGCATGGGGACAGCTTCAGGCCGGCAAGGCGCAGGTCGCATCCGCGCAGTCGCAGGTGGCCGCGTCGGAGATCGCGCTGAACGGTGTGCGCGAGGAAGCCAAGGCCGGACAGCGCACCACGCTCGACGTGCTGAACGCGCAGCAGGCGCTGGTCAACGCGCGCGTCGCGCTCGTCACGGCACAGCATGATCGCGTGGTGGCGTCCTATTCCGTGTTGAACACGGTGGGACGGCTGTCGCCGCAGGTGATGAACCTGCCGACGGCAGTCTACGATCCGAGCGTGCACTATCACCAGGTGCGCGACAGCTGGGTTGGCGTTCGCACGCCTGACGGCCGCTGATATCTGAATTTACCGCCACGCATTTGGCGTGAAAGTTGTCGCCCGGCGCCGCTTGCGCCGGGCGCTTTGCTTGCAATCAATTGTAGCCATGACGTACCGTTGTTGTGGTGAGCTGAGCGATTCGTGGCTGGCGTTGTTGCGTCTCACAGCCGCGCTGGTCGCCATGGGGGGCGGGGGCCCGCGCGATGCATCGAGCGGGCCTGATCTGGGGACAAGTCGGGCTGGTGCGATGAAAATCCCGGCCTGCAGATTCGGAACCGGCGATTCCCCCATGGCTTGGTGTAGATAAGATGGTTTCGATGTGGAGTCGGAGATGACGCAGCCTGCAAAGGTCCAAGAGCCCTCGATGGAGGAAATTCTGGCGTCGATCCGTCGCATCATCGCCGACGACGAGGCCAAGCCGGCTGCTGCGGCGGGCGCCAAGGCGGAAGCTCCGGCAAAGCCCGTGATGAAGGACATCCCGCCGTCGGCGATCGCGCCGGCGCCGAAGCCGGTCGCTCCCAAGCCCGCACCACCGCCCCCGGCGCCAGAGCCTGCCGCCGCCAGCAACAATCAGGACGACATCGACGCGATGCTCGCGAGCCTCGATGCGGCAACGCCCGAAGCCGACATCAGGCCCGCGCAACCCGAGCCAGAACCCGACGTGTTCGAACTCACCGACGAGATGGCGCTGCCGCCGCCGGCGGCGGCGTTCAACAAGATCGAGCCCGCTGATGACATCGAGTTCACCTCGCCAAAGGCACGGCAGCCGGCCTATGAGCCGCCTCCGATCCAGAGCGAGCCGGCGCCGGTACAGCAGATACTGTCGCGCTCGACCGTCTCCGCCGTCGAGTCCGCCTTCAACTCGCTGGCCAATACCGTGCTCAGCAACAATGCGCGGACGCTGGAAGACCTGGTCAAGGAAATGCTGCGGCCGATGCTGAAATCCTGGCTCGATGACAACCTGCCCGGACTCGTGGAGCGGATCGTCAAGGCCGAAATCGAGCGGGTTTCCCGCGGACGCTAGCGCTCAGGCACGCGCCGGGCTGCCTCGGCGGGTGGCGGACCATCTTGATACCGACATCCCAACGGCGTGATCGCGGCGCTTCCGCCGCCTGGGGCCGACTTGTCAGGTTGACTTGCGGCGCTGTGGCGGCTTTCTAGGGGACCGCCCGGCCCCGATCGCGTCAGGACCTGGCACTGGTTCGTTGTTTTGATGCGTTTTCCTCCGGCGAACCAACGAGTAGTTTGCCCGAAAACGCTCCCGCACTCCCAAAATTGCACCGTCATGATCGAGAAAAATTACCAGCCCGCCGATATCGAAAGCCGCATGTCCCGGATCTGGGAGGAGAGCGGGGCGTTCAAGGCCGGCCGCCCGGAGCGGCATGACGCTGCCCCCTTCACCATCGTGATCCCGCCGCCGAACGTGACGGGCTCGCTGCACATGGGCCATGCGCTCAACAACACGCTGCAGGACATTCTCTGCCGTTTCGAGCGGATGCGGGGCCGCGACGTTCTGTGGCAGCCCGGCACCGATCATGCCGGCATCGCCACCCAGATGGTCGTCGAGCGGCAGTTGATGGAGCGGCAGGAGCCCGGCCGCCGCGACATGGGCCGCGCCAAATTCCTCGAGCGCGTCTGGCAGTGGAAGGCGGAGAGCGGCGGCGTCATCGTCAATCAGTTGAAGCGCCTTGGCGCCTCCTGCGACTGGTCGCGCGAGCGCTTCACGATGGACGAAGGTCTCTCCCGCGCCGTCGTGAAAGTGTTCGTCGAACTGCACCGCGAAGGCCTGATCTACAAGGACAAGCGGCTGGTCAACTGGGACCCGAAACTGCTCACCGCGATCTCCGACCTCGAGGTGCAGCAGGTCGAGGTCAAGGGCAGCCTTTGGTATTTGCGCTATCCGATCGAAGGCAAGACCTTCAGTCCCGACGATCCCTCGACGTTCGTCGTCGTGGCGACGACGCGGCCCGAGACGATGCTGGGCGATACCGCCGTCGCGATCCATCCGGACAACGAAAACATCGGCCACCTGATCGGCCAGCACGTGATCCTGCCGCTGGTCGGCCGCCGCATTCCGATCGTCGGCGACGACTACGCCGATCCCGAGAAGGGATCCGGCGCGGTGAAAATCACGCCGGCGCACGATTTCAACGACTTCGAGGTCGGCAAGCGGCATGGCCTGCCGCAGATCAACGTGTTCGACCGCGAAGGGGCGCTCGCGCTCATCGACAACGAGGATTACCTGCGCGGCCTGCCGGAAGGCGCGAGCCAGTTCGCAGAGGAATTCAACAATGTCGACCGCTTCGCCGCGCGCAAGAGGATCGTCGCGCGGCTCGAAGACTTCGGTTTCCTGGAACGGATCGAACCGAACACGCACATGGTGCCGCATGGCGACCGCTCCGGCGTGGTCATCGAGCCCTATCTGACCGACCAGTGGTACGTCGACGCCGCGACCATGGCGCAGCCGGCGATCGCGGCGGTGCGCTCGGGCGCGACCACGTTCGTGCCGAAGAACTGGGAAAAGACCTATTTCGAATGGATGGAGAACATCCAGCCCTGGTGCATCTCGCGCCAGCTCTGGTGGGGCCATCAGATCCCGGCATGGTACGGGCCTGACGGCAAGGTTTTCGTCGCCGAGACCGAAGAGGAAGCCGTCGGCAACGCGCTCGGCTATTACGTCGAACAGGAAGTCATCACGCCCGAGCAGGGCCAGGCGATGGCAGAAGATCCTGCGAAGCGCGAGGGCTTCATCACCCGCGACGAGGATGTGCTCGACACCTGGTTCTCCTCAGGTCTCTGGCCGTTCTCGACGCTGGGCTGGCCCGATGACACCTCGGACGTGAAGCGCTACTACCCGACCAACGTCCTCGTGACGGGATGGGACATTATCTTCTTCTGGGTCGCCCGGATGATGATGATGGGCATCCACTTCATGAAGGAGGCGCCGTTCTCGACGGTCTACATCCACCGCCTGGTTCGCGACGAGAAGGGCGCCAAGATGTCGAAGTCGAAAGGCAACGTCATCGATCCCCTCGGGGTCATCGACGATTTCGGTGCGGACGCGTTGCGCTTTGCGCTGGCGCGCGGCGCGGCGCACAGCCACGACATCAAGCTTTCGCCGCAGCTCGTCGAGACCAACCGCAATTTCGCGACCAAGCTGTGGAACGCCTGCCGCTTCGCCGAGATGAACGGCTGCGCGCTGCCTGCGGGGTTCGAACCGGAAAACGCCAGCGAGGTCCTGAATCGCTGGATCGCGCATGAGACCTCGCGCGCCACGCGGGAAGTCACCGAGGCGATCGAGGACTATCGCTTCAACGATGCGTCCAACGCGATCTATCGCTTCGTCTGGAACGTCTACTGCGACTGGTATCTCGAACTCGCAAAGCCCGTGCTGATGGGCGAGGAGGGGGCGGCGAAGGCCGAGACCCGCGCCATGGTCGCCTGGGCGCGCGACGAGATCCTCAAGCTGCTGCATCCGTTCATGCCGTTCATCACCGAGGAGCTCTGGGCGGTCACCGCCGCGCGCAACGGCCTGCTGGTGCTGGCCGAATGGCCACGGAAGCCAACCGTGGTCACCACAGAACAGATTGCTACAATGGCGTTGGCGGGACCTGGCGATCCGCTGATCGCGCCGGTCATGGTCGCACTCGAGGTCGAGGGTTTCAGTGACCCCGCGGCCGAAGCCGAAATCGGCTGGGTGGTCGATCTCGTCACCGCCATCCGCTCGGTCCGTTCGGAGATGAACATTCCGCCGGCGACGCTGATCCCGCTGGTGTTGTCGGGCGCCTCGACCGAAACAAAAGAGCGCGCGCAGCGCTGGAGCGACACCGTGAAGCGGCTGGCGCGCCTGGCGGATATTTCCTTTGCCGACCGGCCGCCGGAAGGCGCGGTGCAACTCCTGGTGCGCGGCGAAGTCGTGGCGCTGCCGCTCAAGGGCGTGATCGACCTGTCGGCGGAAAGGGCCCGGCTGGACAAGGAAATCGTCAAGGCCGAGGCCGACATCAAGCGGGTGGACGCCAAGCTCTCCAACGAGAAATTCGTGGCGAATGCGCCCGAGGAGATCGTCGAGGAGGAAAAGGAAAAGCGCGAAGCGGCGGTGGCTCGAAAGACGAAGCTGCAGGAAGCGCTGGAACGGCTGAAGAACGCGTCGTAGAGTTTTTCGGTTCAGGCTTCATCATCGAGACGGCCGCCTTGCGGCCTCCTCAGGATGAGGTCCGATAGCTCAAGTGCTCGACCTCATGGTGAGGAGCGCGGCAACGCCGCGCGTCTCGAACCATGCGGCGACGATGCCACTTCAGCGAATTGCGTTTCAACCGCAGAGAGCCATCGATGCTGGATCACGTTTCCATCACGGTTTCAGACATGCACCGGGCCGAGCGGTTCTACGATGCGATCATGAAGGCGCTCGACGTCGTCAAGGTCGGCAGCCGCGACGACTGGCTCGGTTACGGCGAGCGGGCGCGGCCGGATCATCCGGACCGGGTCTATCTCTCGATCCGCAAGGGCGTGAGGGCGGAGGACGCGTTCGGCCGGCATTGGTGCTTCAAGGCCGAGCGGCGGAATCAGGTGGACGCGTTCTGGGGCGCCGGCATTGCCGCCGGCGGCATCAGCGAGGGGGCGCCGGGTCTGCGCCAGTATCACCCGTCGTACTACGCGGCGTTCCTCAGGGATCCCGACGGCAACCGGATCGAGGCGGTCTGTCATCATCCGGTGTAATGGGTGTCGCTGCCCTCACGCCCCGTCCGTCACGCGACGCGGAAGCAGGAGCGTCACCTGTGTTCCCTTGCCCGGTTCGCTCGCGAGACGAAGGCTCCCTCCCAGGCGATCCGTCACCACGCTGTAGGCGATGTGAAGGCCGAGGCCGGCGCAGCCCGCGTGGCGTCGCGTCGTGAAGAACGGATCGAACGCCTGCCGCCTGACATCGGAAGTCATGCCGCAGCCATCGTCGGCGAAAACGATCTCGACGTCATTTGGGCCCGCAGCGCTGACGGTGATGTCGATCGACCCGGCCGCATCGGCATCGGGATAGGCGTGCGCGATCGAATTGAGGAACAGGCTGGTGAGCACCTGGCCATACGATCCGGGGTAACTGTTCATCGACAGGTTCGGCTCGCTCTTGACTCGTAGCGCCACGATGTTCTTCGGCAGCGCCGGGCGCAGCCCCACCGCGACCTGTTCGGTCAGGTCGCCAAGGTCGAATGCGCGAAGGTCGGAGCTGTTTTGATCGGAGGCGACCTGCTTGAACGACTCGATCAGTTCGGCCGCGCGGTTGAGGCGCTCCAGGATCTGGATGGAGCCGCCGCGCACCGCTTCGACGTATTCATTCAGGCTGGAGCGCTTCAGCGTTCCGTGCGCCGCCTGGGTTGCGAACAGTCTGCATTTTTCCTCGATTGAGGAGGCGATCGTCAGCGCGGTGCCGAGCGGGTTATTGATCTCGTGCGCGACGCCCGCAACCAGCCGCCCGAGCGCTGCGAGCTTCTCGGCCTCGATCAGCGAATGCTGCGTTTCGCGCAGGTTCTGCAGCGCCGCTTCGGCGGCTTCCTTGGCCCTGCGCAGTTCGCGCTCGTTGCTCTTGCGCTCGCTGATGTCGATGTGGGTGCCGATCCAGCCGTAGACCGCACCAGTGGGATTGCGCAGCGGCACCACGCGGGTCAGGAACGGACGGTACATGCCGTCCTTGCCGAGCAGCGAAAGCTCCGCGTCGAGCGGGCTCCCTTCCGCAAGCGCTTCCGTCCATCGCGCGCCAAGCACCGCCTGCCAGCCATCGGGATCGATTTCGCCTGCGGGCCGGCCCGTGTATTCGTACCAGTGATTGTTGAACCAGTAGATCGCGCCCGAGGCATCGGCCATCCAGACCAGTTGCGGGATGGAATGCGCTAGCGTGTGGAATTGCCGTTCGCTGGCCCGAAGCGCCGCCTCGGTGCGCCTGCGTTCGGTGATTTCTTCTGCGGCGACGTTGACGCCGACGATCTCGCCATCACGGTTGCGATGGGGATGCCAGTAGGTGACCCAGAAGCGCTCCTCGGTCTGGTCGGCGCGCTGGCCAGCGACTTCGACGCCGGTGACGGGATCGCCGGTGCGCATGATCGAGGCCACGATGCCTTCGACCGCGTCCGCCAGCGCCGGCACGCAGTCGCGCACGTAACGCCCGAGATGATCCTCGACCGAGATGCCGCAGATTTCGGTGAGGCGCTGGTTGATCTGGATATAGCGGCAGTCGGGAGAGAGGAAGGCGAGGCCGATCGGTGCGGTGTCGTAGATGAGCTGCAGCGTCGGCTGCCGGCCTTCGAACACGGACTCCGAGTACCGCGGCGGCAGGCCGGTCGGGATCGAAGTCGGATAGGGCGTCATTGGCTTGCGTCAGTTAGCATCGCCGACCCTCCTGCGCTTCACGAATTCAAGTTCAAGAACTCCCACGGAAGGTTCGCGCGATTGAGATCGCGTCGCGAACAAGCGTCGTCTACGAATGGACGTATCTCACATCTCCTGATTGAACGCCTCAATAGGGTAGAGCGCAATCGTCTCAGTGGCATAAAGTGAACGCTCGCCGCAGAACCGCCACATATTCGACGCCGTTGCGGCGGCCGCCTTTTGCCCGCGCCCGGCACTTGATCCAAATCAAGGGATCTCGCGCGCCTGACTGGCCTCCTGCGAACCGAACGCAAGGGGAGACGCCATGTTGAGATCGATCATTCTGTCGGTAGCTGTAGTCTTGTTTGCCGCACCGGCCGCCGCCGAAGAGAAGATGGTGGTCGACATGGGCAAGATGACCTGCGCCGAACTGACCAAGCTCGGCTTCCAGGATTTTGCCGGCGTCACCATGTGGATGAGCGGATACTACAATGCCAGCGTGCGCAACACCGTCATCGATCTCTATCAGTTCGCGCAAGCCGCGAAGACCGTGAAGGATTACTGCGCCACCACCCCGCGCGCCACCGTGATGTCGGCTGCGGAGCGGGCGCTTGGCATCAAGATGCCGCGGCCAAAAACGCAATAGCGCGTGCCATCACTGCCGGCTCAATGCGAGCCTCGGCGGGACTCCCTTCACTCGTCGACGATCTGTCCGCCGTCGTAACCGCAGGCAATTCGTCCAAGCGCCGCGCGGAATTGTTCGCTGTCGACCGTTGCTGCAAGGGCGGCGAGATCGTCTTGCTTCGTCATCCGGCGGGCGCGAGCCAGCATCGACGTGATCAGGCCTGGATCGAGATAGGGCAGGCTTGCCCAGAACCCGCGGGCAAGCTCCTGTGCCAGGACGTGATCGGGATGCTGCTCGTTTTCTGGCGCACGGCCGATTTCGTACATGTGCCGTACCGCATGCCATGGTGCCCGCTCGGTCGGGAGACGCGCCATGATATCGGGATGCTCCTGCGCGACGTAAAACCGGTTGAGCGTATCGAACAGAACGAAGCGATAGCCCTGCGCGAGCAGGAACGGTTCCCAGTCCTGCCATGACGGCTCGGACGACATCGGGCTGACGGCTTCGGCAACGATGACTTTGGGTCGAAACCGGTTCCAGTCGCCGCCGAACAGGACCTCGCTTTCGGCGCCTTCGACGTCGATCTTCAGAAAGTCGATCGGGCCGACGCCGTGGCTTTCGCAGAGTTGCGCCAGCGTGGTCACGGGCAGGCGGAGCGTCCGGTAGTCGACGTCGAATGCCCGGGACTTTCGCGCAACATCTTCGCGTGTCGTCGACAGTCCGTGCAGTCGATCGACCATGTGGAAGTCGGCTTCGCCGTTCTCTCGTCCGACCAGGCCGCGCACCGCGATATCGCGCGGACGCAGCCGCCCGTAGAGCGCGGCAAGCTCGGACTGAGGTTCGACGACAATGCCCCGCCATCCGCGCTCGTAGAACCAGAACGACACATTGTCCGCGACCGGATGGCCCGCACCGATATCGATATACGTACCGGTCGCCTGTCCCGCGAAGGCAAGGGAGAGGTGATAGTCCTCGAGATTCTGTGAGTAGGATAGCTCCATCAGCGGCCCTTCGTCGATTTGCCTTTGCACGCCTGGAGAGCGCGCGCTTGGCATCAAGATGCCGCGGCGCAAATTGACAGGCAATCGATTGGCGCCGAGACGCCGAGATAGAGCCTTAAACATCTACCAACTTCTCGAAGGTGAGACGGACGGCCAGGCTCCTTTTGCCGACGAGCGCTGTCCCGGTCAGTTCGGCTCGATCACCGGAGTAAGTGCCGGCGATTCCCATCCCGACCTCGACCGCGTTATAAAACAGGTGATTTGGGGGTGGGGGCGTGTGCGGATTTATCACAAGCTCACCCTTGAAGATGCCGTCGCTGGCAGCGTAGGTCCCCAGATAATAGAGGTAAGAGCCGCCTCCCGCGATCGCCCCATCCCGAAGCACGACAACGCCGTTAGGCGGCCAGTCGACCCTGTCCAGCCCCATTACCCTGACGACATAGAGCCCATTCTTCATCGGAGCGAAGCCTGAGATCGACTTGCCGAATTGTGCGTCAAGCCTCTTGCTTACGGCCAGCATAAAGCCAAAAATGCGTAAGTTCCGAAACAAACTTGCAATGGCATGGGTATCCCGATAGGGCAGCAAGGGTCGGATCGCGATGACCGTCTGCGGTTCGAGACGGTCCTTGCCAATCAGGCCGCGCGTTTCGTGAACATCGCGGCCGACCAGATCGATGCCACCATTGAAGACGCCCAGAGGTGCTTCGTCGAAGTTCTCGATCTCGACCGCAGCACGATTCATCAGTTCGTGGATGAAACCGGCGACCTGGTCGCCACTCACTCCTGGGCCCGTCCGGAATTCCGCGCCTATCCACGCGCCGTATCGGCGCGCAAGCGATTCCCTTGGGCCCTGCAAAAGATTCTGGACTCCGAGATTGTGTGTTTTTCGTCGGTCGACGATCTGCCGGCTGAAGCCAGCGGGGACATCGAGGCATTTCGCGCGAGCGGTCCGAAATCCAACGTCACCTTTCCGTTGATCGTCTCAGGCAAGGTGGTCGGAGCGCTCTCGTTCGGAGCGATGGTTCGCGAACGGGATTGGCCGGAAGCGGTCGTCAATCGACTGCGGCTGGTCGCCCAGATCTTCGCGGCCGCCTTGGCCCGAAAGCTTGGCGACGAGGAACTGCGAAGCGCTTTGTCGGAAGTCAGGGCGCTCCGGGATCGGCTGCAGGGCGAAAACCTTTATCTCCGCGATCTCGTCAAGGAGCGGCAGGGTTTTGGAAAGATCATCGGCAAAAGCAAGGCAATCCAGCAGACCCTTGCTGCGGTCGAGCAGGTTGCGCGCACCAACGCAACGGTCATGCTGCTGGGGGAGACCGGCTCCGGCAAGGAATTGCTGGCGTCGGCCATTCACGAACTCAGCCCGCGCAGGGACCGCGTGATGGTGCGCGTCAACTGTGCGGCGATCCCGACGGCACTGGTCGAAAGCGAGCTCTTCGGCAGGGAGAAGGGCGCCTATACCGGCGCTCTCGCAAAGCAGATCGGCCGGTTCGAACTGGCCGACGGCTCGACGCTGTTCCTTGATGAGGTGACGGAGCTGCCTTTCGAGGCCCAGGCGAAACTGCTTCGCGCGCTTCAGGAACGAGAGATCGAACGCCTTGGCAGTCCGAAGCCCATCAAGGTCGACGTGCGGGTCATTGCGGCAAGCAATCGCGATATCAGGAAGGCTGTCGCAGAGGGGCGTTTCCGGGACGACTTGTTCTACCGCCTCAACGTGTTTCCGATTTCGGTCCCGTCGCTCCGTGAACGCCAGGAAGACATCCCGCTTCTTGCCAATGCATTCATCGAGGAACTGTCGAAGAGCATCGGCAAGTCAATCGATTCGATCTCGAAGGCCAGCATCAAGACGCTTCAGCAATATGATTGGCCGGGAAACGTCCGGGAGCTCCGCAACGAGATCGAGCGCGCGATCATCCTGTCGGATGGTCCCACCTTGAACGTCGAGCTGTCGAACCAGAAAGCCTCCTCGCCACGGCATGACCAGTCGATCGCGAACATAGACAGCGAGCACATCCGCCGGGTGCTGGACTCGACGCATTGGCGGGTTCGCGGCAGGGGCGGTGCTGCAGAAATCCTGGGGCTCAAGCCGACGACGCTGGAAAGCCGCATGGCGAAACTGGGACTGCACCGCTCGACCTAAGCTCCGAAATGTCGCGGAATCTCCGAAGATGGGTTCGCGCACCAGCCCGCCCGAATTCACCGGACTGTGTCCCCAGGTCTCTGATTCATATCGAATATCCGGCCGCCATGGAGGCCGCCCAAGGTCTGGCACGTCGCCTGCTAGTAGCTGACGCATGATCCAGATGTCGCTGTCCATATGCTCGCATTCACCGGGCGCAAGCGAACTCATCGAAGCGTTGCGGTCGGTGATGCGGCCGGCGCAACTGGATCGCGGTTGCGCCAGTGCTCGATTGTATTCCGAGATCGGAAATCCACGCTGCTTCAACTACGTCGAAGAGTGGGAGTCCCAGGAAGAGCTGCTGCGCAACCTTCGATCAAGGCGGTTTTCCCGGTTGGTCGCGATCATGGAAATCGCAGCCGAGGCTCCCGCGCTGAGGTTTAGCCGGGTTCTCGATAGTGACGCGCTTGGATTGTCGTTGCGCATCGAGGAAACCGATCTCAACGATTGACAACAGGAGGGAGCCCATATGCGAACAACGACTTTGCTCAAGCAGTTTTGCGGGGCCGCGGTCGGCGCGCTGTGCCTGATGGCCGGCATGACCGACGCCTTGGCCCAGACGAAGAAGCCGCCCAACATTCTCGTCATCTGGGGCGACGACATCGGCGGCTTCAACATCAGCGCGTACAACCGCGGAATGATGGGTTACAAGACGCCCAACATCGATCGCATCGCGGCCGAAGGGGCCCTGTTCACCGATTGGTACGGTCAGCAGAGCTGTACGGCGGGCCGCGCCGCGTTCATCACCGGCCAGTCGCCGATCCGTACTGGATTGACGAAGGTCGGACTGCCGGGCACGCCGGAAGGCATGAAGATCGAAGATCCGACGATCGCGGGGCTGCTCAAGCCGCTCGGTTATGTCACGGGCCAGTTCGGCAAGAACCATCTCGGTGATCGCGACGAGATGCTGCCGACCAACAACGGCTTCGACGAATTCTTCGGCAACCTCTACCATCTCAACGCCGAGGAGGAGCCCGAGAATCCCGACTATCCCAAGGATCCTCAGTTCAAGAAGCTGTTCGGGCCGCGCGGTGTCATTCACAGCTTCGCCAATGGAAAGATCGAAGACACCGGACCGCTGACCAGGAAGCGGATGGAAACGGTGGACGAAGAGGTCACGACGGCCGCACTCGGCTTCATGGACAACGCGGTCAAGAGCAACAAGCCGTTCTTCGTGTGGTGGAACAGCACCCGGATGCACATCTTCACGCATCTGAAGGCGTCTTCCGCGGGAAAAACAGGTCTCGGGGTCTACGCTGACGGCATGGTCGAGCATGATGCCATGGTCGGGCAACTGCTTGCCAAGCTCAAGGAGCTCGGGGTCGAGGACAACACCATCGTCATGTATTCGACCGACAACGGCGCGGAGACGTTCACGTGGCCGGACGGCGGAACGACCATGTTCCGCGGCGAGAAGAACACCAACTGGGAAGGCGGCTATCGTGTTCCGACTGCCATCCGCTGGCCCGGCGTAGTCAAGCCGGGTACCGTCATCAACGATATCTGCGCCCATGAGGACATGCTGCCGACCTTGCTTGCAGCCGCGGGCGATGCCAGCCTGAAAGAGGACCTGTTGAAGGGCAAGCAGGCTGGAGGCCGAAACTACAAGGTTCATCTCGATGGTTACAACCTGATGCCGGCCTTGAAGGGCGAAGCCGGATGGCCGCGCAGGGAATTCATCTACTGGACCGACGACGGTAGCGTTGCGGCCCTGCGATACGACAATTGGAAGGTCACCTTCCTGAAGCAGAATGCGCTCGGCCTCAAAGTGTGGCAGCAACCGTTCGAGACCCTGCGCGCGCCATTGCTGGGCAACCTGCGCATGGACCCCTTTGAACGTGCGGAAGAGGAGAACGCCATGGGCTATCAGCGCTGGTACATGGATCGCATGTTCGCGATTGCTCCGGCGGGCGCCTATGTCGGTCAGTGGCTGCAGAGCTTCCGTGACTTCCCGCCACGTCAGAAGCCCGGCAGCTTCAACCTCGACCGCGTCATGGAAGCGGTGACGAGAGGAGCCGGCGACAAGTAAGCGGGCAGTTGCGCGAGGAGGGGCCGTCAACCGAGGCGGCCCCTTTGCTGCGCGCGGACGGACGGTACGGAGTTGATCGCAGCCCATTTGATCCAAATCAAGGGAGGGATCCGCGGCGATGCTGGATTGATCTCGCTGTGGCACAAGCGATCATGGGAGCCGAAACATGCCGAAATCCCCCGCGTCTTTTCGATCCATCACGAGTACATTCCTGTGCCTCGCAAGCTCGCTCGCAATGGTGAGCCAGGTCGCAGCCCAGCAGGTCTCCGGCACGCTGGGTTCGCCAAGCGCCAGTTCGAGCATCAGCGGCAAGCAGCTACCGCCACCCGATCCAAAATTCGGCGGGGTGATCAAGGACGGTGCACTGCAGTCGCAGTCGTGGTGGGCGCCGCGGGTCGTGCCGCCGAAAGGCGCGCCCAACGTCTTGCTCATCATCACCGATGACGCCGGCTTCGGCGTGCCCAGCACGTTCGGTGGCGTGATCCCGACCCCGACCATGGACCGCATCGCGAACGAGGGGCTGCGCTACAACCGCACCTTCTCCACCGCGCTGTGCTCGCCGACGCGCGCGGCGCTGATCACCGGGCGCAACCATCACTCGGCCGGCTTCGGCGTGGTGTCGGAGCAGTCGACGGGATTCCCCGGCTACAACAGCATCATCGACCGGGACAAGGCGACGATCGGGCGCATTCTGCTCGAGAACGGCTATGCGACCTCGTGGTTCGGCAAGAACCACAACACGCCGGCTTTTGCTGCCAGCCAGGTGGGTCCGTTCGACCAGTGGCCCACCGGCATGGGTTTTGAGTATTTCTACGGCTTCGTCGGTGGCGACGCCAACCAATGGCAGCCGAATCTGTTCCGCAATACCACCCAGATCTTTCCGTTTGATGGCAAGCCGGGCTGGAATCTCGTAACCGGCATGGCCGACGATGCCATCGACTACGTGACGCGGATGCATCAGATCCAGCCGGACAAGCCGATCTTCATCAAATACGCGCCCGGCGCTACGCATGCGCCGCATCATCCCACCAAGGAGTGGGTGGACAAGATCAGCAAGCTGAAACTGTTCGACGAAGGCTGGAACAAGGTTCGCGACCGGATTTTCGAGAACCAGAAGCGGCTCGGCGTGATCCCGAAGGACGCGAAGCTGCCGCCCTGGCCGAAGGACGTTTTGAAGGAATGGGACACGCTGTCAGCGGAAGAACAGAAACTGTTCATCCGGCAGGTCGAAGTCTTTGCCGCCTACGCCGCCTACAACGACCACGAGATCGGACGCGTGGTCCAGGCCTTCGAGGATCTGGGCAGGCTCGACAACACGCTGATCATTTATATCAACGGCGACAATGGCACGAGTGCAGAGGGCGGCCCGATGGGGACGCCGAACGAGGTGGCGTGGTTCAACGGCGTCAACGACCTGCCTGCCGACGTCCAGATGAAATTCTACGACGTCTGGGGCACCGAGCACACCTACAACCACATGTCGGCCGGCTGGTCGTGGACCTTCGACACGCCGTTCCGCTGGTTCAAGCAGAACGCCTCCCAACTCGGCGGTATCAATCAGAACATGGTGGTGTCGTGGCCGGCGCGCATCAAGGACAAGGGGACGTTGCGCGAGCAGTTCGTTCACGTGATCGACGTCATGCCGACGATCCTCGAAGCCGCGGGGATCACTGCACCTGAGGTGGTCGATGGCATCAAGCAGAAGCCGATCGAGGGCATCAGCTTCGCCTACACATTCGACGCGAAGAACGCCAAGGCGCCATCGCGGCACAAGACCCAATACTTCGAGATGATGGGACAATGGGCGCTGTACGACGACGGCTGGTTCCTCAGCACGAAGGTCAACCGTGCACCATGGGAGGCCTTTGGTCCGGCCAACCCCGATCCCTTGAACAAGCAGGTGCTCGAACTCTTCAACCTCAATGTCGACTTCAATCAGACCACGGATCTTGCGGCGAAGAACCCGCAGAAGGTCAAGGAGATGAAGGAGAAGTTCATCGCCGAAGCGAGGAAGTACCAGGTGTTCCCGATGGATGCGTCGGTGGCGGCACGCATCGTCGCACCACGGCCGAACATCACCGCCGGACGTACCGAGTTCGTGTATACGCGGCCGATGGTCGGCCTGCCGCAGGGCGACTCGCCGCTGCTCCTGAACACGTCCTACACCATCAGCGCCGATATCGAGATACCAAGCGGCGGTGGCGAGGGCATGATCCTGACGTCGGGCGGGCGGTTCGCCGGCTATGGATTCTACCTGCTGCAGGGCAAGCCGGTGTTCCTGTGGAACATGGTCGATCTCGAACGCATCAAGTGGGAAGGTGCGGATGCGCTTTCGCCGGGCCGTCACACCATCGAGTTCGATTTCAAGTATGAGGGCATCGGCGCCGGCACGCTGGCCTTCAACAACTTCAGCGGCCTCGGCCAGCCCGGCACCGGCACGCTGAAGGTGGACGGCAAGGAAGTTGCGACCAAGCGCATGCCCAAGACGCTGCCGATGATCCTGCAGTGGGATGAAAGCTTCGACATCGGCTCCGACACGCTGACCGGCGTCAACGACGCCGACTACAGGCCGCCGTTCGCGCTGACCGCCAAACTCAACAAGTTGACGATCAAGGTGGACCGCCCGCAACTGTCGCCGGCCGACATCAAGCGACTTCAGACTGCGATGCAGGAGAAGGCGAAGGCCGACTGATGCTCACGCGGGGGCGTGTGCCCGACGGGCAAATCAAGTCCACATTCTGCGAGCCTGAACTGTCCATCCCTTCGCGCAAAAATATTCCGCTCTGCCTGTCGGGCAAATCATCGCTATAATTCTGCGCGTCTCACCCGTTACGAGGGGCGGCTCGCGATCGTCACGAACGCGCGGTGAGATGCGGTGGACGCGGATTGCGCAATAGACGAGCGCGCATGACGCGTACGGCGAAGTCGTGTGGTCCTGACGT
>JAEWHP010000048.1 GCA_023387735.1 Pseudomonadota bacterium | reverse complement strand
CTGATCCCGTTCCTCGAGAACGACGACGCCAACCGCGCGCTGATGGGCTCGAACATGCAGCGCCAGGCGGTGCCGCTGGTTCGCGCCGAGGCGCCGTTCGTCGGCACCGGCATGGAAGGCGTGGTTGCCCGTGACTCGGGCGCTGCGATCGCCGCCCGCCGTTCCGGCGTGATCGACCAGATCGACGCAACCCGCGTCGTGATCCGCGCCACCGAAGATCTCGATCCCACCAAGTCGGGCGTCGATATCTACCGGCTGATGAAGTACCAGCGCTCCAACCAGTCGACCTGCATCAACCAGCGTCCGCTGGTGAAGGTCGGCGACATCGTCAGGAAGGGCGACATCATCGCCGACGGTCCCTCGACCGATCTCGGCGAACTCGCACTCGGCCGCAACGTGCTGGTCGCGTTCATGCCGTGGAACGGCTACAACTTCGAAGATTCGATCCTGCTCTCCGAGCGGATCGTGAAGGACGACGTCTTCACCTCGATCCACATCGAGGAGTTCGAGGTGATGGCCCGCGACACCAAGCTGGGACCAGAGGAAATCACCCGCGACATTCCGAACGTCTCGGAAGAAGCGCTCAAGAACCTCGACGAAGCCGGTATCGTCTACATCGGCGCCGAAGTCCGCGCCGGCGACATCCTGGTCGGCAAGATCACGCCGAAGGGCGAAAGCCCGATGACGCCGGAAGAAAAGCTGCTGCGCGCCATCTTCGGCGAAAAGGCTTCCGATGTCCGCGACACCTCGCTCCGCGTGCCCCCGGGCGTGCAGGGCACGATCGTGGAAGTGCGCGTGTTCAACCGTCACGGCGTCGACAAGGACGAGCGTGCGCTGGCGATCGAGCGCGAGGAGATCGAGCGTCTGGCCAAGGACCGCGACGACGAACAGGCGATCCTCGACCGCAACGTCTACAGCCGCCTCGCGGAGCTCCTGGAGAATCGCCAGGGCATCTCGGGCCCCAAGGGCTTCAAGAAGGACACCAAGATCACGCGCGCCGTGCTCGACGAGTATCCGAAGTCGCAGTGGTGGCTGTTCGCTTCCCCCAACGACAAGCTGATGAGCGAAATCGAGGCGATGCGGAAGCAGTACGACGAATCGAAGAAGGGCCTTGAACAGCGCTTCCTCGACAAGGTCGAAAAGCTGCAGCGTGGCGACGAACTGCCGCCCGGCGTGATGAAGATGGTCAAGGTCTTCGTCGCCGTGAAGCGCAAGATCCAGCCCGGCGACAAGATGGCCGGCCGCCACGGCAACAAGGGCGTGGTGTCCAAGATCGTTCCGATCGAGGACATGCCGTTCCTCGAGGACGGCACCCATGCCGACATCGTGCTCAATCCGCTCGGTGTGCCCTCGCGCATGAACGTCGGCCAGATTCTGGAGACGCATCTCGGCTGGGCCTGCGCCGGTCTCGGCAAGCGCATCGGCCAGACCATCGACGGCTATTATCAGAAGCAGGATCTCAAGCCGCTGCGCGAGACCCTGAAGAAGATCTATGGCGACGATGAAACCATCAAGACGCTGAACGACGGCGAGCTGATGGAACTCGGCAAGAACCTGAGCCACGGCGTGCCGATCGCGACGCCGGTGTTCGACGGCGCCAAGGAAGCCGACATCGAGGAGATGCTGAAGCTTGCGGGCTTCGACGCTTCCGGCCAGTCGACCGTCTATGACGGCCGTACCGGCGACGCCTTCGATCGCAAGGTGACGGTGGGCTACATCTACATGTTGAAGCTGCACCATCTGGTCGACGACAAGATCCACGCGCGTTCGATCGGTCCGTACTCGCTCGTTACCCAGCAGCCGCTGGGCGGCAAGGCGCAGTTCGGCGGGCAACGTTTCGGCGAAATGGAGGTGTGGGCGCTGGAAGCTTACGGCGCGGCCTACACGCTGCAGGAAATGCTGACCGTGAAGTCGGACGACGTCGCGGGCCGCACCAAGGTGTACGAGGCGATCGTGCGCGGCGACGACACGTTCGAAGCGGGTATCCCGGAATCGTTCAACGTGCTGGTCAAGGAAATGCGCTCGCTCGGCCTCAACGTCGATCTGCACAATTCCAAGATGGGGCCGGCGCCGACGTCCGAGGCGGCTGAGTAACGCTAGTGATTCCATGTCCGGCCAGGAGCGCGAAGCCCCGTCTTCGCGCAGATCGGCCGGGCATTCGCGCTCCTCTCGGACGTTGAGATGGGCGCGGACTAAAGAGAGTTTCGAATTTGCTGCCGGTGACGATCGGCACGCGAGGAGAAGACGATGAACCAAGAAATTATGAATCTCTTCAATCCGACGACTCCGGCCCAAGTCTTCGACCAGATCCGGATCTCGATTGCGTCCCCGGAGAAGATTCTGTCCTGGTCCTACGGCGAGATCAAGAAGCCGGAGACCATCAACTACCGGACCTTCAAGCCGGAGCGCGACGGCCTGTTCTGCGCCCGCATCTTCGGGCCGATCAAGGATTACGAGTGCTTGTGCGGCAAGTACAAGCGCATGAAGTACAAGGGCATCATCTGCGAAAAGTGCTCGGTCGAAGTGACGCTGTCGCGCGTCCGTCGCGAGCGCATGGGCCATATCGAGCTGGCCGCACCCGTTGCCCACATCTGGTTTTTGAAGTCGCTGCCGTCCCGCATCGGCCTTCTGCTCGACATGACGCTGAAGGATCTCGAGCGGATCCTGTACTTCGAATATTACGTCGTGCTCGAGCCCGGCCTGACCGCGCTCAAGGACCGTCAGCTGCTGTCGGAAGACGAGTACCTGAAGGCGCAGGACGAATACGGCCAGGATTCGTTCACCGCCATGATCGGCGCCGAAGCGATCCGCGAACTGCTGAAGGGGCTTGAGCTCGAGAAGCTCGAGCAGAGCCTGCGCGCGGAGATGCAGGAAACCGAGTCCGACATCAAGCACAAGAAGCTCGCCAAGCGCCTGAAGATCGTCGAGGCCTTCCGCTATTCCGGCAACAAGCCGGAGTGGATGATCCTGACCGTGGTGCCGGTTATTCCGCCGGACCTGCGTCCGCTGGTGCCGCTCGACGGCGGCCGCTTTGCGACGTCGGACCTCAACGACCTCTACCGCCGCGTCATCAATCGCAACAACCGTTTGAAGCGGCTGATGGAACTGCGCGCGCCTGACATCATCATCCGCAACGAAAAGCGCATGCTGCAGGAGGCCGTCGACGCGCTGTTCGACAACGGCCGCCGCGGCCGCGTCATCACCGGC
>JAEWHP010000038.1 GCA_023387735.1 Pseudomonadota bacterium | reverse complement strand
GAACACGACTGGGATTACATCGCCTCGCAGATGATGGACCTGCTCGAAGGCGTGCTGCAGCAGCCTGCCAGCACCGGATTCGCGGCTGCGACAGCGTCCATCCCCCGACGTATCCCGACTGCGGCGATCCGCGGGGAAGTAGCAGACTAATCATGTTCGATTACCTTATCGTCGGCGCGGGTTTCGCCGGCAGCATCCTCGCCGAGCGGCTGGCCAGCCAGCACGATGCCCGGGTGCTGGTGGTGGACAAGCGCCCGCACATCGCCGGCAATGCCTATGATCACTACGACGATGCCGGCATACTCGTACACCGGTATGGACCGCATATCTTCCATTGCAACAGCGCGGAGATCTTCGAGCATCTCTCGCAATTCACCGCGTGGCGCCCCTATCAGCACCGCGTGCTGGCGAGTGTGGATGGTCAGTTGGTGCCAATGCCGATCAACCTGGATACTGTGAACCGACTCTACGGATTGAACCTCACCTCCGAGGAAATGCCCGCCTGGCTGGCGAAGGTGGCCGAGCCGCGCGACCGGATCGAGACGTCGGAAGATGCCGTGGTCTCCAAGGTCGGGCGCGACCTCTACCAGAAGTTCTTCCGTGGCTACACCCGCAAGCAGTGGGGGCTCGACCCCTCGGAGCTGGATGCGCAGGTGGCGGCCCGCATACCGAACCGCACCAATCGCGACGACCGCTACTTCACCGATACCTACCAGGCGATGCCGCTGCACGGCTACACGCGCATGTTCGAGCGGATGCTGGCGCACCCGAATATCTCGGTGATGCTCAACACGGATTACCGGGAGATCGAGAACGTCATCCCATACCGGGAGATGATCTACACCGGCCCGATCGATGCCTTCTACCATTACAAATTCGGCGCGCTGCCGTATCGCTCGCTGGATTTCCGGTTCGAGACGCACGATGTGGCGCAGTACCAGCCGGTGGGCACCGTGAACTACCCGAACGAGTACGCCTACACCCGTATCACCGAGTTCCGGCACCTCACCGGCCAGCGGCACGACCGCACGACCATCGTTTACGAGTACCCGAAGGCCGAGGGCGATCCGTATTACCCGGTTCCCCGACCGGAGAACCAGGAGCTCTACCGGCGCTACGCCACGCTGGCGGAGCAGGAAACCGGCGTGCACTTCGTTGGCCGGCTGGCGACGTACAAGTACTACAACATGGACCAGGTGGTGGCGCAGGCGCTCGCCCTGTTGCGCAAGATCTCGGCGCGGCGCGAGCCGCTCACGGTGGGCTCCATCGGACTCAACGGGCACGGGTCGACACAGGAATCGGAGTAATGGTCCGGTTACTTCGCCGTCACGCACAGGAGCGGGAAGCGCTTCCTGCTGATCCGACCGATAGGCCGGATGTGTGGGGCGGCGTGGAGCCCACCGTCAATCGGGTGGGGGACACCTACCTCGACCAACTCGCCCGCTCCGGTCACGACCGCCGGATCGACGACCTCGATCGCTTCGCCAGCCTCGGCATTACGGCCATCCGCTACCCGGTGCTGTGGGAGAGAATCGCGCCGGGGCCGATGGAGGATGTCGACTGGAGCTGGCCGGATGCCCGGCTGGCCCGATTGCGCTGGTTGGGCATCCGGCCCATCGTGGGCCTGGTGCATCATGGCAGCGGCCCGCCGCACACCAGCCTGATCGATCCCGATTTCCCCGAAAAGCTGGCGGCCTACGCTGGCGCGGTCGCCCGCCGGTATCCGTGGATCGATGATTACACCCCGGTCAACGAACCCCTCACCACCGCCCGTTTCTCCGCCCTTTACGGTCACTGGTATCCCCACAAACAGGACGATGCCAGCTTCGCGCGGGCCATTATCGGGCAATGCCGCGCCGTAGTGCTGGCTATGCAGGCGATCCGCGAGGTGAACCCCAACGCCCGGCTGATCCAGACGGAAGATGTCGGCATGGTGCACAGCACGCCGAAGCTCGCCTACCAGGCGGCGTTCGAGAACGAGCGTCGGTGGCTGACGTTCGACCTGCTGACCCGCAGGCTGACGCAGGACTGCCGGATGTGGAACTGGCTGCTGGAATCCGGCATTGCCCCGCAGGAACTCGAGTGGTTCCTGGAGAACCCGTGCCTGCCCCATGTGATTGGCGTGAACTATTACCTCACCAGCGAGCGCTACCTCGATTGGCGCAAGCGTCGCTACCCTGGCGAGCGCGTCGGTGGCAACGACACCCACAAATATGTCGATGTCAGCGCGGTGCGAGTACTGCGCACGCCGATCCAGGGCGTGGAAGCGCTGATGCACCAGGCGTGGGAGCGGTATGGTCTGCCGATCGCGATCACCGAGGTACACAACGGCAGCACCCGCGAGGAACAGATGCGGTGGCTGCACGAGATGTGGAATCACGCCGTGCGCGCCCGGCAGGATGGTGTGGATGTGCGGGCAGTGACGGTGTGGGCGCTCCTGGGCTCCTACAACTGGGCCTCGCTGGTGACGCGCGATACCGGGGAATACGAACCCGGCGTGTTCGATGCGCGCGGCCCGGAACCCCGTGCCACCGCGCTGGCAAGCAT
>JAEWHP010000025.1 GCA_023387735.1 Pseudomonadota bacterium | reverse complement strand
CCGGCCGGGTTAACGAGGAAGCCATCCTTCGTGTACAGCGCCGCGATGCAGGCAGCGTCCTGCTTGTTGAAGCAATCCATATAGGCGGCTGCGAGCTTGGTGACTTCCTGCTTCATATCCTCGGCAGTCGCCGGAGCCGCAAACATAAATGGGATGCTCAATGCCAATAAAACTGAACGTTTCATTTCCATTCCCTCCCTCACGGTGCAATTGCACCGTGACGCCCACCGCGATGGGCGCTGCGTTGCAATTCATACGCCGACCGGGCGCTTGCACGGGTATGGCGGGCTGATCCTATCCCGGATTGCGCTATGTCAAGGGACCCCTCGGAATGCGCGATGCCGCAAGCGCATTTCGGCGGAGGAATTTTGATCTCGCGATCGGGGCATCGATTGGGGAGTGGTGATAATCCCTATTAAAAGCAGTAACGTGTGAAATCTTCTCTCCGCGAGCCTTGTAAATTGCTGATATTGCGGGATATTTTGGTGGGCGCCCTCGACCCCGTGATTAAAAGTCATTTACTGACTGATGATATTTGATCTCTTCTATCATCAATTCAGACAAGCGGTTGCCGCTGTTTGCCTTTCTAGACAATCAACGGAACAGGCTTCGGAGACTGATGATATTTGGCCCGCCCGTTGCTCAATCCTCATCGGTCCCGGAGCCTGCAGCTCGTTCTGCAGGTTGGCGTTGAAAGCCTGTTTTACTCGGTAAAAACTGGTTCGTTTGCTCAAGCCGCCCAATGATCAACCCGCCCCAATGTCAGCTCATCTCGTGTTCTTGGCAGGATCAGAACGCCTTCGTCGTACGTGACCCATCCCCTCTTTATCGTCTTGAACACGTAGTCGACCACGCGTTCATAGCCTCCTGTTACGGGACGAACATCGATCTTTGAGATCGCCCCACCCATTCCATATAGATGTGCATTAGCTTGGAGATGATCCTGAAGCGGTTCGCGCAGTCGAGACCTATCGGGAATCAAGATCAATGCGTGAAAGTGCAGTCCGCCGTTACATCGAACTAGCGGTGCTGATGACCGATCAAATTTGTAGACGGGTAAGTCCACGGCACCGATCAAGATCGGTAGTTCGTCAGGGGAAGCAATCCGGGGCTTGCGATGTACTCGCGTAATGAGGGTAGAGTAGAGTCCTTGGATTTCTTGTTTCATCCGACTGATGATCGTGGGTCTTGAGCCTGGAATTTGTTGGAATAGCACCGTTACTAGGTAGCATGACCAGCCTTGTTTGATCCTGTCCGTTACTAGCTGCGTGTATCCGTTTAGTGTTGGTTGGAATTGGTGTTGGTTTGTTAGGTTAGTATTGGACGTGGTTGACCATTTGCCACGAGAGATGTCGCGCAATCTGCCTCCATAAAGTAGCAGACGCGTCCAAGTGGCGATCCATCGAGATACGTAAGCCTGCCGAGTATTTACTATCTCGGGGACCAATTTTGGAATGCGCTCAGGGCTACTCCGGGTAGCTTCTAGGATCACCGATGGCACCGAGAAAGCCCTAGTTCGGAGGGCGGCGATTGGACGCCGCGGGTCCGAAGAGAACCAAGCACGTCCGAGACCATCCAGGGGGAAGTGTGGGGCTGAATGTGGTATAAAAAATAGGACTTAACAGAAAATCTAATTTATTGAACAGGTTGCCGGATTTCGTGGCGGAGAGGGAGGGATTCGAACCCCCGATAGGCTTGCACCTATGCCGCATTTCGAGTGCGGTGCATTCGACCACTCTGCCACCTCTCCAGGCGCCATGACGGGTGATTCCTCATCCCGCGGTCGGGCCGTGTTCTAGGCGAGGATGGCGGGCCGGGCAAGGCGCGCGGACCAAGAAATCCAAACCCGCGCCAGAATGCGAAAAGGGAGGCGGAAATGGAGCATTTGACGGTTCGGGCCAATGGCGCGGCGCTTCACGTGGCCCGCACGGGCGCCGGGCGGCCGCTGCTGTTGCTGCACGGCTGGCCGGAATTCTGGCTGACCTGGGAGCCAGTCATGACGCGGCTCGCCGACCGCTTCACGCTTTATGCGCCCGACCTGCGAGGCTTCGGCGACAGCGACAAGCCCGAAGGGCTGTTCGGACCCGACCAGCAGGCCGCCGACATGCTGGCGCTGATGGATGCGCTCGGGATGCCGCAGGCCGGCATCGTCGGCCACGATGTCGGCGGTGCCTTGATGCAGCCGTTGGCGCGGCTGGCGCCGGCGCGCATCGCAGGCCTGTTCTTCTTCGATTTCGTCTATCCCGGGATCGGCCCGCGGATGGCGGAGCCGGATCGACTCAACAACATCTGGTATCAATCCTTTCACCAGATGGAGATGGCGCCTGCCCTCGTCGGCGCCAGCCGCGAAAGCTGCCGGCTCTATATCAGCCACTTGCTCAAAGCCTGGTCGCATCGCAAGCACGCCTTCGACGATCTCCTCGAGGCCTTCACCGACAATTTCCTGAAGGAAGGCAACCTCGCCGGTGGCTTCGCGCATTACCGCGCGGCCCATGCCGGAAGGGTCACAATGATGAAGGGAGAAGCGCCGGCGCTGCCGCCGATCGCCGTGCCGACATGCGTTCGCTGGGCCGAGCACGATCCGCTGTTTCCCTTTGCGTGGACCGACCGGCTCGGCGAGACCTTTACGAATCTCGATCTCGCGATGTTTTCCGACGTCGGCCACTTTCCGCATCGCGAGGATCCCGATCGCGCAGCATCGGAGATCGCGGCGTTCTTTACGCGCATCGGCTGGAGCTGAGGAGAAAAAGGGGTGGGACCGCCAGACGCGACAAAAGCTGGCGGCCCCGTGCCGCTACTTTGAAATTCCGGCCGGGAAGTGCGGCTTCGCCGGCCAGGCGGAGCGACCAGATGACCGTAGCAACGGGAGCGGAAACGGCAACGTGAACCCGGTCTTAACCTAACCGATCAACCTTACCTGGCGCGGCGAGCGGTTAATCGCGGGCCTTCTTCGCCTTCTTCTCGTCCTTCTTCTCTTCCTTTTTCTCGTCCTTGGCGGCTTCCTTGCGGCGGTTGGTGAAGCGCGCATTGCCAAGGCCGGTGCCGATCGTCAGGACGCCCCAATGCTCGACATCCTGCATGAAGGGAACTTCGGAAAGGCCCTGCACCACGCCGTCATTGTGCATCAGCACGGCGGTATCGTGGTCGCCGATCTGCGGGATCGCCTCCACCAGACTTGCCGGCAGGTTGAACTTGCTGCTCTCCCAATTGCCCGGCAGGTTCTGCGCGCCCTTTTCGATCGAGCCGTCCGCGTCGATGACGCCGGGACAGGCGATGCCGATGAAAGGCGCGAGCTTCAGGCCCTCTGCCTCGGCATCGGCGATAAGGTCCTTCAGCATCTTGACCAGCCGCTTCACCGCGCCTTCGCGCGTCGGCTCGTCGTCGGCGTGCCGCCACAGGTCGGACTTCCACACCGAGGCCTTGGAGAGATCCGGAGTCTTCTTCGAGCGTGTCTCCACGACACCGCAGCGGATGTTGGTGCCGCCGATATCGATCGCGAGAATGCTGTCATGGCCTTCGAATATCCATGACGGCGCCAGATGCAGCGTGCCGATCAAGCCTGCTTCATCGGGATGGAAACGGATCGGCACCAGATCGACATCGAAATCCTCGGCCTTGAGGATGATGTTGGTACGCGCGATGGCGATCTCGCCTACCCGGCTTTGCCGAAAGCCGCCGCCGACCACGATGCGCTCGGTACCCGACCACCCCTTGGTCTTGAGGAACCGGCCAGTCACATAGGCCAGTTCCTGCGCAAACTCCTCGATCGCGCCATGCACCAGGGCGGCGGCGGCGACATCGTCGCCCACCAGCAACTCGTCAAGGTCGCCCTTGGGAATATCGTCGGTGGATTTCTTGCCGAGCGGATCGTCGCCGTTCTTCTTCAACGGCTTGCGCAGTCCGTCCAGTATATCCCGAAAGGCACCCTTGCTGGCCCGGTCGCCGAGAAAGCCCTCGTCGTCCTTCAGTTCGAGGTTGAAACTGTCAACGTCGACCGACGGCAGTCGCGGAGCGCCATGACGCGCGATGCCGGTGGTCGTTACGGTGTCTTCTGCCATATGACTCATGCCCCCTGCCGGATTTCGCAGGCAATAACGGGCAGGGAACCCATTGGTTTCAATGGACGGGCGAGGAATGCAGTCGGCCAAGACGGCCTCCCCACCCGCATTCGCACCCTGCCAGCCGGCCTTTTGGCCGAAATCCTTCATATCGGACCGGTTTTTGGCCTG
Source organism: Pseudomonadota bacterium (assembly GCA_023387735.1). Classification (GTDB taxonomy): domain Bacteria; phylum Pseudomonadota; class Alphaproteobacteria; order Rhizobiales; family Xanthobacteraceae; genus Bradyrhizobium. The sequence continues at coordinate 122,646 of JAEWHP010000025.1, read as the reverse complement.
CTTTTTCTTGACTCACGGCATTCTGCGGCTATAAGTCCCGGCATCCGGCGCGGGATTTCTCGCGCCGCTTGTTTTTGCGCGATTTCGTTGGGGCTCGCCCTTTCATGGGGCTCGTCCTTGGCCGCGCGAAAATCGTACCCATAACGACTGACCAAAAAGCCGACCCGGACGTGCCCGACAGGGGAATGCGTGCGAGGCCGGGATCGAACACGAAGGAATATAACGATGTTCGCAGTCATCAAAACCGGCGGCCGGCAGTACCGCGTCGTTCCGGATGATGTGCTCGAGATTGGCAAGATCGCCGGCGAAGTCGGCACGATCGTGCAGCTTGGTGAAGTTCTGGTCGTCGGCGGTGACACGCCGGTGCTGGGCATGCCGACGGTGGCTGGCGCTTCCGTTGCGGCTGAAGTGCTGCAGCACAAGCGCGGCCCCAAGGTGATCGCTTTCAAGAAGCGCCGCCGCAAGAATTCGCGCCGCAAGCGCGGCTACCGCGACGAGATCACGGTGCTTCGCGTCACCGAGATCCTGACCGACAACGGCAAGCCTTCGATCGGCCCGCGGCCGAAGCGGGAAAAGGCCGTGGCGCCCGCCGCCAAGGGCGACGAGGCGGCGTAGGCCGCAGCGAAGCGCAAAAGCGACAAGAAGTGATAAGCCTCGATCACAATTTGAGGCGTGACACAAAGTGAAATGATTCCGTCAAGGAATCGATTTAGAGATCTTAAAGAAGTCGGAGACGGGCCATGGCTCACAAAAAAGCAGGCGGTTCATCGCGAAACGGACGTGATTCCGCGGGCAAGCGCCTCGGAATCAAGGCCTATGGTGGCGAGCATGTGATTCCCGGCAACATTATCGCCCGTCAGCGCGGCACCACCTGGCATCCCGGCCTTAATGTCGGCATGGGCACGGATCATACTCTGTTCGCCAAGGTCGAGGGTCATGTCGAATTCCGTGCAAAAGGCAATGGTCGCACTTTCGTATCGGTTGTTCCGATGACGGAGGCTGCTGAATAGACGGTGGACACAATCGAGTCCGCCGGGTCCTGTTGAACCGGCGGAGTCGAAAATGGCTCCGAGGGGAGGCGGGAAACCGGCCTCCCCTTTTCATTTTGCGCATACCCGCACTCAGGAGCCCGCCATGCTGCAGGATATTCCGATTCCGGCCTCGACGCTGCGCGAGGCGAGTAGCTGCGTCCTCGAGACCGAACGGCTGACGTTGCGCCGGCCGACGCTCGCGGACGTAAAGGCGATTGCGCATCTCGCCAACGATCGCCGCATTGCCGAGAACACCCGCCGCCTGCCGCACCCCTATCAGCAGGACCACGCGGTCGAATTCGTGCGCGCGACGGCCGCCGCCAGGACCGAAGCGGTGTTCCTGATCGAGCAGAACTTTTCCGCCATCGGCATGGTCGGCATCGACCGCAGCGAGCCGGAGACACCAGAACTCGGCTACTGGCTCGGCGTCGAGCATTGGGGCCAGGGTTTCGGCACCGAAGCCGCGCGCGCGGTGATCGACTTCTTCTTCGAGGAGTACGATGCCGAGCACCTGATTTCCGGCGCCCGCGTCGCCAATCCGGCGTCGCGGAACATCCTGGAAAAATGCGGCTTCCAGTGGAGCGGCGTCGAGCTGCACCGCTTCGAGGCGCTGGGATCCTCCACCCCGGTCGACCGCTTCCGCCTGACGCGTGGCGTCTGGTCGTCGCTGAAGAACTGGGGCTCATCGACGCGGCGAGAGCGGTAGGCTCCTTCCTTATCCTCCCCTGGAGGGGGAGGATCGACGCGCGTGCAACGCGCGGCGAGGTGGGGTGACGGTGTCTCCACAACGAACAGTGCCCGAGTGGAGAGATCACCCCACCCCGTCTCACATTCCGCTGCGCTTCATGTGAGCCGACCCTCCCCCTCCAGGGGAGGGTGACAAAAAATCACGCCGGCGGATTGACCACCGTTTCCTCGCGGCCGAGCTGCTGCTCGCGCATGAAGATGTAGAACCCGGCGCCGATGATGATGGCGGCGCCGACGAGCGTCGAGATCGACGGCACGTCGCCCCACACCACGAAACCGAAGATCACGGCCCAGACGATCATCGAATATTGATAAGGCACCACGACGCTCGCCGGCGCGAGCTTCAGCGAGCGGTTGATGCACAGTAGCGCGACGACCGAAGTAACGCCCGCGATCGCAAACAGGGCCAGACTGCCGGGCGTCGGCGTCACCCAGCCGATCGGCGACATCAGCGCGCCGAGCAGGAACGTGCCGCCGAACTGGGTCGTCGTCAGCACGATATCCGGCGTGGTCCGCAGCGAGCGCGTGATCAGCATCAGGAACGCAAACGACAGGCTGCCGCCGAGCGCGATCATCGCGGGCCAGCTTACGGTCTGCGTGGACGGACGCAGCGCGATCAGCACGCCGCAGAACCCGATCAGGATCGCGGTCCAGCGCCGCCAGCCGACCCGTTCGCCGAGCACGATGCCGGAAAGCGCGGTGACGAAAATCGGCGAAGCCAGGTAGTAGGTGATGACGTCGGCGAGCGGCAGATAGACGGTGGCGAGGAAGAAGGCCGCGACTTCGAGCGTCGAGAGCAGGACGCGAAGCAGTTGCAGCCACGGCCGCTCGATGCGCCTGAACTCGGCGCGCTGTCTCCAGATCAGCGGGAACAACAGCAACAATGCCGCGCAGGCGCGCAGCCACATCAATTGCCCGACCGAATAGGTCGCGACCATGTACTTGCCGAGCGCATCGCCGAACGAGAACATGAAGATCGACAGCAGCATCAGCCCGATGCCGGCCAGCCGCGCGGAGCGCTCGTCATAGCTGGAGATTTTGCCGAACAGGCTCATGAGGGATAGACGCTTCCTGCCGTTTCTTCGTCATGGCCAGACTTGCACCCGACCATCCACGTCTTTTGTGCACCACGTTTTAAAGACATGGGGGCCCGGGACAAGCCCGGGCATGACGAATTGAGACGTATCGATTGCCGCAGCCACGCCGCTGCGATACCGCTATTCAAGAGAAACGGCAGGAAACCGACATGACCGACTTCGATCCCGCCCGGCATCGCATGGTGAGCGAACAGCGCTGGTTCGAGGATTTTGTGCTCGGCGAGCGCTTCGTGATCCCGAGCCGGACCCAGACCTCGGCGGTATTTGCCGCGTTCCAGACCGCCAGCGGTGACACCCATCCGATCCACTACGACGTCGAGTTTTGCCGCGCCCGCGGCATGCCGGACCTGCTCGCGCACGGTTTCCAGACCCTGGTCCATACCGCGCCGGGTGCAGGCCTGTTTCCCTATGTCGTCGAGGATTCGCTGGTCGGCTTCCTCGAACAGTCGAGCAGGTTCCTCAAGCCGGTATATGCCGGCGATACCATCTATCCCGCGCTCGAAGTGACCGAGTTGGTCCCCGGCCGCAGCACCGGCGTGGTGACGCTGCGCTCGACCGTGTTCAACCAGCGCAAGGAACTGGTGCTGGAAGGGACACAGAAATTCCTGGTGCGGCGGCGGCCCACGTCATAGCGCCGTCCCGCGCCGGCAAGGAAACGCCCGAAAATTAAGGCTTTTCGCCAATGTGGTACCGCTTGAGGGTTGCCGTCTGGCGCCCCCTGCCCTACCTAGTGGCCATCATGAAATTCCTTGACGAGGCAAAGGTCTATATCCGCTCCGGCGACGGCGGCAACGGCTGCGTGGCGTTCCGCCGCGAGAAGTTCATCGAGTTCGGTGGACCTTCCGGCGGCAATGGCGGCCGCGGCGGCGACGTCGTCGTCGAGGTGGTCGACGGGCTGAACACGCTGATCGACTATCGCTATCAGCAGCATTTCAAGGCGCAGAAGGGCACCAATGGCATGGGCAAGGACCGCCATGGCGCCAACGGCAAGCCGATCGTGCTGAAGGTGCCGGTCGGCACGCAGATCTTCGACGAGGATCGCGAGACGCTGATCCACGACTTCACCGAGCTCGGCGAAAAATTCGTTCTCGCCGAAGGCGGCAATGGCGGCTTCGGCAATGCGCATTTCAAATCGTCTACCAACCGCGCGCCGCGCAACGCCAACCCCGGCCAGGAAGGCGAGGAGCGCTGGATCTGGCTGCGGCTGAAACTGATCGCCGACGCCGGCCTCGTCGGCCTGCCCAATGCCGGCAAGTCCACCTTCCTCTCCGTCGTCAGCGCGGCCAAGCCGAAGATCGCGGACTATCCTTTCACGACGCTGCACCCGCAGCTCGGCGTCGTGAACGCGCAGGGCCGTGAATTCGTGCTCGCCGATATTCCGGGCCTGATCGAGGGTGCGCATGAAGGCGCCGGCCTCGGCGACCGGTTTCTCGGCCATGTCGAGCGCTGCCGCGTGCTGCTGCATTTGATCGATGCGACCTGCGAGCATGCCGGCAAGGCCTACAAGACGGTGCGAACCGAACTCGAAGCCTACGAGGGACATCTCGCCGACAAGATCGAGATCGTGGCGCTCAACAAGATCGACGCGGTCGCGCCCGACGAACTGAAGAAGCAGAAGGAGCGGCTGAAGCGCGCCGCGAAGAAGACACCGCTGCTGCTCTCGGCTGCGACCGGCGAAGGCGTGCCGGAAGCGCTCAAGGCGCTGGTCGAGGTGATCGGCGAGGCCCCGGTTTCGCTCAAGGCCAAGGGCGGCCAGGACCCGTGGGCGCCGGTGACGCCGCCGCAGGGCTGACGCAAAGTCAATCTTCACCCTGCCCGCCCCTTCCAAATCCGGGAACTGGCGCGTATTGCTTCCGATCACCGCAGCATTCGACCGCATCATGAAACGTCCCGCGCTCAAAAACTTTCGCCGCATCGTCGTCAAGGTCGGCTCCTCGCTCCTGATCGACTCGCAAGCGGGCGAAGTGCGTTCGGCATGGCTCTCGGCGCTTGCCGCCGATATCGCCAGGCTTCATGGCGAAGGCCGCGACGTGCTGGTCGTCTCTTCAGGCTCGATCGCGCTCGGCCGCAGCCGGCTGAAACTGCCGCGTGGGCCGCTGAAGCTCGAGGAGAGCCAGGGGGCAGCGGCAGTGGGTCAGATCGCGCTGGCGCGGATCTGGTCGGAAGTGCTCGGGGCTCACGGCATCGGCGCCGGGCAAATCCTGGTGACGCTGCAGGACACCGAGGAGCGCCGCCGCTATCTCAATGCCCGCTCGACCATCGCAAAGCTTCTGGAATGGCGCGCGGTGCCTGTCATCAACGAGAACGACACGGTCGCCACCAACGAAATCCGCTACGGCGACAATGATCGGCTCGCCGCCCGCGTCGCCACCATGACCAGCGCCGACCTGCTGATCCTGCTGTCCGACATCGACGGCCTCTACGACGCGCCGCCCGGCGCCAATCCCAACGCAAAACTGATTCCGGTCGTCGAGTCCGTTACCTCCGAGATCGAGGCGATGGCGGGCGCGGCCGAATCCGAACTGTCGCGCGGCGGCATGTTCACCAAGATCGAGGCCGCGAAGATCGCGACCACGTCGGGCACGCACATGCTGATCGCGTCGGGCAAGATCGAGCATCCGCTGCAGGCGATTGCCGATGGCGGACGCTGCACCTGGTTCCTGACGCCGGCCAATCCCGTCACCGCGCGCAAACGCTGGATCGCGGGCTCGCTGGAGCCGAAGGGCACGCTGACCATCGATGCCGGCGCGGTCGCCGCGCTGCGCGCCGGCAAGAGCCTGCTGCCGGCCGGCGTGATCCGGGTCGACGGCCAGTTCGCCCGCGGCGACGCCGTGGTGGTGCGCGGTCCCGACACCCACGAAATCGGCCGCGGCCTCGTCGCCTACGACGCCGACGACGCCGAAAAGATCAAGGGCCGCTCATCGCCGGACGTGATGGTGATCCTCGGCATATCGGGCCGGGCAGAAATGATTCACCGCGACGACCTCGTGATCGGCCCGGCCGGTACCATCCCGGCCAAGTAGACACCAGGCCATTGGCCGAGTTGCCGATCACGGCGCCGGCCAACCGGTTCCGAGCCCTCGCAGGCGCGGGATTTCCGTGCTAGGACATGATCTTAACTCAAGAGCCGAGACCTCCAATGACCGCCCCCCTCAAGGCAATCGACGGCAACGCCGATCTGCCCGCTCTGATGACCGACCTCGCCGCTCGGGCGCGCCTCGCCGCGCGTGTGCTGGCGCTGGCGCCGCCGGAGCAGAAGAACCGGGCGCTGGAGGCGATCGAGCGGGCGATCCGGACCAACGCGGCAAAGATCCTTGCCGCCAACGCCGAGGACGTGGCCGAGGTGAAGGCAGGTGGTGCGACGTCAGCTTTTCTCGACCGCCTGACGCTGACGCAAGCCCGGATCGATTCCATGGCCGACGGCGTCGCCACCGTGCGCGGCATTGCCGATCCGGTCGGGACCGTTACCGAAAGCTGGCAGCGGCCGAACGGCATGACCATCGAACGCGTGCGCGTGCCGCTCGGCGTGATCGGCGTGATCTTCGAGAGCCGACCCAACGTCGCGGCAGATGCCGGCGTGCTGTGCCTGAAGTCCGGCAACGCCGTGATCCTGCGCGGTGGCTCCGACAGTTTCCGCTCCTGCCGCGCGATTCATGACTGCCTGGTGCAGGGGCTTCGCGAGGCCGGCCTGCCCGAGGCCGCGATCACGCTGGTGCCGACGCGGGACCGCGCGGCGGTCGGGTTGATGCTGTCGGGCCTGAACGGCGGCATCGACGTGATCGTGCCGCGTGGCGGCAAGAGCCTGGTGGCACGCGTCGAGGCTGAAGCGCGCGTGCCGGTGTTCGCGCATCTCGAGGGCGTCAACCACGTCTATGTCGACGCCAGTGCAAAACTCGACATGGCCAAGTCGATCGTGCTGAACGCCAAGATGCGCCGCACCGGCGTCTGCGGCGCGGCCGAGACGCTGCTGGTCGACCGTGCAGGGGCCGCAACGAAGCTGAAGCCGCTGGTCGAGATGCTGATCGATTCCGGCTGCGAGGTGCGCGGTGACGATGCCGTGCAGAAGATCGACGCGCGCGTAAAGCCGGCAACCGATGAGGATTGGGACACCGAGTATCTCGATGCCGTCATCGCGGCACGTGTCGTCGACGGCGTCGACGCCGCAATCGCGCATATCCAGACGCACGGCTCACGCCACACCGACGCGATCGTCGCCGAGGACGCCAGGGCAGCGGATAAATTCCTCAGCGAGGTCGATTCCGCGATCGTGCTGCACAACGCCTCGACGCAGTTCGCCGACGGCGGCGAGTTCGGCTTCGGCGCCGAGATCGGGATCGCCACCGGCAAATTCCACGCCCGCGGCCCGGTCGGCGCCGAGCAACTGACGACGTTCAAATACCGTGTTCACGGCACCGGGCAGACGCGGCCGTGAACACAACATGGCGTGCGCGGTGACCCGTTTGATGCAATCGCAGTCCGCCGCGCAGGCCATCCCCTTCCATACCAACGGGATGCGCATCGGCCTGCTCGGCGGCTCGTTCAACCCGCCGCACGCGGCGCATCGCGCGATCAGCCTGTTCGCCCTCAAGCGCTTGAAGCTCGATCGCGTCTGGTGGCTGTTGACGCCGGGCAACCCGCTGAAGGACACCGGTGGATTGCGGACGCTCGGCGAACGCGCCGATGCCGCGCGCGAAATCGCCGACGATCCGCGCATCGATATCAGCTGTCTCGAAGCTGTCATCGGTGTCAGGTACACCGTCGATACGGTCATTCATCTGCGCCGCCGCGTTTCCGGCGTGCGCTTCGTCTGGATCATGGGCGCTGACAATCTCGCGCAGTTCCATCGCTGGAAGGACTGGCGGCGCATCGCGGCGGAGGTCCCGATCGCCGTGATCGACCGTCCGCCGCAGAGTTTTCGGGCGCTTGCTGCGCCCGCCGCGCAAGCCCTGGCGCGCTACCGTTTGCCTGAGAATCAGGCGGCCCGGCTCACCGATCAGCCGGCGCCCGCCTGGGTTTTCCTCACAGGCATGAAACTGAACCTGTCATCGACCGGCCTTCGGAACCCGGACGGGAGCTGGAAGGCAAATAAGTGACAGTTTGGTGCGAAGCGGCAGGTGGATTAACTGGAATATTGAAACCATTAACCCCACATGCCTAATATAATCAGTGGACGCCGGGATTCGGCGTTCGCGATACAGTGAAAGGAATGGTCCCTGGCCACATCTGTATTGTCCAAGTCTGTTTTACCCAAGGCCCCTGGCAAGGCTGCCGGCAGTAAGGCTCCTGGTAAGTCTGCAAAGACCCCGCGTAAAACATCGACCGAAGCTGCGGCCTTGAAGGCACAACCCGACGCCGACAAGACGCTGAATATGATCCTCTCCCGCCTCGACGATATGAAGGCGGAAGAAACGGTCACCATCGACCTTCGCGGTAAATCGGCATTTTCCGACTACATGGTCGTCACCACGGGACGCGCCAACCGGCACGTCGGCGCGATCGCGGAAAACGTCACGAAAGCCCTGAAGGAAAACGGTATCAAAAGCATCCACGTCGAGGGCTTGCCCAATTGCGACTGGGTGCTGATCGATTCCGGCGATGTGGTCGTGCACGTATTCAGACCCGAGGTGCGCGAATTCTACAATCTGGAAAGGTTGTGGACGCAAAATCCGGCGGCAGCGGCGATCTGAGTTTTAGGCCGATGCGAATCGGCTGGAGCGCATGTAGGTTGCGTGCGCGCGCCGGAGCGCGCATGCCGCAAAATGCACCCCTGAAACATAATTCATGCGCCTCGTCGTGGTCTCCATCGGCCGGCTGAAACAGGGTCCCGAGCGGGAACTGGCCGAACGCTATCGCGAGCGCTTTGACGACCTCGGCCGCAAGCTCGGCTTTCGCGGCCTGGAGATTCATGAAATTTCGGAAAGCCGCGCGCGCGATGCCGCGACCCGGATCTCGGAGGAAGCCGCGGCGATCTCGGCGGTGATACCGCAAAAAGCTGTGCTGGTAGCGCTGGATGAGCGCGGCACGAGCATCGATAGCGCAGGCTTCGCACGGCATCTTGGCCGCTGGCGCGACGAAGGAATCGCGGCCACCATTTTCACAATCGGCGGCGCGGACGGACTTTCGCCCGAATTGCAGCGCAAGGCTAAACTACGCATTGCGTTCGGCTCGGCGACCTGGCCGCATCAAATGGTTCGCGTCATGCTCCTTGAACAAATTTACCGCGCCGCCACCATTCTGGCTGGCCATCCCTATCACCGTGCCTAGGTACGGTAGTGTGAATACAGAGAACGCCGAATAGACCGGATGCATTCAACGCGGGACACTCACTTGCACTCCGACACCGCCGGCCGCGGTGTGCGGTCGATCGGCACCGTGCTGCTTCCGCAGAGATTGCTTGCGGTATTGCTTGCCGCAGGTTTCGCGGCCCAGTCGCTTGCGCCGGCTGCTGCACAGCAGGCCGCACCGACACAACAGGCGACTGCCGCCTCCCCCGAGATCATCAAGCAGCGCGAGCAGGAACTCGAGGCCGCGCGCGAGGAGCAGCGCAAGGCCGCCGAGCTGCAGCAGAAGCTGAAGGCCGACATCGCCGCGATCGGACAGGACCGCTCCAAGCTCAACCAACAGCTGATCGACATCGCAGCGCTGGTGCGCGGCGTGGAGAGCCGGATCGGAGAAACCGAGGGCCGGCTGCGTCCGCTCGATATCCGCGAGCAGCAGATCAAGGCCTCGCTGGATTCACGCCGCTCCGAAATCGTCGAGGTGCTGGCGGCATTGCAGCGCGCCGGCAGGCGCACGCCGCCGGCGCTGCTGGTGCGGCCCGAGGATGCGCTGCAATCGCTGCGCACCGCGATGCTGCTTGGATCGGTGGTGCCCGAATTGCGTGGACGCGCGGAAAAACTCGCCGCCGATCTCGGCGAACTCGTGAGCGTGCGTCAGCGCATCGCCACCGAGCGCGACGTGTTGGCCCACGACCGCGACAAGTTGAAGGACGATCAGATCCGGCTCGCCGCGCTGGTCGAAGAACGGCAGCGCAAGCAAAGCGCGATCGAAAAGGACATGGAGACGGAAGGCGCGCGCGCCATCAACCTCTCGAGGCAGGTCGACAGCCTGCAGGGCCTGATTGCGAAAATGGAGCAGGACCTCAAGAGCGCCGCCAAGGCCGCCACGACCGCCAGCCTGCAGGGCTCGCCGGTTGCTCCAAATGGTAAACCCAATCTGGGGGCGCTGAAGGACCCCGCCCGGCTCACGCCGGCGATCGCCTTTGCTTCCGCCAAGGGGCTGTTCGCTCTACCGGTTAACGGCCGCAAGATACGCGATTTTGGCGGTTCCGATGGCGCAGGTGGCGCTGAAAAAGGCATTTCCTTGGCAACCCGAGCCGGGGCGCAGGTCACAACCCCGTGTGACGGCTGGGTTGTTTACGCCGGACCCTTCCGGAGCTACGGACAACTCTTGATCCTCAATGCCGGTGGCGGGTATCATGTCCTGATCGCCGGGATGGAGCGCATTTCGGTAAATATCGGCCAGTTTGTGCTCACGGGAGAGCCGGTCGCGACCATGGGGTCGACATCCCAGGTCGCATCCATTCTCGCGACGACCGCGAGTCAGCCGGTGCTATATGTCGAGTTCCGTAAGGACGGCACTCCAATCGATTCAGGCCCATGGTGGGCCACCAACGAAGGCGAAAAGGTTCGCGGATGATGCGCAAGACTTCTGTAATTCTTCTCAGCGCCGCCACCGGTGCGGCTTTGACGCTCTTCGTCACGCAACCTCGTTCCGTGCTGATGGGATCGAGTGCGCGTGCCGCCACCTCTGACACCTATCGCCAGCTCAATTTGTTCGGCGATGTGTTCGAACGCGTGCGCAGCGATTATGTCGAGAAGCCCGACGACAGCAAGCTGGTCGAGTCCGCCATTTCAGGCATGCTCACCGGCCTCGACCCGCACTCCAGCTACATGGACGCGAAGAGCTTCCGCGACATGCAGGTGCAGACCCGCGGAGAATTCGGCGGGCTCGGCATCGAAGTCACGATGGAAGACGGCCTGATCAAGGTCGTCTCGCCGATCGACGACACGCCGGCGTCGAAGGCCGGTATCATGGCCAACGACATCATCACCAATCTCGACGACGAAGCCGTGCAGGGTCTCACCCTCAATCAGGCGGTCGAGAAGATGCGCGGACCGGTCAACACCAAGATCCGCCTCAAGATCATCCGCAAGGGCTCGGACAACCCGATCGACGTCACGCTGGTGCGCGACAACATCCGCGTCCGCTCGGTGCGCGCGCGTGTTGAACAGGACGACATCGCCTATATCCGCGTCACCACCTTCAACGAGCAGACCACCGAAGGCCTCAAGCGCGAGATCAACAACCTCTCCAACCAGATCGGCGACAAGCTGAAGGGCTACATCATCGACCTGCGCAACAATCCGGGCGGCTTGCTGGAGGAAGCGGTCACCGTTTCCGACGCCTTCCTGGAGCGCGGCGAGATCGTCTCGACCCGCGGCCGCAACGCCGAGGAAACCCAGCGCCGCGCCGCTCATTCAGGCGACCTGACCAAGGGCAAGCCGATCATCGTTCTGGTCAATGGCGGCTCGGCCTCGGCGTCGGAAATCGTCGCCGGCGCGTTGCAGGACCACAAGCGCGCCACCCTCGTCGGCACCCGCTCGTTCGGCAAGGGCTCGGTGCAGACCATCATCCCGCTCGGCAGCGGCAATGGCGCGCTCCGCCTGACCACGGCGCGCTACTACACGCCGTCGGGCAAGTCGATCCAGGCCAAGGGCATCGTGCCGGACATCGAGGTCCTGCAGGACGTGCCGGACGAACTGAAGGCGCGCACCGACACCAAGGGCGAGGCCTCGCTGCGCGGCCACCTGAAGTCCGATGGCGACGAGAAGACGGGTTCGCAGTCCTACGTGCCGCCGGACGCCAAGGACGACAAGGCGCTGAAGACGGCGGCCGACCTGCTGCATGGCATCAAGTCCACCGCGACGGCACCTGCAACCGGCGACAAGGCAGCGATCGACAAGCCGGCCACCAAGGCGGCGAACTGATCCTGGTCCTCGAGAGGTTTCGAAAAGGGCGGCCTTAGGGTCGCCCTTTTTGCTGCCATCTCCCATCCTCCCTTTTGCCGCTTTTGCCTGCGGTGGAGGCGATCGAGCCGGCCCGTCGTGCTATCGTCGGGCGGGTTGATTCGGGGAGGTTCATGACTGAGGCGGCCGACGAACTGAGCGCACCGCTCGGACAGAAAACGGGGCGCGGGAAGCGCCGGTTTCGGCTGCCGTTCACCGCAATTCAGGCGCTGGCCGTGCTGCTCGGGCTGTTCCTGGTCGCCTTCACGACGATTGCCCTCTTCACCGACAATCCGCTCGGCGGCGAACCGGTCGCGCAGGTTGCCCTGCGCGGGCCGACGGCCGACGAAAAGCAGCCGGCCTCCGGCCAAGCCGATCAGGCCGCGAAGCCGGCCCTCAAGCAGGCTCCCGCCGGCGATAACAGGACCGTCACCATCATCGACGGCTCCAGCGGCAAGCGCCAGGACGTCGTGATCGGCACCGAGGATCCCAAGAAGGCCGGCGGAGAGACCGCGCCCGCGATGGCGATGGCCGGCATCGATGCGCGGCTATTGGAAAAATCCCGCTACGGCATGATCCCGGTGGTCGCCGACGGATTGAAGCCGTTCACGGTCTATGCGGCGGATGCCGACCGCACCAAGGCCGCCAAGATGCCTGTGGTCGCCATCGTCGTGGGCGGCCTCGGCGTCGGCGCCGCCAAGACCGCCGATGCCATCATGAAGCTGCCGCCAGCCGTGACACTGGCGTTCACGCCCTATGGGGCGGACCCTGCCAAGCTGGCCGAACGTGCCCGCGCGCAGCGTCACGAGATCCTGCTGCAGATCCCGATGGAACCGTTCGATTATCCCGACAACGATCCCGGCCCGCAGACCCTGCTGACATCGCAGACGGCCGAGCAGAATATCGACCGCATGCACTGGCACCTCAGCCGGATCCAGGGGTACGCGGGCATCGCCAACTTCATGGGCGCGCGCTTCGTCGCTACCGAGAACGCGATGCAGCCCATCGTCCGCGAGGCGGCCAAGCGCGGGCTCGGCTATCTCGACGACGGCTCCATACCGCGCAGCGCCGCGCCGTCCCTGACGGCCGCCCAGGCCATGCCGTTCGCCAAGGCCGATTTGACCATCGACGCGGTTCCGACTTCGGCCGAGATCGACCGCACGCTGGTCAAGCTGGAAACGCTCGCCAAGGAACGCGGGCTCGCCGTCGGCGTTGCATCCGCCCTGCCGATTTCGATCGAGCGGATTGCGGCCTGGACCAAGACGCTGGACAGCCGCGGTATCATGCTTGTGCCATTGACAACCGCGATGCTGAAATCAAAATCAGGCTAGAGCGTTTTTGAGCGAAGTGGATACCGGTTCGCGTAAAGAAAACGCGTCCAAGCAAAAGACCAGATCCCGGTTCTGATTCAATCGAAACCGGTAAGGCTCTGGAGATCAACCTGATGGCGCCAATCCGGACTTCCGGACCGCGCCCGCCCGATCGATTGTAGCAGAAGGAGCCCTGACGGAATGGCGCGCTACGAAGACCTGCCTTACCGCACCTGCGTCGGCATGATGCTGATCAACGCAGCGGGGCTGGTCTTCATCGGCCGCCGCGCCGGCGGCATCGAGCATGTCGATGAAACCCACGTCTGGCAGATGCCGCAAGGCGGCGTCGACCCCGGCGAGGATACCTGGGAAGCAGCCAAGCGTGAGCTCTACGAGGAAACCAGCGTCCGCTCGGTGGAGAAGCTCGGCGAGGTCCCGGACTGGCTGATCTACGACATTCCGCGCACCGTGGCGGGCCGCACCTGGAAGGGCCGTTATCGCGGGCAGCGGCAGAAATGGTACGCCGTGCGCTTCACCGGCAAGGATGCCGAAATCAACGTCGCGAGCCCGGGCGGCGGCCACAAGGCCGAGTTCATCAGCTGGCGCTGGGAACCGATGAAGAACCTCCCGAACCTGATCGTTCCGTTCAAGCGGCCGGTCTACGAACGCGTGGTGAAGGAATTCTCCAGCCTCGCGGGTGCCTAGTCTGAGCGCTGCATCATGGTCGATGAGAAGCCCTATCGTCCTAATGTCGGGATCGCGCTGTTCAACAGCTCCGGTCAGGTGCTGATCGGCCGCCGCTTCCGCGACGACGGGCCGGAAATCATTCTCCCCGGTCTCGAATGGCAGATGCCGCAAGGCGGCATCGACGCCGATGAGAACCCGCGCGATGCCGTGATGCGCGAACTCTGGGAAGAAACCGGGACGGTAAGCGCCGAACATCTCGGTGAAACCGACTGGATGACCTACGAATTTCCACCCTATGACGGCCCGCCTGACCATCGGCTCGCGAAATTTCGTGGCCAGCGGCAGAAATGGTTCGCGCTGCGCTTTACCGGCCGGGACGACGAGATCGACCCGCTGACGCCGCGCAACGGCCAACCGGCCGAGTTCGATTCATGGCGCTGGGAGCGGCTCGACCGGGTCGCCGACCTCGTGGTGCCCTTTCGGCGGGAGGTGTACCGAACCGTGGGGCGGACGTTTGCGGCGTACGCCCGATAATTGGAGCGTAGTGGAAACCAGGTTCGCGTCAGGAGAACGCGTCAAGCACCGGATACCTCCGGCGGTGCTAACGAACCTTTTCCATTGATCGCAGACAGACTAACGGAAACCTTATTGAAATAATCTGGACTGCACGAAGTTGTGCCTCACATGATGGAAGTGATCGTAACCAAGCGCCGCCGGAGTTGGGAGTGGCGCCTGCAGGACCAGAATGGCAAGCCGATCATGAGCGGGCGCGAGAGAACTCGTCCCGCTGCCCGCTATCAGGCCTATCGGAACCTGTTCATGCTGCTGGCGATCGGCCGCTGGTCCAAGGAGATCTGGAGTTCCGCGGATACCGGAGAACCAGATGGCTCGAATTCAGGCGCGCGCAACTCGCCGGCTACGTCGGTCCGACCGAAAACGGGCCAATCGCAATAACCTGGCAATTGCTGTTCCCCGACGCAACCATCCCGGTCCGGGCTGGCACCCGGAGCGGCATCGCGAACGAGACTACTGCCGCAAAAAGCTCAGCGCCCGTCACGAGGTGACGAGCGCTGGCGTTAACAGGGGCTTTCAGTGTGCCCCGGAGCAGCGCCCCGGGGCTTAGTGCATGGCCGTGGCGTTGAGTTCGTGCTGGATGCTCTTGAAGTGATCGAGCCGCGCGATCTCGCGATCGAGTTCGACGCCGACCTTTTCGCTCAGTTTCGCTTCCATATCGGCAATCGTGCCAGCGAACTGGGCGCGGTCGAGATCCTCGACCGAGGTAGCGACGTCGGCGAGCACGGTGAGACCGCTCTCCGACATTTCGGCAATACCACCAAGCACGATGACCTTTTGACGCTCGCCACCGGCGATGATGGTCAGAATGCCAGGACGAATCGCGGCGACGACCGGCGCATGTCCGGCGAGCACGCCGAAATCGCCTTCCACGCCGGGAATGTCAACCTGATCGACCTCGCCGGAGAAGGCGAGCTTTTCGGGCGAAACCAGATCGAATTGGAAGGTGGCCATGGAGAACCTGCGAATGGCGAATTGCGAAAGGCGAGTGGCGAATGGTGCAGGAAGTAGCGCTTGCTTGTTCGCTACTCCCTATTCGCCATTCGCCGCTTAGGCGGCTTCAGCCGCGAGCTTCTTGCCCTTCTCGACGGCTTCCTCGATGGTGCCGACCATGTAGAACGCCGCTTCCGGCAGGTGGTCGTACTTGCCCTCGCAGAGACCGCGGAAGCCCTTGATGGTGTCGGCGAGATCAACGAACTTGCCGGGCGAACCGGTGAAGATTTCAGCGACGTGGAACGGCTGCGACAGGAAACGCTCGACCTTGCGGGCGCGAGCCACC
This sequence comes from Pseudomonadota bacterium, assembly GCA_023387735.1. Taxonomy (GTDB): domain Bacteria; phylum Pseudomonadota; class Alphaproteobacteria; order Rhizobiales; family Xanthobacteraceae; genus Bradyrhizobium. The sequence continues at coordinate 106,854 of JAEWHP010000025.1, read as the reverse complement.
GTCAGCTTGTCCTCTTCCGAGAGTTCGTCCATGCCCAGAATGGCAATGATGTCCTGCAGCGACTTGTAGCGCTGCAGCACCTGCTGGACCATACGCGCGGTCTGATAGTGCTCGTCGCCGACGACGAGCGGGGACAACATGCGCGAAGTCGAGTCGAGCGGATCCACCGCCGGATAGATGCCCTTTTCCGAGATCGCGCGGCTCAACACCGTGGTCGCATCCAAGTGGGCGAACGAGGTGGCGGGCGCCGGGTCGGTCAAGTCGTCGGCCGGCACGTAGATCGCCTGCACCGAGGTGATCGAGCCCTTGTTGGTGGTGGTGATGCGCTCCTGCAGCGCGCCCATGTCGGTCGCAAGCGTCGGCTGATAACCCACGGCCGAAGGGATACGACCGAGCAGCGCCGACACTTCGGAGCCGGCCTGGGTGAAGCGGAAGATGTTGTCGACGAAGAACAGCACGTCCTGGCCCTGGTCGCGGAAGTGCTCGGCGACGGTCAGGCCGGTGAGGCCGACGCGGGCGCGGGCGCCCGGGGGTTCGTTCATCTGGCCGAACACCAGCGCGCACTTCGACTTCACGCTCGGATCCGGATTGTGCGGATCGGCGTTGACCTTGGATTCGATGAACTCGTGGTAGAGGTCGTTGCCTTCGCGGGTACGCTCGCCGACGCCGGCGAACACCGAGTAACCACCGTGGGCCTTGGCGACGTTGTTGATCAGTTCCTGAATCAGCACGGTCTTGCCGACGCCGGCGCCGCCGAACAGGCCGATCTTGCCGCCCTTGGCGTAGGGCGCGAGCAGGTCGACGACCTTGATGCCGGTGACGAGAATTTCGGCTTCGGTGGACTGATCGGTGTAGGTCGGCGCTTCCTGGTGGATGGCGCGCACGCCTTCGGACTTGATCGGGCCGGCTTCGTCGATCGGCTCGCCGATCACGTTCATGATGCGGCCGAGCGTGCCGTCGCCCACCGGAACCGCAATCGGCTGGCCGGTGTCGGTCACTTCCTGGCCGCGCACCAGACCTTCGGTCACGTCCATGGCGATCGTGCGCACGGTGGACTCACCGAGATGCTGTGCAACTTCCAGCACGAGGCGGATGTTGCCGTTCTTGGTTTCCAGCGAATTGAGAATGGCCGGCAGGTGGCCCTCGAACTGCACGTCGACGACGGCGCCCATGACCTGGGTGACGCGACCGATCTGGTTAGCTGCTGTGGCCATGATTAGCTCTCCTTCGAAATTCTGTACTTGAACGACCGTCGTTTGGTTCGTGCGTCAGACCGCCTCGGCGCCGGAGATGATCTCGATCAGCTCCTTGGTGATCTGGGCTTGACGGGTTCGGTTGTAGATCTGGGTTTGCTTGCGAATCATTTCACCCGCGTTGCGGGTGGCGTTGTCCATCGAGCTCATCTGGGCGCCATAGAACGACGCATTGTTTTCCAGCAGCGCGCGGAATATCTGGACCGCGATGTTCCGCGGCAAGAGGCCGGAGAGGAGTTCGTCCTCCTCCGGCTCGAATTCGTAGGACGTCGACGGCGCATTCGCCGCCTTTTCTTCCACGATGAGCGGAATGATCTGCTGCGCCGTCGGGACCTGGGCAATCACCGACTTGAACTGCGCGTAAAACAACGTGCAGACGTCGAACTCGCCGTTATCGAAACGGGCCAGCACCTTCTTGGCGATGTCCTCGGCGTTGACGAAGCCGAGTTGACGAACGCTGCGCAGATCGAGATGCTCGATGATCTGCTTGTCAAACAGGCGGCGGAGCTGCTCATAGCCCTTGCGGCCGACGCAGAAGAATTTCACTTCCTTGCCCTGCCCGATCAGCGCCTGCGCACGTTCGCGCGCGAGGCGGACGATGGAGGAGTTGAAGGCGCCGGAAAGGCCGCGCTCGCCGGTGCAGACCAGCAGCAGGTGCACCTGGTCCCTGCCGGTGCCGGCGAGCAACGCCGGCGCGCCGGGCGAACCTGCAGCAGCGCTGGCGATGTTGGAGATCACCGCGCTCATCTTGTCGGCATAGGGCCGCGCCGCCTCAGCCGCATTCTGGGCGCGCCGCAACCTGGACGCCGCGACCATCTGCATAGCCTTGGTGATCTTTTGCGTCGCCTTCGTAGAGGCGATGCGGACGCGCATGTCTTTAAGTGACGCCATTCTCAGTTCACCCCGGCGATCTGGTCGCTAAGACCCCGACCGCAAGCCACTCTTTCGGCGGGCCCGGCGAGGAGCCGGGCCACGACGGCAAATCATCAAGCAAACGTCTTCGCGTAACCTTCGACGGCATTCTTGAGCTTGCCGGCGAGATCGTCGGAGAGATCGCGGCTGTCACGAATGCCGTTGAGGATGTCGGCGTTCTTGCCACGCAAGAGCGACAGCAGGCCGTCCTCGAACGCGCGAACCTTGTTGAGCGGAAGTGCATCGAGATAGCCGTTGGTGCCGGCCCAGATCACGCAGACCTGCTCTTCCATCTTCAGCGGCGCGAACTGCGGCTGCTTGAGGAGTTCGGTCAGGCGCGAGCCGCGGTTGAGCAGGCGCTGCGTCGAGGCATCGAGGTCCGAGCCGAACTGGGCGAACGCCGCCATTTCGCGGTACTGCGCCAGCTCACCCTTGATCTTGCCGGCGACCTTCTTCATCGCCTTGGTCTGCGCCGAGGAGCCCACGCGCGACACCGACAGACCGACGTTCACGGCGGGGCGGATGCCCTGGAAGAACAGATCGGTTTCGAGGAAGATCTGGCCGTCGGTAATCGAAATCACGTTGGTCGGGATGTACGCCGACACGTCGTTGGCCTGGGTTTCGATCACCGGCAACGCCGTCAGCGATCCGGAGCCGTGGTCCTTGCTGAGCTTCGCGGCGCGCTCGAGCAGGCGGGAGTGCAGATAGAACACGTCGCCCGGATAGGCTTCGCGGCCCGGCGGGCGGCGCAGCAGCAGCGACATCTGGCGGTAGGCGACGGCCTGCTTGGACAGATCGTCATAGACGATGACGGCGTGCATTCCGTTGTCGCGGAAGTACTCGCCCATGGTGCAGCCGGTGAACGGCGCGATGTACTGCATCGGCGCCGGGTCGGAGGCGGTGGCGGCGACGACGATGGAATATTCCAGCGCCCCCTGCTCTTCCAACACCTTCACGAACTGGGCAACGGTCGAACGCTTCTGGCCGATCGCGACGTAGACGCAATACAGCTTGATGTTCTCGTCGGGCTGCGCGTTAAGCGGCTTCTGGTTCAGGATGGTGTCGAGCGCGATCGCGGTCTTGCCGGTCTGGCGGTCGCCGATGATCAGCTCGCGCTGGCCGCGGCCGACCGGAATCAGCGCATCGATCGCCTTGAGGCCGGTCGCCATCGGCTCGCTCACCGACTTGCGCGGAATGATGCCGGGCGCCTTGACGTCGACGCGCATGCGCTTTTCGGCCTGGATCGGGCCCTTGCCGTCGATCGGATTGCCCAGCGCGTCGACGACGCGGCCGAGCAAGCCCTTGCCAACCGGCGTGTCGACGATGGCGCGGGTGCGCTTGACGGTCTGGCCTTCCTTGATCTCGCGGTCGGCACCGAAGATCACGATACCGACGTTGTCGGTTTCGAGGTTCAGCGCCATGCCGCGGGTGCCGTTCTCGAACTCGACCATTTCACCGGCCTGGACGTTGTCCAGACCATAGACGCGGGCAATACCGTCGCCAACGGACAGCACCTGTCCGACTTCGGTAACCTCGGCCTCCTGGCCAAAGTTCTTGATCTGGTCCTTGAGGATCGCGGAAATTTCCGCGGCGCGGATGTCCATCAGCCTGCCTCTTTCATCGCGTGCTTGATCGAATTGAGTTTGGTGCGAAGCGAACTATCCACCATGCGGCTGCCGAGCTTGACCACAAGGCCACCGATGATGGAGGGATCGACATTCACGTTGAGCGCGACGTCCTTGCCCGTCACTGACTTCAGTGCGGTCTTCAGCGCGTCGAGATTCTTTTCACTGAGCTGTTCGGCCACGGTGACGTCGGCGGTCACCTCGCCCTTGAACTTCGCCACCAGCGTGCGGAAGGCACGGATCACATCGGCGACGGCGAACAGCCGGCGATTGGCAGTCAGCACTTTGAGGAATTTGGCGGAGGTACCGGTAATCCCGGCCTTGTCGAGCACGGCGTTGAGCGCCGTTGCCTGCACTTCCGCCGAGAAAACCGGGCTGCGAACGAGGCGCTTGAGATCGGCGCTTTCGTTCAGCATGGCCTCGAATTTGTCGAGGTCGGCTTTGACGGCGTCGACGGATTTCTCCTCGCGCGCCAGTTCGAACAAGGCCGTAGCATAACGGCCTGACACTCCCGAAACGGACGGATCTTCAGCAGCCACAGAGACGCTCTTTTCAGCTGTCAAACTCGCAAGGGAAAAACCGTCGCCACGGGTAGCGGCGCCTAGCGATCCAAGCCCTTGGAATTCAAGCGGGACTTCGATTTTCGACCGGCACGCGAGGTACCGGGACCGTTAAAATCGCGGCTTTGCTATCATAGCAAGCGCGCAGGTGCAACATGACGGCGCCCGCGGGCGGTGCCATGTCGCACGAGAATCTCTCGGTCGCGCCAAAATCTTCCGCGCTCGCCGCCCGACGTTTTTGAAAGTGATTCGGGCACTCCGCATTGCTGGCACCGAGACCAGTGCCCGCACCTCGCTTCATCTCGGTGGAATCCGTTCCGCCTGCATTTGCATGGCGGCCATGAGCGGAACAATCCGCTGCGGCGCGCACTTCATTCGACCATTACTTGGCCACAACTTCGGTCGCACGGCGATGACTTCATTCAAAAGTAAAACAAAGTATTGAAGAGGTTAAAAATTTATTAATGCTGAAGATTACGGAACATCGACCGATTAGCAGTTCCGGTAACAAGATATGTCAGCCCGAGACAATTCAGAATTACTGCCCAATTCGTGCCTCATTGCGCCACCAAACGGCACCGACTGAAACTGGGACGGGGGTTCCACTTGTCACAAATGTGGCAATACTGTCTGAGGGACTGGTTTATGCTCAATGAGAACAATGCAGTACCGGGACGTGCAATCCGGTCGCGCACGGCTTTCGCCTTGATCGCCGCAACTCTCCTGGTCGGGGGCAGCATCTCCGAGGCTTCGGCCAAATCCAGGCACCATCGCCAGCACGCCAAGCATCAGGCCACGAGCAACTGGCTCGATGCCAATGCCTCGATCGGCGGCTCCGGACGCAGCTTCGCCGGAAAGGCCTCGTATTACGGCAATGAATCCGGCAGCAAGACCGCGTCCGGGCAGCGCTTCAACCAGAACGCCATGACCGCAGCCCATCGCTCGCTGCCGTTCGGCACCAAGCTCCGGGTGACCCATCGCGGCCAGAGCGTCGTCGTCACCATCAATGACCGTGGCCCCTTCATCCGGGGACGCGTACTCGACCTCTCCAAGGGCGCTGCCCGCGCCATCGGCCTGACCGGCGCCGGCGTCGGCCACGTCACCGCCGAGGTGGTTTCCTAAGTCGCATTGCGTCACGGTCGCGGAACATCCGCACCGACAAGGCCTGCCGTCGCAAATGACGGCAGGCCTATTTTGTTTCGCTCACAAAAAACTCTGCGGATCGACGTCGACCTCGAGCTTGAGATTGCCCTTGGTCTTTGGCCCCGCGTCGAGCCACTCGCGCAGATACTGCGACAGGTCGACATTGCGCAGCGATTTCACCAGCAGGCGGAATCGATAGCGGCCCTTGATGACCGCGAGCGGCGCCTCGGCGGGGCCGAGCACCTGTATGCGTTCGTCGATCGGCGCGATCGCGGCAAGCTTGCGCGCAAAACCTTCGGCGGTCGGCCGGTCGCCTGCGGAGATGATCAGGCTCGCCAGCCGGCCGAACGGCGGATAGCCGGACCGTTCGCGCGCCTCGATCTCGCTGGCATAGAACGCCTCGCGGTCGCTTGCCACGAGTGCCTTCATCACGGGATGTTCGGGCTGGTGGGTCTGCAGATAGCCAACACCGCGCCCCTGCTCGCGGCCCGCACGGCCGATCACCTGGTTCAGCAGCTGAAACGTCCGCTCGGCCGCGCGCGGATCGCCGTTGCCGAGGCCGAGATCTGCATCGACGACGCCGACCAGATTGAGCCGGGGGAAATTATGTCCCTTCGCCACCAGTTGCGTGCCGATGATGATGTCGACGCGCCCCTCCGCGATTTCGTTCAGCTCGCTGCGCATGGTCTCGATCGAGGTGATCAGGTCGCTCGACAGCACCATGGTGCGCGCGTTCGGAAACAGCGAGGCCGCCTCCTCCTGCAGCCGCTCGACGCCGGGGCCGACCGCGACCAGTGATTCTTCCGCCTGGCAATGCGGGCAGATGTTCGGACGCGGCATCGAGAAGCCGCAATGGTGACAGACCAGCCGCTGGCGAAAGCGATGATCGACCAGCCAGGCGTCGCAGATGGTGCAGGCGAAGCGATGGCCGCAGGCCCGGCACAATGTCAGCGGCGCGTAGCCGCGGCGGTTGAGAAACAGCAGCGCCTGTTCGCGCTTCTCGATCGCGAACCGAATTTGTTCGGCCAGCGGCGGCGAGACGAAGCGGCCGCGCGGCGGCGGGGCTCGGCGCAGGTCGATCGCCTCGATATGCGGCATGTGCTGGCCGCCGAAGCGCGACGGCAGCGCGACGCGCTGGTAGCGGCCCTTGCGCGCATTGACCTCGCTCTCGACCGACGGCGTCGCTGACGCCAGCACGATCGGAATCTTGGCGATATGCGCGCGCACCACCGCCATGTCGCGGGCGTGGTAATGCGCGCCTTCGTCCTGCTTGTAGGCCTGGTCGTGCTCTTCATCGACGATGATCAGGCCCAAATCTGCATAGGGCAGGAACAGCGCCGAGCGCGCGCCGACCACGACCGGGGCTTCGCCGGCTGATATCGCGGCCCAATTGCGCTGCCGCGTGCGTGGCGTCAGTTCGGAGTGCCATTCGAGCGGCCGCACGCCGAAGCGCAGCGCGAAGCGATCGAGGAACTGTCCGGTCAGCGCGATCTCCGGCATCAGGATCAGCGTCTGCTTGCCGCGCCGGACGATTTCGGCCACCGCCTCGAAATACACTTCCGTCTTGCCCGAGCCGGTAACGCCGTCGAGCAATGCGACGTGGAACGTGCCGTTGGCGGCCAGCGCGCGCATGGCGTCCACTGCCGTGCGCTGCTGCGGCGAAAACTCCGGCTGGTCGAATTGCGGATCGGGCGCCGGCGGCGGCAGCGGCGGCGGCATCGCCTCGACGGCAAGCGTTCCCTCGTCGACCAGGCCGTCGATCACGCCGGCGCTGACGCCGGCCTCGCGCGCCGCCTCGGATTTGCCGTGCAGCAGGCCGTCCGACAGCATTTCGATCAGCCGCCGCCGCGCTGGCGTCAAACGCCGGGGCGGTTCGCCGACCAGCCGCACGCCGAGCCGCATGCGTTCGGGCCCGAGATTTTCACCCATCCGCAGGCACATGCGCAAAACCATGCCGCGTGCGGACAGGGTGTAATTGGAGACCCAGTCGACGAGGCGGCGCAGTTCCTCCTTCAGCGGCGGTACGTCGAGCTTTTCGCCGACGTCCTTCAGGCGGTTGTGCAGGCGCGGATCGGGCCGGGCGTTTTCGGCCCACACCACCGCCACCACCTCGCGCGGCCCGAGCGGCACGCAGACGACGTCGCCGGGCTTCAGCTCCATGCCGCGCGGCACGCGGTAGGAATAGGCCTGATTGAGCGCGACCGGCACCAGCACGTCGACGACGCGCGTCGACGATGCCGAAGGGGTGCTGGTGCGGGTAGCGTGGTCCATCGGGGAATCGGCTTGGGATGTGTTTGAGGAAGGCTAGCGCCGCCCGGCCAAGTTAGCGAACGGTAAACGAAAGAGGTGCGATATAATCGCTGGAGTCTCCGCCTCCAAGACAGAGCTTAACGACAGATCACAAGGCAGGGCCGATGGCCAAGGCAGTTCCCGCAATTGCGCCGGTCGAACTCGATTGCGCCGACGAAACCCTCGCGCGGGAGATGACGCGCTGGCTGACCCATCTGCGCGCCGAGCGGCGGCTGTCGCCGAAGACGCTGGAGGCCTATGCCCGCGACCTCCGCCAGTGCCTCTCCTTTCTAGCTGAGCATTGGGGCGAGAAGGTCACGCTGAAGCGCTTTGCCGGCCTGGAAGCCACCGACATCAGGGCCTTCATGGCGATGCGCCGCGCCGACGAGATCGGCGGGCGCTCGCTGATGCGGGCACTGGCGGGGCTGCGCTCGTTCGGACGCTTTCTGGAGCGGGAAGGCAAAGGCCGGGTCGGCGCCTTGTCCGCCATCCGCGCGCCCAAGATCGGCAAGAGCCTGCCGAAGCCGATCCATATGGGGGCCGCCAAGCGCCTGGCCGATGCCGACGAGCGTGCGGGCGAAGATCGCGATCCCTGGATCCTGGCGCGGGACGCCGCCGTGATGGCGCTGTTGTACGGTTCGGGCCTGCGTATCTCGGAGGCGCTCGGCCTCAAGCAGCGCGACGTGCCCAAGCCGGGCGAGGGCGATGTCATCATCGTGACCGGCAAGGGCAACAAGACGCGCATGGTGCCGGTGCTGCAGAACGTGCTGGTGCTGATCGCGGACTACACCAGGATGTGTCCGCATCAATTGCCGCCGAACGGCCCGATCTTCGTCGGCGCGCGCGGCGGGCCACTCAGCCCGCGGATCATCCAGCTCACCATGGAGCGGCTGCGCGGCGCACTCGGCCTGCCCGACAGCGCCACGCCGCATGCGTTGCGGCATTCCTTTGCCACCCACCTGCTCAGCCGCGGCGGCGACCTGCGCGCGATCCAGGAGTTGCTGGGTCACGCCTCGCTCTCGACCACGCAGATCTACACCGGCATCGATGCCGAGCGGTTGCTGGAAGTCTATCGCGCCGCGCATCCGCGCGGCTGACGCCCGCCAGATACAAAAACGCGAAAACAACCCCATGCAAAGTAGAACGGGCGCGGCTCATTGATGCCGCGACGAAGCCGCCGCATGTCACTTTGGGAGCCAAAAATGCCGATAGAACAATCCTTTGATGGACGCGCCCAAAATCCGCTCAACTCTTGCGTTGAACGGGCGGTTCGGCAATCGTGACCGCGGGTCACCTGGGGGAGAAGAAGATGGGCGCACATGAGAGTATGGAGCATGCGGAGCATGCCGAGCACGCGTCGGGCTCGAACAAGAAGATCGCGTTGCTGATCGCCGTGATCGCCCTGTTTCTGGCGCTGTCGGAGACGCTCGGCAAGGGTGCGCAGACCGAAGCCATCAGCAAGAACGTCGAGGCGTCGAACCTGTGGGCATTCTTCCAGGCCAAGAGCATCCGCCGCACCGTAGTGCAGGCCACCTCCGAACACGCCAGGCTCAGCATGGGCACCGTCGGCGACGATGCCTCAAAGGCCGCGTTGCAGAAGCAGATCGACGACTGGAACAAGACCGCGGCGCGCTATCGCTCGGAGCCGGAAACCGGCGAAGGTTCAGAACAGCTCGCCGCGCGTGCCAAGCAGGCCGAGCACCAGCGCGACGAGGCGACGGCGAAGTATCACCACTACGAAATCGCCTCGGCCATGTTCCAGATCGGTATCGTGCTGGCTTCCGCCACCATCATCACCGGCATGATCGTGCTGGCCTGGGTATCGGGCGTGCTGGCGATCGCCGGCATCGGCATCACCGCGCTCGGCCTCTACGCGCCGCATCTGCTGCATCTGCATTGAGTTGCCACCCGCCCCTTGAGGGGTCCGAGACGAGCGAAGCTCGCTCGCGGGTCGGCGCGCATCGCAGATGCGCGACGGGGTGGGGTGACGGTCCCTCCGCATCCGACAGCGCCAGTGTTGAGAGACTGTCACCCCACCCCGCCGCTTCGCGGCGACCCGCCCCCTCGAGGGGCGGGTGCGACACGCGAAACTAGCGCGCCTGATGGACGCTCTTGCGAAAGCGCTGGATCATCCGCAGCGTGCGCGAGGACCAGCCGTTGCCGTCGCCGCGCAGGATTTCGCGGATCCGCTGTTTGATCGGATTGACCAGGGCAGCCGCCTTCGCGCGCAGCACCAGGATGAAATGATAGGTCTTCCTGAACCATCCCATCTCGAGAAGCTTCGCGCGCGTCACATCGAAGATGAAGGCGGTGACGCCGACGCCGACGAATTTTCCCAGCACGATGACGATGGTGGCGGCCAGCCAATATTCATGCGCCAGCAGCCAGAGGCCGACCAGCTTGAGGGGGAACAGCGGGATGACCGGCACGGCGAACACGATCAGCGTCATCGCCGGCGACAGCGCATCGACCCGCTCGGACAGCCACTGCTTGAACGCACGGAACGGAATCCGTGCGACGACGCGCTCGACGATCGGTTCGAGATGATCCCACAGCCACGCTTCGATCAGGAAGATGACCGCAAGCAGAACCCAGACCGGTTGAAGTAGGCGGCGCATCATCAATGTGATCTCTGCCCGGTACCGGGCCGTCGGTCACATATGGATGGCCCGCTTGCCGACCGCAAGCGCGGCTTCCTTGACGGCCTCGGAACGCGTGGGGTGCGCGTGACAGGTGCGCGCCAGATCCTCCGCGGAACCGCCGAACTCCATCAAAACACACGCTTCGTGGATCATTTCACCGGCTTCGCGGCCGACAATGTGCACGCCGAGCACGCGATCGGTCTTCGCATCTGCGAGAATCTTCACAAAGCCCTCGGTGGTCTGGTTGACTTTGGAGCGGCCATTGGCGGTGAAGGGGAATTTGCCTGAGGTGTAGGCCACGCCGGCCTGCTTCAGCTCTTCCTCGGTCTTGCCGACCGACGACACTTCCGGAGTGGTATACACGACGCCCGGGATAACGTCGTAGTTCACGTGACCGGCTTGGCCTGCGATGATTTCGGCGCAGGCGACGCCCTCGTCCTCGGCCTTGTGCGCGAGCATCGGGCCTGCGACGACATCGCCGATCGCGTAGACGCCCTTCACCGTGGTGGCGAAATGCGCGTCGATCTGCACGCGGCCGCGATTGTCGAGCGCGATGCCGGCTTCCTTCAGTCCAAGGCCTTCGGTGTAGGGCACGCGGCCGATGCAGACCAGCACCACGTCGGCTTCGAGCGTCTCCGCCGCGCCGCCGGCGGCGGGCTCGACGGTTGCCTTGAGCGTCTTGCCGGACGCGTCGACGCCGGTAACCTTGGCGCCGAGCTTGAACGCGAAGCCCTGCTTTTCGAGAATGCGCTGGAATTGCTTGGCGACCTCGCCATCCATGCCCGGCAGGATGCGGTCGAGGAATTCAACCACGGTCACCTTGGCGCCGAGGCGGTGCCACACCGAGCCGAGTTCAAGCCCGATCACGCCGGCGCCGATGATCAGAAGGTTTGCCGGCACCTTGTCGAGCGACAGCGCGCCGGTCGACGACACGATGCGCTTCTCGTCGATCTCGATGCCCTTCAGCCGCGCAATATCGGAGCCGGTGGCGATGACGATGTTCTTGGTCTCGACCGTCTGCGCCTTGCCGTCGCTGCCGGTGACCTCGACCTTGCCGGCGCCGAGGATCCTGCCCTTGCCGCTGATGACGTCGATCTTGTTCTTCTTCATCAGGAACTCGACGCCCTTGACGTTGCCGTCGATGCCCTGCTGCTTGAAGTTCATCATGACAGGCAGATCGAGTTTCGGCGCGGAAACGCTGACGCCCATCTTGGCAAAGGAGTGCGCAGCCTCCTCGAACATTTCGGATGCGTGCAGCAGCGCCTTCGACGGCATGCAGCCGACGTTGAGGCAGGTGCCGCCGAGCGTCGCGTTCTTCTCGATCACGGCAACCTTCATGCCGAGTTGCGCCGCGCGCACCGCGCAGACATATCCGCCCGGTCCGGTGCCGATGACGACGAGATCGTAGGTAGCCATGATTGAAGTCCTGTAGCTGGGAAGCGTGTCAGGCGTCAGCGCCCGCCCGACACATCGAGAGTGGTACCGGTGACGTAGGAAGCTTCGTCCGACATCAGCCAGACGATGGCATTGGCGATTTCCTCGGCCTTGCCGACGCGCTTCATCGGCACCATCGGCGCAAGACGCTGCGCCCGATCGGGCTCGCCGCCGGAGGCATGAATGTCGGTATCGATCAGTCCGGGGCGGATGCCTGCAACGCGAATGCCGTCCGTGGCGACCTCGTGGCTGAGGCCGACCGTGAGGGCATCGATCGCGGCCTTGGAGGCGGCATAGTCGACATAGGTGTTGGCCGAGCCGAGCCGGGCGGCGACCGACGAGATGTTGACGATGACACCGCCCTTGCCGCCGAACTTGGTCGACATGCGCTTCACTGCCTCGCGCGCGCACAAAATGGCGCCGGTCACATTGACAGCCATCACTTCCTGAATCCGCTCGGCCGTCATGTCCTCGACGCGCACGCCGCTCCTGCCGACGATGCCAGCATTGTTGACGAGCGCTCCCAGCGTGCCGAAGCCGTCCGCCGCCTTGAACAACGCGAGGATGTCGGCTTCGCTGCCGACATTGCATTTCACGGCGATAGCCTTGCCGTTCTTGCCTTCGATCAGCGCGACAACCTCGTCGGCGGCCGCCTTGTTGCTGGCGTATCCGACGACGACGCGATAGCCGCGTGCCGCGGCGGCGAGTGCGGCTGCGCGGCCGATGCCGCGGCTGCCGCCGGTGATCACAACAACCTTGTCCGTCACATCAGCCCCCACAAGTCAGCGCGCATGATCCATGGCTCGCGGCGTCGACCTTTGGCGCCGACACCGCAAGAGCCGGTTAGGTCAGAGATCCAGCACCAGCCGGGCCGGGTCTTCCAGGCTTTCCTTGACGCGGACGAGGAACGTCACCGCTTCCTTGCCGTCGATCACGCGGTGATCGTAGGACAGCGCCAGATACATCATCGGGCGGACCTCGATCTTGCCGCCGACCACCATCGGCCGCTCCTGGATCTTGTGCATGCCGAGAATGCCGGACTGCGGCGCGTTCAGGATCGGCGTCGACATCAGCGAGCCGTAGATGCCGCCATTGGTGATGGTGAAGGTGCCGCCCTGCATCTCGTCGATCTTGAGCTGGCCGTCGCGCGCGCGGCGACCGAAATCGGCGATCGATTTTTCGATGTCGGAGATCGACTTTTGGTCGCAGTCGCGCACGACGGGCACGACCAGGCCCTTGTCGGTGCCGACGGCCACGCCGATGTGGTAGTAGTTCTTGTAGATCAGGTCGCTTCCGTCGATCTCGGCGTTGACGGCCGGGATGTCCTTCAGCGCCTGCACCACGGCCTTGGTGAAGAAGCCCATGAAGCCGAGCTTCGAGCCGTGCTTCTTCTCGAACACGTCCTTGTACTGCGCGCGCATCGCCATGATGTGGGTCATGTCGACCTCGTTGAAGGTCGTCAGCATCGCCGCCGTGTTCTGAACATCCTTCAGCCGCCGCGCGATGGTCTGGCGCAGCCGGGTCATCTTCACGCGCTCCTCGCGGGCGGCATCGTCAGCCGGCGATGGCGCCCGAACCTGCACGGACGCGGCCGGCTGGTTGACCGGTGTCGGCGCGGAAGCGGCCTTCTCGATCGCGGCAAGCATGTCGCCCTTGGTGACGCGCCCGTCCTTGCCCGAGCCGGGAACGGTCGAGGCATCGACGCCGCTTTCAGCGGAGAGCTTTCGAACCGAGGGCGCCAGCGGCGCGTCTGCCTGCGCGGCCTTCGGTGGCGCAGCCGGCGCGGGCGCGGCTGCCGGAGCGGCGGCTGCGGGCGCCTTGGCAGGAGCCGCTGCCGGCTTCGCACCGCCAGCGGCACCATCCGTGATCTGCCCGAGCAGCGCGCCGACGGCGACGGTCTCGCCGTCCTTCGCCGCGATCTCTCCGAGCACGCCTGCCGACGGAGCCGGCACTTCGATGGTGACCTTGTCGGTCTCGAGCTCAACCAAGGGCTCATCCACCGCAACCGCATCGCCGGCCTTCTTGAACCAGCGGCCGATGGTGGCTTCCGTCACGGACTCGCCGAGCGTCGGAACACGAATTTCAGTCATGGTATTTTCCTCAGTGCCCTTAAGCAGTCATCAGTTTCCAAACTAGTCATCGCCCGCGAAGGCGGGCGATCCAGTACGCCGGGACAGTCGTGATCAAGTTCTAACAGCGTTGGTACTGGATGCCCCGCCTTCGCGGGGCATGACAAAATCCTAGCTCAGCGCGTCATCCAGCAGAGCCTTGAGCTGCGCCAGATGCTTCGACATCAAACCGGTGGCCGTCGCGGCTGCGGCCGCACGGCCGGCGTAGCGCGGGCGCCGGTTCGGCGCGTGGATCTGGTTCAGCACCCATTCGAGATAGGGCTCGATGAAGTGCCACGCGCCCATGTTGCGCGGCTCTTCCTGACACCAGACCACTTCGGCGTTCTTGAAGCGGGCGAGCTCGTGCACCAGCGCCTTCAGCGGCACCGGATAGAGCTGCTCGATGCGCAGGATGTAGATGTCGTCGATGCCGCGCTTTTCGCGCTCCTCGTACAGATCGTAATAGACCTTGCCCGAGCACAGAACGACGCGGCGGATCTTGTCGTCCGCTACCAGCTTGATCTTCTCGTCCGGCAGCATCTGCGCGTCATCATACAGGATGCGGTGGAAGGTCGTATCCCGCCCGAGCTCGTCGAGCCGCGACACGGCGCGCTTGTGCCGCAACAGCGACTTCGGCGTCATCAGGATCAGCGGCTTGCGGATCTCGCGATGAAGCTGCCGCCGCAGCACGTGGAAGTAGTTCGCCGGCGTGGTCGGGTACACGACCTGCATGTTGTCTTCGGCGCACATCTGCAGGAAGCGCTCGAGCCGCGCCGAGGAGTGTTCGGGTCCCTGCCCTTCGTAGCCGTGCGGCAGCAGGCAGACCAGACCGGACATGCGCAGCCACTTGCGCTCGCCCGACGAAATGAACTGGTCGAACAGCACCTGGGCGCCGTTGGCGAAATCGCCGAACTGCGCTTCCCACATCGCCAGCGCCTTCGGCTCGGCGAGCGAATAGCCGTACTCGAAGCCGAGCACCGCCTCTTCCGACAGCAGCGAGTTGATGACCTCGTAGTGGCCCTGGTCGTGGCCGAGGTGGTTGAACGGCGTGTAGCGGCTCTCGTCCTCCTGGTCGATCAGCACCGAATGACGCTGCGAGAAGGTGCCGCGCTCGGAATCCTGGCCCGACAGCCGAACGTGATGGCCTTCCTGCATGAGCGTGCAGAACGCCAGCGCCTCGCCGGTCGCCCAGTCGATGCCGACGCCGTTGTCGATGGCCTTGGCGCGGTTCTCCAGGAAACGCTGGATGGTACGGTGGACCCGGAAACCATCAGGCACCTTCGTGATCTTGCGGCCGATATCCTTGAGGATGCTGGCGTCGACCCCGGTGACGCCGCGGCGAGCGTCCTCTTCCTGGTCGGCGGACTTGAAGCCGGCCCATTTGCCGTCGAGCCAGTCGGCCTTGTTCGGCTTGTAGCCGGAGCCGGCCTCGAGTTCGGCATCCAGCCGCGCGCGCCAGTCGGCCTTGGCCTTCTCGACCTCGCCCTCGGTCATCACGCCGTCCGCAATCAGTCGCTTGGAGTAGATCTCGACCGTACCGGGATGCGTTGCGATCCGCTTGTACATCACCGGCTGGGTGAACGCGGGTTCGTCGCCCTCGTTGTGACCGTGGCGGCGATAGCAGAACATGTCGATGACGACAGGCTTGTGGAATTTCTGCCGGAATTCGATCGCCACCTTGGCCGCGAATACCACCGCTTCCGGATCGTCGCCGTTGACGTGGAAAATCGGCGCGTCGATCATCTTCGCAACGTCCGACGGATAGGGCGACGAGCGCGAGTAGCGCGGATACGTCGTGAATCCGATCTGGTTGTTGACGATGAAATGCAGCGAGCCGCCGGTCCGATAACCCTTCAGGTCGGACAGGGCGAAGCATTCCGCTACCACGCCCTGGCCGGCGAACGCCGCGTCGCCGTGCATCAGCATCGGCAGCACGGAAATGCGCATGTCCGGCGGGTCGCCATGCTGGTCCTGCTTGGCGCGCACCTTGCCGAGCACCACGGGATCGACGATTTCCAGATGCGACGGGTTCGCGGTCAGCGACAGATGGATCTTGTTGCCGTCGAATTCGCGGTCGGACGAGGCGCCGAGATGGTATTTGACGTCGCCGGAGCCTTCGACGGCATCGGGATTGGCCGAGCCACCCTTGAATTCATGGAACAGCGCGCGGTGCGGCTTGCCCATCACCTGGGTCAGCACGTTGAGCCGGCCGCGATGCGGCATGCCCAAAACGATTTCCTTCACGCCGAGATTGCCGCCGCGCTTGATGATCTGTTCGAGCGCGGGGATCAGCGACTCGCCGCCGTCGAGACCGAAGCGCTTGGTGCCGGTGAACTTGAGGTCGCAGAACTTTTCAAAGCCTTCGGCTTCGATCAGCTTGTTGAGAATCGCGCGACGCCCCTCGCGGGTGAAACTGATTTCCTTGTCCGGCCCCTCGATGCGCTCCTGGATCCAGGCCTTCTGCGCGGCGTTGGTGATGTGCATGAACTCGACGCCGAGCGTCTGGCAATAGGTGCGCTCGCAGATCGCGACGATCTCGCGAAGCGTGCCGTATTCGAGGCCGAGCACGTGGTCGAGGAAGATCTTGCGGTCGAAATCGGCTTCGGTGAAGCCATAGGTGCGGGGATCGAGCTCCTCGCGGTCGCGCGGCGCCTCGATGCCGAGCGGATCGAGCTTGGCAAAGAAATGGCCGCGGATGCGGTAGGCGCGGATCAGCATCAGGGCGCGGACCGAGTCGCGCGTCGCCTGGTTGACGTCGGCGGTTGACAGCTCCGCGCCCCTGGCCTGCGCCCTGGCGGCGATCTTGCTGCCGACGGCCTTTTCGACCTGCGCCCAGTTACCGTCCAGCGCCGAAGTCAGCTCGTCGCGCGGCGTGATCGGCCAGTTGTCGCGCCCCCAGGAGGCGCCCTCGGCATTCTTCTGGACGTCGGCGGGGCTATCTTTCAGGCTCTTGAAGAATTCCTGCCAGTCGGTATCGACCGACGCCGGGTCCTGCTCGTAGCGGGCATAGAGGTCGTCGATGTAGGTGGCGTTTGTGCCCTGCAAAAAGGAAGAAAGGGCAAATGCTGCGTTCGCGTCCTGGCGAGACATGATGGCGTCCTGGTGATTTTCGGTTTGCGCGTAGTAGACGGCGCATCGCCGATCCGGAAACCGGATCAGCGGGGTAAAGCACCCTTTACCCTATTTGGTGCGAAACTTCGCCCCGAAAAGAACCAAGAATTGAATTACGACTTCAATTTTTCGGCAAGCGTATGTCCGAGCCGCGCCGGCGACGGGGAGACGGTGATTCCGGCCGATTCCATCGCCGAAGTCTTCGAACCGGCGTCGCCCTTGCCGCCGGAAATGATCGCGCCGGCATGGCCCATGCGGCGGCCGGGAGGTGCGGTGACGCCGGCGATGAAACCGACCATCGGTTTCTTGCGGCCACGCTTGGCCTCGTCCTTGATGAACTGGGCGGCGTCTTCCTCGGCCGAGCCCCCGATCTCGCCGATCATGATGATCGATGTGGTCTTGGGGTCAGCGAGGAACATTTCCAGCACATCGATGAATTCGGTGCCCTTGACCGGGTCGCCGCCGATGCCGACCGCGGTGGTCTGGCCGAGGCCCTCCTGGGTGGTCTGGAACACGGCCTCATAGGTCAACGTGCCCGAGCGGGAAACGATCCCGACATTGCCCGGCTTGAAGATGTTGGCCGGCATGATGCCGATCTTGCACTCGCCCGCGGTCATCACGCCCGGGCAGTTCGGCCCGATCAGGCGGGATTTTGACCCCGACAGCGAGCGCTTCACCCGGACCATGTCGAGCACCGGAATGCCTTCTGTGATGCAGACGATCAGCGGGATCTCCGCATCGATCGCCTCGCAGATCGCATCCGCCGCGCCCGGCGGCGGCACGTAGATCACGGAGGCGTCCGCGCCGGTCTTCTCGCGCGCCTCGCGAACCGTGTCGAACACCGGCAGGTTCAGATGGGTCGAGCCGCCCTTCCCCGGCGAGGTGCCGCCGACCATCTTCGTGCCATACGCGATGGCGGCTTCCGAATGGAACGTGCCGTTCTTGCCGGTGAAACCCTGGCAGATGACTTTGGTATTCTTGTCGATCAGAACGGACATGTTGAGTGACGCTTTCGTGGATGATCGGGAAGGGTTGTTAGTGAATCCGCCGGTACGTGCCGGTGAGCACGTCGGCCCAGCCTTCGGCGTCGGGTGAGAACTGGATCTTCATGGTGTAATTGTCGTTGTCGACGACTTCGTAGACGTGGCGCGCGTTGCCGCGCAGCGAGCCGCGGACGAGCGTCAGCTTGTTGCCGACCCAGGCGCCGGAGGCCGGCGCCGGCGAATAGTAGCCGAGCGAATCGTGCCAGAACAATTTGTAGGTCCGGTCCTCGCGATCGTAGGTGAACACGCCGTGGGTGGCGAAGGTCTCCTTGCCGTCGCGCACCTGGCGGGTTTCCTGGATCAGGTAGAAGCCGTTGAGATCGACGCGCGCCACCACGTGCGAGGTCGCTGGACCGCCCGCGTTCCAGCGCGACGGATAGACCATCTCCTCGCCCGCCCACTCGCCCGCAAAGACCGCGAGCCGGCGGTGTTCTTCCAGCGCTGTCGGTGCGGCGAGATGGTCGGGCATCGCTAGCCTCCCTTGACGGCCTTTACGATTTTCTGTGCGGCATCGTCGAGATTGTCGGCGGGCACGACGTTGAGGCCGGATTCGCGGATGATCTGCTTGCCGGCGTCGACATTGGTGCCTTCGAGCCGCACCACCAGCGGCACCTTCAGGCCGACTTCCTTAACGGCGGCGACCACGCCCTCGGCGATGATATCGCACTTCATGATGCCGCCGAAGATGTTGACAAGGATGCCCTTCACATTGGGATCGGCCGTGATGATCTTGAACGCGGCTGCGACCTTTTCCTTGCTGGCACCTCCGCCGACGTCGAGGAAGTTGGCGGGCTCCATGCCGTAGAGCTTGATGATGTCCATCGTCGCCATGGCAAGGCCGGCGCCGTTGACCATGCAGCCGATGGTGCCGTCGAGCGTCACGTAGTTGAGGTCGTATTTGGACGCCTCGACTTCCTTGGCGTCTTCCTCGGTCAGGTCGCGCAACGCCACCGCGAGTTCGGGGTGACGGAACAGCGCGTTGTCGTCGAACGATACCTTGGCATCGAGCACGCGCAATTGACCCTGCTTGGTGACGACGAGCGGATTGATCTCCAGCATCGCCATGTCCTTGCCGGTGAAGGCGGCGTAGAGCTGGGCCACCAGCTTCTCGGCCTGCTTGGCCAGATCGCCGGTCAGGTTGAGCGCCTTCGCCACCGTGCGGCCGTGATGGCTCATGATGCCGGTCGCCGGATCGACCGAGAAGGTCACGATCTTTTCGGGCGTGTTGTGCGCGACTTCCTCGATGTTGACGCCGCCTTCGGTCGAAACCACGAACGAGACTTCCGAAGTTTCGCGGTCGACCAGGATCGAGAGATAGAACTCCTTGTCGATGTCGGAGCCTTCCTCGATGTAGAGGCGGTTGACCTGCTTGCCCTGCGGGCCGGTCTGGATCGTGACCAGCGTCGCGCCCAGCATCTGCTTGGCGAATTCGTTGACCTCGGCGACCGACTTGGCGATGCGGACGCCGCCCTTGTCGCCGGCGGAAGCTTCCTTGAACTTGCCCTTGCCGCGGCCGCCGGCGTGGATCTGGCTCTTCACCACCCAGACCGGGCCGGGAAGCTGCCTGGCGGCAGCGTCCGAATCCGAGGCCTTCAGCACCGGCACGCCGCGCGAAATCGGCACGCCGAATTCATGCAGCAGGGCCTTGGCCTGGTATTCATGGATATTCATCTGGACGCTCCCCAAAACCCGATGCGGCAAGTTCTACAGTTCGCCGTCATTGGTAGTTGGCATACCACATACCAATTGAACTGCAACCCCGGAAAGGCTTCCGGCCCGGGATCGGGTCGAAAGCCAAACGAAATCAACGTCCGAGCAGGTCGGGCGCGATCTTCTTGCAGGCATCGACGAGGCCCTGAACGGCGCCCACCGACTTGTCGAACGCCTCGCGATCCTTGCCGGCCAGTTCGATCTCGACGATACGCTCGACGCCCTTGGAACCGATGACGACGGGCACGCCGACATACATGTCCTTCACGCTGTATTCGCCATTGAGATAGGCGGCGCAGGGCAGCACGCGCTTCTTGTCCTTGAGGTAGCTCTCGGCCATCGCCACCGCCGACGCAGCCGGCGCGTAGAACGCCGAACCGGTCTTCAAGAGGTTGACGATCTCGGCGCCGCCGTTGCGGGTGCGGTCCACGATCTCGTCGATGCGGGCCTGCGAGGTCCAGCCCATCTTGACCAGGTCCGGCAGCGGAATGCCGGCCACGGTGGAATAGCGCGTCAGCGGCACCATGGTGTCGCCATGGCCGCCGAGCACGAAGGCGGTGACATCCTCGACCGAGACGTTGAATTCATCGGCCAGGAAGTAGCGGAAACGGGCGGAGTCGAGCACGCCGGCCATGCCGACCACCTTCTTGTGCGGCATGCCGGAGGCCTTCTGCAGCGCCCACACCATCGCATCCAGCGGGTTGGTGATGCAGATGACAAACGCGTCGGGGGCGTACTTCTTGATGCCGGCGCCGACCTGTTCCATGACCTTGAGGTTGATGCTCAGGAGATCGTCGCGGCTCATGCCGGGCTTGCGCGGCACGCCGGCGGTGACGATGCAGACCTTGGCGCCATCGAGCGCCTCGTAGGAATTGGCGCCGGTCAGATTGGAGTCAAAACCGTCGACCGGGGACGACTGGGCGATGTCGAGCGCTTTACCCTGGGGGACTCCCTCGGCGATATCGAACATCACGACGTCTCCGAGCTCCTTCAGGCCAATGAGATGAGCCAGCGTTCCGCCGATCTGACCGGAGCCAATCAAAGCAATCTTGTCGCGCGCCATGGGAAATTTGTCCTTCTAAGACGAAGAGGAGGGTGAATAGTCAGCCGGATGGCTGGTTATCCCTTTCGATTGACCGGTTCAAGACGGAGCGCGCCCAATTGTAAGGCCCTGCCTCGAATTCGGTCAGGTATGCCAGCAAGCGTCGCCCCGTTGCGACGACGGCTACGTCTCCACCAGCCCCGTGGTCGACCCGCTCGCCGCAGAATCCTTCCGCCCGTGCGGCAGCGCCAGATAGGACTCCGAGCTCATTTCAATCAGCCGCGACGAGGTGCGCTTGAACTCGTTGGCCTCGACGCCGTCGGTCGCCAGATACAGCGACAGCGGATCGGCCCCGGCCGAGGCCATCAGCTTCACCGCGTTGTCGTAGAGCGTGTCGATCAGCGAGATGAAGCGCTTGGCGGCGTTGCGGTCGGCGTAGTCCATCACCGGAATGCGGTCGATCAGGATGGTGTGATAGTCGTGCGCGAGCCGCAGGTAGTCCGACGCGGCCAGCGGCTTTTCGCAGATGTCGGCAAAGGAAAAGCGCGCGACGCCATGCGCCGAACACGGTACGCGCAGGACGCGGCCCTTGATTGCGATATCGCGCGGCTTGCATGGCGCATTGCCGGTCATCCGGCGCCAGGCGCGGTCGAGCCCAGCACCGGCTTCGTCGTCGGGCGGCACCAGCCACATCTTCACGCCGGTGAGTTTCTCCAGCCGGAAATCCGTGCGCGCATCGAGCCGCAGCACGTCCATGCGCCCCTCGATCTGCGCGATGAACGGCAAAAACAGCGCGCGGTTGAGCCCGCCCTTGTAGAGGTTTTCCGGGGCGACGTTCGACGTTGCGACCACGACGGTGCCGAGTTCGAACAGCTTTGAGAACAGCCGGCCGAGGATCATGGCGTCGGCGATGTCGGTGACGTGGAATTCGTCGAAGCACAACAGCCACGCCTCGTCGAAGATGGCGTTGGCCGTCAGTTCGATCACGTCGCCGTCGGCGATCTCGCCGCGGGCGATGTTCTGGCGGTAGGCGTAGATCTTCTCGTGCGCCTCGGCCATGAATTCGTGGAAATGGGCGCGGCGCTTGTGCTGGACCGGGCTCTGCTGGAAGAACAGATCCATCAGCATGGTCTTGCCGCGGCCGACCTCGCCATGAACGTAGAGGCCGCGCGGCGGCGGCTCGCTCTTGTCGCCGAACAACCGGCCAAGCAGGCTCAGCTTGCGCACCGGCTTGTAGCTCGAAAGCCGCTCCTCCAGCCCTGAGAACGCCTCGACGGCGTCGGCCTGTGCCGGATCGGCCTCGATGTCGCCGGCGGAAACCAGCGACTGATAGTGCGCGCGAAACGAAGTGGGGTTTGCCGACAGCATGGCCCCCTTTCGGCCTTAAGCGCGCGAAAAATGCAAGCCGCGAATTGCGGCTGCGGGTATGCAGGCATGGCGCATCATGCGCCGGGCTAAAGCCTCACGCGCTCAGCGCGTAGGAATCCTCGACCACATAGGGGCCTCCGCCGGTGGAGGCGCGGGAGGAGAACAGCACGAAGCGCGAGGCCATGAACGTGCGGCTCGGGAAGTAGCCGCGCACCGAGAGATAGTCGGCGACATCCTGGCTCGAGGCGTCGTGCAGCCGCGCCAGCGTCACGTGTGGCGTGAATTTGCGGCCCTCGGGATCCAAACCGAGCCGTTGCATCAGCCGCTCGAGTTCGGCCTGCAGTTCGATCAGCGGCCGGCTCGGCTCGACGGAGGCGACCACCGCGCGGGGTTTCCTGCCGCCGAAGCTCTGCAGGCCCTGCACCTTGACCTCGAACGGCTTGCGGTTGATGCGAAACAGCATCGAGGCGATTTCATTCGCCGACATGCCGTCGATATCGCCGATGAAGCGCAGGGTGACGTGATAGTTTTCGGGATCGATCCAGCGTGCGCCGGGAAGGCCGCCACGCAAATTGGAAAGGCTCTCGCCGATCTCGGCCGGAATTTCCAGTCCAGCAAACAGACGTGGCATCGCATGACTCCCGATGCTTGGGCATGACCTTGAAAATGACCATGTCCTGTAACAGCGCCCGGTGACGAATCACCGATAGCTATTTTCTATCCGACTTATATGACCCTGCGAAGCACGCGGCGCCTACGGAACGGAAACCTTCGGGGAAAACGCCGGATAACCTCACCCGTTGCCGCTTTTTCAACTCCGTTGCGCGGAAACCGTGCCGACCAGTGCCTCCACCATGGGCAGAATGTTCTTCACGATCACATCGACCCCGTCGGCGGTCGGATGGATGCCGTCGGCCTGGTTGAGCTTGGCCTCGGCTGCGACCCCCTCCAGGAAAAACGGATAAAGCGGCACGCCGAACGATTTCGAAAGCTCCGGATAGATCGCGTTGAAGCGGGCGGCATACTCGGTGCCGTAATTGGGCGGCGCGAGCATTCCGCTCAGGAGAACCGCGATCTTCCGCGCCTTCAGCCTCGTCAGGATCTCGGTCAAGGCGGCGCGGGTGACGGCGGGATCGATCCCGCGCAGGGCGTCGTTGGCGCCGAGTTCGACGATGACCGCCTCGGTTCCCTCGGGCACCGACCAGTCCAGCCGGTCGCGGCCGCCCGAGGAGGTATCGCCCGACACCCCGGCATTGGTCATGTCGACCTTTATCCCCTTGTCGGCCAAGGCTTTTTGCAAACGCACGGGGAATGCCGACGTGGCAGGCAGGCCAAGGCCCGCGCTCAGGGAATCGCCAAGCACAACCATCTTGACGGGCCGGTCCGACGCCGCGGCCGGGGTTTGGGCAAAAGCCGGTGCGGCCGTCATCAAAGCCACAAACAACACGCCTATGTGCGCAAACATCCTTTTCAAGCCCTCGACCCGTGCGGGGGAAGTGCCATATGACCGAGTCATGGACAGTCTCATCGAACCCTCTTCACTGACCGGCGTCGAGCCGGACACCATTTCGATCGCCAACGTCAACCTCTCGCTCGGTACGGGCGCCGCCCGCGTTCATATCCTGAAGGATATCAGCCTTCGCGTGGCATCGGGCGAAGCGATCGGCCTGATCGGACCGTCAGGTTCGGGCAAATCGACCTTGCTGATGGTGATGGCGGGGTTGGAACGACCTGACAGCGGAGAGGTGGTGGTCAACGGCACGCCGTTCAATGCCCTCGGCGAGGACGCGTTGGCGCGGTTTCGCGGCCGCCAGGTCGGCATCGTGTTCCAGTCGTTCCACCTGATCCCGACCATGACCGCGCTGGAGAACGTCGCGGTGCCGCTGGAACTCGCCGGCAATCCCGACGCCGCGCAGCGCGCGGCGCAGGAATTGACCTCGGTGGGGCTCGGCGACCGCCTGCACCACTACCCGACCCAATTATCCGGCGGCGAGCAGCAACGCGTCGCGCTCGCCCGCGCGCTGGCGCCCGACCCGGCGATCCTGGTGGCGGACGAGCCGACCGGCAATCTCGATGAAGCCACCGGCCGGCAGATCGTGGATATGCTGTTCACCAAGCATGCCGAGCGCGGCATGACGCTGGTGCTGGTGACGCACGACACCTCGCTGGCGCAGCGCTGCGACCGCGTGGTGCGCTTGCGTTCCGGCCGGATCGACGGACATTCATGACCACGATCTCCGAACCGGCCTATCGCAGCCGCGGGTCATCGCTGGCACTGCGCTACGCGTTGCGCGAGCTGCGTGGCGGCCTGCGCGGCTTCTACGTCTTCATCGCCTGCATCGCCCTCGGCGTGATGGCGATTGCGGGCGTCGGCTCGGTCGCGGCCAGCCTCAGCGAAGGTTTGACGCGCGAGGGCCGCACGCTGCTCGGCGGCGACGTTGCGTTCTCGCTGATCCAGCGCGAAGCCAAGCCTGAGGAACTCGCCTTCCTGCGCGCGCGCGGCGACGTTTCGGTCGCGGCCGCGCTGCGCGTCATGGCCCGCGGTAACGACGACAAGCTGGCGCTGGTCGAACTCAAGGCCGTGGATGGCGGCTATCCGCTTCTCGGCCAGCTGACGCTCGAGCCGCAAATGCCTATGGGCGACCTGCTGGCCGAGCGTGACGGCGCGTTCGGCGCGGCCGTCGACTCCACCCTGCTGGCCCGGCTCGATCTCAAGCTCGGCGACCGCATCGGCATCGGCAAAGCCACGTTCCAGATCCGCAGCGTGGTCACCGCCGAGCCGGACAAGCTCGCCGGCAATGTCGGGCTCGGCCCGCGCGTCCTTGTGAGCGAAACCAGCCTGCGCGCCACCGGGTTGCTGCAGCCCGGCAGCCTGGTGCGCTGGATCTACCGCGTGAAGCTGCCGGATAACGCGGCGGATGACCACGCCGCTAACCGGCTGATCGAGAGCGCACGCAGCGCCCTGCCCGAGGCCGGCTGGTGGATCCGCAGCAGCAGCAACGCCTCGCCGCAACTCGAACGCACCATCAACCGCTTTACCCAGTTCCTGACGCTGGTCGGCCTCGCCGCACTCCTGGTCGGCGGCGTCGGCGTCGCCAACGCCGTCAAGAGCCATATCGACCGCCGCCGCGACGTCATCGCCTCGTTCAAGGCGCTGGGCGCGACCGGCCGCGACGTCTTCACCATCTACCTGACGCAAGTGATCCTGCTCGCCGGGGTCGGATCGGTGATCGGGCTGGCGGCCGGCGCGGCGCTGCCGTTCATTATCGTCGGCCTGTTCGGCAAGCTGCTGCCGCTGCCGGTGATCCCGGCCCTGCACGCGCACGAACTGGCGCTGTCCTTCGTCTATGGCCTGCTCACGGCGCTCGCCTTCGGACTGTGGCCGCTCGGCCGGGTCCACGACGTGCCGGTTGCCGCGCTGTTCCGCGAGGAAGTCGCCCGCGAATGGCATCGCCCGCGCTGGGGTTATCTGGCGCTGATGGCGGCGGTAATCACGCTCCTGGTCGCGGTGGCGATCGGCCTTGCCTATGACAAGCGGATCGCGGCCGTGTTCGTCGCCTCCTCGGTCGCCGTGTTCGCGCTGCTGCGCGGCGTCGCCGCCGGCCTGATGGCGCTGGCGCGCCGGACGCCCCGGAGCCGCATCACCATGTTGCGGCTGGCGATTGCCAATATCTACCGGCCCGGCGCGCTCACCCCCTCGGTCGTGATGTCGCTCGGCCTCGGGCTCGCGGTGCTGGTCACGATCACCCAGATCGACGGCAATCTGCGCCGGCAGTTCATGGCCGCGCTGCCCGAGCGCGCGCCTTCGTTCTTCTTCATCGACATTCCCACCGCCGACGCCGACCGCTTCGGCGAGTTCCTCAAGAAGGTGGCACCGGAATCGACGGTGGAGGACGTCCCGATGCTGCGCGGGCGCATTGTCGGGGCCCGCAGTGTCAAGGCGGACGAACTCAAACCGTCGCAGGATTCGGAGTGGGTGCTGCAGAGCGACCGCGGCCTGACCTACACCAACGAGGTTCCCAGGGGCTCGAAGGTGGTCGAGGGCGAATGGTGGAGCGCAGACTACAAGGGCCCGCCGCTGGTCTCGCTGGAGAAGAGGATCGCGGACGGCCTGAAGCTCAAGATCGGCGACGAGATCGTCGTCAACGTGCTCGGCCGCGACATCACGGCCCGGATCAGCAACCTGCGCAACGTCGACTGGCAGGGGCTCGGCATCAATTTCGTACTGGTGTTCTCGCCGAACACGTTCAAGGGCGCGCCGCACAGCCATGTCGCGACCCTTTCGGAGGCTCATCCGGACGCGGCCGGCGACGCCCGGATCGTCAAGCAGGTCGCCGAGGCCTTTCCGACCGTGACCAGCGTACGGGTCCGCGAGGCGCTGGACACCGTTGGAACAGTCGTCACCAACCTGGTGCTCGCGATCCGTGGCGCCAGCGCCGTGACGCTGATATCGGCCATTCTGGTGCTCGGCGGCGCGCTCGCCGCCGGCCATCGCCACCGGGTCTACGACGCGGTGATCCTGAAGACGCTCGGCGCGACGCGCGCGCGCCTGCTCGGCGCCTATGCACTGGAATACCTGATGATCGGTTTGGCCACGGCGGTGTTCGGCATCATCGCAGGTTCGATCGCGGCCTGGCTGATCGTCACCCGGCTGATGACCCTGAGTTTCGTCTGGCAGGCCGGCAGCGCCGCCGGCGTGGTCGCCGCCGCCCTGGTCGTCACCGTAGGTCTCGGACTCGCCGGGACGTTGCTGGCCCTGAACCAGAAGCCGGCCAGCGTGTTGCGGAATTTGTGACAAAATGTAGCGGCGGAAAGGCGCAGTTAACGCTGCTTTTCTATGGAAGGACAGGCAGAAGCGACATTCAGCCGCGCGTGGAAGCTTGCACCGAATGTGTTAGTTTCCCACATACCAGCCAAGTTCAGTGGCCGGCTTGATAACCCAGCGTTGTGACCAACGCCGATGTCAGCAAGCCGGGATACCTGAGATAGAAATCTAACCGGCGCCGCAAACCCTTGCGTTCCGCCGGGCAACCAACGGGAATTCGACCATGTCGGACCTAGACCGTAACTACGCTTCTCCTTTCGGCCGGGCCGCCGGGCGCGTTGATGCCGCGACCGTCGACGCCGGTCTGCGCTCCTACATGCTGCGCATCTACAACTACATGAGCATCGGCCTGGCCATCACCGGCCTGGCAGCGCTCGGCGTCTACATGGCCGCCGTGACCACCGATCAGGCCGGCGCCGCCGCCAAGTTCGGCAACGCCTTCCTGACGCCGTTCGGCTACGCGATGTATGTCAGCCCGCTGAAATGGCTGTTCATCCTCGCCCCGCTGGTGATGGTGTTCGCGATCTCGGCCGGCATCAACCGGCTGCGGCCCGCGACCGCCCAGATGCTGTTCTGGGTGTTCTCGGCGCTGATGGGCATTTCGCTGTCGTCGATCTTCCTGGTGTATACCCACACCTCGATCGTGCGGGTGTTCTTCATCACCGCGGCGACCTTCGGCGCGCTGAGCCTCTACGGCTACACCACCAAGCGTGACATGAGCGGCATGGGGTCGTTCCTGTTCATGGGCCTGATCGGCGTCATCATCGCGAGCCTGGTCAACCTGTTCCTGGCGAGCTCGATGCTGCAGTTCATCGTCTCGGTGGTCGGCGTGCTGGTGTTCGCTGGCCTGACCGCCTGGGATACCCAGCGGCTGAAGAACGACTACATCTACGGCTACGCCTCCCAGGGCGGGGAAGTTGCAGAGAAGGCGGCGATTACCGGTGCGCTGTCGCTCTACCTGAACTTCATCAACCTGTTCACGCTGCTGCTGCAGCTTCTCGGACAGCGCGAGTAGGCGCTACCGCGAAAGGTTAGGAGTTGGAGCCCCGGCCTCACGGCCGGGGCTTTTCTTTTGTCGTCAGCAAAAATACTCTGCCGGTCATGTCCGCTCCCGAAATCCGGCCCGCCACCGAGGCCGACCTCCCCGCTATCACCGAAATCTACGAACACGCGGTGCGCTATGGCACGGCGACGTTCGAGCTGATCCCGCCCGATCTCCCCGAGATGACCCGGCGGTTCAGGGCGCTGATGGATGGGGGCTTTCCTTATTTCGTCGCCGCGGTCGAAGGCGCTGTCGTCGGCTATGCCTATGCCGGCCCGTACCGGCCGCGGCCTGCCTATCGCTTCACGGTGGAGAACTCGGTCTATCTGCAGCCGTCCACCCACCGCCGCGGCATCGGCCTGCTGCTGCTGCGGCAGTTGGTCAGCGAATGCGAGGCGCGTGGTTACCGGCAGATGATCGCGGTCATCGGCGATTCCGCCAATGCCGGCTCGATCGGTGTTCACACGCGCTGCGGATTCCAGATGATCGGAACGCACCCGAATGTCGGGCTCAAATTCGGCCGCTGGCTCGATACCGTGATGATGCAGCTGGCGCTGGGTGAAGGCGCAACCACGGTGCCGAAGGATTAGGCCCGTGGCCCGGATGGAGCGAACTGGTCGCGCGAATGCGCGCCCCGTTGGCTCATCCGGCTACGACTTGTCCCTAGACCAGCGCCAGCTTGCGGTCGATCACCAGCAGGACGCGTTCGAGTTCGTGACCGCGGCGCAGGATCAGGCCGGTCGCCGAGATCACGCTGTACATGCCCTGCTTGCGCGCCAGCCGCGGATCCTTCTCGATGCGATAGATCGGCACTTCCGACGCACGGCGGAAAACCGAGAACACCGCACGGTCCTTCAGGAAGTCGATCGCATAATCGCGCCACTCGCCATCGGCGACCATGCGTCCGTACAGATTGAGGATTCGGTTCAGTTCGAGACGATTGAATGTGACGCGATTCGGCGGTGGGGTTGGAGCGGCGGCGCGCGCCACCGCGCGGCTCTCGCTTGGATCGGTGTCCTCCGATATCGAGCTCATGGCGCGCCTCCTGTCATCTCAGGCATGCCCTCGCTCCGAAAACCGTCCCCACTTTTCGGGAGCATGCCGAAAAACACATGATCGCGCTAACCGCAGTTAGCCGCAAGTGGGTTGTAAACTCGAAGGAAACCGCTGCGCGCCGGGGAAACAGGAAGAAAATTCCGACTCACGGGATCGTTAGCGGAATCTTATTGCTGCCCCACTTCCGCCAAGCGCCCGCCCCGCTGACCTGCGAAAAGATAATCCTGCGTTGGCCCGGTCCTTTCGGTTCCGGATTCCTCAGCCCCCAGCCCCCCGGGGCCGTCGGGATCGGGCCTGTTCGCAAGGGAGTAAATCCCGATACTGGGCCAACGAGAGTTGGTCCTTTTTCGTTTGTGGAACCAGCCGCGCAAAAGCGCGCGAGAGATTCGCGGGCTCCGGCGGACTCCTCGGTTTGAAATTTTCGGATCTGAATCTGAATGGAGCCAGCAGCGCGCGCATGCGCGCGGCCCTCCGGAGTACCAATTCAGGGCAAGATCAGCGGAGCGCCGTGTAGGCGGCACCCAGCATGGCGCCCGGCTTTTCGCGACTGCCGTGCTGGACATAGACGACGGCAGCGTCGACGCCCTCGCGGGAAATGTTCTCGATCGGCACCGTCCAGCTTCCCGGAGTGCCGTTCCAGTCGCCCACCTTCAGCAAGTTGCGCACTACGTTGTAGTAGGTCACTTCCTGGCCGCGATTCTCGCCGCGCCCGATCATGATCGGAATGGCCTTCGAGACCGAGCATATCCAGACTTCGCCATGGGCCGCCGCCGACGGCACCTTGCTCGCCGCTACCGAGACGTTGAGCAGCTTGCCCGACAGCGACATCGTCACCGGCACCGACATCACGGCGTCGGCCTTGCTGGTATCCATCATGGCGCCTTCGATGCTGGCGCGATCGCTGCCGATCACCTGCTTCGAGCCGTTTACGATCACCTGTGGCGTGTAGAGATTGCGATCGCCGCGGACCTGCGAATAGGCCTTCTGACGCGCACTGAACCGCTTGTCGGCCAGCGTGTCCTTCCAGCCGAGATAATCCCAATAGTCGATCGGAAAGCTCAGCGCGATCACCGACGGATCCTTGGCGAGTTCGCCGATGATCTGGTCGGCCGGCGGGCACGACGAGCAGCCCTGCGAGGTGAACAGTTCAACCACCGCGCGCGGTTCGGCATGAGCCGGGCGGATAACGGCGATGATGGCGCAGACACCGAGCGCGCCGGACCATCGCGAGATACAACTATAAGCCATCATCGCTGTCATGCTGCGGACCGGCGGTGGCGTTTTTCCGTATTTGTACGGGGCATTATTTGATCCCAAAAGGCGCGCCCCCAAACGCGCGAAAGCGGCCTTCTCATAGGCCGCCTTCCTGGTGCTCGCCACTCACTTCGAAGTGACACCGATCACAAAACCGCGCTTCATGGCGTCCTTCTTGGCGTTAAGGAAAACGCTTTCAAACAACCACCTGGAGCCCGGTTCTGCTCTGGTCAGAACCGGAAAGGCCCTAGGCCGCCAGTTTGCGCAGCACATAGTGAAGGATGCCGCCATTCCGGTAGTATTCGAGTTCGTCGAGGGTGTCGATGCGACACAGCAGCGGCACGCGCTGCAGCGAACCATCGCCCGAGACGATCTCCGCGGTCAGGGTCTGGCGCGGCTTCAGGTCGCCCTGCAACCCACGGATGGTAACCTTCTCGTCACCCTTCAGGCCGAGCGACGTCCACGACGTGCCGTCCTCGAAGGTCAGCGGCAGCACGCCCATGCCGACCAGGTTGGAGCGGTGGATGCGCTCGAAGCTCTGGCAGATCACGGCGCGGACGCCGAGCAGACGCGTGCCCTTGGCGGCCCAGTCGCGCGACGAACCGTTGCCGTACTCGGCGCCGGCGAACACCACCAGCGGCACGCCTTCCGCCTGGTACTTCATCGCGGCGTCGTAGATCGACATCTGTTCGCCGTCGGGCCAGTGCTTGGTGAGGCCGCCTTCCGGAATGTTGCCGTCGGCGCCCTTCAGCATGAAGTTCTTGATGCGGATGTTGGCGAACGTGCCGCGCATCATGATCTCATGGTTGCCGCGTCGCGTGCCGTACTGGTTGAAGTCGGCCGGACGAACCTGGTGCTCGCTGAGGAATTGTCCGGCGGGCGACGTCAGCTTGATCGAGCCGGCGGGCGAGATGTGGTCGGTGGTGATCTTGTCGCCGAACATCGCCAGGATCCGCGCGTCGACCACGTCCGCGATCGGCTCCGGTTCCTTCTTCATGCCTTCGAAATACGGCGGGTTCTGCACATAGGTCGAGCTCATGTTCCAGCGATAGGTCTCGCTTTCCGTGGTCTTGATCTTGCGCCAGTTGGTGTCGCCCTTGAACACGTCGGCGTACTTCTTCTTGAAGATCGTGGCGGTCACGAACTTCTTCATGAAGGCGTTGATCTCCTTGGTCGTCGGCCAGATGTCCTTCAGGAAGACCGGCTTGCCGTCCTTGCCGATGCCGATCGGCTCGACCGCGAGATCCTTGGTCACGGTGCCCGCCAGCGCGTAGGCCACGACCAGCGGCGGCGAGGCCAGGTAATTCGCCTGCACGTCCGGGCTGACGCGGCCTTCGAAGTTGCGGTTACCCGACAGCACGGCGGCCGCGACGATGCCGTTGTCGTTGATCGACTTCGAAATCTCTTCCGGCAGCGGGCCGGAATTGCCGATGCAGGTCGTGCAGCCGAAGCCGACGAGGTTGAAGCCGACCTTGTCGAGGTCCTTCTGCAGTCCGGAATTGGACAGATATTCCGCGACCACCTGGCTGCCCGGCGCCAGCGAGGTCTTCACCCACGGCTTTGCCTTCAGGCCCTTGGCGGCAGCGTTACGCGCGAGCAGGCCCGCCCCGATCAGGACGCTGGGATTGGAGGTGTTGGTGCAGGAGGTGATGGCGGCGATCACGACGTCGCCGTGGCCGAGATCGAAATCGCGGTTCTCGACGGGATAGCGGGTCGATCCGCCCTCGGGCTTCTTGTATTCGCCGGCGAGCGCCGTGGCAAAACCGGTCGAGACGGCCGGCAGCGCGACGCGGCCCTCGGGACGCTTCGGTCCGGCCATCGACGGCACGACGTCGCCGAGATCAAGCGTCAGCGTTTCCGTGAACACCGGATCGGCCGATTTGGCGGTGCGGAACAGGCCCTGCGCCTTGGAGTAGGCCGTCACCAGCGCGACGCGGTCCGCCTTGCGGCCGGAGGTCTTGAGATAGTCGATGGTCGCGGCATCGACCGGGAAGAAACCGCAAGTGGCACCATATTCCGGCGCCATGTTGCCGATGGTCGCCTTGTCGGCGACCGAAAGATAGTCGAGGCCGGGGCCGAAGAATTCGACGAACTTGCCGACCACGCCCTGCTTGCGCAGCATCTGCGTCACGGTCAGTACCAGGTCGGTCGCGGTAACGCCTTCCTTGAGCTGGCCCTTGAGCTTGAAGCCGACGACTTCCGGCAGCAGCATCGACAGCGGCTGGCCGAGCATGCAGGCTTCCGCCTCGATGCCGCCGACGCCCCAGCCGAGCACGGCGAGGCCGTTGACCATGGTGGTGTGCGAGTCGGTGCCGACGAGCGAATCCGGATAGGCGACTTCGAAGGTGCCGGTCTTCCTGCCGACCGTCATCTTCTCCTTCTTGGTCCACACCGTCTGCGCCAGATATTCGAGATTGACCTGGTGGCAGATGCCGGTGCCGGGCGGCACGACGGAGAAATTCGAGAACGCCTTCTGGCCCCACTTCAGGAATTCGTAGCGTTCCTGGTTCTGCTTGTATTCCTCGACCACGTTCTTGCCGAACGCCTTGTTGTCACCGAAGAAGTTGACGATCACGGAGTGATCGATGACCAGATCGACCGGCACCAGCGGGTTGATCTTCTCGGCATCGCCGCCGAGCGCCTGCATCGCGTTGCGCATGGCGGCGAGATCGACCACCGCCGGCACGCCGGTGAAATCCTGCATCAGCACGCGCGCCGGACGAAATGCGATTTCGTGCTCGAGCTTACGCTTCCTTAACCACTTCGACACCGCGACGATGTCGGCCTTCTTGACCGTGCGGTCGTCCTCGTTGCGCAGCAGGTTTTCCAGCAGCACCTTCATCGAATAGGGAAGCTTGGAAATTCCCTTCAGACCGTTCTTCTCGGCGGCGGGCAGGCTGTAATACACGTAGGTCTTGCCACCGACCTTGAGGGTCTTGCGGCATTTGAAGCTGTCGAGCGAGGTCATGTCAGGAAATCCCAATTCTTAAGGTATACCCGGCAAGGGTATTTAAACACCGTCGGCGGGGATGGCCTAATGGCTTGCAGCCGCCGATTGTGTGCTGCATCAAGTTCCGGGCTTATAGAATCTTTCTAGAAGCGCCGCCACACCGACAAGCGTGCTGCAGCAATGCGGCACCCACAAATTCTGACGCGGTACCCATCAATTTCAGAGGGCTGTGAAGGGGGAAAATGCGGCTCTCGGGGCGCGACATCAACTGCATCAGGGGCGGCCGCGAGGTGTTCTCCGGCCTCGATTTCGAAGCCTCCTCAGGCCAGGTGCTGGCCGTGGTCGGCCCTAACGGATCGGGCAAGACCTCGCTGCTGCGCCTGATCGCGGGGCTGCTGGCGCCGGCCGGCGGCTCGGTCGCCCTGGAAGGCGGCGACGCCGAACTGACACTGCCGGAGCAATCCCATTATCTCGGCCATCGCGACGCGCTGAAACCGGCGCTGAGCGTCGCGGAAAACCTGTCGTTCTGGCGGGAATTTCTCGGCGGCGACGCGGGCGACATCGGCCACTGCCTCAAGGCCGTGGGGCTGGGACATGCCACCCATCTGCCGGCGGCATTTCTGTCGGCCGGCCAGCGGCGGCGACTTTCCATCGCCCGCCTTCTCGTGGTGCGGCGGCCGGTCTGGCTGCTGGACGAACCGACCTCAGCGCTCGATACCGCCGGCCAGGAACTGTTCGTAGGCGTGATGGGCAACCATCTCGCGACCGGCGGCATCATTGTCGCCGCCACCCACACCCCGCTCGGGATCGAAACGCGGGAACTGCGGATGGGAGCCAAGGCATGACCGCCCTCTCCGCGCTGATTCGGCGCGACATCAGGATTGCGCTTCGCGTCGGCGGCGGCGCGCTGATCGGCGTGCTGTTCTTCCTCACCGTGACGGTGCTGATGCCGTTCGCGATCGGACCGGACCTGCCGCTGCTGACGCGGCTCGGGCCGGCGATCCTGTGGCTCGGCGCGCTGCTGGCGAGCCTGCTCACGCTCGACCGGCTTTTCACTGCCGACCACGAGGACGGTTCGCTCGACCTGATCGTGATGGGCCGGACGCCACTGGAACTGGCCTGCGCGGCGAAGGCGCTGGCGCACTGGCTCGCGGCCGGGTTACCGCTGATCGTGGCGACGCCCGTGCTCGGGCTGATGCTCAACCTCGACGTCACGGCGACCTCGGCGGTGGCGCTGACGCTCCTGGTAGGAACGCCGGCGCTGACCTTCACCGGGATGATCGGCGCCGCACTTGCCGTGACGTTGCACCGCGGCGGGCTGTTGCTGGCGGTGCTGGTGCTGCCCTTGTCGATCCCGGTGCTGATCTTCGGCGTCGCGGCGTCGCAGGCGGTCATAACTGGCCCGCTGGCTTTCGGAACGCCGTTTTCGATCCTCTGCGCGCTCTCGCTGGTCAGTTTCGTGGTCGGACCGTTTGCCGCAGCGGCCAGCCTGCGGCACGGCCTGGACTAACTGACGACTTCTTGACGCCGATCAACTCTCCGACGGGACAATATGAAACAAGCCAAGCCGCATTGCCTGCCCCGCCGCTGACGACTATCAGGATGCCATGACGCTGATCGATCTCGCCAACCCGACGAAATTCCTGTCGCTGACGACGCGCGTATTGCCGTGGCTGGCGGGCGCGACCGCGATCCTGCTGCTGGTCGGCTTCTACCAGGCCGCGATGGCGCCCGACGACTATCAGCAGGGCGCCACCGTGAAGATCATGTTCGTCCACGTTCCCAACGCGTGGCTTGCGATGTTCGTGTGGGGCGTCATGAGCATGGCCGCGCTGGGGACGCTGGTGTGGCGGCATCCGCTCGCCGATGTCGCGGCGAAGGCTGCCGCACCGATCGGGGCGGCGTTCACCTTTCTCGCGCTGGTCACCGGCTCGCTGTGGGGACGGCCGATGTGGGGCACCTATTGGGAATGGGATGCGCGGCTCACCTCGGTCCTGATCCTGTTCCTGATGTATCTCGGCCTGATGGCGCTGTGGCGCGCGGTCGACGATCCGTCGCGGGCCGCACGCGCCGCCGCCATCCTGACGCTGGTCGGCGCGCTCAATTTGCCGATCATCAAGTTCTCGGTCGACTGGTGGAACACGCTGCATCAGCCGGCCTCGGTGATGCGGATGGGCGGCCCTTCGCTCGATAACGCGTTCCTGATTCCGCTGCTGGTGATGGCGGTCGGGTTTACGCTGCTGTTCGTCACGCTGCATCTGGCGGCGATGCGCAACGAGATCCTGCGCCGTCGCGTGCGCAGCTTGCAGATGATGCAAGCCAGCCAGCAGGCGGCGTGACGCGATGTCGCTCGGCCCCTACGCTTCCTTTGTCCTGACATCCTACGCGCTGGTGATAGCGATCGTTGCGGTTCTCATCGTCTGGATCGCCGTCGACTACCGCCATCAGAGACAACGCCTGCGCGACCTCGAGGCCAGCGGCGTGACCCGCCGCTCCGGCCGCACCGCGACGGAAATCTGATGACCGCGCCGAACGCAACATCGGGGACATCGCCGCGGCGCTGGCTGGTGATGCTGCCGCTGTTCGGCTTCCTGGCCGTCGCCGCGCTGTTCCTGTTGCGGCTCTATGGCGGCGATCCTTCAAAACTCCCCTCGGCCCTGATCGGCCGGCCGGCGCCGCAGACCACGCTTCCGCCGCTGCCAGGTCTGCTGCGCGACGGCGCGCCGGTGCCCGGGCTCGATCCCGCAGCCTTCAAGGGCAAGGTCAGCGTCGTCAATGTCTGGGCGTCCTGGTGCGTGCCGTGCCACGACGAGGCGCCGCTGCTGACCGCGCTGGCAAAGGACACGCGGCTGCAGATCGTCGGCATCAACTACAAGGATTCGCCCGACAACGCCCGCCGCTTTCTCGGCCGCTACGGTAACCCGTTCAGCATGGTCGGCGTCGACAGCAACGGCCGCGGCTCGATCGAGTGGGGCGTCTACGGCGTGCCCGAGACGTTCGTGGTCGGCCGCGACGGCACCATCGTCCACAAGCTGGTCGGACCGGTGACGCCGGAAAATCTCGATAGCGTGCTGAAGGTCGCGATCGAGAAGGCGCTGAAAGCGGGGACCTGATCCACCGTCATTCCGGGGCATCGCGCAGCGATGAACCCGGAATCTCGAGCGGGACGCGATGGACTACCCCTTGCTCACATCCCCCGCATCCGCCTCGCTCGCCTCGAGCGTGGCGGGCTCCAGATGATAGCGCTTGATCAGCGGCATCTGGGTCATGGCGAACAGCATGGTCAGCGGCACCATGCCGAAGACCTTGAAGCTCACCCAGAAATCGGTCGATTGGGTGCGCCAGATGATCTCGTTCAGCACCGCCATCGCAAAGAACCACAACGCCCACCGCCCGGTCAGGATGCGCCAGCCCTGCGCGGTGAGATTGAACATCTGGTCGAACATGATGGCGATGAAGGAACGGTTGAACAGCAGGCCGCCGGCGAGAATGGCGGCGAACAGCGTGTAGACGATGGTCGGCTTCATCTTGATGAAGGTCTCGTCGTGCAGGATCAGCGTCAGCGCGCCGAACACGAAGACGACCACCGCCGTCACGATTGCCATCATCGGGATATGTCGCGTTACCACGTAGGACGCGACCATGGCAGCCAATACCGCGACCATGAACACGCCGGTGGCGATGAACAGGTTGGTTTTGGCGTTGGCGAAGAAAAAGATCAGGAGCGGACCAAGCTCGGTCGCAAGCTTGAACAGCGGATGCGGTACTTTCTTGTCCATCTCGTATCCTATGTTGCCGTCATCACCCGCGAAAGCGGGTGATCCAGTATTCCGAAGGGTCTCGGCCCCGATTGGCGGCGCGGCGTACTGGATGCCCCGCCTTCGCGGGGCATGACGAGAGAAGACCTATTTCTCAATTCCTGCGATCGCGTTGGCGAAATCCCGCGCGGTGAACGGCGCGAGATCGTCGATGCCTTCGCCGACGCCGATGAAGTGCACCGGCAGTTTGAACTTCTCCGCCAGCGCTACCAGGATGCCGCCGCGCGCGGTGCCGTCGAGCTTCGTCATCACCAGGCCGGTGACGCCAGCGGTACGATGAAATGCCTCGACCTGCGACAGCGCATTTTGTCCCACGGTGGCGTCGAGCACCAGGAGCACCGCATGCGGCGCCGACGCATCGACCTTCTTCATGACGCGAACGACCTTTTCGAGTTCGTTCATCAGTTCGGCCTTGTTCTGCAGGCGGCCTGCGGTATCGACCAGCAGCACGTCGATGTTCTGCTCCTTCGCCGCAGTGAGCGCATTGAAGGCAAGGCCCGCCGAATCCGAACCCTGCGCACCTGATATGACCGGCGATTTGGTGCGCTCGCCCCAGACCTTGAGCTGCTCGATGGCGGCGGCCCGGAACGTATCGCCGGCGGCCATCATGATCCTGCGGCCCTCGGCGCTGAGTTTGGCCGCGAGCTTGCCGATGGTGGTGGTCTTGCCGGAGCCGTTGACGCCGACCACGAGGATGACGAACGGCTTTTGTGCCCGGTCGATCTCCAGCGGCTTCGCCACCGGCGCCAGCACCTTCTCGACTTCGGTCGCGACCACGGTCTTCACTTCGTCGGCGGAGATCGCCTTGTCGTAACGGCCGGTGCCGACGGCATCGGCGATCCGGACCGCGACCGTGGTGCCGAGATCGGCGCGCAGCAGCACATCCTCGATATCGTCGAGCATGGCGCGGTCGAGCTTGCGCTTGGTGACGAGATCGGCAACGGCAGTGCCCAGCGACGCCGAGGTTCGCTTCAGGCCGCTCGAAAGCCGCCGCCACCAGCTCTGTTTTGGGGTGTCGGGAGTGGTATCGCTCATGGTGGGGACGTGTTAGCGGTTTCGCGCCATGAGCGGAAGTCACAACAAATCTTTCGATATTTCCGGGACATCCCGTGATGTTCCCGGGGCATTTGATGTCCCGGGGCTGACGGCCGACGAAATCCAGGCCCGCGTGCTCCACCGCGACGGACTGATGCTGGTCATCGACAAGCCGGCCGGGCTGCCGGTGCATCGCGGCCCCAAGGGCGGGGCGAACCTGGAGGCGTCGTTCGATGGCCTGCGCTTCGGCCTGCCACGTCCGCCGGTGCTGGCCCACCGGCTCGACAAGGATACCTCCGGCTGCCTGGTGCTTGGACGCCACCGCAAGGCCACCGCCTCGCTCGGGCTATTGTTCAAGCACGGCAAGATCGGGAAGACCTATTGGGCCGTGGTCGAGGGCGGACCTGCCGAAGATGAGGGCACCATCGACATGCCGCTGGGACGGCTCAACGTCGAACGCGGCTGGTGGCAGAAGCCGGACCCCGACGGCCAGAAGGCCATCACGAACTGGAAAGTGCGCGGCCGCGGCGACGGCCTGACGTGGCTGGCGATGGAGCCCGTCACCGGCCGCACCCATCAATTGCGCGTACACACGTCGGCGATGGGATGGCCGATCGTCGGCGACAACATCTACGGCAACGGCCCGAGATTTGGCGAGCCGATCCTGCATCTGCACTCGCGCGAGATCGTGATCCCGATTTCGAAGAACAAGGAGCCGGTGCGCGTGGTGGCACCGGCGCCGGAGCACATGCGCGAGCGGTTGCGCAAATGCGGATGGAACGGGGAGTAGCTGTTCATCCCAACCACCACTGTCATCATCCGCGAAGGCGGATGATCCGGTATTCCAGAGGCGTCTGTGATCAGCTGAGCAGCCCCGGCGTACTGGGTCGCCCGGTCAAGCCGGGCGATGACAACTATTTTTGCGGCTCACACCGTCAACCACGCAGCTTCGTGGCCGCCGATCGCGAGCGCCATCACTTCGCCCGGAGTCTTCGCCCGCTCTCGCGCCCAGCCAAGGAAAAGCCCGACCAAGTTTCCTTGGCCGGGCAGCAGCACACTGTGTATTCGGAGTTTGGTTCGCCCCTCTGAGAAAGAGGCCGTTCGGTTAGGGAGCCTTGGTCAGCTCCGTCTTGATCGAGTTGAAGTTGGTGGACAGCTGGGTACCCACGCCCTGGACCGCCGTGATGATCGCAATCGCGATGCCAGCGGCAATCAGTCCGTATTCGATGGCGGTAGCGCCGGACTCGTCAGCGAGAAACTTCTGGAAAACCATTTTCAATTTTGCCTCCGTTGAGTTGGGGTCGATCCAACATGCACACCAGTAGCCGACACAACCTAAGATTCAGTGAATCCCATAT
Source organism: Pseudomonadota bacterium (assembly GCA_023387735.1). Taxonomy (GTDB): domain Bacteria; phylum Pseudomonadota; class Alphaproteobacteria; order Rhizobiales; family Xanthobacteraceae; genus Bradyrhizobium. The sequence goes on along the minus strand of JAEWHP010000025.1, from coordinate 67,276 downwards.
TAGCAATTTGAGCTAGATGCACTTTTGGCGGGATTACATAGTCTAATACAACTAAACCGAAAATGCTGATTCTGGTATCGGATCAGACAGCGAGCGAGGCTCGGGTCGGACAACGCCGCAAGCGATGGGCTGCGGCGATGCAAGATCATGCAATAACGCTTGATGGAGAATGTCAGCGCGGCGATGAGTGATAAAGACGGCTCACACCGTCAATCGCGCCCCATCAACGCCCCTGATTGCCAACGCCTTCACAGCGCCCGGCGTCTCGCCCGACACCGCCACCGGCAGAAAATGCTCGGTGCGTCCCTGCGTCGCGCTCTCGATCAGGACCTGGCGCGTCGCGCCAGCCTCTGCCGCCAGCCGCTTCTGCAGGGCTGCCTCACCGGCCGCGCGCAGGCGCCTGGCGCGCTCCCTGATCTCGCCGCCCGCGACCTGCGGCATTCGTGCAGCCGGCGTGCCGGGGCGCTTCGAATAGGGAAACACGTGCAGGAAGCTGAGGCCGCATTCCTCCACCAGATCCTGCGAACGCGCGAACATCTCTTCGGTCTCGGTCGGAAAACCCGCGATGATATCGGCGCCAAACGTGACGTCAGGACGGAGCCGACGAACCTGCGCACAGAACTCGATCGCGTCCTTACGCGAATGCCGCCGCTTCATCCGCTTCAGGATGAGATCATCACCCGACTGCAACGACAGGTGCAGATGCGGCATCAGGCGCTCGTCACCCGCAATGACATCGAGCAGGTCGTCATCGGCCTCGATGGAATCGATCGACGAGATCCGCAATCGCTTCAGTTCCGGCACATGCCGCAAGATTTGTTTCGTCAGTTGCCCAAGCTTGGGCGCCCCCGGCAGATCGGCGCCGTAGCTCGTGAGATCCACGCCGGTCAGCACGATCTCGGCATGGCCACGCTCGGCCAGTGTGCGGACCTGATCGACGACCGCGCCCATCGGCACCGAGCGCGAATTGCCGCGGCCGAACGGGATGATGCAGAAGGTGCAGCGGTGATCGCAACCGTTCTGCACCTGCACGAACACCCGCGGCAGCCCGGCCTTGAACCCGTCGAGCAGATGCGGCGCCATCGCCTTGACCGCCATGATATCCGCGACCGCGATCTTCTCGCTTGCCCCGATACCGAAGCCGGTATCGAACGCGGCGCGCGCCTCGCGCCAGGCCTCGCTCCGCATCTTCTCGTCATTGCCGACGACGCGGTCGACCTCGGCCATTTCGGCAAACATTTCTGCCTGCGTCTGCGCCGCGCAGCCGGTGACGACGATGCGAAGCTCCGGCCGCTCGCGCTTCAGCCGCCGGATCGATTGCCGCGCCTGCGCCACGGCCTCGTTGGTGACCGCGCAGCTATTGATGACGATGGTATCGGAAAGTCCGGCACGCTCCGCCTCGCGGGCGATCACCTCGGATTCGAACGCGTTGAGGCGGCAGCCGAAAGTGACGACGTCGACGCTCATTATACGCAGGCTCAGGCGACGCTGGCGAACAGCGCCGGATCGAAGCGGCCTTCATATTCGAAATCGGCCGTACCGGTCATCAGCACATGGTCGTCGCGCTCGCGCCATTCGATCGCAAGCTTGCCGCCGGGCAGCGTGATCTCGACATGGCGGTTGGCGCGCTTGAGCCGCGCCGCCGCGACCGCGGTCGCGCAGGCGGCCGAGCCGCAGGCCCTGGTCAGGCCGACGCCGCGCTCCCAGGTGCGGATCGTGATGTGGTCGCGATCGACGATGTGGGCCAGCGTGATGTTGGCGCGCTCGGGAAAGATCGGATGGTTTTCGAGGAGCGGCCCGAAGCGTTCGAGGTCGTAGGCGTTGACGTCGTCGACCCAGAAGATCGCGTGCGGATTACCCATCGAGACCACCGACGGCGAATGCAGCACCGGCGCGTCGATCGGCCCGACCTGCAGCTCGATGTAGCCGGTGTCGCGAAATTCCTCGGCCAGCGGGATGTCCTGCCATGCGAATTTCGGCGCGCCCATGTCGACGGTGTAGAGGTCCGGCGCCGGGCCCTGCCAGCAGTTCAGGAGGCCGGCGCGGGTCTCGAAGGTCACGGCGGTCTGGCCGGTCTTTTCGAACAGGCGCCGCACCACGCAGCGCATGCCGTTGCCGCAGGCACCGGCTTCCGAGCCGTCATTGTTGTAAATGCGGATGAAAGCCTCGGTGCCCTGCAGCCGCGGCGGCTGCAATACCATCAACTGGTCATAGGGAACGCCCGCGGGCGAAGCGACCGCCCGCGCCTCCTCGGCCGTCACGGCAACCCTGGAATCGCGCATGTCGACCACGACGATCTCGTTGCCGATGCCGTTCATCTTGGCAAATACGTGGTTGGCGAGCGCGCTCATTGGATTTCCCAATTTATGCCTGCCTTATATGGCCAATCATGACGCGTTGACCAGTCTGCAGGGCCACATGACGCATCTGTCATAGGACGGGAGCGGAACTTGCATGTTAGGAATGGCGCTATCCGGGCGGGCGCGATCGGGACGTGCCGCTGCCACCCGGGTGGGATGGAGAAAATCTGAATGAGCATTATCAGCACATTGCGTGCGGCCATGGTCGCGCTGGTCCCGATAGTGGCCGTTGCGCTTGGCGGGGCTGCCCTGGCGCAATCGCCAGCACCGTCCGCCTCTCCGGCCGCAAGCCCGGCGGCATCCCCGGCACCTGCGGCGTCCCCCACCCCCGCCCCCGCGGCGTCGGTCGCCCCCGTGCCGCCGCCGGCCGAGACCAAGTCACCGGCGGACGCGCCGTCGACCGCCCAGTCGCCCTCGCCACCCCCGCCGCCCGCCGCCGGCGTCCAGACCGCCGATCCCTTCGGCGAAGAGTTCATGCTCGCGCCGAAGAAGGTGGTGATCATGAAAGGCACCGCGACCTGGGATGCCGCGTTCGACACCCTGATCGATTCGTTCAAGGCGCTGGCCGCACTGCTCGACAAGCAGGGCATCAAGGCTTCGGGAAATTCGATGATCGTCTACACCTCGACCGACGACAGCGGGTTCACGTACCTCGCCCAGATTCCGGTCGACCAGGAGCCCAAGAACCTGCCCAAGACCATGAGCATGGGCAACTCGCCCGAAGGCAAGGCGCTGAAGTTCGTCCACCGCGGCTCCTACGACAACATGGACAATACCTACGAGGCGATCACCAATCACCTGGACGACAAGAAGCTGGAAGCCAAGGACACTTTTATCGAGGAATACATCACCGATCCCCTGAAGACGGCGGAAGACAAGCTGGTGATCAACGTCTATGTGCCGCTGAAATGAGTCAGATGAAAAATTCGCTTGCTCTTGCCGTCATGTTGCTGGCTTCGCCCGCGCTGGCTCAGGCGGTGCCACCGCCCGCGGTATCGGTCACCGGCGAGGCCACCGTGTCGGTGGCGCCCGACCAGGCGCAGATCGACGGCGGCGTCACCTCCGACGCCAAAACCGCGCGCGAGGCATCCGAGGCCAACAATGCCGCGATGAACAAGGTGCTGCAGGCGCTGAAGGGCGCCGGCATCGAGGAAAGGGACATCCAGACCTCGCGCCTGTCGCTGCAGCCGCAATATGCGCAGAACCGGACCGGACCCTCACCAGTCACGGGCTATCGGGCCAGCAACCGCGTGACGGTAAGAGTTCGCGACGTTGCCAAGGTCGCCAACGTGATCGACGTGCTGGTTGGCTCTGGAGCCAACGACATCGGCGGCATCAACTTCACGGTCTCGCAGGCCTCGAAGCATCTGGACGAAGCCCGCGAGAAGGCTGTCGCGGACGCACGCCGCAAGGCGGAGATCTATGCCAGGGCCGCCGGCGTGACGCTCGGCGAGCCGCTGAGTATTTCCGAGGAAACCGGCGCACCCGCGCCGCTGTTTCGCGGCAAGATGGCCGCGCCCATGGCGGCAGGCGCGCCGGTGGCGCAGGGCGAAGAGACGCTCTCGGTGACGGTGAACGTATCCTGGGCGATCAAGCCGAAGCAGTAACTCTCTGTTCGTCCCGGCGCAGGCCGGGACCCATAATCACAGAGTTTGTGGTCAGGGCACGCTGTTGCTCCAACCCTGCGCACAATAGAGCTCGGCGGCTATGGATCCCGGGCTGCGCCGGGACGACGAAGAGTTAGATCTCGTACACCTGCCCTGGCTTCAGCGCCGCGAACCGCTCCGGCGGAATCTTCGCCTCCTTCAGCGCATCGGCGAGCGCATTGACCGGCGCGTCGATCGCCTCATCGGTGAGCTGGAACGTGCCGTGGTGATGCGCCAAGGCCTCCTGCGCGCCGCAATCGGCCAGAGCCTGCACCGCGTCCGCCGGGTTCATGTGCTGATCCTTCATGAACCAGCGCGGCTCGTAGGCGCCGATCGGCAGGATCGCCAGCCGCAGCGGACCGTGCTGCTCGGCGACGCGCCGGAAATGCGTGCCCTCGCCGTAGCCGGAATCGCAGACGATGTAGAGTTTGCCCGCCGGCGTCTCCAGCACGAAGCTGGCCCACAACGCCTTATTGCGATCGAACAGGCCGCGCGCCGACCAGTGCCGCGTCGGCACCAGCGTCACCGCCAGACCGTTGCCGAGTTCGACGCGGTCCTGCCAGTCGAACGCCTCGGCTTTGATCGCACTGTCGGAATCGCGCATGGTGACGTCGTTGCCGAGCGGCGTGATCACGCGCGGCCCATGTTTCGCAGCAAGCTTCGACAGCGTCGCGATGTCGAGGTGATCGTAGTGACCGTGCGAGACCAGCACGATGTCGATGTCGGGCAGCGCATCGAAGGCGATGCCGGGATCGTGGTGCCGCTTCGGCCCGGCGAAGCCTATCGGCGACGCCCGCATCGACCATACCGGATCGACGAGAATGTTGAGATCCGCCGTCTGGATCAGCCAGCTGACATGGCCGACGAACGACAGCCGGACCTTGTCGCCGCTGACGCGCGGCGGCGGCGTATCGCTGTGCGCGTTCGGCACCCAGTCCGGCCAGGCGGCGCGGCGCCGGTCGGTACCGACCTGCCAGCGCATCACCTCGGCCAATGATTTTGGCGGCACCCCGTCGGGGTCGAAGAAGCGCGTACCGTCGAAATGGTCGGAGACGGGGCCGTCATAGGTCTTCATGTTGCTGATCCAGATCGACGGCACACCGACGGCCGTGGCAGCGCCGGCAAGCAGTCCAAAGGCACGGCGGCGGGTGAGCATTGGCACCGTGGGTCACCAGGGGCGGGAGGAAAGGAAAGGCATGCGGCGTTATATGGCGTGTACGGCTCAACTTTGAACCTGCGTGCAAATGGGCGCCAGGGATCCGCACCGGATGTCGCTGAAAATATCGTGAACTCAACGTGTTAAGCCGCCAGCCTGGGCAGTTTCCCGCCAGTTTCTCCTTGACTTCAGCAGCTTCCGGGCGTTTAACCCCGGCACTTTCTCGGAAAGATCATCTTTTCGACCCGCCGCCCGGCCCTTGAGACCGGAGGCCAACGCCCGACAGCGCGATGCGCCCTCGGGCGTGAAAGTGTTTGGAACATCGTTCTGGCGTTCGGCGCCAGAGCACACAACTGGCCGTCATACCCCGCGAAGGCGGGGTATCCAGTACGCCGCAGCTTCCCGGTTGGGAACGAGCTGCTCTGGGATACTGGATCACCCGCCTCCGCGGGTGATGACAACGGAACGGATCGAAGCAGTAGCGCCTGCAACGGCAGGACCAAAGGACAACGGCATTGTTCGACAATCTGTCGGAACGGCTTGGTGGAATTCTCGATCGTCTGACGGGGCGCGGTGCGCTGTCCGAAAAGGACGTCGATGCCGCGATGCGCGAGGTGCGCCGCGCGCTGCTTGAAGCCGACGTTGCGCTTGAAGTGGTCAGAAGTTTTATCGATCGCGTGCGCGAGCAGGCGATCGGCGCCACCGTCGTCAAGTCGGTCACGCCGGGCCAGATGGTGGTCAAGATCGTCCATGACGAACTGGTCGCCACGCTTGGCTCGGACGGCCAGACCATCGACATCAATGCGGTGCCGCCGGTCCCCATCATGATGGTCGGCCTTCAAGGCTCCGGCAAAACCACCACCACCGCAAAGCTCGCCCGCCGCATGGTCCAGCGCGACAAGCGCAAGGTGCTGATGGCCTCGCTCGACATCTACCGCCCGGCGGCGATGGAGCAACTGGCCGTGCTGGGGCGCGATCTCGACATTCCGACGCTGCCGATCGTGGCCGGCCAGAAGCCGGCGCAGATCGCGCGCCGGGCGCTGGAGGCCGGCAAGCTCGGTGGCTACGACGTGGTGCTGCTCGATACCGCCGGCCGTACCACGCTCGACGAAGAAATGATGAGCGAGGCCGCGGACATCAAAGCCGCCGCCAATCCGCATGAAGTGCTGCTGGTCGCGGACTCGCTGACCGGCCAGGACGCGGTCAACCTCGCGCGCGCGTTCGACCAGCGCGTCGGCCTCACCGGCATCGTGCTGACGCGGGTGGACGGCGACGGCCGCGGCGGCGCGGCGCTGTCGATGCGCGCGGTGACCGGCAAGCCGATCAAGCTGATCGGCACCGGCGAAAAGACCGACGCGCTGGAAGATTTTCATCCGAGCCGCATCGCCGGCCGCATCCTAGGCATGGGCGACGTGGTGTCGCTCGTCGAGCGCGCGGCGGCGAATATCGACGCCGAGAAGGCCGCGCGCACCGCCGAGCGGATGCGCAAGGGTCAGTTCGACCTGAACGACATGCGCGAACAGTTGATGCAGATGGCGAGCATGGGCGGCATCAGCGGCCTGATGGGCATGATGCCCGGCGTCGCCAAGATGAAGAACCAGATCGCGGCCGCCGGCATCGACGACAAGATCATCAAGCGCCAGGTCGCGGTGATCGATTCGATGACGCGGCAGGAGCGCAAGAGCCCCGATATCCTGAAAGCCAGCCGCAAGAAGCGCATCGCCGCCGGCGCCGGCGTCAAGGTCGAGGAAGTCAACAAGCTCCTGAAGATGCACCGGAACATGGCCGACATGATGAAGGCGATGGGTTCGGGCAAGCGCGGCCCCTTGGCCGGCATCGCGCAGGCGATGGGCTTTGGCGGCGGCATGAAGCCGCCCTCTGCCGAAGAAATGAAGGCGATGGCGGAGAAGATGCAGGGCGGCGCCGGTCCCGGCGGCCTGCCGAATTTGCCAAAGGATCTTCCGGTCGGCCTGCGTCAGGGCCTGCCGAATCTACCGGGCCTCACCGGGCTGAGCGGCAAGCCGACCTTGCCGGGCCTCGGCGGCTTTCCGGGGAAGAAGAAATAACCACCACCAGTTCACTCACATCGATAGAACCACACTCAGGAGAACTTAATGTCAGTCGTTATCCGCCTCGCTCGCGCAGGCACCAAGAAGCGCCCGGTCTATCACGTCGTCGTCGCCGACTCGCGCTTTCCCCGCGACGGCCGCTTCATCGAGCGTCTCGGCCATTTCAATCCGCTGCTGCCGAAGGACAACGAGTCGCGGCTGAAGCTCGACATGGACAAGGTCAAGTCCTGGCTCGCCAAGGGCGCGCAGCCCTCGGATCGCGTCACGCGCTTCCTCGATGCGGCCGGCATCGTCAAGCGCCCGGCGCGCAACAACCCGGAAAAGGCTGTGCCGCGCAAGGAGCGCAAGGCGCAGGCCGAAGCCGCCGCGAAGGCGTAAGGCATAGCGGCGCACGACGGTGGCAGCACCGATTTGCGTCGCCCGTATCGGCGCCGCGCACGGCGTGCGGGGCGCGGTGAAACTGTGGACGTTCACCGAGGATCCGCTGGCCGTAAAAGACTACGGCCCGCTGATGACCAAGGACGGCGCGCGCCAGTTCGAGGTGACGCATGTCCGTGAGGCCAGGGACCATCTGGTGGCGACGCTGAAAGGCATCGCTACCCGCGAGGATGCCGAACGGCTCAACGGCATCGAGCTCTATGTTCCGCGCGAAAAACTGCCGGCCACGGACGAAGACGAATATTACCACGCCGATCTGATCGGGCTTGCTGCGGTCAACGCCGCCGACGAGCCGCTCGGCCGCGTCACCGCGATCCATAATTTCGGCGCCGGCGACATCATCGAGATCGCGCCGCCGCAGGGGCCGACCATGCTGCTGCCGTTCACCAATGCCGTGGTGCCGACGGTCGATCTCGCCGGCGGCCGCGTGGTGATCGAATTGCCGCAGGAAATCGACGGCGATAATCAGGTTGAGGGGAACGGCTCGACATAGCTGTCGCCGGTTCGCCCGTAATAGACCGCGCGCCGACCGGCGAGCGATACGAAGTAACCGACACAGCCGGCTTCCGCGATGCGTTCGCAGAACTCACGGTACTTGATCTGCTGCCGCTGGATCGCCCGCACCGCGGCCGCGACGCCATCGGCGGTGAATGCCGCCGGCGGGATCGCGGCGATAGGGGCAGCCTGCACCCGCTGCGATTCGCCCGACGGCAGGTAATAGATCTTTTCCGCCCGCAGCAGGTCGGCGTGATACCGCTCAACGCCTGCACCTGCGAGCTTGGCCACCACCTCGGGGAAAGTAACGCGCTCCCGGTCTGAACCATCGGTGCATTCCTGCACGACCTTGATAAGGTCTGCCTGCATGTCGATCTCCCTTCAATCCACTGGTGACGTACGCAGGCCGTGCCGGCGCACGATATCCTGCATGACCCGCATCATCGCGGCGCGATCCGCCGCGGTGAGATGGCCGAAAAATTCCGCATCGTTCTGATCGGCAAGCTTGGCGAGTTCAGGCACCAGCGCGCGCCCGGCCGCGGTGATCGCAAGTTCCTGGTAGCGGCGGTCGCGCTCGTCCGCCGTGCGAGAGATATGCCCCTTGGCAACCAGTCGATCGCCGAGTTTCGAGATCGCGCCACGCGTCATGCCGAGCCGCTCCGCGAGCACGCTCGGCGCCAATACTTGGTGCTCGAACAGCACGCGCAGCATCACCCATTCAGCGACCGTCACGTCGCGCGCCAGGACCTTGCGGGCGAAGGCCTGCGAAACCTGGTTCGACACGTAGCGAAGCCAGTAGCCGAGATGGTCTTCCAGATCGCTGACGCGCGCTTTGGCCATCGGCCCTCTCGAATTAGTTGACAAGGAAACTACCAACAACGGTTTCCTTGTCAACTAATTTGGCGCAGTTTGATTTCGCAGTTTGATTTCTTTGTCGCGACGCGCGATGGAGGGCCATGGCCGCCCCCTGGTGCACAACCGTCCTGACGCTATTTCCCGAGATGTTTCCCGGGCCGCTCGGCGTCAGCCTGGCGGGGAAGGCGCTGGCATCCGGCCTGTGGTCTCTGGAAGCCCGCGACATCAGGGCGTCGGCCACCGACAAGCATCGCAGCGTTGACGACACCCCCGCCGGCGGCGGGCCGGGTATGGTGCTGCGGGCCGATGTACTGGCGGCGGCGATCGACGCTGCGGATGCCGGGCAAGACCGCCCTCGCCTGCTGATGAGCCCGCGGGGTCGGCCATTGACCCAGTCGCTCGTTAGGGAACTTGCCACCGGCCCCGGTGCCCTGATCGTCTGCGGCCGGTTCGAGGGGGTCGATCAGCGGGTGATCGACGCGCGGGGCCTGCAGGAGGTCTCGATCGGGGACTACGTGCTGTCCGGCGGCGAAATCGCCGCGATGGCGCTGATCGATGCCTGCGTGCGGCTTTTGCCGGGGGTGATGGGCAAACAGGCCTCAGGCGAGGACGAGAGCTTTTCCGACGGACTACTGGAATACCCGCAATTCACCCGGCCTCAGGAATTCGAGGGCCGCGGCATCCCGGAAATCCTCGTTTCCGGCGACCACGCCAAGGTGGCGGCCTGGCGGCGGACCGAGGCCGAGGCGCTGACCCGGGCACGGCGGCCGGATCTATGGACGATCAGGCCCGGCCAAAAAGGCACAAAAAACACGACAGACGGGTGACAAGCGTGGCCCGATGCCTTATACGGGCGCCAACTCCGCACACGCGCAGGAAAGATGGACGTTTGCGCAGCCCCCGAAAGGCTGGGCGCGCCGCCGATGGAGATTTCAATGAACCTCATTCAACAGCTCGAAAAAGAGCAATTCGAAAAGCTTTCGGCGACCAAGTCGATCCCGGAATTCGGCCCCGGCGACACCGTGATCGTCAACGTCAAGGTGGTCGAAGGCGAGCGCACCCGCGTGCAGGCCTATGAAGGCGTCTGCATCGGTCGTTCCGGCGGCGGGCTCAACGAAAGCTTCACCGTTCGCAAGATCTCCTACGGCGAAGGCGTCGAGCGCGTATTCCCCGTGATGTCGCCGATGATCGACTCGATCAAGGTGGTGCGCCGCGGCAAGGTGCGTCGCGCCAAGCTCTATTACCTGCGCAGCCTGCGCGGCAAGTCGGCCCGCATCGTCGAGAAGCAGGACCGCGCTGCGGCCGTCGGCGAGTAACATTTCCCTAACGGGATGCGACAAAAGCGCGGGGTTTTGCCCCGCGCTTTTTTGTTGCGGCATGCCTATGTAGACGATGCCCCTGCCCAATCGATCGATTGTGGCGGCTACAGGCCCTGTGTTAGAAATTTAGAATGGTTCCGGATCAAGCAAGCCAGCCCTGCCAGCGCGTCGTGATCGACGATCGCTCGCGACTGCCCGGCCGCTTCTTCGGACGGTTCGCGACGTCGGCAACGTCAGAGCTTACGCGCGCAGCCTGAAACTGCGCCGACCTCCGCCGCTCGCGCGTTTCCGCGCCTGACCGATCACACAGAATTTCTTTGGAGCTTGCGCTCATGTCCAAACCGACCACGCTGTACGACAAGATCTGGAACGACCATCTGGTGCACGAAGCCGATGACGGCACCTGTCTGCTCTATATCGATCGCCACCTGGTGCACGAGGTGACCTCGCCGCAGGCATTCGAAGGGCTGCGCGCCACCGGCCGCAAGGTTCGCGCGCCGGAGAAGACGCTGGCCGTCGTCGACCACAACATCCCGACCACCGACCGCTCGAAGCCCAATCCCGATCCTGAGAGCATCGAGCAGATGCGCGTGATGGCGGAGAACGCCAGGGAATTCGGCATCGAATATTACAACGAGTTCGACAAGCGCCAGGGCATCGTCCACGTGATCGGCCCCGAGCAGGGCTTTACGCTGCCCGGCACCACCATCGTCTGCGGTGACAGCCACACCTCCACCCACGGCGCGTTCGGCGCACTGGCGCATGGCATCGGCACCTCCGAGGTCGAGCACGTGCTGGCGACGCAGACGCTGATCCAGAAGAAGGCCAAGAACATGCGCGCGGTGGTCGACGGCAAATTGCCCGACGGCGTCACCGGCAAGGACATCATCCTGGCGATCATCGGCGAGATCGGCACCGCCGGCGGCACCGGCTACGTGCTGGAGTACGCGGGCGACGCGATCCGCGCGCTCACCATGGAAGGCCGCATGACGGTCTGCAACATGTCGATCGAGGGCGGCGCCCGCGCCGGCCTGGTCGCGCCCGACGAGAAGGCGTTCGAATTCCTCAAAGGCCGCCCGAAAGCGCCGAAGGGCGCCGACTGGGACGCGGCGATGCGCTACTGGGAAACACTGCGCTCCGATGAAGGCGCGCATTTCGACCACGAGATCCGGCTCGATGCGGCGAAGCTGCCGCCGATCGTCACCTGGGGCACCTCGCCCGAGGACGTGGTCTCGATCGCGGGCTTCGTGCCCGATCCCGACAAGATCGAGGACGAGGCCAAGCGGCTGTCAAAACATCGCGCGCTGAAATACATGGGCCTGACGGCGGGCACGAAGATCACCGACATCAAGCTCGACCGCGTCTTCATCGGCTCCTGCACCAACGGCCGCATCGAGGATCTTCGCGCGGCGGCGAAGATCGCCGAAGGCCGTACTGTCAACGCCCACGTCAACGCGATGATCGTGCCGGGCTCGGGCATCGTGAAGGAGCAGGCGGAAGCCGAAGGCCTCGATAAGATCTTCATCAAGGCGGGCTTCGACTGGCGCGAGCCGGGCTGCTCGATGTGCCTGGCGATGAACCCCGACAAGCTGTCGCCGGAGGAGCGCTGCGCGTCGACCTCGAACCGCAATTTCGAGGGCCGCCAGGGCTTCAAGGGCCGCACCCATCTGGTGTCGCCGGCCATGGCGGCAGCCGCCGCGATCGCCGGTCATTTCGTCGACATCCGGGATTGGCGTTAATCGTCCGTTGCCTAGATAGCGAAGCGTTCCTGAAACGCCTCGTTAAGGGCCGTGGCGCAGAATGGGTCCTTGCGAAATCTTCGCGAGGACCCGGCCGTGGCGGACAAGCCTGAATTCGTCGACATGATCAGCGAGGCGACGCAGCAATTGCGGCGCCGCTCTATGCCGCGCGTCGTCGACCTCCCGGAAGCGCCGAAGGAAACCTCGCGCCTCAGCCACTGGCCGCCGGACCACTGGGAACAGTGGAAGATGGAAACGCTGACGCCATGGCGGATCAAGCCGTGGCGGGGCAAGGACTGGATTTAGAGCGTTTTCGAGCGAAGTGGATACCGGTTCGCGTGAAGAAAACGCGTCAAACTAAAATCTAGCCAGCAATACTCACACGAGACAGAAAACAGGCGCCCGACCGGGCGCCTGTTTTGCTTGTCGCCGCTACCAATAGCGGTAACCGTAGTAGCGATGGCGCCACCAGGGACGGATTTTGCAGATCTTGCGCGGTCCGTAATAGGTCCAGACCACGCGGCAATAGCGGTGCCGGTAGCCGTAGTAGGACGGATAGCCGTAATAGGCCGGCGCGACATAGAAGCGTCGATGGAAGTGGCGCCGGTGGTGATGGAAGTGAGGCCTGTGGTAGGCGTGACGGTAGCCGTAGCGATAGCCGCCGCCACGGTAGACGGGAGCCACACGGAAGCCGCCTCCGCGATAAAAGCCGCCTCCGCGATAGACGGACGCACCGCGAAAGCCGCCGCGGTGGATCGCCATCCCGCCACCCCTGAACCCGCCGCCGTGGAACGCTGGCCCACCGCCCCTGAAGCCGCCGCCGTGAAACACTGCGCCGCCGCCCCTGAATCCGCCGCCGTGAAAGCCGCCGCCTCGGAAGCCTCCGCCGCCACCACCGCGAAATCCGCCACCGCCGCCGCGACCAGGGGCGTGCTGCACTTCGGTCGTCAATCCATCGGTTGCATACTTCGCAGCCGGAGCCGTGCCGGGACTTGCGAGTGATATTGCTTCAGCGCGCTGTTGTGACGCAGCCAGCGCAAACACGGCCGCAGCCGTGACGCCCAGACAGCGGACAAGCCCGCGTCCGGCTTCAAATGTTGTCATCAATGAACACTCCCTGACCGGCGACGGCGTCTATGCCGAATAGCAGCGCTCGTCGCATCCACCTCGCGGTCGCTCCCGTTCGTTACGCTAAAGACACCCACGTGAACGCGTCATGAATGCGCTGGCCGCAAAGATGAACGCAAAAAGGCGCGCAAGGATTCTTGCTCACCACCAGGACGGTCCAAACCCGATGCCGAAGGTGAACGGCGCCGGCGTCTGATAGGGATATGGCCGATAATAAGCAGGGCGTCCGTAATAATAGGGCCGGTCATGCGGACGATGATAGCCGTAGTGACGATGGTGACGCCGGTAATGCCGATGCGCGCTGAAATCCGTCGCACCGGAAATTCCGCCAGCTTGCGTTTTCGCCCGCGGCGCTGCAGAGGCCGCAGTGATCGCTGCCAAACCGGAAAGCATGAGCGTAGCCGCGACGAGAACTGTCGCCATCAGGCTCTTCATGACCGCAGCTTCTCCACTTGATCGAGTTGCACGCAGCAATTTCGCCGGTTTCTTGGCAGAGGCCAAGACGAAAACAGGCCCGGCGAAGCGGGCCTGTTCCGTGCGTCAAGCTGACGCGCTCACCAGCGATGCCAGTGACGATGATGATGGTGGTGGTGATGACGATGCCAGCGGTGCCAGCGGTGATGGTGATGGTGGTGGCGATGGAAATGATGACGGTGATGTCGCCAGTGCACTTCCGTCGTCGCCAGCCTGGTATCTTCCTGGACGGCCGCTGCCGCAGCGGGATTGCTGAGCGAGAGCGCGTTCGCGCGCTCGATCGGTGCTGCGAGCGCGAGCAACGCGCCAACGGCCGCAAGGCCTAGGATTTTCGTTAACTGCATATGTGGTCTCCTTGGGTCGCCGGGATCACGCCCGCGCCGACCGGCTCGCATCGAGTGAGCCGCATCGCCGCGACGCAGTTCGCAGACTGATGCGAGCGACTTGAATAGGCTGTGAATGAACGCGCCACGGAGATGAACGAATCACGGCGCAGTTCGGCCGAATGCGCGCGCGTGCGAATCCGGCGTCACCGTCGGAGAAGCCGGCATGCGTTTGGGGAAGCGTTTCGAATGACGCGCGGGGAGAATCTAGCCGGGCCGCCAGTAGCAGTTCATGCGCGGCGTAATCACCGTACCGCTCGGCCGATACTCCTGCACGTAATGCGCGGTGCAATCGCGCACGGCGTTGGGGCCGGGGTTGTAGCGCGGATAGACGTCGGGCGCCCACTCCTGCCGATAGATCGGCACGCGCTGCAACCGTCGCCGTCGCTGCTGTGCGGACACATCCGTGGCAGCCCCACTGGAAGCCTGCGTGCCCCGCAGCGTTGTGGATGCGGTCTGCGCCTGCGTCTGCGCCTGCGCCTGCGCCGAGGTATCAGCGAGCAAAAGCCCGGCAAAAGCCGCCGATAGTGCGACCGTCACAATCCGCTTCATGGAAGTCCACCCACGCCTGATATCGAACCCTACGGTCTCCGATTGGCGCGCCGAGGTCAACCATGTGCCCGCGTGGAACGCCGCCAACCCTCGGCTTTTTGCCGCGCCGAAACCGCTAACACCTTCCTCGGATCATGCTCTAAACAGCCGACATGTGGACCGAAGCAAAAGCCCCCTCGCTCGCCGAAATGGAAGCCATGGCGCACGAGGTGTTCGAGCGCCTGCCGAAGGGGTTTCGTAGCCTGTGCGAGGGCGTGATCATTCGCGTCGACGATTTTCCGACCGACGAGGTGCTGGAGGAAATGCAGGCCGAGAGCGAGTTCGACCTGCTCGGCCTGTTCCAGGGCATCGGCCTGCCGCAGCAGAGCAGCAGCGACATCGCCCGCCTGCCCAACATGGTCTGGCTCTATCGCCGCCCGATCCTGGATTACTGGGCCGAGCACGAGGAAACGCTGGGCCACATCGTCCGCCACGTCCTGATCCACGAGATCGGGCACCATTTCGGGCTCTCGGATGCCGATATGGAGGCAATCGAGGCTGCTGCAGGCTAGAATTGCGCAAATTGGACTTTTGCCGGGGCGATATTCGGGATAAATCACTGCCCCGTCCCACAATTTCAACCGGGAAGTGCGACCGATGGAAAAGTTCACCACACTGGAAGGCGTAGCTGCGCCCCTGAAGATCATCAATGTCGACACCGACATGATCATTCCGAAGCAGTACCTCAAGACCATCAAGCGCACCGGCCTCGGCAAGGGCCTCTTCTCGGAACAGCGCTACAAGGACGACGGCAGCGAGAACCCGGACTTCGTCCTCAACCAGCCGGCCTATCGCAACGCCAAGGTGCTGGTCGCCGGCGACAATTTCGGCTGCGGCTCGAGCCGCGAGCACGCGCCGTGGGCGCTGCTCGACTTCGGCATCCGCTGCGTGATCTCGACCTCGTTCGGCGACATCTTCTACAACAACTGCTTCAAGAACGGCATCCTGCCGATCCGCGTCACCCAGGACGACCTCGACAAGCTGTTCGACGACGCCGAGCGCGGTGCCAACGCGACGCTGACGATCGATCTCGCCAACCAGGAGATCCGCGGCCCCGACGGCGGCAAGGTGAAGTTCGAGATCGACCCGTTCCGCAAGCACTGCCTGATCAACGGTCTCGACGACATCGGCCTGACCATGGAAAAGAAGTCGTCGATCGACGACTACGAGGCGAAGGCGAAGAAAGAGCGCGCCTGGGCCTGATCGTGCTACGGGAGCCCCGGCAAAACCGGGGCTCTTTTCTTATGCGTGGGGATGACGCGAATGCGGCCTGACGTCGTCACCTTCTGGCATGGCCGACTCGATGCGCTGCGCATCACCTGCCTGAGATCGCAGGTCGCCGCGGGCCACAAGGTCACCGTCTACAGCTTCGATCCGCTGCCGGGCCTGCCCGACGGCGTCGGCAACGCCGAGGCCGAAGCGATCCTGCCGCATTCCTTTTCCGAACGGCTGCGACCGCCGCAGCCGGACGGCAGCTGGCGCGACTGGACGATCTTGCAGTTCAGCGATTTCTTCCGCATGCGGCTGATGGCGGAGAAGGCCGGGCTGTGGCTCGACGCCGACGTGCTGCTGCTGAAGCCGGTCGAGATCGATCCGGCCAAGCCCTATTTTGCGTGGGAGCGCCGCCGTCAGCTCGGCAATTCGGTCCTGTACCTGCCTGCGAACAGTCCGATCGTGCGGGCATTCGAGGAGCTGATGGAGCAGGAGGACCTGACGCCGGACTGGCTGGCGCTGCGCCATCGCGTCACCTTCATGCTGCGCCAGCTCCGCCACCGGTCGAGCCGACTCTCCGATATCCGTGTCGCGATCTACGGCCCCGCCGCGATCACCGCGCTCGCGCGCCGCGCCGGTGAATTGCAGCACGCGCTGCCGAAGCAATCGTTCTACGCGGTGCATGCCGAACCGAAGCAGTTCTTCGAGCCGACGGATTTCTCCGCGCTGATTGCCGATCCCGGCATCATCGGACTGCACATCTCGCCCAAAGGCCGCGGCGGCGAAAAGCCCATTCCCGGCAGCCTGTATGCGTGGGCCGCGGAGAAGTTCGGCAAGTAGGAGCGGCCTCTCTTCCCTTCTCCCCTTGTGGGAATACGCGCTCATCCGTACTCGATTGAAATCACTCAAGAAGTGCCAACCGGTGTCCGTATCGTGTCCCAAAGGCGATAAGCTCTAGGATCGATTTTAAAGCCCGTGGAGTGGCCTTGGCTAAGAAGGTGGTTTGGCCAAGGACACTCGCGATTATCGCAACGCTGGTGTGTCGCTGCAAAGGCGCGGTCGGGTTGGTTGCTGGGGCGTCCGGGGCTGCTGGCTTCTGAGCCAGGGGCCTTTCCGTTAGCCCGGCGAACCTTCATTGCTGATCGGCCTAGGGAGATTCGCCCATACCCAATGCACATCCCGAACATGTCTGAACGTGTTGTCGCTCTGGCCGGGACCGGCCTCACCCGGCGCGAGATAGCTGCACAGCTAAGTCTCACCCGGTCGGCTATTTGTGGCATCCTCTGGCGACGCTACATCGCCACGCCGAAGATCGTCACCAAGTCCAAGCCAGCATGAAAGCCAAAGCCGGTTAAGCCCGTACGGCTGAAATCAGCCATAACGGTGGTCGCTGCTCTGTCAAATCAACAGAGCAGGAATCGCCGCCGGTCGCGTGGTGTGATCTGCAAGCGCATCATTGCCGCTGGCCCGTAGGCGATCTCTGGTGCGGCGAGGCCAAGGCCAGCGAGAGTTATTGCCCCCATGATACTGCGCTCGCCTATCGGGCTGCACATCACGAGCCGCCGCGTGATTTCAGTAAGGCTTTCGTTTCTCTGGCGGGGCCGGGGGCGGTTCCGGTTGGCCGGGGCAGAAGTTAGCCCGGATGTAATCGAGCGCCTTCAGTCGTCGGTAGACATTGTTTGTGAGGTCTATACCCAGATCGCATTTGATAGTGCCTGCAATCGGCGCACTTGGCTTTTTGCTCGTGATAGCTTCCCCTTGCGCAAAGCAATAGGTGTCCGTGGGGAAAACTAGTTGAGCCATCTTTTCACCGTACCCCATGAGACCGAATTTCGCCGCTCGGGGGCTAGGCATGGCGTTAAAATCTGCCAACATCATTTTGAAAGGCGGACCAAGCATGCGCCCGGCAATCTTGCACGGACCTAAATCCTTCATCGGCCAATACCAGACTTCCACCGACGAATAGCGGCCATTCCTGAAAATCTGGCGACTCTCTTCTGTGGCTCCATCGCTCTGAAACTTTATGGATGTTTCTTTTCCTAGAAGAAAGAACAGCGCCGCTCTCATGAACGTCGGGTGTTCGATGTCGTCAACTTCGTTCGTTGCTTGTCCGGACTTGTTGTCCTTCACGGCGGCGGGATCATCATCCATCATCTCATCGCAGGCTCGAAACGTCAGGCCGCGCTTGATCGCTTCCGCTGCATAGTCTGAGCCGTCAACCCATCCAGTCCGATCTGCATTCAGTGCCCGCCTGCAAACTGTCGCATCCGACAAATTCGCCTGAGCGAATACCTCGCCCGTCATTAGGCCAGAGGCCAACATCAAACCAGCAATCGTTGTCACTGTGCGCATAAGTGTCCTCTAATTGCTTGCTGCCGAACTGTCTTCTGGCCGGTGAGTCGAGACTTCTTGGAGTTGAACAGGGCGAAACGCTTCGGACAATTTCTCAGGCCTTCGTTGCGCACGCATGCTCCATCAACCGCCGCGCTGCCTTCTCCGGGCCCGTATTCGGTCGATCAGTCGTCATCTTCATCGTGGCTACTTTCGCTTGGCGCATCCTTCAAGATAGGTTTGCCATTCGGGTTCGTCTTTCCCGCGAAGTTCGAGCGCATCCAGTTTGGCTTGATACTTCAGAGCTCGCGTTCGCTTTGCGCCGTCTGTCTGCGACATCGCCTTCCCAGTTGCCGGGCTAACGGTGTCTTCGGCCTTCGGGACTTCCTTCATTCGGAAGTCAACCCATTCCTTCCAGCATCGCGATGCGAGGTCATCACCCGCAGCACGCCCCTGAGCGCCAGTCTGAGCACCAAACTAATAAGCAGAAGAGCAATCAAATGTCGGCAGTACACACCGTCCTCCTGATGAAATCTTGCGACCCAAGTGTTTTATGGCGGGCCGCCCGTGCGTGGCGGTGGCGGCATGTTTTTGAACTTAGTCACCGGTCGGCGTTATCCTAAACTCGATCACCTCGGGCCGTCCGCGTAGGGATGAGGACAGTGTCTCCGCATTCTTGCGATCTATACTTTTAATCGTCATGCGATATTCGAATTGCTGGCCACTCTCGCTTAGTCGTGAGGACAGGTTAGCAATCGTGAATCCATGGTCATGGATGAGTTTGCGCACCTCTTCCTCGCCTATAACGTGATCGCGTGCAAATCTAAGCATGTGATGCGCATAGAACTCGCTTGGTAGCCGAGCTTCAATATAGCGAAACAGTGCTAGTACAATGAGGGTGGCGACCGTGCCAACGATGGCGGCCAACCAAAATCCGATACCGATCAAGATACCGATGGCTGCCGTTACCCAGATCGAGGCGGCAGTGGTTAGGCCGCGTACCGTCAGGCCCTCCTTGAAGATCACTCCCGCGCCAAGAAATCCGATGCCGGTCATGATTCCTTGTGCCATGCGGGTCGGGTCGGTCCGAATGGCGTCATGCTCTAAAAACGTCATCCATTGGTTTTGATAGACCGTCACGATCATGAGGATCGCGGATGCAATACAGACGAGGGAGTGAGTACGGAAACCGGCCGGGCGACCATGAAAGGTTCGCTCAAACCCGATCAGTGCTCCAATCACGAGGGCGCCCGACACTCTGCCGATGATTACCAAGTCGTCGTGGCCCATTGATGCCCCTTGGTTGCGGTTTTTCTCATCCTACATTAATTTCGTCGCCGTCAACCCCATGATAAGGTTGCTGCGGCGTTGGGAGATTGACGCCAGCGCGAGTACAACTGCCCCGTCCTGCCATGTACAGGCCGGGCTTTCTGTCGGACCCGACGATGGTGAAAGAGATTAAATTCCTCCGCAAGCAAGCCGATAAGGCTGAGCGGATTGCCCAGGCCGTGACGGATGTCGAAATCTCGGAACGATATATGAGCACGGCGCAGGCCTACCGCAGTCAGGCCGACATTCTAAAGGCAAAGAGGAAGGCCGCGAAGAAGAAGGGCTAGGGGTAGCAACCTTTACACTGCGGCCGAATTGATCGTGACCCGCAAAGGAGGCTACCCGCTGATCACGGAAGCCGCGTTGCGCGTCCGCACAAGTTCATTCGTAATGGATGGGGAGGCGGTTCTACTCGGTATAGACGGCATCTCTGATTTCGACGGCATGCATTCGCGCCAGCACGACGACGAAGTGCAGTTCTACGCTTTCGATATTCTCGTGTCCGACGGCGACGATCTGCGCAAGCTTCCGCTGTCGCTCCGCAAGACGAACCTTGCCCGGTTACTTGCTCGTCGCTCCGATGGCCTTCATGCCGCGCCATACGAGAGCGGGGAGATTGGTCCTGATCTATTTCACCACGCCTGTCTGATGGGCCTAGAAGGTCTCGTCAGCAAGCGAGCCGATAGCCGCTACCGGGGCGGCCGGTCGCCGGACTGGATTAAAGTTAAGAACCCGAGGTCACCCGCCATGAACCGCGCAGCCGACGCGTTCTCATAGATTGGACGCCCCGCCGTTCGCGCTTCAATCTTCTGTACCCGCGTCCTTCTTTCTCCACGCGGTAAGAAAGTCGGACACTGCTCTGGCTCCATCGTCCGTGCCCCCTTTGGCCGCCACTTCCTCGACACGCTTACGCAGTTGATCGCGGTCGAGCACCTTGTCTAGCAAGTCCACATTCGCGTTAGTATTTCGTTTAGAAACTGTATCGCCGAGGCCAAACATTCCCATGCCCTGACTCCACGAATGAGACGTAAAAGCTTTGGCAAAGACCGGAATCATTTTATCGACTTTCATTTGCTTTCTTGCCCACCTCTTGACCTCAAGCCCCTCATCGGCGGCCAGGTCGCGCCATCGGAACATGAGATAGGCAAGGCGTTTAGACGATGCTAGTTCGCTTGTTTTACTTGCGGCGCGGATACGCTTCAGTGCAAGGGCGTGTAACGCCTTAGCATCCGTCTCTGTCGTCAGACATTCCGCTTCGGTCGAGGGCTGCTCGCCGTCTCGTGGGTAATAATCATTGTACGCTGATCGCGCGAAATCGACTAACCAAGCCAAGCTTGCCGTTCTGCACGCCGAGACGAACAATTTTGAGCGCGCCGTGAGATCGAACCGACCTCGCGTGAGGCTTCGCAAAAGCCAATGAACGCGCAGTTCGTTGTCCCCGAACGAGAATCCGCGTTCCCTGTCAGATTCGACGTCCAACTCGTCAACGATTTCAAAGATCGCCGTCAAAAAAGGGCCGACATTTCTTTCTTCGAGTCTCGTGGCGTGTAAGTTCAGTTCATCGAGGAGCAGCTTGGCTTTGGTACTTCCATCGCGCCTTTTTACGCCTAGAGAAGCACGCATTGAGGCTTTCACAAAGGTCTCATCTGCGGCTTTGGAGATAAGTTCGTTTAGCTCCACCTGAGGAAGAACGTTGTCGCCGATTGACAAGCGGAAATATGAGTCAAAGTGTTGTTCAGAGCAAACCAAACGATCACGGGACCAGATCGCCGCGGAGTCTACTCCATAGCCCATGTTGTTCCAGACCGACTCTAGCCTCGGGAAGAGCCGCATCAACGACCGCTTCACTCGCTCCTTCTCCTTGTCCGGCACCGTATCCAGCAATAACGTGCTCATCTCATCACGCTGATCACGATCAGAGCCGGCCCCGCATATTTTATCTTTACTGGACCGCAGGCGGCGATAGACCGACGGCTGGAAGAGACGAATTATCTCTAAACCGACAAAATCAGCACGATCTACCTCGCCGCCTACAGCGGGCCATGTAACAGAAAGAGCATTGGTAATGCGGATGAGGTCACGCGGCGTGGTAAGTTCAGGTGCAACTACGTCAAAGAAAACGTTCATGAATCGCACCATCTGATCTTCACGAGGCGAACCGCATAGGAGTTCAATCCGCCGCAGCAGTTCATTGTTGAGGTCGACCTGACGAGGTGGAGGAACGTCGAATCCGGCCTGAATGATTTTCTCGAGGTAGTGCGGCCCCTCGGACGGATAGCGTTGAGAAACGATCGCTTCGGCTAACTCACGGTCGAACACCAGCAAATAAACGACGTTTGGAAGCCGTCCAACTGATTTGACCAGACGAAATATTAAGAGCGCTTCGTCCGGTGCGAGTCGATCGATGTCGTCGATCACAATCAGAAACCGCTTGTCTTGCTCCATAAGAGCCTTTGTGATCTCTCCTTGAAGGCTCTCTACAGTGTCGTCCGTTTTGATCAGATCGGCGGCCCACGTCATTGCGCTGGACCCGAGGGCCCCCAGACCAGCAGCTCCCACAAGGTCTGATCCAGCACTGACAACCGACCCAGCTTTTAATAAGCGCGCGCCGATCTTTGGAAGCGCCTTCTTGAACTTGTCGCCGAGGGTTGGACCAATCCCAGCGTAGAGTTCGCGAAAGAACGCAAGGGCAAGGGCTTCTTCGCCCCGGAACCACCAGCACTTGAAGTTGACAACCGCCAATTCATTATTTTCGGTGGCGTCCTTGAGATGATGGAGCACGAGATTTACTGCGCTACTCTTACCGGAACCCCACGGGCCATTGAGGGCGATCACTGACCCTTCGGGTGACCTAATCTCGCGAATGCTCTTTGCCAACGCCTGAGCGAAGGGATCGATACCAAACCTATCTTCTGTCGGTTCGGCAATTGGCCTGTCGTTATGAGGATGATCTGATTCCGTCATGCGTTTGCATTGCGTCGCCGGCGATATGCCACGAGGCAAGCGCCCGCCAGGCCCAAGATCGCCGTTGGCCAAGGTGAATGTCCGAGAGGTACGCCAGCAACCGGGGTGGCAAGAAAAGCATGCCTGACGTCGTTGGCGTCGATGTATACCCCGGCGATTTGGCCGAGGTCATTGATGGCTCCGGGCACGGTGAACTGGTTGGGACCGCTGCCCGCCAGCGGGTGGTTAAATGGCGTGTAAGTGCCGTTGCTGTAAACATAACCATTCAGTTCAAAATTGCTCCCTATGGAAAGGCCGATCATCTGTCCTTCATCATTGATGCCGTTCGGTTGAAAACCAATTGCTCCTGTTGGGTTGGGAAGGTTGGTAAACGTCCCGCCACTATAGAGGAATGGCTGACCGGGCACGCCGTTTGCCCCGACGTATAGCCCTGCGATTTGGCCGAGGTCGTTGATGGCTCCGGGGACGGTGAACTGATTGGGACCAATCGCAAGCGGATGGTCGAATGGCGTGTAAGTGCCGTTGCTGTAAACAAAACCATGCAGGTCAGAATTGCTGCCTATAGAAAGGCCGATTATCTTCCCTGTATCGTTGATGCCGTTGGGCTGAAAAGCAATCGCTCCTACGGGGTTGGGAAGGTTGGTGAATGCCCCAGCGCTGTAGAGGAATGGCTGACCGGGGAAGCCGTTGGCTCCGACGTATTGCCCAGCGATTTGGCCGAGGTTGTTGATGGCTGCGGGGACGGTGAACTGGTTCGCGCCAGTTGCTAGCGGATGGTTGAACGGCGTGTAACTGCCGCCGCTGTACACATAGCCATGTGCGTCGGAGATGCTGCTGCCTACGGAAAGCCCGATTATCAGTCCTGCGTTATTGATGCCGTTTGGCTGGAAGACCGTCGTACCTGAGGGATTGGGAAGATCAGCAAAGAGATAACTTTGAGCAAGAACCGCTTCAGATGATATCCCGACCAGCATCACCCCCAACGCCGCGATCAGAAGGTTGAACCTTCTCTGGAAGCCAGTTCCCCGCACTGCGGCAATGCCGAGCAGTCCATTTTGAATCATGGTCGTCCCCGCGGAAAGCGTCCATTCGCGGCTCTTAAAGTGAACATGTCAACCACATCGCGACGAAAAGTGGTGGATTGACAGTCATGCTACTCTCAGTCTCGATTGGATTTCGAAGGGGTGGCCTAGGCAATGGTGGTCTTGTCCCAACCCGACTTACTCACGCGTTGGAGAATCAGGCGTGCACAATCTAGAGCATTTACTGTTCATTCTGTCGTTGCGTCTTCGCGCGGCTGACAATGAGGAGCTAGCCGACGCGACACTGGCACTGGCCAGTGCATCCCACGATTATGCGCCAATACCATTCGCTAACCCGGAGCCGGAAGGACCAGCTGACGCTGATGAGGCACTGAAGGAAATGAACTCTGATTGGTCGCAGCGCTTTTTGCCTCCGGTTACCGCTTATAAGACACTTTATATAATCCACGACCCCGGCACCGGACATTTGAAGATCGGTCAATCGAACAATCCGCAACGTCGACTGGCTCATCTCCAGACTGCAACGTCGCAGTTACTCGCAATCGTACATCTCCATCATGGCGAAGACGAACGCGAAGCCATCGCTCTCGAGTCCATCGTGCATCGAATGTTAGCAGCTAATCGGGTAAGCGGCGAATGGTTCAACGTCACGCTCGACCAAGCCAAGGCAGCGATTGACCAAGCTTGCGTAGAACTATTGGGAGTGTCCAGCGGAGAAGGCGCTGCTGGCGCGGCTAGCAGTGGTTCATAGGTGGGTCCTGTTAGAAAGGGGCATACATCAAGATGAAACTAGCTGTCATGTTTACTGCAGTAATTTTTCCCGTGGCTGCATTCGCCTTTCCGGGTGGCATGTGGGTCGGCGATCAGAAGAAAGATCCTATCACTGACAGGCCATTTACATTGGCTATGACGTTTCAAAACAACACTCAAATCAACATTACCCTTCGATGCAGAAATGGGGAGATAGACCTGTTTGTTGACCCCGATGAAGCGCTATTTCGGACGGGCGAGAAGAAGCAAATCACCATAAGGTTTGACCAGTCGCCAGCTTTCACTGTGAATGCCGTCGCGGTTGAACCGACGCTGCTAGCCATTGAGCACAACCGCGAAAGTAATATCCTCACACCGTTCTTGCGCGCAAAATCGATAGCAGTCAGGTTTACCGACGCTCGAGCACGGCAGAACACCTTTACATTTCAGTCCTCGCTGCTGCCGAACTCGCTGACCAAAGTCGGCAGAGTTCTTGCAGACTGCGGCTTTGCTTCGTTCCCTCAGGCGGAGATTGATCAAGCTATTGCCGACTTGGACAAGCCGCAGAAGGGGAAACAGCGCCGTTGAGTGTGCGCTTCCGCCCGCCCCAGTTGCCTCGGTGGGTTTTACTCATCACGCATCGCAACGAACCAGTCCTTCGAGCGTACCGCGCAGATTCCCGACGACGTCGGGCTCATCGTGGCCAAAAGCGAGTTGAACTGGACGCTGCTGCGCCCTTCGATCAAGTTCACTTATCATTTCGGGCAAGCTCCTTGCACTTGGCCGCTTCACGTTCGCGCGCCGCCTTTAGTTCGGTGGCTAGCTCGATGATCCGCTCTGGACATGTGCTCGCGCGCTCGGTCTGAAGCTGTATTAGGGTGATCAGCTCCAAGGAAGTTAGAGTCATTCGTAACCCTCCATTCGAAGTAACAGGTGCTGCGCATTGCCTTTTCATGAAGCGCAGGCGGTAAAAAAATACGGGGATAGCAAAAGGAAAGGCTGGCCGCGTCGGTCGCTGGGGTACCCCCTAATGGTAAAAAGATACCCCCCCCCTGCCTCCTGTTAATGGTATCCAGACACTTGTTCCCGCTTTTCGAGAACGCCTCGCACCGCACCGATGATCGCTTCGGACTCCGGCATCTGGTTTGCGCTCTGGATCAGCAGCAACATCAACGCTTCGTCGCGCTGCATGCCGATGGCCACGAGTTGTTCGATGCTGTGCTGAAAGATGCTGCGGACGTGCTGCTGAAGTTCTAGCTGTTGATCTGCATTCATGCGCGTGTCCGCAGCAGTGTTGATGGGAGGGGCCAACCATCGGCACCTATCGCCTGTCGCGTCGGCGCTCTGTCGTGTTCGATCAAATGGCAATCGACGCACAACGATTCCAAATCTCCGAGATAGAACAGCAAGAGGTCGCCGTGATGGGGAATGATGTGATGCGATAGCGTCGCTTCATTCACGATGCCCTTGCGCGCGCACTGCGCGCACAATGGAAAGTCGCGCAGTTGTCTTGCTGTGCGCTTCCGCCATCGCCTTGAGTCGTAAAGTGCCTTATGCGCGTCCGACATTCACATCACCGAGTTGAGTTGAAAGGGTGCGACCGGCACGCGCACTACGCTTTCGTGTAAATGGTGCGATCCGATTCGACGTTGCCGGAGACGTGCTTGCCCCCTTGTCGAACCGGATCGCGGGCGCCCCGATGACGTGTGGGAGTGCTTTCCCTGACATCGGATCGCGGGGCGAGGAGCAAGAAAGCCGAAGTCCATCCTCCACACCCAGCCTCATGTTTTGAATATCGTTGCTGTCACAGGCGGGCCAAGAAGTTCTTCATGAGGTCTTCAGGGTCGCAGCCTTCATCAACCAGTTGCTGAAACTTCCGTTCGAACTGAGCACTCCGGACCAGATGGCTGACGTTCTCCTTCTTCTGGGCGCGGGCTTCGTCGGCCGCGTGCTGCTCTGTCAGCTTGGCCAGTCCGGTGACGGTCCCTTTCTTGAAGGCGGCGACCAATTCCTGATCACGCCGGGTTTCTGCATCCATCTGACGCATTCGCTTCGCGAAGTCGGCGCTCTCAGCCTGTTGGCGACGCTTCTTGGATTCATCGACCTGGGCTTTATGCGCAGCCAGCATGCGGCGAGCATGATCGGCGCGCTGGGCAAGGCTCCCATGCTTCGGGGGATTGTTGATGAGTTTGTCTATGGTTGGATCCGAGACGCCAAGAGCCTGTGCTTGTTCGCGAAGCGCATTGGGATTCGCTGGCGTCGGCGTCAGGCTGGTTTCGATCAAGGTCTGTTCACGGAAAATCTTGCCGCCACCGGGGCGAGGCTCGTACCTGTGAGGGATGAAGCCGACGCTCACTGAATTCATCAGCCCGGCAAGAGTCAATTTTCGTATTTCATCAATGCGCGGCGACGTGCCTTCCGGAGCCAGTTGCAAGGTGCCGACCAGCGCGTTGTTTCTGATTCTGACGTCGACAAATTTTCCGACAATAAACTCGCTGTTATGGTTGAACAACGCAGTCGGATTACGCCGATATTCGGCGAGCAACCATCCATTCGGATCGACAATGTCGCCATGCCGATCCGGCGTGCCATCGCTCATTATGAAGGTAAGCGGGTTTTCGCCGCGAGGTGTAGCCTTGTAGTGCGTTCGTCGATGGATGTTGGTAGACATTGTTCCCCTCTAGGCTTGCTCGCGAAGGGCGCGTTCAAAACGTCGCTGGTCATCGCGCGGCAGATACGTTGTCGCAGTGAGTGCGGCTGAACAGGCTTGGACCAGATTGCGGACGCGTCGCGCATCTCCCTCATCGAGATCACGCGCCAGTCGGACGGTGCGCGCCAACATCGATGCAATTTCGTCAAGCGGATCGCGCATTTGTTCGACGCGTTGCTCGCGGCGGTGATCATTCTTCGGCGGCTCGCTGGTACATGCCTCGGTCACCGCCACGGCACGAGGTGGAGTGATCATCTCGCCTGTGGGTGCGAAGACTGCGCCTTCTCGGATGATGGCAACAACTCGTGACGACATGGGTTTCTCTCGCTTCAATTCCGATCTATCACGGTCGAAGCGAGAGATTTGCACCATGGTGCATCTATTTTTTCTGGCGCTTCAGCATGGTTGGGATGACGATTTTCCCAACCGCGTCGCGCCAGCGGTCATCATCCAGCGACGCGTTACTAGCCGCTAATGGATGCTCCCGCTCAAAGTCGGCGATCAACTGGTTGTAAGCCGAACGCTTCAGAGGAACCGAGAAATAATAAATCGGATCGCGCCTATTCTCCTTGGCTTGCGCTCGTCTCAGTCGCGACTTGACCGTGTTCGGATTGTCCGGAGGCCAATGCCGTTCATGGATGGGGGCGTCAGCTATCGACGCTTCCATCTCAACCGCGAATTGCTGATACGGATTTGGTGATCGCTTCAACATCGCTAAGCCGACAAAACCGGGAAATCCGGCCGTTCGACTATTACCTGATACGGCGCAAGCACCCGGCCGAACAAAAAATCTTGGATGCCGTCGAGACTGTAATTTGGCGAATGCGTGGAAGCGTCGCAGCCGACGAAATCAGATTCGGTGACGATGGCATAAGGGCCAGCGATGACTTTCGCTCGGTTGATCCGCGATGGCATGTCATCATCGCCGTCCAGAAGAACAATCCATTCGCGGGCAGGCCAACCCATTGCCTGCAACGAGTAGGCTTCAAAAATGCCGATGTGTTGAGAGAGCGTCATGACGTGGGTTTCCTTTCAGTGGATGTCTTCGCCGTACTCATCATGGTTCGAATCCCTGTGTGAGGATGTTTATGGGTGGGTGCTGTGCACGTCCGGGCGCGGCCGGGATGGTGTCGGGGCCCAGCGGGGCGCGGCCCGCTGTCATTGCCCACAAAGGGGGAGGGTTAAATGATGCACCACGTATCAAGCCTCCCTTAGAAGGGGGAGGCTGATACGATACGGGGGCGTTGAGTGATCCGCGTATCACGCTGCGCGGCTGCAAGCTGTTGTGAGATTTAAGGAATTCAGTTTCGCGTATCATCGTATCACCTCGTATCGCATCAAAAAAACTGGGCTTCGCGTATCACGCTCGCAGCGCGCGAGTGATACGGGTACGCGCAACTTGTCATCATCCTCGGTGAGCTGCGTCATCCCCTGTGGGCTCCACGCTCTGCGGCGGCGTTTTCGGCAGCCTTCTCGCCCTTCTTTGTGAGCACGACGCCATCGCGATCCACATCAACCAGCTTGGATGCTGTCAGCCGCTTCATCAGCCGTTGTACCTTCACTTTATTCGGGCGCTTGTCGGCTCCGACGTACCAATCCATTTCGCTGGCGATCTCGGCATAGGAGAACGTGCCCTTGTTCTGATGCAGCAGCATCAGGATTGAATCTTCCTCCTGCCGGACGTCGGACACGCGGGCGCGCTGGTCTTCCTTCGAAAGTTCGTTGGCGATCACGGTCGGGATATGTCGACCGCGACTGTCGATCAGCCTGCGTGCCGTCACCGGCTGAAGCTCGAACATCAACGGTTCGAAATCGACTCCGCGGTGTTTGCCAGCCCAGTGCAGCGTCACCAACATGTCATCCCGCCAGCACGTGAGATTGCCGTCGACTTCGGCGAGGAATGCACCACCACCACGGGGCAGCAGCGCATCCTTTGTGGCGTTCTTGGTCGGATGCATCGCCGCGATCACGGTTGGGTTGCCGGGCAGGTTGACGAGACGACGCATCATCTTCGCGTGGCCCAGCATGTCGGTGTTGTCGTTTTCGTTGTCGCCCATAAAAAAACTCGGACCGGTATCGATGATGACGAGCACGACGCCACCGAGCGCCGTCACTTCCTTCGTGATCTTCTTTTCCATCTCGCCGATGTCAAAGCTGCCCGCAACGAAGTGCACATCGATCAGGTCGCTATCGAATGCCTTGTGTTCGGCCATCGCGATCCAGCGCATGCGAACATCGTCCGGATTTTCACCTGCCAAATACAGCACCTTGCCTTGTGAGACTTCGAGCCCGGCGAATTCGCGACCGAGCGCCACGGTCATCGCAAGCGCCATCGCGACGGAAGTCTTGCCGTGCCCGGTCGGTGCCGTCATGCTGTACATGAAGCCCCGCAAACAAACGCCGTCGAGCAGGTAATCTGGCGGCGTGAACGTGCTGGTGAATTCCTCGCTGGTCTCGATCAGCGTCCGCTTGGCCTTCGCCTCTGTGGTGCCGATGTCTTCGGTCTTGGTTTTTTCTGGCGGCGGAGTGTCAGGCTTGCCGTATACGCGGATCGTTTCCTTCTCCATCCGTCCGTCTTCGCTGTACTTCGCGGCGATGCCGTCCGGGTAACGCTTGAACAAACCAATGATGACGGGAAGGCTGATGCCTCGATCCTTCAATTCCTTCACGACCTTGAAGAATGCCGTGCTGCGGTCGCTGATTTCGTCGTCGCCGTTTTCGATCTTATTGCGCAGCTTGTCGGGCAGGCTGGATTCATAGAAGTCCAATGCCGTGTCATTCACTGGTTCGATGGCTACATTCAACGACGATGCCTGTTGTGGGGCACCGCCCAGTTCTTCCACGACTTCATCGATCAGAGTATCGATATCACGTAGGCTCTTGTGGCGCTTGTCGATCTGCATGCCCGAAAGCGTGATGTAGCGTTCGCAATTCCGGTAACTCTCCACAGAGACGCCGCTGCCGTTCATGGCTTGCTTGGTATGAACCGGGCGCTTGCTTCCGTGGCCGATCACGCGAAGCCCGGTGCCGCTGACAGTAACCTCGGTGTAAGAATTCGCGCGCTTGACGAGGTCGAGCGCCACAGGATCGATCCTGCGCGTCGAAGGATCGCGGCAATCATCGATATCGAATGCACAGACATCAGTGCCGAGCAAGACGAGTCCGATGCCATCGGCCTTGCCGGATTCGACGGCGCGGCAAGCCTGATCGAACGTGCCCCATGTCTTTCGATCATTGTTGCTGGCCTTGTACTCCGGCTTGCGTGGCTGGTAAGGCGGCTTCGTCCACTTGCCTTTCGCGTTCTTCTCCCACTTCCAGACGACGTAATTGCGCAAGACGCGAAGCGGGGCGAGCGCTGCCGGAAGCTGGCGCGGATCGGCCGCATACGTGACGGGCTTGTCTGAATCCCTATCTGTGGTAATGGTGCTCACGGGTGACGCCTTCATGCAGATCGGTGATCATCTTCAGCAGAACTGTGATCGACCAAGCGTCCGGCCCCGCAAGGCCGGACGTGATCGCCGCGTATCACTTGACTTCGCGGAGCGGGCTCCCGCGCTCTGTTGCAGCGAGCCTGCGGCGGCTCTTAACGGACTCGCGAACAAACGTATGATCGCCGTAGCCGCTGTCCTGCAGTTCCTTGATCGCACAGACGTGGATCAGGTCGGCGACAAAGCCCCGCTTGATGCGCTGGCAGCAGTCGGCGCACAGAACGATTGGGGTGCCGTGCCAGTGCAGGAACGGGTAAGTAAGCTTGTCGTCGCACTGGCAACAGTTCGGGATTTCACCCTCGCCAAACCAATGCTGATCGCTCGCATCGAGAACAACACTCATCCCTACACCCCCTTCAGACGCTGGTCGCGCAGCTTCTGAGCAATAGATTTCCACTGAGACGGCGGCGGCAATGCACCGGTTGCCCGGACACGTTCGATGCGCTGACGGTGCGCATCATCAATCGGGGGAGACTTATGGAAGGTGAAGTGTGCTGCGTTTACGATGACAACAAGTTCAAGTTTATTTTTTGGATCGGTGATGTAGACAACGGTTTCACCGCTGCGTTCGCCGTAGACGATCTCGACTTCGCATCCCTTCATCGTAACGGCCGTCGCTGACGGCCCCAACTGGAGCCAATAGTCGCCTTTCGTTGAAAGTGATTTCAGCATTTCTTTTGTTCGATCAGACATGTTTCACTCCTATGCTGCGGCTGCAGTGGCTGCGGAGTGCTTGCGGTCGCGCATCAGGCGGACCATGCATTGATAGATGTCACCTTCGGCGGCACCCGTGGTGACGGGGTCGCCAGCCTTGCGAGCCTCTTCCAGAACCATCCGCACGGCATGGAGCCGGTCAAACATCACGTTCCCGGTGATCGCATACTGATTATTCGGCGTTGCCATATACGCGTTGAAGTCGTCAGATGAATTCACCAGCTTTTCGAAATGCACGCGGACGTGCTGCGTCAGCTTATTGGTCATGACTTGGATTCCTTCAGTTGACGTGCAATGGGGACGACGGCTTGTGGACGAAGGTCGAAACAGTGTTGGCAAGAAACCAACGCTCGATGCCTTCCATGATCATCCGCTTCAGCGCGTCGTCTTCACGCTCGATCCAGTCGCGCAGTTGGACGCGATAGTCTGCGCCGGGATACAGGGTGTGGATGTCGTATTGCCGCAAGAGCACGTTGATGAAGCTGCACCACTGGCCGTTCTCGTCGTCGCGAATGACGGCGTCCGTCGAGAACTTGCTTTCCTGAATGACCCGCGCGGCACAGGCGAGATAGCCGCCGATGGTTTTGAAGTGCCGCTTCCGGTTCTTGATCCTGGTCTTGATGTCTGGCATAGGGTCTTTCTCCAACTGAATGCGATCCATCGGAGACCGCGCACTCTGCAAAGTGTGCGGCCTTCATCGCGTGCCGGGATCGCGGATCCGCACGGAAGCTTGATTTGAGTTGGTCGGATTAAGCGGCGTTCGACTCGGCTTCGCGCTGCCGACGCCATTCGGTCTCGGCTTCGATTGTGATTATCACGCGCCGACCGACACGCGTCTCACGCGGCGCAAGGCCTTTCTTCTTCAACGCGTCATAGAAATTTTCGCTGAAGCCATTGCGGCCGCAAAATTCGCGCTTGGAATAGGCGGTCCGCTCAATACCTGCCGCCTTCAGTTCGGCGGCAAGGTCGGCCTTGTTCGGCTTCGGCCTCTCGTTCGATCTATCCTTCATCGGTGACTCCCCGTGAAAACCCATGGAGCCAACATGCCGCCGCGCCGAAAAATTGCCATTACGCAAATACGCAAATCGATACGCAAATACGCAAACAAAAACGGCGCTGAAGCCAGCGCCGTTGTCGGGTGATTTCACTCGAGAACTATCTGATCTTCATGGCCCGCGCCGTGGTGTCACGCTTCCACGTCTTCAGGTGGTTGGTTCTGCACGTCTTGGCCAGCAAGGCATCCACCGCAGCTATCGTCAGGTCGGTGACGCCTTCGGGGAAAATCTTGCGGTCCGCAATCATCAGCGCTGCACGCTCGACAGGTTTCAATCCATCCGCCATCCATCGCGGCGGCTTGGTCGGCTTCACGGCTGCTGTTGCTGCTGCCGACGTTTGCATATCGCGCTTCGCCTTCAACTCGCGGCGGGCTTCATCGTATGCGGCATTCGCAACCGGGTCCTGTCCATTAAGCCAGCGCCAGCGGCTCAGGTGCGTCTCTTCATTGATGCGGCGCTCCAACTCTCGTTGCGCATCTGATTTCGTGCTAGTGGGTTTGTCAGCCTTGCTCATGAAACTTCCCTTCGTGGTGAGGTCAGGCCGGTCGATAGCGTTCCCGCGCTACGGTCGGCCGCTTTGTTAGTTAGGACGCCAGTTGCACGACGTTGTCGGCGGACGTGTCGGCGAGCATGCCAACGCGCGACATCGCTTCATCCTCTGCTTTCGCCAATTCCAGATAGCGCCCATACGTGCGCTCGATTTCGGCCACTGACGTATCGTGATCGAACGCGACCAGCCGCAAAGGCTTGTTCGCGAAAATCTGCCTGATGATAGATGAATGCCTCAACGTGTAAGGCGTCAACGTTTCATCGAGGCCAAGGCGTTTCAGCACGACGCGGAATCGCGCCGACATTCCCCACAGCCGGTCAAACAACGGTTCATTCGGGCCACGTGCAACAGCACGTTCCTGCAGCACCTTGGCCAGCTTCGGCGAGATCGCAACCGCGCGCTGTTCTTCCGTACGGTCCGGATCACCCTTGTTAGAAGTCCACAGTAACAGCTTGGGCGGCACGGGCTTGCCGTCTTTCTTGGTGATCACGTCAGCCGGGTACAGCTTCAGCGCTTGGCTTTCACGCGTCCCGGTTTCCGCCAGTGTGTGAATGATCGCACCAAAGTCCGCACCTTCCTCGTAGCACCCTGCGATGATGGCATTAACGGTCTGGTCGTTGATCCAGTAATTATCTCGGACTGCAACCTTGGCCTTGACGCCTTTCGCCTTGCTCACCTCTTTCGCTGGCTTCAGCGGCTTCAGGCCAACGCGCCACGCGTGAGCATTGTTGATTCGCTTGTCGCGTGTTGCCGCCAGCCGCAGCGCGGCCTTCATCGATTTGGCGACCCGGTTAGCTGATGAAAGCTTGAACTTCGGCGAGACGAGTTCGCTGTGCCATTTGCGCAGGTCCGTATCCTTGAGCACCAAAACCGTCTTTGAAGCCAGATCGGACGGCAGATGTTTTTGCACAAGGCTGGCGTTGTAGACCGCAGCGCCACGCTGCTGCAGGTCGGTCTTGTAGGCTTCAACCGCTTCGGCGACCGTGACCGGCTTGCCGCTGTCTTCGTTGCCGCGCGCCAGCTTTAGCGCCGCTTGCGACGCTTCAAAAAAGTTCATCACGGTTTTGCCGTTGGCTTCCTCGTGATCGTCGGCGAGCGCGAAACGCTTCAGCCAGCCTGCCTGCACAGACCACGTACCCGCGCCCTCATTGCGCCGGTAGCAGAGATGGACACCAGGACTGATCAAGGTCTTGTACGGCTTTTTTCGCTGCACCAATCGAAGCCGGTTGGTTCGGTTGCGGAGCGGGTTCGAATAAACGGCGCGTGCCATCAGTGTCCCTTTCAATGTCCTGAAAGTGTGTCTGATGCGGTATGTGGCTCAGTGGGGTGTAATGGGGTCCACATCAGCAAAATCAGGGGGTTACGAAACCCTGAGAGGGTACCATGGGGGATAAAAGGTTGCCAAGTCTCCCCTTGTGGGAGAAGGTGCCGG
Source organism: Pseudomonadota bacterium (assembly GCA_023387735.1). Lineage (GTDB taxonomy): Bacteria > Pseudomonadota > Alphaproteobacteria > Rhizobiales > Xanthobacteraceae > Bradyrhizobium. The sequence goes on along the minus strand of JAEWHP010000025.1, from coordinate 33,045 downwards.
AGCGAAGCGGAGGCGGATGAGGGGTTCTCTCCGCGAGTCGTGGCCGTTGAGAGGACCCCTCATCCGGCACTTCGCGCCACCTCTCCCACAAGGGGAGAAGGAAGAAAGCCTTCCCACCCCAATTTGATCTGGCGCAACGACGCTCACTCCATTTGTGCGCACCTTGGCGCATTACAGCCGAGATAGCCGTAAAGGGAGCCGTGCCATGACCGTTCAGGAAAAGCCCTCTACCGTCGTCGGCCGCGTGGTCGACAGTTTTGGCGACTGGCTGAAGCACCGGCGCGAGCTGCGGGAAATGCGCGAGATGGATGCTGCAAATTTCAACCAAATCGCGGGCGAATTGCGGATGACGTCCGCCGACCTTGAGGCCCTGGTCCGCCAGGGGCCGCATGCCGCCGACGAACTGCCCAAGATGCTTGTCGCGCTCGGAATCGACCAGGACGCGCTGGCGCGAACCGAGCCGCTGGTGCTGCGCGATATGGAACGGGTCTGCGCAATGTGCAGCCACAAGCGCCAGTGCGACCGCGATCTCGCCGCCGGTACCGCCGCCGCGCATTACGAAGAGTATTGCGGCAACGCTCCCACGATCGACAGCCTCGGCCCGCGGGTGAACCCGCAATAGCCGGCACCGTGGCTCTTGCATGAGCTGAAAAAATGACGCGCTCCGTCTGGTTGCACGTATCGATCGCGATTCTCTGCGCGCTTGCAGTGCTGTTGTTGCTGCGGGTACGCGGCGCGAGCGGCGCCCCGCTGTCTCCGGAGACCACAGCTGCCGGATATCGTCTCGCCGAAGCCTGGTGCAAGGATTGTCACGCGATCGATGCCGCCGGCGCGAAGGGCCGCGCAAGGGACTTCGTCACCATCGCCAACCGGACTTCGACCACGGCGCTCTCGCTGAAGGTCTTCATGAAGACCAGCCATCACCGGATGCCCAACCTCATCATCATGCCCGATCAGGCCGACGATCTCGTCAACTACATCCTGAGCCTGAAGCGCAGCTAACCCTCCAGCTAATGCCCCATTGCCGCGATCGCATCCGCGATCGCGATCGTGCGCCTTGCCATGTCGGCATGCAGCCGCTCCACCATCCGCCCGTCGAGTTGGATCGCGCCGCGTGAGGCGTTTTCCGGCTTTTCGAACGCGGCGATGATCTTGCGCGCCTGCTCGACCTCCTCGGCCGGCGGCGTGAAGATGGCGTTGCACGCCTCGATATGGCTTGGATGGATCAGCGTCTTGCCGTCGAACCCGAGATCGCGGCCCTGTGCGCATTCGACCGCAAAGCCGTCGATATTGCTGATGTCGCTGTAGGGGCCGTCGAGGATCTCGAGCCCGTGCGCGCGCGTCGCCAGCACGCAATGCGTGATCATCGGGATCATCGCCGCGCGGCCCGGCTGCATGCGAATGCGGGTCTCGCGCGAGATATCATTGGGTCCGAACACGAAGCCCGCGAGTCTCATCTCCGAGTCTCGCGACGCGGCCGCGAGCTTGTCGGCGTCCAGCACCCCGCGCGCGGTTTCGAGCATGGCCCAGACCCGGATCGACATATCGGCGTTGATGTCGCTCAGTCGGTTGGCGATGGCGTTGAGGTCGGCGACGGTGGAAACCTTGGGAACCAGGATGCCGTCGGGCCGGGCCTTGCCGGCCATGGTGACGTCATCGACCCACCACGGCGTATCGAGGCTGTTGACCCGGATCAGCACTTCGCGCTTGCCGAACCCGCCAGCCGCGATGGCTTTTGCGATCTGGTCGCGGGCCACGGCCTTGGCATCCGGCGCCACCGAATCCTCGAGGTCCAGGATGATGCCGTCGGCCGGCAGATTGCGCGCCTTTTCCAGCGCCCGCGCGTTCGATCCGGGCATGAACAACAGGCTGCGGCGCGGACGGGTCATGGGCTGGTTCCTTGAGGCGTTTGGGTCCCTCGCCCTAACATTTCAAGCCGGGCGCCGAAAGCCTTGTTCCGGTCACTGGCTTATGGTTAGGCATGCACCAGCAAGAGGCAGAGAGATCCATGGTAGCATCATTCCCGAAACATCTGCTCGACGGCTATCGCGCCTTCACCACCCAGCGCCTCCCGACCGAGCAGTCCCGCTACCGGGAACTTTCCGAGCGTGGCCAGTCGCCGGCGGTGATGGTGGTCGGCTGCTGCGATTCCCGCGTCTCGCCGGAAGTGATTTTTGACGCCGGGCCCGGCGAATTATTCGTGGTGCGCAATGTCGCCAACCTGGTGCCGGTCTATCAGCCGGACGGCGGCGCCCATGGCGTCTCGGCCGCGCTGGAATACGCCGTTAACGTGCTGCGCATCCAGCACGTCGTGGTGCTCGGCCACGCCCAGTGCGGCGGCATCCGCGCCTTCATCGACAAGATCGACCCTCTGTCGCCGGGCGATTTCATCGGCCGCTGGATGGCGATGTTCATCAAGCCGGGCGAGGTCGTCGAGCAGCGCGAACACGAGGCGATACAGGATTTCGTGGTCAGAATCGAAAAGGCCGCGATCTTCCGCAGCCTCGAAAACCTGATGACATTCCCGTTCGTACGCAGCCGCGTCGAGAAAGGCGAGATGCAGTTGCACGGCGCCTATTTCGGCGTCGCCGAGGGCTCGCTGTTCGTGCTCGACAAGGCGACGAAGGAATTCAGAAGCGTACGGGAAGCGGAGGGCTAACCCTGCGTGCGCAGTGCGGGCAAAGGCGCGGCGCGCAATGCCTAACCAGAAATGTCGGACCTCATCCTGAGGAGCCGCGCAGCGGCGTCTCGAAGGATGAATGGCACCAGCGCGGCCTCATGGTTCGAGACGGCGCTACGCGCCTCCTCACCATGAGGGTTCATCGTTGCTTCAAGCCTACGCCGCCTGCTTCTTTGCGCTGATCAGCTTGCGGTTGATCAGCGCTTCGGCGATCTGCACGGCGTTGAGCGCCGCGCCCTTGCGCAGATTGTCGGAGACGCACCACAGCGCCAGACCGTTCTCGACGGTGGCATCCTCGCGGATGCGGCTGATATAGGTGGCATCCTCGCCGGCCGCCTCGTAGGGCGTGACGTAGCCGCCGGGCTCGTGCTTGTCGATCACGAGGCAACCCGGCGCATTGCGCAGGATGTTGCGCGCATCGTCGGCCGTGATCGGATTCTCGAATTCGATGTTCACCGCCTCGGAGTGCCCAACGAACACCGGCACCCGCACGCAGGTGGCGGAGAGCTTGATCTTGGGATCAAGAATCTTCTTGGTCTCCGCCATCATCTTCCATTCTTCCTTGGTGTAGCCGTCCTCCATGAACACGTCGATCTCGGGGATGACGTTGAAGGCGATACGCTTGGGGAATTTCTTGTTGATCAGCTCGTCATTGGTGTAGACCGCCTTGGTCTGCGAGAACAGTTCGTCCATCGCATCCTTGCCGGCGCCCGAGACCGACTGATAGGTCGCGACCACGACGCGCTTGATGGTGGCCTTGTCGTGCAACGGCTTCAGCGCCACGACCAGTTGCGCGGTCGAGCAGTTCGGATTGGCGATGATGTTCTTCTTGGCAAAGCCCGCAATGGCGGCCGCGTTCACTTCCGGCACGATCAGCGGTACGTCCGGGTCCATCCGCCAGGCCGACGAATTGTCGATCACGACCGCACCCGCAGCGCCGATCTTCGGCGACCATTCCTTTGATACCGAGCCACCGGCCGACATCAGGCAGATGTCGACGTCGGAAAAATCGTAATGCTCGAGCGCTTTGACCTTCAGGGTACGGTCGCCATACGACACTTCGACACCGACGCTGCGGCGCGAGGCCAGCACCACCACCTCGTCGGCGGGGAATTTGCGTTCGTCGAGAATGTTGAGCATTTCCCGACCGACATTGCCGGTCGCACCGACGACAGCGACTTTGTAACCCATCGTTCACTCTCCGAGGAAAAATGCCGACCCCGCCGCGTGTTGCGGAAAGGGAAGAGGCAGCGCTTCTATGCGAGAAACGCGGATTACACAATGTTTGGCGTTTCATGCATCCGTTTCGGGCCGGTCCGGCCAGTTCCCATAATACATCGCGAGAACCCTCCCGGTGCTGATCGGCTTTGCGGATGAGGTCCGCGGCACGCTGGCCCGGCTCAGCGCCTATGGCATGGCGCTGGCCCTGCTCGCCATCCTGGGTCTCGCCCTCTGCAACGCGCTGCCCGATGCGATCGTGGCTGCGCCCTCCACCAAGGGCGGCTGGAGCCGGGTCGAGCCTCCGGCGCGGGCATTTGCCGTCGGGCAGGCCAATTTGCACGACAAAACAGAGGTCTACGAAATCTTCCGGCACCCCGAGGGGGGCCGCAAGGATACCCTGCGCTGGATCTCCGCCGACGGAAAGGCGGTCGCCGAGCTCGAAATCTACCGACTTGGCGGCGAATTCCGCGAGCGAGGCCTCGTGCCGGCCGGGCCTTTCGCCGGGATAGATCGCGATGGTACGCCGGAGCGCGAAGCCGCCGGGCTGATCGCCAGCAAGTTCGGCCCGGTGACGCTGCGCGGCCCCTCCGGTAGCGCCGATGACGGCCGGGCCTGCCTTGGATTTATCAAGCGGATCAACGATCTGCCTTTGCAGATCGCCGGCTGGTCGTGCCAGGGCGACGATGTCCCGGCCCGCCGCGCCGCGGTCGGCTGCCTGCTCAACCGCCTCGTCCTGCTGTCGGCCGGAAACGATGCGAAGCTGGTGGAATTGTTCGCCCGTGCTGAGCTCCGGCGCAGCGATTGCGCGGCCAGCGCCGCATCGGCGGATTGGGTCACGATTGCCGAACCCCCCCGGCTCCGCGGTGGGCTTTAGCGCCGGTATTCGGGGGCCTGCCTACGAAATTGTGGCATCATCCGGCCAAGGCACTGGTTTTCATGAAACTTTCTCGCGCCGCATTGCATTATTCCGGCACGGTGTGGCGCAATTGACCTAGCGACGGCGGCCCCGTCACGGCTACAATGCCGGTAACCAGATTTGGCGATGCGCCAGCCGCCGCAACGGCGGACAATGACGAGGATGCAATGACCCGAAAATTCCCTGCTGCGAGCAAGCTCGCGATGTTGCTTGCTACGGCGGTCCTCGTCGCGGTCGGCGCGACCTCCGCAGACGCCCAGTCCAGACAGCAGTATGACCGGGACGGGCGTCCCTATTACGGCACCAGCGGTCCCAACCGCTCATACCAGCAGGGCCGTACCCGCGTTTACGTCACCACGCGCTCGTGGCTCGATGCCGGCACGGAAGTCCTGCCGGGCGATCGCAAGTTCATGGACTACGCCATCCCGCCGGCGATCGGCTACCCGTCGTTCGCGCGTGAAAACCTCAACCGGCCGATCGACCGCCAGCCGCTCAACCCGCCGTCGGATATGGGTGGCTACTCGGAGTGGATCCCGATCCCCTATCGATAGATAGCGCCGCTGAAAAGTGCCCGGTCAAGACCGGGCATTTATTTCTTGATGTCTTCATCTATTTGCCCCGGTTGCCGGGTCATAGCGCTCGCAGAACGCCTCGATGGCCTCGGAGCGAAAATCGCCGAGCCGCTCGAAGATGACGTCATCCGGCCAGGTCCACCAGGCGATGCGGCGCAGGCGCACGGCGACCTCATCGGAAAAGCGCTGGCGGATCGGCCGCGCCGGAACGCCGCCTGCGATCGTATAGGGAGGCACATCGCGGCTGACGACGGCGCCCGCCGCGATCACCGCGCCGTCGCCGACGGTCACGCCCGGCAGCAGGATGGCGGCATGGCCGATCCAGCAATCATTGCCAACGATCACCCGGTCGCCGCGGCGCTCGGCAAAGAAATCGCGGTCGCGCGTGGCCGTCGCCTCGTAATATTCCGGGCAATAGGTGAAACGGTGCTGCGACGGCCGGCCCATCGGGTGGTTCGGCGCGCCGATCCGCACTGAGTTCGCAATCGCCGTGAATTTTCCGATCTCGGCGTCGGCGACGTCGCAATTCTCCCCGAGATAGGAGTAGTCGCCGAGCGAGGCATATTCGACGCGGGTGTTTTGCAGCACCTCGCAGCGCCGGCCGATCCTGGCTTCGCGAAGGCGCACGGTTTCATGGACGAAGGTCTCCGCGAGTTTTGGGCGATGCGACGCGTCCATGAAAGGTCTCCGACGAAGATCCGTAGCCCGGATGGAGCGAAGCGAAATCCGGGAATCCAACTGCTAGCGAGATAGACCCCGGGTTACGCTTCGCTCCACCCGGGCTACGGACCTACGCGTGCAGCTTCTGCACTTCCTTCAAAATCGCCTCGCCCATCTGCGTGGTCGAAACATCCGACGTGCCCTCGGACTTGATGTCCGCGGTGCGAAGTCCGCTGGCGAGCACCGCCGCGATGGCCGCATCGACCTTGTCGGCCAGCGCGCCCATGTCGAAGGAGTAGCGCAGCGCCATTCCGAACGAGGAGATCATCGCGATCGGGTTGGCGAGACCTCGGCCGGCGATATCGGGCGCCGAGCCGTGCACCGGCTCGAACAGCGAGCGACGTTTCCTGGTCTTGGCGTCGATCTCGCCGAGCGAGGCCGACGGCAGCATGCCGAGCGAGCCGGTCAGCATCGCGGCGATGTCAGACAGCATGTCGCCGAACAGATTGTCGGTCACGATGACGTCGAACTGCTTCGGCGCCTTCACCAGCATCATGCCGCCGGAATCGGCGAGCTGGTGCTCCAGCGTCACGTCCTTGTATTCGCGCGCATGAACCTGGGTCATGACCTCGTTCCAGAGCACGCCCGACTTCATGACGTTGCGCTTCTCCATCGAGGTCACCTTGTTGCGGCGCTTGCGCGCCAGGTCGAAGGCGACGCGGCCGATGCGCTCGATCTCGTAGGTGTCGTAGACTTGCGTGTCGATGGCGCGCTTCTGGCCGTTGCCGAGATCGGTGATGGTCTTCGGCTCGCCGAAATAGACGCCGCCGGTGAGTTCGCGGACGATCATGATGTCGAGGCCCTCGACCGCCTCGCGCTTCAGGCTGGAAGCGTCCGCCAGCGCCGGATAGCACACAGCGGGGCGCAGATTGGCGAACAGGCCGAGATCCTTGCGCAGCCGGAGGAGACCGGCTTCGGGCCGCACCTCGTACGGCACGCTGTCCCATTTCGGGCCGCCGACGGCGCCGAAGATGATGGCGTCGGCCGCCTTGGCCTTGTCCATGTCGGCTTCCGAGATCGACACCTTGTGGGCGTCATAGGCGGAGCCGCCGACCAGGCCCTGCTCGGTCTCGAACGACGCGATGCCCTGCTTGTTCAGCCAGTCGATCAGGCGCTGCACCTCCCCCATCACTTCGGGGCCGATGCCGTCGCCGGGGAGAAGCAGCAGTTTGTGGGTCGCCATGGCAGGTCCTTGCTTTGTTCGTCATTCCGGGACGGCGCAACGCGCCGGACCCGGAATCCCGAGATTGGATACAACGAGATTCCGGGTTCGTGGCTTCGCCACGCCCCGGAATGACGGGTCGGGCCGAGTGCTAAAACGCCGGAAGCGGATTGGCAAGGCACCGCAGACCGGTCAAAAATGACCGGAAAGAGCAACCCGCGGCCCGCCAAGAAGGCAACAAGACGGACCTCATGACAACAGCCATCGTCTTCGCCTTTGCTTCGGCCTTCTTCCTCGGCGCCGGGGTCGTCCTGGCACAGTTGGGCTTGCGGACGGTCGAGCCGCTGTCGGGGGCCGCGATCAGCGTTCCGACCTTCACCGTTCTGTTCCTCCTGCTGTCGCCGCTGATCCTGCAGGGCGAACCGGTGGTCTGGCGCGCCCTGCCGGTGTTCATGGCGATCGGCCTGATCTTTCCGGCCGCACTGACGCTGCTGACCTTTGCCTCCAACCGGGCACTCGGGCCGGTCATCACCTCGACGCTGGGCAACCTCGCTCCGCTGTTCTCGGTGACGGTGGCCGTGGTCCTGCTGCACGAGCCGCTGCATCCGCCGCAACTGCTCGGCCTCGTGGTCGCGGTCGCGGGGGCGGCCATGATCACCGTAACGCGGCCGCGCGACCTCGGGCACTGGCGAAGCTGGGCGCTGCTGCTGCCGCTCTGCAGCGCGCTGGTGCGGGGCGCAACGCCGCCGATCATGAAACTCGGGCTCGAGGTCTGGCCAAGTCCGCTCTGGGCCTGCCTGATCGGCTATGTGATGTCCTCGCTGGTGGTGCTCACGGTGCAACGCATCCGCAAGGGCAGCTTCATGGTGCGCGCACCGCGCGCGGGCATTTTCTGGTTCGCGATGACCGGGATCAGCAACGGGCTCAGCGCGCTCAGCCTGTTCATCGCCATTCGCAACGGCCCGATTACGCTGGTGGCGCCGCTGGCGGCGATCTATCCGCTGGTCACGGTGGGGCTGAGCGCAATGCTGCTCAAGCATATCGACATCACCGCGCGCATCGTGGCCGGGACCGCGCTGACGGTGCTCGGCGTAGCGCTGGTGCTGATCGGCTGACCCGGTTGCGGGATCGGCAGGACACTGTTGCGTATGACGCGCCTGTGCAAGCCAGCCTCCGCCTGTCAGAATGGAGACTGCCGGAGTTTTCAGTGCCACCCCCAGACGCTGCCCAACGCTACCCGCATCCCGCGCGGCTGATCCTCACGCTGTCGCTGGCGCCGACGGTCGGCCTCGGCATCGGCCGCTTCGCCTATGCGCTGGTGCTGCCTGACATGCGCGACACGCTGGCCTGGTCGTACTCCGCGGCCGGCTTCATGAACACGATCAACGCCGCCGGCTATCTCGTGGGCGCCCTGCTCGCCTCGCGCATGATCGCGCGGTTTGGCCTCGTGGCCTCGGTGCGCTGGGGCACGCTGGCCTGCGTGCTGTCGCTGGCGTTGTGCGCCGCGTCGGACAATTTCTACGTCCTGAGTTTCGCACGGCTGCTGGCGGGCGGCGGCGCGGCGGCCGGCTTCGTCGGCGGCGGCGCGCTCGCCGCGACCATCGCGCAGTCGAGGCCCGAACGCGCGAACTTCCTGCTCAGCCTGTTCTATGCCGGACCCGGCATCGGTATCCTGTCGTCGGGGCTGGTGGCGCCGTTCGTGCTGCAGTGGTTCGGCCCGGGCTCGTGGTGGATCGTCTGGTGGGCGATGACGGGGCTGGCTGTGATCATGACGATCCCCGTCCTGCTCGCGCCGCTCCATGCGGACCCCATGACCGCCCAGACGGCAACGGCGAAATTCGCGATCGCACCGGTCCTGATCTATCTCGCCGGCTACTTCCTGTTCGGCGCCGGCTACATCGCCTACATGACCTTCATGATCGCTTATGTGCGCGATGCCGGCGGCGGGGCGGCGGCGCAGAGCGCCTTCTGGAGCCTGATCGGCCTCAGCGCGTTCGTGACCCCATGGGTATGGCGCCGCGTGCTGGCGCTCGACCGCGGCGGCCTCGCCACCACGATCATTCTCGGCGTCAACGCCATCGGCGCGGCGATGCCGATCTTCGGCCATTCGGTGTGGCTGCTGGCGCTGTCGGCGCTGGTGTTCGGCGTCGCCTTCTTCGCGGTGGTCGGCTCCACCACCGCCTTCGTCCGCTTCAACTATCCGCCGCAGGCCTGGCCGACAGCAATTGCGGCGATGACGATTTCGTTCGGCATCGGCCAGACGCTTGGCCCGATCGTGGTCGGTGCGATCACGGACGCGATGGGCAGCCTGTCGTTTGCGCTGAATGTCTCGGCAGCGATGCTGGCGCTGGGTGCAGTGCTGTCGGCGTTTCAACGGAAGGTCGCGCACAAGCCGTAGGGTGGGGCAGTTTTGCGGCGTCAACTGACACGGTCTCGTGCTAAAGAAGCGAAAGCGATCATGGAGGCTTGGCATGACCTATTTTGATCTCGGGCCGTACAGCCGGAAAATCACAACCTCATCGCCAGACGCGCAGACCTGGTTCGACCGGGGCCTGAACTGGCTGTTCGGCTTCAACCATTACGAAGCGATCAAGTGTTTTCAGAAAGCGCTGGGCCACGATGGCGAATGTGCCATGGCGCATTGGGGCGTCAGCTACGCCTCCGGCCCCAACTACAACCTGCCCTGGGTTCGCTACGACCCGCTTGGCCGCCAGATGGCGCTGTCGGCATCCTACGATGCCATGCAGACGGCGCTTGCGCATGCCGGCAAGGCAAGCCCGGTCGAACAGGCGATGATCAAGGCGCTCGCCGCGCGCTATCCGCAACGCGAGGCGATCGATGACATGTCGCCCTGGGACAAGGCCTACACCGGCGAAATGCGAAAAATCTTCGCGGCCTATCCGGACGATCTCGAGGTCCGCGCGGTGTTTGCCGAATCGATCATGAACGAAACGCCGTGGCAGATGTGGGACCTGCCTTCGGGCAAGCCGGCCGAGGGCGCCGGCACCGAGGAATGCAAGGCCGTGCTGGAGTACGCGCTGGAGCGAATTCCGGCGGCATGGGACCACCCGGGATTGCTCCACCTCTACGTCCACCTGATGGAAATGTCGCCGTTTCCGCAGCGCGCGTTGCGGGCCGGCGACCGGCTGCGCGAGATCGTTCCGGATTCCGGCCACCTCATCCATATGCCGACGCATCTCGACGTGCTGTGCGGGCACTACAGGGACGTCCTCGTCTACAATCAGAAGGCGCTGGAAACCGACCGCCGGTTCCTCGCCTACTCGGACGATCCGGGCGTCTATCTCGTCTACGTCATTCACAATTTCCACTTCGCGATCTACGGCGCCATGTTCCTCGGCCAGTACACGCCCGCCATCGCCGCGGCGGAGGAACTGATCGCGACGATTCCGGAGGCGGTGCTGCGCCTTCCGTCGCCGCCGATGGCGGATTTTCTCGAAGGCTATCTGACGATGAAGCAGCACGTCCTCGTGCGCTTCGGCAAATGGCATGAAATCATCGCGCAGGAGCTCCCGAAGGACAGAGACCTCTATTGCTCGAACGTCGCGATGATCCACTACGCCAAGGCGGTCGCGCATTCGGCGCTTGGCAATGTCGCCGAAGCCGAGAAAGAGAAGGCCTCGTTCGTGGCGGCGAAGGCCCGCGTGCCCGAGAGCCGCCGCGTCCACAACAACAAGATGGTCAATCTGCTCGAGGTCGCCGAAGCGATGCTGAACGGCGAGCTGGAATATCGGAAAGGCAATCATGACACCGCCTTCGCGCATTTGCGCAAGTCGGTCGAACTCAGCGACAGCCTGCCTTATGACGAGCCGTGGGGATGGATGCAGCCGACCCGCCACGCCCTCGGCGCGCTGCTGCTCGAGCAGGGCCGGATCGATGAAGCCGAGGCGGTCTACCGCTCCGACCTCGGCCTCGACGGCAAGCTGAGCCGCGCCTGCCAGCATCCCGACAATCTCTGGTCGCTGCACGGCCTGCACGAATGCCTGGTCCGCCGCGGCGAAAAGACCGAAGCGGCCTTGATCAAACAGCGACTCGATCTGGCGCAGGCGCGGGCGGAAATTCCGATCAAGGCATCCTGCTTCTGCCGGCGAATGGACCTGGCGGCGGCGTAGCGGATTAGCGACGTCGGTTGGCACGCGGGCTTATCCGCGTGTCGCCCCTGCGGACGCAGGGGCCCATACTGCGTGATCCCTCAATGAGGCACTGCAGCAGACGCCTTTCGCAAAACTTCCGCCGGTGGTTTTGGGTCCCTGCGTTCGCAGGGACGACGAGAGCGTTCGCTCAGCTCCCGCTGAACGAATTATATCCCTGGTCTTCCCAGAAGCCGCCCTTGTAGTCGTTGGTGACTTCCATCGACATTACGTATTTCGGGTTCTTGAAGCCGAGCTTGGTCGGCACGCGGATCTTCATCGGGAAACCGTAGGCGCGCGGCAGGATTTCGTCGCCGAACTTGAAGGTCATCTGGGTCTGCGCGTGCAGCGCGGTCGGCATATCGAGCGGCGAGTTGTAGCCGTCCTTGTCGGCGCACTGGAACCAGACATATTTGGCGCGCGTATCGGCGCCGATGATCTTGAGAAAATCGCGCAGCGGCGTGCCGGTCCAGCTTCCGATCGCGCTCCAGCCTTCGACGCAGATGTGGCGCGTCACCTGCTTGACCTGCGGCAGCGCGTAGAGCTCTTCCAGCGTCCACGACCTCTTGTTCTCGACCAGGCCGCGCACCTCCAGCTTCCAGCTCTTGCCGTCGACGGTCGGCGCCTCGTCGAGGCTGTAATAGGCGTTAAACGGGAATGGCTTGGTGATGGCGCTTTCCGGGAAGGTCGGCGCCATCGCATTGGGGTTGAACATCAGCGCCTGCACGCCGTCGTTGAACTTGGAGACCTGCCGCAGCATCTCTTCAGCCGAGAAACTGTCGGTGACGTCGCAGCCCGTGAGCAGCGTCAGCGCACCGAGGCTGGCGCCGCCCGAGATGAAGCGCCGGCGCGTCAGATCCGGCATGGTCTTGACGGCTTCGCGAACGAGCAGCGCCTTGTCGACGCCGGGGATCAGGAGATTGCGCATGCGGCCCATGGTCATACTCCCTTGGATTAGCGCCCAATGATCATGGCGCGCAGGCTTTTCGGCACCAGAAGCGCGAGCGCGATATGAACCACCATGAAGGCGACGATACCAGCCATGCAGAAGAAGTGAACGTAGCGGGCGCCCTCGTAGCCGCCGAACAGCGCCGCCAGATATTGCAGTTGCACCGGTTTCCAGATTGCCAGGCCGGACAGCACGATCAGGATGCCGACGACGATGACGCCGGCGTATAGCAATTTCTGCACTTGGTTGTACTTGGTCAGGTCCTCGTGCGAGAGCTTGCCGGTCAGCGCCGCCTTGGTATCCGAGATCACGCCCTCCGGCGTGATCGGCAGCAGCTTTTTGCGGAAGCGGCCGGTGGCAAGGCCCACGGTCAGGTAGATCAGGCCGTTGACCATCAACAGCCACATCGCGGCAAAATGCCATAGCAGCGCGCCGCCGAGCCAGCCGCCCAGCGTAATGCTTTTGGAGAAAGTGAAATCGAACAGCGGCGAGGCGTTATAGATCTGCCATCCCGACATGATCATCAGCACCATCGCGAAGGCGTTGGTCCAGTGCAGGGCCCGCACCCAGGCCGGCTGGATGACTTTCGCCTTGGTGGACGCGGCTTGTTCGTCGCTGACTGTCAGGGCCGACATGACTGTTTCCCGTTTGCGATTCCGTATCCGTTTATACGCCAGGAACCGGGTTTCCGTTACTGCCATGACGCTATCAAAACGATGCCTGGCGGGCATTAAGTTCACAAAAAGGCGAGCCGGGTTGCCCCGGCCCGCCAATCCCACGCGCCCAGTTGGGACCAGTCAGGCGCGCGCGGGGATCAGGACGCCGGCAGCAGAACGGTGTCGACCACGTGGATCACGCCGTTCGACTGGTTGACGTTCGAAATCGTCACCGTCGACGAACCGCCCTTGGCGTCGATGATCATGACCTTGCCGTCGGCCTTCTTGACGGTCAGTTCTTCGCCTTCGGCGGTCTTGAGCTTCTTGCCGTCGGTCAGGTCGGATGCCGAGAGTTTGCCCGGCACGACATGGTAGGTGAGGATCTTGGTCAGGGTCGCCTTGTTCTCGGGCTTCACCAGCGTCTCGACAGTGCCGGCCGGCAGCTTGCCGAAAGCGGTGTTGGTCGGCGCGAACACCGTGAACGGGCCCTTGCTTTCCAGGGTTGCAACGAGACCGGCGGCCTTCACGGCGGCAACCAGCGTGGTGTGATCCTTCGAGTTGACGGCGTTCTGGACGATGTTCTTGGAGGGGAACATCGCCGCACCTCCGACCATCACGGTCTTTTCTTCCGCGCGGGCCGGCGCGGTGATGGTGGCGGTGAGGGCCAGGACGCTGAATGCGGCGGACAGAAGTGCAATACGCTTCGACATGGAATTATCTCCCGTGGATTGACTGGCCGGCGGTGTCGCCGGTGACAACGACGCTGGTCGAGGGACCGGTTGATTTCGTCGTCGTTGGCCGAGCTACGGGAGGTTTTTGGAGCGGTTTCGAGAAATAAATTATCGTGATGCTTGAAACTTCCGGGGAGGCATTCCGTGCAGGTCCCCACCCGTCGTCCCGGCGAAGGTCGGGACGACGACAGGAGAGAGCTGCTATTACTGTCGCCGTTCACAGCGGCTTGCTATGGCTAGAGCCCTTGCAACACAGGGAGACGACGCATGAAGAACCTGATCTTCGCCGACGGCGCCGCTTATGTCAGGGGGCGTTTCGTCCCGATCGGCGAAGCGACGCTGCCCGTCACCGATTGGGGGTTTACGCGGTCCGATGTCGTCTACGACGTCGTACATGTGTTCAACGGCGGCTTCTTCCGGCTTGCCGACCATCTCGATCGTTTCGAGAACTCGATGGCGAGGCGCCGGATCCGGCCACCGGAAGACCGCGCCGCGACCGAGGCGATCCTGCATCGCTGCGTGGCGCTGACCGGCCTCAGCGACGCCTATGTCGCGATGGTGGCCTCGCGCGGACGGCCACGCGTTGCGGGATCACGCCGGCCGGCCGATTGCGAAAACCACCTGATCGCCTACGCACTGCCCTGGATCGATGTCATCCCAAAGGACGTGCAGGCGCGCGGTGCCCATGTCTTCATCGCCTCGACGCCGCGCGTGCCCGACGCCTCGGTCGATCCCACGGTCAAGAACTATCAGTGGAACGACTTGACCTCCGGCCTCATGGAAGCGCACGACGCCGATTTCGATACGGCGGTGCTGTGCGACGCGCAGGGTTTCCTGACTGAAGGGCCGGGCTTCAACATCTTCGTCGTCAAGGACGGAAAGGTGACGACGCCCGATCGCGGCAGCCTGCACGGCATCACGCGCCGATCGGTGCTGGAGCTCTGCGCCGAACTCGGCATCGAGGCTGCGGTCGAACCGATACCCCGATCGGCACTCGACGAAGCAGACGAGGTTTTCCTGGCGACGACGGCCGGCGGCGTCATGCCCGCGGCGCGCATCGGCGCGCGCATCCTCGGCAACGATCGCCCCGGGCCGATCTCAATGCGGCTCAAGGATATCTACTGGCGCAAACACGACGAGGGCTGGCACCGGACGCCGGTCCGCCCGCTGGAGGCCGATGCCGCGGAGTGATCCTTTTGAGAGCGCGGGCCGCGCCGCGGCGACCCACGTCTCTCGTCGTCCCGGCGAAGGCCGGGACCCGTACCGCGTGATTTCTCGATAAGGCTGGGTTGCTGATGCCAACCGCCAAACCAGGGCCGGTGGTTATGGGTCCCGGGTCAAGCCCGGGACGACTGGTGGAAAGAGCGTGCCCTAATCCCTGTTCGCGGGCGTCTGGATGAAGCCGCGGTTATGCGTCGGGCTGATCAGGATCTCGTTCATGCAAACCCTTGGCGGCATGCTGGCGACGAAGGCGATGGTGCGGCCGCAATCCTCCGGCTGCAGCATCTTTGCCTGCTCCTCGTCCGACGGCACCACGGGACGCAGCTTCAGGATCGGGGTCGCGACCTCGCCCGGCGACAGGCAGCAGGCGCGCAGGCCGTTGACGCATTCGTCCATGTTGAAGGAATGGGTCAGCGCCAGCACCGCATGTTTCGTGGTCGTGTAGGCCGGCCCCGGCATCTTCGAGACATGACGGCCGGCCCAGGAGGCGACGTTGATGATGCAGCCGTCCTTCTGCTTCCGCATCGCCGGCAGCACCGCGCGCATGCAGTAGAGCACGCCGTTGAGGTTGATCTCGACGAGTTTGTCCCAGCCCTCCAGTTCCATGTCGGCCCAGCTCCGCTTCGGCACGTTGATGCCGGCGCTGTTGACCAGGAGGTCGATCCGGCCGTGTTTGGCGAGGATCTGGTCGGCAGCCTTGTTGACGTCGGCCTTGTTGCTGACGTCGAGCTGGATCGCCTCGGCCTTGCCGCCCTTTTTGGTGATGTTTGCGACCACGCGCTCGAGTTCCTCCTTGCGGCGGCCCGAAATCACCACGGTCCAGCCGTCGGCCGCCAGAAATTCCGCCCCGGACTCGCCGATTCCGCTGCCGCCGCCGGTCACCCAGGCCACGCGTTTCCCGTTATTTGACATGCAAACTGTCTCCGTTGCTTTCCGAAGGGCGTTTTTGCTAATCCATCCCGCGGAATTCGCGAGCTTTCCGCCCTCCGAGGGGATGTTGCATGAACACGACCGCCAACGCCAACCTGTTTTCGCGCCTGTTCGACGGCCTCGACGATCCGAACCGGCTTGCGATCGAAACCGCCGATGGCAGTCGCATCAGCTACGGCGATTTGATTGCGCGCGCCGGCCAGATGGCCAATGTACTGGTTGCGCGCGGCGTCAAGCCCGGCGACCGGGTGGCGGCGCAGACCGAAAAGTCCGTGCCGGCTCTGGTGCTGTATCTCGCGACGGTTCGCGCCGGCGCCGTCTACCTGCCGCTCAACACTGCCTATACACTCAATGAACTCGACTACTTCATCGGCGACGCCGAACCCGCACTCGTCGTCTGCGATCCGTCCAAGGCGGAAGGCATTGCGGCGATTGCGGCGAAGGTGAATGCAAAGGTCGAAACGCTCGGCGCCGACGGCAGGGGATCATTGACGGATGCCGCCACCAATGCCGATCCGGCCTTTACGACCGTCCCCCGCGCCAACGACGATCTCGCCGCGATCCTCTACACGTCCGGCACCACCGGCCGCTCCAAGGGCGCGATGCTGACGCACGATAACCTCGCGTCGAATTCCTACAGCCTGGTCGACTACTGGCGCTTCACCGACAAGGACGTGCTGATCCACGCGCTGCCGATCTATCACACCCACGGGCTGTTCGTGGCGAGCAACGTGACGCTGTTCGCCCGCGCCTCGATGATCTTCCTGCCGAAACTCGACCCCGAGCTGATCATCAAGCTGATGGCGCGCGCCACCGTGCTGATGGGCGTGCCGACCTTCTACACGCGGCTGCTGCAAAGCCCCGCGCTGTCGAAGGAATCGACCAAGCATATGCGGCTGTTCATTTCGGGTTCCGCGCCGCTGCTCGCAGACACCCATCGCGAATGGTTCGCGCGCACCGGCCACGCCGTGCTGGAGCGCTATGGCATGACCGAAACCAACATGAACACGTCGAACCCCTACGATGGCGAACGGGTGCCCGGCGCGGTCGGCTTTCCCCTGCCCGGCGTCTCCGTGCGCGTCACCGATCCCGAGACCGGCAAGGAACTCGCGCGCGACACCATCGGCATGATCGAGGTCAAGGGCCCCAACGTGTTCAAGGGCTATTGGCGGATGCCGGAGAAAACAAAGTCCGAATTCCGAGACGACGGTTTCTTCATCACCGGCGACCTCGGCAAGATCGACGACAAGGGCTACATCCACATTCTCGGCCGCGGCAAGGATCTCGTGATCTCGGGCGGCTTCAACGTCTATCCCAAGGAAATCGAGAGCGAGATTGACGCCATGCCGGGCGTGATCGAATCCGCCGTGATCGGCGTGCCGCATGCCGATTTCGGCGAGGGCGTCACCGCGGTGGTGGTCTGCAACAAGGGCACCGACGTCACCGAAGCCGGCGTGCTGAAGGCACTCGACGGGCGTCTGGCAAAATTCAAGATGCCGAAGCGCGTGTTCGTGGTCGACGAACTGCCGCGCAATGCGATGGGCAAGGTCCAGAAGAATATCTTGCGGGATACTTACGCGAAGATCTACGCGAAGTAACTCGCTGTCGTCCCGGCGAAGGCCGGGACCCATACGCTGCGGCCCTTCGGATCTATTCTGTTTGTCGACGACCTTTCTCTATCACTGGCCCCGGTGGCTATGGGTCCCGGCCTTCGCCGGGACGACACCGCTGATTGTAACCGCTTCCTCGCCTCACAACAGGCTGACCACAAATCTCCCTCCGACGATGAACAGATACGTGCCGAACGCCATCTCCAGCTGGCGCTTCGTCATCGCATGTGCGGCGCGGACGCCGAGCGGGGCGGTGAGCAGGCTGGTCGGCATCACCAGCAACGCCCCGATCAACGACACGTAGCCGATCGCAAACGGCATCTGCAGCGCGGTGACATCGGGAAAGCGCGCCGCCGCGGGCCAACCCGCGTAGATGTAGCCGACCGCGCCGGGGATCGAGATCAGCACCGCGAGCGCCGACGAGGTCGCGACCGCCTGGTGGATCGGCCGGCCATAGAACGTCATCAGCAGGTTCGCGAACAGGCCGCCGCCGACGCCCATCAGCGTTGACAGCAGCCCGATGAAGAAGCCGTAGATCCGCATCAGCGGCCCGGTCGGGATCTTGTCGCCGAGCTTCCAGCCGTCGCGCGCCAGCAGCAGCCGCGCGGCGGCGGACCACGCCACCATCACGAACACGATCTTGAACAGGCGCTCCGGCGCGAAGCGCGCGGTGACGCTGCCGGCGATCACCCCGATGACGATCGGCACCAGCCACAGCCTGAGAATGTCCATATCGACCGCGCCACGGGCGTAATGCGCCCGGAATGAGCGGATCGAGGTCGGGATGATGATGGCCAGCGAGGTGCCGATGCAGAGCGGCATCCGCACCTCCAGCGGCACGCCGGCGAGCCGGAAGCATTCGTAGAACACCGGCACCAGTATCGCGCCGCCGCCGATGCCGAAAATGCCGGCAAAGAACCCGGACACCGCGCCGACGGCGATCAGGATGAGCGCGAGCTGGACAAGCTCGGCGACGTCAAGCCCGGCGGTCGTCATCGGTGGTTTCCTCGGGTCCGAACGTTCATGAATCGTGCTTCAGGTATACCAGCCAATCGACACAGGCATAGCGTTGTCAACGCCTGCAATTGCAGGCCTCCCCCTTAGCTATGAACCACCATTCGCAAATGGTGATTTTGGTCGTTGCGCTCGCTGTTTCGACTTCGTAAATAGAATTGCTCTACCGCGATCCGCGAAGGGCTTCACCATGGCCCCGCCAACTCAAAGCTGCCGATGACCGCCAGGATCGAACGACCTCTATCGCCCCATTTGCAGACCTATCGCTGGACCCTGACGATGGCGCTGTCCATCGTCCACCGCGCCACCGGCGTGGCGCTGTATTTCGGCACCTTGCTGCTGGCCTGGTGGCTGATCGCCGCCGCGTCGGGCCCCGCCGCCTACGCCAATGTCCAGGCTTTCACCGGCAGCATCATCGGCAAGCTGATCGTGTTCGGCTACACGTGGGCGCTGATACATCACATGCTCAGCGGCCTCCGGCATCTGGTCTGGGACCTTGGCTACGGCTTCAAGGCCAATGAGCGCGAGGCGCTGACCTGGGGCGCGCTGATCGGCGGCATTTCGCTCACCGTGCTGGTCTGGATCATCGCCTACACGGTCGGGGGCGGACGATGAGCGGGCCGAAGATTTCCATGCGCACGCCGCTCGGGCGGGTCCGCAACCTCGGCTCGTCGCATTCCGGCACGTCCGATTTCTGGCGCCAGCGCCTGACCGCGGTGGCGACGACGCTGCTGATCATCCCCGTCATCGTGATCGTGCTGATGCTGATCGGCCGCAATCAGGCCGGCGCGGCGCAAATTCTCGGCTCGCTGCCGATCGCGATCATCCTGCTGCTCTTCATCATCGCCAGTGCCTGGCACATGAAGATCGGCATGCAGGTCGTGATCGAGGACTATGTGCATAACGAGAAGCTGAAGCTCGCGAGCGTGATGGCCAATAATTTCTTCTGTGTCGCGGTGGCGCTGGCCTCGATCTACGCGATTCTCAAACTGTCATCGGGAGTCTGATCCATGGCTGCTGAAGGCAACGGAAAAGCCTCCAACGGCAGTAGTCCTGCCACCAACGGAAAATCCTATCCGATCGAGGACCATACCTACGACGTCGTGGTGGTGGGCGCCGGCGGCGCTGGCCTGCGCGCCGCGGTCGGCTGCTCCGAGGCTGGGCTGCGCACCGCCTGCATCACCAAGGTGTTCCCGACCCGCTCGCATACGGTTGCGGCGCAGGGCGGCATTTCTGCCTCGCTCGGCAACATGCATCCGGACGACTGGCGCTGGCACATGTACGACACCGTCAAGGGGTCGGACTGGCTCGGCGACCAGGACGCGATCGAGTACATGGTGCGCAATGCGCCCGAGGCCGTCTACGAGCTCGAGCATTGGGGCGTGCCGTTCTCGCGCACCGAGGACGGCAAGATCTACCAGCGTCCGTTCGGCGGCATGACGATG
The DNA here is from genome assembly GCA_023387735.1 of Pseudomonadota bacterium. Lineage (GTDB taxonomy): Bacteria > Pseudomonadota > Alphaproteobacteria > Rhizobiales > Xanthobacteraceae > Bradyrhizobium. Next base: position 13,070 of record JAEWHP010000025.1, on the reverse strand, counting down.
GACTTCGGCAAGGGCCAGGCGCAGCGCACCTGCGCCGCCGCCGACCGCACCGGCCACGCCATGCTGCACACGATGTACGGCCAGGCGCTGCGCCACGCCGCGGAATTCTACATCGAGTTCTTCGCCATAGACCTGATCATGGACGACCAGGGCATCTGCCGCGGCGTCATCGCGCTCAAGCTCGACGACGGCACGCTGCACCGTTTCCGCGCCCAGACCACGATCCTCGCCACCGGCGGCTACGGCCGCGCCTACGCCTCCTGCACCTCGGCGCATACCTGCACCGGTGATGGCGGCGGCATGGTGCTGCGCGCCGGCCTGCCGCTGCAGGACATGGAATTCGTCCAGTTCCATCCGACCGGCATCTACGGTTCGGGCTGCCTCGTCACCGAAGGCGCCCGCGGCGAAGGCGGCTATCTCGTCAATTCAGAGGGCGAGCGCTTCATGGAGCGCTATGCGCCGTCAGCCAAGGACCTCGCCTCGCGCGACGTCGTCTCGCGCGCGATGACGATCGAAATGCGCGAAGGCCGCGGCGTCGGCAAGAAAAAGGACCACATCTTCCTGCACCTCGACCACCTCGATCCGAAGGTGCTGAACGAACGGCTGCCGGGTATTTCGGAATCGGCAAAGATCTTCGCCAACGTCGACGTCACCCGCGAGCCGATCCCGATCACGCCGACCGTGCACTACAACATGGGCGGCATCCCAACCAACTATCACGGCGAAGTGCTGACCAAGAAGGACGGCGACGACAACGCCGTGGTGCCGGGCCTGATGGCGATCGGCGAAGCGGCCTGCGTCTCCGTGCACGGCGCCAATCGCCTCGGCTCCAACTCACTGATCGACCTCGTGGTGTTCGGCCGCGCTGCAGCCCTGCGGCTTGCCGAGAAGCTGACGCCGAACGGCAAGCAGCCAGACCTGCCGAAGGATTCCGCCGATCTCGCGCTCGGACGGCTGGACCATTACCGCTACGCCTCCGGCGGCACGCCGACCGCAAAACTGCGCGACAGCATGCAGAACGTGATGCAGAACAATTGCGCGGTGTTCCGCACCGGCGAGGTTTTGTCCGAAGGCCAGAACCTGATCCACAAGGTGCATGGCGGCATCGGCGACGTCGCGACCTCCGACCGCTCCCTGGTCTGGAATTCGGACCTGATCGAAACCCTGGAATTCGACAATCTGATCGTTCAGGCCGTCGTCACCATGGACTCGGCGGCGAACCGCACCGAAAGCCGCGGCGCCCATGCGCGCGAAGATTTCTCCGAGCGCGACGACAAGAACTGGATGAAGCACACGCTGGCGTGGATCGGCGACCGTGGCAACACCACGATCGATTACCGCCCGGTGCACGACTACACGATGACGAACGACGTGCAGTACATCCCGCCGAAGGCGCGGGTGTATTGAGGAACCACAGCTCGTCATTCCGGGGCGATGCGAAGCATCGAACCCGGAATCTCGAGATTCCGGGTCTGGTCCTGCGGACCATCCCGGAATGACAGAAGGTTGGGATAATGGTTGAATTCGCGCTTCCGAAGAACTCAAAGATCACCGGCGGCAAGGCCTGGCCGAAGCCGGCCGGCGCCACCGAGACGCGCGAGTTCAGGGTCTATCGCTGGAATCCGGACGACGGCAAGAACCCGAGTGTCGACACCTACCATGTCGACATCAACGATTGCGGGCCGATGGTGCTGGACGGCCTGATCTGGATCAAAAACCACATCGATCCGACGCTGACCTTCCGCCGCTCCTGCCGCGAAGGCGTCTGCGGCTCCTGCGCCATGAACATCGACGGCCAGAACACGCTGGCCTGCACCAAGTCGATGCACGACGTGGCCGCCGGCGGAGCCGTGAAGGTCAACCCGCTGCCGCACCAGCCTGTGGTGAAGGACTTGGTGCCTGATCTCACCAATTTCTACGCGCAGTACGCCTCGATCGAACCTTGGCTGAAGACGACCACGCCGACGCCGCAGAAGGAATGGAAGCAGAGCCACGAGGACCGCGAGAAGCTCGACGGCCTCTATGAATGCATCCTGTGCGCCTGCTGCTCGACCTCGTGCCCGAGCTACTGGTGGAACAGCGACCGCTTCCTCGGCCCCGCCGCGCTGCTGCAGGCGACGCGCTGGGTCAAGGATTCCCGCGATGAGGCTACCGGCGAACGGCTCGACAACCTCGAAGATCCGTTCCGCCTCTACCGCTGCCACACCATCATGAACTGCGCCAAGGCATGCCCGAAGGGCCTCAACCCGTCGGAAGCGATCGCCGAACTCAAGCTGAAGATGGTCGAGCGCCAGATCTAGCGAGTTGGCCTGGCGCTAAAGTTTGCCGGTGAAGTTGCGCCGCAGCCTGTCGGCAAACCAGATCCCGGCGATGACGACGAACGAGAGAACGAGCAATTCTCCGGTCAGCAAAAAGGCCTGCTGTGCAGGTGACATGAATTCCTCCATTGCCGGCTTTTTCTCGTTCACCGCCTGGATGCCGGCGCGCGACTGACGGGTAGCGGTCGCCGGCAGTTTGCCTGCAACCGCCAATCCGATATTGCGCCAGATCAAATTTGCGACTGTCCGCGACCTTTGACGGGCGCCCCGTCCATGGCTTTGGAGCGAGGGACCCGTGGGAACTTTCCGACCCGGTTCCCGTTGTGCCGCCATGGCCAAAGCAACCGTCAAGTCGTCCGCGAAGAAGCCCTCCGCGAAGAAAACTGCGTCGGGCGGCGATAAGCCGGCTCCCAACCCGAACGAGCCAGAATCCGAAGAGAAATCGGAGTTCGTGGAAGTCATCAGCGAGGACGGCGACCACGTCGAGCCGCCCCCGCCCGAGGTCGTCGAACCGAGCCCGGAAATGACCGAGGAGGAAGCCGCGCAGTTGCGCAAGGATTACCTGCTGACGCGGTTCTGGATCAGCGCGCGGGGCTATTGGGGCAAGGGCGGCGACCGGCTGGCGTGGCTGTTCACGATCGGGCTGCTGTTGTTGATCGTCGCCAATGTCGGCTTTCAATACGGTATCAACGTCTGGAACCGCGCGATCTTCGACGCCATCGAGAAGCGCGACTCCGCCACAGTCTACTATCTCGCCGCCGTGTTCTTCCCGCTCGCCATCGGCAGCGTGCTGCTCGGCGTCGGCCAGGTGTTCGGCCGCATGGGCATCCAGCGCCGCTGGCGCGCCTGGCTGACCAACTCGGTGATCTCGCGCTGGCTGGCGAACGGCCGCTACTACCAGCTCAACCTCGTCGGCGGCGATCACCAGAACCCGGAATACCGGATCGCGGAAGATTTGCGGATTGCAACGGACTCGCCGGTGGACTTCGTTGCCGGCGTAACGTCGGCCTTCCTCTCGGCCGCGACCTTCATCGTCGTGCTTTGGACCATCGGCGGCGCACTGACGGTGACGCTCGGCGGCTCGACCGTCACCATCCCCGGCTTCCTCGTGATCGCCGCCGTGATCTATGCCGCGATCGCCTCCGGCTCGATCATGACGATCGGGCGCAGCTTCGTGCAGGTGTCCGAGGACAAGAACCAGGCCGAGGCCGAATACCGCTACGCGCTGACGCGGGTTCGCGAGAACGGCGAAAGCATCGCGCTGCTTGGCGGCGAGCAGGAAGAGCGCGACGGGATCGACAAGACTTTTTCGAAAGTGCTGCGGCAATGGGCGCGGCTCGCCGGCCAGCACATGCGCACCACGCTGGTGTCGCAGGGATCGAACCTGATCGCGCCCGTGGTGCCGCTACTGCTGTGCGCGCCAAAGTTTCTCGACGGCAGCATGACGCTCGGACAGGTGATGCAGGCGGCTTCCGCCTTCACCATCGTGCAGACCGCGTTCGGCTGGCTGGTGGATAATTATCCGCGGCTCGCCGACTGGAACGCCTGCGCGCGCCGCATTGCCTCGCTGATGATGTCGCTCGACGGCCTCGAACGCGCCGAGCGCGGCGACGGCATCGGCCGCATCAAGCGCGGCGAGACCGAGGTGGGCGGCCCGATGCTGAGCCTGAACGATTTCTCGGTGACGCTCGACGACGGCACTGCCGTGGTCGGCGAGACCGAGGTGGCGGTCGACGCCGGCGAGCGGCTGCTGGTCGCCGGCGAATCCGGCACCGGCAAGAGCACGCTGGTCCGTGCGCTGGCCGGGCTGTGGCCATGGGGCGGCGGCAGCGTCAACTTCCACCCCGACCGCCGGCTCTTCATGCTGCCGCAAAAGCCCTATATCCCGTCCGGCACGCTGCGGCGCGCCATCGCCTATCCCGGCGCCGCCGACGACTGGACGGTCGAGGGGATCGGTGATGCCCTGCACAAGGTCGGCCTCGATCATCTCAGGGAGAAGATCGAGGAAGAAGGGCCGTGGGACCAGACGCTTTCCGGCGGCGAAAAGCAGCGCCTCGCATTCGCGCGGTTGCTGCTGCACAACCCCGACATCATCGTGCTGGACGAGGCGACTTCCGCGCTCGACGAAAAGAGCCAGGACAAGATGATGGAAATCGTCATCCGCGAAATGCCCAAGGCGACCATCGTCAGCGTCGCCCATCGCGTCGAGCTCGAAGCGTTCCACAGCCGCAAGATCGTGCTGGAACGGCGCAAGGGCGGCGCCAAACTCGTCAGCGACATCGACCTCGTGCCCCGCAAGGGCAAGCGCCGCCTGCTCGGCCGCTTCCTGCGCTCGCGCAAGGGGGAAAAGAAGGCGGCGTAATGCGGGAGATAGGAAGTGGCCGGGGAAGATCGATGACGACAGCGACCAAGGCGTCGTCGGCCGACCGCAACACTGTCTTGGCCACCCTCGGCGACTACATCCGGGAGATCGGCAATGCTGACGATCTCGCTTTTGCCGCGGCAGAGTTACTTGGCCGCAGCCTGGACGTGAGCAGGGCCGGCTATGGCACCATCGATACTTCCGCCGAAACTATCACGATCAACCGCGATTGGAACGCCCCGGGCATTGCCAGCCTCGCGGGCGTGCTGCATTTCCGCGACTATGGCAGCTACATCGAGAACCTGAAGCGGGGCGAGACCGTTGTCTGTGCCGATGCGCGAAATGACCCCCGCGTCGGCGAGCGCGCTTCAGCACTCGAGGCAATATCTGCACGCGCACTCGTTAATATGCCTATCTCGGAGCCCGACGGGGTAGTGGCATTACTCTATCTCAACAATGCGACGCCACGAGAATGGAGCACTGTAGAGCTGGATCTCATCCGGGAAGTTGCCGAGCGCACGCGAACTGCCGTTGAACGTCGACGTGCAGAATCGGCCGTTCGGGAAAACGAAGCCAGACTGCTCTTCCTGGACGCACTCAACAAGGAGACCGCTAGCAGTCGGGACGCGGATGGGGTGCTGGCAACCACTACCAAAATGCTTGGCGAGCACCTTGGTGTCTCAAGTTGCGCGTATGCCGATGTGGACCCGGACGAGGACGGTTTCACCATACGAGGGGATTGGGCAGCACCTGGAGCACAGCACATATTGGGCCATTACAGCCTGGCTGACTTCGGTGAAAAGGCGGTTCGCGAGCTAGGCGCCGGCCGCCCGCTTATTATCAACGATAATCTGAAGGAGCTTGCGCCGCAGGCGGCAGCCGCTTTCCAGAAGATCGGTATAGGTTCGACGATTTGTATGCCTTTCGTGAAGGAGGGGCACCTGACGGCCCTCATGGCCATTCATCGTCGCAAGGCTCACCAGTGGACGCGACGTGAACTCGACTTGCTCACGGAGGTTACTCAACGTTCGTGGGCGCATATCGAGCGTGTCAGGTCCGAACAGGCGGCACGAGACGCTGCCGAGCGGCTAAGCCTTGCCAACAAGGCCGCGGGGATAGGCACCTGGGACTTTGATCCGGTCACTGAGATTCTTCAGTGGGATAACCGATGCAAAGAGCTTTTTGGCTTACCGCCCGATGCGGCGGTGAGCTACGAAGGAACTTTCCTGAAAGGACTTCATCCGGACGATAGGGAACGGGCGCACGACGCCGTATCCAGAGCCCTGGCACCCGAGTCTCCGGCCCCCTACAATATTGAATACCGGACCGTCGGAATCGACGACGGCGTAGAGCGCTGGATCGCCGCGACTGGCGATGCCCTTTTCTCGAACGGCCGAGCGGTCCGCTTTATTGGCACGGTGCTCGATATCACAGCGCAGAAGAAATCCGAGAGGCATCTCAGACTCCTGAATGATACCGGTGCTTCCGTTGCACGGGAGCGTGACCTCGAGAAGATCGTTCAGATCGTCACGGATGCTGGCGTCGAACTGTCGGGTGCGCAGTTTGGGGCGTTTTTCTACAACGTGCTTACGCCGGACGGCGGAAGCTACATGCTCTATTCGCTGTCGGGCGTCCCTCGGTCAGCCTTTGAAAATTTTCCGATGCCGCGCAACACGGCAGTGTTTGAGCCGACCTTCACGGGTACAGGCGTCGTGCGTTCCAACGATATCCTGCAGGACCATCGTTACGGCCAGAACGCACCCCGCAAAGGCATGCCGGAGGGCCATCTTCCGGTCCGGTCCTACCTGGCTGTTCCGGTGATTTCCCGGACTGGGGAAGTTCTGGGCGGCTTGTTCTTCGGTCACGCCGAAACAGGCAGGTTTCAGATCGAGCATGAGACTGCGCTGCTCGGCATCGCGGGCCATGCGGCGACAGCGATAGACAATGCACGTCTTTTGACCCGGCTCCAGACCCTGAACGCCGAACTCGAGCAACGCGTCGCTGCCGAGATCGCCGAACGTATGAAAGCAGAAGAGCAATTGCGGCAATCGCAGAAAATGGAAGCCGTCGGGCAGTTGACTGGAGGCATCGCACACGATTTCAATAATATGCTGGCCGTCATTATCGGCGGGCTGAATCTTGCCAAGCGGCGCCTGAACAACGGCATGGCTGATATCGATCGGTTCATCGACGGGGCCATCGATGGCGCTAACCGAGCCGCCACTTTGACCCAGAGACTGTTGGCTTTCTCTCGTCAACAACCGCTGACGCCGGAGGTCATTGACCTCAACAAGATGATTGGAGGGATGAGCGATCTTCTCGACCGGTCGCTGGGCGAACTCATTCGGCTCGAGGCGGTCCTGGCGGCCGGATTGTGGCGCATCAAAGCCGACACTGCTCAGCTTGAAAGTGCGATTCTGAACCTTGCGGTTAACGCGCGGGATGCGATGCCAAAGGGGGGAAAGCTGACGATTGAAACCAGCAACTCTTCCATCGATGAGAGGTATGCAAGCGATTATGCTTTGAAACCCGGACAGTACGTTCTCGTAGCAGTTACGGATAACGGCGTGGGGATGGCGAACGACGTCCTGGGAAAAGCGTTCGACCCGTTCTTCACGACAAAAGAAGTCGGAAAAGGCACGGGATTAGGCCTAAGTCAGGTTTACGGATTTGTGCGCCAGTCAGGCGGCCACGTGAAGATTTATTCGGAGATAGGCGTCGGCACCACCGTCAAATTGTATCTTCCGCGCCATGCCGGAAATGAGGAACGTCCCGAAGCGCGACAAGGAACGGCGCATATCGGTGCAAGTCTGCACAAGGAGACTATTCTTGTTGTCGAAGACGACGAGCGAGTTCGCAGCATCTCGTCGGAAAGCTTGCGGGAACTAGGCTACACCGTCGTCGAAGCAGCGAGTGCGAAAGAAGCGTTACAGAAAATCGAAGATGGCCTCCTTCCGGACTTGCTGTTTACCGATGTGGTGATGCCGGAAATGACCGGCGCGGAGCTGGCGACTGAGCTGTCGAGGGCGAGGCCAGGACTGAAAGTGCTATTCACGACTGGCTACACTCGAAATGCAATCGTTCACAACGGCATGCTCGACCCAGGCAAACATTTGCTTTCGAAGCCCTTCAATATCGAAGACTTGGCTACGAAGGTTCGGAGCATTCTCGACGAAATCTGATTGCTCTTGGTGCATGGCGAGGATGCTTCGAAGACAGAACCCTCCGCGTCCTTGGCTGTCAGCCATGATCGTGGCTTGTCCACGGCCGCAGCGTTTGCCAACACCGCGATGCGACGCGCGGTTCGATACAAGTCCGATTCTGGCCCACCGCACCATTTCCCCGCGCTAAGGGGCCCGGTGTCTCTCAGAGCCTACTGGACTCTGACGACCCGCCGACTTAATCGACTCCGCGGTCTCAACCACTCGTCAGGCAAGATCACTCATTGGCCGCGCGCACTCGAACAGCCCGAGAAGCTGGAGATGGTTATGGGCATGCCCCTTGCCCAATCGCGCGAGCGGCCTCATGCTCGTCGCGGGCTGTGCCGGCACGTTTCGCCGGAGCCATCCACGCCGTAACGACAATATTCGTCGCGCCGCCTTTGCCCACGCATTTTGGATGAGGATGAGATGCTCTGGCATTGCCTTTTCCTGGCCCTGATGCTGCCCCTGCTCGCGCCGCCGGCCCGCGCGGCGGACAAGGCGTGGGAGGATTGTGGCCAGATCGGAAATGAGGATCGCAAGATCGCCGGATGCACGGCGGTATTGGCGCGCGGCGCGGCGGAGAGCGAGGCGAACCGCGTCAACGCCCTTGTCAATCGCGGCTATGCATACAGCAGGCGCGACTACGACCTCGCCATCAGGGATTACGACGAGGCCATCCGGCTCGATCCGAAATCCGAGCGTGCTTTCAACGCGCGCGGCCGTGCGCACCACATGAAGGCCGACTACGACCGCGCCATCAAGGACTTCAACGAGGCCATCCGCCTCAATCCAAATTATGCGCTTGGCTTTGAGGGACGCGGGAAAGTCTATCACAGCAAGGGGGATCACGACCGCGCCATCAAGGATCATGACGAGGCGATCCGTCTCAATCCGAAATTTGCCGACGCCTACAGCAACCGAGGTAGTGCCTATTCCGGCAAGGGCGACTACGACCGCGCCATCAGGGATCATGACGAGGCGATCCGGCTCGATCCGAACTTTGCGGACGCCTACTTCAATCGCGGACAGGCCTACACCAGCAAGCGCGACCACGACCGCGCCATCGCCGACTACAGCGCAGCGATCCACCTCGACCCGAAGAACGCGAGCACCTATTTGCACCGTGGCGGCGCCTGGTATTTCAAGGGCGACAACGACCGCGCCATCAAGGATTACGATCAGGCGATCCGCCTCGATCCAAGATATGCGCTTGCCTATGAAATTCGCGGGCGGGCCTATGAACGCAAGGGAGACACCGCCCGGGCGAAGCAGGATTTCGACGAGGCGGCGCGGCTGCGGCGGAGCGCCAATCGGACCGCGCCAACGCCTCCTGACGATCGCAGCAAGGCCTCCACCGAGAGCCGCGATTACGACGGCGTCATCAGGGATTACGACGAAGCCATCCGGCGCGATCCGAAGGATGCCAAGTCCTTCTACATGCGCGGCATCGTCCATTTCATGAAAGGCGACAACGACCGCGCCATCCGGGATTTCGACCAGGCGATCCGCCTCGAGCCAAAATTTCCGGTTGCCTATTACGACCGCGGCAATGCGCACAAGGAGAAGGGCGACAACGACCGCGCGATCAAGGATTACAGCGAGGCGATCCGGCTCGATCCGAAATACGCGGCGGCCTGGTACAATCGCGGCGTTGCCTACGTCCACAAGGGCGACGGCGACCGCGCCATCAAGGAGTTCGACGAAGCGATCCGCCTCGACCCGAAGGACGCGATGGCCTGGTACAGTCGCGGCAGCGCTTACTCCGACAAGGACAATGACCGGGCGATCGCGGATTTCGACGAGGCCATTCGCCTCGATCCGAAGTATGTGGCAGCCTGGTACAATCGCGGCAATGCCCGCAGGGAAAAGGGCGATGGCGACCGCGCCATCGAGGATTACAGCGAGGCGATTCGCCTCGACCCGAAATATGCGGCGGCGTATTTCAATCGCGGGGCGGTCTATTTTCGCAAGAACGATTTAGACCGCGCCATCGGCGAGTTCGACGAGGCAATACTGCTCGATCCGAAAGATGGGAGGGCATATTCCAATCGAGGCACCGCCTATTCCAGCAAGGGCGATTTCGACCGCGCCATCGCGGATTTCAACGAGGCCATCCGCCTCGATCCGAAACATGCAACGGCCTGGTACAGTCGCTGCAGTGCCTACGCCAGCAAGGATGACAATGACCGCGCCATCAAGGATTGCAGCGAGGCGATCCGCCTCGACCCGAAATATAGATGGGCCTATGGCGTTCGCGGCAGTGCGTACCGCGGCAAAAGCGATTTCGAACGCGCGGTGAAGGATTACACAAGGGCGATCGAGTTGTCCGGCAAGCCGGAGAAGGCGCATTGGAACTACTGGCATCTTCGCGGCCTGAGCTACGATCACCTCGGCAAATGGCCCCAGGCCGAGGCGGATTATCTCAAGGCGATCGAGCTCGACCCCGATCAGCCCTCGGTTCTCAATAATCTCGGCTTTGGCTGGGTCGATCGAAACGTCAAGCTGAAGGAAGGCCTGGCGCTGATCGAGAAGGCCGTCAAGCTCGACCCGGACGACGGCAATCTGCTCGACAGTCTCGGCTGGGCGCACTACCGCCTCGGCGACTATCAGCAGGCGATCAAGTTCATGGAGCGCGCGGCCGCGGTCGAACCGAACAGCAGCGGAACAAGAGACCATCTCGGCGATGCGTACTGGCGGACGGGACGCCATGACGAGGCGCGCAAGTCCTGGCAGCAGGCGTTGTCGCTCAAGCCCGATCCCGCCGACGCGAAGAGGATCGAGGGCAAGATTGCCCGAGGGCTGGGAAAGTGAGAACTTGACGGCTCGGTGTACGACGACGAAGTCATCAAGCCGCCGACGAGCAGGGCATCGCCATGGTGCTCACCTGCGTGAGACCCGTCATTGCGAGCGCAGCGACAATAGCCGTCTTCATACCCGCGCAGGCGGGGATGACAGCCGATGAACTGCGCCAACTCGAACAACAATTGAACCTGTTTCACCGTCGCAAAACCGGCTATGCATGCGCCGCTCACTGAGGACCATGGCTTGACTCCCGACAACGACCCCACCCCCGCGCCGTTCGGCGCGTTCGCGCCGAATGCCGCGCAGGCCGCGATCATCTCCATGGCGCATGGCTCACGGCTGAAGCGCGGCGCGTTCCGCCCCTGGCTGTCGCGGCTGGTCAATCTGCTGCGCGCGGGTCCCGTCGACGTGGCGTATCAGGGCGCCTCATTCCGGTTCTACCACCAGGCCAGCGCCACTGAGCGCGGCGCGTTGTTCAATCCTGACTACAATCTCGAGGAACTTGATTTTTTGCGCGCGCACATTCCCGCCGGCGGCGTATTCATCGATGTCGGGGCCAATGTCGGCACCTATGCGCTGGCGCTGGCGCGTCATGTCGGCGCGACCGGCAAGGTCATCGCGATCGAGCCGCATCCCGTCACCCACGCGCGGCTTGCGTTCAACAACGCCTCGTCAGGTTACGCTCAGGTGAAGCTGGTCGCGGCCGCCGCCGGTCCGGCCGATGGCGAACTGATGATCGAGACAGATGGCGACAATCTCGGCGCCAGCCACATCGTTTCGGGAACCGCCTCGGGCAAGGCGATCCGAGTGCCGTCCTTGCGGCTGCAGCGCATCCTCGAGGAAGCCGGCGCATCGCATGTCGATGCGCTCAAGATCGATGTCGAAGGTTATGAAGATCGCGTCTTGATGGGCTTCTTCGCGCAAGCGCCGCAACCGCTGTGGCCGCGCGCGGTCGTGATCGAGCATCTCTCGAAGAACGAATGGCAGCAGGACTGCATCGCCGACATGCGCGCGCGGGGTTATGTCGAAACCGGCAAGACCCGCAGCAACACGCTGCTGGTGCGCGGCTGATCGATACTTCCAAACCGCAGGATCGGTTCCGCGGGTTCCAATTCCGTTGCGAGAGGAACATCGCGCCGTCGCCGCCGTTGTCGCTCCCTGAACCGAACCCGTGGGAGAAACCGGCAAATGAGCAACGACAATGCGCGCGATCAGGATCGTGTCTGGCAATTGATGAAGAAGATCGGCTTTGCGATGCTCGTTACCCATGACGGCGGCAAGCTTCGCGCAAGGCCGATGAGCGCATATCTGGAGCAGGACAACAACGCGATTTTTTTCCTGACCGACGCGCGGCGTCACAAGGACGAGGAGATCGCCAACAACCCTGCCATCAACCTGTCGTTCGCCGATTCAAGCAGCCAGAAATACGTCTCCATCGCGGGCACCGCGACCGTCTCCAATGATCGCACGAAGATCAAAGAGCTGTTTTCGACGCCCGCAAAAGCCTGGTGGGACAGCGCGGAGGATCCCAACATCCGCGTGCTGAAGATCACCCCCGACGATGCGGAATTCTGGGATTCGCCCGGCACCGTCATCAGCTACGTGAAGATGGCCGCAGCCGTAGCAACTGGCACACGGCCGGACATCGGCGAAAACCGCAAGGTCTCGATGTGATGCCGATCGACCCGCCGGAGATCCCGCCGGCAACGCCGGGCAAGCCGACCGAGCCGCCGCCGGAAGCGCCCCCGGGGAATCCGCGCCCGGAGGTGCCGCCACCGGTGCGCGAACCGGGTCAGCCGCCACAACCGGAAGAGCTGCCGGGCAAGACGCCGGACGAATTACCCGTGCGGGGGCCCAATGGTCCACGCGCGCCCAATCCGGCGACAGATATGGGAACCGGACAGCGTCGGCGTTGAAGCCATCGTCTGAACACGCAATGAACAACGGCCCATGCAACCCGTTGGCCCGATGAAATAAATTCCGTCGGGCCATTTGTAGGCAGCCACATTCCGGCCTAATGATTACCTGTTGACTGTCGTCCAATGCGTCGATGAAAGCGAATTCGTTACTGCCAGGATTTTTCCGGGGACCAAGGACATCATGACAAACCTTCGCATCGTGCTGCTTGCCACAACAGCTTTGACGGTAGCGCAGCTCGCGACCTCCACATCGCATGCGCAGTCCGCACCTCTGGTCGTTGCCCAGGCCAAGGAAGAGAGTGGCCCGGACGGAAGACCCCGGCGGCCACCGCCGGGCGCTCCAGCCGCTCCGCCGCCAGCCGCCGCGCCCAAGGCGCCAGCGGCGCCGCCGCCTCCGCCACCCGCCGCAACACCTCCGCGTCCCGCACCGGCTCCGCCGCCACCGGCTGCCGCACCGGCACGGCCC
>JAEWHP010000009.1 GCA_023387735.1 Pseudomonadota bacterium | reverse complement strand
GGGGGCACGCTGCGCTTTGCCCACCCTACGGCTCCGAGCGAGTTACAACCCCGCACCCCACTGCCGCGCGGTTTGCACAATCCAGTCTCGATAGAGCGTCAGCGGCGTGACGCCCGTCATGCCGCCGCAGCCTGCCGAGCCGTTCGGTCCCGTCGACCAGCTCACGACACCGACGATCACCGGCCCGCTTTCCTTGTCCTCGAAAACAGGTCCGCCGGAATCTCCGGTGCATGCCCCCAGCCCGTCGCGCGTGCCCTGGCCTGCGGGATCGACCAGACGGATCTGCAGCGTGCCGGGCCTGCCGGTTGCGACCAGCGCTGCGACGCGGATCGTGCCGCCGCTCTTGCCGTCGCCGCGCACGGTCACGCCGATGCCGGCAATGGTGAAACGGCTGCCGACGTTGATCGGGATGTTGGGCAGGCCGAGCATCGATGCCGTCTTGCCCCTGGCAGGCGCGCCCAGTTGCAGCAGCGCGACATCGGCGGTTGCCCGATGACCTGACATCGCCTGCATGTTGAAGCCGGGATGGGCGGCGACGCGTTTGACATCCTGCAATTTCGGCTGCCGGTCCGGCCCGTATTCGACGATCTTGTATTCGGCGCCGGGCGGCACGCAATGCGCCGCCGTCAGCACCAGGTTTGGCGCGATCAGGGCCCCGGTGCAGAAATTGCCGCGCGAACCGACGATGGTGACGACCGAGCGCGCAACGCCGTCGGCCTGTGGCGCGCCGCCGCCGACGATGGCGTGGGCGGGAACGGACGACAGCAGGGAAAGGCCGGCGATCAGGCGGGGCAGGATCTTCATCGCCGCAGCAATAGCGCGCGCCGTGCATATCGCCAAGCGGCGGATCGGGCTGGTTCGGGCGCACATTCCGTGTTAGCCGCAGGCCAACACATATCATTCAGGCAGGGAACGATGGTCGAGGCGGTAATCTGGGATTTCGGCGGGGTGCTGACCACGTCGCCGTTCGAGGCGTTTACACGGTTCGAGACCGAGCGCGGGCTGCCCGCCGACATTATCCGGCGCACCAACGCCGCCAACCACCTCGAAAACGCCTGGGCGAAGTTCGAGCGCGCCGAAGTCGACATCCACGCCTTCGACGAGTTGTTCGCGACCGAGTCCCGCGCGCTCGGCGCCGAGGTTCGCGGCAGGGATGTGCTGCCGCTGCTCTCCGGCGACCTGCGGCCGGAAATGGTCGAGGCGCTGAAACGCGTGAAGGCGCAGTTCAAGACCGGCTGCATCACCAACAACCTGCCCGCCAACGCGATCGGCAGCCACAGCGGCCGTTCGCTCTATGTCGCCGAGGTGATGGTGCTGTTCGATCACGTCATCGAATCGGCGAAGATCGGCCTGCGAAAGCCCGATCCGCGCATCTACCAGATGATGGTCGAGACGCTGAAGGTGAACCCGAAGAACTGCGTCTATCTCGACGACCTCGGCGTCAACCTGAAGCCCGCGCGCGAGATGGGCATGACCACGATCAAGGTGCTCAACGCTGCGCAGGCGATCACGGACCTGGAAGCGGCAACCGGGCTGACATTGCGCTAGGCGGAAAAAGCCAAATTTGCGCGCGCCTTATGCCCAAACGGCGCTTGTTCTTTGCCGGGAACGCAGGCAGAACATTCCGAAATCACCGAATTCGGAGTTGAAACCCCGTGGCTGAAAATCGGCCGTTGGCCTCTATCGAGGCAGTGGAAAGCGGACTTGCGGCGCAAGGCTATATCGCAAGCCGGCAGATCGCGACCGCGGTCTACCTGGCGCAGCAGATCGAAAAACCCATCCTGGTCGAAGGCCCCGCCGGCGTCGGCAAGACCGAACTTGCGAAAGCGATCGCCGCCTGGCGCGGCATGAAGATGATCCGCCTGCAATGCTACGAGGGGCTCGACGAGGCGAAGGCGCTCTACGAATGGAAATACGCCAAGCAGCTTCTGTACACGCAGATCCTGAAGGACAAGCTCGGCGAAGTGCTGGGCGGTGCGCCGACGCTCGAGGCAGCGCTGAACCAGTTGCATGATTTCGGCGACGTGTTCTTCTCCAAGGAATTCGTCGAGCCGCGGCCGCTGCTGCAGGCCCTGGAACAGCCCGCCGGATGCGTGCTGCTGATCGACGAAATCGATAAATCCGACGCCGAGTTCGAATCGCTGCTGCTGGAAATTCTCAGCGACTTCCAGGTCACCATTCCGGAACTCGGAACCGTCGTGGCCGTCGCGCCGCCGACGGTGATCCTGACCTCGAACAGCGAACGCGATCTCGGCGACGCGCTGAAGCGGCGCTGCCTGCACCTTCATATCGGCTTCCCCGAACAGAAGCTGGAAGAGCGCATCGTCGAGAGCCGGGTGCCCGGCATCTCGCAAAACCTGCGCCGGCAGATGGTGGGCTTCATCCACGAGATCCGCACGCTGGACCTGAAGAAGCTGCCGTCGGTCAGCGAAACCATCGACTGGGCGCGCGTGCTGGTGCTGCTGCAGGCGTCGGAGCTTGGCCACGAGGTGGTCAAGGACACGCTGAACGTCCTCCTGAAATACGAGGCGGATATCGAGGCGGCCACGCCGCAGGTCTCCACCTTCATTGCCAAGGTCTCGCGTCAGAACGTCTTCGGGTGACACCGGAATGAGAGAGAACCTGCATCGCTTCTTTCGTGCGGCGCGGGGCGCGGGCGTGAGACTCTCGCCGGCCGAAAGCATCGACGCGATGCGCGCCGTCTCCAAGGTCGGCTTCACCGACCGGGCGGTGCTGCGCGATACCTTCCTGCTGACGCTGGCCAAGACGCAGGATGAAAAGAAGGCGCTCGGCGACTGCTTCGACCTGTTCTTCGATCAGCCGGAGCCGCAGGCCCCGCCCGAAGACGGCAAGGCGGACGAACAGGAACAGTCAGGCTCCAGCCCCTCCTCCGATGCATCCGATGACAGCGGCGATGGCGAGCAGGCCGAAGGGCTCGGCCAACTCGCCGAGATGCTGCTGTCGCAGGACCGCAACCAGATTTCGGCCGCCATCGCCAACGCGTCGAGCGCCGCCTCGCTGTCCGACATTCGTTACTTCACCCAGCGCGGCATTTTCTCCGGCCGCATTCTCGACCAGATGGGGATCCAGCGCCTGCGCGACGACCTCGACAATCTGATCGCGACGAATCCGGCGCTGGCGGAACGGCTGACCAACGCACTGGACGGATTGCGCGGCACGGTCCGCGAAACGGTTTCGCAGGCGTTACTGCTTTACGGGCGCGAGGAAGCCGAAAACCTGCGCAACGAAATCCTGGCCAACGCGCCACTGTCGCGAATCGAACCGCGGCAGGTCGAACAGATGCGGCGCCTGATCCGCCAGATCGCGCGCCGCCTGCGCGAGCGCTATTCCAAGCCGCGCAAGCGCCAGCGCCGCGGCCATCTCGACGTGCGCCGCACCATCCGGCGCAACGCGGCATGGGGCGGCGTGCCGTTTCTCACCGCATGGAAGCGGCGGCATCGCGACCGGCCGAAGATCGTCGCCCTCTGCGACGTCTCGGGTTCGGTGGCGCGGGTTTCGGATTTTTTCCTGCTGCTGATCCACAGCCTGCACGAGGTCGTCGACGACGTCCGCTCGTTTGCTTTCTCCGGCCATCTGATCGAGGTCAGCGACATCCTGGAATCGAAATCGCCGGAAGAGGCGATGGCCGAGATCATGTCCAAGGTCGGCTTCGGCTCCTCCGACTACGGCAACTCCTTCGACGATTTCGAGCATGGCTGGATGAGCGCGATCACGCCGCAAACCACCGTGATCGTGCTCGGCGACGCCCGCAGCAACAACCTCGATCCGCGCGCCGATATTCTGCGCCGCATCGGCGAACGATCGAAGCGGCTGGTGTGGCTCAACCCCGAAGGCCGCATGGCCTGGGGCTGGGGCGATTCGGAGATGCCGCGCTACTCGACCTTCTGCACCGTCGTCCGCCAATGCGCGACCGCAAAGCAGCTCGAGCGTGCGGTGTCGGACATCGTGGCGAGCTATCAATAGTGTCGGTGCCCGCAACCCACCAGCACGACGGCGCGCCCGATGCGCTGTCGGTGCTCAACTCGGTATTCGGCCTGCCAGGCTTCCGGGGCGAACAGGAGAAAATCGTTCGGCACGTCACCGACGGCGGCAACTGCCTGGTGCTGATGCCGACCGGCGGCGGCAAGTCGCTGTGCTACCAACTGCCATCCCTGCTGCGCGAGGGCTGCGGCATCGTGGTGTCGCCGCTGATCGCGCTGATGCGCGACCAAGTCGCGGGGCTTCTCGAGGCCGGCGTCAACGCGGCGGTGCTGAACTCGACGCTGTCGTTCAACGAAGCCTCCGAAGTCGAGCGGCGGCTGCTGGCCGGCGATCTCGACCTACTCTATGTCGCGCCCGAACGATTGCTGACGCCGCGCTGCCTTTCATTGCTCGGGCAGGCCAACATCGCGCTGTTTGCGATCGACGAGGCGCATTGCGTGTCGCAATGGGGGCATGATTTCCGCCCCGAATATATCGGCCTGTCCGTGATTGCGGAGCGCTTTCCCGACGTGCCGCGCATTGCGCTCACGGCAACCGCCGACGAAATGACGCGCAAGGAAATCGTAGCGAGGCTCGGACTTGCCGGCGCGCCGAATTTCGTTGCCAGTTTCGACCGTCCCAACATCCGCTACGAGATCGTCGAAAAGCAGAACGCCCCGGCCCAGCTCAAGGCCTTCATCAGCGAACGTCACGCCGGCGATGCCGGCATCGTCTACTGCCTGTCGCGCGCCAAGGTGGAAGACACTGCCGCAGCACTAACCAATGCCGGCATACCGGCGCTGCCGTATCACGCCGGCCTCGATGCCAGCGTGCGCGCCCGCAACCAGGACCGCTTCATCAACGAGGACGGCGTCGTCATCGTCGCCACCATCGCGTTCGGCATGGGCATCGACAAGCCGGACGTGCGTTTCGTGGCGCATCTCGATCTGCCGAAGAGCATCGAGGCCTATTATCAGGAGACCGGCCGCGCCGGGCGCGACGGAAAGCCATCCAGCGCCTGGATGACCTATGGCCTGTCCGACATCGTGCAGCAGCGCCGCATGATCGACGAATCGACCGGCTCCGACGCGTTCAAGCGCGTCTCGATCGGCAAGCTCGATGCGCTGGTGGCGCTGGCGGAAACCGCAGGCTGCCGGCGCAGCCGCCTGCTCGGCTATTTCGGCGAGGAGGTCACGGGCAGCAACTGCGGCAATTGCGATAACTGCCTGTCGCCGCCGCAGCTCCGCGACGGCAAGATCCCCGCGCAGAAACTGCTGTCCTGTGCCTATCGCACGGGGCAAAGATTCGGCGCCATGCACCTGATCGATGTGTTGATCGGCCGCATGACCGAGAAAGTCACGCAGTTCGGGCACGACAAGCTCTCCGTGTTCGGCATCGGCCGTGAGCTCAACGAGAAGCAATGGCGCGCCGTGATCCGTCAGCTGGTCGCGATGGGCCATTTGCGCGCCGACAGCGAGGCTTTCAACGCATTGAAGCTGACCGAGAGCGCGCGCGGCGTGCTGAAGGGCGAGACCGAAATCATGCTACGCGAAGCAGCACCTGGCACGCCCATCCGCACCAGCCGTGACAAGTCAAAACGCGGCGATCTGGCGCCGCGCGCCGAAACCAAGCCCGCCGATGCGCCGCTGCAGGCCGCACTTCGGGCGTGGCGCTCCGAAATCGCGCGCCAGCGCAACGTGCCGGCCTATGTCGTGCTGCACGATTCCACACTCGACGGCATCGCCGCCGCACGCCCCGCGACGCTCAACGAACTCCGAAACATCCCCGGGATCGGCGACAAGAAGCTCGAACACTATGGGGATGAGCTGATTGCGCTGGTGCGGGCGGCGGACGCGTAAACCCGCCGTGCCGCTCACCCGTTGCGGAACGCATATCCATACCCGTTGATCGCGGGCGCGCCGCCGAGATGGGCGTAGAGAATCTTCGATCCCGCAGGGAAGTAGCCCTTGTTCACGAGATCGATCATGCCCTGCATGGATTTCCCCTCGTAGACGGGATCGGTGATCATGCCTTCGAGACGCGCGCACAGCCGAATGGCTTCCTTGGTCTCCTCCGAGGGGACGCCATAGGCAGGATAGGCGTAGTCCTCGATCAGGACGACGTCGTCCTCCACGATCTCCTGGCCGAGTTCGACGAGGCCGGCGGTGTTGCGGGCGATGTCGAGCACCTGGGCTTTTGTCTGCGCCGGCGTAAAGGACGCGTCGATGCCGATCACCTTGCGCGCACGGCCATCCTTGGCGAAGCCGACCAGCATGCCGGCATGGGTGGAGCCGGTGACGGTGCAGACGATGATGTAGTCAAAGGCGAAGCCGAGCTCCTTCTCCTGCGCCCTGACCTCCTCGGCGAAGCCGACATAGCCGAGCCCGCCATACTTGTGGACGGAGGCGCCGGCCGGGATCGCATAGGGCTTGCCGCCCTTGGCCTTCACATCCGCAATCGCTTCTTCCCAGCTTTGGCGGATGCCGATGTCAAAACCTTCGTCCACCATCCGGACGTCGGCGCCCATGACGCGGCTGAGCAGGATGTTGCCGACCCGGTCATAGACGGCATCCTCGTGCGGCACCCAGCTTTCCTGCACCAGGCGGCACTTCATCCCGATCTTGGCGGCGACCGCGGCCACCATCCGAGTGTGGTTGGACTGCACGCCGCCGATAGAGACCAGCGTATCGGCATTGGAGGCGATCGCGTCGGGGACGATGTATTCGAGCTTGCGCAGCTTGTTGCCGCCGAACGCAAGCCCCGAGTTGCAGTCCTCGCGCTTGGCATAGAGTTCGACCGTGCCGCCGAGATGGCGGGTCAATCGCTCCATTTTCTCGATATGGGTGCGCCCGAAGGTGAGCGGATAGCGTTCGAATTTCTCCAGCATGGTCATCCCCGTTGATGGTCCCGGTCTCGGGGAACGGCCTATCACCAGCCGCTGGAAAGGTGCTCTCCAAATCGGAGCACGCGCTACAAGAATATTGCGCCAATGTAGCCTTTCATTAGGATTTCATCCGCTATTTGACACATTTCAGAAAGATTCTTGCATGACTGGTCGGCTCGACCGCGTCGACCTCAAGATGTTGCGATTGCTGCAGAATAGTGGCCGGCTGACCAATGCGGAGCTGGCCGAAATGGTCGGCGTCAGCGCCGCAACCTGTCACCGCCGGACCCAGCGCCTGTTCGACGAGGGCTATGTCAGCCAGGTGCGGGCGATGGTCGCGCCGCGCAAGGTCGGCAAGGGGGCGCTGGTCATGGTCGGCGTGGTGCTCGACCGGTCCACGCCGGAGAGCTTTGCGGCGTTCGAGCGGGCAATCGCCCAGCTCAAATTCGTGCTGGATTGCCACCTGGTGGCCGGCGATTTCGACTATTTCCTTAAAATCCGCGTCGGCGACATGGAGGACTTCAACCGTATCCACGGCGAGCAGCTGATCGCGCTTCCGGGCGTCCGCCAGACCCGGACTTTCTTCGTCATGAAGGAAGTGGTCGATAATGCGCCGCTGGATTTCTGATTGCGCGCCTCACCACAAAACCGGCGCACTCTTGTCCTGATCCTCGCGCCGGAACCCTGCGAGACTCTGGTCACACAGCGCCCGATGTCCTATCACCCGAACATGACCAAGCGCGCCCTGCAGGCTCTAGCCCTTGCCACCCTTCTCGTTGCGATGCCGGCGGTTGCCTCGGATGAGCTGCAGCGGCAGCAACCCGATACCATCATCTTTGCGATGATGTCGGGCAAGTGCCGGACGTTCAAGGTCGGCGGGCGGGATCTGCCCTGCCGGGCCGTGGCTTTCTTCCAGACCGAGGAAGGCCGGGCAAATTTCACGATCGCGATCAATGACCCCAAGGACGACAGCCACATCATCACCTTCTCGGGCGACAACGGGCGAAGGCCGGACGCCAACGTCTACGAGCTGCCGATCGACCGGATGCTGCTGAAATCCAAGGATCGGCCCAAGGCCGACGGCCTGCCGGTGCCGGCGATCGAACCAGCCACCGGACTCTGCAGGCAGGTCGGGAATTTCGTGACGCTGGAGCTTACCAGCATTTCCTGCACCGCCGTCGACAGGAACGGCAAGAGTTACGAGTTGCAGTATCAGTCCGACGGCACGCCGATGGCGGTGCGCCGCATCAAGCGGATGCGCGTCGGCAGTCCCGCGGTGTCGCCGTTCGACGATGTGAAATGATAAAGGCCGCCGGCGGAGAACCGGCGGCAGCCAGTGTCGATCCGCGCACGGCTCGTGTCTGCGCGGACAGCGCGCGCTAGTTTGAACTTCCTCCGATGGCGTGGAGACAGTCGGTCAAAATCGAGAAATTGCCTTCATGCGATCGTTACCGCGCTGGACCGCGCGGACCCGATGCCGCTTCCAGCGATGTCCTGAACTAGCGTACGGCCTTCGACGGCAGGACGGCCGTCGCCAGATCGAACGCCATCCCCCATCGCGGTCGTTCTTGCTCGGCGCCCGGCACGATGATCTGCACGGCGCCGCCGTCGCTGACGGTGTAGGATGCAGCCAGGGCGGCAGCTTCGAGCGCGGCGCCCCGCGAGTCATAGATGCCGCCGATCTTGACGTTATCGGCGAACACCGACCAGCCGAGCGGCGCCTTCACGACTTCGAAGACCGACTTCTCCATCTGCTCACCTGTAGCGTTTTTGCCCCTCGCCAACGCGGCGGATCCGGATCGCGGAAGTTACGCGGCGCCGGGCCGGGCGGTCGCGATCGACGGCCTTCGTCCCATCGACCACCCTCAACGCGGCCAACGCGCCCACGACCGGCGGCAGCGCGATTTCCCTGCGCACGGCATCGATCATCTGGTCGAACTCAACTTCGCTCATCGCACGCTCCATTTCACCGGGCGGGAGATCAGGCTCCGCCGGGATGATAAAAAGGGACCGCGCTTCCTGGAGATCGCCACGCAAGTTTGTTGTTTGAAAGCTCGCCCGCCGTCGCTTCGGTGGCAAAATGGGGTCGAAATCGGGGACGATCGAACGGGTTCGTGGAACCGAAAGCACCTTGCGATGGCTCCGGTCAACAGGCCAAAGCGGCGCGGTTTGGCCCAACCTGCCCCATGCGTGCTAGATTCGGCAACGAATCAGGAGGGTTAGCATGCCGGTAGACAGCGACAGCGCCATTGCGTGGCACCGCGCCCAGCTCAAGAAGCTTCGCGAGACCTTGAAGAGTTTCGAGCCCAACAGGTTCACGGTGGGCCAGCCGGCGCAATTGCCCACGACAGGCAAGACGCAGAAAGCGATTGCCGAACTGCAGCAGAAGATCCGGCAGTCCCAGCACATCGTCGCTGCCTATGAGCGGCAGACCCGGCGGCCGCTTGCCACCGACCAGCGAAGCCTCGCCAGCGTAAGCTGGAGCAGCTGGAATGCCCAGACGGCTCACGCCCGCACGAGGTAGCCCGAAGCCGCGGTGTCGGCCGGCGGGCACTCGCCGGCGCCAAGTGGAATGTTACGTACCGAGCCAAGCCCCTGCGGCTCCCGGTGCGCCACGATAACGAATGTCGTATCCGGCAATTCGGCCCGCAGCAGCGACATCACCTGCTTTTCGGTTTCGAGATCGAGCGCGCTGGTGGCTTCGTCGAGAAATGCCCAATCCGGCCTCGCCAGGATCAGCCGCACCAGCGCGAGGCGCTGCTGTTCGCCGACGGAGAGATCGGTGGCGTTTTCATTCCCGGCGTCGAGCCTGTGCCCAAGCCCTGTGCTTCGGAGCAGGCTTTCGATGGTGCCGGGCGCCACGCTGTCCGGTTCGGAAGGATAGGCGGCAGCGGCAACGAGCGGCGCCAGCGGCATGTATACCTGCTGGGGCATGAAGCACAGACGTCCCTCGGGAAGCTCAATGCGGCCTTCGCTGAAGGTCCACAGGCCGGCGAGCGCCTTCAGCAGCGTGCTCTTGCCCAGTCCTGACGCCCCGCTGAGCCAGACAATATCGCCCTTGTTGATCGCAATATCGCCGATCCGCAGCAACGGCCGCTTGTCCGGCGTGAAGATCGACACGCCATGCATCCGCAAGACGCCGTCCGATGACCGCGTGATGTCGAGCGGACGTTCGAGCGCCCCGACGCCATCGATCTCGTCGAGAAAACGCTGAATCCGTTTTGTCGTCGCGACGAGGTCGGAGACGAATTTGTAGTTGAAGACGAACCACGAAAGCGTCGTCACCACGTTCTGGAAAGCCGACGCGACCTGCATCAGGCCGCCGAGCGTTACCTTGCCGGCGAGAAAGGCGGGTAGCGCAATGAACATCGGGATTCTCAGGACGGTCTGGAAATAGGGTCGCTGGAACAAGCCGTAGATGAATTCGCGCGCGATCACCCTGCGCCAGTTGCCGACGAGCGCCTGAAAGCGATGGTCGAGTACGCGCCTTTCGCTCTGCTCGCCACCCGACAATGCGACGGCAGCTGCGTTCTCGCGCAGGCGCATCAAGGCGAACCGGAAATCCGCCTCGCGTTTTTGCTGCTCCGCCAACAGGCCCGGCATCTGGCGGCCGAGCGCATGCGTCAGTCCGGTCGCGATCGCCACGTAGATCGGAGCCGCCCAGACCATGTAGCGGGGAATCTCGACCGCGATCCCGAACAGTTCGAACGAAAGCGGGAACGTGGAGAGTTGCCAGAGCAGCGTGACAAAGGAAACGAGCCCGATCAGGCTCATCAGAAAATCCAGCACCTTCGTCAGGATCGATTCCACGAATTCGCGACAGTCCTCCGCGATGCGCTGGTCCGGATTGTCGATGCTGGCGCCGCCGAGCGACGGCTGCAGAAACCAGTACGCCCTGGCCGGCAGCCATTTGTCCAGCACCGCATCCGTCAACCTTCGCCGCCAACGGATCTGAAGGTGCTGCCGGGTGAATGATCCGACCAGATGCAATCCCGCCGACGCTCCGATCAGGGCGGCAAAGATTCCGACCTGCGTCACGGCCGCGGATGCGTCGAGACGCTGCAACGCATTGAAAAAATCCGCACTCCACTGGGTCAGCCGCAGGGTGATCTGGATGCTCGCAAGCTGGCAGCCGATGATGACGGCAAGCAGGGCAAAGCCTGCCCAGCGAAACGGTCCGCCGGCGGCCATGCGGAGCAGCCGCCAGATCATGTTCAGTATCCTGCGCATTCGATCAGTTGACCCTCTCAACCGCGGACAGGACGGGAGATCGTCCTGCTCCGCCCATCACCCGATGCTGCGCTTCAGAATGCGTAATTGGCGCCGACCTTGAAGGTCCGGCCCGGCGCCGTTCTCAGTTCGAGCGGGTTCAATATGGCGACCGCAGTAGTCGGAACGATGTTGTAGGTCGTCGTGCCGTTGAGCGACGCGAAGTACCGCGTGTCGGCCAGGTTGAGGATCGAACCGCGCAATGTCAGTCCCGGCACGGCCTGCGGCGACCAGCCGACAATGGCGTCGAACACGATATATCCGTCCGGTCGATAGAGCAGCGGCGAGCTGCGCGACAGCACATCGCCGGCCCAGGTCGATATCAGCTGCGCATCGAAGCCGTTGGGCCGATCGCTGTAGCGGAGTCCAAACACGCCCGAAAATGGCGTGGTGCCGTCGAACGCGACGACGGGACTTGCGGCGTCAAACCGCTGCTTTCCTTCGATATAGGCAAGCGACGCGCTCGCGGTCCAGTTTTCGTGGAAGCGAAACTCCCCCGCCATTTCGATGCCCCAGAGCTTCACGCTGGAGAGGTTCTGGTAGGTCAGGTCGTCCAGGCCCGGAAAGTTGACGCTGGGGATGGGCACGAAGTTCTGAATGAAATCGGTGTAGTCGGCCTTGAACACGGTCGCGGTGAAGTAGCCGCGGCTGAACTGGCCGCGCAAGCCGGCCTCATAGCTCTTGACCTGCTCGGGGCGGAGCCGTGCGTTCGGGACGAGGTCCTGATTGACGCCCGCGCCATTCGGCAGCGACGTATAGAGCTGCTGAGAGGTCGGCATCTTGAAGCCTTCCGCATAGCGGCCGACCAGCGAAATGTTCTCCGTCGTTTTGTAGACAACGCCGAACTGCTTGACGAGCTTTTCGCTCTGAACCTGCTTTGGTTCATTACCCGGCTTGACGACATAAAATGGATTTGGCCGTGGATCGAGATCGTAGGTCGCATACCGAATGCCCGGCGACAGGGTCAGCTTGTCGTCGAAGAGCGTAATCTCATCCTGAATGAAGCCATCGATGCGCTGGGTCGTGGCGTCGGCAAAATTGAATCCCCCGGCGTTGGCTACCGTGACGGCTCCGGTCGTCAGGTTGGTCGTGATGTCGCGGCGCTGGTAGTCCGTGTCCGCGACGCTCACATATGCTCCGTAGGTGAGCTTGTGTGTGGCAGCGAAGGTCTTGAAGGACGAATTCATCTGCAGATCGGCTTCCGTGAACTTTTCCTTGTAGTTCAAGAGAAAGTCGAGCCGGTCGTTCTGACCATTGGCAAGGCGGCGGTGCCTCACGCCGGTGAAATCCCGCTCCTGCGGCGAGTGCGAGACCTGCCACTTGACCTGGTCAAGCCATCCGAGATTGGGCGTGTAGCGATGCGAAAGCGTCAGGCGCTCGCGGGTCTGAACCTGATCGCGGGTGTAGCTGAGGTTTCGTATGCCGTTGCTCTGCAGGCCAAGGTCGAAACGCTGGTCAACCGTTACGTCTTTTCTCAGCATCTCTCCGGTCAGCTTCACCTCATGCTCCTTGTCGGGGCTCCACACCAGCTTGCTGAGAATGTCGTAGTCGCTGCCGTCGAGCGGGTTCAGCCGGTTGCAGCGGATCGCCTCCGGATTCCGCGGGCAGCCATAGATGCCGCCGTCGGCACGGGCCTTGCCGAGCGTTCCCTCGTTGTAGGATCGCTGCGATAGCGAGATCATCGCCGAGAAATCGCCGAAGCGTACCGCGCTCGTACCCGTCTTGAAGAAGCTGTTGTCGTAGGAGTCATAAGCCGTATCGAGCTGGCCTCCGAATTTGCGGCCTTTCAGGTAGTCCTCCGGATCCTTGGTGACGAAGGCCACGACGCCGCCCAGCGCGTCGGCGCCCCACATCACGCCGGCCGGCCCGCGGATGATCTCCACCGCCTTCAGGTTCGCCATGTTCACGAAGTCGCGGTTCCCGTCGACGATGCTTTCGATCAAGCGGGTGCCATCAACGATCATCTGCACGCGATTGTTGGAAACGCCACGAATGGTGAACCCGGCAAGGTTGCCGAAAGGATCGGTCCCGGATGTCGTCTTGGCGACCGAGATGCCCGGCTCGTAACGAACGAGGTCCTGCACGTCGCGCACCATCCGCTCGTCAAGCTCCTGGCGCCCGATGACCGTAACGTTCTGCGGAAGATCGAGAGCCTGCCGCGCGTTGCGATCGGCATAGGCGGTGATGGTGTCGAGATCGATGCCGTAGCTGGCCGCTATCCGGGCCCCCGCTTCATTGCGCTTGCGTTGCTCCTCGGCCGATTGCGCATTCGCCTGCGCCGCCAGCGCTATCGTCGATGCAGCCGCGAGGATCGCCGTACGCCAACCTGCCCCGGCGCTGGCCAAGGTCATCTTCTTCATCGCATCCCCCAGAGAACTGAACAATAATTCCGGGGAACGATCTCGTATTACGAAGCATTCGAGTC
The DNA here is from genome assembly GCA_023387735.1 of Pseudomonadota bacterium. Lineage (GTDB taxonomy): Bacteria > Pseudomonadota > Alphaproteobacteria > Rhizobiales > Xanthobacteraceae > Bradyrhizobium. The sequence continues at coordinate 93,548 of JAEWHP010000009.1, read as the reverse complement.
AATTATAACACGTCAATTCCGAGTTCATTTGGGTCTGCTTGGAACTACATTACTTGTAGAGAGATTTTATACTTAGTCTTCTTCTAATCCGTTCGCTTCGCCCTCAGTATTCAAGGTATGGCGGCAGGATCCGGTTCTGTGAGCGTGAAGATGGCGTCCGCAATTCCGTTGATAGGGATGGCGCCGTTCAGCGCGTCTCTCGCGGGAAGCAACACAGCCACAGACGCGACGCCCAGATCGCGAAGTTGAAACGGCGTCCCGTGCCCATACTCGAGATGCCCTCTGCCGATGATGCCGATGACCAGCGGCGGGTCGGGCCGTTCCAGCGCCCGCGCGATGTTGCAGGCAAAGGCGCGGTCCCAGGTCTGCTGGGCGCGGATGAACCGATCGAATTTTGGATCCATCGCCGATTCCGGCGCGGTCGGCGACCGATTGAGTCCGAGGCCGAACAGATATTCGCGATAGGCAACGGTCGCCTCGGCGGCGGGGCTCAATCCATCGCGCTCTTCCTCGGGGATGGCATCCCACCCTTCCTTGCCGACGCGCGTCACCAGCGGCCGATTGCAATTGAGCGCCAGCATCGGCACCCGCTGCTGCCGGCAAAAATGGAAGAGCGGCAAATAGAGCTGCGGGTCGTAACCCCAGACAGTCTTCCAGTCGACCTTGTCGAGAAACTCCTGGCTGCCGAGTTCGCCTTCAACCCATTCGTCGAGAACGGGCTGGACGCGCCGCGGGAACATCTCGAAGCCGACCGCAACATTCCTCCTGATGAACCTGATGATGGTCGCAACGTGGAGCTGCCAGCGATGGATCTCGGCGACCGTATGGGTTTCGCCCAGCAGCACGACCTGGCGCTCGGCCATGTCATGCATCAGCTTGACCTCGTCGATCCGACGTCCGCTCGATGGATCGATCCAGACTCCCAGTGGATGCTCGGCAGACATCAGGTCATCCCGAAGGCCTGCGCTGGTCCGACCAGAACGAGGCCCAGCGGTTCGCCGCCTTTACCGATAGCGGCCAATTCGACATCGTCATCCATTTCGGCTCTGCGCCAGTGCGCAACAGTCCCGGCGCGCAAATGCAGATGGAAATCGGCCGCGATCAGATTGATGAACCCCATCGCGGGATTGATCGCGGGAACCATGCCGCGCCAGCGCTGATCCAGCCCCGGCCGCCGCATCTGTATTTCGATTTCAATCCCCGCTTCGATCGCGGCACGCAAGGGCTGGAACGCAGGATCATCGCTGGAGAGCTGCGACGCCTCCGTGGATTGTTTGTCCCGCACGGCGACCGGAACGCCGGCGAATGAAGCAAAGCCGGCGTCGAACTTGTCGCCGTTGTCCAGGCTTACCACCGTAAACAGCGTTTCATCAGCGGCGTTCTGAAATTCGAGCTTGGGGAGGACCCTGTCCTTCATTCGCGCCGTGCGATCGATCACGACCGACGATAAAGACGCCAGATCGATGCTGCAGTTATGGGCCTGACCGATGCAGAAGACCCGATCGGCCTGTTTCTCCAGCCTTTCGATAAGGCCGATGCGCTCATGGGTTACGCCGTCGTTCTGCGCCACGATCATCAGCTTTCCGGCGAAAGGAAGCTTGTTCAATATTCGAAGCGGCGGGTCGGAAAGCCGTTGCCGCAAATCGTCACCCGACATTTGTGTTCCTTGTCCCTCGCTTTTCCAGTTCAAAACATTGTCTGGAGGAACTCCAACGCAACGTCCACAGATCAAGCGCGCTGGAATAGGAACAATAGAGGCCTTCAAGATCTCCTTTGTGCTTAGACTTAGAATAACTTCAGGATACGCGTGAGCAGACTGCCGCATGCGCCTCCGGTTCGCCGTGCGCGCATGTTTCAGGACACCGAGGCAGGCGTCCGGAGAGAATACGGTGTCCCCGGATGCACAAAGAGCCCAATGACGCCTGCGTCCACCCCAACAATCTAAGGCGTTTCGATGACGCCGCGGAGGCCGGTTCGCGCGACCACAGGTCCGGTCACCTAGACTTTGTGCGAAGCGATTTCTGGTGGATCGGGCGTGGCATCCTGCATACACTGGATGACAACCGCCTGCCCGTTCCGGGCCATCGCCTCGGATCAGACGGCAACAAAGATGAAGGTCCGCCAATGCGCGGACGCAAGCCTTGCCGTGCAAGCTTGCAATATCGGGAGGAAAATGCCGTGAAGCCAAGCGTTGTTAGGTATGCCCTGTTTGCACTCGTGGCGGGCATTTCCGTCCTGACCGGCCCGGCCGAGGCCCAGACTCAGGCCCCGGCCTGGCCCGACAAGCCCATCACCTTCATCGTGCCGTTCGCGGCCGGCGGCGGCACCGATGCCTTCGCGCGACCGCTCGCAGCCCAGCTCGATGCACAGTTGGGCAAGCGCGTGCTGATCGAAAACCGCGCCGGTGCAGGCGGCACCGTCGGCGCATCGGCTGCGGCCAAGGCCGCGCCTGACGGCTACACCTTCTTCATGGGCGCGGCGCATCATGCCATCGCACCGTCGCTCTATCCCAACCTCGATTACAACATCGAGAAGGACTTCATTGCGGTCGCCCTGATCGCGCGGCCGCCGCAGGTGGTCGTCGTCAACCCCGACAAGGTCGCCGCCAAGACGCTGGCCGAGTTCATCGCCTACGCCAAGGCCAACCCGGGCAAGATGAACTATGGCTCGGCCGGCGCCGGCACCACCCATCATCTCGCCGGCGAATTGTTCAAGATCCTGACCAAGACCAACATCCAGCACGTGCCCTACCGCGGCGCCGGCCCCGCGATGCAGGACCTCATCGCGGGCCACGTGCCGGTCGTGTTCGACGGGCTCGGTTCGTCGGCCGCACCGATCAGGGCCGGGCAACTGCGCGCCCTCGCCGTCGCCGCGCCAAAACGCGTGCCGGCGTTCCCCGACCTTCCGACCGCCGCCGAGGCAGGCCTGCCCGGTTACGAGGTCTCGACCTGGTACGGCGTGTTCGCTCCCAAGAATACGCCGCCGGCGGTCATCCAGCAGATGACCAAGGAATTGCAGAAGGCGATGCAAACTCCCGCCATCAAGGAAGCCTGGGAGCGCAACGGCTCCGACGTCCCCGACGTCACGGGCGATGCGTTCGCGAAGATGGTCTCGGCGGAAGTCGAGCGCTGGCGCAAGGTCGTGACCGAGGCCAACGTCAAGCTGGACTAACGCCCGAAGGCGGTGTGTCACGCCGAAGCGCAAGCGAAGGCGGAAATGATCAGTTGCTCGCCTTCACGCCATAGCGCGTGAAGTCGTCGCCGATCTCGGCCCGGATGGTCTTTGCCGCCGTGATGTCGGCCTTGCTGCCGGCGATGTCGCCTTTCCCGAGCTTGGCGAGCCCGCGCCCGTAAAGCGCGCTCGCCAGCTTCGGATCGAAACGGAGCGCCGAGCTGAAATCATCGATCGCCGTGCCGAACTGGTCCATCTTCAGATGGATCAGCCCGAGCGAGTCGTGCGTGGCGGCGTCATCCGGCGACTGCTGCAGCGCGCGCCTGCAATCGTCCAGCGCCTCCTGCAACGAGCCGAGAACGGCCCGGGTCCAGCAGCGCCCGGCCCACACGGATGCCCGGTTGGGCTCAAGACGAACCGCTTCGTCATAGTCCCGCCCCGCGCGGTCGTACTCGTTCTTTTTCAGGTAGGCGCCGGCACGGTTGGCAAAGGCTCCGCCATAGTTGGGCTTGAGCTTGATTGCCTCGTCGAAGGACTGGATGGCGAGGTCGTATTCGCCCTTCCTCAAATAGGCCGCGCCGCGATTGTTGAAGGGCTTGGCGTTGGTCGGATCGAGCTTGATGGATTTGTCGAAATCCGGGATGGCGCGATCGTAGTCGCCCTTGGCGGTATGGGCATTGCCGCGGTTGTTGAAGGCGATGGCGAGCGACGTGGTCGTGCCCTGGCCGGAATCGATCAGCGCCGTGCAGCCGGCGATCCTGACGGCGAACGACGTGCGACCGGTACCGTTGCAGAGTTCGATGTTCTTGAAATAGTCGTCGCTCTTGGCACTCTCAGCAGTTGCCCATGACACGAGCAGCGGCAAGACGAGAACCGGCGCCAGACCATAAATCAGGCCGTGGATCATGTGCCTGATTGCACCAGATTCCATGACGGTCGTTCCGATGTTGCCACGAGGGAGCTGGCTTACGCCCGCAATGGCCTAGCACCCCCGGCAGATGGTGGTATTCGTCCTGCCCGTGGGCTTTTGCTCCGGTTGCTGCGCCGGGGCTGCCGCCTTTTTCGTGGGCTTAACCTTGCCTTCTTCGATGAGGGTGGAAAACCTCACCGTCCCGTCATCCGAAATCTCGACGCGTGGCGTGGTGCCTCGAATGCCCATGGTGGCGACGGGGGTATCTATCTTCATATCGCCGGTCTTGGCGACCTTGCCCGCGACGAAGGTGAAGGTTCCCTTGGTCAGGTTGAACAAGGTGGAATTGGACGTGCTGGCCGGGTCGTACACGAACTCGTTCAGGACCATGCGCGCGTTGCTCGACAGATTGAACGACGTGCCGTCGGTGAAGTTGATGCCGACCTTGCCATCGGCACCGGTTGCCACCGCATCGCCCTGATAGACGAGATCGCCGACCTTGGCCTGGCCGGCCGGACCGGAGGCAGCGGCCTGCACGACTACCGCGGTCGTCCGCTCCAGCGTCACCGAACCCGTGGCAACCACGACTTTTCCGATGGGTTTGGCCGCGACTTCCAGGACCGCAGGCTTCGGCGCGTCGCTCTGCGCGCGCGCCGGGCCCGGGAAGAATCCGGCTGCGGCCAAAGCAAAACCCGTCACCAATATGGCAAGCGCATGCGTACCCATGATCCCCTCCTTCCCGAGAAGATCGTGTTCGAGTAGCCGGCTACCGGAAATCGAGCGCCGACATAATCAGATACTATGTCAGCGCCACCCAACAGCGGCCATTGGCTCAAAAGTATTACACCTTTTGAGCCTAGAGCCGGGAACATAGGGATTGGCTATCCTTGGTTCTTTCAGGAGGGTTTCGGCAACCAGCCTCCGGCTGGCAGCGCCGGGATGGTTTGACCTCGAGCGCCCGGGCACAGCAGCGCGCCGCGCGAGGCTAGTGCCAGGGATGAGTACCATGCTGGTTGGGTCCCACGCCGAGACCGGCGACGAACGCAAGGCCGCTGCGGCTCCGCTCGCCGACACCATTGGCAACACTGAACCTGGCGCCACCACGCGCGTGAGCCAAACCGCCAGGCGAAGCCGGCGCCGGGGCAGCGAGGCCGGCCTGCTGGCGTGGCTCACGGCCCTGACCTTTTCGCTTGGAAAAGAAGCCAAGGCCGCTGACCCGAACGTCACGTTCCTGGACGACGGCAACATCACCTACAAGGACCTCGAGCATGGCTCGTTCGAACTCGTCACCAAGGAAGCGGTCCCGCGACACATCGTCGTCGAAGATCCCGGAGTAACCATTGTCCTGAGACCGCAGGGGTCCTCGGTCATCGTAAATCAGCTCCAGAATTCGCCCGCGCGCATGGCGGAGTTGCAGGAGGCACAGCAGGAGGTGCTCTCCACCGCCACAAAAGGCGTGGGCTCGACCGGGTCGAGTACACCGCCCTCCGACAATTCGCTGCCGGTGCAGCCGATCAACTTCATCCAGAACGACAGTATCCAGCCGGTGCAGAACACGCTCGCACCTCTGCCGGCGAGCTTCGTGTCAATCCCCGAGACCATCATCGGGAAAATTCCGCCGCCGGCACCGACGCCGCCGACGTTCGGTGCTTTTCTGGCGCCGACCGAAGTCGACACCGTTGCGTTCGACACATTCACGGCAACTTCGGGCACTTTCGCTGCGAGCAGTTCCAACGGCGCCCCACTCACCTTCGGCATCAGCGGCGGCACGGCCGGCAGCACGGTCGTGGATGGGGAGACATTCGACGTATCGCAGGACGGTCCCTTCGGCACGCTTTTCGTCAACAGCGCGAACGGCGACTTCACGTTCGTCCCCGATGATGACGCCATCAATGCCCTGACGGCGCCCACGGCCGCAAACTTCACCGTCACGGTTTCGGACGGCACGCTCTCGGCCAATCAGACCTTCACGATCGCCATCAACGGCACCAACGACGCGGCCGTCATTTCCGGCGATACGTCGGGCTCTACGGTCGAGGCCGGCGGCGGCGACGACGCCGTGAGTATCCTGTCCGCCCCGCTGACCGCTACCGGCACACTCACCAACACCGACGTCGACAATCCGCCCAACACCTTTACGGCAGTCACTTCACCGACCCCGAGCAATGCAGGCTACGGCACCTTCACCATGACGGCGGCTGGCGTCTGGGTCTACACGGTCGACAACGCCAATCACGCGGTCCAGGCGCTCAATGTCGGCGACACGCTGACCGATACCTTCACCGTGACCACGGTGGATGGCACCCCGCAGCTGGTGACGGTCACGATCAACGGCGCCAACGACGCTGCCGTCATTTCCGGCGATACGACCGGCTCGGTCATCGAGGACGGCGGCAGCAAGTACGGCGCGCCGACCGCCACCGGCACGCTTATCGATACCGACGTCGACAATCCGTCCAATAGCTTCGCGGCGGTTGACTCACCGACGGCGAGCGCCGGCGGCTACGGTACCTTCACGATGACGGCGGACGGCGCGTGGATCTACACGCTCAACGACAAAAGCCACGCGGTGCAGGCGCTCAATGTCGGGGACACGCTGACCGACACATTCGCCGTGAAAACCATCGACGGCACCCCGCAGGTGGTAACGATCACCATCGAGGGCAGCAACGACGCGGCCATCATTTCCGGCACCACATGCGGCGCGGTGACCGAGGCCGGCGGCTACGGCAATGGCAAATACGGCAAGCCGACCGCGACCGGCGTGCTGACCGATACCGACATTGACGACGCGCCCAACACCTTTACGGCGGTCACGACGCCAAAGCCGAGCAATGGCGGCTACGGCACCTTCACCATGACGGCGGCCGGCGTATGGGTCTACACGCTGGACGACAGCAACAGCGCGGTGCAGGCGCTCAATGCCTGCGACACGCTGACCGACACCTTCACGGTAACCACCATCGACGGCACCCCGCAGGTGGTGACGATCACCATCGACGGCACCAACGACGCGGCCATCATTTCCGGCACCAGGACCGGCGCGGTCACGGAGGCCGGCGTTGACGATTACGGCACCGCGCAAGCAACCGGCACGCTCACGGATACCGACGTCGACGATCCGGACAACAGCTTTATCGCGGTCAGCTATCCGAAGGAGAGCGACGGCGGCTACGGCACGTTCAAGATGACGGCGGACGGCGTGTGGACCTACACGCTCGACAACAAGAACTGCGACGTGCAGGCGCTCGATGAGGGCGACACGCTGACCGATACGTTCACGGTCAGGACCGTGGACGGCACCCCGATGGTGGTAACGGTCACGATTCACGGCAGCAATGACGCCGATCCAAATGATTTCGACTATCTGGCCACGGGGAAGAAGGTGATCTCGGACGGCCATTTCGTCTACGGGACTCCCGGCAGCGATTCTATCGCGGGAGGCGGCCACCACGGCCAAAAGGTCTTTGCCGGCGCCGGCGGCGACACCGTCAACGGCACGGGCAAAAGCGACCTGATCTATGCAGGGTCCGGCAACGACACCGTCAAGGGGAATGACGGGGACGACACGATCTATGGAGGTTCGGGCAGCGATACGATCAACGGCAACAATGGCTGCGACACCATCATCGGCGGCTATGGCGCAGACTACCTGACAGGCAGCAATGGCGACGACCGCTTCGTATTTCTGTCAGTCGCAGATTCCAACGCCGCCCGGTACGACGTCGTCTCGGATTTCAGATCCGGGTCCGACAGGATCGATCTATCGGCGCTCGGCGCGCTTTCGTTCCTGACACTGACTTCCACGAGCACGTTCGTACCGCCGCATACCGTCGCCTGGCTTTACGATAGCGCGGCGAATGAAACCATTGCCTACGTCAACCCGACAGATCAGCCCCTGACGATCGGCGATTCCGGCCTCGTGGAAATCCACCTGCAGGGAATCGCCAGCATCGAGCCGTCAGACATCATTCCCCCGCCGGCGACGGTGCACATGGCCGCCGCCGGCGAACCGGCCAGTCTCGATCTGGCGGCGACCGCGGACGTTGCTCTGGTCTCGATGTCCGCTGAAGAGGCGACGTTCGACTGGACCGGCGGTGATTCCGCACAACCCACCGACGGCAGCCACGCCGTACCGACAACCGATGGCGGCAACAGCTCCGACGAAGCGCGAACGCATTCGAACGAAAGCACCGACGACGACACGGCGATGACCACGGCGAGCGGAGAACCGATCGCGCAGCAGGACGGCGAAGTGACGGCGCCAACCGAAAGTCACGTCGTGTCCGAGCGGACTCCCGTACTCAACCATGGGACCGGTGCCACCGCGCTGAACAACGATAGCGCCGCGCCGCAGTTGATCGAACACATCCGGGCACTGGAAGGCGATATCCGGGTAGCACCCACGCACGCTAAATCGGAGGACCGCTCTGAATCGCGCTCCAATGATCGATCGAATCACGAAGACCATGGAAAGTGGTGGAACACGAAACACGATGACTCGCGGAATGATTCCGATCGTGGCCGTCATGACGACGGTGACCGTCATTCGAACTCGGGAGAATCCAGCAATGGGCACAAGCACGGAGGCGGCGCATCGGATTTCGAGCCCTCCTCGATCGCCCGTGAAGTGTTTGGCTCAGGGGGGGCCGGCAAGTCCGGGCCTGAAGAGTCGTTCCACTTCAGGCATTCCGGCCCTGAAGCCTCGGACGCGAGTTACCTCGGAGACGGGGATCATGTCGCGGCGTCGATGAGCCACCATGGAAGCGGCAAGGGACCTGGCGGAGATCGGTCCTTCTTCGACGACCTGTCTCCATCGGGTCATCACGCGGCCGGCGATCACGACGGCATTTCGGGCCATGACAGGCACGATGTCAGCCATGTGCTGCATGATCTGATGGTGTGACCGACCCGTCCCCGGCATTGATTCGCAGCGGGAGCGATGGTCGGCGACGTTCCAGACCCGTGCCTCGCCCGCTGGCAGCCTCCGGACCACGCCAAAGGTGGCCAATTTAGCGCTCGGCCGAGGCCGCCTGTGCCCCAAATCGGGACGACAACCGGTTCCCGGTGAAGCCAAAATGCGTCACCGGGCTTCGAGTGTGGGTAACTCCGAGGACGCGGGGTCTTGAAAGGCATTCAATTCCATCAAAATGGGGTATCATACTGAGGTGAATTGACCTTCCAGGCGGACGAACATCATGACTGCCCTATCGATGAGCCGAATGGCCGTCCCCTACGTAGCGCTTGCTGCAGCCTGTGGCGTGGCGCTCGTGTTCGCGATTCAATACGCCCGCCGCGAGCCGCCGGTTGAGGCCAAAATGGCGGCGACCTCGACGCCTGCCGCTAGCCCGCAATCGAAGGAGTCCGCCGCGCTCGCAGCGGCGGAAGCGCAGGCCAATGCGGTGGTCCGCGGCCTGACCGGATCCCCCTTGCCGGCCGAGAGCGGTGACGGCGTGCCGGAATTCGACGTTGCCCGCGTCGAACCGTCGGGCGACGCGGTCATTGCCGGCCGGACGACACCGGGCGCAACGGTGGAGCTGCTTCGTAACGGCGAGGTGCACGACCGCGCGGTCGCGGACAAGTCCGGGCAGTTCGTCATGGTTTCGCCGAAGCTTCCCCCCGGCACCTACGATCTGACGCTGCGCTCCCGGGATTCCAGCGGCAAGCAGACGATGTCCAAACAGAGCGTTGCCGTGGCGATCGAGCCGAAGGCAACTGAGGCGCCCGTCGTGGCGCTGATGACGCCGAACAAGCCCACGGTGGTGCTGTCGCAGACGGATTCCTCGAAGGCTGTGGCCGGCGCGGTGATCGTGGAGGCGGTCGAGATCGAGCCGGGCGGCAAGTTCCACGTCAGCGGCCGCGCACGCGGCGGCGCGACCGTCAGGCTCTATCTCAACGACAGCTTCGTTGCGCCGGTGACGGCCGGTAACGATGGCCGGTTCGCGGTCACGATCAATGAGGGCGTCGCCCCCGGCAATTATCGCGTCCGGGTCGACGAACTGGAAGCAAATTCAACCAGCGTGCGCGCACGCGCCGAGGTGCCGTTCAATGTTCCCGACCAGGCTGTGACCGGGACGGTAACGGCGCAGGCCGCCGCGCCCAAGCGAATGGACATCGCCGCCGCCGGCCAGCCGCAACTGGCGGCGGCCGGAGGAAATGTCGCGTCGGACGCGGCTTCGCCCTCCACGGTGGTGGTGCCGAAGATCGCGACCACCACGGTCTCGCGAGGCGACACGCTTTGGCGCCTCAGCCAGGTCACCTACGGCGTGGGCACGCGCTATGCGACGATCTACAAGGCGAACAAGCAGCAGATCCGCAATCCCAACCTGATCTATCCCGGCCAGGTGTTTGTCATGCCGGCCTCGGAAGCACGACCGTAGCTCCGCTGGCACGTCCGGCGCCGCACTCACGGACCTGAACCAAGCCTGCCGCGCGTCAGGTCCGGCACAGTAATCACCGATATGATCGACGCTTCGGCCGGACCACGGCCGACCTGGGAAGTTATCTCCGGATACCGAAAAGCGTTCTTTGGATGCGGCTACTTGTCCTCGGCGATGGCATTCAAATGGACTTTGCTGCTCCTGCTGTTCTCAAGAAATGGCCGTCAAAGAACAACGAGCGCGTCAAGGACGTTCGCTGGCCGACACCGTATACGGTCTTTGACGGCACCCTGGACGAATGCATCACGAAATTCCTGGCGCAGCCGGTGAGGCATCGTCACCTCTACGAGATCCACACGGCACCGCAGGGCGAATTGATCCCTGCCGTGATCTCCTTCGAGCTCGCGCCTGAACTCTCCAGGCTCCGGGATTTCCTGTAGCCCGAGCGCGCCTTACTTCGCTTCGCTCGCCTTGATGCCCGAACTTTCGATCAGCTTTGCCACGCGCGGCAGGTCGGCAGCGAACAGGCGCGCATGCGCCTCCGGCGTCAGTTCGCTCTCGGGGAATGGCAGGGTGCCGAGCTGCTTGAGCTTCTCCAGCAGGGCCGGCTCGGCCAGCGCCGCGCGAAGTGCGGCGTTGAGCGCGGCTACCGTCTCCTTCGGCGTGCCCTTGGCGACGTAGAGCCCATGCCACATCGAGTAGCTGACCTCGGGCATGCCGAGCTCGGCGGTGGTCGGCACGTCCTTCAACTGCTCGAGCCGCTGTGGCGAGGTGATGGCGATGCCGTGCAGCGTGCCAGCCTGGATCTGCGGCAGCGCGTTGGTGACCTGGTCCCACAACAGATCGACCTGCCCCGCGAGCAGGTCGGCGATGGCCGGCGCCGAGCCGCGATAGGCCACGATCGTCGGCTTGAAGCCCAGCACATTGCCCATCATGACCGCGCACAGGTGGCTGTTGGTCCCGAGACCGCCGTGGGCGAAGTTTGCCTTGTCGCCCTGTGTCTTGATCCACGCCACGAAATCCTTCGGCTGCGAACCGGGCAGCGACTTGCGGCCGATCAGCACCATCGGCGCGTTGTTGACGAGGCCGACCGGCTCGAACGCCGTCTTGGTGTCATAGCGCAGGTTGGTGAACAGGCTCGGCGCCGCAAGCAGCCCGACGTGATTGATCAGCACGGTGGAGCCATCTGGCGCCGATCTGGCGACACGATCGTTGGCCAGCGTGCTGCCGCCTCCGGCGACGTTCTCGATGATGATGGTCTGCCCCAGCGTGCGCGACATCCGTTCGCCGATGAGGCGCGCGACCGTATCCGTGCCGCCGCCGGCGGCATAGGGAACGACAATCGTTATGGTCTTGGGGTTCGATTGTGCGTGGGCCTGTGCCGAAAGGCAGGCCAGCAAAACACCCAGGCCGATAAACACGCGCCTGCAAAGCCGATTGATCACGGCACCCTCCCCCTTGTTATGACGCGTTCTCGTGGACGCGTTCATTGGCGAGGCCCGCCGCAAGCAGCGTTCCCCGCATTACCTCCGATCATGCTGATTGCATCTCGGCAAATCAACTGCAAAGCGGACGCCTGAAATTGCTTGCCGGCCGGATCGGCGTGCTACGGTGTCGCAGAGGTGCGGATCGTATTCGGATGGGGTTGGAATGAAACAGGCGGCATACGTCGCGGTTGATTGGGGCACGAGCAGCTTTCGGCTCTGGCTCGTCGACCGGGCCGGCAACGTCCTTGGCGAACGGCGTAGCCACGAGGGCATGGTGGCCGCGGGCAAGCTCGGCTTCGCGGCCGTGCTGCAATCGCATCTGGACGCCGTCGATGCCGCGCACGGGTTGCCCGTTATCGTCTGTGGCATGGCCGGCGCCCGGCAGGGATGGGTCGAAGCCGGATATGTCGACACGCCGGCGCCGCTCGCAGCCATTCTGAAGCATGCCGTCGTCGTTCCCGGACAGGATCGCGACATCCGCATCCTGCCCGGAATTGCGCAACGCGACCGTGCGGCGCCGGATGTGATGCGCGGCGAGGAGACGCAGTTGCTCGGCGCGCTCGGTATCGACGCGGCTGGCGAGGCGATCGTCTGCCTGCCGGGCACCCATTCGAAGTGGGTCCGGGTGAATGGCGGCACCGTCGAGCGCTTCGCCACCTTCATGACGGGAGAGCTGTTCGACGCCGTCTCGCGCGAAACGATCCTGTCCCACGCGGTTGATGGCGCCGACGACGCGGTAGATCTCGACGCGTTCAAGTCGGCCGTCATGGCCACGTTCGAGGCGCCTGCGCTCGCCGCCAATCTGCTGTTCCAGGTGCGCTCGGGTCAGCTGCTGTTCGGCGGCACGGCATCAGCAGCCCGCGAGAAGATATCGGGCACGCTGATTGGCCTTGAACTGGCGGCCGGGCTTGCCGGAGAAGTACCAAGGGCCGGCATAACGCTGGTCGCGTCCGGGAGGCTTCAGGTGCTCTATCAGTTGGCGTTTGACACGGTTTCCGTTCCGGTCCGATGCATCGGCGCCGAGGATGCGGTCCGGCGCGGCCTGGCGATGGCAGCACAATCGATTTGGAAGGCATAGAGGATCAGGCGAATGAGTGTTGTTCCGTTTCCACCGATGAAGCGACCGCTGGTCGCGATCCTGCGCGGCGTGAAGCCTGAGGAGACGGCGGATATTGTCACCGCGCTGATCGACAGCGGCATGACCGCCATCGAGATCCCGCTCAACTCGCCGGATCCGTTCCGCTCCATCGAGATCGCCGTGAAGATGGCCCCAGCCGGGATTCTCGTCGGTGCAGGCACCGTGCTGACGCTGGACGCCGTCGATCGGCTCCACGACATCGGCGGCCGGCTGCTGGTCGCGCCCAATGTCGATGTTGATGTCATTGCGCGGGCGCGAACACACGGCATGGTCACGATGCCCGGCGTCTTTACCGCGACGGAGGCGCTGCTTGCCGCCAAGGCCGGAGCCTCGTGCCTGAAGTTCTTTCCGGCGAGCGTGCTCGGCGCCGCGGGGATTACTGCAATCCGCGCGGTGCTTCCCGCGGACACGATGATCGCGGCGGTGGGCGGCGTTTCCGACCGGAATTTTGCGGAGTACACCAAGGCCGGCATCGCTGCGTTCGGGCTCGGCAGCAGCCTCCACAAGCCGGGCATGACATCAGCGGAAATAGCGGTTCGCGCCAGGACGACGATCGACGCTTACGACGCAGCCATTCAGCAGGCGGGATAGATTCATGACCCAATCATCGAATGCGCCGCTGCCGTTCGAGCAACTTGCCAGGGCGATCGGTGCGCGGCGTTCGGTCTATGGCTACATCAGCGGACTTCGGCTCGACCGCGCCGCCCCCGGCGAGGCGTGGTCGAGCCTGCCCTATCGTCCGGTCTTCGTCGGCGATACCGAGACGGGTGTGCTCCACGGCGGAGTGGTCACCGCCATGCTCGACGAGAGCTGCGGCATGGCCGTGCAGCTCGCGCTCGATGGGACGCGCTCGATCGCCACGCTGGACCTGCGCATCGACTATCAGAAGCCGGCGACGCCCGGCCTCGACATCAAGGCGCATTCGCACTGCTACCGCGTCACCCGCTCGATCGCCTTCGTGCGCTCGGTCGCCTTCCAGGACTCCGAGGATGACCCGGTCGCGACCGCGACCGCCTGCTTCATGGTCGGCGCGAACCGCACCAACATGCTGACCGACGTGCGGATCCACGACGGCCCGCCGCCGGCGCTCGAAGCCCCGGAGGATCCAACCAGCCTGTTTGCCAACAGCCCGTTCGCGCGCTGCCTCGGCATCCGTCTCGGCGAAGACGACACGCTCGTGATGCCGTTTTCGCCAAAAATCATCGGCAACCCGGTGCTGCCGGCGATCCATGGCGGCATGACCGGCGCCTTTCTGGAGACGACCGCGATCGTCGGCGTGACGCGCGAACTCGGCGCTCTCGCACCGCCGAAGCCGATCGGATTGACCATCAACTACCTGCGCTCCGGCCGCGCGCTCGACAGCTACGCAAAGGTCTCGATCGTCAAACAGGGCCGCCGCGTCGTCGCCTTCGAAGCGCAGGCATGGCAGGACGACCCGGGCAAGCCGATCGCGTCGGCGTTCGGGCATTTCATGCTGCGGAAGACGCCAGGTGCCGATGAGGAATAGGCTGGACCCAAAAACATCGAAAACAACCCCATGCAAAGTAGCCGCCGGCCGCCGCACGGACCGGAACCTTGACACGTCGGGCAAATCGGCGGCACAATTTCATCATCCCAAAATCCGCTGAACGACCACGGGCGCGCAATGGATGTTGTTCGCTGTGACGTCAGGCGAAAGCTGGTTCAGGACCTATCCGGGGAATCCACACATATGAAGTTCGATGACGTTATCCTCGGTCGCCGGAGTATCCGCGGTTACAAGCCCGATCCGGTGCCGAAAGAGCTGATTGCGGAAATCATCGGTCTGGCGATGCGTGCGCCGTCGTCGATGAACACCCAGCCGTGGAATTTCTACGTCATCACCGGCGAGCCGCTGGACCGGATCCGTGCCGGCAATACCGAGCGAAACGTGGCGGGCATTCCGCACTCGCGCGAATTCCGCACCGGGCAACCTTTTGCCGGCAAGCACCGCGACAGGCAGATCGGCGTCGCCAAGCAACTGTTCTCCGCGATGGGGATCGAGCGCGACAACAAGGACAAGCGCCAGGACTGGGTGCTGCGCGGCTTCCGTCAGTTCGACGCGCCGGTCTGCGTGATCATCACCTATGACCGCGTGCTCGACGGCAGCGACGATACGCCGTTCGACTGCGGCGCGGTGGCGACCGCGCTGGTCAATGCCGCCTGGTCTCGCGGGCTGGGTGCCGTGATCAACAGCCAGGGCATCATGCAATCCCCCGTGGTGCGCGAGCACGCCGGGATCGCCGACGATCAGGTCATCATGAAAAGCATCGCGCTCGGCTGGCCGGATGAGACGTTTCCGGCGAACGCTGTCGTGTCCGAGCGGAAGTCGGTCGAGGAAGCGACGGTGTTTGTCGGGTTCGAGAAGTAGCGGCGCGCGGACGGAACGGCTGGAGGTGCAGCAGTGATCCGCGCCATGCTCCGACGTGCACTTGTGTTGGCGGCGGCTCTTGCCGCGCCCCTGGCGCCGGTCACCTGCCTAGGCCAAAGCAGCAAGCCGTTGCCGGCCAAGGCAACGAGGGAATTGCCCCCCGAGTTGCTCGCGCTGCTCGAACAGAAGAAGATGCCGAAACATTCGCCGATCGTCCTGCGCTTGTTCAAGGAAGAGTCGGAGCTCGAAGTCTGGAAACAGAATGCAACCGGCCGTTTCCAGATCCTCAAGACTTATCCGATCTGCCGGTGGTCGGGCGATCTCGGGCCTAAATTGTACGAGGGCGACCGGCAAGCTCCGGAGGGGTTTTATACGGTTACGCCTGAGCTGATGAATCCCAACTCCAGCTTCTATCTTTCGATCAACGTCGGCTTCCCCAACGCGTTCGACAGGGCGCACAAGCGCAACGGCAGCTTCCTGATGATCCACGGCGACTGCTGGTCGAGCGGTTGCTATGCCATGACCGACGAACAGATCAGCGAGATCTATGCGCTGGCGCGCGACTCACTCAGCGGCCGGCCGTCGTTCCAGGTCCAGGCCTATCCGTTCCGCCTGACGCCGGCAAACCTGGCGCGGCATCGAAACAGTCCGAACCTCGCCTTCTGGAACATGCTCAAGATCGGCAACGATCATTTCGAGACGACGCAGCTCGAGCCAAAGGTTGACGTGTGCAACCGCCGCTATGTCTTCGATGCGCAACCGCCCGCGAATTCGCCGTCCCCTCTCGTGTTCAACGCGACCGAAAAATGTCCCCCTTTCGTCGTCAACCCGGAGATCGCTCGGCGCGCGCTGGAGAAGCGACGCGCCGACGAGCGCGAATACGCGCGATTGCTCGAGGACAATGTGCCGGCCGCCCCGATCTACAGCGGACTGGACGGCGGAATGCACAAGACGTTCGTCGCACAGTTTCCGGGCCGGGTGACGCTTGCGAAAGTGATGCCGTATGCATCCTACCTGCCGCGATTGCCACCGATCCCCTGGATCGACAACGAAGGCTCGATAGCCAGCAGATGGTTTGGTGTCTCGTTCGCCAAAACGGTTGTTTGTGATGCGGGTCGCGCCAGCTTCCCGTCGGGGCGGTGCTGAACGCTTGTGCGACGTCAGCGATGGGTTACACGCTTGGCATCGACCTTTCGTCGGCTCAATAGGATCAAGCAGGACAGCAAGGACAAGCGCTAGGACCGAGCGCTGCGCGGCTTACGTCCGACCCGCCGGCCTGCGCGATCACCCCCTAACATCTTCTTGGCCCGGTCAGTGCTTTTGCCTAGTAGCCCTGACTTGCAACGGGACCTTAACGAGTGCAGAGCAGCATTGCGCAATGGGAGTGATTTGCCGATGACCACACTCTATACGATTGGATACGAAGGCACGGACATCGACAAGTTTGTCGCGACCCTCAAGACCGTCGGCGTGGTCCTTTTAGCTGACGTGAGGGCACTTCCGCTGTCTCGCAAGAAGGGCTTCTCGAAGAACCGGCTGCGGGAGCGGATCGAGGGAGAGGGGATGCAATACATCCACCTTGGCGCATTGGGCGACCCGAAGGACGGTCGGAATGCTGCTCGTGCCGGGCGCTACGACGAATTTCGCAAGATCTACAACGAGCATCTCTCCCAGATCGAATCGCAGCAGGCCCTAAAGGAGCTCGCGGTGCTAGCGAGGACGCACGCCACATGCTTGATGTGCTTCGAGCGAGAGCCCGCAGAATGTCATCGACTTATAGTTGCATCTCAGTTACCTAAGGCCATCAGCACCTTTCACCTCTACGGTGACGAACCCGGTCGATATGTCCGCAACGCAGCAAAGCTCCCGCGTGGTCGTACTGGTCAAGGCACTCCCGCAGCCCAGCAAGAGTTACGGTGAAACGGTCTGCTGCGCGGGGGTGACGGCAGATGGCCACTGGAAGCGGCTTTTTCCAGTGCGCTTTCGACACCTGCAGGGCAACGACTTCAAACGCTGGGATTGGGTTAACTTCGGCTACAGGCTTCCCACACGTGACCGGCGTGTTGAGAGCTGCCACGTCTACGAGGACAGCATCGCGGTTGATCGCGCTCTCCCCGAGGCCGAGCGTAGCAGCCTGCTCACGCCACTCATCACTGGATCGGCCGCAGAGGCAGCACAGAAGGGCCGATCGTTAACGCTTGTTCGCCCACGCAACGTCGAGTTCATCGCAAAACGGAAGTCTGCCGCCGCTATCGCCGAAGAGCGGGAAGCCTACCAACTCGCCGCACAACAAACGTCGATTTTCGACAAAGAGCTAGCCGAGCTTGAGCCCTCACCGTTCGACTTTCGGTTTCGGTTTGAGGACGATGACGGCTCCCACAACTATCAGAACGGCGATTGGGAGACCCACGCCATGTTCTGGCGTTGGCAAAAACTCCACGGCGAAGCTGAGACGGTCAGGCGAATGACGAAGGTCTACAACGAGGACTACCCAGCAAGGGGGATGGTGTTTGCGCTGGGCAACATGGCGAAGCGTCCGCAGACATGGCAACTGCTCGGCGTTCTTCGCCTGGACGAGCTGAGGCAAAACGACCTGTTTGGATATACGACGAGCAGATAACTTACTGCTCGATGCCTTGGGCGGTAACAGTGCAGGTTTTATGTTCGTGAGCGCCTCAGGCTAGTACTGCCGCATTGTAAGCACGCCGCCGTGGGCGGTCGTCACCCGCCTTCTGACACTTTCTTGTAGACCGTATCAGTGATTTGCATTGCTTGATCGAATGTTGAGGGCGTCAGATGAAAGTAGCCCCAGCCACCCGACATCTCCACGAAGCCCGGAGTGCGAGCCTCTTCGGAGGTCAGCCTGAAGTCCAGCCGTATCCACTCCCGCTTAGGAAAAACGGCCACAAAGTTTTGTCTCTTGTACTGAAAACCGATATAGTTTTGGGGCTGAAAGTTCACCGAGACATTCGGTAACTTTTTCAAAGCGTCCTCATACTTTGCATACAAGTTTGCCAGTGGTTCCGACAGCTTCTTTAAATGCTGCTCCTTGCTCTTAGGCGGCTGCGTCTCCTTTGTAGAAAGGGTGCCAGCGGTGTCGATTTCAATTCTTGGAACAAGCAAGGTCTTCTCGGTATCCTCATGCATAGCATATGAGATCAACTGCACGTCGAATTCTAAACCTCGAGCAGCCCTCTTTATGCGCTCGTCGAACGCGGCAGCAACAACGATGATGCGGATGTTGTCGGTGATCGACTTTGTGTGGCCTAAGGTACGAACGGTCTTTTCCAACCATGACGAGCTTTCGCTACACCACGCTGCGTAGTCCATAGCTTGGATCAGAGCTTCGTAAGAGGAGCCACCTTCGCGCTTGAACTCAATGATGACTGGGTTGCCCTCGTCGTCCAAGGCTAAAGAGTCCATAATTCCCACGCTCGTCGCGATAAACGATCCAACATGCTTAAGCCCGGGTTCGAGTTTGTCGTAATCCCTTTCAAAAACTTCTTGTATTTCCTTCTCCAGCACGGTCCGCGAAGTGGACGAAAGTCCAATCAGTTGCATCGACATTGTTTTCTTTATTCCTCGAGAAGCACGATTAGCTGTACCCTAACATCCGGGAACACTAGAAGGAGAGATAACGTTGGCAAGCCGAACACGGGATGCGAGTAGGACGGTCGGCGTGATCGCATGCACCTACCACCCGCCCGCCAAGCGCCAACAGCCTGCAGCGGCAAGAGCGCTTCGATGCCTTCGTCCGCGAGTTCAATACCGAGCGGCAGCACGAGGGGCTGGATAGAGAAAAGTCCGGCAGAACTCTACACAGCCTCAACACGGCGCTACCATGGTCTGCCGGACCTGACCTATCCCTTTCCACGACCGCGACGTGCTCGTCACCGCCTGCGGGCGACTCTGTCTGCACCGCAAGAGGATCGACATCTCAACTGTGTTGGCCGGCCAGAGGCTCGGCATCAAGGAAGTCGACGACGACATTTGGCTCGTCAGCTTCATGCATTATCATCTGGGATACTTCGACCTGGAGCAGAAAACCCTGCAAACCCTCGGCAACCCGTTCGGCACGAGGTTGTCACCCATGTCTCAGGTACGTTCCGTTACCTATGTCTCCGGGCTGGACAATGGCAGCCTTGGCGGAGAGAGTGTCTGCAAATTTGCTTTCCGAACTTATCCGAACCGAGCCGAAGATCGAAGCGCATTCAATGACATAGACCTCAATCGATGTCATACTAGGCCGAGCCAAGCGGCTCCAATCCGAAGTTATTTTGTGGGTAGAAACGTGGGCTTCGGATTGATCCATCGGAGGGCAACTCATTGCGTACATCGAACAAATTGAGCGCCGTCAAAATTGGACGCCCTATGAAGCCCGGACGGTACGGGGACGGCCACGGGTTGTGGCTGCAAGTTTCGCGGTCGGGAACGAAGTCTTGGCTATTTCGATACACGCGCAATGGAAACGCCCACGAAATGGGTCTTGGCGCAGTCCATAGCGTTTCACTCTCTGAAGCCCGCACAAAGGCTCGCGAAGCGAGAGGACTGCTCGCCAATGACAAGGACCCTATTGAGGAGCGGACCGCAAAGCGCCTTGAGGCGCGGCTCGTAGCGGCAAGGCAGTTGACGTTCCGGCAGTGCGCCGAACGCTACATCGCCTCGCATCGCACCGGATGGCGCAACGAAAAGCATGCCGCCCAATGGGGAAGTTCACTTGATGCTTACGCCTATCCCCTTATCGGCGAGCTTGCTGTCGCAGAGGTTGATTTGCATTTGGTACGCAGAATTCTTGAGCCGATCTGGTCAACTAAGACCGAAACGGCTTCCCGTGTCAGGGGCCGGATCGAAGCAATTTTGGATTGGGCAACGGTCAACGGCATCCGCAACGGCGACAATCCGGCAAGGTGGAGGGGTAATCTCAGCAAAATTCTGCCGGAAAGGAGCAGGGTCGCGAAAATCCGGCACCATGTTGCAATGAGTTATCAGGCGCTTCCATCATTCATGTCTGAACTGCGTGAGAACGATTCAGTCAGCGCGAAGGCCTTGCGGTTTACAATCCTCACAGCTTCCAGAACGAGCGAGACTGTTGGTGCGAAGTGGTCGGAGTTCGAATTGGATACCGGTCTTTGGACCATTCCCGGTTCACGGATGAAAGCTAAAAGAGACCATCGAGTTCCGTTGAGTGATCACGCGCTCGACATTTTGAGTAGTTTACCACGCGGAGCCGAGTTTGCTTTTGTTGGCGCTCGGGGAAATAGACCGCTGAGCAATATGGCTATGCTCGAACTATTGCGGGGACTCGATAAAACTGGCGCAACTGTCCACGGCTTCCGCTCGACATTTATGGATTGGGGGCACGACGTAATGGGGTTCTCAAAAGAAATGATGGATTTGGCATTGGCGCACAGAGTCAGTGACAAAGTGGAAGCTGCCTACCGCCGTAGCGACATGTTGCAGCGTCGTCGAACGCTCATGACCGCTTGGGCATCTTTTTGCGAGGGCCACGCAGACTCAAAAATCGTTCCAATAAGGACCGTCGCATAATGGGAACGATTAAGACGGAAGTGCGGAAGTACTACGAACGAGAAAGGTCACCGCCTCGTTATCTGAAAATCCTTGAACCGCAATGGAGAGCCAAGCTGGACTCCGGTCGTCGGTTAACTGCCAAACTGTTGCCGCGCGATCCGAACCTAAATCCGAGCCCGTTTATCGGCGAACTGCTTCGCCTCGCCACACTTACAGGCGACCCTGTTTTCAAAGAGGCGTTATTGGCCATGCACCGCTATGGCTTCATTGATTTGGAAAAAGAACGTTTTCTTTCGCCACGGACTTCGCAAGATGCCGAAGTTGAAAAAGCACTGATGTTAGGAATTGCGGACTTAATTGGTCAAGGCAGTTCCGTTCGCCATGCGAGCGCGGCCATGGCCGCTAAGTCTGGATACCCCGCCGCCTCCTTGGAGGCGGCGGCAAAACAGCTTGAAAAACTTTACAAGTCACAGATTGCGAAAAAGCAGCGCAGTCGATAATTCGCACTTCTCTATGTCACATCGCGTCATTCTCCGAACGAGACCGGATTTCACCGGCGGAGAAAACAGATGGCAGTTCGCACAATCCTTAGGCTCCCCACCTTGGTTGAAAAAGTCGGGAAGTCAGCAAGCACCATTTACGAAGAGATCGCCAGCGGCACGTTTCCCAAGCCAATTAAGATTGGCCGCCAGTCGGTAGGTTGGCTCGAAGACGAAGTCGAAGCCTGGCAGCAGGCGCTCATTGCTGAGCGCGACGGCAACGCCTGCCGCCGCCGTGGGCTGGAATAGGACCTTCCCGTTCACCACACTGTATTCGGTCATTACGTTGTGAAGGTCCGCACGGAGGCTCCCGCTTCACATAGCATGTTCGGATCAGGTGTGTGAGATAGTGACGGGTCGAGAGTCGGCCATGCCCCCGTCGCCGGTAAACCCATTGGGTCCGATAATGATGACCGAAGCGACGTCTCCAACGCTTAATCGAGGCAATACCACGGTCTCTCTATTCGGCGGAACGCACAACGAAGGCGCATGCCGAAATCTCCAGACCCGCTCGAAGATCACAATGCGCGAGCGATAAACCGAGGCTAAAGGCATACCCCGTTTCAAAATGGATCCGATCCCCATTTGGAGGGCCGACTGGCACCCGTAAGGTGCGCCCGGATAAAGTGGTTGGAATTTGTGGCCCTAGACCGTTTTTCCTCCGTTAGGCATGAGCCTTTCACGGGAGGGAGGGCTACGGAGATAGAGTTATGTCCGAAGATAGAGCGACAGAAGAGGGTGGATTCAACTTGCGGGCCGACTATTTTCCGCGTTGCCTCGCTTCCCATACCGTCTTCGCGCAATCAAAATGAGCTTGCTTAAGCTTTGGAGCAAACTTCGCTGGTAAATCGTTTCCTGCGGCTAGCGATTGAAAATCGTCCGAACCCATTTCGCGTATTAGACGTTTCGTTGAGCAAGCACAGTACGCTGCTATTTCTCCCTCAGAGAAATTGAGCTTTGCTCGGGCCGTAGCACTCAATCCGTCTTCGTAGCGTTGCACACAAGTCGCCGAAGATATGGCAACGAAGTTCAGCACCGTATCCAGATGACGCACCAAAACATCGTCCGCTGCCTGGGCAGGGGATGACAGAATCAGAATGCTTAATACCGCTTTGCGTAACATCCTCGCTCCCCAAGGCCGCCGAACCAACGCGCAGACAAAAAATATTTTTCTTCAGTGTATCCGAAATCGTCCGGACTGGACAGGCGGAGCCACGCTCCGCCTTGCACTCGCGTTTTCAGCCTGCAAATACAGCGTATTCTCGGAGGCGACTTCTCTAACCCACAATCGGTTCCACAGAATTAGCGACTTAACAGGCCGGATACATGGCATCTAGCGGCGAGTACCCCGTCGATATTTTAGGGATGCGTCGAGTTGATCGGCGTACCCGGCTTGGGCGTGCGCTCACGCACGCCAGTGCCGCCATACTGCGCGACATGGAAGATAAGGCAATCTCCCCGATTGATATGGCGCGGATCAATCGGGCAGCTGAACTCATGGTTTTGGCCGCAGAAGCGAGGGCACGGTTGCTTCGTATGGAGTCCGATGATTTCTCGACGGTCGTCAGAATCGAGAATGCCGCTCAAAGGGCTTTGCAGCGCCTTGGAGACGTTAAGACACAGAAGCGGTCTCTGAGCCTGCGTGAACGTCTGGCGGCTCTCAGCCCGTCCGTGGAGCCCTGAGGGAATGCGTCCCATCATTTCTATTCGTGAGGCTTTAAGTCTCGATAGCGTCTTGGGCCGGGCCTTGCCCGGCCCTTCATGGCAAGCGTGGCGTATCGTGCTGATGAGCGCGATGGGAGAAACACTTTCGCCTGAAGAGTTGGCGGTATTCGGAAAGCTAACGGGCCGCACTGACAGCCCTTCCCGGCCCGTCGAAGAGATGGCTGCCATCGTCGGCAGGCGCGGCGGCAAGAGCCGCGCGCTTAGCACCATGGCCGTTTTCATCGCCGCACTCTGCGATCACAGCGCCGCACTGAGCAGTGGCGAGCGCGGTATTGTTCTGCTGCTAGCTCCGAACCAGAAACAAGCCCGTGTGGCTCTCGGATACGCTGATGGAATCTTGCGGGACAGCCCCGAACTTTGTCGTTTGATCGTCAACCGCACCGCTGACACCATTTCTTTGGCCAATGGCATTGACATCGAAGTCAGGGCGGCCAATTTTCGGCAGTTGCGCGGTGTTACCTGCGTCGCCGTCTTGGCAGATGAGTCGGCCTTTTTTGCAGACGAAGGCGGCGGAAGTGCAAATCCAGATACTTGGATTTTGAACGCAGTCCGGCCCACCCTCGCAACAACGAATGGGCCGCTCCTTATTGCAAGTAGTCCGTACCGGAAACTCGGCGCTCTGTGGGACATCTACCGGGAATTCTATGGACAGAACGATCCCGGCGTTCTGGTCGTCAAAGGCACCTCTCGGCAATTTAACCAGTCGCTGGATCAACGCATCGTGGATCGCGCCATGGTCCGCGATCCAGCGTCGGCTCGTGCTGAGTACCTTGCGGAATTTCGGGATGATATTGAAACATTCATTTCTCGGGAAGCCGTAGAAGCTTGTATCGAACCCGGTGTTCACGAACGGCCCCCTTCCCGCTTTCGTTATGTCGGCTTCTGCGATCCCGCCGGAGGTTCTGGGGCGGACTCGATGACGCTATGTATTGCTCATATGGAAGGTGAAATCGCGGTCGTGGATGCGATACGGGAGGCTCGGCCTCCATTTAGCCCTGACGCAACTGCTGAGGAGTTTGCGAAAGTTCTTCGTTCCTATGGCATCCGCTCAGTTTCTGGAGACAGATTCGGCGGTGATTATCCGACTGAGTCCCTGAGGCGATATGGCATCAAGTACGAATTGGCGGATCGTTCAAAGAGCGAAATTTACATAGATTCCTTGCCAAGGCTGAATTCTCGTACCGTTCGCCTTCTCGATAATGAGCGCCTCATCAATCAATTGGTGGGTCTCGAACGTCGTCATGGCCGTACTGGGCGCGACACTATCGACCACGCTCCGCGCTCGCATGATGATATCGCGAATGCTGCGATGGGGGCCTGCTTGTTATGTGCCGAACCGAAGTTTGAATCATTTTCAGGCACCATCGACGCCGATGGTAAGATCAGAGTGCAGCCCAAGAAGTCCGACCAACGCCTATGGCGAAGGAGATACTACGATGAGCAAGGCAATGAAATCTCTCCCCCTCGCTATGCATGAAGATACTATTGATCGGCATTACGGACGCGACCCAAACACTGGTGAGCGCATGAGCGATCCAGCATTGGACGCCTTGAAGGCGGCTGCGGCTTATGGCCGGGAAACCGGGGCGGGAATCCTGTCCGCACATAATGCGATAATGGCGGATCAAATGGCTATGCCGATGGCCCGCGAAAAACGCGCACGCGATATGGCCGACAAAAAGAGGCTCGCCATCACCCTACGGATCGATAGCGCCGTATCGAGGGCGAAGGCCGAACGCGATGCTATCCTTGAAAAGATTACGGCACCTCCAAAGCCGAAGGATAATGCCGACGTTATCATTGCTCAGGATACTCGGGCGGGCTTGTTGCGCCTGTCGTCGTCTAAGGCGCGGGCTGCGGCTCTCAGCGATGCTATGAAATCCGGAGACGATGTGACGGTGGCAGCCGTCCTAAACGCGCCTAGCGTTGCCAGCGGCTTGTCAAAGGCCGAATTGGAGATGCTTCGGGCCACGTGGCAGCGGCGGCGCTTCCCGCTTGAGGTAGACAGGGCCGCTCGGCTGGATCGTGCCATGGACGATCTTACGAATGCCGGATCGGCCCTGATTAATGTCATCAACTCGCTGACAGATTCGGAACGGATCGCGGCAGCAGAGGCGAGTGAGCGTGAGGCACGTCGCGCTGGCCAGATATAGCCGTGTGGCTGCCGGTGGCTGCCGCCGCTGGTCGGGATGAGTCTGCCGTGTATATCAGATTCGAAACTTCATATCAGGCGGCACGCGGCTGTGAAGTTTTACTGCTAACTCTTCGTCAATCGATAGCGCGTCGATCAGATGTTGCACTTCCAGATCATCGAGGTCGGGCGACAGCTTTCTCAAAGCCTGAATTTTTTGATCAGTCGGCTTCGCTTGGCGGAGTAGCTTCAATGCATCTGCAAATAGTACTGGCAGCCCTGCCTCGGCCCTCTTGCCATAGGCATCTTCAGCAACACTTAAGCTGAACCACACCGCGAGACCTTCTTCGATATACCTGCATTCTCGCTGCAGTGAGCCGAGCAATACGTGAATCGCCTCATGCGACATCTGAAAGCGAAGGCGCTCTGAGTCATGCTTTGCCTTGCTATAGTAGTGTACCAAACAGCCGCCGTCTCCGTCCGGAACCGTCTCGGGCGTTTGGTTATCCCTCCCTTGGACTTTTAAGGTACGGAATTTGCGCGTGCGCGGTCCAAACCGCTGTTCGGCTTTCTTGACGTACATTGTCAATGTGTCCCTAGCGCCCACCATCCCTCCAAAAATTCAACCATGCTGACCGAAGTCGGCAGTCGGCAAACTTCAGTTTGCTTTCGAATACCGACCAACTAAGTCGAATCGCTCTGCTAGTGGACCGGGCTGTTTTCGGGCACGCTGAACGCGACTCCTCTTACCGGCGGCCTAAGTGAACTATAGCTGCGCTCATATCGAGCAAACGCGTTAGCAATTCTTGACCTTCTTTTGCTTTTTGCTCGTTCTCAAAAACGAAAGTCACAGACGGTGAGTGCTGGTCTTGTTGAAGGTTGAAGCCCGGCATCACGTCGCCGGTTGGGATTTGGGTCGGCTGAATTTGAGTTACTTTCCAAGCCACAAGTTAGTCCTCCCTACACTAGTATTTCAGTTGGCCCAACACTCACCATGCATAAGGCAGAATTGACCCGATAGTCGGTAGGCATCCTCTGCAACCTCCGCTCACACCGATGACGATTGTTATCTTTCCGCCGGTGGACTTTTGAACATCCGCGCCATTGCATCCAGATGCTGGGTAGCTTGAAACCGAGCTGTCTCCCGCATCAGGGTATTGGCCTCGTCATTCGCGTCGCCGTTGCCCGGTCCGCTGCGGTTTAGCGTGTCGTCTACAAATGCGGTAATTCTAGAGTACAATTCTTGCCGGTTTTGTGGTGGCACAAACATAAACACGGCCTGCAATGCCGCCGATGCCAACAGACTTGCGGCCAGAGCTTCGCCCCGCGCTACAGCAACATTCTTTTCAAGAGCGTTCATCTATCTCTCCTGCTGTGCCAGACTGCCGCGCCAAATGCCAATATTGGGTGTTACGTCTGCGATTTGTAGCCTGCGGCAATCCAACGTAGCACGCTCCGCGCTCCGACCAATGCGAGACCGGCTAGATTGATTAGTACCAAAGCCCATCATTGCGTAGCTGAATGCAAACGAACTGGCGTAGGCAACATCAAACTCTTTGCCGGTCAGTTCGCGCTTCATCGCACCCGTCCTCGTTCGTTCAATCTCACCGAATGACGCCATGAATGGCTTGTCAGCGCAGCCGACTTTGCCCAGATCAATGTTGCCGTACTGATTGACTGCGGACTTGAGGGTTGTCTCCGAAAGCTTGGCGCCGCATTCCAGCGTCAACAGCATTTGGAGGTTGCCCTCCCGCGCCTTGCCCCACGCCTCCAACCGCTCATAAATACCGTAAATTGCCGCAAGAACGGCAACGACTATCGACAACCGGAAAGTGCCTTTCACGATGCTGCGCGTTGTCACTGTCGATTCCTCTATCGGGCGAACTCAGTTTCAGCCTGCCGGTTCACGGCATCTAGAACGTTCTCTTGAGTGCCGCTTGGTATAGTCAGGCGTAATAGTGAACCGTCTTCTGCAATAGATACTTCGACGTCGTAGTCGCCACCTTTTGGCCCGGCAAGGATGATCGCCCCCTTCGGACTTTTTTGTCCCGACTCATGAATCCACACATGGCAGCAAATGTAATCGAAAGAGAATTCAACGTGACCGATACTCTCTCTATCTTCCGACCGAAGTTCTCTGAGTTGTGAGGGCACCAACGTAACGTAGTCGGATAGCGGTCGCATGTTTAATTTACATTCAGCGATTTCATATTCCACTGACCGTAGTGCCAACAATTCACCGAAGTACTTCGCGAAATAAAATCGCGTTTGGAACTCTAATTTCCCATCGCGCCACGACCAAAAAGTGTGCAGGACATTGTCCAACTTCTCCAGTCGGCTGGTTTGGCGAGAGTAGCTGACCGCCTCATAAGCGCCACCCCAACGCTCTTCGATGGATTGGCCCGTTGAGAGTTCGTGGTTCAGCAGCGAGCCTAGTACGCCCAGCGCAACCCAAGGATCGTTTGCTGGCGTTGCGGTTGGCTCGGTTGTCTCGCCGTTTCGGAGCACCTCAATGAATGTATTCACGCCGCTTCCAGCGGCGCGAACTTCTCCAAACCCCGATACCTCTTTGGTAACGGCATCATGACTAAAGACCGACGCGCTTATCTGATTGCCATCCACGTCGCGCAATATGAGCCCAATCAACTTCAAGTCCTTGATCTGCTCCGGGACTATTGCATCCAGTGCCTCTCTGACATCATCGAAGGTGAGATCGTTCTTCTTGGCGACATCTCGAAGAACTTTCAGAGCCCGTTCCGCTTGCAGCGCATCGTTAGAGGACCATCCCACTGCAAGGCGACCTTCAAAGACGTGAAGCTTTTGACACAAGCTGACCCGGAAGGAGTGCCCTGTAGCCGCGAGCCGACTGTTTATCTCACCAATGAACGGCAATCGGCATTCTGGTCCGGTTTCGTATCTGTTGGCCAGATTCTCGCTTGAAAGAAGAGCGTCTGCGATAAGAAATGGCGCTCCACCTAATGTAATACGCGCAACAAGCGTCATGTCCTTCTCCGGCTCTATTGTCTGTCGGATCAGTACGAACGTCACCTTGCCGTCAACGAGCTTTCCAACCAATCAGGTTGCCAAGACACTCCGACGTTCCATTGCGACGAATCGGAAGGCTTTAGGGTGGCACAATTTCGGGTAGCAAAGGCCGTCAATGTGCGCTTCACCCGCTATTCACAGGGCGGACCGGCCTCGACTCTGGGTTGGTCGATTCGGTATCGTGGCGATTACCCCCGGAGACCGCTGTTCTACGGCGGTGGTTAAAGACAGTGGGAGGCGGGCATTGCCAACATTCGCGACAGCCAACATTCAAGGCAGCGTCAGCGTGACAGTCCAAGTCCAAATGAAGGTAAATCTTGCTGTCCAGCATATGTTGGCCGCCGCACGATTTTCGCGAGAAGTCTCCCAATTAGAGCAGCTACATCGAGAAGAAGAGTTCGGACCTTTTTGGGAGACCATTTTTCATTTTGCGACAGCCTGTGTGCTTGCTTCAGTTGCCAGTTTGGAAGCCTATGCGAACGAGCTATTTTCCGATCGAGAGACATTGTTTCCAGATTATCCGCCCGACCTGCTTCACAATTTGTGGGAGACCTACGAGCAAAAGCCCATCCTAGAGAAATTTGAGTTTGCGCTTCTGCTATTGCGTAAATCAGCATTCGACCGAGGTGCGCGACCGTATCAGGACGTCAAGGTTCTTATCGATCTCCGAAATGCGCTCACGCATTTCAAGCCTGAGTGGATGAACGAAGCCGACGAACATGCAAGAATGTCTAGGAAACTCGATAGCAAGATTGAGGGCAGCGTTTTCCTTCAAGCATCAGAGCGCCTTTTTCCTCGAAGATGGGCGAGCCATAGCGGCACAAAATGGGCAGTACAAAGTGCGCTTGCCTTCGCCGAGCAATTCGAGGCCAATGCGGTCCTCCCTAGAAAATACAAAGTTGGGGACATGACCGCGCTTCAAGTCTGAGCCGTCGCCCAGCCTGAGGCTCCTTGATGGGTTTACTCGGTTTCATATGGAATATTTTTCGCGCTAAGAGGTCCGCGAACGTCCTTGCCCCCGGACGCGGTTGGACCGTGCCGGTCGTCGGCGAAGCGTCGTATCAAGCCGACATCGAGTCACTGTACCGCAAGCATGGCGGCGACGGGCACGACCTCAAGGTCAGCGCGGTCGTCGCGCCAGAGGAGGGTAATCAGTTTGACGCCAACGCAGTGCGGATCGAAATCGACGGCAGGACCGTAGGATATTTGTCACGGAGTATGGCAGTCGAATATCGCGCGGCATTGGGCGTTACAGTGGGGCGATGCAGCGCAAAGATCGGCGGCGGCCATGAAACGCACCGAAGCCGCCCAAGGCATTGCATTGTGGCGTTATACTCGTTCTATCGGAGGCCAGCATTTGTCGCGGCTCCGGAAATCCACAAGCACGGAACAGAAATCGGGCCAGCCTGCAGGGGGTAAGATTGTGGGCAGGACAAGCGTCCTGCGAATAAGATAAGAGAAATCAACTAGGTATGCCGCTATCTGGCGGAGAGAGTGGGATTCGAACCCACGGTACGGTTTCCCGCACACACGCTTTCCAAGCGTGCGCCTTAAGCCACTCGGCCATCTCTCCGGAGGCGCTTTCTTGAAGGGGCAGGAGTGATTTTGCAAGGGAGGCCCGGGCGCGGCGGGCGAAATTTCCCCAATTCGTTGAATTTATTTGGGAATCCGGCACTGCCGCCATCGTGGGGACACCTTCGGCTGGTGGTTTGGAACCGGAATCCGGGCGGTGCCGACGACCTCGGCGGCGGCTTCACGACGAGGCGGGGGTGGGCCGAGGGGCTGCCCGGTGCGAATCACGGGCGGAGGACGGCAATGACGATTACGCGGGCGCTTTTGGTAGCCACCTTGCTGGCGGCGTTTGCCGGCAGTGCGGCCGGCCCGGCGATGGCGCAGGCCTGCACCAAGCAGGGTAACGACGTCACCTGCGACGACGGCCGGCGCGGCATCCATACGGGCGACGCCATCGTGTGGGCGGACGGCTCGCAGTCGCGGCTGGCGTCGCCGCACCCGAGCGTGATCATCGGCAACAAGTCGTCGGTTGTGATCGGCCCCGGCGTGTTCGCCGGCAACGGCAAGGGTGGGTACGTGCCGATGGATAATCCGAGCGCGCCGAACAAGGCGCGGTGTCCGATCCTGGATGGCGTGGCGTATTGTTTTTGAGGGTGATGGCCGAGGCGAGACCGACCGCCTCTGGCTGTTGGGGTGTCTTCGCGAGGCGGACCGTTCGTGCGGAGAGAGCCCTCACCCGGATCGCATCGGTGATGCGATCCGATCTCTCCCGCGAGCGGGAGAGGTGAAGGGCACAGGCCTTAATGAAACCGCGCGCCGTTGGTGACGGGGCGGAGCTGCCGCACGGCGAGCGGGTCGGCGATGACGTCTTCCGAGGGACAGGTGTCGATGCGGTCGACGCGGCTGTCCCACAGCGCGTCGGTGAAGTCGGCGAACCATTGCTGGATGGTGCCCTTGCGCAGCTTCGCCATCATCGCTTCCCAGCGCATCCGGCGCTCCGTCAGCGGCATCGACAAAGCGGTGGCGATGGTGCGGGCCATGCCGTCGATGTCGTGCGGGTTGACGATCAGGGCAGTGTCGAGCTCCTTGGCGGCGCCGGCGAATTTCGACAGCACCAGCACGCCGGGATCGACCGGGTTCTGGGCGGCGACATATTCCTTGGCGACCAGGTTCATGCCGTCCTGCAGCGGCGTCACGACGCCGACCTGCGCGGTGCGATAGAGGCCCGCAAGCACGGCCTGGCTGTAGCCCTTGTTGAGATAGCGGATCGGCGTCCAGTCGACCTCGCCGTGAAGGCCGTTGACGTCGCTGACGAGCTTGGCGACATCGCTCTGCAGGTTGCCGTAGGCCTCGATCGCGCCGCGCGACGGCGTTGCGATCTGCAGCAGCGAGACCGAACGCGCCATTGACGGATACAGGGCCCACATCCGGTCGAATGCCTTGATGCGGTTGATGAGGCCCTTGGAATAATCCAGCCGGTCGACGCCGATCGCGAGCTTCTCGCCGTGCAGGCTGCGCCGCAGCCGGGAGACATCCGGATGGGTCGCCGCCTTGGCCGCGAGCCTGGCGAACTGCTGGGGATCGATGCCGATCGGGAATGCCGCAGCACGGGTCCGGCCATG
This sequence comes from Pseudomonadota bacterium, assembly GCA_023387735.1. Classification (GTDB taxonomy): domain Bacteria; phylum Pseudomonadota; class Alphaproteobacteria; order Rhizobiales; family Xanthobacteraceae; genus Bradyrhizobium. Next base: position 61,970 of record JAEWHP010000009.1, on the reverse strand, counting down.
GCGCGAACGGACGACGCCGTCCCGCACGACGAGCCCGAGTTCGGACTCCGCATACGACAGGAAATTCTCGCAATCCTCCTCGGTCTGGAAACCGATCAGGTCATAGGCCAGCATCGCTTCGATCAGTTCGCGATGGTTCGGCACGCCGCCCATCACGGAAGGCGTGGCCCACGGCGTATGCAGGAAGAAGCCGATCGGCTGCGTTACGCCGAGCGTGCGCAACTCCGCGCCGAGCGCGAGGAAATGATAGTCCTGGATCCAGAACGCGGACTCCGGCTTCTGGAAGCGCAGCAGCGCGCGCGCCATGAAGGCGTTTACTTCCCGATAGCTGGCATAGTCTTCCTGCGACGCGCGGATCAGGTCGGGGCGCGAATGCAGCGCCGGCCACAGCGCCGAATTTGCGAACCCTTCGTAATAGCCGCCGTAATGCGCCGCCGGCAGATCGAGCATCGCCAGCGCGCCGGTTCCCAGGGCTTCGATCTCAGCGAAAGGTTCCTTCTGGTTCCCGTCGCGGACCCTTCCGCTGGAACCGACCCAGATCGCGCCTGACTTTTCCACGATCGGCAGCAGCGCGGCTGCCAGTCCCCCCGTCATGGGTTCGTTCGGTTTTCCACGCGAAACGCGGTTAGAGACGACGACGAGGTTCACAAGTCCCCTCCTGTTGGTGCGCGTGTTAACAGCCATTCATCAATATGGTTCCTCATCACCCTTTCAACGAATTGAAACCAAATTCGGGCTGAGGCGTGGAGGAACTCACCGGAACTCACGAAAAATAAAATTCATCGCGAACCTCGGCAGCACTCAAGAAAATCTGTGTCCGAATCCCGACGGGACCCGAGACATTATGGCCGACTAGCGACGCTTTCGTCATCAAGCAGGTGTGTAAGGAATTCCCTGACGTCGCTCGGCGCGTCGAAGTGACCCGACACGCCCGTCGCACGACGGCCGACCGAGAATGCGAGGCCATCGAAGTCCGGCATGATTGCAAACACGGTCTCGTCGGTGACGTCGTCGCCGATGAAGAGCGGGCGGCGGCCCTTGAAAGGCTCGCGCGTCATCAGTTCGAGCACGCCGCTCGCCTTGGTGAAGCCGGAATGCTTGATCTCGCAGACGTATTTTCCCGGCAGCACTTCAATGGGCGCGTTCGGCAGATCGGCCCTGATCAGCGACACCGCTTCGTAGATCGCCTTTTCCGCTTGCGGCGCGAGGCGATAATGCAGCGCGAGCGAATAGCCCTTGTCTTCAAGCAGTATTCCCGGGCTCAACTTCGCAATCGCCGCGAGACGCCGCTTCAATTCCTTGTCCATCGGCGGCGCGTGCGCGGCCACGGAATCGCTGTCCAGTTCGATCCGCATTTCAGCACCGTGGCCGCCGACGGCCGGAAACACATCAGGCGCGAAAATCAGATCGATATCGTTGAGCGAACGACCGCTGACCAGCGCCAGCGCGCCACCGGTTTTTTCGACCAGGCGATTGAGCGTCATCGAAAGCCCAGGCGGCACCCAGACCTCGCGCGGCGTCGGCATCAGGTCGAGCAGCGTGCCGTCGATGTCGAGCAGGATGGCGGTGTCGCGCAGATGCGGCACCAGCGAGCGCGGCACCGGCACGGTTTCCGGCGCAGTCTCGTAATCATCGGGGATATCGTCTTCGATTGCCACTTCGGCCAGATCCTGGTTCATCTCATCCTACTCCACAAATGCCAGCGGACGCGCAACTGTTTCGAGCGATTTTCGCTCGGCGGCGACGGCGTAGCGCCACGCGACCCATGCGGCCACGATCATCAAGGCCGACCCGAACAAATAGCCGGCGAAAAGGCTGTTGCGCGATCCGGTGTCGATCAGCGCGCCGAACAGCGCCGGCCCCGCCACGCCGCCGATCCCGGTACCGATCGCGTAGAACAGCGCAATCGCCAGTGCGCGGACCTCCAGCGGAAACGTCTCGCTGACGGTAAGATAGGCCGCACTCGCCGCCGGCGAGGCGAAGAAGAAGATCACCATCCATGCGATCGTCTGGGTCTGCGCGGTGAGCACGCCGATCGAGAACAAATAACCCGAGAGCGCCAGCAGCACGCCCGACACGCCATAGGTCACCGTGATCATGGTGCGGCGGCCCAGCGTATCGAACAGGCGGCCGAGCAAAAGCGGCCCGAGGAAATTTCCCGCCGCGAACGGCAGGATGTACCAGCCGACATTGTTTGCCGGGATGCCGAAGAAGTCGGTCAGCACCAGCGCGAAGGTGAAGAAGATCGCGTTGTAGAAGAACGCCTGCGAGCCCATCAGCACGAGGCCCACCAGCGATCGGGTCCGGTATTTCGTGAACAGGGTATGCGCCACCTCGCCGAGCGGCGTGTGGCTGCGCATCTGCAGCCTGACCTTCGGCAGCGTTTCGTCCGCGCGGTGGTCCGGGTGCAGCGTTGCGCCCTTCTCGATGTCGTCGACGATGGCGTGCGCCTGATCGGGGCGGCCGTGGATCATCAGCCAGCGCGGGCTTTCCGGAATCCACATCCGCATCACGAACACGATCAGGCCGAGGCCCGCGCCGATCAGATAGGCCAGCCGCCAGCCGTGATCGGCTGCAAACAGTTTGGGATCGAGCAGCACAATCGCGGCGACGGCACCCATCGCGGCGCCGAGCCAGAAACTGCCGTTGATCACCAGATCAGTCCAGCCGCGATAACGCGCCGGCACCAGTTCCTGAATCGTGGAATTGATCGCGGTATATTCGCCGCCGATGCCGGCACCCGTGAGAAAGCGAAACAGCGCGTAGCTCGCCAGGCTCCAGGACAGCGCCGTCGCAGCCGTCGCTGCCAGATAGAGCGCGAGCGTGATGAAGAACAGTTTCTTGCGCCCGATCCGGTCGGTGAGCCAGCCGAAGCCGAGCGCGCCGATCACCGCGCCGGCGAGATAGGCGCTGTTGGCCAGGCCAACGTCGAAATTCGAAAACTGCAGCGTCGGGCTTTCCTTCAGCGCCCCCGACAGCGCGCCCGCGAGCGTGACTTCCAGCCCGTCGAGGATCCAGGTGACGCCGAGCGCAAACACGACACGGGTGTGAAAGCCGCCCCAGCGCAGCCGATCGAGCCGCGCCGGGATGCTGGTCTCGATGAGGCGATCGTTATCTTTATTCAGCGCCGCAACAGAGGCATCCTTATCCACCGCATCACGCCGTATCGCTTTTACATCCATCGCATTGGACCAATGAGAAACGCCCCGGAACGCCCCAGGCCCCAGGGTTATTTCGATGAATTGCGGCAAACATGATGCCCGCCGCAGAGATAACGCGCTCGGGGGATAGGGGTTCCTGAGGGTTTTTGGGCGCACGGCGATGTCGTCCCCCCGCGAAGGCGGGGGATCCAGTACGCCGCGGCCTCTCGATTGATCGCTGCCCTCTCTGGAATACTGGATCATCCGCCTTCGCGGATGATGACACCGTGTTGGTGGCGCGCAGTCTTGCTAACGCGAACCGATCACCCTCACGCCGCCCGGATATTCGCCATGAAGCGATCGAGCTCTTCACGCAAACGCGTGCTCTCGCTGGACAGGCTGCGCGCCGAGTTCAGCACCTCTTCCGAGGCCGAGCCGGTTTCGGTGGCGCCGCGGTTGACCTGCATGACGTTGGTGGCGGCTTCCTGCGTGCCCTGCGCGACGTTCTGGACGCTGCGGGCGATCTCCTGCGTCGCCGAGCTCTGCTGCTCGACGGCGCTCGCAATCGTCGAGGCGATGTCGGAGATCTTGCCAATCGTTCCGCCGATCTCCTTGATGGCGGCGACCGACTCCTGCGTCGCGCCCTGCATGCCCGAGATGTGATTGGAGATTTCGTCGGTCGCCTTCGCGGTCTGGCTGGCGAGCGACTTGACCTCGGACGCAACGACGGCGAAGCCGCGGCCGGCATCGCCGGCGCGGGCCGCCTCGATGGTGGCGTTGAGCGCCAGCAGATTGGTCTGCTCGGCGATCGCGGTGATCAGCTTGACGACGTCGCCGATCTCCTGCGCGGCGCGCGACAGCTTGCCGATGCGGCCGTCGGTCTGCTCGGCCTGGCGAACGGCGGCATCCGCGATCTGGCTCGATTCCTTGACGCGGCGGCCGATCTCGTCGACGGACGCCGACAATTCCTCGGTCGCCGACGCCACCGACTGCATGTTGCTGGAGGCTTCCTCCGAAGCACCGGCGACCTGGTTCGACAGGTTCTGGGTGGTCTCCGCGGTCCGTGTCAGCGTACCGGCCGCGGCTTCGAGCTGCACGGCGGACGATGAAACGTTGGAAACGATGGCGCCAACTGCCGCCTCGAAATCATCTGCAAACCGGATCAATTCGGCGCGGCGCGCCGCACTCGCCGCCTTGTTCTGCGCCTCCTGCGAAGCGGCGTCGCGCTCGGCGCGGGCGACGGCCTGCACCTTGAATTCCTCGACCGCGCCTGCCATCTCGCCGATCTCGTCCCTGCGGCCAAGGCCGGGCAGCACGACATCGAAATTGCCGCCGGCCAATTCCCGCATCGCGGCGCACATCCGGGTCATCGGCCGGGAGATGCCCTTGCCGAGGAAGAACGCCCAGATGCAGCCGAGCAGGAAGCCGCCGGCCGCCAGCATCACGATCAGCCGTTCGGTCTCGGCGATGGCCGCGTCCGACTCGGCATCCAGCCGGCTCTGATCGGCCACGAGATCCGTCTTCATCGCGGCCGAGGCCTTGTTGATCTCGGCCGCCGTCTCCGTCATCTCCTGGATCAGGCCCTCGATTTCCTTGGTATTGCCGATCAGCATGGCGAGCGACCGGCGGTATTCCTCCAGCATCCCCGAGACTTCCTTGATGCCGTCGAGGATTTTCGCGTTGGTGGTCGAGATCGCCTTCAGCGCGTTCTCGACGAATTTCAGCCGCGCCAGCGCGCTGTTGGCGACCGACTGGTCGGCATTGACCACGAACGTATTGGCGAGCGCGGTAACCGCCTGGAACTGCTCGGTCACCTTCTTGGCGCCGAGCGTGATCACCTGCAACTCCTCCTCATCGGCGTTGCTCGGGAGGTCGTCGAGCTTGTAGCGCAGCGAATTGCCGTTGCGCGCCAGCTGGTTCTGCGCGATCCGCGCGCTGTCGTCCTTGGTCTTGAGGATGTCGGCGAAGATCTTGGTGAAGGTGCGGAATTCCCGCTCCAGCTTGGCGATCTGCTCGAGACGCGCCTTGTCGGTGGTGCCCTTCATCGAGGCGACGATGGCGTTCTGCAGCGCGGCCTCCGCCGCCAGCGCGGCCTTGCCGTCCTCTTCCTTGCCGGTCGCGACGAAATAGCGGGCGAGCGCGCGGTAGGAGATCAGCTCCCGATCGATGTCGCGCGCCAGGTCGGCTTCGTGCACGCTCTTGCGGTAGGCATCGACGACGGCGGAAACCCGCTCGAAGCCGAGATAGGCAAAGCCCATGCTGCCGGCCGAGATCGCCAGCACGACCGTAAAGCCGAGCATGATCTTGGAGCGAAATCGCAGGGTCGGAAGCCTGAAAGACGAGCCGCTACGCTTCTGGAATCGCACGTCATCCCCCCGTTTTCATTCTGAAAACCACGCGCCGGGAGGCCCCACCTCCCGACGCAGTGCGCAAAACTAAGGCAGAATGGATAAGGGGACGTAAATCCGGGCAAAAGCAGCAAGGCAGGCTGCCCGACGTCTTTCTTACCCTCCCCTGGAGGGGGAGGGTCGGCTCGCATGAGCGAAGCGAAATGCGAGACGGGGTGGGGTGATCTCTCCACTCGGGCACTTTCAATGCGGAGAGGCCGTCACCCCACCCCGCCGCTTCGCGTCGACCCTCCCCCTCCAGGGGAGGGTGAAAGATTCGCCTCGCAGTTTGCTCGCACCCTTCCCCTTGATGGCATCACAATGACCCGGCCGACCAAAATCCTAGTTGCAAGTTCCCGCGCCGCTGTTTCTAATTGGAATAATTACAAAACATCGGGGAGGTACCACGCGTGTCTACAGTCAAACTGACCGTGAACGGCAAAGCCGTGTCTGCCGAGGTGGAGGACCGGACGCTCCTCGTCCATCTTCTGCGGGACAATCTCAACCTCACCGGCACCCATGTCGGCTGCGACACCAGCCAATGCGGCGCCTGCGTCGTCCATATCGATGGCCGGGCGGTCAAATCCTGCACGGTCATGGTTGGCCAGGCCGCCGGCTCCAGCGTCACCACCATCGAGGGCATTGCCAAGGGCGACGAGCTGCACCCGATGCAGGCGGCGTTCCGCGACAATCACGGCCTGCAGTGCGGCTACTGCACCCCCGGCATGATCATGTCGGCGATCGATATTGTGCACCGCCACGGTGGGCAGCTCGACGAGGAAACCGTCCGGGCCGAGCTCGAAGGCAACATCTGCCGCTGCACCGGCTACCACAACATCGTCAAGTCGGTGCTCGACGCAGCCGGCCGCATGAAGGTCGCGCAGGCGGCGGAATAGAAGCCGCGGGCCAATATTTCCGAGTTCAAGACCGCGTTTCGAACCGAAATGGCGGAAAACAATAAATCCGGTCGGGAGGACAGGACATGGGCGTTGAAGGCATTGGCGCAAGCGTGGTGCGCAAGGAAGACCGCCGTTTCATTACCGGCAAGGGCCGTTACGTCGACGACATCAAGCTGGTGGGCATGACCCACGCGCATTTCGTTCGCAGCCCGCACGCACACGCGAAGATAAGGAGCGTGGACACTTCGGAAGCGATGAAGATGCCGGGCGTGGTCGGCGTGCTGACCGGCCAGCAGATCGTCGACGACAAGATCGGCAATTTGATCTGCGGCTGGGCCATCACCTCCAAGGACGGCACCGGGATGAAGATGGGCGCATGGCCGGCGATGGCGCCGGAAACCGTGCGGTTCGTCGGCCAGGCGGTTGCGGTGGTGATCGCCGAGACCAAGAACCAGGCCCGCGACGCCGCCGAGGCCGTGGTCGTTACTTACGAGGAATTGCCGGCGGCCGCGGACATTCGCGCCGCCATTGCGCCGGGCGCGCCGCAGTTGCACCCGGAAGCGCCGGGCAACGTGATTTATGACTGGGTGATCGGCGAGGAAGCCGCAACCGACGCGGCGTTCAAGGCGGCGGCCAACGTGGTCTCGCTCGACATCACCAACAACCGCCTGGTACCGAACGCGATGGAGCCGCGCGCGGCGATCGCCGAATACAACGAGCCGGAAGAGCACTTTACGCTCTACACGACGTCACAGAACCCGCATGTCGCCCGCCTCGTGCTGTCGGCGTTCTACAACATCGCGCAGGAGCACAAGCTGCGGGTGGTGGCCCCCGACGTCGGCGGCGGCTTCGGCTCGAAAATCTTCATCTATCCCGAGGAGATGGTGGCGCTGTGGGCTTCCAAGAAAGTCGGCCGTCCGGTGAAGTGGACCGGCGACCGCACGGAGGCCTTCCTCACCGACGCCCATGGCCGCGATCACCTCACCAAGGCCGAGATGGCGTTCGACAAGGACAACAAGGTCACCGGTTTGCGCGTCAAGACCTACGCCAATCTCGGCGCCTACATGTCGCTGTTCTCGTCCTCGGTGCCGACCTACCTCTATGCGACGCTGCTGTCGGGCCAGTACAACATCCCGAACATCTTCGCCGAGGTGATCAGCGTCTACTCCAACACCGTGCCGGTCGATGCCTATCGCGGCGCGGGCCGGCCCGAGGCCAGCTTCGTGGTGGAGCGGCTGATGGAGACGGCGGCGCGGCAGTTGAAGGTCGATCCGGCCGAACTGCGCCGCAAGAACTTCATCACGCAATTCCCGCACCAGACGCCTGTGATCATGGCCTATGACATCGGCGACTTTAATGCCTCGCTCGATGCCGCGATGAAGGCGATCGACTATGCCGGTTTCGCCGCACGCAAGGCCAAGGCCAAGGGCGAAGGCAAGCTGCGCGGCATCGGCGTCTCCTGCTACATCGAGGCCTGCGGCATCGCGCCTTCAAAGGCGGTCGGCAGCCTGGGGGCCGGCGTCGGCCTGTGGGAATCGGCGGAAGTGCGCGTCAACCCGGTCGGCACCATCGAGGTGCTGACCGGGTCGCACAGCCACGGCCAGGGGCATGAGACGACGTTCTGTCAGCTCATCGCCGATCGGCTCGGCGTTCCCATCAGCCAGGTCTCGATCGTGCATGGCGACACCGACAAGGTGCAGTTCGGCATGGGCACCTACGGCTCGCGCTCGGCGGCCGTGGGTCTGACCGCGATCCTGAAGGCGATGGAGAAGGTCGAGTCCAAGGCCAAGAAGATCGCGGCCCATGCGCTCGAGGCCTCCGAACACGACATCGTCATCGAGAACGGCGAGTTCAAGGTGACCGGCACCGACAAGACGATCGCGTTCCCGATGGTCGCGCTCGCTGCCTACACCGCGCATAATTTGCCTGACGGCATGGAGCCGGGCTTGAAGGAAACCGCGTTCTACGACCCGACCAACTTCACCTTCCCGGCCGGCGCCTATATCTGCGAGATGGAAGTCGACTCCGCCACCGGCAAATCGACCTTCGTCAACTTCGTGGCGGCGGACGATTTCGGACGGCTGATCAACCCGATGATCGTCGAGGGCCAGGTCCATGGCGGTCTCGCCCAGGGCATCGGCCAGGCGCTGCTCGAAGGCGCGGTATACGACAGTTCAGGCCAGCTCCTGACGGCGTCGTTCATGGACTATTCGATGCCGCGCGCCGACGACCTGCCGTCGTTCAAGCTGTCGCATACCACGACGCTGTGTCCGGGCAATCCGCTCGGCGTCAAGGGCTGTGGCGAGGCCGGTGCGATCGGCGCATCGGCGGCGGTCATCAACGCCATCACGGATGCGATCGGCAACAACAAGCTCGAAATGCCCGCGACGCCCGACCGCGTCTGGCATGCGATCCACGGCTAACCCCTCGTCATTCCGGGGCGACGCGAAGCGTCGAACCCGGAATCCAGATTGCGGCTAACTCCTCGAGATTCCGGGTCCGCGCGCGAGGCGCGCATCCCGGAATAACCGAGGGGAACAAAGGCAAAATTTCAGGGAGAAGTTCCATGTATCAGACAACCTATCACCGCCCCTCCTCGGTCGACGAAGCCGCGGCGGCGTTCGCCAAGGGTTCGGACGCGAAATATCTCGCCGGCGGCCACACGCTGATCCCCGTGATGAAGCAGCGGCTGGCAGCGCCATCCGATGTCATCGATCTCGGCAAGATCAAGGAACTGGTCGGCATCGAGGCCTCGGGTGACACACTCACCATCAAGGCGGCGACGACCTATTTCGACATCATGCAAAGCGCCGATGTGAAGAAGTCGATCCCCGCGATCGCCTACCTTACGTCCGTGCTCGGCGACCCCGCCGTGCGCCATCGCGGCACCATCGGCGGTTCGATCGCCAACAACGACCCGGCCGCGGATTTTCCCGCGGCGCTGGTTTCACTTGGCGCGACCGTAAAGACCAACAAGCGCTCGATATCGGCGGATGATTTCTTCAAGGGCCTGTTCTCAACAGCGCTCGATGACGGCGAGATCATCACCGCCGTGTCGTTCCCGATCCCGGCCAAGGCGGGCTACGCGAAGATGCGGCATCCTGCCTCGCGCTTCGCGCTGACCGGTGTGTTCGTGACCAAGACCAAATCAGGTGACGTTCGCGTCGCGGCGACTGGCGCGTCGCAAAACGGCGTCATGCGGGTACCAGCGATCGAGTCGGCACTGAAAGCGAACTGGTCGCCAGGTGCGCTCGACAGCGTCAAGATTTCTGCCGACGGGCTGATGAGCGACATTCACGGAACATCGGACTACCGCGCCAATCTTGTGAAGGTGATGGCGCAGCGCGCGGTCACTGCTGCCGGCTGATAACGCCTAAACGCAACTATGACACGAGCGGCGCGCAGCCATGCGCGCCGCTTTCGCATTTTGGTCCGATTCTCGGGAAAAGAAGCTTGCAACACTCTCGCTTCGGCGGGACAATTTAGCTAATCAACTAATTAAGACACTTCCTCTGGGAGAGAAAACAAGTGCTCGACAAACCAGCCGCCCAATCGTCTGCCCGCACCTCCGGCCCGCTCGCCGGTTTCCGCATCGTCGAATTCGCCGGCATCGGCCCGGGTCCGTTCGCCTGCATGCTGCTCGCCGACATGGGCGCCGAGGTCATCACGCTCGACCGCGTCGGCGCCGGCAAGAACCTCAAGGCCGTCGCGGTGCGCGGCCGCAAGGTGATCGAGCTCGATCTGAAGGACAAGGCTGCGGTCGCGCAGGTGCTCGACCTGCTCGCCGGCGCGGACGCGCTGATCGAAGGCTTTCGTCCGGGCGTAATGGAACGTCTCGGGCTCGGCCCCGACGTCGTGCTCGCGCGCAACCCGAAACTGGTCTATGGCCGCATGACCGGCTGGGGCCAGGAAGGTCCGCTGGCGAACGCCGCCGGCCATGACATCAACTACATCTCGATCACGGGCGCGCTTGCTGCGATTGGCACCAAGGAAAAGCCGGTGCCGCCGCTCAACCTCGTCGGCGATTTCGGCGGCGGTGCGCTCTACCTCGTGGTCGGCGTGCTCGCCGCCATGCTGGAAGCCTCGAAGTCGGGCAAGGGCCAGGTGGTGGACACCGCGATGTGCGACGGCGCGGCCTCGCTGATGTCGATGTTCTTCGACATGCGCGCGAGCGGCCGCTGGACCGAGGGCCGCGACCAGAATTTCCTCGACGGCGGCGCGCATTTCTACGGCGTCTACGAGTGCTCCTGCGGCAACTTCATTTCGATCGGCTCGATCGAGCCGCAGTTCTACGCGCTGCTGCGCAAGCACGCCGACCTGACGGATGCCGATTTCGACGCCCAGATGGACCGCAAGGCCTGGCCGGCGCTGAAGGAAAAGCTGACCAGGGTGTTCAAGAGCAAGAGCCGCGAAGACTGGTGCAAGATCATGGAAGGCACCGACATCTGCTTCGCGCCGATCCTCACCATGGCGGAGGCGCCCAAGCATCCGCACATGGCCGCGCGAAAAGTGTTCGTCGAGCGCCACGGCGTGACGCAGCCCGCGCCGGCACCGCGGTTCTCGCGGACGCCATCGGCGATCCGGGAGCCGGAGGTGGCGAAGATCGGGGATGTGACGGCGGCGTGGAAGCGGTGAGGTAGCTCCCAGCGTCATTCCGGGATGGTCCGAAGGACCAGACCCGGAATCTCGAGATTCCGGGTTCGACGCTTCGCGTCGCCCCGGAATGACAGCGAGAGTTGTGGCTACGCCGCGTTATCCACCTTCAGCACGCCTCTTCGAATCTGATCCTCCTCGATCGATTCGAACAACGCCTTGAAATTGCCTTCGCCGAATCCATCATCGCCCTTGCGCTGGATGAACTCGAAGAAGATCGGCCCGATCGCGTTGGCCGAAAATATCTGCAGCAACACTTTGGTCTGGCCGCCGTCGACGACACCCTCGCCGTCGATGAGAATGCCGTTGCCCTGCAGACGGGCGACGTCCTCGCCGTGGCGCGGCAGGCGCGCGTCGATCTTCTCAAAGTACGTATCCGGCGGCGACGGCATGAATGGCAATCCGGCCTCGCGCAGCGTCTCGACGGTGCGGTAGATATCGCGCGCGCCGCAGGCGATATGCTGGATGCCCTCGCCGCGATAAATGTTGAGATATTCCTCGATCTGCCCGGAATCGCCAGCATCCTCGTTGATCGGAATCCGGATCTTGCCGTCCGGGCTGGTCAGCGCGCGCGAGAACAGGCCGGACGCGCGGCCCTCGATGTCGAAGAAACGGATCTGGCGGAAGTTGAACAGTCTTTCGTAGAAGCCGGTCCACACATCCATGCGGCCGCGATGGACGTTGTGGGTGAGGTGATCGATATAATAAAGCCCCGCACCCGCCGGCCGCGGATCGACTGCGCCGAGCCATTCGAATTCGGCGTCATAGGCCGAGCCCTTGGCACCGTAACGATCGACAAAATAGAGAAGACTGCCGCCAATGCCCTTGATGGCGGGGACGTCGAGTGTCTTCTGCGCGGAGGTCACATCGGCCGGCTCCGCGCCCAGCGATAGCGCACGCTCATAGGCCTTTTTCGCGTCGACAACGCGGAACGCCATCGACGGCGCGCACGGCCCATGTGCGGCGACGAAGCCATGGCCATGGGTGCCCGGCTCCTCGTTGACGAGATAGTTGATATCGCCCTGGCGGTAGACGGTGATCTTCCTGGTCCTGTGACGCGCAACAGGCGCGTAGCCCATCAGCTTGAACAGCGCGTGCAGTTCTTCCGGCTTCGGATGAGCATATTCGACGAACTCGAAACCGTCGGTACCCATCGGATTGTCGGCGCTGATGGTCGCGGCCGGTGCGTCGTGCGGAAATGGACCCATGACGAATCTCCCGAGATTTGATCTGGATCAATATCGGTCGAATCCGGCGCAAGGTGCGTGCAAACGGCCCCGCCGTCCGCTAAGATGACGCACATTTCGTGCATCAAATTGGCTTCTTGCGCATGACTCAGATGGACGCCTTCGACCTCAAGATGCTGGCCGCGCTGCAGGACGACGGCCGGCTGACCAATCAGCAACTCGCCGATCTCGTCGGGCTGTCGGCCTCGCAATGCTCGCGGCGGCGAATGCGGCTGGAACAGGAAAAGGTAATCGCGGGCTATCACGCCGACCTGTCAGGCGAAGCGCTCGGCTTCAACCTGATCGCGTTCATCCACATCACGCTGGCGACGCATTCGCCCGACAACGCCAAGAAATTCCGCGCGCTGGTCAACCGTGTCGACGACATCCAGGAGGCGTATTCGCTGACCGGCGACGCCGATTATGTGCTGAAGGTCGTGCTGCGCGACCTCAAGGACCTCTCCGGCCTCGTCAACGACGTACTGATGCCGCACCAGAGCGTCGCGCATGTACGCTCGTCGATCGTGCTGGACCGGCTGAAGGAGAGCGCGAAGCTGCCGCTGAATATGCGCTGAGCTATCCGGGCAACATGGTTCGAGACGCGCGGCAGTGCCGCGCCCCTCACCATGAGGTCTCAGACCTGGTGGGGTACCCACGTGAGACCTCAGACCTCATCCTGAGGAGCCGCGAAGCGGCGTCTCGAAGGATGAAAGCCCCGCCGCGTGGCGCAATTCGAGGGAAGTTTGTCATTCGCATTTCCCGGCCGATTTGCGATGATCGCGAGGAATCGCATCACGAGAGACCACCATGGCGCTGCAACTCCGGCCCAACTGCGAATATTGCGACAAGGACCTGCCGCCGAACGCGGTGGACGCGCGGATCTGTTCCTATGAGTGCACGTTCTGCGCGGACTGCGTCGAGAACAAGCTGCACAATGTCTGCCCGAACTGCGGCGGTGGGTTTGAGCGGCGACCGATCCGGCCCGCCACCGAGCGGCGGCCCGGCGTGTGCGTGACGAAGCAATTGCCGTCGGACAAGCGGGTGCATTTGAAATACAGCGTCGAGGATGTCGCCGCGCATTGCGCGCGGTTGAGGGGTATTCCCGCGCAGGAGCGGTGACCCATCCGCATCGTCATTCCAGGATGGTCCGAAGGACCAGACCCGGAATCTCGAGATTCTCAGGGGCGCAAGGGCGACCCGTAGTTCGATGTTTCACATCGCCCCGGAATGACGGACCAATTCACCCCGCCGCCAGAATCGTCCCCTCCACCTCGCCGAACCCGACGCGGTAGCCGTCGCCTTGGCACCAGCCGCGCATGACGAGAGAATCGCCGTCCTCCAGGAACGAGCGCTTGACGCCGCCGGGCAGTTCAGCTGGCTCGGTGCCGTTCCAGCTGATCTCCAGCAGGCTGCCGCGCTGGTCTTTCTCGGGTCCCGAGATGGTGCCGCTCCCGAGGAGATCGCCGACGTTCATGGCGCAGCCGGATGAGGCGTGGTGGACGAGCTGCTGCACCGACGACCAGTACATGTACTTGAAATTGGTGCGGCAGATGGTTGCGGCTTCGTTCATCTGCTCCGCGCGCAGGCCGACCTCGAGCTGCATGTCGTAGTTGTTCGGCTCCGCCTGCTGCAGATAGGGCAGCGGCTTCGGCTCCTGCGCGGGACCGTGCAAACGAAACGGCTCCAGCGCCTCGCGCGTCACCACCCACGGGCTGATTGACGTGCCAAACGCCTTGGCCTGGAACGGGCCGAGCGGAACATACTCCCACTGCTGGATATCGCGCGCGCTCCAGTCGTTGAGAATGACGAAGCCGAAGATCATTTCTTCCGCCTGCTTCTCGGTGAGCATTTCGCCCATCGCGGAGGGCTGGCCGACCACCACGCCCATTTCGAGTTCGAAATCGAGCCGCTTGCACGGCCCGAAACTCGGCACATCGGCAGTCGGCGGCTTCAACTGCCCGCGCGGGCGCCTGACCTTGGTGCCGCTGACGACGACGGTGGAAGCGCGGCCGTTGTAGCCGATCGGCATGTGCAGCCAGTTCGGCTGCAGGGCATTGTCCTTGCCGCGGAACATCACGCCGACATTGGTGGCGTGCTCCTTCGAGGAATAGAAATCGGTGTAGCCGGCGACCGCGAACGGCATGTGCAGCTTCACGTCCGCCATCGGCACCAGCGCGCGCTTGCGCAACTCCTCATTGTCGCGCAGTTCCGGATGGTCGTGCCGCAGAAGCTCGCTGGTGCGGGCGCGCGTGTCCGACCACGCCTTCGGCCCCAGCGCCATGAATGGATTAAGTTGGGGGGCTGCGAACACCGCGGGCTCGACGACGTCGAACCGGCAATCCTGCGCCAGCGTCCAGAGATCGAGCACGTAGTCGCCGATGGCGACGCCGACGCGCGGGGCGAGGCCGTCCTTGGTGGAGAAGACGCCGTAGGGGAGGTTCTGGATCGGGAAGTCGGACGTGGCGGCGACGGGGATGAAGGAGCGGAGTTTGGGGTCGTTGGGATGGGGCATGCTCGTCCTTTCTTCCTTCTCCCCTTGTGGGAGAAGGTGGCGGAATCGGCCGGAGGGCGATTGCGTCGGATGAGGGGTTCTTTCCGCGGAGACAGACCCCTCACCCGTCTCAATCGCGCGATGCGCGATTGATCCACCCTCTCCCACAAGGGGAGAGGGGAAAATCGTTACGGCTTGTTCGGATCGAAACGCTTCTCGAGGCCCTTCCAGCAATCGGCGTAGTCTTCCTGCAGTGTCGTCGATTTCGCGGCGTGTGCAGTGACCCGCTGCGGGTATCGCGTCTCGAACATGAACGCCATAGTCCCGGTCAGCTTCACCGGCTTCAGCTCGCCATTGCTGGCGTGATCGAAGGCTTCGCGGTCGGGGCCGTGGGGCAGCATCATGTTGTGCAGCGAGATGCCGCCGGGGACGAAGCCTTGCGGCTTGGCGTCGTAGACGCCGTAGATCAGCCCCATGAACTCGCTCATGATGTTCATGTGATACCAGGGCGGACGGAAGGTGTTTTCCGCCACCATCCAGCGTTCCGGGAAGATCACGAAGTCGATGTTGGCGGTGCCGGGGGTTTCCGACGGCGCGGTCAGCACCGTGAAAATCGAGGGATCGGGGTGGTCGAAGCCGATGGCGCCGATCGGCGAGAAGGTGCGCAGATCGTATTTATAGGGCGCGTAATTGCCGTGCCACGCCACCACGTCGATCGGCGAATGCGGCAGCGTCGTCTTGAACAGCGAGCCGCCCCATTTCACGTAGAGTTCGGTCGGCGTGTCCTTGTCCTCATAGTAGGCAACCGGCGTCAGGAAGTCGCGCGAATTGGCGAGGCAGTTGGCGCCGATCGGCCCGCGCTCCGGCAGCGTGAAGGCGCCGCCATAATTCTCGCAGAGATAGCCGCGCGCGGGGCCATCAGGAATCTCGGCGCGGAATTTCACGCCGCGCGGGATCACGGCGATTTCGCCGGGTTCGATGTCGATGCGGCCGAATTCGGTGACCAGACGCAGATTGCCCTGCTGGGCCACGAACATCATCTCGCCGTCGGCATTGTAGAAGTGCTGATCGACCATCGATCTGGTGATGAGATAGACGTGGGCCGCCATGCCGGCCTGGGTGTTGGCGTCGCCCGCCGTGGTCATGGTCTGCACGCCCTGCAGGAAGGTCATGTCCTGCTTCGGGATCGGCGCCGGATCCCAGCGCAACTGCGCGATCGGCAGATCGTATTCGTGGCACGGCGCGGTGCGCCACAGCCCGGCATCGGCCCTGGCAAAGCGGCCCGAATGCTTCACCGATGGGCGGATGCGATAAAGCCACGACCGTTCATTGCTGCCGCGCGGCGCGGTGAAGGGCGAGCCGGAGAGTTGCTCGGCATAGAGCCCGTAGGCGCAGCGCTGCGGCGAGTTGCGGCCCATCGGCAACGCGCCGGGCAAGGCCTCGGTCTCAAAACTGTTACCGAAGCCGGACATGTAGCCCGGCGTCAATTGCGCGGAGCTTCGAACGATCGCATCAGGCGAGGTGTTGATATTCATGCTCATCCTCCTCCTTGCAGGGCGGCCCACATTTCCTGGTCGCGCTTGTCGGTCCAGATTACGGGATCGTCGATCCCCGACGCCTCGTCGAAGGCGCGCGAAACGTTGAACGGCAGGCAGTGCTCGTAGATCGCGAAGCTGGAGAATTTCGGATCCATCACCTCGCGCGTCGCCGCCATCGATTCCTTCAGGTTGCGGCCCCTGGCGACGGAGGTTTCCGCCGCGCCATAGAGCGTGGTGACGAAATCGCGCGTCATCGCGATCGCGTCGCGCCCGGTCGAAAGCCCCTTCAGCGCGTCGCCGCGGCCCGGCGCGATCGCCTTGGGATTGAAGGCGCGGATTTCGTTCAGCGTGGATGGCCATTCGCGTAAGTGCGCGTCGCCGCAATAGCAGGCGGAGTGATATTCGATGAGGTCACCCGAGAACATCACTTCGGCATCCGGCACCCAGGCGACGATATCGCCCGACGTATGACCCGCACCGAGCTGCATCAGCCGCACCTCGCGCTTGCCGAGATAGATCGACATCTCGCCCTCGAAGGTCAGCGTCGGCCAGGTCAGGCCGGGAATGCTCTGGGCGTCCTGGAACAGCCGGGGAAAGCGGCCGTATTCGGAATCCCAGTCCTGCTGGCCGCGCTCCTCGATCAGGCGATAGGTCTCCGCCGAGGCGACGATGCCCTGCGCCTTGTAGGCGGAAGCGCCGAGCACGCGCACCGCGTGGTAGTGCGACAGCACGACGTATTTGATAGGCTTGTCGGTGACGGTGCGAACGCGCTCGATCACTTTATTGGCCATCGCCGGCGTCGACTGCGCATCGAAGACGAGGCAGCCGTCGTCGCCCACGATGATCGCGGAGTTCGGATCGCCCTCGGCGGTGAAGGCGTAAAGATCAGTGCCTATTTCGGAGAAAGTGATCTTCTTCTCCGCCATGTCGGTGGTGGACGCGAAACCCTTGGCCATCAATTCGATTCCTGACTTGGTTCGGGATGTTGATCTATTGCTGCTGCTGTTGCTGCTGGCTGGCATCGAGCATCCGCCGCTTGGCGAGCGCGATGGCCTCGTTGAGCACGGCGATATCGCCGATGTGATTGGCGAGAACCAGAACCAGCGCCGCGTCGAGGTCGGCGCTCTGTTCGTCGCTCAGGCCGCGATGCGCCTCGACGATGGCGCGGAACGCGTCGTCGGGCTTTGCAAAGTTCGAAGCGGTCGATAGCGCCATGATGAAACCTCAGTTGATGCCTGCGGCCCGCGCCAGCGCGGCGTCGAGCGCGGGCCGGGTCGGATGCCGAAACCGCGCCGCGACGTAGCCATCCGGCCGCAACAGATACGCGGCGCCGGGTTCGGCATCGTAACGCGCGGCGGCGAGGCCGGCAGAATCGACGAGGCCACCCTTGCCGCCGATCCGGATCGCGGCCACGCCGTCGGGCAGTTCCGGCGCGACGCCATTGCCGAATTCCAGCAAGGTAAACCCCATGCCGGCCTTGACGAAAGCATCGGTGAGAAAGATTTGTTCGCCGCGTGCGCCGACAACCGGCGCGTCCGCCATCGAGGCACCGGGCTGCGGGCCGCCGCGCCAGCTATCACTGTCGGCGGTCGAGAGCGGCGTCGCGTAGACCGACGGCGTCGAGAGCCGCCCGCCATTGACCATGCGCTTGCCGAACTCGGTCTCCCTCGCGAGCGACAGCACCGCCTTGCGCAGCCGCGCCTCCTGGTGGGAGTTCGGCGCCATGAAATCGGTCGAACGGGTGGATTCGCGGATGTTCTCGTCGGCGGCCGCGCTGCGCTCGATATGGTAGCTCTCGAGCAGCGCCTCGGGCGACGTTCCGCGCAGCACGCGATCGAGCTTCCATGCCAGGTTCTCGGCATCCTCCAGCCCGGAATTGGCGCCGCGGGCGCCGAACGGCGAGACCTGGTGCGCGGCATCGCCAGCGAAGATCACGCGGCCGTGGATGAACTTGTTCATCCGCCGGCACTGGAATTTGTACAGCGAGATCCATTCGAAATCGAACTTGTCGTGCCCGAGCATGCGGGCGATGCGCGGCCGCACGTTCTCCGGCAGCTTTTCGACATTGGGATCGGCAAAGCGGTTGAGTTGCAGGTCGATGCGCCAGATGTCATCCGGCTGCTTGTGCAGCAGCGCCGAGCGGCCGGCATGGAACGGCGGATCGAACCAGAACCAGCGCTCGGTCGGAAACGCCGCCGTCATCCTGACGTCGGCGATCAGGAACTGATCCTCGAACACCTGGCCTGCGAATTCCGCGCCGACCAGCCGGCGGAGCGAGGATTTGGCGCCGTCGCAGGCGATCACGAAGCGGGCGCTGATGCGATACGGACCGTCGGGCGTCTCGATCGTCAGCAGCACATGGTCGTTGCGCGGCTCGAGCGCGGCGACCTTGTTGCGCCAGCGCAGGTCGATGGCCGGCAATTCCTCGACGCGGTCGACCAGATACGCCTCGGCGTAGAATTGCTGCAGGTTGATGAAAGCCGGCCGCTTGTGCCCCTGCTCCGGCAGCAGGTTGAACTGGTAGAGCTGGGAATCGCCGTGAAAGATCTTGCCGACGCTCCACACCACGCCCTTGTCGACCATGCGCTGGCCGATGCCGAGCCGGTCCCAGAATTCGAGCGAGCGCTTGGAAAAGCAGATCGCCCGCGAGCCCTCGCCGATGCGGTCGGCATCGTCGAGCAGCACGACGGCCTGGCCGCGCTGCGCCAGATCGATCGCCAGCGACAGTCCCACCGGTCCTGCGCCAACGATGACGATCGGATGCTCGGCGAGATTCGAACCCGGCCGATCCTGATCGGGATGGCGGCGATAGCCGAACTGGGTTTTGGTCTGCGCCATGCGGGGTTTAACCCTGTGACTGGCAAGGCCTGTGACTGGTAAGGCCCGTGACTGGTAAAGGGCGGGCGACCGTGCTAGATAGTCGCATCTGCAACTATCTTAAACCCCGAGCCGGGTCCGGCGTCAACTCAATTCGAGGCTATCCTTGCCTAAGGCGTTTTCAACCGAAGTGGCCGCCGGCTCGCGCGAAGAAGGCGCATCGAAGACGGACGCACGGCTGGACCTGTTCGGGTTCGTGCCGTTCCGATTGAACCGGCTCGCGGCGGAGGTCAGTTCGACGCTGTCGGTCGAATATGCGACCCGCTACGGGCTCGACATTCCGGAATGGCGCGTGCTGGCGACGCTCGGCTTTCGCCACGACCCCTGCAGCGCGCAATACGTCGCCGATTGCACCCGCACGCACAAATCAACCATCAGCCGCGCCGTCACCTCGCTGCTGAAGCGGCAGATGATCGAGCGCGTCGAGAACGCGGACGACCGCCGCGAATTCCGCCTGCGCCTGACGCGTAAGGGCGCGACGCTCTACGAAGAACTGATCCCGCGCCTGCTGCGCAAGGAGCAGGAAATATTGTCATGCCTCTCCGCACAGGAACGGCGCGATCTTGGACGCCTGCTCGGCAAGTTGGAGGAGAGCCTCGATCTGGTGCAGACCAGCGAAGAGGCGGACGCGAAGGAAGCTTACTGAAGGGCGTAGGGGCGAGACCCGATTACTGAACGAGACGCAGATATACTTTGGGCTTGAGCCGGTAGGCATCCAGCGCGAAGTTCGAGAGGAAGATTACGTTTCTTTCACCCCGGCACATCAGCTCGGCGATTTCTTTCGCAAGAAAATGGGTAGCTTCATCGAAGCTTCTCAGTTCCTGGTTACGAAGGAGGACGCTCAGGGCGATGTCGAACGACTCGTCGAAGATTTCCATCTCCTTGGTGTTAAAATCGCTCATTGAAGGCGCTCCGCATGAAGAGGACTTGCGGCGCGCCCCTGGGCAGCATGTCCGCAAGGGACACAAGCTGAGCTGTCTTGCCTACTGATGTTCCGCACGGCGACCCTTCGCAGCCAGTTTCACTTCCCGGTACCGCAGTCCGGCCTTGGCGATCTCCTCGGAACGAAGCTCCCGCTCCGCCCTAACACGACGGAGATCAACCTGAGGGAGATTGCGGCGAACCGCGTCAGTGGCGGATTGTCTGGTGGGATGTCCGACGTAGAAGAAGCTGCATTCGAAGAACAAACCGCTTCTGTGGCGTCGTGCGATGCTGACGACCCAAGCCTTCTTCGCTTCCATTCGCGCTGCCCCGAATCGAATGACGGAATTGTACTCGACCCTGCAGCAAATCGAAGTCAGGATATCCCTTACGAGTCTCGCGAGCTCCGTTGCGAGCGGCGGCTTTTGATCCAAAGCAGCCGACTGATCTAAAGCAGCCGACCTGCCGTACAAACCATCCAAAAGATCATCGCGACGGAAGTTATCGCTGCGCCCGGTCGCGTGCGCACCAGGCCGAAGCCTACTTCGCTGACGTCACCACGATCTCCACGATATGCGGCGGTTCGAGCTCGACGCCGAGGCAGGCGCGCATCGGCGGGTTCTTCATGTCGACCCATTCGTCCCAGGCGCGGTTCATCTCGGCCTTTCGCTTGATGTCGGCGATGTAGACGATGGCCGTGAGGATCTTGCTCTTGTCCGTGCCGCACTTCGCGAGGTTCTCGTCGAGCCGGGCAAGCGCCTTCACGCTCTGCTCGTACATCGAGGGAGCGACCGGATCGGGCGCGACCGCCACCGTGAAAACGAGGTTGTCGTGGACGACGGCGCCGCTGCGGGTGGGCGTGTAGCCGGGAAATCGAGTGATCATGGTTCAACTCCGGTTGGCGCTACCGATATGTTTTGCGATCACAGGAAAATAATTGTCGCCCGAACCGGCATCGATGGCTTCCTGCAATACGGTGCCGATCAGTTCGGCGCCGCGAATCCTGATGCCGGCATCGGACGCCAGCTCCAGCGCATAGGAAAGATCCTTCAGCGCATATTCGGTCGAGAACGCGCGCTCCGGAAAATTCCCCGGCACGATCGCCTTCATGCCGTGATTGCGCAAGGCGAAGCTGTCGGCCGAGCCCTTTGACAGCGTATCGAGCAGCAATTTCGGATCGACGCCGTTGTGCTTCGCCACCGCAACCGCTTCAGCCAGCGCGTTGACGGTTTCGAACAGCACCATGTTGTTGAGGATTTTCGTGACCTGCCCAGCGCCGACCCCGCCGCAATTGGTGACGTCGGTGGCGAAGCAGCGGATCAGCGGCTCGATCCCCGCGTAAAGCGCGGGCACAGCTCCGACCATCACGCTCAGCGTGCCGTCCTGCGCCGCCTGGCGCGTGCGTGCAATCGGTGCGTCGGCCCAGGCCGCACCCTTGGCCTGCAGTTGCCCGGCGAAATCGCGGGTCTGGCTGACCGAGGAGGTGCCGAGATCGACGACGACCTGGCCGCTCCTCGCGTTCTTCAGGATGCCGTCGCCCTCGAACACTGCACGAACATGCCTGGCGCTTGGCAGGCAGAGGAACAGCAGGTCGCTTTGCTTGATGACGTCGGCAACAGAAGCCGCGATTTGGGCGCCATCGGCACGCAGTCGCGCCAACGGCTCAGGCGACAGATCGAATGCGACGACGCGCTTGCCGCTCTTCTTCACGAGGTTGCGGCAGATCGGCTCGCCCATTACGCCGAGGCCGATGAAGCCGAGTGTCTTGTAATCTGACATCTTAGTCTCAAGCCTGTTTGGCAAACGAACGCGACGGCGCGAGGTGCAGCGCGAACGCGTCGACCTTGTCGCTCGCCCGCGGATAGATCTCGCTCACCAGCGGATCGTGGCCGGGAATGAAGCGATCGGGGTGGCCGGCGAGCCGTTCGACGGTCTCCCAGCCCTGCGCCATATCGCCGACATTGTAGACGATCGGAAACGGGCTGCGCTTCTGCAGATTGGCGTAGTAGTGCGCCGCGTCCGACGCCAGCACCACCGGACCGCGCGCGGTCTCGACCCGGACCACCTGCAGGCCGTCGGAATGGCCACCGACGCGATGCACCGTCACGCCGGGCGCGATCTCGCCGTCGCCGGAGTGAAAGGTGACGCGCTCGCCATAGACATGGCGCACCATCGTGGTGACGTGCTCGACCGAAAACGGATGCCGCAGCATGCCATTGCACATGCAGCGGCCGGTCGCGTAGCTCATCTCGCGTTCCTGCAGATGGAAGCGCGCGCCGGGAAAACGATCGAGGTTGCCGGCGTGGTCGTAGTGCAGATGGGTGACGACGACGTCCTTGATGCTGCCGGCGGAAACGCCGAACTTCTCCAGCGCGTCGACCGGATTGAGCGTCAGCTTGCGGGCCCGCGCCTTGGCCTCTTCGGCATTGAAGCCGGTGTCGACCAGGATATCGCGGCCGTGCCCACGGACCAGCCAGACGAAATAATCGAGGTCCGCTGCCGTGGTCTCGTGCGGATCGGGGGCCAGAAAATTCATGTTGGGGGTGCGCGGCGACATCGTCGCATAGCGCAGCGCGTAGATTTCGTAGGCGTTTCCCATCGGTGTCACTTTTCTTTTCGCGGGTGTCGAGATTTGGCCGATGAAGGCACCAAGCCATTGTCATCTGCAAAGGTCAAACCCCGCGACAGACAGCGACGGCATGGCAGGACGGCAGAATTCACGTGAGAGGGATCACACAAGACCCGCAGAGAGGGAGGTAGATCAATCAATTATCCTGAGGTTGTTTACCCTATTGGAGTTTTGCGATGCACCCAATGGTTATGACGGTCATATGCGGGCTGCGCCGGGAGTCGCAGGTCGGGAGGACCGGAACCAGTCGCCATTTTTCGTTGGCCGACGCGATTCATTCCCATGTCGAACGCGGTCCGTCGCGGTCAATTGTCGCAATTGACGGCTACGCCGTGAGCAATTGACGCGCCTGTGCTGCGGTTTGATAATGGAGAATGCGTGGAGTAAGGTCGCCGCGGCGCGAGCTGGTATCGGCGCTATTTTGGCTGGGTTGCCGTGATCTGGACCTCTTTCAATATGAAAATCCGCCTTGCATTGCTTGTTGCCTTGATTTTGTCGGCCGTCCCGGTGGGCCCGTCGTTCGCAGCCGGTGAACGCTATGCGCTGGTCATCGGCAACGCGAAATATCCCGATGCCGAAGCGCCGCTGAAGGAGCCGATCAACGACGCCCGCGACATCGCCGATGAGCTCAAGCGCGACGGCTTCAATGTCGATATCGGCGAGAACCTGACCGGCGAGCAGATGCGCCGCGCCTTCGAGCGGCTCTACGGCAAGATCAAGCCGGGATCGGTCGCGCTGATTTTCTTCTCCGGCTTTGGCGTGCAGTCGAGCCGGCAAAGCTACATGATTCCGGTCGATGCCCAGATCTGGACCGAGGCCGACGTCCGCCGTGACGGCTTCAGCCTCGAAACCGTGCTGGGCGAGATCAACAGCCGCGGCGCGGGCGTCAAGATCGCACTGATCGACGCTTCGAGGCGCAATCCGTTCGAGCGGAGGTTTCGCAGCTTTTCCGCCGGCCTCGCGCCGGTAATCGCGCCGAACGGCACGCTGGTGATGTATTCGGCCGCGCTCTCGTCGGTGATCTCGGACAATGGCAGCGACCGCAGCCTGTTCGTCAGGGAGCTGCTCAAGGAAATCCGCACGCCCGACCTGATGGCGGAGGAAACGCTGAACCGCACCCGCGTCGGCGTCACCCGCGCGTCGCGCAGCGAACAGGTGCCGTGGATTTCGTCGTCGCTCGCCGAGGATTTTTCGTTCATTCCGAGCGGTGCGGGCCCGCGTCCGTCCACCCCACCGCCCGCGAGTGCACCGCCGCCGAGCCCACCGCCGGCCGTTGCCGCTCCGGCGCCGCCGCCCGCACCGCCTGCGCCGCAGCCTGCACCTCAGGTCGCCGTGGCGCCGCCCTCGCCGCCGCCGCCCCCCTTACCGCCGCCGGCGCCACCCAGGCCGGCCGAAGCCGCCATTCCTCCGCCTCCGCCGCCGGCCAAACCGGTCGAGAGCGTTCCCAGCGCCCCATTGGCGCCAGCGCTCGCCGACGATCCCACCATCAAGAACCTGACGGCGCGGCTCAACGACAATCCGGACGATGCCGCGGCGCTGTACCGGCGTGGGCAGGTCTATGCCAGCAAGGGTGCCTACGAGCTCGCCATCAAGGACTTCAACAATTCGCTGCGGCTGAATCCGAAGGACGTCGAGGCCTACAACAATCGCTGCTGGACCCGCACCGTGATCGGCGACCTGCAGGCGGCGCTGAAGGACTGCAACGAAGCGCTGCGGCTGCGGCCGAATTTCGTCGACGCACTGGACAGCCGCGGACTGGTCAACCTGAAGAGCGGCCAGACCAAGAATGCAATCGCCGATTTCGATGCCGCCCTCAAGATCAACCCCCGATTGACCTCGTCGCTGTACGGACGCGGCCTTGCCAAGAAGCGCAACGGTTCGATTGCCGAAGGTGACCTGGATATCAACAACGCAAAGGCGATGGATCCCAATATTGCCAAGGAATTCGCCGACTACGGCGTACAGTGACGAATATTTAAGGTGAAGGCCCCCCTCCGTCGAACCGCGGAGCGGGTGGCTCAGACTAACAAGACGCAGGCCCTATGGATGGTCGCCTGCCCTATTTGAATAACGTTGGAACCAGGGGACTGGCAATGTCGAGAGCAACGAAAACCCTTACCGCGATCCTTTCAGTCGCGGCGATTGGCGCCTTCGGCGCCGGACCTGCGAGCGCGCAGGACAAGAACGTCACTGAAGACCAGATTCTTCGCGCGCTGGCCCCGGAAAAGAAGCCGCTGACCCGCGGTCTTTCGGTCGGCCCGCAGACCACCGTCGATCCCGCCGCCACGGCGGCCTCTGCCGCCGACGGCAAATTGGTTCAGAAGTTCCGTGGCCGTTCCTCGCGGTCGCTGTCGGCGACCGAGCGCGAGGAAATCGCCGCCGTCGTCAAGGACAAGCCGAAGATCGATCTGGAGATCAACTTCGACTACAACTCGGCCGACATCAGCGCGAAGTCGCTGCCGTCGGTTCAGGCGCTCGGCCGTGCGCTGACCAACAACGACCTCAAGGGTTCGACCTTCGTGGTCGCGGGCCACACCGACTCGGCGGGCAGTGACGCCTACAACCAGGACCTGTCCGAGCGCCGCGCCGACTCGATCAAGCGCTATCTCGTCGAAAAATACGGCATCAACGGCACCGACCTCGTCACCGTCGGTTACGGCGAGAGCAAGCTCAAGGACCCGAACCAGCCGCTGGCGGAAGCGAACCGCCGCGTTCAGGTCGTGAACATGGAAAACAAGACGGCCGCGGCAAACGCCTCTAAATAAGGACCTGCAAGTAAGGGCGTGGCGCCGACCAATCGTTTCCGGCTACAATACGTCCCGCAGCACCCGTGCGGGACGTATTCGTTTTGGGCTCCATGACAGGTTCGTCGGCAGGCTTCCCGGCCGACCCGGTGTGCCCATTTGATTTGACTTCCAGTCTGGATTGATCCGGCAATGAAACTCTCCGAATACCTCAAACCAGCGCTCGGCGTGGCGTTCGTTGCTGCCGTGGCCGTCGGCTATTACTGGTTCGAGCATCGCCCCCGCGCCGAGGAAAAGGACACGCCAGGCCAGGCGCTGGTCGTCGTCACCAAGTCCACCAATGCCTGCTTCTCCGACATGGTCCGGGTCACCGGTTTCATCGTGCCGCGCCGCGAGGCGCAGGTCGGCGTCGACCAGGAAGGCTCGCGGGTGACCGACCTGTTCGTCAAGGAAGGCGATACGGTCACCGAAAATCAGGAGCTGGCGCGTCTCACGGCGCCGCCGCAGATACCGGGCACGCCCGCCGGCCGAACCGGGCCTATCACGCTGCGCGCGCCTGCGGCCGGTCTCGTCACCGAAGTCCGGACCGCGGTCGGCGCGCCGGCCTCGCCGCAGGCCGGCCCGATGTTCCGCATCTCCGTCAACAACGAGATCGAACTCGACGCCGAAGTCCCCAGCGTCCACCTGCTCAAGCTCAACCCGGGCGCAACCGTGCGCATCAGCCGCGACGACGCGCCCGACGTCGTCGGCAAGGTCCGGCAGATCTCGCCGCTGATCGACCGCGCCACCCAGCTCGGCAAGGTCCGGATCTCGCTCAACAACAATCCCTCGCTCAAGGTCGGCATGTTCGCCCGCGCCAATATCGACGCCAAGCGCTCGTGCGGCGTCGCGGTGCCGCGCACCGCCATCGACCGCCTGACCGTTCAGGTGGTCAAGGGCAACACGATCGAGACGCGAAAGGTGCGGGTCGGCCTGACCTCCGACACCTCGACGGAAATTCTTGCAGGCCTCGACGTCGGCGAAACCGTCGTGGCCGATGCTGGCACGTCCTTGCATGACGGCGACCAGGTCAAGACCATGTTCGCCGATGAACTCGAGCGCTCGCGGGCACGCTAATGGCTTTGAATATCTCGGCATGGTCGATCCGGAACC
This sequence comes from Pseudomonadota bacterium, assembly GCA_023387735.1. GTDB lineage: Bacteria > Pseudomonadota > Alphaproteobacteria > Rhizobiales > Xanthobacteraceae > Bradyrhizobium. The sequence continues at coordinate 35,313 of JAEWHP010000009.1, read as the reverse complement.
CGCTGCCTTCCATCGTTTTCTCCATCATCCTGCTGGTGCTCGGCTGGGTGAGCTTCACCAAGCTCGCCGTGACCCGGCTGCCCAACGCCGACATCCCGGTGATCTCGGTCGCCGTGGCCCAGTTCGGCGCGGCGCCGGCCGAACTGGAGAGCCAGGTCACCAAGACCATCGAGGACGGCGTATCCGGCGTCGAGGGCGTGAGGCACATCTCATCCTCGATCACCGACGGATTGTCGGTGACCACGATCCAGTTTGCGCTGGAGACCAACACCGACCGCGCGCTAAACGACATCAAGGACGCCGTCACCCGCGTTCGCGCCAACCTGCCGCAGAACGTCAACGAGCCGCTGATCCAGCGCGTCGACGTGATCGGCCTCCCGATCGTCACCTATGCCGCGATCTCGCCCGGCAAGACGCCGGAGCAGCTCTCCTATTTCGTCGACGACGTCGTCAAGCGCGCGCTGCAGGGCGTGCGCGGCGTCGCCCAGGTCGAGCGCATCGGCGGTGTCGAGCGTGAAATTCTCGTCTCGCTCGATCCCGACCGGCTGCAGGCTGCGGGCCTCACCGCCGTCAATGTCAGCCAGATCCTGCGCGGCACCAATGTCGACCTCGCCGGCGGACGCGCCGAAATCGGCAAGAACGACCAGGCTATCCGCACGCTCGCCGGCGCCAAGACGCTGAACGAACTCGCCGGCACGATGATTCCGCTGTTCGGCGGCGGCGAGGTGCGGCTCGACGACCTCGGTACCGTCACCGATACCATCGCCGACCGCCGGACCTTCGCCCGCTTCAACGGCGAACCCGTCGTGGCGCTCGGCATCAAGCGCTCCAAGGGCGCCAGCGACGTCGTGGTCGCCGAAGCCGTGCAGAAGCGTATCGACGCGTTGAAAGCGGCCCATCCCGAGGTCGACTTGAAGCTGATCGACACTTCGGTCGAATTCACCAAGGGCAATTACCACGCCGCAATCTCGACCCTGTTCGAGGGTGCGATCCTCGCGGTCATCGTCGTCTTGCTGTTCTTGCGCGACATTCGCGCGACCATCATTGCCGCGATCTCGTTGCCGCTGTCGATCTTCCCGGCATTCTGGGTGATGGACCTGCTCGGCTTCTCGCTGAACCTCGTCTCCTTCCTTGCGATCACGCTGTCGACGGGCATTCTGGTCGACGACGCCATCGTCGAGATCGAGAACATCGTCCGCCACATGCGCATGGGCAAGTCGCCCTATCGCGCCGCGCTCGAAGCCGCCGACGAAATTGGCCTCGCCGTGATCGCGATCTCGCTGACGATCATCGCGATCTTCGCGCCTGCAAGCTTCATGTCGGGGATCGCCGGGCAATTCTTCAAGCAGTTCGGCATCACGGTGTCGGTGCAGGTGTTCTTCTCGCTGCTCGCCGCGCGCTTCGTCACGCCGGTGCTCGCGGCCTACTTCCTGAAGGATCACCCGCACGAGGAGCCGCCGCCGGGACGTATCCTGAAGACCTATACCCGGCTAGTGACCTGGTCGGTGAAACACTACTTCATCACGGTGCTGATCGGGTTCGGCGTGTTCGCGGCCTCGATCTGGAGCATCACGCTGCTGCCGCAGGGCTTCCTGCCGGCGCAGGACACCGCCCGTTCGCTACTGGCGATGGAGCTGCCGCCGGGAACGCAGCTCGCCTATACCGAAAAGGTGACGGAAGAAATCGTCGCGCGCCTGCGCAAGCGGCCCGAGGTGAAGAGCATCTTCGTCGACGGCGGCCGGGTGCCGCCGGGAACGCAGGAAGTCCGCCGCGCCGCGCTGATCATCAACTACACGCCGAAAGGCGATCGCAAGATCACCCAGCGGCAGCTCGAGCTCGAGATCGGCCAAGAGCTGGAAAACGTCCCCGACATCCGCTTCTGGTTCCTCGACGAAAACGGCCTGCGCGCGATCTCGCTGGTCGTGACCGGCGTCGACAGCAACATCGTCAACAACGTCGCCAGCGAACTGGCGACGCAGATGAAGCGGATTCCGATCATCGCCAACGTGATCTCGGAAACCTCGCTCGACCGTCCCGAACTTCGTATCCGGCCGCGGGCGGAGCTGGCGGCGCGGCTCGGCGTCTCGACCGAAAGCCTGTCACAGACCATCCGTGTCGCCACCATCGGCGACGTCGGGCCGGCACTGGCGAAATTCGATGCCGGCGACCGCCAGGTGCCGATCCGGGTCCAGCTCGAGGACAGCGCGCGCGGCGACCTGCAGATGCTGCAGCAACTGCGCGTGCCGCTGGGCCAGCGCGGCGAACGCGGCGGCGTCCCTCTATCCGTCGTCGCCGACATCCAGCTCGACCAGGGACCGACCAGCATCAACCGCTACGACCGCGAACGGCAGGCCACGGTGGCCGCCGACCTCGTCGGCACCGCGGCACTCGGCGATGCCACGAAGTTGATCTACGATCTGCCGGTCATGAAGAGCCTGCCGAAGGGCGTGCGGGTCAGTCCGTCGGGCGACGCCGAAAGCCTCGCCGAATTGTCGGAAGGTTTTGCTACCGCCATCACCGCCGGCCTGATGATGGTCTACGCGGTGCTGGTGCTGCTGTTCGGCACCTTCCTGCAACCGATCACCATCCTGTTCTCGCTGCCGCTCTCGATCGGCGGCGCGATCGCGGCCCTGCTGCTGACCGGCAAGCAGCTCACCACGCCGGTGTGGATCGGCATCCTGATGCTGATGGGCATCGTCACCAAGAACGCCATCATGCTGGTCGAATTCGCGGTCGAAGCGATCCGCGAAGGCAAGCGTCGCGACGAGGCCATCATCGACGCCGGCATGAAGCGCGCCCGCCCCATCGTGATGACGACGATCGCGATGGCCGCGGGCATGATGCCGTCAGCGCTGGCCTTCGGCGCCGGCGGCGAATTCCGCTCGCCGATGGCGCTCGCCGTGATCGGCGGCCTGATATTCTCCACCATCCTGTCGCTGGTGTTCGTGCCGGCGATGTTCATGGTCATGGACGATTTCGGTGCGCTATGCTGGCGCTTCGGCCAGAAGCTGCTGGTCTCGAGCGGCGAGCCCGACGAAGCAGGTCACGGATCCGACCATCACAAGGAGCCGCCAGCCAAGGGCCCGCCCTCGGTGCCGCCGGCCATGTCGCCCGCGGCGAAGTGACGAAGGCTTGATTTCAACTTAGAGGCGAGTTCCGGCGCACTCACACACTGGCAAGATGCCTCGAGACAGGCTACTTTAGTGGTATGGTTTTTACACGTATCACCATCGATCCTGCCGTCTGCACCGGCAAGCCCTGCATACGCGGGCTTAGATTCCCGGTGGCACGCCTGCTTGGGTTGTTGGCTGCTGGCGAAACGCGCGAGGCGATCCTAAAGGCGTACCCATACATCGAGTCCGGCGACATCGATGAAGCTTTGCGATATGCGGCCTTCCTCGCTGAAGACGAAACGGTCGAACTTCGCCCTGTTCCCGCCAAGTGAGATTTTTGATCGACATGCCTCTGCCGCCGGCTATAGCGGCGTGGCTTGTTGATCAAGGACACGACGCTGTGCACGCGACTCATCTCGGGCTGCATCGCGCCCCTGACAGCGATATAGTCGCCCGAGCGAAGCTTGACGCTCGGACCATCATCACCGTTGATCTTGACTATCCGCGGTTGCTTGCAGTTGCTCGCTCCATCGAGCCGAGCTTGATCCTTTTCCGTAACGGGGACTGGAACGAAGCTGCGGTGCGAAACAGGCTCGCAAGCATCTTGTCCAGCCTCACCGCAGAAGACATCGCGCAGAGCATCATCGTCGTGGACAGGGATCGTGTGCGGCGACGAAGGTTGCCGATCGCCTAACTCTACTCGTTCCGCGCCACCGCCGTCAGCTTGGTCATGTTCTGCAGCAGAATTCTTCCGCGCTGCAGGTCGAGGATGCCGTCCTTGCGCCAGAGCTGCAGCTGGCGGTTGACGCTTTCGCGGGCGGCGCCGACGAAGACGCCGAGCTGTTCCTGCGAGATGTGAACCTCCGAGCCGAAATCGGAGGCCAGCGCACAGAGCCGCCGGGCGAGGCGGACCGGCAGCGGCTGCAGCACCGATTCCTCCATCCGCTCGCTCTGCCAGCGGATGCGCTGGCACAACAGCATGATGATCTTGATCGCGACCTTCGGCTCGCGCTCGAGGAAGGCGAGAAAATCCTCGCGCCGCAGGACGAACAGTTCCGACGGCTCGCCGGCCGTGGCGTCCGCCGTGCGGCTCTCGCCATCGAGCACGGCGACCTCGCCGAACAGATCGCCGGGGCCCATGAAATTCAGTGTTAGGCGGCTGCCGTCGGAAGCGCCGGTCTCGATCCGGATCTGGCCGCGCCGGACCCCGTAGAGCGCATCGCCAGGATCGCCCTTCTGGAACAGCGTCTCGCCGACGCCCATCTGCTGGGTGTGGCAAAGGCCGGAGATGCGCTGCAACTCGTCGGCGCCCAAATCCGCGAACATCGGGTTCATTTTCAGAATGACCGCAAATTCGGCCTGTTTACTCATTGTATTGCCTTCCAAATTAGTCCCAGTCAGCTCCCAGAGCCGTTAGCAAGATTCCCTATCCTATGAATGTGTCATAAGTCACATAAGTTCGCCGTATGGCCGGAATATTTTTGGCTTCCGTGAGCAGCATCCCGTTTCCGGGATAAACTCGCCTGACCGGTTGCGCCCGCGGGTCGCGCAGCCGAAACAAGAGCCGTTTGCGCGGTGTGGAATGTCGAAATGAGAGCACTAAAAATCGCAGGCGGTGCCATTGCCGCCGTGGTCGCCATCATCGCGCTGCTGCTGGTGATCGGCATCCCGTCGGGGTTTCTGACAGCGCAGATCAAGGAGCGGGTCGAGCGCGAGACGGGCTACAGGCTCGCCATCAACGGCGGCGCCAAAATCGGCGTGTGGCCGCAGATCAACATCACGCTGAACGACGTGACGCTGCAGGACCCGAAAGACCGCGACATCAATAACCGCTTCGCGGCCGCCAGCATCCAGGCCGACGTGACGCTGGCGAGCGTATGGGCCGGCAAGCCCCGCATCACCGAACTCGTCGTCATGCGCCCGGTGGTGAATTTGCCGCTGCGGCGCGAACGGCTGAGGGAGGCAAGTACCGCGGCTACCAAGCCTGCGACCAGCAACGCCACCGATGCGTTCACGATCGAGCATGTCAGCGTCAGCGGCGGCACGGTCATACTCTCCAACCTGCGCGACCGCGTCGAGAACCGGATCGAGACCGTCAACGCCGAGATATCGATCGATGCCGACCGCAGGATTCAATTGTCCGGCAACGCACGCAGCAACGGCCATCCGCTGAAGTTCGAGATCAAGGCGGCGCCGCCCGCGCCGCCGATCGAGCGGCAGAACATCCCGGCGGAGATTACCATCGATGCACCCGGCCTGCTGAACGCCCAGCTGTCGGCCAAGGCCGGCGTCCGGCTCAACGGATCGACCGTGATGATCAACGGCGTCACCGGTACGCTCGGCGATGGCGCATTCAACGGCTGGGCCTCGGTCGATCTGGCAAGCAAGCCGCTGGTCAAGCTCGACCTCGATTTCCAGAAGCTTGCGATTACGACGCCGCGCAGCACAGATTCCTCCGCGCAGCCCTGGAGCAGCGCGACGATCGACCTCAACGGCCTCAACTATATCGACGTGCAGGCGCGCATATCGGCCGCCGAACTTGCCATCGGCGACGGAAGGTTTGCTCCCGCCGCCATCGAAGCCACGCTGGCGAGCGGCGTATTGAAGGCGCAGGTCGCCAATATCGGCGCCTATGACGGCAACGCCAATGGCGACCTGACCATCGATGCATCCACCGCCACGCCGAGTTTCGCAATGCGGGCCGACCTCACCGGCGTACGCGCGCTACCCGTGTTGCGCAGCCTCGCCGACTTCGACAAGCTCGACGGCAGGATGCAGGCGAAGATCAACGTACGCTCCGCCGGTACCAGCCAGCGCGCGATCATGTCGAACGCGGCCGGCACCGCCTTCATCGTGTTCCAGGACGGCTCGATCCGGGGCCTCAACGTCGCGCAGATGATCCGCTCGCTGACATCAGGCACGCTGTCCGGCTGGCAGGAAGGCGAAGAGAAGGCGACCGATCTTTCGCAGCTTTCGGCCTCGTTCAGGATCGACAAGGGCCAGGCACAGACCACCGACCTCAATCTGGTCGGCCCGCTGGTCAAAATGACCGGTGCCGGCACCATCGATCTCGGCACCAAGCAGATCGGCTTCCGCGTCGAGCCGAAGCTCGTCATGACCACCGAAGGCCAGGGCCGCGCCGCCGATCCGGTCGGGTTCGGCATTCCCGTGATGATCGAGGGGCCGTGGGGTAGCCCACGGATCTATCCGGAGATGCAGGGCATCCTCGACAATCCCGAAGGCGCCTATGCGAAGCTCAAGGAGATGGGCAAGGGCCTGTTCGGCCCGAGCGGCGCCGGCCTTGGCGCTGCGATCGGCAGCCTGCTCGGTGGCGGGCAACAAGGTGCTACGGGCGGACAGGGTGGCGCCAGCCAGCCTTCCACCAGCCCGCTCGGCGAGACCATCGGCAACCTGCTGCAGCAGGGCTTGAGCGGGTTCGGGCAAGGCGGCTCGCCTCAGACCGCGCCGCGCCCGGGCGGCCAGCGCAGTCTCGTTCCCGGATCGGCAGCCCAGGAACAGGCTCCAGCCGAGAACGCACCGGTCGAGTCCACCGCCCCCGCACCGCCGAACGAAACGGCTCAGCAGGACAGCCAGCCAATGAATGAGGTGCTCCGGCAGCTGTTCAATCGCTGAGCCGATGAGCCGTCATGGCCGAGCTTGTCCCGGCCATCCACCTTCTTGCCGACGGTCGATTGACGTGGATGCCCGGGACAAGCCCGGGCATGACGAGACTTGCCAATTCTGCCCAGAATCCGGGCTAACCATGCTGGCGGAGAGCCCCGCCGGCCCCCTGGATTCGTGCTAGACAGGCCCATCAGCGGCGGCCCCCGGGAGAGGTCAGCGCCGCCAGCAACGATGCGCCCGCCAGCCGCGGCGCACGAGGGTCCGGATGAGTGAGGTCAAGGACAAGGTCTGGTTCCTGCGAGAGGGCCTGTTCGCCAAATATGTCGTGGCGCTGGTCGGCCTCGTCGTGTTCGTGCTGGCCGTCAACGGCGCGATGGAAATTTGGATCACGTATGGCGGCATCAAGCGGTCGCTGGCCGACGGCATGTCCGAGAAGGCCGAGGCCACCGCCAAGCGGATCGAGCAGTCGATGGGCGACCTGGAGCGCCAGATCAGCTGGGTGACCCGCGCGTCCTCGACCCGGACCGAGGAACGCCGCGCCGACTATGCGCAACTGCTGCGGCAGGTGCCGCAGGTCAGCCAGCTCTCGCTGCTCAGCGCCCAGGGCCGCGAGCAACTCCGCCACACCCGCCAGACCGTCACGCTGGACAGCAACGCCGACTTTTCCCGCGACGTCAGGTTCATCGAAACCGTCCGGCGCGGCACCAGCTTTTCGCCGGCCTATCTGCGCGACCAGCGCCCGTTCATGTCGATCTCGCTGCCGCATGCCGACGGCAGCATCACCGTCGCCGAGATCGACCTCGGCTTCCTCGCCGACTATTTTGACGACGCGCAGGTCGGCAAGGTGGCGTTCGCCTATCTCGTCGACCCCAAGGGCGAGGTGCTGGCGAGTTCGGCCAGGGGCCCGGCGGTCGGCCAGAACCTTTCCGCGCTGAAGCAGGTCGCCGCCATCATTCCGACCGGCGGCAGGGAGCTGACGTCAGGCACCGATATCCACGGCGATGCGGTGCTGACGACCGCGGCCGCGGTGCCTAAGCTCGGCTGGCACGTGTTCTTCGAACAGCCGACCGCGCAGGCGCTGACGCCGATCCGCGACCAGCTGGTACGGATCGCGCTCTTGATCGGGCTCGGCCTCGTGGTCGCGATCATCGCCGGCACCATCATGGCCCGCCGCATGCTGGTGCCGATCACGGCGCTGCAGGCCGGCGCGCGGCGTCTCGGCGCCGGCGATTTCGGCCACCGCATCGAAGTCAAGACCGCCGACGAACTCGAAGAGCTCGCCAACCAGTTCAACGGCATGGCGAGCCAGCTCGCCGCGACCTATTCCGGCCTCGAAGAGAAGGTGAAGGAGCGGACGCGGGATCTGGCGCAGTCGATCAACGAGCTCAAGGTGCTCGAGGAAGTCGGCCGCGCGGTTGCCTCCTCGCTCGACCTCAACGCCGTGCTGCCGACGGTCGCCGCGCGCGCGCTCGAAATCACCCATGCCGATGCCGTGCGGATCTACGGCTATGACGCCGGCCGCCACCAGTTTCACCTCACCGAATCGATCGGCATCGACAAGTCTGCCGAAGGCGGCCACCGCGCCATCGACGCCGCGAACTCGCCGCTCGGCGAGGCGGCGGCGAGCGGCGAGCCGATCGACATTCCCGATCTCGGCGAAACATCAGAGCATCCGCTGCGCGACGTCACGATCGAAGCCGGCTTCCACTCGGTGCTGGTGGTCCCGCTGGTCGACCAGACCGGCATCCTCGGCTCGCTGGTGGTGCTGCGACGGAACGCCGGCGAGTTCTCCAGCAACCTGATCGGCCTGATGAAAACCTTTGCGCACCAGGCGGTGCTGGCGATGCGCAACGCGCGGCTGTTCACCGAAGTCGACCAGAAGAGCCGCGAGCTCGAGACGGCACACACGACGGTACGCCGGCAGGCCGACAAGCTGCAGGAACAGACCGACCAGCTCAAGGACTGGAACCGCTCGCTGGAAGAGCGGGTGGAAACCCAACTTGGCGAGATCGAGCGCATCCGCCGGCTGGAGCGTTTCCTCGCGCCGCAGGTGGCGCAACTGATCGCCTCCTCCGACGGCCATGAGGGCCTGCTCGACAGCCACCGCCGCGAAGTCACGGTCGTGTTCTGTGACCTGCGCGGCTTTACGGCTTTCACCGAGACCACCGAGCCGGAAGAGGCGATGAACGTGCTGCGCGAATATCACGCAGCGCTCGGCGAACTGATCTTCAAGTACGAAGGCACGCTCGACCGCTATGCCGGCGACGGCGTGATGATCCTGTTCAACGCGCCGATCCAGTTCGCCGACCACACCGCGCGCGCGGTGAAGATGTCGGTGGAGATGCGCGACACCATCGGCGAACTGACGGAGAAGTGGCGCAACCGCGGCCACAATCTCGGCTTCGGCATCGGCATCGCGCTGGGCTACGCCACGCTCGGCCAGATCGGCTTCGAGCAGCGGCTGGAATACGCCGCGATCGGCAGCGTCACCAACCTTGCGTCACGCCTCTGCGACGAAGCCAAGGCCAACCAGATCGTGGTGTCGAGGCGCGTCTACGGCATGGTCGAGCAATGGGTCGAGGGCCGCCCGATCGACGATCTGAACCTGAAGGGGTTCAATCATCCGATCCTGGCCGCGGAAATCATGCGCTGGCGCGCGGAAGTGGACAATGTCGTCGACGTGACTGCGGCGACGAGGCGGGTGAAGGGATCTTAACTTCCGTCGTCCCAGCAAAGACTTAGCCTGCGCCGGGACGACGGAGAGTTAGACTGAGAGTTAATCTAGCCACGCTGAGTTGGCGCACAACGGCACCTCAAGACGGACGCTTGCCGGCACCGCGCAAACCCGCCCGGGAGGCCGACTATGGCGCACTATCGAGAAACGGATTGACGATGGCGAGGCCGCCGATGGCGCGGCTGTGCTGCATGTCTTCGCTGAAGAGCGTGTCGCAACCAGCCTCGATCGCGGCGGAGACGATAAGCGCATCGTAGAACGACAGCCCGTGATCCTGGGCGAGCGCTCGCGCTGAATTATGCAGGTCGAGCGTAAGCGCCAGCGGCGGATCCACCATCGTGAGCACATCGGCGACGGCTTCGGCTATCTCTCGCCAGTCTCTCCGTTGCTTGCGTCGCGACACGGCCGTGAACTCGTTGAGCACCTGAACGCTGAGCTTGCCGCCGTCTGCGAACAATTCACGCGCCCGATCGCCCTTTGCGTCCGTTTGCTGCGCATAGACGAGTATGTTGGTATCGAAGAAGGCGCTCACCTTTCGTTGGCCTCGTCCCGATCGAATTTGTAATCGGGTGGAAGCGTCCAGTTGCGCCGGGCCATCCGAGCGAGCGCCCGGCGACGCTGGTCTTCCTTGGTCTCGACCTCGATGGTGCCACTCTTTGTGGCAACCACGTTCAATTCATCGCCTTCCTTGAGCCCGAGCGCATCGACCAGCGCTTTGGGTAATCGGACCGCAAGACTGTTGCCCCATTTTGAAACCTGCATCGCCCCCCTCCATGATATCTAAGATTTAGATGTATATCTTATGCTGTATATCCAGAATATTCAAGACCGCTCCTATCGGAGCACCGTCGTCCCGCTACTCCCCGGCGCGTGGAGCCTGGATCGGCGGCCACGCGTGCCGGCGATAAGCTGACAGAACGCCCGCTGGGTATTAGGCGAAAGCACTTGGCCTAGGGGCCCCCTACCCCAGCCCCGCCCTTCTAAACCCCTCCAGATAATGCTCCTTGTCTGCCTCGTGCTCGAACGGCAGGCCGGTCGCGAGCCACGCCAGCGAGATATTGGGCTGGGCGCGGCGGAGGCCTTCGAGCGCGGCTTTGGCGGCATCCGCGTTGCCTTCCATTCCCAGTGAGGCCACCAGCACGCGGTGGGCGCCAACGAAGTCGCTGCGCTGCCGCAGCGCTTCGCGGGACAGGCGGATCGCCTCGGCATAGTTGCGGCCGATATACTGACAGTAGGCGGCGACGCCGCAATAGATCGCGGCAAAGGGGTCGCGGGGGCTCAGTTTCAGCGCCGCGCGCGCGGCGCGATCGCCGTCTTCCCAGCGACCGCGATAGGACAGCGCGACGCCATAAATGCCGCGCGCAGGCGAAAAACTTGGATTGAGCTGGAGCGCCAGCTCGAACTCGGCGATGCAATCATCGAAGCGGCCCTGGAACAGGTAGACGCTGGCGAGCGCATAATGCGCCCACGGGTCCTCGCTGTCGGCACGGATCGCCGCCAGCGCCGCGCGCTCCGCGACCGGAATGACTTTTGACAATTCCTCCCATCCCATATGGGCGCTGAACGTATGGCACGCCGCCAGGAGCCCGAGCGCCTGCCCATACTGCGGATCGACGCTGATCGCTTTTTCCAACAGCGCCTGCGCGACCAGATTGTCCTGCCGTGTCACACGCCAGTAATGCGACAGCGCCCGCATCACCAGATCCCACGCGGCCATGTTGTCGGGCGTCTTGCGCCGGGCGCGGAAATCCTCCGCCGCGTAGAGCTGCGGCTCGATCGCGGCGACGACGGCCTGGGTGATTTCATCCTGCACGGCGAATACGTCGGCGAGATCGCGGTCGTAGCGCTCCGCCCAGAGATGGCTGCCGGTGGCGACGTCGACGAGCTGGGCGGTGATGCGAACATGATCGCCGTCCTTGCGAACGCTGCCCTCGACGACATAGCCGACGCCGAGCTCCTCGCCGATCTGCTGGTGATGGACTGACTTTCCCCGGTAGATGAACGAGGAGTTGCGCGCGATCACATAGAACCAGCGCAGCTTCGACAGCGCGGTGATGATGTCCTCGCTGATGCCTTCGGAAAAATACTCCTGTTCGGGTTCACCGGAGAGATTGGCAAACGGCAGCACGGCAATCGCGGTGCGATCGAGCACCGGAGAGTGCCGGTGCTGCGGCTCGGCGGTGGGTGCGGGCGGTGGGGGCACATCGCGGTGCGCTTCGCTGCCGTTCGCGACACGCGGCTGTACATCGCCGACAAAGCGAAAGCCCTTTCGCGCAATCGTGCGGATCATGATCTGATCCTTGCCGCTGTCGCCGACCGCCTTGCGGGCGGCGTTGATCCGGCTCGTCAACGTCGACTCGGAGACGATACGGCCGTCCCACACCGTATCGATCAAATCGTCCTTGGTGACGACGTGGTCGCGATTTTCGATCAGGTGGACCAGAAGATCGAACACCTGCGGCTCGACCGCGATGCTCTCGCCGCCGCGCGTCAGTTCGCGAAGGTCGACATCGAGCACATGGTTTGAAAAACAGAATTGCACGGCATCATCCAGGTTGCAGCATCATGGGCCTGTCGCGATCGGCGCAATTTCCAGTCCCGAACATTTCCTTGTTTGAGCGTGATCCTTTCGGAAAACCGGTAACCCCTTTTCCGGATCGTGCTCCCGTGATGGGTAGAGCGAATTTCCCGCCGGGATCGTGTGCGAAATCTCACAGAAACAGACTTCTCACTGAAAAATCAGGATCGCCTCAAGGCAAAATCAGCCCCGCATCACAGTCTTTAGGTCCGGACAGAGCCATGTTTGGTTCATCGCGGCCCCCTTCCGTGGCCGCATAACCAGGAAGGAACCGCCAATGGCCGCCCAGACCGCGACTGCAGCAACCCAGACCCAAGCCGATCTCCAAGCCGATCCCCAGCCCGCCCCCGACCTTGTCGCCCTCAAAACGCGTCAACAGGCCGCATGGTCGTCGGGCAACTACGCCATCGTCGGCTCGACGCTGCAAATCGTCGGCGAAGAGCTGTGCGAGGCACTCGACCTCAAGGCCGGTTCGAAGGTGCTGGACGTCGCCGCCGGCAACGGCATGGCGACGCTTGCTGCGGCGCGGCGCTGGGCCGACGTCACTTCGACCGACTACGTGCCGGCCTTGCTGGAACGCGGCAAGGCGCGCGCCACGGCGGAAGGCATGCAGGTCGCGTTCAGGGAAGCCGACGCGGAAAACCTCCCCTTCGACGATGCCAGCTTCGATACCGTGATCTCCACCTTCGGCGTCATGTTCACGCCGAACCAGGACCGCGCGGCCGCCGAGTTGCTGCGGGTCTGCAGACCCAAGGGCCAGATCGGCCTCGCCAACTGGACGCCGGAAGGTTTCATCGGACAGGTGTTGAAGACGCTCGGCAAATATCTGCCGCCGCCGGCCGGCGCTAAATCGCCGGCGATGTGGGGAACGCGCGCGCGGCTGACCGAAATGTTCGACGCCGGGGCACGCTCGATCAAGGCTGAATCGCGCCTGTTCAAGTTCCGCTACCGCTCGCCCGAGCACTTCCTCGACGTGTTCAAGACCTATTACGGCCCGGTGCTGAAAGCGTTCGCCGCGCTCGACCCGGCGAAACAGGAAGAACTGCACAACGATCTCAACGCGCTGATCGTGCGCATGAACAGGTCCGGCGACGACACCATGGTCGTGCCCAGCGAATATCTCGAGGTCGTAATTACCAAACGGTGAGACGGCGCTGCCAGCAACATTTGCCGCGGGACCATTGGCGTGGCCCCGCCGCGGACTTCACATTCAAAAATTCAGGAGTCATTTCGATGAATAATATTGTTCGAATTTCGCGACCGGAGCGCGGCAACGCCGCTGTCGTGGCCCTGCATTGCTCGCTAGGCTCGGGCCGCCAATGGAAGGCGCTCGCCGATGAACTCGCCCGCAGCCACACGCTTTTTGCTCCCGACATCTCGGGCTACGGCGCCAATGGCTGCGCGCTGGACCTGCCGCTGACGCTTGCCGAAGAAGTGCGCTGCCTGAGCGGCACGTTCAACGACGTGGAAGGACCGATCCACCTCGTCGGCCATTCCTACGGCGGCGCGATCGCGTTTCGGATCGCAACCGCCTCGCCGTTCGCGCCTCGCATTCGCACCCTGACGCTGATCGAGCCGGTGCTGCCGACGCTGCTGTGCGAAGGCGATGCCGACCGGCGGCTTCACGCGCGGTTCGCGCAGGTCGCGCGTGACGTTACCGAGGACATCTGGAACGGGTCGGAGCTCGAGGCGATCGACATGTTCACCGCGTTCTGGAATGGCTCCGGTCCGCAGGATCCGGTGCCGGCCAGCGCGAGGCTGCGCATGATCGAGCGCGCCGACAAGCTCGTGTTCGACTTCCAGGCGGCATTCGCCGAGGAGAATGTCGCGGCTGCTGCAGCGTCGCTGCGCATTCCGACGCTGTTGCTTTCGGGCGGACTATCGCCCTATTTCACCCAGCGCATCGTGCAGCGGCTCGGCGCGATCGTCGACGGCGCCGAGGTACAGCATTTCCCCAACGCTGGCCACATGCTGCCTCTCACCCATGCGTCAGCGGTCAATGCCGCGGTTATCAGGCATATCGCTCGCGCCGACGAACTCGCCGCCGTTCCGCTGGCAGTCGAGGCGGCGCTGGCCGAGGCCGTCAGCCTTACCGGGGTTTAACGTCACGACGAGCGACATTCTTGGCGCTTGGCGGTGCTGTCGGGCTTCTGGTATCGGTAGGCCCGAAACCGGGAACGAAATGCCGATGACCACCCTGCACACGCGCGACCATTCACGGATGCTGGCCCCCCTGATCGGAGCCGGCATGCTCTGCCTGTCCTGCCTCCCGAGCCTCGCCGCCTCCGACGATCCCGATCCGGCGGCGCCGAAGGGCGCGGCCGTCACCGTGCTCAAGGCCGCAAAAGCCTGTTTCGCCAACATCGTCGAGGTGACCGGCACCATCATTCCGCGCGAGGAAAGCCAGGTGCGGCCGGACCGGATGGGGCTGAAGGTCGCCGAGGTGATGGTGGACGCAGGCGATACCGTCACCGCGGGCCAGGTGATGGCGCGGCTCACGCTGCCCGAGGGCGGGCAGATCTCGGTGCAGGCGCCGGTCGCAGGCATCATCTCGGCCACGACCGCGTCCGTCGGGGCGCTGGCCTCCGGCAAGGGCGAAGCGCTGTTCTCGATCATCGCGCGCAGCGAGTTCGACCTGGTGGGCATGGTACCGACGCGCGACATCGCAAAACTGGCCGTCAACCAGACCGCGCGGATCAAGGTGATCGGCGCCGGCGAAGTCGACGGACGGGTGCGGCGTCTCTCCACCACCGTCGAGCCGAACAGCCAGCTCGCGCAGGTGTTCGTCGGCGTTACCACCAACCGCCGCCTGCTGGTGAATTCAAGTGGCCGCGCGCAGATCAAGACCGGACAGAGCTGCGGCGTCTCGGTGCCGCTCACCGCAATCCTCTACGGCTCCGCCGGCACCGTGGTGCAGGTGGTGCGGCGCGCGCGCGTCGAAACGCGTCGGGTCGAGACGGGATTGATGTCGGCGGGACAAGTCGAGATCACCACCGGGCTGCAGGAAGGCGACATCGTGGTGGCGCGCGCGGGCGCACTGCTGCGCGAAGGCGATCCGGTGCGGCCGGTGACGGCAAGCGCGGATGTGAAGTAAGGGCGGCGACGTTAACCGTCGTCGCCCCTGCGAACGCAGGGGCCATACGCCGCGGCCGGGTGTATTGGGCACGAGGGCAGACGGCTTCGCTTGAACAACTCCAACGGTAGTTGGCGAACGCACAATATCCGCGACCGAATGTCCTCGATGGATCACGCAGTATGGGTCCCGGCGTTCGCCGGGACGACGCGGGGATGGAGTTGGCGCGCTACACGAGCGCGAACGCTTACCCGCCGATTCGCACGTCTTCCAGCAGCGACGACGACACCTGGGGCACCTGTTCGCCATCGGAGGCGCGGGAGACCGAGACGCGGGTCTTGTTGAAGGCGGTCGCGGCGCCGGACTGCGAGTTCAAATTGTTCAGCAGTTCGGTCACCAGCACGCTGTACTGGCCCTTGCCGTCATCCGCCACCTTGCCCGGCGTCGCCGAGGTCAGGATCAACGCGTTCTCCGGCGCCGAGATTGGCGCCAGCCCGTGGGAATACGAGCGGAAACGGCGCTCATAGGGATTGCGGCGGGAGGCGTCGACGACGACGAGCTTGGCCTTGGCGCCCTTCTCGGTCATCGCGTCAAGCACCAGCTCGATGCTGACGCCGTCGCGGCGAACATCGGCTTCCTTCCAGATCCGGGCGTCGACCGGAATCATGAAGCTCTCGCGGCCGACCTGGACGCCGTAGCCGCCGAAGAACAGCATCACCACGGTATCCGGCCTGATCTTGTCCTTCAGCCTGAGGATAGCGCGATCCATATCGTCCCGGGTGGCGTCCTCGACCACGTCGACGTCGAACCCGTTGCCGCGCAGCGCAGCCGTCAGGCCACGGGCGTCATTGATGGGCTGCGCCAACGGCGCGGATGCGTCCGGATAGTGTCCATTGCCGATGACGAGGGCAACGCGGGAAGCCGTCTGGCCGATCGAGCCGGTATGCTCGGTCGCAATCGCCTTGGCGGCATCGAGCGAGCGCTTGTTCAGCGCCGCATGGGCGCCGAGCACGAGCGACACCAGGCCGACGAAGGCTGCGGCAATGGTGACGGTGCGGCGGGAGATGCGGGCAATACCGAGATTCATCGCGATACAATTCCCAAGTTTGTCCAGAAGGCACCAAACGAAACGCGGCGGTTAGTCGCGTGGGCACCTTCGAGGTTTCAGGGGTTGCCGGGTGTGTGCCGTCGAATTGCGATCAATTTGCGGCAGCGCAACAACCGATCCTTTAGCCTGTAGGGGCCTCCCGAACAACCTCATTCGACGCATGGAGCCAATAGCCGGGGATAATGGTGGGAAGTTAAATTCTCTTATGTGATCTTTGTCACATTTGCGTTTTCTACGGTTTCGGTTACTTTTCAATGGCTTGCAGGCCCTTCTCCGGCCGGCGGTGGCCGTGTAGACTCTCCATCGAGCCTGAATGCTGCGAAAGTCGACACGCCGGCCTCCGCCCATCATGCTTAACGCGGCCTTACCTTCACCGTTCCGGCGGAAAGACACAGCATGGGCATCCAAACGATCGCCGGCGCGGCCTTTCGCGCCCTGACCGTCCGGAAAGACGGCCCTTCGCTCTACGATGTCTGCGATCCCGTGCTGCTGAAGTACCGCGGCGGCGACCCCCATCTTGGAAAATTCTACCGCACGGCGCTGGGCAATCCGGCGCTGCGGCCGCTGCTCCGCCGCACCGGGCTACCGGCCCTGCGGGACGAGGGCCGCCTCCAGGCGCTGCGCGAGGCGCTGATCCGGGCGCGCGACGATGCCGAACCGGACTGGGCCGCGGTCGGCGCCCCGATCGCCGAACTGATGGCCGATATCAATGTGCGCCATCCCGAGCCCGCACTATCAGCCGCGCCGGCCAGGGCGCCCGATCTGGCCGCGATCGAGAAGGTGATCCGCCGCTGCGGCGCGCATCTGCTGCGATCGTTTGAGCGCAACGGCTTCATCCCTACCTACGCCGCTTTCAACCTGATCGGCGACCCTGATATGGGCGGGCGCGAGATGGTGGCCGCGCTGACCGGGCTGAACTCGCGCGGCTACAAGAATTCGACGCTGCTGTTCAGCCTGGCGCGGATCTTCATCGCGCATTCGCCGGCGCGGGCGCTGATCAACCCGTCCTGGACGGGGATCGCCGAGCCGATGTGGCAGCCGATGCAGATCCGGCACCGCTCGGCCTATTACGATGCCTTCTTCACCGAGGCGCTGTTGAGCTACGTCGAGACCGGACTGGCATCGGCGGACGAGGCCACGGCCTCGAAGCGCGCGATCGCGGAGATGGTCGATTTCTGCCTGAAGACCTCGGCCGAGGAAGTGCCATCGCATGACGGCTCGACGGTGCGGGTCGTGACCGCGCTGGCGCCGCTGCCGCATCCGCGTTTCTCGAAGTTCTTTTCGCAGATCAAGCAGGATCTCGGCTTCGGCATCTACGTGCCGGACTGCGACACCACCGCGTGCTCGTTCTCGGCCGCGACGCAGGCCGGCTCCGCCGATCCGATCCTCGAGCAGCCGCTACTGGATTTCTATCGTGGCTATCAGGTGCGCGAAGGCGCCAACGAGCCGCGCGTCACGGTGCCGTTGAACGACAATGTCGACTTCGAGGGCGGCGTCGTCACCTGGATCGACAATCTCGCCGGCGAGCGGCCCTACGGCAACGACCTCGATCCCACGCTCAATCTCGACATTCTCGAAGTCAGCTTTCGCAACCTCGCGCGCTGGAAGATCCTCGATACGCCGCAGCGGCTTGAGACGGTGCATCGCATCATCGGCTTCCAGCGGCGGCTGGTGGAGAGCGGCGCATTCAGGAATCCGCGCTCGCATATCTATTACCTGCCGGAGCTCTATTCGGCCTATTTCGGTCGCTGCCATGCGGCGTTCATGGAACTGCCGGCGTCCGCGCGGCAGGCGATCGATCCCGACGGCACGTTCGAGTTCATTCGCTGCAAGGTGCTGGCCTATGTCGAGGGCGAATTGAGCGCCCGCGAGATGAACCCGTTCGACGCCGCGCTGGCGCTGATGGCGCTGGCGCATCTCGGCGCCGATATCTCGACATTCACGCCGGCACTGCACTGCATCGTCAGCCATCTCGGCGAAGGCGGCCGGCACGGGCCGTACAAGGCCTACGAGTGGAACAAGATGAAGACGCCGACGCGAATCCTCGTCGGCGGGCCCGAGGTGACCTCGGCGTTCGTGCTGATGGGGCTGGCGCTGGCGCGCGGCGTGATGGTGGGACGCAGAAATTGAATCCGGGGAAACTGTACCCGCTGGCGACACTGTCCCGGATTGTGCTTCGCTCCACCCGGGCTACGAGGCGCATAACAATGACAGGAAGTTGAAGCTGCCCCGCGCGCCACGCGCTGGCACAGCGGTTCGATTGACCGCACAATAATGTGCATGCTTGATATGAGGCGCTTCCCGATCATGGCTCTGCCGAGACTGCCGATGACCGCACGGAAATGGCCGCTCGCCCTTTTGCTGTTGCTGCTCCCCGCCGTTGTGCAAGCGGCCGAGATATCAGGCGTACCGAAAATCCGCGAAGGCGATCAGGTCCAGATCGGCAGCCACCGGATCCGGCTCGGCGGCATCGATGCGCCGGCGGTGGATCAGCTCTGCCTCAACACCAAGGGCGAACGCTGGACCTGCGGCGTCGCCGCACGGGACGAACTGACCAGGCGCTTCGGCGGCAAGAACTGGACCTGCCAGACCAAGACCGTCGACCGGCGCGGCCGCACCCTGGCGCGCTGCAGTGCTGACGGCGAGGACATCCAGAAATGGCTGGTGTCGAACGGCTGGGCGCTGGCGTACACGCGGCTCTCGCGCGACTACGAGGCGGACGAGAAAGCCGCGCGCGAGGCCAAGGCCGGGATGTGGCAGGGCGCCTTCATCGCACCGTGGGACTGGCGCGTCCGCAACAAGAAGACCGCCATCCTGGGCGCCGTCAAGCCGCCGGAAAACGCCAGGGCGATCCTGCTGGCATCGGCGTCCGGACCGGTGGCTCCCTCGCCCGATTGCACCATCAAGGGCAACGTCAATCGCTCCGGCGAATGCATTTTTCACCAGCGGACGAGCCGCTGGTATGCAAAGATCGAAATGAAGATCAGCAAGGGCACCCGGTGGTTCTGCTCGGTCGAGGAAGCCGAAGCGGCCGGCTGCCGTGAGACGCGGCGGTAGTTTTCTCTGTTGCCTTCCCCCGTGAAGAACGTGGAGAGGGAAAGATCCAGATTGATCGACTCTTTCAAGAGTGTCGCGCATTGCCCGATCTCCAGGCAGATCAACGATTGCCACCGAAGCAGAAGCGCGGCGGGCTGCGGCGCGCGTTGACGCTCGCGTTGTTCATCCTCGTCGGCTATGGCGCGATCGCTTATCTGGTGCTGCCCGGTTTCTGGACGCATTACGAACACCAGCGCGGGCTGGCGGATCTGCCGATGGTGACCCGCACCGGACAGGGCATTCCCGGCGATCCCATGAATGTCGGGCTGGTCGGCGACCTCGGCGACGTCGTCTGCGCGATGCACGCCGCCGGGTGGTATCCGGCCGATCCGATCACGCTGAAATCCTCGATCGAAATCGTCGGCAGCGTGCTGCTGGACCGGCCGTACAAGGACGCACCGGTCAGCAATCTCTACTACCTCGGCCGCCGCGAGGATCTCGCCTACGAAAAGCCGATCGGGGCCAGTGCCGATCGCCGCAACCATGTGCGTTACTGGAAGGTGCTGGACAAGGGCGAGGAGCAGCGCCCGGTCTGGCTTGGCGCTGCCACGCAAGACCGCGGCGTCGGCGTCAGCAAATACACCGCAGCGGTCACACACCATATCAGCCCCGATCTCGACGCCGAGCGCGCCGTGCTCACGGCCGACCTGGAAAACGCGGGGATGGTAGATGCCAGATATCAGGTCACCGGCATCGGGCCGACGATCGCCGGCCATAATGGCGGCGGCGACCCCTATTACACCGACGGCGAAATCTGGGTGCTGCGGCTGGTCGAAGACTGCAGGAAGCGCGAAGGGCCCGCGGTGACGATTCCGAGCCCGCCGGCAACCGCGCTGAAGGACCAGATCTGGCGCGCGATCGCCAACTCGATCGGAAAATGACTTGCAAATGCACTCCGTCATTCCGGGATGGTCCGAAGGACCAGACCTCAGGTGTGCAATTGCACACCGGGGAATCTCGAGATTCCGGGTTCGATGCTCCGCATCGCCCCGGAATGACGACAAGCTGGATTGCCTCACGTACCAGCCATCGGACGCACTTTTTTGTGCGTCGCGGTGGCTCGCAATGAGAGTTCCAATCGAATATTATCCCAGCCAAACCTCACGTGCATCGATTGCGCGTATCTGCCCATAAGGACAACCGACCAATGACCGTTCGCGCGGGCCGGGAATTTCTGGCCATCCCGGGACCTACCACCATGCCCGACGAGGTGCTGCAGGCGATGCACCGCCCGGCGCTCGATATCTATTCCGAGCAGATGGTGGAATTGACCGAGAGCCTGCTCGCCGATCTCTCCAGGCTGTTCGCCACCAAGGGCCAATCCTACATCTACATCGCCAACGGCCATGGCGCGTGGGAGGCGACGCTGTCCAACGTGCTGTCGCGGGGCGACAAGGTGCTGGTGCTGGAAAGCGGACGCTTCGCGATCGGCTGGGGTCAAGCCGCGGCCGCGATGGGCGCCGAGGTCGAGGTGCTGAAAGGCGACTGGCGCCGCGCGATCCGTCCCGCCGAGGTGGAGGCGCGGCTGCGGCAGGACAGGGAGCACAGCATCAAGGCGATCGTCGCCGTGCAGGTCGATACCGCGTCGGGCGCCTATAACGACATCGAGGCAATCGGCAAGGCGATCAAGTCATCAGGTCATCCTGCGCTTTTCATGGTCGATACCGTGGCCTCGCTGGGCTGCATGCCGTTCGAGATGGACAAATGGGGCATCGATGTCGCGATGTCGGGCTCGCAGAAGGGTCTGATGACGCCGCCGGGCCTCGGCTTCGTCGCCGCGAACGACCGCGCCCGCGCCGTGCACAAGCACGCCAACCTGCGCACGCCCTATTGGGACTGGACCGAGCGCGAAGGCAGCGAGCACTACCGCAAATATGCCGGCACCGCGCCGGTGCATCTCTTGTTCGCGCTGCGCAAGGCAATCGACATGCTCCATGTCGAGGGACTGGAGAACGCGTTCCAGCGCCACCGGCTGCTTGCCGAAGCGGTGCGCCGCGCGGTCGGCGCCTGGGCCGAGGGCCAGGTGCTCGGCTTCAACATCACTGAAGCCAACGAGCGCTCGAACACGGTGACGACGGTGACGATGAACGGCCACGACCCCGCCGCGCTGCAGCGCTATTGCAAGGACAAATGCGGCGTGGTGCTCGGGACCGGCATCGGCGACCTGTCCGGCCAGGCGTTCCGGATCGCCCATATGGGCCACGTCAACGCGCCCATGGTCCTGGGCACGCTCGGCGTCATCGAGGTCGCGCTCAATGCGCTCGACATTCCTCACGGCAAGGGCGGAACCGAAGCCGCGATCGAATATCTCGGGGAGAACGTCGGGGCCTAAGCGTGCTCCTGCCCCAGACGGGGTGGGGTGGGTGGCGAGACCGATCCTTCCGACGTTCGGCGGCGGCGCTGCAGCTCCGTCGTTGCGAACGGCGTGACTTGTCTGCCTTCGCTCGCAATGACGGGGGGAGACCGTATATGAGAAAAGCCCCAAGCTTATGAGGATTGAGTGACGCAACCTTTAGCCAAAACGCCTGCCCTGTCGCCGCCCATCGCGCCGCGCCGGCCGCACAGCTTCACCACGCACGGCATCACCGTGACCGACGATTACGCGTGGCTGAAGGATGCCAAATGGCAGGAGGTGCTGCGCGATCCCGGGATACTCGACCCGGATATCCGAAAATACCTGGAAGCCGAGAACGACTACACCGAGAGCCTGCTCGGCCATACCGCGCCCCTGCAGAAGAAGCTGGTTGCGGAGATGCGCGGGCGGATCAAGGAGGACGATTCCAGCGTGCCTTCCCCCGACGGCCCGTTCGCCTATTTGCGGAAATTCCGCGAGGGCGGTCAGCATGAAATGTTCGGCCGCATCCCGCGCGACGGCGGCGACGTAAGAATCGTGCTCGACGGCGACGCGCTCGCTGCCAACGAGGAGTATTTCAAGTTCGGCAGCGCGCGGCATTCGCCGGACCATCAATTGCAGGCGTGGACCGCCGATACCAAGGGCTCGGAATATTTCTCGATCCGTGTGCGCGACTGGGCGACCTCTGCCGATCTCGACGATCTCGTCGAGGAGACCGACGGCGGCGTGGTCTGGAGCCGGGATAGCCGCAGCTTCTTCTACGTCAAGCTCGACGACAACCACCGTCCGATGCAGGTCTGGCGCCACAGGCTCGGCACCAGGCAGACGGACGACACGCTGGTCTATGAGGAGCCAGATTCCGGCTGGTTCACCCATCTGCACGAAAGCTCATCCGGCCGGTTCTGCGTGATCGCCGGCGGCGACCACGAAACGTCCGAGCAGCGGCTGATCGACCTCGACCATCCCGAAGCGCCGCCGCGGCTGGTCGCGGCGCGCGAGGAAGGCGTGCAGTATTCGCTCGCCGACCGCGGCGATGAACTGTTCATCCTCACCAATGCCGACGGCGCCATCGACTTCAAGGTCGTCACCGCCCCACTCGCCGCGCCCGAGCGCGCCAACTGGCGCGACCTGATCCCGCATCGCGAGGGCATCTATGTGCTCGATGTCGAACTTTATGCCGGTCACATGGTGCGGCTGGAGCGCGCCAACGCGCTGCCTGCGATCATCATCCGCGATCTCAAGACGGGCGAAGAGCACGCCATCGCCTTCGACGAAGCCGCCTACTCGCTCGACACCATGGGCAGCTACGAGTTCGAAACCACGAATTTGCGCTTCTCCTATTCGTCGATGACGACGCCGTCGGAAGTCTACGACTACGACATGGCGACGCGGGCTCGGGTGTTGCGCAAGCGCCAGGAGATCCCGTCCGGCCACAACCCGGCCGACTACGTCACCACGCGCATCATGGCACCATCGCACGACGGCGCGCTGGTGCCGGTATCGATCCTGCACCGTAAAGACCTGGTGCGCGACGGAAATGCGCCGCTGCTGCTGTACGGCTACGGCTCCTATGGCATGGCGATGCCGGCCTCGTTCGCGGCCAACAGGCTCTCGCTGGTCGATCGCGGCTTCGTCTACGCGATCGCGCATATCCGGGGCGGCGCCGACAAGGGCTGGGGCTGGTATCTCGACGGCAAGCGCGAAAAGAAGACGAACTCGTTCGACGATTTTGCGGCTGCGGCGCGCGCGCTGATCGAGGCGAAGTACACCAGCGCCAAGCGCATCGTCGGCCATGGCGGCAGCGCCGGCGGCATGCTGATGGGCGCGGTGGCGAACAGGTCCGGCGAATTGTTCGCCGGCATCGTCGCCGAAGTGCCCTTCGTCGACGTGCTGAACACGATGCTCGACGACACCTTGCCGCTGACGCCGCCGGAATGGCCGGAATGGGGCAATCCGATCGAGAGCGAAAAGGATTTTCGCACCATCCTTTCCTATTCGCCCTACGACAATCTCGCGGCGAAGGTCTATCCGGCCATCCTCGCGATGGGCGGACTGACCGATCCGCGCGTCACCTATTGGGAGCCGGCGAAATGGATCGCGCGGCTGCGCGCGACGATGTCGGGCGGCGGCCCGGTGCTGCTGCGCACCAACATGGGCGCCGGCCACGGCGGCGCGTCGGGACGGTTCAACCGGCTCGACGAGGTCGCGATTGCGTATGCGTTCGCGCTGTGGGCAGTGGGGCTGGCGGAAAAGGCCGAGGTTTGAGTCCTATCCAACCCACGACGTAACGCGTCACTATCAACGTTCGTCGTCTCCGCGAAGGCGGGGACCCACACCGCGGAATATATCTGTGTTGCTCGGTGGTCGTCGATCTCTGTAACAACATCGGCCTGTGGTTATGGATCCCGGGTCGCGCTTCGCTTGCCCGGGACGACGTGGTGAGGGAATCGCGCCTCACCGCCCGTTCTTCTTCCGCCACGCGGCGAAATCGGTCAGCGTCTGCGGATCGGTCGCGGGATAGAGGCCCAGGATGCTGCGGCCGCCGCGGACCTGCTCGGTGACGAAATCCTCGAACGCGGTCATCTCGACCGCCTCGTCGGCGATCTCGTCGGCGAGGTGTGCGGGGATCACGATGACGCCGTCACTGTCGCCGAGAATGACGTCGCCGGGGAACACCGGTGCGTCGCCGCAGCCGATCGGCACGTTGATCTCGATCGCCTGATGCAGCGTCAGATTGGTCGGCGCGCTCGGGCGCTGGTGATAGGCGGGAAAGCCGAGGGCTGCAATTTCAGCGGAATCGCGAAAGCCGCCGTCAGTGATCACGCCGGCGCAGCCGCGCTGCATCAACCGCGTCACGAGGATCGCACCGGCCGATGCGGCGCGGGCATCCTTGCGGCGGTCCATCACCAGCACCGCGCCGGGCGGGCAGTCTTCGATCGCCTTGCGCTGCGGATGCGCGCGGTCGCGGAACACATCGATCTTGTTGAGGTCCTCTCGCGCCGGCATGTAGCGCAGCGTAAAGGCTTCGCCGACCAGCACCGGCTGATCGGGACCGAGCGGACGCACGTCCTGAATCATCTGGATGCGGAAGCCGCGCTTGAACAAGGCGGTGGCGACGGTGGCGGTGGAGACGGTCTTGAGTTTGTTGCGGGTGGCGTCGGTTAGTTTGGTCATAGTATTTGTATCCTCTTGGTCGTCATTCCGGGGCGATGCGAAGCATCGAACCCGGAATCTCGAGGTTCCGGGTTCGCACGTCGTGCGCCCCGGAACGACGGCGAGCTAATAGATTGCCGGCTCATCGACCGGCTTGCCAAAGCCGGTCTCGAGGAAATCGAAGTCGCAGCCTTCGTTGGCCTGCTTGATGTGGCGGGTGAACATCCAGCCATAGCCGCGCTCGTAGCGGGGTTCGGGCGCCTTCCACGCGGCGCGGCGCCTGGCGAGTTCGGCCTCCGGCACATCGAGGTTGATGGTGCGCGCGTTGACATCAAGCGAAATCATGTCGCCATTCTGCACCAGCGCCAGCGGGCCGCCGATATAGGATTCCGGCGAAACGTGCAGGATGCAGGCGCCATAACTGGTGCCGCTCATGCGCGCGTCCGACAGCCGCACCATGTCGCGCACGCCCTGCTTCACCAGCTTGGTCGGAATCGGCAGCATGCCCCATTCCGGCATGCCCGGGCCGCCCTGCGGTCCGGCGTTGCGCAGGATCAGCACGTGGTCGGCGGTGACGTCCAGATTGGGATCGTCGATCGCCTTCTTCATCGACGGGTAGTCGTCGAACACCATCGCCGGACCGGTATGCTTGAGGAAGCGCGGCTCGCAGGCGCTCGGCTTGATCACGCAGCCGTCAGGCGCGAGATTGCCCTTGAGCACGGCAAGCGCGCCCTCGGCGTAGATCGGATCCTTGACGGTACGAATGACGTCGTCGTTGTAGACTTCGGCGCGCGAGATGTTCTCGCCAAGCGTCTGACCCGTGACCGTGATGACGTCGAGATACAGATGCTCCCGGATGCGGCTCATCAGGCCGGGCAAGCCGCCGGCATAGAAGAAATCCTCCATCAGATATTTGTCGCCGCTCGGACGGACATTGGCGATGACGGGCACCTTGCGGCTGGCTTTTTCGAAATCGTCGAGCCCGATGTCCTGGCCGGCGCGGCGGGCCTGCGCGATCAGGTGAATGATCGCATTGGTCGAGCAGCCCATCGCCATCGCGACGCTGATCGCGTTTTCGAAGGCCTTGCGACTCTGGATCTTGCCTGGCGTGAGATCCTCCCACACCATCTCGACGATACGGCGGCCGCATTCGGAGGCCATGCGGATATGGCCGGCATCGGCGGCGGGGATCGAGGACGCGCCCGGCAGCGTCATGCCGATCGATTCCGCGATCGCCGTCATGGTCGAGGCGGTGCCCATGGTCATGCAGGTGCCGTAGCTGCGGGCGATGCCGGCTTCGACGTCGACCCAGTCCTTGTCGGAGATTTTTCCCGCACGCCGCTCGTCCCAATATTTCCAGGCATCCGAGCCCGAACCCAGCGTCTTGCCCTTCCAGTTGCCGCGCAACATGGGTCCTGCCGGAAGATATATCGTCGGCAGGTTCATGCTGGTGGCGCCCAACAGCAAACCCGGCGTGGTCTTGTCGCAGCCGCCCATCAGCACCACGCCGTCGACGGGATGGCCGCGCAGCAATTCCTCTGCGTCCATCGCCAGCATGTTGCGATAGAGCATCGTCGTCGGCTTCAGGAAGGATTCCGACAGCGACAGCGCCGGCAACTCCATCGGAAAGCCGCCCGCCATCAGGATGCCGCGCTTGACGTCATCAACGCGCGACTTGAAGTGCATGTGGCACGGCTGCGCATCCGACCAGGTGTTGAGGATCGCGATGACAGGCCGGCCCTTCCATTCCTCCGGCGCGTAGCCCATCTGCATCGCGCGCGAGCGGTGGCCGAAGGCGCGGAGGTCGTCGGGTGCGAACCAGCGCGCGCTGCGGAGGTCGTCGGGGTTCTTGTTGGTCATGACTGCGTGCCCCATTTCTGGACGGTGTTGCGTTCGATGGTGCGGAAGATCAGATCCAGTCCGCAATTGCGGCCGACCATGCGTCGTACGTTTCCTCCGGCCCGATTGACGGCCTTCGTGGAGATGCACTAATGTATCAGTGCATCTGAAGCAAGTATCGTCTGAAACGGCCGGTTCGTCGATGGCTACCCTGCAAAGCGTACCCCGCCGCGCCACCCCGCGTTCCGCCGACCGGCTCGATCGCGACCGCCAGGCTGCACCGCAGGTATTCGAGCGCCTGCGCGGCATGATCATTTCGCTGGAACTCCCACCGGGGTCGCCGCTGTCGCGCGCCGCGCTGGCAACGCAGTTCGGGGTCAGTTCGACGCCGATCCGCGATGCACTGATGCGGCTCGAAGAGGAAGGACTGGTCGACGTCTTCCCGCAGCACGCCACCGTGGTTAGCCAGGTCGATGTGCGGCTGGCGCAGCAGGCACATTTCCTGCGGCAGGCCGTGGAACTCGAAATCGTCCGGGTGCTGGCACTCCGCCATGGCCACGAGGCCGTCGCCGCGGAACTGAACGCCACGATCGCCCGCCAGCAGCATTACGCCAAGGCCGGCGATTTCGAGAGGTTCATGGCGGCCGACAACGAGTTCCATAGCCAGCTCTACGCGGCGGCCGACAAGCAGGACATCTGGTCGTTGGTGCGCAGCCGCAGCGGCCATATCGACCGGTTGCGGCGGCTGCACCTGCCCTCCCCCGGCAAGGCCCAGGATATCCTGCGGCATCACAAGCTGATCGCAAAGGCGATCGGCGCCGGCAAACCCGATGAGGCGCAGAAGCATCTCCGTACGCATTTGTCGGGAACGCTCGGCGAAATCGCCCGGATTCGGGCGCGCTACCCGGAATACCTGAGCAACTGACGCCGCACCGATCCGGCCGGACTCCGGCCCGGACCACTCGGGCCTCCACCCGACCCGCGACCCTGTTGCTTCCGCCCGGTGATGCGAAATAGCATCCGATTCGAACCGGCCGGGCGCCGGACAGCGTGGGAGGGCGTGCGGACACCAAGATGACGCTCGCAACGAGGCTTGCCATCGCGATGGTGGCGTTGGTCGCGATCGCCGTTTCCGCGGTCGGATGGCTGAACTATCGCAACCTGGAACAGGCGCTCCTGCAGCGCGCGCGCGACCGCATTGAGACGCATTCGCGGCAGGTGGCGACCGACCTCGAGTATTATGCGGCCAGCGCCACCGGAGACGTCCAGGGCTTTCGTTCCGCCGTGGCGCTGCACGGACTGATCCGCGCGCGCCGGGCGGGTGGCATCGATCCGCTCGACGGCGTTTCCGAGAAGGCATGGCGCGAGCGGCTGGCGTCACGTTTTGCGGCCGAACTCGAAGCCAAGCCTGCCTATGCGATGATGCGGATCATCGGGCTCGACGACGATGGCCGCGAGCTCGTCCGCGTCGATCGCGCAGGCCCGAACGAAACGGTGCGGATCGTGCCCGAGGAGCACCTGCTGCAGCGCAACGATCGCAGCTATTTCCAGGAAGCCACCCGGCTGGGTCCTTCGCAAATCTACGTCTCACCGCTCGACCTCGGTCGCCGCAACGGCCAGATCGAGGAAATCCACCGGCCAACGCTCCGCATCGCGGCGCCGATCTTTGCAGGGGACGGCAAGCCGTTCGGCATTTTCATGATCAATGTCGATATGCGCCGCGCGTTCGACCGCGCCCGGTCGTCGGTGGGACGCGGCGAGAACATCTACGTCGTCAACAAGCACGGCCACTATCTCATTCACCCCGATCGCTCGCAGGAATTCGGCTGGCTGCTCGGCAAGAAAGCCGACTGGAAGGCCGACTTCCCGCATCTGGCGTCGCAGGCCGGGGCAACCCAGGGCAGCGCGGAGATCGTGCCTGATGAAGCGGCCCGGTCCGGCGGCATAGCCCTGGCGCCAGCGCTCCTTGCCGGCGCCGAATGGGTCGGTGTGATCGAAACCGCTCCAAACGCCGCCATCATGGCGCCGGCAGCGAGCATCCGGAATACATCGCTGCTCGTCGGCCTGATCGCGGTGTTGTGCGCGGCGGCGCTGGCGGTGCTGATCGCGCGGTCGCTGACCCGGCCGATCGTGCAGTTGACCAAGGCCGTGCAGGGCGCCGCCCGCAACGGCAAGGTTGCCATTCCGGTGGACGCGCGCGGCGAGACCGGCGTGCTGGCGCGGGCGTTCGCGCAGGCGATCGACGAGGTCAACGCAAAAACCCTCGCACTCGAACGCGAGGTCCAGGAGCACCGCCGCACCGAAGCGGCGCGCGACCATCATGCGGAGCGCGAGCGCCTGTTCAGCGCCGCGGTCGAATCGTCCAACGACGCCATCATCACGATGTCGCTCGACGGCACGATCACCGGCTGGAACTCGGCGGCGGAGCGGCTGTTCGGCTACACCGCAGCGGAGGCCGTCGGCGAGAACATCACGCTGCTCGTCCCCGATGACCGCCGGCCGGAGATCCAGGACGCGTTGCGCCGGATCGGCTGGGGCGAGAGCATCGAGCACAATGAAACGGTGCGGCTGCGGAAGGGCGGCACTCCGATCGAAGTCTCGCTCACCGTCTCCCCGATCAAATCGCCTTCGGGGACGACCATCGGCATATCGAAAGTGGTCCGCGACATCAGCGATGCCAACAAGACCAGGCAGGTGTTGCGGCAGCAGGCCGAAGAGCTCCGCCGGATCTTCGAGACCTCGCAGGACCTGATCATGGTGATGGATTCGCGGGGTACCCTGGTTCAGGTCAGTCCTAGCTGCGAAACCGTGCTTGGCTACAGGCCGCAGGAAATGATCGGGCGCAGCGCCGTCGATTTCATCCATCCCGACCATCTCGAGACTTCGCGCCAGGAAATGCGCGCGGCACGGCGCGGGCTGCACCCGAAATTCTCCGATACCCGCGGCATTCACAAGGACGGGCATGCCGTATGGCTGTCCTGGCTCGGCACTTGGTCCGATCCGGTCAAGCGGTTCTTCTTCGCCGGGCGCGACATGACCGAGAGCCGGCAGGTGCAGGAAACGCTTCGCGAAAGCGCGCAACTGGCGCGCGGCATCATCGACACGGCGCTCGATGCCTTTGTCCAGATCGACGCGCAGGGCATCATCCTGGATTGGAACACCCAGGCTGAAAATCTGCTGGGCTGGCGGCGCGACGAAGCGCTCGGCAAGAATGCGTTCGAACTGATGGGCCGGCCGGAGGGGCCGCTCAAGATGGCCCTGCAAGCTTTCCTCCTTTCGCGCGAGCATGTCGTTCGCCAGCCCCGCCGAGAAGTCCAGATCAGGCGGCGGGACGGATCGGAGATCACGGCAGAACTGAGCATTGCCGCGCTGAAGACGCGCGATGGGTTCGTGTTCAACGCGTTCATCCGCGATCTTACCGACCGGATCGCCGCCGAGGAGCGGATCAGGCAGGCCGAAAAGATGGAAGCAATGGGCCAACTCACCGGCGGCATCGCGCACGACTTCAACAACATCCTGACGGTGGTCACCGGAACGATCGAGATCCTGGCGGATGCCGTCAAGGGCGAGCCGCAGCTCGCCGCCATCACGCAGATGATCGACGAAGCGGCGTCACGCGGCGCCGATCTCACCCAGCAATTGCTGGCGTTCGCGCGGAAGCAGCCGCTCGAACCGAAGGAAACCGACGTCAACACGCTGATCATCGATACCGCCAAGCTGTTGCAGCGGACGCTCGGCGAGCACGTCGAAATCGAATCGGTTTTCGCGGACGAAGTATGCCCGGCCATCGTCGATCCCAATCAACTGGCCACCGCAATCCTCAATCTCGCCCTCAACGCCCGCGACGCCATGCCTGACGGCGGCAAGCTGATCATCGAGACCGGTACGGTCGTGCTCGATGAGAGCTATGCCAGGATGCACGGCGACGTCCGGCCCGGCAGCTACGCCATGATTGCCGTCAGCGACACCGGAACCGGCATTCCGGCCGACATGCTCGACAAGGTTTTCAATCCGTTCTTCACGTCGAAGGGACCCGGCAAGGGCACCGGACTCGGACTGAGCATGGTGTACGGCTTCGTCAAGCAATCGTCCGGCCACATCATGATCTACAGCGAAGAGGGCCACGGCACGACGATCAAGATGTACCTGCCGCCGGCCACCGACATCCTGCCGGCCGTCGAAGCAACCCTGGCGCCGACCGTCGAAGGCGGCCACGAAACCATCCTGGTCGTCGAGGACGACAAGCTGGTGCGCGACTATGTGCTGACGCAACTGCACTCGCTCGGCTATGTCACGCTGGATGCGGCGAACGCGACCGAGGCGCTCGCCGTCGTCGCGTCAGGCCATACGTTCGACCTGCTGTTTACCGACGTGATCATGCCCGGCCTGAACGGCCGCCAGCTCGCCAACGAAATGCTGAAGGTCAAGCCCGGGCTGAAGGTGCTATATACTTCTGGCTACACGGAAAACGCGATCATCCATCACGGCCGGCTCGACGAAGGGGTCTTGTTGCTCGCCAAGCCCTATCGGAAATCGGACATGGCGATCATGATCCGAAAAGCGCTCGCCGATTGAACCAGATCGGGCTTCGCTGGATATCGGACTTCGCTGCATATCGGACCTGGCTGGATATCAGACTTCAAGAAATTCAGGCTTGGCCCTGACGCTGGGTGGTCATCACGATGCGGACCAGATCGGCGGCGTTCCGCGCGCCCAGCTTCTTCATGATGTTGGCGCGGTGATCCTCGATGGTGCGCGGGCTGATCCCGAGATGCCGCCCCGCTTCCTTGTTGGAAGCGCCCGACGTGAACTGCTCCAGCACCTCGCGTTCGCGCCGCGTGAGCGGTTCGCGTCCAGGAAAATGCAGGGTCGCAATCCGGGAAGCTGCGCTTTGCGCCTGTCGGCGCGCGTAAGCATCGATCGCCTCGTCGAGCCGCGCGACGATTTCGCTGCCGCGAAACGGCTTTTCGATGAAGTCGAGCGCGCCGTTCTTGATGGCGCTGACCGCCATCGAGATATCGCCCTGTCCGGAGATCATGAAAATCGGCGCCGGATAATCCTCGCCGTGGAGTTCCCTCAGGATATCGAGACCGGACTTGCCGGGGATATGCACGTCGAGCAGGATGCAGGATGGCGTTCTGGTACGCGCGACTGCCAGCAACGCGGCACCGTCCGCGAAACAGATGACCTGATAGCCACCTGCCGTCAGGACCATCGAAAGCGTGTCGCGAACTGCAGGGTCGTCATCGACTACGAAAATCTCCCCGCGGGAGGGGACTTTTTCAGTCATGTTGCATCGCCCATGCGTGGTGGAAAGTAACGCACACTCTGATAGCGGGATTCAATTCCAAACCAAAACAAACGCTCCAGTATTTGTACGGGACGGCGGCTTAACGCACAAGTAGCAACGCCTTCCTAAAACGAACACGAGGAGTGCATCAATGCAGAACGCAACGGTCGACACTGTCGGGCTGGCGCCCGACGCCCAGAACAATGCGTATCGCGCGGTCGTCTCTGACCTCGCGCGCCTGATCGAACACGTCCAGTCGAGCCTGCGTCTGATCGAACGGACGATCGCTGGCGAAGCTTCGGCCGCAGGTCAGGAAAGTTCCGCCAACATCATCGTACTGGACGACGTGTCACCGCGCTACATGAAAGCAGCCGCCGCCCTGCAGGCCTGCGACGCCGATCTTGGCGATGCCCTGCGGTCCCTGACGGAATCCGGCAATGCCGACGATCAACGAGTGAAAGCGCCGGTGCGTTCGACCTTCGGTGTGTGAGCGGACTACGGCCACGAGCCGCGCGGTCTTCCGCCGCCACAGCTCTGGCCGACTTGCCGCGCCGTTGACTGCCTGTTGCGATTGCGACGCATATTCGAGTCAGGTGACCGGCTGCTGCGCTTGAACGGCCGGTGCAGGAAAAACCTCAGGCCATCCGCTCATCGGCCTTTGACGCCGCGCCCGGGCGCTTCTTGGCGTGCTTGCCCCGCAGGAACTGAATGTCCATTTCGGTGCCGTTGACGCGGACGAGTTCGCACCGGCGATAGGCAAGGCCGGTCGACGACAGCAGCAGGAAAAACTCCTTCAGATTGAGGCCCTGGATGGAACCCTCCACGGTCAGTGTCGCGTCGGTATCCGAGATCGAATTGAGCTGGCAATCCCGCCGCCACGTCCCGTCGATGGCCATGATGCAGACATCATAACCCCGGCTGAACGTGACCCGCTCGGTGCCCCTGCCATCCTCGCTCATCGCTCACCGTCCTGCCATCGCAGCCACGCGTGGCATCGCTGCTCCAGCCTGTCCCGTTGCCGCGCGCGTACCGCTTGGCCGGTAGAGCCCGCGTTTGTCCGGGAACGGCTTGAACACGTCCGTCAGGCCGACAACCGTTTCCGCGGCGCCCAGTACGAGGAAGCCATCCGGTTCCATCGACCTGGCGAGACGGCCGAAAATATTGATCTTGGTATCCTGATCGAAATAGATCAGGACATTCCGGCAGAACACGATGTCGAAAGTGCCGAGCTGGGAGAAATCGTGCAGCAGATTGAGTTGCCGGTGCTGAACCATGGCACGGATGTCGGGGTTGATCTGCCAGAGTTCGCCGTTCTGCTTGAAATACTTGACCAGCAATTGAATCGGAAGGCCGCGCTGGACCTCGAACTGGCTGTAGATGCCTGACTTCGATTTCTCGAGTACTTCCTGCGACAGGTCGGTCGCGACGATGTCGACCCGCCATCCTGCAAGCGCGGCACCCATTTCCTTCAGGCTCATCGCGAGCGAATACGGCTCCTGGCCGGTCGAGCCCGCCGCGCACCAGATCCGGATGCTCCTGCGTCCCGCGCGCGCCTTCAGCATCTCCGGCATGATCGAATGGCGGAAATGTTCGAAGGGTATCTTGTCGCGAAAGAAGAAGGTTTCGTTGGTGGTCATGGCCTCGACCACCTGCGCGACGATCGCGGAGGAGCCACCCTTCATCTTCTGCACGAGGTCTTCGATGCCGGATACGCCGCATTTGCGTGCAAGCGGAAGCAGGCGGCTTTCGATCAGGTACTGCTTGTCTGCAGACAGATCGAGACCTGAATGATCCTTCAGGAGCTTGCGCAGATAGTCGTAGTCTGGCGGGGTCACGGGAGAGCCTCTCGGGGGCAAGCGTGTCAGGTTTAAACCGGGCTCTGTTCCGTGAGCTCGATCAGGCCTACTTCGTGGAATTTTGCCGCAACGATTTCCCGGTCGAACGGCTTCATGATGTACTCGTCGGCGCCGGCATGCAGCGCACGCGAGATGTGATCCACCCCGTTCTCGGTGGTGCAGAACACGACCTTGGGTGCATCGCCGCCGGGCAATCGGCGCAGATGGCCAAGGAATTCGTAGCCGTCCATGACGGGCATGTTCCAATCCAGCAGGACCGCGTCGGGCATGGCGAGCTTGCACACTTCGAGCGCCTTCTCGCCGTCATCGGCTTCGGTGATCTCGAAATGCATCTCTTCAAGGATGCGGCGTGCAATCTTCCGCACGACGCCGGAATCATCGACAACAAGACATGTCTTCATTTTTTTGGCCTCCGAACCTGACTAACGGCGTACCCCGGACATGCTACGCTGCGAGAGCGGTCTTGGGTACGATTTCGAGAACGCGGTCGATGTCGAGGACGACCATCAGCTGGCCGTCGAGACGGTGGACGCCGCCGGCGAGCTTGGCGAAGCGCTGGTCGAGGTTGACGGGATTTTCCTCGCGGCTCGCATCGGGCAACCGCAGCACCTCGCCGATCTGGTCGATCAGGAGGCCGTAAGATTCACCGCGAAGATCGACGCCGACCGCCATCGGCGGCTTGCCGTCGTCGTTCTTCGGCAGGCCGAGCCGCGCGCGCATGTCGACCACGGTAACGATGCGGCCACGCAGATTGAGCACGCCGGCGATCTCCTCCGACGACAGCGGCACCCGCGTCAGCCGTTCCGGCATGAACACGTCCTGCACCCGCGAGATCGGCAGGCCGAACAATTGCCCGCCGATCACGGCGGTCACGTATTCGGCCACGGAGCCCTCGATGGTCTCGGTCTTGGTTGTCATGGCTGTGTTTCCTTACGCCGCTTTCTGCACGTCGGCGGTCTGTTCCTTCAGCGCCGCGATCAGGCCGGGACGGTCGAACTTGCCGACGAAATCGTGGAAGCCGGCCTGCCGGCCGCGCTCGATCGCCGCCGGCGACACCAGCGAGGACAGCGCGATGATCGGCAGCTGGCTCAGATTGTTGTCGGCGCGGATCGTCTCGGCAAATTCGAAACCGTTCATGTCCGGCATCTCGATGTCGGTCAGCACCACGTTGAAGTTCTGCGAGCGCAGCGCCGACAGCCCCTCCTGCGCATTGACCGCGACCCGCACCTTGTAGCCGGCCGCCTTCAGCACCGGAGCCAGCATGTTGCGGAAGAACGCCGAGTCGTCGACCAGCAGCACCGACTGCGCGGTAACCGACGCGCGCATCTCCTTGCGCGAGAACCAGTCGGCGAACGCCATCGGCAGGAAATGGCCGACGTCGATTACCTCGGTGGCCTGGCCCTTGATCACGGCCGAGCCGAGAATGCCCTCGCCGGCGCCGGCAACCTCGATGTGCAGCCGCTCCTCGACGATGTCGATGATCTCGTCGACCACGA
>JAEWHP010000017.1 GCA_023387735.1 Pseudomonadota bacterium | reverse complement strand
CCCACCGTCGACAACGCGCGGGAAGGAAATGAGAAGCAAGACCAGAGCAACGATAGCGATGAACCCGGCCAGGAATGCTTCAGCGGTCCTCATATTCGTGCGAAACAGAACAGCCAAACAGCTCCCCACAAAGGGAAGCGCGATGACCAACACAGGGACTGCTTCGGAAGAGATTAGCATGCGTTCTCCGGTGGGATACTGCCTTCTACTTTTGCTAATCGGGCGGGGCAGCGCAAGCGCAATCGGGTCGGTTGGACAAGGAGGCTGGGTTTGGTCTGCCGCGCCCGGGCGTGGGCAGTTCATGCAACCGCAATCGCAAAGTGCGAGGACGAGATGCCGCATTTGACTTTGCGGAGATAGTACCTAGATCCTTTGTATCATGAAGAGCTGCGCCACATTCCGCCAAACCAATTCAGGCAATCTGATCGCGGGCATTTAGCCCGGGTTCCGCATGCTCTATCTCGGCCGAACCCGGGACATCCCTTAAAGCAGAGGCTGGCGACGGCGAGAAGATTCTCGACGGCAGCTATCGCACAGTATCATCTCTTCAATCAGCGAAAGCGACCGCTTCTGTTTTGCGGCATCGTGAAATGTGACGCCCTTGAAAAGCTCAAGGCCGATTTCGTTCACGATAGCTGAGCAAGCTTCGGGCCGGCGATTGAGATCACGCGTCGCCTCCAAAAATCAGGAAGAATAACGATGAATACGGAACACAACGAAATAAAACCGCCGATAACGCTCACACTCGGCGATTACGAACGCCTTTCTTTGCTCGCGCGGGCGGCGGAGCCTCGAATGCCGGTTCTCGTCTCCGTCCTCACGGACGAGCTTGAACGGGCTCATGTGTTGGCCGACGGGCATCTCGAACAGACCGTTCGCATGGGATCTGCAGTGGAGTTTCGCGACGACAGCACTGGAAAAGTCCGGACTGTCACGTTGGTCTACCCGGGCGACGCGGACATTTCGCAGCGTAGGATTTCGATCTTAACTCCGGTGGGCACTGCGCTGATCGGTCTGACGAGCGGCGGCTCTATCACGTATGAAACAGGTCCAGGAGATCTAAGACAATTGACTGTTCTTAAGGTCGACGAACCGCGCCTTCGGTAGGCGTTCCCGACCCTTCTACGTCGAAGTAAAAGTCTTCGGCTTAATCGAAATCGCCGCCGAGGGGCCGACGGGCGAAAGTGGAAGTTCACGCGCGCGCTTGGAGTGATGGTGTTGTGTGAGGTGCGAAACATTTTCGTTGGAGTGGCCGCGCGACTGCTCGATCTGTCAAATGCCGGCGGTTCACGTCATTGGCGAGCCCGATGTCGGACTTCGATTAGGCACCGAGTTCATGTCGCACAGTCGGAGGATGGACATGAATGAAA
Organism: Pseudomonadota bacterium; assembly: GCA_023387735.1. Classification (GTDB taxonomy): domain Bacteria; phylum Pseudomonadota; class Alphaproteobacteria; order Rhizobiales; family Xanthobacteraceae; genus Bradyrhizobium. The sequence continues at coordinate 102,167 of JAEWHP010000017.1, read as the reverse complement.
GCCGAAAAGGATACCCCGGTCCAACGCGCCCTAAGCCCCTAGCTGCGTGGAAGACCATTCGATTACTTCTGGTTTGCATATTACTTGCAGCAATCGCCGCGCTGTTAGCGGCGGGCATGGGAACTATGCCCCATTGGCTTTGGGGACGATGATCGTCGAAAAGCCAAGAGGTATTCAAGCGTAGATAGGAGACAAAGTCTTACTTGGCTCGCATCCTAGAAGGTTCTGGGTGTACCAGGAGGTCTTTCTCATTCGAGGCTACTCCGTGATCCATGGTGATGCAAAGCGAGCCACTTTCCGCGCGCAGAATGTACGGCTTAGGCCGTACCGAACAAACACCTGCCGTGGCGAAAGTAGCTCGCCCGACAAAGGAGGCGATGATGTCGACCTTGCTAATATTAACGGCGACTGTCCTGATTTTATGGCTGGGTATGGTCTTGATCTTTGATCCGGACGGCTTCAGGTCTGCAAGATCAACCCGAACGACAACTGAGCAAGCAAGCTGGGCGCCTTGGCGCCGAGGGTGATCAGCCGCCGGACTTGGGCTGTAGTTTTGGAATATATCAGAATTGCGCACCCAAAAGTTCATTGCCTGCACGCGCATTTCCGCTTTTATGATTTTGGCAGCCCCATCGGGGGCGTGGCGGCCAGCCTTGGACAGCGGCGCAGCGCCGGGGGATTTTCCGGGTCGGCTTCGGCGGCCCGCCTTCAGCCAAGGGTGACTGGGATGACCTCTGGCGTCGGCACCCATGTTCTGCGCGCCGCCAAAACCCGCGATTAGCGGACCCGTAAAAAAAGGTCGAGAATTACTGCGTCCGCGTCAGTGGGCGGGATTCCCCCGATGTTCACAGTCCAATGCCATTGGCAACGAGAGGGAACGCGGCGTACCATTTTTCTTTTTTCACTTTTCAGAGGCCGCCGATGAACTACTCACGAATGAAAGACGAGCGCGTGTTTGCATTCCAGGAAAACGTTCGTTAGCAAGTCGCAATGGATAAGGGAGGCCGTAACCGCTTTACTGGCGAGGGTGCTCGCGCCTACGCGGACAAGCTACGCGAAGGAATGGAGAGGCGACGGCTGGCGTTCACGCCGATTGATTGGCATTCGGACGATACCGCAAGAAAAGGCAACACGGTGAGGTATGGCCGGACGACCACCGGCGGGGGCCATAGTCGTTTTTTATTGCCCGAAGTGCAGCCGTTTACAAAGCAGCGCGGCACCGGCAGTGGACAGAGCGTAAAGATGCTTTCGATGTCCAGCCGAGGGCGTGGAGTCGGAACTGCCGTTTCGCTGCCGGAATATTGAAGGTGTGGCTCAGCGGAAACAGCACGCCGAGCGCGAGAAGTTCTTAACATTCAACCGGAATTGGCACCACCAATTACGACTAACGCGTTGAGCTACGGCCAGTCTATTCCGGAGGCGGATTTCGTTTCCGAAACGGGTCGGCTGCCTCATCGTGACCGCTGCGGTCGCTAAAGAACATCAAAGCCATTAGCCCGCCGCCGATGATGATCGAGATGAACGTGCCTAGACCGAGTGCGATCCAGCCGTGCTTGTCCATAGGAACATCACTGCTGGCATTCCAAACTGAGACAGCCCAAACGCCCGTCAGAATCAGCAAGAGGATAAGCGCGCCTAAGATGATGAGCTGTCCGGTACCGATGCGCTGCATGATTCTGCGCCTCTCAGTTTCAGTCGCACCTTCCAAGCCAACGGCGTGCCGAGCCGCCAGTTCCTGTTAGCAACCAAACTAACGAAGACTATCTCACCTTGAGCCACATCAAAGCGGATCCGTTCGCCTGCTAATAGAAGCAACCCTGTAGCCTTAGCCTGCCGCTCAGGAGAAGGTTATGGGCCGCTCGGGCTCCTAGGCACTCCGGGCGGTCCGCTCATTCCACTGCTTGAGGTTCCGATGAGGAAAACGGAAGCCCGCCGCCCGACGCAGCTGCAAATGCAGAAGAAAGCCTCACGAGCGGATCACATCGAGCAGCATCGGCGGATGATAGAGCAGTATGCCGCCGACCTCAAAGCACTGCTTCAGCGTTTCTCAGCAAATTTACATTAGGTAAGGTGCTCGAGCCCGCCGCGATGAGCCCGATGCCTTGCGTAGCCGCTAACGGGCCAATGCATTGGCTCGGGCGGGCCGGTTGCGTGGAAAGTTCAATGGGCGGTGGCCTTGGGTTTGCAAAGCGGTCCTCTCCAATCTTTGAAACTGTATGGAGTACCCCACCAACGATGCACCGTCCTTTTGCATAATTTGCAAGTAAAGCGGCCGATGATGCCGGCCTTTCGTTTCTGCGTGGCGCTATAGACCGCCTCGCATGTCGGACAACTGAAATAGACCCGAATGTCGTTGACATAAGTCATGCGGGAAATCGCCCAATCCGGCGGAAAGAAATAAATAACAATCCAGGACACTTAAGCCTATATCCGTGCCCGTAGGCAAGCGAGACGGCCGGTCGGAGACCGATACTGTCGGCACAAACAAGTGGACGCCACGGCTTGCACCAAGGCTATAGCAAATCGCGGCCAGCCAGTGCAGGTAGCGCGACAAAGCGGCCCGCTCGAGCGACGACGCAAATGTCGGAAGAAGCGCGGGGCATCGGTAACTTTCCGGCGACGCTCGAAGGGCGCGATGCGGAAACGATTTCGGAGGCGCTGGCCGATGCCTATCTGGAGAACGCCGAAAGCTCCGACGATCAGCGACAGGTCGTCGTACTGCAAGCATTAGCACAGCAGGCTTCGCTCGATTGGCCTGGTTGCGCTCGCTGATTGCTGAATGAACGCCAATGGCAAGTTCATTCGTCTTCGTGTCCAAGAAGCTTGTACGTGCTTCGATTCAAGAAGTGCGTCCTTCCGCAGGCGGGACAATTCACAGGGAGATAGAAATCCCTTCCGCCGGGGGATTCTTCATCCACCCGGTGTTGGACAAATTGTCCGCTCTTCGGACATTGGAATACGATGTTACCCATGGGCTCCCTCGATTGGCAAGCCCAATCAAGCGTGTGTTTCGGCGCAACAATGAGGGCACACGCGCTCGGTGGCCTCGGTGAGTTGCCGCACAATTTCCTGCGTCAGCAATTCGTGATCCCAGCCGCTGCCGTCGCTTCTGACCAGGTTCCTCGCACGATAGAGAGCGTGGGTCTCCGCAGCATCATCGCCGATCCGGATCGTTACATCTGGATGGAAGGGGCAAGGGGCGAGGGCGCGTGTCGTCAACAGGGCGTTGCGCACGGCCGATTCTAGATTGTCGGCATCAAAGGACATGATCGCCTCCTTGCGACTGGAGAAGGATCGCAAACCGACGAAGGACCAAACTCTTCGTCGTTCTCTCAGCATTTGGTCGGGGCGCCAAGTTGCTCATCGGCTCGCCCATTGTTGGGCTCGCCAAGCTACAGTGAGTCCGCTGGGCGGGTCTGCTGCTAGAGTATGCAATGGTCGCCGATTGCGACATTGAGCGACATCAAAGTCGGGAAGTCTTCCGTCGGCACTCAGGATGACCCTGCGCGCGCGTCGTTTACTCAAGAGAACACCGACGGCTCGTCATTTGCGAAGAGAGACGACGTAGGCAGCGATATCGCCCGCTTCATTTCGGCTCAACGGAAAACTCGGCATTTTTGGATGCGGATCTAGCAGAAAGAACGCCAGCTTTTCGGGACTGAACTCAGCTTTGTTCGCGATCGCAGAGAACGTAGGAGCATCTGCACTCGCCTGTTTCTGTCCACTATCGACTACGTGACATGACGCGCACCAGCGCTTCGCCAGTTCTGCACCGTGATTCGCGTCGGCTGCCACCGCCGGCGACAGGATCAGACTGATCATACCGGCAACAAGCAGATATTGGCTGGAAGTCTTCCGGTTGCGACAAATCGTATGGGTCCTAACCGATGAATATTGCAGGCGTTGCATTCGATCACCTCTGTTTGCGCGATCAGGCCGTTGACTTGACATTCTACTGCTTTTTCGCGCATCATTTTTAACCAAATTGCCCGATCCTTCGGATTTCAGAATGTTAGCCTTTTGAGCGCTTTCCGATCAAGCATGAGCCTCGCTAGGGCGGTGGGGCACACGCGATCGGCTGCATCCGCAAGTTGGCGCGAGATCCCCTCTGTCAGCAACTCGTGCTCCAGTGCCGTGTCTCGGCCCATTCATTACCAGCGCGGATCGTAATCTCGGAACGGAAAGGCAAGCCGCGTCGGCGCGTGTCATCACCTGTTGCGCACCGTTCGTGGCTTTCGTCGTCGCATTAGAGCCACCTGTTTCGAAGGTGAAAACAGGAGCAACCGTCAGGGTCTCCTGGAGGACAATCCTCGTTGGCATTCCCGCTCCGGAACCTAGAATGCCTTTGCCTTGCGGCAGCCTTCGCCATGCAAAATCCTGAGGCTCACACGTTGGCTAAGTCGACAATCTTCGCCGTGGGCCGCGATCCGCGCAGGCCTCTCAGTACCGCAGTAGCCTTGGCCGTGCGATGGGCCTTCGGCTACATGAGCCCCGGGGTATTAACGGTGTTTCTCGCATCGACGCCTGTAGTGGCAGCTTGGGCAGGAATTCTCGCGAGTGCATGTGTCACGGCGCTCGGAGTCATGCTCTCTTGGCTCGTCGGTTTTTCCTCATGCGCCGGCACCGTCAGCCCCGCCGAGATCGTGTTGTACACACTGTCCGCAACCGCAGTAATCTGGGTTGCCTAACGATACCGGACGCTGCTGCAACTTAGAATCTTTCCGCCGGAATATCTTTCATCCAGGAGGATGGAAAATGACGCGCTTTTGCTCAGATCGCGTCCGATGTCAGTCTGCCCCAGACTTTTGGGAAAACTCGCTCAAACAATAGGGCGGTCAAGCCGGAAACTCACAACTGAACTAAGAATTCGAGATCAGTCGAAATTGCAATACAATCGACCCGAAGCAGACATAGGTTGCGCTACAAGGCGACCTGCGCGGTCACCGTGGGGCGGCCGCGAAGGGCCTCACCATAGTGTTGTGAAAGGCGGCCACCTGCCAACGGTTTTCGTCCTTGATTACCACGCGCAAGCTCAATTCCTGGTGGGAGGGGAGCGACTGACCATCAGGTGCGACCAAGCCGCTCAGCTCATTGGTTACGTAAGCCAACGCAACATCTGGGCGAAGGAAGCGGATGCGGATATCAACTGTCCGATGGGTTGCGTTGCGGGCTCGTGTCTGAAAAATCGAGGTCAGTCCCTTCTCAATTGCAGCTTGTCCTTCCATGACCTCGCCGCGCACGGTAACGAGTCTAGCATCCGTGAGGTACATCTTGCTTGCCGCAGCGCCGTCATGTTGATTAAATCCGTCAGTCATTTCAGTGATTAACTGGCGGATAGCTGCTTCTTCTGTTTGGCCTGTCTGCGCGTATACCGTTGCAATCAATGCCGCGGTTGCTCCGGCCGCCGCAAGGCGGGTCGCCATCGGCCAGCTTCGCATATCGTGTTCCTCCTGAAGATTATTGTATATAAATGCGGTAGCATCGTTCTCTGTGCTCGGGGAGGCGCGAAACCGCGGACGGCCGCCGCAGAATTGCGAGGACGCATGTTTGACTGGAACGACCTTCGTCATTTCTTAGCGGTCGCTCGTGCAGGCAGCATGGCTACTGCCGCGCGTACGCTCGGGGTCAACTCCTCGACAGTCCAGCGCCGCATTGCCGCGCTGGAGAAGGCGATCGGACGGCAGTTAGTTGAGCGTAGCCCGCACGGTTATGCCCTGACGGCGCAAGGGCAAGCGTTGCTTTCGGAAGCAGCGACAGTGGAAGATGCAATGTACACGCTGCATCGGAGGCTTGCTGCGCTCGACGGATCAGCACAAGGACGCGTGAGGCTGACAAGCCTTGTAACCATCGGTCAGCGCATCATCAAATCCGGCTTACTTGAGCGGTTTCAGGCGCTGCATCCTGGTATTACCGTTGAGCTGGTTATGGAGCAACGAATTGCCGACCTTGCAAAGGGGGAAGCCGACATCGCGATCCGTGGCGGCGGCGCGGGCAGCGATACTCTAGTGGGGCTGAAGATTGCCGACCTGCCCTGGGGAGTATTCGCCAGCCGCGCTTTCGTCGCACGTTATGGCCGGCCCTCCCACGTCGGGGATCTTGGGCGCTTTGCGATTATCGAGCTGACGGACGAGTTGGAATCGGTACCCGCTGCGCGGTGGATGAAAGCGCATTCGAACCCGGCAAATGTCGCCGCGCGTTGTGGCAACATACCCGGCGCAGTTCTGGCTGTTAAGGCAGGTGCGGGTCTGGCTCCCCTACCATCGGTTCATGCGGCGGAAGATGACGATCTGGTCTGCATTCTGGATGCTTCGCCCGCGCACTCTTATCCGATCTATCTCTTTGCTCATAAGGATCTGCGGAAGGTCCCGCGCATTGATGCCGTCTTCAGATTTTGTAGTCGTGAGCTTAAGTCGGTGTTACTTCCAAGAGCCTCAGCAAAGCGATGAGCGAATGAAGAGAGGCTGCTTGTTGCAGTCTGCTTGTGGCCCATAGCCGAAGCGGTCTCGGCAGAATTGGAGGCCCGCCACTAAGGCCGGAGGTGATACGGAGTGGCAGTGTTCATTGACGGCGGTTGACCCGCAGCAGCGCGAACGTCCATGAGCAACCTCGCACCGCATACAGCGCTCCAGTTCGCGGACCGATGTCATCGTAGCCGCCTGACTATGCTTCAGCGCGACAGTCTGGCGCGTATTCAGCTGAGGCACTACACTTCGCGATGCCCGAAATCCAGCGTTCAGTGCATCACGAGCGCCGGCGATGGCAGCGCCGATCAATGAAAGCCGGCGCATGTTGGCCAAACGGTCGCCTTCCTGCGGGGTTCTGCTGCCTGTTCTGCGGCAACTCGCACTGACGCGTCGTAAATGGTTTCGCGTGACTTGGTGGTCATTACCTATCAAAGCGGGCATTAGTCGCCAGCACCTCCCCCAACTTCTCCCGCCGTATTGTCTCCCCGCTGCGGCGGGCTTTTTTGTATGGTTTGAGTTGTGTCGAGGCGTATTTCCATGCTGGAAGTTATTCAGGCCACAACTAGGCACGTTGAAGGCCAAAGCACCGAAAGGTGAGTAGTGGCTGTATGAGATCACGTACGACGGTTATCGTATCCAGGTTCATGTCAACCGGGGTCGGAAGGAGGTCTATACCCGCATGGTCTAGACCGGACAAGACACCCCCGAAGTTGTGTGGTCTGAATACGGTTCGACGCCAGTAATCGGTGCATTTGCATTAGGTGTCACGACCGGCTTTGATAGGCAATGACCACCAAGTCACGAGAAAGCATCTACGGCGCGTCGGTTCGGCTGCCACAGAACAGGCCGCCGAAGCGCGCAAGAAAGCCGACCGCTTGGCATGCGAAGCGTGGAACAAGCGCATGCTCGGCTTTCAAGGTCCGGCGCAGCCATCGCCTGCGCTAGGCGATCGCGATCAACGCGGGCTTTGGCTACCTCGAAGTAAAATGCCTCGGCTGCAACACGCATCAAACCGTTGCACTGGGCATCGTCCGGCGGCCAAAGACGACGCCGATCCATGAAGCCGCACTGCGATGTTGACGCCATCACCAAAGATATCATGCTCATCGATGATGATGTCACCGACGTGGACGCCGATGCGAAATTCGATCCGCTTGACTTGCGGCATCAAGGCATTTTGCTCAGCCATACCGCGCTGGACCTCAATGGCGCAGCGCACCGCATCTACGACACTGCTGAACTCAGCAAGCACACCATCGCCAGTATACTTGACGATCTTGCCACGATGCTCGCTGATCTTGGGATCAGCGAGCCCACGCAGACGCTTCCTCAGCCGGAAGTGTGTCGCTTCCTCGTCAGAGCCGGTCAGCCGGCTATATCCAGCCACATCAGCCGCAAAGATAGCTACAAGACTTCGTTCAACGCGATTGTCGGTCAAAACGGCCTCCGGAGGTCGGTAGTCCGTCGGACCCATCAAAGCATAGAGCGCCGCCCTTGGGCTAGGGCCAATGTCCGGGGTAGGTCCACTACCGCAACCAAACGATAAGAAAGCTCAAAGCGACATGGGTAGAACGTTCAATACCGACATAGAGTATCGAGACACCACGTGGGAGGGATTGCTGTGAGCGAGTTCGTTCAAGGGGCTGTCTCGGAAGTAAACGGTAACAACGTCACAAATCAGTCAAGCTGTTTCATTCGTGGCTTCTCACGAACTCTGCGCAACATTCCCAGTCTCCGGAGAGCCAGCGAAAGCTGCACGATACCACTTTCCAAGGCAGCGACACAGTCCTGAAACAAGGTTGGTTCATTCTCGATACGTTTCCTCCTGGCCCCGGTCCTGTGCCGAAGCTTTCTTTTCTCTTGATACCATTCTGGACGAACGGCGTTGGCTGGTTCTCTCCAGCCAGGCGATCATCACCTAGCCCATTTAGAGCAGCGACCTCCCACCGCCTCCGCAGGAACATGAGGTTCCTGTCCGCGTTGATGATACGGGAGGATTTAGCAATGGACAGTCTCACCAAGCGTAGTCAACCGGACCGCAGCAAAATCAATATGAGCCAAGATTTCGAAGTGAAGTATTGGACCAAGGCACTGGGTGTCGATCGTGAGATGCTGCGCAGGGCCGTAGAGAAGGTGGGTGATTCCGCCGCCGCTGTCCGCAAGGAGTTGGGGATTCTAGGCCGCAAGCACTGACGGAAGTTTTGCTGTTGCGTTTTGAGCCCTGTTGGGCAGGAGTATTGAAGTGGAGCCAGAGCATCGGGCCAACGTCTATCGTTTCGATGAAAGTCCGGCAGCGCGGGCAGAACGGCTGCGTAAGGAAGCGCGTGGCACTCCGGCTGGGGTCAAGCGCGATGAGTTACCGCGCAGGGCGCTTCGCATTGAAAATGAAGCGCGGGTGAACAGTCCAACGGGCGAGAAGTCGGCAACCTAACACTGGCGGCGTCAAGTGGACATCATCTTCGTCGTAACAGGTGAAGCATTGCATGACCGATACCGAGCTATTTGAGCATTCCTTCGACGTTGCGTGGAGCGTTCTCCAACGGACAGGCGAACTCGGTGAGCCTAACGACGCCTCACGATTTCTGTTCGACACATTGCTTTCATGATAAGGCGCGGCGAACGGCGCAGGCTCCTGCTTTCCAACTTCGCAACGATGCCTACCGGCGTCGTCCGATCAGGCTAATTCAATGATTGGTCCCGACTGTGAGGTCTGTCTCGGCATCGGTTGGGTGTGCGAGAACCATCCAAAGCAAGCATTCAGCGCAGAGTTCGGTTGCCAGTGCGGAGCGGGGATGCCCTGTGAGTGCGTTCGCGCAGGCGTCTCGAACAGCGGACCGAGGGCAGGCCATCCAAGAACCGTCTGATCAACATTAACGCCAACCTGTCTTTGAAGTCTTGCGCCGGTGGTAAGGGTGGGCGGATTCGTCGGTCGCAGAGAGCTCCCCTCGCGCTGCGCCTTGCTCGCGATCGACGCCGGGGGACGCTCCATCTTGAGGCTGATCACGCCGGTAGGCGTATTGGCCTTGGCAAGCGAGCGCAGTTGCTTCACTTCCTTGTCGCTCCACGGCTGGCGTGAACGGCGCTTGTACTTCGGGTTTGCTTTGCCGCGGCCCCTTCTTTCAATGGGCGATCCAGGGCGCTTCCATTCTTGTTGTTGTGTTGGTGCCATGTGTACCTCCAATGAACGTATAGACACGAATCAAGGGCTTGTCCCGCCACTGGCGTTCAGATAACATTCACGTTGATGGTTCTATCTAGACTGATCAATGGCACGTAGGTAGGCAATGATCGCCTGTGACCCGAGGCCGTCGCGGTGGATTGGTTGGATGCGTACCGCGCTGAACGGCTCGACCAGATCGTTGGAATGTTCAGCCCCGACGCTGTGATCGACTGCGCTTGCGAAAGTAGCAACGCCGTCTCTGGTCAGGAAGGTATCGCAGCCTATTGGCGACAGCGATTCACCGAAAACCCCGCGCTCGAACTGGTCGATTTGCAGGTTGACGGTGAGGCCCTGGTGGTCAGTTACCGAACCAGCAGCGGGAAGATCGGTGAGACGTTGCTCGACATTGCAGACGACGGCCTGATCACCTGCTGCGCTTGCGGTCCTGTCTAGCGGCTCTTGATGACGGGACGTGTTAGCATCCCTCCGCTCGCTGTTCTCTTGTTCGCCTATCTTTTGTTGTTGTTTTCCATCCGCCCTGCGTGTCTGATCGGGAAAAATGAGAAAGAAGGGCGGCAATGCAGGACATGCTAACCCAGTTGGAAAAACTACGCAGGGACGTGGCGGACTGCGAGCTAATCCGAGACTTGGCGACCGATCCGAAGAAGCGCGAACTGTTCGATCGGCTGGCGGCACACTTATCAGTTTTGGCCACTGAAGTTGAAAGAGCAGTGCTTGAGAGCGGCAAGAGGGACTAATGCATCGCGAACGCTGTGCTCTCGACCTCCTTATATAGCGGAGCAACAGTTGCGTGATTCCCTAAAAGGAGGGTGCAATAAGCAAAATACTAGACGCCGCCTACGCGGCTGCACTCCAACGGCCATCATGTCTGTAGATTCTTCGGCAGTGTCGTTCGACGTTTGGCGTCCTAGACAGCTTCCAAGGCAAAAAGCTGCGCTGTCTTAGACGCTCGGCTGTTCGAGGACATGTTTGCCCACTTCCAGAAGACGATCGAAGTTGGCCTGACCTGCTCCGGATGCGGAGCCGAGCTGGCTGCATTCGACCGCAAGCTCGCCGAAATCGGCAAGAACATCGAAGATGCCAAGCGGAATCGCGACCCCAAGCTCGTTGCCGATCTGGAGCGCCTCGCGGGTGAAGTGGTGACGGCGAGCCGCAGGAGATTGGAGACGCAAAAGGCCTTTGATGCCGCGAAGAGCACGCGAGATAAGGACGAGGGTGCGTACGATGACTACATGCAAAAGAACCGCGCCACCGCGCGTGCAGCTCGGCGCGACCGCGCGCGTCAGATGCGTCAAGATTTCCCGCGATCGACGGCGATGCGTGACTACCGTCCGGAAGTCGCCGGAATGGCGACGGAAGCGATACCGAACCGCATCGACGGACTGACCGCGGAAAGAGTCGAGGAGATCCTGATGACATATAGTCTCGGGCGATCGGTTCGCCGCGAACATCCTGACGAAGCGGCACGCCGAAGGTCATGCGACCGTGTTCGGCATCGACGATCTGGAGATCGAGATTCAGGGCGAGTCCTTGGGGACGATCGCGAAATGCACGGGCACGGCGGCAGCGGCCCCCGGCCTGACCTTCAAGGCGACACTTATCCTGCGCCAGCCGCAAGACACCGGCAGAAGCGAAAAGCGATGCTCGCCCAGCTTCGATCCGAACAAGCTTCCGAAGCTCACCAGGCGGTCCACGCCGCGATAGCGAACGTTGCAAAGGCGTCGCCCGGCTGAGGCTGCGCACTTCATGCAAGCGACCGGAGCCAAGCCAATCTGGCGATGGCCTTCATCGCCATGCGCTGCAGCTGATCGACGCGGTCTTGATCGCCGGCGCGCTCCGCCTCTTCCAGGTAGGCGTCTGCCAGCGCCTCGGCGATCGTCTCGGCATCTCGCTGCTCGAGGCTGCGAGGAAACCGTCCGAAGACGTCCGCTTGGCTCGACATCAACCGCGCTTCGTCGGCAAGTTCGCGAATCCTTGCGGCCTGTACCGGATCGAGCGCAGATTCCAATTGCTCAAGCTGAGCGGCCAGCCGGCGCTCTAGTGCGCCCGCATGGATTCGCTCCGCTGACGCCTCACGCGGGTGTGCAGCCTCGGTGTCCTGCCGGTAGGCCCGACGGCGTGCCTTGCGCAGTGTCGCCACGTGTCCGAGCTCCTCGCGGGCCATCGCCTCCGCGGCCTTCTCGATCTCGACATCGTCGGCAAATGCGGCCAAGTACGACCAGAACGCGAAGGCGCGCTCCTCGTTGCGCACCGCCATCGCGAGCGCGCGATATGGCGTCATAAGCCTTGACGTCCGGATCTCCGCCGCCGCGTCCTTGTCGAACGTCTCAGGCGCTTCCCAGCGGACAAGGGCCGGGTCCGGCAATTTGCCGCGCCGCGACTGCGACCACCGCTGCACGCTGTCGACGTGTTCGCGCTCGGCTGCCGCGAGATCGCTGAACACTGCGGCGAGTTCTGACCGGTTCTGGCGCGTCATCTCCCCGGCGAGTTCCGCGTACTTGCTCGCGGCCTCTTGTTCCATCGCATTGGCGAGTGAGAACAGTTCGTCGAGCGAGCGCAGGGTACCCGCGGGCTCGGCGCGCAGAAGGGTCGTTCGCAACAACGGCATGATCAAATCCCTGGCTCTTTGTTGCAGCGCAAAGTAGGTATATTCTCTTGAGTACATAAGTCGCCTTGACCAAAGTCAATTTGGTTTGGCTCAATCAGTCTTCGCATCCGGCGTCAACGGCGATCCCGGGACATCAAACGTTCAAAATTCGATGGAATACGCGTCCTTGGGCAGGCCGTTCCGCTTTGAGGTGCTCTATGGCCGGGAGTTTCGGCGCCAAACGATCTGCACCCGCATTGGCATTCGCCGTCATTTTCGCGGTTTGCGCGACGTTATGCGCCCATGCCGCCCATGCGGCCGGCGGTCTCGCCAGTTACCTGCCTAAAGTTGCGCCCAGCGACTTCTTTTCGGGCGCTGACCGGTTCGGTCCGCCGCAAGGCGACCCTCCCGTCGTGCCCGTCTATCGCGGCGATCAGCTTCAGGGATTCGTCTATCTGAATTCCGATTTCGCCAATGCGATCGGATATTCTGGCAAGCCGATCCAGCTTCTCGTCGGCATCGATTCCAAGGGTGTGATCACCGGGCTGAAGCTCGTCGAGCACAAGGAGCCGATCGTCCTGGTCGGAATCCCGGAGAAGCGAATTCTCGACGCCGTGAACAAGCTCATCGGCTCCGACATGGGTAGCGTCGCGCGCGGGTCGGCGCCGGCGCCGCAGGTCGATATCGTGAGCGGCGCGACGGTCACCGTGCTGGTGATCGGCGACAGCATCGTCCGCTCGGCAACGAAGCTGATCAAGGGCGGTCGGCTCGGTGCGCAGGACGGCGCGGCCGCCAACGCCGGGGTACGGGTATCGAAGGCCATCGATACCGCCAAGAGCGAGGTTCGCGATTGGGAGAGCCTCGTCGGCGACGGCTCGGTCCGGCGGCTGTTGGTCTCGGTCGCCGAAGTGAACGAGGCTTTCGCGAAGACCGGCAACGTTGCCGCGGCGTCGCATCCGGAGGAAGGCGATCCCGGCGACACGTTCATCGACCTCTACGTCGCCGACGTCGCGGTGCCGACCATCGGCCGCAGTCTTCTCGGCGACGATGGCTACCAGCGCCTGGCCGGACGGCTCAAACCCGGCCAGCAGGCGCTCGTTGTCGCGGGATCCGGCCGCTACTCGTTCAAGGGAGCCGCCTACGTCCGCGGCGGCATCTTCGACCGGATCGAAGTGGTCCAGGACACCAACAGCGTCCGCTTCCGCGATCGCGATCACACGCGGCTGGGTAGCCTGGCCGCCGAAGGCGCACCCGACTTTCCGGAAATCGCGCTCTTTACCGTGCCTGCGGAGCTGGCGCTCGATCCGACCGAACCTTGGGCGCTGCGTCTTCTGGTGCAGCGGGTGGTCGGTGCCCGCGACAAGGCCTTGACGACCTTCGATCTCGGCTATGCGCTGCCCGACAGCTACATGAAGACGCTGACGCCGGTGCAGCCCGCAGCGGCTCCGACCAAATCGGCGGCGGTGCCGGCCTCCCAGAAGAGCGAGGCCGGTACGCCCGCGCCTGCCGCTGACGAAGAGCCGCTGTGGATGCGGATCTGGCGGGCCAACACGGTCAAGATCGCGGTCTCCGTCGCGGCTCTGGGCGCGCTGACGCTAATCTTCTTCTTTCAGAACTTCCTGGTGCGCCGGCCCGCCGTCTACGTCTGGGTCCGCAGAGGCTACCTGCTCTTCATCCTCGTCTGGCTGGGCTGGTACGCCAACGCCCAGCTTTCGGTCGTCAACGTGCTGACCTTCGCCAATTCGTTGCTGACGGGCTTCAGCTGGGAATATTTCCTCTCCGCTCCGCTGATCTTCATTCTCTGGGCCTCGATCGCGGCCGGCTTGCTGTTCTGGGGGCGCGGCCCTTTCTGCGGCTGGCTCTGCCCGTTCGGCGCCTTGCAGGAGTTGCTCAACAACGCCGCCAAGGCGCTCAAGGTCCCGCAATACCGCGTTCCGTGGGGTCTCCACGAACGGCTGTGGCCGATCAAGTACATCATCTTTCTCGGCCTGTTCGGAATGTCGCTCTATTCGACAGCGTTCGCCGAACAGCTCGCCGAAGTCGAGCCGTTCAAGACCTCGATCATCCTGAAATTCGCGCGCGAGTGGCCGTTCGTCCTCTATGCCCTGACGCTGCTCGCGGCGGGCCTGTTCGTCGAGCGCTTCTTCTGCCGCTACATGTGTCCGCTCGGCGCGGCGCTCGCGATTCCGGGGCGAGTCCGCATGTTCGAGTGGCTGCGGCGCTGGCCCGAATGCGGCTCGCCGTGCCAGCGCTGCGCCAACGAGTGTCCGGTCCAGGCCATTCACCCGGAGGGACACATCAATGTCAACGAATGCATCTACTGCATGCACTGTCAGGAACTCTATTTCGACGATCACCGCTGTCCGCACATGATCCAGGTGCGGCTGAAGCGCGAGAAGCGGATGGCCATGTCTTCGCCCTCGATGCGCGGCGGCAAGGGTCCGGCCACCGTCATCACCGCCGGGGGCAAGCCCGTGGGGGCGCCGTCCGTCGATGCCATCACTCCACCAGCAACCTGAAACCGAAAGCCGAGGAGACAATCATGAGCGACAACGAAAATGAAAAAGGCGTCAGCCGCCGGACACTGCTGGGTACCACGGCCGCCGCCGCGGGCGTCGGCCTGGCCGGCGGCGCCCTTGTGACGAAGGACGGCTTCGTTTCGACCGCGGATGCGCAGACCAAGTCGGCGGCGCCGAAGGCCGCTCCGGCCCGTCCGGCGGTTCTCAAGACCGAAGTCAAGCCGGGCGAACTCGACGAATACTACGTCTTCTTCTCGAGCGGCCAGTCCGGCGAAATGCGCATCATCGGGCTCCCTTCGATGCGCGAACTGATGCGCGTGCCGGTCTTCAACCGCTGCAGCGCCACCGGGTGGGGACAGACCAACGAAAGCCTGAAGGTGCTGACCGAGGGAATGACGCCGGCGACCCGAGAATTCGTCAAGAATCGCGGCGGCACGTTCATGAACGGCGACCTGCATCACCCGCACATCTCGTTCACGGACGGCACCTACGACGGCCGCTACGCCTTCATGAACGACAAGGCCAACAGCCGCGTGGCGCGGGTGCGGCTCGACGTCATGAAGTGCGACAAGATCATCGAACTGCCGAATCAGCACACGGTTCACGGTTTGCGGCTGCAGAAGTACCCGCGCACCGGCTACGTGTTCGCGAACGGCGAGGACGGCGTTCCGATGCCGAACGACGGCAAGGTCCTCGACGACCCCAAGCAGTACCGTTCGATCTTCAGTGCGATCGACGGCGACACCATGAAGGTCGCCTGGCAGGTCATCGTCAGCGGCAACCTCGACAACGTCGATTCCGACTATCAGGGCAAATACTGCTTCTCGACCTGCTACAACGCCGAGGAGGGGGTCACCTTGGCCGAGATGACGGCGGGCGAGCAGGACTGGGTCGTCATCTTCAACATCAAGCGGATCGAGGAGGCGGTCAAGAAGGGCGACTTCAAGGAGATCAACGGCGTGCCCGTGCTCGATGGCCGCAAGGGCTCGGCGTACACGCGCTATGTTCCGGTCTCGAACAATCCGCACGGCATGAACACGGCGCCGGACGGGATCCACATCGTCGCGGCGGGCAAGCTTTCGCCGACCGTGACCGTGATGGACGTCCGCAAGTTCGACGATCTGTTCGACGACAAGATCAAGCCGCGCGACGTCGTGGTCGCGGAACCCGAGCTCGGATTGGGGCCGTTGCACACGGCCTACGACGGCAAGGGCAATGCCTACACGACGCTGTTCCTCGACAGCCAGGTCTGCAAGTGGAACATCGAGCTCGCCAAGCGTGCGTTCAAGGGCGAGAAGGTCGATCCGATCATCCAGAAGCTCGACGTCCACTACCAGCCTGGCCACAACCATTCCTCGATGGGTCAGACCAAGGAGGCGGACGGAAAATGGCTGATCTCGCTGAACAAGTTCTCCAAGGACCGTTTCCTCAACGTCGGTCCGCTGAAGCCGGAGAACGATCAGTTGATCGACATCTCGGGCGACCAGATGAAGCTGGTCCACGACGGCCCGAGCTTCGCGGAGCCCCATGACGCGACGATCGTGCACCGCTCCAAGATCAATCCGATCTCGATCTGGGACCGTGCCGATCCGATGTTCGCGGATGCGGTCAAGCAAGCCAAGGCTGACGGGATCAACCTCGAAGCGGATTCGAAGCTCGTCCGCGACGGCAATAAGGTTCGCGTCTACATGACTTCGACGGCTCCGGCGTTCGGACTCGAGCAGTTCCAGGTCAAGCAGGGCGACGAGGTCACCGTCTTCATCACCAACATCGATGCGGTCGAGGACCTGACGCACGGCTTCTGCATCGTCAACTACGGAGTCAACATGGAGATCGGACCGATGGCGACCGCGTCGGTGACCTTCACGGCCGATAAGGCGGGAGTCTATTGGTACTACTGCTCCTGGTTCTGTCACGCCATGCACATGGAGATGAAGGGCCGCATGTTCGTCGAGCCGAAATCGGTCTGAGCGGGGAGACACCGTGCGTCTTCCGTTCCGCATGATTCCGGCGGCGCTCGTCGCCGCCGGCCTATCCGGCTTCGCCGCTGCGGAGACGCTGACGGTCGCGCCCGACCGGCCGCTGCAGGCGGTATTGGACGGCGCGCGCGCCGGCGACGTCGTCGAACTCGCTCCCGGCGAATACCACGGCGCGATCCGGATCGACCGACCTCTGGTGTTGGCTGGACGCCCGGGCGCCGTGCTGGACGGCGGGGGCGCCGGCAACGTCGTCACGGTAACCGCGCCCGATGTGACCGTCCGCGGCGTGACGGTTCGGGGCTCGGGCCGCGATCTGCAGGCGATGAATTCGGGAATCTTCCTCGAGAAGACGGCCGAGCGGGCGACGATCGAGCAGAACCGTCTTGTAGGGAATCTGTTCGGCGTCTACGTGCACGGTGCGCAGGGCTCGCGGGTCGTCCGCAACGTGATCGAAGGCCTGCGGGGCGGGCGTCTCAGCGAGGCCGGCAACGGCGTCTCGCTCTGGAACGCGCCGAACGTCTCAATCGAGCAAAACACGTTTCGCTACGGACGCGACGGCATCTTCACCATTTCCAGCCGCAAGGACCGCTTCGTCGGCAACCGTTTCGAGCAGGTCCGCTTCGCGATCCACTACATGTACACCAACGACAGCGAGGTCAGCGGCAACGTCTCGGTCGGAAACCACGTCGGCTACGCCATCATGTACTCGAACCGGCTCGTCATCCGCGACAACATCTCCTACCGCGACCGAGACCATGGGCTGCTGTTCAACTACGCCAACTACGCCGAGATCGACGGAAACAGGGTGACCGGCGGCCTTCTGGATACGATCGCAGATGCCGGCGAAGAGCGCCCGGACGACGAGCGGGGCATGATTCCGGACGTCAAGCGGGAGCAGGGTGTTAAGACCGGCCCGGAAAAATGCGTGTTCATCTACAACACCAACCACAACAAGTTTCGCAACAACTGGTTCGAACGCTGCGCCATCGGCGCTCACTTCACCGCGGGCTCCGAAGGCAACGAGATCACCGGAAACGCCTTCGTCGGCAATCGGAGCCAGGTCAAATATGTCGGTACGCGCGACCTCGATTGGTCCAAGGGCGGCCGCGGCAACTACTGGAGCGACAATCCCGCGTTCGACCTCGACGGCGACGGCATAGCCGACACGGCGTACCGCCCGAACGATCTCGTCGACAGGGTGCTTTGGACCGCGCCCTCGGCGAAGGTGCTGATCAACAGCCCCGCGGTGCAGGTGCTGCGCTGGGCGCAGGCGCAGTTTCCCGCGCTGCTGCCGGGCGGAGTGGTCGATAGCCGCCCGTTGATGTCCCCGCCGCCGCGCCGCACAGCGGAGGGCGCGCGATGACCGGCACGGTGCGGGTTGCCGACGTCACCAAGGAGTACGGCCGGGTGCAAGCCGTGCGCGGCGCAACGTTCGAACTTGGCCAGGGCGAACTGGTGGCTCTGATCGGTCACAACGGCGCCGGCAAGACGACCCTCATGAAGCTGATGCTGGGCCTGATACGACCGACGTCCGGATCGATCGAGGTGCTCGGCGACGATCCCGCTGCGGGGCAGTTCGCCGGCCGCCGTCATCTCGGCTACCTTCCGGAGAACGTCTCGTTCGACACCGCCCTGACGGGGCGCGAAACCCAGGCGTTCTACGCGCGGCTGAAGCGGCAGCCCGTCGCCGGCGCGCTGAAGCTTCTCGACGCCGTCGGACTGGGCGACGCTTCCCGTCGGCGTGTCGGGACCTACTCGAAGGGCATGCGCCAGCGGCTTGGGCTCGCGCAGGCGCTGATCGGGCGCCCCCGCGTGCTTCTGCTGGACGAGCCGACGACGGGACTGGATCCGGAGCTGCGCCAGACGTTCTACGAAGTGATCCAGCGGCTTGCCGCAGAGGGCGCCACGGTGCTGCTGTCGTCCCATGCCCTGACGGAGCTCGAGGAGCGCGCAGGCCGGGTGATCATCATGAACCGTGGCGTCAAGGTCGCGGACGGCTCGATCGAGCGCCTCCGCAACATCGCGCGGCTGCCGACCAAGATACGGCTGAAGGTCGCCGGACTCGAGCCCGGCTCGCTGCCGTCCTGGCTGCCGGCGGGGACGGCTTGTCGGCGCCTCAACGGCCATGTCGTGGAGATCGATGCAGCGCCCGAGCGGAAGATCGGCTTGCTCCACCAGGCCACGTCGTCGGGCAGTGCAGTGGAGGATCTGGATGTGATCCCGCCGACGCTGGACGAACTCTACGCCCATTTCCTCCGGCAAGCGGAGCGGGCGCCATGAATGCGTTGATCATCGCGCGAAAGGAGATCCACCAGGCGATCCGGAACCGGTGGGTGCTCGCATCCACGCTGCTGCTCGCCGGGCTGGCTTTGTCGCTGGCGTTCCTCGGCAGCGCCCCGACCGGAACCGTCGGTGTGCGCGCGCTGGACGTCGTGATCGTCAGCCTGTCCAGCCTCACCATTTTCTTGATTCCGCTGATCGCGCTTCTGATCTCCCACGATGCCATCGTCGGCGACATGGAGCGGGGGACCATGCTCCTGCTGCTGAGCTATCCGGTCGCGCGCTGGCAGGTGTTGCTCGGTAAGTTCATCGGCCATCTGGCGGTGCTCGCGTTCGCGACCTGCCTCGGATACGGCATTGCCGCTGCGGCGCTGAGCGTGACCGGAAGCCGGATCGGCACCGACAGCCTCGTGGCGTTCGCTGCGATGGTCGGTTCCTCGGTGATGCTGGGCGCCGTGTTCGTCGCGATCGGCTATCTGGTCAGCGCGCTGGCGCGCGACCGCGGCACGGCCGCCGGCGTGAGCATCGGCCTTTGGTTGCTCTTGGTGCTGATCTACGACATGGCCCTGCTCGGCATCCTCGCCGTGGACCAGGGGCGCAGCATCTCCGCGCCCGCGGTCGATGCGATGCTGTTGTTCAATCCGACGGATGTCTACCGGCTATTCAATCTCACCGGATTCGCAAACGTGAGCAGTTTCGCCGGCATGGCAGGGCTCGCCCAGGGCACCGCGTTGTCGCCTCACGTGCTGCTGGCGACCCTGCTGGCCTGGACGGTCGTGCCGCTCGGATGCGCGGCGCTTGCCTTTTCCGGGAGGGAGCTATGAAACGACGGGCTCTTGCGATCGCTTTCCTGCTCCCGGTCGTACTCCTCGGTTGCGACGACAAGCGGGCGGCGCAGGTACCGCCGCCCCACAATATGACGGTCGAGGTCATCGGTCGCTATTGCGGCATGAACGTGCTGGAGCACCCCGGTCCGAAGGGGCACATTTTCGTGGCGAGCTTGATCGAGCCGGTGTGGTTCTCCTCCGTACGGGATGCCATCGCCTTCACCGTGCTTCCGGAGGAGCCCAAGGATATCCAGGCGATCTACGTATCCGACATGGGCAAGGCGCCGAGCTGGGAGAAGCCGGGCGCGGACAACTGGGTCGAGGCGCGCAAGGCGCTCTTCGTGCTCGGTAGCCGCGCCAAGGGCGGCATGGGCGGAGAAGAGGCCGTGCCGTTCTCGGAGAGAGCCGCCGCGGAGAAGTTCGTCGCCGAGAACGGCGGCCGCATCGTTTCGTTCGCGGAGGTGCCGCGCGAGTACGTGCTGGGGTCGGGCGGCGAGAGAAGCGGCGCGGAAGACGTCACCACCGGGCGCGGGCCGACCGACTGAAGGACACGATCATGCAAATTGTTTCGCGTCGACGTTTCATCAGCATCAGCGCCGCTGCGGCGGGCATGAGCCTCGCTTCTCTCGGTCGCGCGGCGGCCTCGGATGCGGACGTGGTCGTCTGGCGTGGCAGGATGCTGGGCGCGGTCGCGACCATCGACATCCGCCATCATGATCGCAGCGCGACGGAGCGCTTGATTTCGTCGGCCTGCGCGGAGGCGCGCCGGCTTGAGCGGCTGTTCAGCCTGTATCTGGACGACTCCGCCTTGGTCGAACTGAATCGGACCGGAATTCTGGTCGACCCTGCCGCCGAAATGGTCGAACTGCTGTCGATATCGCAGCACTATTCCGAGCTTACCGGCGGATTGTTCGATGTGACGGTCCAGCCGTTGTGGAAGGCCTATGCCGACCACTTTTCCCGTGAGGGCGCCGATTCAGCGGGCCCACCGGCGGCCGCGATCCAGGCAGCGCTCGCGCGTGTCGGATATGGGCGGCTGGCAGTTCGTCGCGACCGGATCGCGATGCCGCGTGGCATGGCCGTGACTTTGAACGGAATCGCGCAGGGCTACGTGACCGACAAGGTCGTCGACCTGCTCCGCGCCCACGGCATGGACCACAGCATTGTCGACATGGGTGAGGCGCGGGCCATCGGGTCGCGACCGGACAGCCGCCCATGGGAGGTCGGCATCGCCGATCCGGAGCGCCCCGACCGGATCCCGACCGTTCTGCCGGTCGTCGATCGCGCGGTCTCGACGTCCGGCGGGTATGGATTCCGGTTCGATCCGCAGGGCCGCTTCAACCATCTGTTCGAGCCCGCAAGCGGCGTCTGCGGACACCTCTACCGCAGCGTCACGGCGGTCGGCGCGACCGCCACCGCGGCGGACGCGCTGTCGACGGCCTTCAGCATGATGGATCAAGAACGGATTCGGGCGTTGATGCCCGTTGCCGACATCGAACGCGTGCATCTGATCGATTCCGCCGGAACCGTCTTGGATCTCGCCGCTTGAACCCGACCCTTTCAACTGCAACAGGAGAACCGAATGAAACGAATCGTTGTTGCCACCTTGTTCGTGGCGGCTGGACTTGGCCAGGCCAACGCGCAGGATGCCGCTTCGGGCGAAAAGGTCTTCGGCGTTTGCAAAGCCTGCCATCAGATCGGCGAAACCGCCAAGAACGGCGTCGGACCAGTCCTCAACGGTTTGATTGGCCGCAAGGCCGGCAGCGTGCCGGGCTACTCCTACTCGGCGGCGAACAAGGATTCCGGCATCACATGGGACGAAGCGACGTTCCGCGAGTACATCAAGGATCCGAAGGCGAAAATTCCGGGCACCAAGATGATCTACGCCGGACTGAAGGACGAGCAAAAGACCAACGATTTGATCGCCTATCTCAAGCAGTTCGATGCCGACGGCAAGAAGAAATAGGCGCCTCGATCTTCGTCGAAGACTGTCCTGACGAATCACCGGAAGCCAGCATGACGGCCTCGCTGCGGATGGGCGCCCCGCAACGGCCGTTCGGTCGCGTGGGCTTCTGGCTTCTTCTTGGTCGGCCGGACGGCAGCATCCAGCGACCCGCACGGCGACGGCTGGCCTGCCGGTCGCCTGGCAGACGGATGCGGGCGGCGGCACCGTGATGCGAACTCATGGTTCGGGGCGCGCGGCCTGTCCTCTTCACTCTTCCTGGCTTTCGGCCAGGATGTGAAGCCTGTGAGGATCACGCAACACGATGCGCTGGCGGCCGCCTTCGACGAGCCCTTGGCTTTCCTATGCGCTGAGGATGCGGCTCGCCGTATGCAGGGTTGTCCCCGTCATCTCGGCGACATCCTGGCGGCTGATCGGGAAATCGATCTCGATTCCGGCTTCCACCTTGCGGCCGCCTTGTTTGGCGAGCCGCAGCAGCGCATGCGCAACGCGCTCTTCGACCTGTTCGTTCGAGATATCGAGTACGCGCGCCTGGGTATCCCGCAGTCTGCTTCCGACCGTCTGCTGGCGTGCCGAGAAGGAGAATTGTCAGGGTCGCGGATCCATGTCGGCAGTGCGGCAATCAGCCCGTCGTTCTCGCTGCGGGTGGCTCTCCGTCGGTACAGCGTTCGCGATGTCGGCGATCAAGTTTTCGGGAAGTTCCGGCGTCGAAGGCATGACGTGCGCGCGTTCTCGCAATCTCTCGAAGACCCTCATCTATCGTACTCCGATGTTGTTTGATGCAAACCTTATCGCGCCGGGAACCTCGGTCGTCTTTGCGGCCTGACAAAGATGTCAGCGACCGTCTGGTCCAGAGTTGCGGGTGAAAATCGGATGACGACGCCATGGCGACCATGACCAAGTTGCGCGCCTATCGGGGGCCCGCGCTATTCTCCTACGGGTTCCGACCGTTCTTTCTGTTCGGGGCGATCCAGGCGGGCGTCATGATCCCGTTGTGGCTTGCCGTGTTCGCGGGCGAGATCTCGCTTCCGATCGCCTTCGCTCCGCGCGACTGGCACGTCCACGAGATGTTATTCGGCTACGTCGTGGCGGTGATCGCCGGGTTCCTGCTGACGGCGGTGCCGAACTGGACCGGGCGCTTGCCTTTTCAGGGGGTGCCGCTTGCGGTCTTGTTTTCGACATGGCTCGTCGGACGCTTCGCCGTGAACTTCTCGGGCGTGATCGGCTGGGGCGCCGCCTTGACGCTGGACGGCCTGTTCCTGCTGCTGCTCGCCGCTGCGGCCGCGCGCGAGATCGTGGCGGGTCGGAAGTGGGGCAATCTGAAGGTCGTCGGCATCGTCAGCCTGCTGGCGGTCGCGAACCTGGCCTTTCACATCGAGGCCCATTTCAACGGGCTCGCGGAGTATTCGACGCGAGCCGGTATCGCCCTCGTCGTGACGCTTGTCGGCGTCATCGGAGGCCGGATCGTGCCAAGCTTCACGCGCAACTGGCTTGCGCGCCAGTTGCCGGGGCGGATGCCCAGTCCCTTCGGTCGATTCGACGCCGTAGCGATGGTCGTCGGCGTCGTCGCGCTGGTCGTCTGGGTTGCGGAGCCGACGGGGCGCGTCGCTGCCGTCCTGCTCGGTCTTGCCGGCGCGCTGCACCTGATCCGTCTTTCGCGATGGGCGGGAGAGAGGACGTTTCCGGACCGGCTCGTCCTGATCCTGCACGTCGCCTACGCCTTCCTTCCGGCCGGGTATTTCCTCATCGCGCTGTCGGCGCTCGATCTGGTGGCGCCCAGTGCCGGCGTACACGCCTGGACCGGGGGGGCGATCGGGACGATGACCATCGCGGTGATGACGCGCGCCACGCTCGGACACACCGGCCGGACGCTGGCGGCCTCGCCCGCGACCCAAATGCTCTACTTCGCGGTGGTGACGGCGGCGCTCGCGCGCGTCTGCGCCTCGCTCGAGCCTTCGCATGCCGACGTCCTGCTGCCGGCCGCCGGCGTGGCCTGGACGCTCGCCTTCGTCGGCTTCGCGTCTATCTACGGACCGCTGCTCTCCAGAGCGCGCAAACCCTGAAGGAACCGATGATGATCGGTGGGACTCTTTCGAAATGGACGATGACCTACTTCGCGGTTGCGCTCGCCTGGCTATTCGTCGCCTTGCTTCTGATGGTCGCGGGCGTCGGTTATCCTGCGGTCGGCCTCGCCGCGCCGGACACGCTGGTTCTGGTGCACGCGGTCTGCATCGGATGGCTGAGCCTTGCGATGTGTGGCGCACTGTTCCAGTTCGTTCCTGTACTGGTCGCCAAACCCCTGTTCCGAGAAAGCTGGGCTTTGCCTGCCTTGGTTCTCTTGAGCGCTGGTCTCATCTCCTTGCTCGGGGGCTTCCTGTCCTTGGCGGGTCGCCTGCCGCCCGCGCTCTGGCTGCTTCCGCTCGGGGCGGTCCTGCTCGTCGCCGGCTTCGCTCTGGTCGTCGTCGATCTCGGCCTGACCGCCAGGCTACGGCCGACCGGCCCGGCTCGGTTCGTTCTCGCCGGCTTGGCCTCGCTTAGCGCGACCGCCGCTTTCGGCGCCACCTTCGCGTTCGCGCTTGCGGGATGGACGGGATCGGCTGGATTGGCTGCCTTGGCGGGCGGCATTCCGCTGCATGCCATCGCGGGTCTCGGCGGCTGGCTGACCTTGACCGCCATGGGCGTCAGCTACCGGCTCCTGTCCATGTTCACGTTGGCTCCGGACGTGGACGATCGCCGGAGCCGCGCGACTTTGGCGGCCGGCGCGCTCGCCATCGGCGTCACGGTGGTGGGCGGCAGCATCGCGATCGGGTTCGCCTCCGGGTTTACGTTCGTGTTGTCGATCGCCGCTCTTCTGGGCCTGGCGTGCGCCGTTCTATACGGGCGGGACATCGCCGGCATCTTCCGAGACCGGAAGAGGCGTCAGCTCGAGCTCAACATGCGGATGGCGACGCTGTCGTTCGCAAGCCTGGCGGGCACGGCGCTACTCGGGCTCGCGCTGGTATCCATCGATAGCTTCTTCGAGCATCTCGGCGCCTTCGCGTTTCTCGCGGTCTTCGGCTGGCTGTCCGGCCTGGTGCTCGCGAAGCTCTACAAGATCGTGGCTTTCCTGACTTGGCTAGAAACCTACGGGCCGGTCATGGGCCGTGCGCCGACGCCGCGCGTACAGGACCTCGTCGCGGAGAACAGGGCGACGAAGTGGTTCGTGATCTACTACGTGGCCGTCTGGGGCGGAACCGCGACGCTGCTGATCGGCGAGCCCATGGCGTTCCGGATCGCCGTGGCGGTGATGACCGTCGGCGTTGCCGGCATCGTCCACGAAGTGGTCCGGATCCGACGGCTTGCCGACGTCGCAAGCTCGCTGCGTCTCCCCGGCGGCGCCGCCGCGCCCCACCTGTTGTTCGCCAGGAACTGAGAGAGGAAGATCATGACCAACTATGTCGATGTGGACGTCCGCCCGATCCTCCGCTCCGGAGGCGAGCCGTTCTCGGTCATCATGGCCGCGCTCGGAAACCTCGAGTCGGGGCAGGGGCTGCGTCTTTACGCGACCTTCAAGCCGGTCCCTCTCTTCGCCGTCATGGCTGAAAAAGGCTTCGCCCACTCCGAACGGCCGCTGGACGATGGCGAATGGGAGGTACTGTTTACGCCGGACGAAGCGAGGAATGACCCGGCATCAATGCCCGCGCTCGGTTCGAGCTTCGACGCCTGGCCCGAGCCCACCGTCCAGCTCGACAACCGCGACCTTGATCCTCCGGAGCCGATGGTCCGGATCCTCGCTGCCGCCGACAAGCTGCAGCCCGGCGAGACCTTGTCAGCGCTGCTGCGACGTGAGCCAGTCTTCTTGTTTCCGCAGCTCGAGAAGCGGGGCTTCCGCTGGCTCGGCGGCTTCACGCCCGACGGGGTGACCTACGAGCTGACGGTGAGGGCGCCGGCATGAACGACGATCTGCCCGCCAGGATCAGGGAATCCCTAAGGATCGTCATCGATCCGGAGCTTGGTCACAACATCGTCGATCTCGGCTTCGTCTATGGCATTGCCGTCACGGATGGCGACGCTTGGATCGTGATGACGGCGACGACGAAGGGCTGCCCGGCGGCGAGCTTCCTCAAGGACGGCGTCGCGAATGCAGCCATGCAGGTTCCGGGCGTGCGATCGGTCGACGTGACGATGACGTTCGATCCGCCCTGGACGCCCTCAATGATCGCGCCCGAGGTGTCGGCATCCATCGGATTCGCACCGGTTCATTAGGCGTCGCAACTCCTGCCGCGTCGCCAGAACTACCTCGGCAATTGAGATCCTGGCGCGGATGATCGGATTCACACTGGAATCCGATGAACCGATCTTTGAGTTGGCGCAACGAGCCCACGCCGCTCCCCTGATACCGTTGCCTCCCAGACGACCTGGAAGCTGAGCACGGCCACGGCGGTACGGAGATGGAGACACGGCGACGACCATTGCTTTTCGACACAAACCGCAGTCCACGCCTACAAGCCTTTTCGTCCATGAGTTGGTGTTCCGATTGGTCGCTGCCTTTCGCGCGCATCCTCACGTGAACAACGTTCTGACGCACGTCTCCCGGGGTGATTGGACGGCCGTCGAACGGTCGCTGCTCCGTATCTTCGATCCGGCGACGACGGGTGCCGAACTTTCGTCGCTCGAACAGAATCTCGTCGATCTCATGCAAGCGGACGGGGGCGAGACGGGGCGAATCCTAAAACCATTCCTCCGCGAACGTCTCGGCCAGCTTATCGAGGCGGAACAGGTCGGAGACGTTCTCGCCCATGTCGAGATCCTCTTTGTGCAATCGCAGAGGACGGCGGAACTCCATCCGTTGAGCCGCGAACCCGCCGTTCGGACCTCCGTCGATCTCGCCGCCAGTTAAGGAGTCCATCGATCGAAATCGACCCCGCCCGAGCGCGAACGCGAGCCGCCGCGGCCGCCGACCATCCCGTCGTGCCGCAAGCGGTCAAAGGGCCGATCCGCCAGCTGAAGTTCTGGCGACCCCACCACTGCCTGCCCAGTGGCTCCTATCGGGAAGAGGTTCCAAATGCCGGACGACCCTGGCTACCGTAGCGGTTCGCCAACCGAGGTCGCGTCGGTATCTTCCGGTCAGCTGGCCTTCACGATCGGAAGCGCGGATTCGACGCCGAAACCGCCGGAGCGCAAGCAGCCAGCCATCGGTCTATTCCGTCTAAGAAGCTGAAAGTTGAAGCTCACCTCCATAACTGGGCCGGCATCATCCCGAACTGCTACGGCCATCTCGGTCAGACAGCCGATCGCCTTCTCAGCAGCATCGCGGCTGTGATCGGGAAGAGAAAGCACCGCTTCCCGTTGGACCGCTTCTAAATCGGATACCTCGAAACCTTCGTCGTCGATCGTGAAGCCATCTTTGTCACGGAGGTCGAAGTAGTAATGGGTCATGGCGCATTCTCCGCTGTACCGAATACAGCGCTGAAAACCCCATTTGTCTCCTAGCGACCATGGGAATCCCTACGCGGCACCGCGGAATCCTCGGGCGGACCGGCTTCGGCTCAATCTACTCACTCGGAGGAGCTTGAGCAGTTCCTCGCTTTCGGAACCTCGCCCACAATTTGCCGTTCTGTCTCGGGAGGACGCGCGGCGTGAAGGCTGAGGACGCACTGTTAGCCTGTCCCAGGTGCTCTAGGTGGCCCATGGCGGCCAATGAGCGCTGGACGTGCTGGCCTCCTCGGCGCATCCCCTTCTACGTCTGTGTCGGGTGCGGTCATCGACAGGGCGACCGCCCGATCAACCCTGCGAACACCAACAACGCTGGAACGGGAAACCGCCGCCGGGATAAGGATAAGGCAGACTCTCTACGGGAACGCGATGAAGGTCTGGGTTTACATCGACACCAGCAGGCAGGTCGGAGACCACGACCATGTTAAGGTCTTCGCTAACCCAGAGGCGGCACTGGCGTGGTTTGAATCAAATAACCCGGAAGGCACGGCGACCGCCTACGAGGTACAGAGTTCCCTGATGACGACCAGCGAGGCTCACGACCGGTTTCAGCAGCAGATAGGACGTATTCTCGATGGGCTAACGCGAACCTGAGTGGGGCCGCCGAAGGGCGCGAATGCCAACGACGGCCCCCGCCGGGCGCTGTGGTTTCATCGCTGGTCGCGACCGACGAGCTCAAGAAAACGGCCCCGGCACGAGTGTCACATGCGTGCCAAGGCCGGAAAAGTTTCGCGTTCTGCCATGACATGTCAGGGCAGCCCCCATTGTAGCAAGTCGCCGGGCGGCGCGCACCCGCTCCTTGGGCTCACGATTGTATCTTCCGATCGTATCGTTTGATCGGTGCTTTGCTCGATGCAAATCACGGACGATCGGGAGGTCGAGCAGCGAGGAACCAAAGGCGACTCACTGTATTATTTGGCCGCGCCGTCTTAGCCGGTCGGCGCCTTTAGACCTTCGGCCCCAGTCACATCCCCCCGGCTGCGGCCTTTTATTTTTTGCGGGATAGCAACAGACTCCAGCCGAACGTCTTTTGCTAAGTGTCAGGATTGGTCGCCTGACCCTCGAAAGAGCTGCGTCAAAGGGCGTCACGGGAAGGTCGGCCGCCAAGCGAGTGACCGCAAGTTCGCAGATTTCGGCGATCAATTGTTCATCTATGCCAAAGCTTCTCTCTTAGAAGTTCGTGTACCAAATGCGTGGCGGAGTGTCGATCTGGTCGATCGAGATGCCGTGGTTGCGTGGGGACCAGCAGACGTGCCCATCGGCCATAATGCGGTAGTCAGAGCCCTTGGTGGCGTCGGGCTCGGGGTCGATGAAGATGCGGTCCTCGGTGATGCGTTGGATGATGCCGTAACCGTGGGAGCCTCTGCCGGTCCAGAAATAGACCATATCGCCAAGTGCATAATTCATGAGGCCTCTGCGCAATTACTACTCAACCTACTACGCCTGGATGAATTTGAGAGGAGCAAGCTGATATCGGTCAAAGACTGCCGCGCTAAGCGGTCGTCCATAAACGGCTCCTGTGTCGAGGTTGAGCCTGTTCGGATGAAGGTCGGGCCTACCGCTCTTCACCGGAGTGTGGCCGTGCACGATAAACCGCCCAAAGTCCTTGCAGCTAGAGAGGAATGGCTCTCTGATCCCAAGAAGGTCGCGTGAGCGTTGCTGATCGAGGGGGCGATCCGGATGTACGCCGGCGTGCACGAAGAAGCGTTGGCCGTCGTCGTGAGAGAGGGAAAGCGAGCGGATCCAATCGATGTGCGATGTCGGAAGGTCCGCGGCACGAAATGCTCTGTAACTACGAAGCGTCGCATCCGCGCCGTTCGCTATCCAGTGCTGCTCGGCATCCTCGCCCTCAAGTGAGGCGAGCAGTAGATCCTCGTGATTACCCTTTAGGCAAATCACTTCGTCTGGCGACCACTTCTGGAGGTCCATTAGCAGGTCAATGACGCCGCGGCTATCAGGGCCTCGATCGATGTAGTCGCCAAGAAAGATGAAAGTCGATTTGTCAGGGCCGGCGTCTTCCTCACAGAAACCGATGAGCTGCTGGAGTTGATCCAGGCAACCATGAACGTCTCCGATCGCGTACGCTCTGGTCAACCCAACTCTCCTATGGTGTTGCTTGGCAAGCGAAGACCCTAGGGTGCGGCACGTGCATGATGAGAGTTATCAGCTCTCATCGGTCGCGAAAGTATCCGCCGCGCCCACCGGACTGGCTCCTTTTGGAACAAGCCGCGAAGTGCCAGGTGTGGTCAATTCGCACCGTTTCCACCCGAATTGCGCAAAACTACGTGCGAGGTGGTGCTAGGCACTCCCTGCCGCCTTACGGTTCAGTAATCGATTGGCAGCATGACCTTTTGAGTCCGCCTCAGAATTCGAGTAAATATCAATAGTTGTCATCACTTGGCTCAACAGCGTTGGGGATTGAGCGCTGATTGCCCAGAAAAAGTCGTCGGGGCAATCCTTCGAGTAAGCATCAAATGTATCTGCCCGGGCTTTTCGTTTGCTCGGTTCCGCAGATTTGATCGTTTCTTCCAAAGCTTCGAGAAGTTCGTACATCGTTACAATCTCTTCGCTCAAGCTCGTCTCCCTAAAGTCCGCGCCGCTCGCATAGCCCATGCTTGCATTTTATTCCGCTGCAATTGGCCGATAGCCTCTTGGAGAACAAGCTTGTCAGGGCGCATGCGCACGAAGGAGGGATGGCGGAACTTTCCGTTTGAGGTGAATTCCATACAACTTACTTCGGCCACTTGGCCGATCAGCTTGCCAGCCTCGGCTTCCGCCCAAAATGATTGACGTTCGGCATCTGAGAAGCCGGCGCCGACAGTTCCTCGCGGCGTGGTGATGAAGCCTAGTCGGCCGCCGTGGCGGCCGTTGCCCTCGCCAAAGCCAGTGATGACTACGTCGTGCGTCTCCTCCGGTTTGACCTTTATCCAGATGTCGGACTGACGAAGGACTAAGCCTTCGAAGCCAGCGTCGTTGGCCTCTTGTAGCGCAGCGAGAATATCAGCGGCGCTGGGGTCCGTGAGGGTGCCGCAGCGAAGCCGCGGATCGAGCAGGTCGAGGCCATAGAGGTGGCTAAGCTGAATTGGAGGCGTGTCGTCGTTCGGGAACTTGGTGCGGGTCGCTCTGATCGTGTCGCGGAAGGAGCCGACGAAGAGCTCGCAGTCGCGGGCGATACCCGGCTGCCAGGGCGGAATATTGTATAGCGGCTTTTTGGACCGGCTGACCCAGCCATGTTGGTCTCGCCAGATAGCTCGGACGCCATCCAGCTTGAGTGTGACTGACCAGTCGCCAGAGAGCGCCTTGCCATTCCAGGCTCGTGGTTCGATGAAATCGTGCGGTTCCATGGTTATTCGGGCTCGTTGTGTCGATAGGACGAATGCGGTGTATCGCCGCGTGTCTGAGATGCAGCGGGCGCTCGGAACACTTTGCCAGTCGTCCGCAACTTCGATGGAGCGGTTGGCGATGTGCTCTGGTTGTAACCGGTGGCCGGGTCGTCTCCGCTGCCCCGCGTTTTTGAGACTGACGAACGCGAGTTGGGGTTTCCCACCGATTACCCCAAGCTCATAGCTCAGGTAATGATGCGGCCCTTAGCGCGGGCTTCTTCGGCGTAGCTGGACAATGGCTTGTCAGGGACGAAGTGGAGATCGCGTTCTATGGGAAGCCCAAGAGGTCCTCGGACGGCCTTGAGTTCGGCCAACGAGACGTAGCCGAGTTCCGGAGAGCCGAGGCCGAGGTCGCAGAGGCCGAACAGTCGGTCGGGGTCGTCGGGATCGACTTCGCTGATGAGCAGGTGGCATTGGCATCCGGGGTGAAGAGCTTGACCACTGGCGGATGGTCAACCTCGTTTGAGAGGCCGTTGATTAGCAGTTGGTCCAGGATTGCGGTGGTGAGTAGTTCGGCGGCTTTCATTCGGCGATCTCCCGATGCTCGGGATGAATTCGGGGATACAGCGGACATGTTGCGATGAAGGTGCCGACGCGGCGGGAAGTACCCGCGAAGAGGAGCCCGAACGGTCAGAGAGTTAGGGAGGTAGTGGAAGGGAGGTAGTGGAAGGGAGGTAGTGGTAGAGGAAGAGTAGGTAGTGGTAGTGGATGCCGTCTGGTAGACGGAAGGGGTAATAATAGTAGTGCAGCCGCCAGCTGTTCGGCAGCTGCTTGGGGTTCATTCTTGAGCTAGGGGTGGAGCGTTTGAAGTGAGCCTGCGTAGTGATCCAAGGTTCTGCGCGTTCAAACTTGATTGAGCTCGCGCCCAATGAAGGCGCGCCCGGTCCCAGATAGACCGGGCGCGCTAGTGTTCACATACCCATCGTTATCGTGGATGCATCGTCGTCGCGGCCAGTCTCTGCTCGCGCTTGAGAGATCGAGAGCGCTTAGTGCGCGATGGCGGGTGCTGTGTATGCTCTTCGGCTTTGGTGTCCGAGGCACTCGCGTACTCGGCCATAGCCAGATGGAAGATGCGCTCGAAATCGCAGTACCTGGCGTAGAGCTGTCGTGAGAGATCGACCACGCCGGCTTGACGAATCGCGTCGATGACCGTTTCGAGTGTAATGGCCCGGAAGCGAACGCGATCCTCGGGCAGGTGATCATCAGGTTTGAGCTCATTGGCGTAGCAGCGGAACGCAGCTTGGACACGGCGGTTGAGGCGCGGGCCGATCGCGACGAACATGGCTCGAGATGTGACGCCTTGCTTGACAGCAAGCTGGGCCAGCATGTGTTCTCGCCAGAGCTGCTCCAGTGCGAGGGAGCGCAGCATGGCGCTGTCCGGTTCAGAGTAGAGTTCGACCTCACGCGAGGCCAAGTCGTATCGTTCCCGCCAGCGAGCAGCAGGACCCTCCATCGCTTCACTGTATTTGACTTCGATGAAGACAGTGCCCTGCTCACCGTCAGTGGTGGTGATTTCGACCGCCAGGTCGAAGGCTGTGCCGTCATTGAGATACTGTTCTACTCGTCGAGCTGGGGACGTCTCGAAGCGAATAGATACGACGTCACTGACAAAGTCAGGCAGGAGTTGTCGGAAAACGGGGGAGGCGAGTTGGAGATCCATCGCTAGCGGTGCAAACACGTTGAAAACAAGCGGCATTGAGCTAAGGGCGTTACCGAAGAGTCGTTCCTCGTCGTAGCAGGCACCTTCCTCCCGCATGATCAGCTCGTGCCGGACGAACGTATGAATGGCCGGTGACAGAAAATTGCGGCCGGCATTTGCGGCTTCGCGTGACAGGAGGGATTCAAGTGGGATCAGGACCTGACCCTTTGCGTCCGATCGGACATGGTTGCCGGTGGCGATGTTGTTATCATTGAGCCAAAGGCGCTGAAGCAGGCGGGCGGCGGCACGAAAGCGTGTGTCGATGATGCAGTCGACGCCATGCGCCTTAAGGAGCGACTGTGGGACAAGGGGGATGCGGGGCAGAGCCGGCGCATCATATGAAGCGTGCATTTGATTCTCCAAGCACATCAGCGTGCGAGAAAGATTCGTGCAGCCGTCAATGAAGTTTACCGTCGCGCCGCGAAAGAGGCCGACTAGAACCGGCCGATGTAATCGTAAGTGCAAAAAAAATTATACACAATTACGTAGGCAGACAGTCAAAGAAAGGTAACACCTGCTCGGCGCTGATTCTTGAGGGAGTAGAGCGTTTTGACGCCGGCATTTAGAACCTCCGAGCTCGGTGGTTCTAAAGTCCTAATTGCGAGTGCTTGGCTTTCCATCGCGGAAGGCAGCGAGCGGGGTCGCCGATTTAGCAGCCCCGCTGACTGTAAATGCTAGCTCAGATTGGTCCAGCGCATTGCCGGTCGTGAGCTTTAAAACGTGATGAGTTGTCTTGACCGACGTTGGTGAAGACGTGCGCCTAGCAAGACGAAAATCGGCGACCTTGGAAGCCTGATTTGTGTCTTTGGCGTAATCCTCAAGTGCCAACAGCGATGATCCTAAGGCCACCATTGGCTCCTCGCCGCGATTGCTGAACCGCTATTGGTCACTAGCGTTTTTGCCAAAAGCGCGTCCCACGCGGGACGACGCCATGAATGATTGAACGGCCTTCGTTGGCGGCGAACCAATTGAAAGCAGTCGGCGCAATCAGAGCGGCGATTGCCACAGCGCAGGATGCACCGTATGCTGATATAATCTCCCTGGAGAGCAGAGATGCAGGCGCGCGGGGCAGATCTTGCGATCAACCCCACCAAAAGCCTGTCATGAGAGCACGCAGCCGGCTGTCGATCCGGCAAAGCGTTTCGAGATCCCGGACGACATGGGAGTTCTTGGAGAGACCGTGCTGTATTTCGACAAACTCACCATCGATTCCGACCTCGATAGCGACTGGTGTCAATTTTCCTGGGCCGTGATGGACGAGGATCTCGTGTGATTTGACTTGGGTCATGACGCAATCTTTCGGTAGGGCGAGCGACCATCGAGAGGCGTCAGGTTCGTCGAGGAATACGCTGAAGGCATGCCCTTGTTTGAAGTTCCCCAAGCCCGTTAGAAAAGGCACGTCAACCGATGGAATGCCATCACGGGAGGCGATGAGGCGTATCTGCGAGCGACTAAAGAGAACATCGCCGGCGGAGGCTAACTGGCATACGCGAAGTCGCAGCGACGTAGAGGCTGCACTGATTGACGCAACTTGCAGAACCTGCGGTGCCGGTTTGATGAAGGCAAGTCGATCACCGAGCTGGACCGGTGCGTCGTTTGTGACGTTCGTGAGCAGGCCTGCACAACCCGACCGGACTTCAATAGGCTGCTCGCCACCGTCATTCGGGTAAATGTGACCTATAACTTCAGTGCTCGTGAGCGACTGCTGAAGACTGCGCATCGGCGCCGACTTGAAAAAACCGGACCGGGGCGCAGTAACGACAAAGTCGTTGCCCGTTTGATCACGGAGCGTGCCTCCCGTTTCCCAGGCAGGAATGAAATTGTGTTGCTCTGCAAGTGTTGTTGAAATTCTAAGGGACCGCCAGTCGGCGGAGGAGAGTTCAACAGTATGCCGATGGCTCTCCTTTGGGATTGTGCTGGCTTCGGCAGACCCGTAGGCAGCTGGTATTCTAGGCGGACGGCTATCGGCACCAGCGGCAAAGGGATTGACGGGTTTTGGACTTGGAACAACAACGGATTGAACAATGGGCGCCGGACGTTTTCTTAGGCCGAGTCGATATATGTCCGATCCTCTCGGCACGCTGGAAAAGTGCCAATCGTCAGAAGTGAAAGTCGGACTGAGCCTCTCCCATACGGCAAACTCGAGACAAAGTGTGATCGGATCGCCTCGATGAGCTGGTTTATCAAACCGAAACGTGCATCGGCACTTGCCTGCCGCGTCGGGCGTGCTTTTCCCGACAAATCGAGCGAAATCGCCAGACCCAAAACGGGAGATCTCTGCGAGCTTGTGGGGTCGTAAAAAATCGGCGGTATTTTGTTCGACGGAGGCTTCGATAAATTGCTCGCTGGAGAGATGAAAGAGGCTTTCCGACTTTCGGAATGATAGCCCGACGGGCAACGGTGCGATGACGAAGCCGTCTGCGCGCGCAAGGATCGGAAGAGGGTCGATGACGGCGCGCTTGAGCGCGATCTCGTCTAATTGGCGATCTGCGAATTTAAGCCGCTGCTTCAGTCGCGTGTGCGCCGCCTCAAACTCCCTAACTGCGCTTTTTTTGAGGAGCGCGCGGATGAAGAGCTTTTGGGCGAAGGAATAACGGCTCCCGTGTATGGACATCACGACGTCGCCTCGCGCGACGAATGCATCCGGAGGGACGCTCGTGACAACCACACCCGGCGCCGGTGCCAGACGGGCCACGCCTGAGGAGGGGTCGATCCGAACGTTTCCCTCGATCTCGATCCGATCCGGAATTTTGAGCAGACCGTCAGACATAGATTTTGACGCTTTCCGAAGCCCGCGTGATGCCGGTGTAAAGCCAATTCATGCCGTGTTCGCCAAAGGTTTTCGATTCGTCGTAAAGTACGACCGATGGCCATTCGGACCCTTGGGCCTTGTGAACAGTGAGGGCATACGCAAACGCAAACTGATCGAGGTGCTTGAGAACCTTCTCTGGAAGCTTCGGAACGTCCTGCTCAAAGTATTCGCGTCGGACGTTGACTGTGATATCGGATCGCTCGCCTGTTTCCGAACGAACTTTCATGCGGATGATGTTATCGGAAGGATCAAAGAGTTCGGTGACGAAGTAGATTTCGCCGTTGAAGATGCCCTTGCTTGCATTGTTCTTGAGGCAAACGAGCTTGTCATTCGGTTGCGGCTGGCCGGGAGGAAGGCCGCGCAGCTCCCGCATGCGGAGGTTGATCCGGTGCTTGGTTTCGTTGGTCCCGACCAGGACCTGATCCGCCCGGAGAAATGTATCGGTATCTACATCGAGCTTCTTTTTGACGAAAGAGGTTCCGAATTCGCCGATCGCCAGCGATTTTCCCTCGCGGACCTTAGTGGCGAGTTTGATGATGGGGCTATTTTCCTCTTGCCGGTGTATGTCGGTGAGCAGGAAGTCTGGGTTTCCTGAGAAGAAGCCGCGACCGTCGACGGGCGGGAGCTGCGCAGGGTCACCAAGGACGAGGATGGGGCGGCCGAACGACAGCAGGTCGCTGCCCAAGCGACGGTCGACCATTGATCCTTCATCGATAATCAAGAGCGTAGCAGCCAGAAGCCTGCTTTGCTCGTTTAGGGTAAACTCAAGCTTGCCCTGCTTGTTAGGGGCGGGCGTGTAAATCAGATTATGAATGGTTGTGGCGTCGGCGCAGCCCTTGAGTCGGAGCACGCTGGCGGCTTTGCCTGAAAAGGCGGCAAAGCAGGTCACGCCGCTAACCCTTGCGGCGATTGCCTTCGCGAGCGTAGTTTTGCCCGTACCGGCGGGGCCATAGAGACGGAATACCGGCTTCTCGGGACGTTTGAGCCAGGCCAGAACAGCCGCAATTGCTCGTTGAGACTCGCTTTCGGAGGGAGCAGCTTGAACTACTTCCGGGGGCCGGAACGGATTTACGTTCGACATAAGTTGGCTAAACCGTGCAAAAGCGCAGATAGTCGCTCATCGCCTGCGCCGGGTTGTCGGCACCGTAAGGTACCCCGCGGTTGCCGGCGAGAGTGTCAACTATCCGACGAATGATGCCAATTGAGGCAGCATCCTTGCGAAATGACACCTGCATATGCGGCCATACGGTATCGAATTGGCCAGCCATGTCCGGGGCCGCCATGGCCAAAAGCTGACGATGAAATTCCCGTTGCCGTTCGTGGAAATTGTCGCCGCTTGCGATTGCCTTTTCGAAATCAGTCGCAGCAGAGCGAAAGGCGATTACGCTGTCGCTGTCTCCGAAGCGACTCGCGACGACGGCGGCGGCTTGCCAGAGGTGGGTGCGGTTCCCGCGACCGAAGGCCGTATGGCCTAGATCAACGACCGGATTTTTAAGGTAACCTTCCAGCTTTTTTTTCTCACCCAGGGCGAATTGCTCAAGGGCAGCAGCTTCTTCCTGCGCGGCCCGCTGGGCATCATAACCATGAGAGAGTCCCTGATCTGCGGCATAGTGCTGTTGAACCGCTTCTTCGTCCCAATCGTCGCTACCGCTAATGCTGAAGGGAGCGTATTCAGATTCTAGCAGATACCGGTCGCCATTTAGATGGATGCAGCGCATCGACCAGGTAGCAAACTGCGCTTCGAATAGTTGACGCTCATCAGGTCGAAAACTGCCGACAGCTCGCAGTTTACCGAGATGGGGGTGATCAACTATTGCGACGGCAGCGTGTGGTTGATTTTGTTTCACGAATCTACCCGTTTCGTTTAGTTGTTGAGGCGGGAATTGCCCGGTTGCATGGCCGCTTTGTGACGTGCGCGCTGGGTGAACTGCAAGCGAAACTTTACACAGTGGACATAGGCTAGGTCAGTGATGAAGAGGGGTAAGGAAAACTTGTCGGCAGAACGGCCCGAACGGGCCGCCGCTCGGATTGAGACAGATGTCGGAGTAGATGTGAGCGCTCCGGAACAAAGCGCGGTAGATAGCAACCTGTCATTTTACTTTGGAACTCCAGAGCCCACACCTTCCGCACCGTTAACGGTTGCACTGGACATGGAACCAGTCGAACCTGGCCCACTTCGGCGTCCAAGGACTAGGGTGTTTAGTCCGGATTGGTCGTCGTGGGAGGAGGTCGACACTCCAGAAGAGGACAAGTTACCCGCGCCGAAACCGAAGCTGCGTTTACGGCAATTGATGGTGCTGATGGAGCGTTCGTTCTTCGCGCTGAGCAAGACGCGAATGAAGCCGATCGATCACATAAGAGGCGACGGGTCAATTAGCGTGCGGGTGGAGGCGGGGCCGGCTGGCATGGCGACGATCTACGATGCGGATGTGCTCATCTTCCTGATTGGGAAACTTTCGGAAGAAGCGCAAGCCGGCCAGACCGCGTTGCTACATCCCAAAGAGTTTTTCGAGGCTGTTGGGTCGACCAAGGGCGGGGATCAATATCGCTTGCTGGAGGCGGCGCTGGACCGGCTCTTAACCACCAAGATTACGACGAATGCCAAGCCCGATGGGAAGCCTGGTGGTCAACGGAAGTTCAGATGGCTGGACGCGGTCACGAGGGTGTCCGGGGGGTGGGAAGTCCAGTTAAATGAGTGGGTACGAGAAGGTGCGCAGTCCAACTTCGTACTTTCAGTCAGCCCCGAGTATTTCGGCTTGGGCGGACTTGAGCGCTTTCTCTATCTGAAGGCTCGGAAGCATACAGGCCGATCCTTCGGCAGGGTATTTGAGATCGGATCCGACACTTTGCTCGCGAGATCCGGAAGTGCGGGTAAGGAAGCAAAATTCAAACACGAGGTTCAGAAGATCGTTATGCGCAACGAGTTGCCGGACTACTGCCTCACCTGGCGGGACGGAGGGCACGGCAATGCCGCGCTCATCGAGATGCACCGGGATGATGTGACCGGGCCAGATCGCATAAAGCGAGGGCCGCGCATATAAACGTCACTTTAGGAAGAGGGCACGTCGTTTCGGGAAGAAATTGGCGGAAGATCTAACCTCACTCTTAACTTTACTTCCTCTAAATCTCTTAAGGGTTTAATGATACCGTCGATGGCGCAGCAGGATCAATCCCTGCCGCCGCGCCATCGACGATGATCTCCACAAAAGCGTGTGCCATCGAAGGCCTCCACGCGCGCCGCTGCGGTGGAAGTTTGCTCGCTACTTGCGACGCAAAAACGGCGCGCCGGCGATCCATGGGTTCCGAGCTTTCGCAGCACCCTTCCGGTAGAAGATCGCATCCCCACAGCACCGGACTGACCTTCGCCAGGCGAACGCGCTGCCGTATCTCGCCGACCACACTCGCATTATTAAAATAGTAAGTTTACTGGGCGCGGAAAGAGCAAAGTTGGATCGACTCGGGTACATTTTGGTAGTACACATGCGTTATGGGTGATGCCACTAAGTGTCTGATTTTACTGGACTTGTCGCATTTGCGCGACAATCCTTTCCTGGGCACCATCATTTCTGAAAATTGAGATTTTCCAGGCGGTTAATCGTCCGCCGAGTCGCATCGGCGATGCCGGGCAGCGATGGCGCAACATTGCCGTGCGCGATGTTCCGCCGATCGGGGCATGAGCAACGAAGTGTCCGCCGCGCGGTCCATTGGACAAGCCACCGCTTTGGCCGGCGAGCCTAGCGGGCTGCGTTGATGAAGGTGGCCAGTCCGGCGGCGTTGGCACGTGGGCCTTCTCGACTGAGAACTCGCGGATGACATGCTCGGCGACCATCGACTCATCAATGGGCGGCAGTCCGGTGACGCGCACTGAACGCGGAGACGAACCAAGATTGCAATTTCAAACGATTCTAAGTATCGCGAGTCATCAGCAACACGCCGGCAAGATCGACCGCAACACGATTGCAAAGCTCGCGGCATTCCCCACGCACTGTGCGGCATGTTGACGCGAGATCATCACGTCGCGTGCACGACTTCGAGTTTCCGACTCAACGAAGTAGTGCGCGCATATACAGTCTGATTTCATTCTTCGCTTCTTCGTCGCAGCCAGCACACCAAATCAGATTGGAACGACTCTAACAGCGATTCTAAATTCGGTGCAGTTGTCGCGGCGTCTCCATTTCCCTAGTCAGCACTGATTGGGTGAATTGGGGCGAGTGGTGAGCAACTTCAAAAACTACAAGAGCCGCCTGTATGTCGGTGCGGCCACAAGCGTTGTTTCGTTGTGCCTGATTGGCACGGGAGCTTCGGAGAGCGGGGCGCAGGGCACATCGTCGCAGACGTTGCCTCCGGTGTCGATCGATGCACCCCAGCAGAGAACACGTGTGACGACCCCTGTACGGTCCCGTGGCACGGCGCAGCGCTCGGCCCGCGTCGCACCCCGACAATCGACCGAACGGCCTCCCGCGCCGGTCGCGCCTCCCACCACGATGGGAACGACCCGCACTCTTGGTGCTCCCGCGCCGGCGTATGCCGGTGGCCAGATCGCTCAGGGCGGAACGCTCGGCCTGCTCGGCAACCAAAGCGTCATGAATGTGCCTTTCAGTACCGTGAATTTCACGTCGCAACTGATCGAGAATCAGCAGGCGCGAACGGCGGCGGACACGTTGATCAATGATGCCTCCGTTCGAGCTACCACCGCACAGAACGGGTTCGACGACACGCTCCAAATTCGCGGTTTCCCCGTTGGTGCGGGCGACGTTGGCCTCAACGGCCTGTACGGGCTTGTTTCCTCTAGTCGCGTACCCGCCCCGATTATCGAGCGGATCGAACTGCTCAAGGGGCCGGGGGCGCTCATAAACGGAATCGCTCCTGGCGGCAGCGTTGGCGGCGCCATCAACATCCTCACCAAACGCGCGGGCGAGATACCCTTCACGCGTGTGACCCCGTTCTTCATGAGCGCCGGCAGCTACGGCCTCCAGCTGGAGAACAGCGGCCGTTACGGCGCGAACAAGGAATGGGGCGTTCGTTTCACCGGGGTTGGGCGCAACGGCGAAGCTTCGATCGACGGCGGCAACTGGCGGACCGGTCTCGGTGCGCTGGGGGTCGACTATCGCGGCGAGCGCTTCCGCTGGACGCTCGATGCCATTTCACAGAATGACGACACCAAAAACTTCCGTCCTCAGATGGGAATTCAGACCACCGTGCCGTTCATTCCTGCCGTGCCCGACGCGCGCAGCAACTGGTACCCCGGCACGACGCTGAAGCAGCGGGACAACACCATTGCCACGGCTGCCGAATACGACATCTCCGAAGCGCTGACGGCCTATGCCGGTATCGGCTATCGCGACGGCGAGAACTACCAGACCTTCCCTGATTCTCGCGTCGCCGGCTACCCCGGCGGCATGGACCAGTTCGGCAATTTCAGGCTCATCAACGCCTACTACGATTCCTACAGCAAGACGACGAGCGGCAACGCAGGCGTGCGATCGCGTTTCCAGATCGGGGGCGTCGGCCATGCGGTCAATGTCGCCTTCACCGGCTACTACCAGGAGAACGGCAACGCCTATGTTGCCAACACGCCGGCCCAATCGGTGCCGTCGAACATCTACAACCCCTCACCGCTTCCGGTGGTTACCGGCACGCGCCTGCCGCCGCAGAAGGCTAACGAGATCATGTTCCGGAGCATGGCGATTGCGGACACGCTGTCGTTCCTGAACGACTCGGTGCTCTTCACCGTCGGTGCTCGTCATCAGAGGGTGGAGCAGGATGCCTTCAGCACCACCACTGGTCTGCAGACAAGCAGCTATGGAGCGGAAGCTGTGACGCCGCTTGCGGGCATTGTCGTCAAGCCATTGCAGAACGTCTCGCTGTACGCGAACTACGCCGAAGGACTGAGTCAGGGCATCATCGTTCCCAACACCTTCGCAAACCGCGGTGAAATACTGGCCCCCTTCAAGTCGAAGCAGCAGGAAGCCGGCGTCAAGGTGGATTGGGGCACGATCACCACGACCGCCGCCGTCTTCCAGATTGCGCGTCCCCTGCTGATCACGACGCCGGCCAACATCCGGGCCTACGACGGCGAACAGCGCAACCGTGGTTTGGAGCTGAACGCCTATGGTCTTTTGATGCCCGGTCTTCGCGGTATGGTCAGCGCGATGTTCCTGGATCCGGAGATAACGAAATCGTCCAATCCGCTGGAAATCGGCAAAGACGCCGCCGGCGTGCCGGACAAGACGTTCTCCGCTAGTCTCGACTGGGATACGCCGTGGGTATCCGGGCTCTCCCTCAATGGCCGCGTGATCTACACATCGGGCTCATATCTCACGAACCTCAACAATCCGTGGCAGAAGTTCTCCGACTGGACCCGCTTCGACGTCGGCGCCCGATACGTGACGGCGTTCAACGGTCGGCCCGTCACGATCCGCGCCAACATCGAAAACCTGTTCGACAACAACTACTGGCTCACGACCGGCTCGTTCGTGACGGTCGGCTCGCCGCGAACCTACATCTTGTCGGCGGCATTCGATTTCTGATCGAGAGCTACCGGTGGGGCAGGCGAGGTCAATTTCCTCCCCGAGCCTCGACATTGAAACTTCGTGAGATCGCCGGAGCGTGCGTTCCGGCGATCTTTGTCGCATTCGGATCGTGCTGATTGCGCGAGCCGCTTACCCGGGACGCTGTACCAAGGTGCTAGTCATGACAAAACGCTTCATCGCCCTCGTTGCCCTGCTGGGCGCAGTCACGCCCGCGCAGGCGCACCAGATCTGGATCGAGCAGGCCGAAGGGCAGAATGCCGTCGTTCGCTTCGGCGAATATGGTGAGAACCTTCGTGAAGCCTCACCCGGGTTGCTCGACAAGTTCGCCAAGGTGACCGCTAAGCTCATCTCGGCCAAGGGCGAGCAGAAGTCCGACGCCACCAAGACTGCAACCGGCTTCACGCTGCCATTCTCGGCGGCTGCCGGCGACGGCATCATTGCAGAAGATGCGAACTATCCGCTGTATGTCTGGAAGCAGCAGGGCAAGGACGTCACCAACTGGTACCATCCCGCGGCGCGCTACATCACGAACTTCGCCGCGCAGCAGCCCAAACTCGCGCTGGACCTCGTGCCGACCGGTGAGGAAGGGCAGTTCAAGCTCACGTTCAAGGACCAGCCCAAGGCCAAGAACAAGGTGACGCTGGTGACGCAATCCGGCTGGTCGAAGGAAACGCACACCGACGAGCAGGGTCTCGTAAAATTCGACATGCCCTGGCAGGGCACCTACGTGGTTGAAGTCAGTTTCAACGACCGCAACGCGGGCGAACGCGCAGGCGCAAACGGCGCAGAGAAGTATGATGCCGTGAGCTATGCCACTACCGTAACCTTCGTGAATGCAACTGGCCTGCCGCCGATTCCTGCGGGCCCGCCGGCCACGCCGAACAAATGACCTCGCTGATGCATCGGGTCCGCGCCACGGGCCCGCTGATCTCGCGCATCGTCGCTGCGCTGGCCGGCGGTTATGCCCTGGCTGCGCTCTTTAGCGTCGCCGTGCTCGCATTGCCGTTGAGCAAGCCCCAGGCCGTGCTGACCGGCATGCTCGCGAGTTTTGCGATCTACGCCGGCGCCGTGATCTGGGTTTTCGCCGTGCGCAGTGCGCTGAAAGCGTGGGCGGGCCTCTTCATCGTGGCCGTGCCGCTGCTGCCGCTGGCCTGGTCAGTTTCCTGAGGGACCGACGCGTGAATACCGACGACGATGTGCGAGTTGATGGCCCCGGCATCCGGCAAAGCATGTCCAGCCTGCATACGTGGGCTGGGCTTCTGCTCGGCTGGGTTCTCTACGCCATGTTCCTCACCGGCACGGTGTCCTATTTCAAGGACGAACTCTCGCAATGGATGCGGCCGGAACTGGCGCGGCTGTCCCAGGTGCCCGATCGCGCCGTGGTGGCGCAGCGGATCGCGGACGAGCTTGGCAACATCGCGCCCGGCACCTCGCAGTGGAGTATTCGCCTGCCCGACGAGCGCAACAACAGTGCCAACGTGTTCTGGCGAACGACCCCGCGCAATCCGGGCGAACGCGCTTTCGGCGAAGCCAGCTTCGATCCCGCGACCGGGCAGCGGGTCACCTCGCGCGGGACGCTGGGCGGCGAGTTCTTCTACCGCTTCCACTTCCAGTTCCACTATATGCCGGTGGTCTGGGGCAGGTGGCTCGCCGGCATCGCCGCGATGTTCATGCTTGTGGCGATCGTCAGCGGCGTCATCACCCACAAGAAGATCTTCGTCGATTTCTTCACCTTTCGC
This sequence comes from Pseudomonadota bacterium, assembly GCA_023387735.1. GTDB lineage: Bacteria > Pseudomonadota > Alphaproteobacteria > Rhizobiales > Xanthobacteraceae > Bradyrhizobium. The sequence continues at coordinate 58,726 of JAEWHP010000017.1, read as the reverse complement.
TGGGGCAAAGGCCAGCGCTCGTGGCTCGACGCACACAACGCGCTGTCGGTGTTCGGGCTGCCGTTCCATTTCATGATCACCTACACTGGACTGGTGACGCTGATGGCGATGTACATGCCATGGGGCGAGATGGTGGCATTCAAGTCGCCGGCGGAGCGCCAGCAACTCAGCGCCGAACTCACGGCGTTCATCCAGCCGGGCAAGCCCAGCGGGCAGAAGGCGCCGCTGGCTTCGGTCGAGGAGATGGTGCGGCAGGCGCAAGAGCGCTGGGGCCGCGACAACGTCGGACGCGTCACCGCCGTTCACCCCGGCGATGCCGCAGCGCGTGTGGCGGTGGCGCGCGCGGAGTCGGGCCGTGTCTCCATGAGCCCGCAATACATGGAGTTCGAAGGCTCAACCGGCAAACTGCTGAAGGTTCGCGACGCCGTGGGCGCCGCGGCTGAAACCCGGGGCGTGCTTTACGCGCTCCACCTCGGGCGCTTCAGCGACCTCGAAACCCGCTGGCTGTACTTTCTCGTCAGCTTCATGGGCACGGCCATGGTGGGCTCAGGGCTCGTCATGTGGACCGTGAAACGACGGCAGAAGCTGCCGGATCCGGCGCGTCCCTATTTCGGATTCCGTCTCGTGGAGCGGTTGAACATCGCGAGCATCGCCGGATTGTCCATCGCCATGACCGCATTCCTGTGGGCCAATCGTCTGCTGCCCCACACGTTGGCCGGCCGCGCCGACTGGGAGATCAACGCGTTCTTCATCGTCTGGGGCCTCGCACTGCTGCATGCCCTGGTGCGTCCGGCGAAGGCGGCCTGGGTCGAGCAATTATGGGCGGCGTCTGTGCTGCTGTTTCTGTTGCCGGTCCTCAATGCCCTGACGACGCAGCGTCCGCTGTGGCACAGCGTGGTTGCAGGTGATTGGGTATTCGCCGGCATGGATATTATGTGCTGGGTGCTTGCCCTGCTTCATGCCGTGCTCGCCATGCGCACGGCGCGCCAGGCGGCGAGCGTCCCGTACCGGCGCAAGGCAAACCGGCAGGCGCCGATGACCGTCGTGTCCAGCGAGGGCGCGCGATGACCCATCTCGCTGCGCTTGTGCTCTGCCTCGCAGGCTTTGCCGCATTGGCCTTCGCCACGCGTCGACAGCAACGCGATATCGTGGGCGGGGCGCTACGGTCGATCACGACATACATTCTTCGCATGACCGGCGCTTGCGCCCTGCTGTTCGCGTTCGGCGTCCTCGTCGCGAAGTATGGCTGGAGCCTTGGCCTCGTGATGTTCAGCGGTCACACCACATCGGCGGCTGCGCTGGTGTATTGTGCGCTGATCTCACTTGTGAAGATGCGTGCTTCACCGCGGCATCGTCCAGGTGTGCAAGCCAATTGAAATACGAGCCAGCGGCGATCCCGGCTCCGCTACGCCCCGCGTTCCTGATCGGAGCCGCCCGTGTGCCCGTCCGGGCCGCGGCGAAATACGCCGTAGTCGCTCGATTTCATCCTGCCGCCGTCGGATGTCAGGGCCGCGAGGCCGAGCTTCAGCAGTTCACGCACCGCGGCGGCGCGGGTGGGCATCCGGTGCCGAAATCGGAAATCGTCGATCGCCGTCAGCTCTTCCGGCGAAAGCATCACCTGCAGCCGTTCTCCGCGCAACTCGGACATGGAAAACACCCAAATTGAGTTGATTGAGTAGTTTACTCAACGCCTGACATTCACTCCGGTTCCATGAAGCGAGGGCTGCGCGCCAAGACACGGCGGATACACCTGCAAAAACAGCTATTTGGTAGTTGATTTGTGGTATAGCGCTGACCGCGTGAAGGGCGCGCCAAGCCGCTGGAACGTCGGCGCGAAGCAGCACGTCACGCCTGCGGATCGCGACGGAATCGTCAATTCCCAGCATATAAGCGGTGCCGAGCCGCTCGCCTCCGCTAATTTTGGGCGCTAGTGTTCCCCGCACCGACCTGAGCTACGAGGCTTCCCTGCATGACCATACGCCTGCATCGCGGCGATCTGCCCGACCTGTCCCGCTACAAGGATTCGGTGGCGATCGACACCGAGACCATGGGGCTCAATCCGCACCGCGACCGGCTCTGCGTGGTGCAGATGTCGAATGGCGACGGCAGCGCCGATGTCATCCAGATACCGCAGGGCCATACGGATGCGCCGAACCTGAAAGCGCTGCTGGCCAACCCAAACGTCACCAAGATCTTTCACTTCGCGAGGTTCGATCTCGCCGCGCTCTACAATGCCTTTGGCGTGATGCCGCAGCCGGTCTACTGCACCAAGATCGCCTCGCGGCTCACCCGCACCTATACCGACCGGCATGGCCTGAAGGATCTGGTGCGCGAGGTGCTCAACATCGATCTGTCGAAGCAGCAGCAGTCGAGCGACTGGGGCTCAGCGAGCCTCAGCGAGGCCCAGCTCGCCTATGCCGCCTCCGACGTGCTGCATCTGCATGGCCTGCGCGAGCGCCTGGATGCGATGCTGGCGCGCGAGGGCCGCACCGGGCTGGCGCAGGCCTGTTTCGACTTCCTGCCGACCCGGGCCAAGCTTGATCTCGGCGGCTGGGAGGCTGAGGATATCTTCGCGCATTCGTGAATGAGGCCATTTGAAGCGGCCAGCGAGCCGCCTTCGCCCCGTTTCGGTCACACTCCTGGCGCGGGTCCGGGCTGCATAAACCAGTGATCTCGGGTAGAATGGCGTTTTCTCCCGTCACCCGGAGCCGTGTTGAACTCGATACAGAACCCAGCGCTGGGGCAGAACCCAGCTATCTCCACCGGACTGGAGGCCCGCTTCGCCGCGGCTGCCCGCCACAGCCGGATGGTGCGGGTGCTGCGGGTCGCGGTCCCGGCGGCGGTGGTGCTCGCGCTGGCGGCTATCGTTGCGGTGTCGGTCTTCAATCCGTTCCGGATGCTGTTGCCGAAGCTGCCGATCGACATCGGCAATCTCGTGGTTTCCGGTACCAAGATCACGATGGAATCGCCGCATCTCGCCGGCTTCTCGACCGACCAGCGGCCCTACGAATTGTGGGCCAAGGCCGCGGTCCAGGACCTGACCGCCCCCGACCATGTCGAACTCCAGACATTGCGGGCCAAGGTCATGATGGAAGACAAGAGCACGTTGACCATGGATGCCCACAGCGGGTTTTTCGATAGCAAGCAGCAGCTGCTCGATCTGCGCAAGGACATCTTCCTGCAATCCTCCACTGGCTACGAGGCCAAGCTCACGCAGGCCCATATCGACATCAACAAGGGATCGGTGACATCGGACGAACATGTCGATGTCAAATTGCTCAACGGAACGCTCAGCGCCGACAAGCTCAGGATCATCGACAGCGGCGATGTGGTGCGCTTCGAAGGCAATGTCGTGATGAACCTGGTCATGGAAAGCCCTCCGGCGCCCGAGCCTGAGCCCGAGCCGCCGCCACCGCCGAAGACGCGGTCCGTCACCGGCAAGTCCGCCAACACGAAGTGATCTTCATGATGCAGTTCTTCTCGCGCAGTCTTGCGACAGCAGCGCTCGCGTTCGCGCTGATCGCCTCCGGCGACGTCTTCGCGCAAGGCGCCATGTCCGGCGTGCCGAATGCGATGCAGGGCTTTTCGCAAAACCGCGACCAGCCGATCCAGATCGAGGCGGCGTCGCTCGAAATGCGCGACAAGAAAAAGGAAGCGACCTTCGCCGGCAATGTGAAGGTCGTGCAGGGCGACACCACCATGACCTCGAAAACGCTCGTGGTATTCTACGATTCCGGCCCGGACCAGGCCGCATCGGCGCCGGCTCCGGCGAAGGGGTCGAAGTCTGGAACGATGCAATCGGCGACGCCCGGGCCCGGCGGCAGTTCGTCGATCCGCCGGCTCGAAGCCAGGGGTTCGGTGGTGGTGACGCAGAAGGAACAGGTCGTGACTGGGGAGACCGCGATCTTCGAACCGCGGGCCAACCTCATCACCATGGCGGGCGGGGTCGTGCTGACGCAGTGCAAGAACGTGATGCGCGGCGACCGCCTCAAGGTCGACATGACCACCGGCGTGTCGCGGGTCGAATCCGATACGGGCAAAGTGCAGGTCCTGATCGAGCAGTCGTCCCAGGGCTGCGGGTCGGGCAGCGGTGCGAAGCCGGCTGCCATACCTTCGCTGATCCCCGGGAAAAAATAATATAGATCAGTGCCTTAAAGATTAATTTGGGCTGCGGCTGTTGAAGCCGGCGGTATCAGCCTGTATTTACAGGCGGGGCGCGCGGCGGGTGTTTCGCTGGGCAGGGGACATCCATTCATTCATGGTTCGCCGGCGAATCGATTCGCCGCGGGCGCGTCGCGGGATCGTGAAAGGTTAGCGAAGCGGAATGGTGGACTTACTCGGCATCTTCCGTCGACGTCCCGCAAAGCGCGGGTCGGCAGGATTTGCGCGTTCGAGCGAGGACATCACTGCGCTTGGCGACTCCTTCGGCGAAATGCTGACCAGCCCGGTGCGCGATGCGCCGCCGATGGCGCGTGCCGCCGCGCTGGAATTGCCGCCGGAGCCTGATGTCGCACCACCGCGCGAGGAAAGGCCGCGTGCCCGCGCGCAAGCGCCAAATCCCCAGCCTCAAAATCCGAAGTCGCCGAATCCCAAGCCCCCAAATCCCAAACCTCCAAATCAAAGGACCAACGGCGCCACGGCTCCGCGCACCGCCAAGCGGCCCGGCTATCTGGCTGTGCATAGTGTGGAAAAGAGCTTCGGCACCCGCCAGGTCGTGCGCGGCGTCAGCATCTATGTGCGCCGCGGCGAGGCGGTGGGCCTGCTCGGCCCGAACGGTGCCGGCAAGACCACGGTGTTCTACATGATTACCGGGCTGATCAAGGCCGATCGCGGCGCCATCGAACTCGACGGCCACGACGTGACCAGGCTGCCGATGTATCAGCGTGCGCGGCTGGGCATCGGCTATCTGCCGCAGGAAGCCTCGATCTTCCGCGGCCTCACGGTCGAGCAGAACATTCGCGCTGTGCTCGAGGTGGTCGAGCCCAACCGCAAGAAGCGCGAGGCCGAACTCGATTCGCTGCTCGATGAATTCAACATCACGCGCCTGCGCAAATCGCCGTCGATCGCGCTTTCCGGCGGTGAGCGCCGCCGCGTCGAAATCGCGCGCGCGCTGGCGACGCGGCCGAACTACATGCTGCTCGACGAGCCTTTCGCCGGCATCGATCCGATTGCGGTCGGCGACATTCAGGATCTGGTTCGCCACCTCACCAACCGGGGCATCGGCGTGCTGATCACCGACCACAATGTGCGGGAAACGCTCGGCCTGACCGACCGCGCCTACATCGTCTATGCCGGGCAAATCCTGACCGAAGGCAGTCCGGAAGAGATCGTCAACGATCCTGATGTACGCCGTCTTTACCTTGGCGAGGAATTCCGGCTTTAGCGCACAATCCCGCAAAGCGCGAGCCGCCTGGCGATAAGGTCTTGCGCTCGCTCAGGAATTTATCGAGTGTTTGGGACGGAGAGCCGGCTTCGCTGTTGCCGGGCGCGGCCATAGCCAAATTTTGGCTTTCGTCAAGGCGTGTACAAGGCCAGCGGACTAATATAAGCAAGAATCGGACCAACTTACATTGGATCGGTTACTTAGCCTCCCATGGCACTGACACAAAGACTAGAGTTCCGCCAGTCGCAGTCGCTCGTCATGACGCCGCAGTTGATGCAGGCGATCAAGCTGCTGCAACTCTCGAATCTCGACCTTTCGGCCTTTGTCGAGGAGGAACTGGAGCGCAATCCGCTGCTGGACCGTGCCAGCGATGGTCCGGAAGCCCCCGTCGCGGGCGAACCGGTAGCGGATCACCCCGAATATGCCGATTCCGGCAGCTATGGTGAGGACGGCGGCGGGGAACTCTCCGATATGGCCGGATCGTCCGGCGATGGCTTCGAGCCCGGCCAGGAGGAGTGGCTGAACCGCGACCTCGGCACCCGGACCGAGATCGAGCAGACGCTGGATACCCCCCTCGACAACGTATTTTCCGAAGAACCCGCCGAAGCCGCCGCGCGGGCGGCGCAGGATGCGGCGCCCACCGCCTACACCGAATGGGGCGGCGGCGCCTCCAACGACGACGACTACAATCTGGAAGCCTTCGTCGCCGCCGAGGTGACGCTCGGCAGCCATCTCGCCGAGCAACTCGCCGTGGCGTTCAGCGCACCGGCGCAGCGGATGATCGGACAATACCTGATCGACCTGGTCGATGACGCAGGCTACGTGCCGCCGGACCTGGGGCAGGCCGCAGAGCGGCTGGGGGCGTCGCAGCAGGACGTCGAGGCCGTGCTGACGGTGCTGCAGAAGTTCGACCCGCCCGGCGTCTGCGCCCGGAATTTGAGCGAGTGCCTCGCCATTCAGCTGCGCGAACTCAACCGCTACGATCCCGCGATGCAGGCGCTGGTGGAGAATCTCGATCTGCTCGCCAAGCGCGATATTGCCGGCCTGCGCAAGCTGTGCGGCGTCGATGACGAAGACATCACCGACATGATCGGCGAAATCCGCCGCCTCGACCCCAAGCCCGGACTGAAGTTCGGCTCGGCGCGGACGCAGACCATGGTGCCGGACGTGTATGTGCGGCCCGGCCCGGACGGCGGCTGGCACGTCGAACTCAACAGCGACACGTTGCCGCGCGTGCTGGTCAATCAGGTCTATTACAGCGAGCTGTCAAAGACGATCCGCAAGGACGGCGACAAATCCTATTTCACCGATTGCCTGCAGAATGCGACATGGCTGGTTCGCGCGCTCGACCAGCGCGCCCGCACCATCCTCAAGGTCGCGACCGAGATCGTGCGGCAGCAGGATGGCTTCTTCACGCACGGTGTGGCGCACCTGCGGCCACTGAATCTCAAGGCGGTGGCGGACGCGATTCAGATGCACGAATCGACAGTGTCGCGGGTTACCGCAAACAAGTATATGGCGACCAATCGCGGCAGTTTCGAACTGAAATACTTCTTTACCGCCTCCATCGCATCGGCTGACGGCGGCGAGGCTCACTCGGCGGAAGCAGTCCGTCACCACATCAAGCAGCTGATCGATGCCGAGGCTCCGTCTGCGATCCTTTCCGATGATACGATCGTGGAACGATTGCGCGAATCCGGCATTGATATAGCCCGCCGCACGGTCGCGAAATACCGCGAAGCGATGCGCATTCCCTCCTCGGTGCAGCGCCGCCGCGACAAGCAGAGCATGCTCGGCAATGCCCTTTCAGCGCCTGCCACTTCCTCCGACCGCTCCCGCGATACAGCCCCGGCCTGATTGCGTTCGCGCCAAATCGCGATAGTCTTGATACCCCGCCAAGGCAGAAGGAGGTGGCCACGGTCTTCGAAAACGTCCCCAGCAAAACCAGAGTGATCGAGGCAAAGCGAGGCATCCAATGACCCTTCGAATCTCCGGGAAAAGCATCAGTGTCGGCGACGCCCTTCGTTCGCGCGTCAGCGAGCGCACCGATGAAGTCCTGAGGAAATATTTCGACGGCAACTATTCCGGCCACATCACGCTGAGCAAGGACGGTTTCGGTTTCCGTACCGATTGCGCGCTGCACCTCGATTCCGGGATCACGCTGGAAGCCGATTCCAACGCCACCGACGCGTATGCCAGTGCCGACCAGGCGCTCCTGATGATCGAGAAGCGCCTGCGCCGCTACAAGAGCCGTCTGAAGGACCGCTCGGCCCGCAAGGCCTATGCCGCCTCCGCGGCTCTGGCCGAACTGGACGGGCCGATGCTGGATGCGTCGAGCTATGTCATCGAGGCACCGGCGGAGGGCGAGGAGGAAGTAACCGCCTACAGCCCCGTGATCATTGCCGAGGCAACCACGTCGCTGAAGCGGCTTTCTGTGAGCGAGGCGGTCATGGAACTGGACCTGTCAGGGGCTGCCTGCATCGTGTTCCAGCACGGATCCAGCGGCCGGGTTAACATCATTTACCGACGGACGGACGGCAATGTCGGCTGGGTCGATCCCCCGTCGGTTACCCCCTGACAACCATGTCCTCCGGCATTGACGCCCACAGCCGCCCTCCCTATGGTCCGCCGCCTCGACGGATCCGGTGCAGGAACTGGCCCTTCGGGAGTTGGCACCGGCCATGCGTTGGAGTAGAAGCCCCCAAATCGGGACCCGAGCTCAAGCCCGCCTCCCGATCTCTCCTTGTTGTCGCCCCGGTTCTAGAACCTAATTCGTAACCTGACGGTTCATTTCACCTCGGAACGCCCCATGACGATTACCGATCTGGTCGCACCCGAGGCGATTCTCCCGGCTTTGAAGGTCATCAGCAAGAAGCAGGCGCTGCAGGAACTGGCGGCGCGCGCGTCGGCGCTGACCGGGCAGAACGAACGCTCCGTGTTCGAGGTGCTCCTGCAGCGCGAAAAGCTCGGCACTACCGCCGTCGGCTACGGCGTCGCCATCCCGCACGGCAAGCTGCCCAAGCTCGAGAAGCTGTTCGGGTTCTTCGCCCGCCTCGAACGCCCGATCGATTTCGAGGCGATGGACGGCCAGCCTGTCGACCTGATCTTCCTGCTGCTGGCCCCGGAAGGCGCAGGCGCCGATCACCTGAAGGCGCTGGCACGGATCGCGCGGCTGCTGCGCGACCAGGACGTCGCCAAGAAACTGCGCGCCTCGCGCGATGCGCAGGCGATCTACTCGGTGCTGGCGCTGCCGCCGGCAAGCGCGGCGTAGGGCTTGCGACCCATTTTGTCGCATTCTGCCTACCCGGCCCGTGATATTGTTGTCTCATGACCAGAGCTCAGGCACTCAAGAAACTGCGCAGTCAGGCTGATGCCATCAAGGCGCTCGGCGCAACGTCGCTCTATTTGTTCGGCTCAACAGCCCGCAACACGGCTGGCGCCAAGAGCGATCTGGATCTGTTCATCGATGTTGACCCGCGCGGACGATTCAGTGTTCTCGACCTGGTAGCGGCCAAACGGCTGCTTGAGGAAAATCTCCGCGTCGAGGTCGATCTCACGACCCGCAAGGGGCTGCACCCTCTGATACGAAAGCAGGTTGAGGCCGAGGCTACCCGGGTCTTCTAGATGGCCACGCGTTCTCCCCTGCTGCGGATTCACGATATGCTTGAAAGCATTCGAGGAATCGAAAAGGCGCTGGCGGGAAAGACATTCCGGGAATACGAGCGCTCGTGGGTTCTGCGCTCGGCCGTCGAGCGCGGTATCGAGATCATTTCGGAGGCAAGCCGTCACCTCGGTCGAGATCTGAAGGCGCGGCATAAGGATGTTCGCTGGAAGGACATTGCCGGCATCGGCAACATTCTGAGGCACGACTATCAGCGCGTCGATGCATCGATAATTTGGCGGGCGGTGAAAGACGACTTGCCGCCGCTCAAGGAGGCGCTGCTCGACCTTCGGGGCTCCCTGGAATAATGCCGGCAAGCCGGCTGCGATCCCGCGCTGCCCAGCCGCTTTCGGCACGGTTCCAGGCGCGCTCGCGCGTTCGGATAACGCAATCTTAAGCTAAATCGCAGTTATTTCGTCCGGCGCGGATTATTGCCCGCGTACCGGGGAGCTTTGCCATGAAGCTGCGGCTGACGATTTCGCGCGCGATATTGATTTTTGGACTGATTACCGCACTGGGTCTCGGTGCCGTCATTGCCACCAGCGTTTACGGGCTGGCCCAGCTCAAGGTGGGCGGCCCCCTGTATAACCAGATCAAGCTCGGTAACGACCTGATCGCCGACATCCTGCCGCCGCCGGAATACGTCATCGAATCCTATCTGGAGGCGACCCTCGTCCTGCGCGATCCCTCGCAGCTTGCAGCTCGCCGCGACAGGCTGGCACAGCTCAAGAAGGAATATGACGAGCGGCATCAGTTCTGGATCAAGTCCGATCTCGATCCGACGCTGAAGACCAAGCTCGTGGAAAAATCCCATGGCGAGGTGCAGCGCTTCTGGACCGCGATCCAGGACGGCCTGCTGCCGGCATTGGCCAAGGGAGACAGCGCCGCGGCGGCGAAGTCCTATGCGGAGATCGCCGCGCGCTACGCCGCCCACCGCGCGATCATCGACGACATCGTCAAGCAGACCACCGATCGGAATGCCGCGACCGAAGCCGCAGCGACCGAATGGGACAGCATGTTCACGCTGCTGCTGTGGGGCGTTTCCGCGGTGGTGTTTCTCATCATCGGCGCCGGCCTGTTTGGTGTGGCGTTCGGTGTCATTCGTCCCATTGCAGCGATGACGAATGTGATGAAAGGTCTTGCGGGCGGCGACCTCAACGTTGCGGTCCCGGCGCTCAGCCGCGACGACGAAGTGGGCGCGATGGCCCGCGCGGTCCAGGTGTTCAAGGAAAACGCGCAGCGCGTTCTATCGATGGAATCCGAGCAGGCGAGCCTGAAGCAGAAGGCGGAAGCCGATCGACGCGCGGCGATGCAGCAGATGGCCGGCGGCTTCGATTCAGCGATCGGAAAAATCATCCAGACCGTATCGAGCGCCTCGTCCGAACTCGAATCGTCGGCGGGACGGCTGACCAGGACCGCCGAAGTGACGCAGACGCTGTCGGCGACGGTTGCCGCCGCCTCGGAGCAATCCTCGTCAAACGCACAGTCCGCGGCCGCGGCGGCCGAGCAAATGGCTTCGTCGGTGTCGGAGATCAGCCGCCAGGTGCAGGACTCGCACAAGATTTCTCGCGAGGCCGTCAACCAGGTCGAGCAGACCAACGCGCGGATTGCTGATCTCGCGCAATCCGCCGGCCGGATCGGCGAAGTGGTCAGGATGATCAGCGCGGTCGCCGAGCAGACCAACCTGCTGGCGCTGAACGCCACGATCGAAGCGGCGCGCGCCGGCGAGGCGGGACGGGGATTTGCGGTCGTCGCATCCGAGGTCAAGGCGCTTGCCGCGCAGACGGCGAAAGCTACCGAGGAAATCAGCGACCAGATCGGCCAGATGCAGTCGGCGACCAATCAGTCGGTTTCGGCGATTCAGGAGATCGGCGGTACGATCGGCCGCATCGCTGAAATCTCGCAGACGATCGCCGCCGCCGTCGAGGAGCAGGGCGCGGTAACGCACGAGATCTCGCGCAACGTTCAGCAGGCGGCCCAAGGCGCCTCGCAGGTGGCGTCGAGCATCACCGACGTCAATCGCGGCGCTACCGAGACCGGCGCCGCATCGACGCACGTGCATGGGCTGGCTCAGTCCCTGCTGGGACAGAGCAATCATCTCAAAGGCGAGGTGGAAAAATTCCTCTCGACCGTGCGCGCGGCCTGAGATTGGGGCGGACGTTGTTCTGAAAGGACGATACGCGGGGTCGCTATGCCCGCGTATCCGAAATCCCGTTCTCACTTTGGCGCCACCGCGTCAGCGGTGCAACGCGCGTTCAGTGACACAAAACCCGTGTCAGTGAAGCAGCAAGCGCTACTTCAGTGCACGCTGACGGCCTGAAGCTCGTTGCTCCATGCATTGGCAATCGCAGCCTCGCGGCTGTCGGTCAGCATGATCGGGGTGCCGTCGGCGGCATGCAGCGCGAACAGCTTCAGCCCCGGCGCGATCTTCGGCGCCTGCGGAAACAGTCCCGGCACGTCCTCGGAACGGACCTGCTTCACGTAGGCGATGTGGCCTTCGCCCAGATGGGCCAGCGCCTCGACGGTAACCTTTTCGGGTTCGTACGTAACACTCACATCACTCATGGTCTCGACTCCTCCTGGAGATTAAGCGGTCGAGTCCGCTACTGGTTCCATTATTCGTGTTCATTGATAGCTATTGTCTTAACGACCCTTTCAGGCTCCGGCCTGGCGAGGTCGATCGACAGCAGCCCGTTCTTCAGATCCGCGCCCAGCACCTGCATCCCCTCCGCCAGCACGAAGGTGCGCTGGAAGTGGCGCGCGGCGATGCCGCGATGGATGTATTGCCGGGCCTTGTCGTCCTGCTGGCGGCCCCGGATCACGAGCTGGTTTTCCTCAATGGTCACATCGAGTTGGTCGCGGGTAAATCCCGCCACCGCCAGCGTGATGCGCAGCTTTTCGGGCTGGCCGTTGGCACGGTCACACCGCTCGATGTTGTAGGGAGGATAACCGTCGGCGCCTTTGACGACGCGATCGAGCGCACGCTCGATTTCGTCGAACCCAAGCAGGAACGGACTGGATAACGAAGGAACACGAGACATCACAAAGTCCTCTCGAAGCGACTTTGAGGGGCCCTTACGGCGCCCCATTCAACCGGCCGGCCGATTCGCCGTCCGGTCACCAACGAATATGGGGGGCATTTAGGGTGGGTTCAAGTGCCTCAGAAAACTGCGTAAATCGGCCGCGGGTGGCACAAAATCGTCATTCCGGGGCGATGCGGAAGCATCGAAGCCGGAATCTCGAGATTCTGGGTCTGGTCCTTCGGACCATCCCGGAATGACGGTGCTAGTCTAGCTCTCCACCCGCCTGCGGCCGTCGACGGTAAATAGATGCAGCTTATCGCCGGCCGCAGCCACCCTGATCCGCTCGCCGATCGCCGGGCCGACGGCGCCGGGGATTCGTACGATCACCTCGCCGGGCGGCAGTTCGCCAGGCGTTGTGGCGACGCCCTGCGCCTCGTGCTGGCGGGTGCCGTAGACGAAGGTTTCGGCGCCAACGCGCTCGATCGCTTCCACGGTGAGGCCAAGCGCCACGCCGCCGGAAAACTTCTCGTTGGTGATGACGAAATCCTCGGGCCGGATGCCGAGAATGCCGGCCTCGTTGAGCCTGATGTCGCCGGTCAGTTGCGACTGCAGTTCATCGGACCGCAGCCGCATCAGGTTCATCGGCGGCGCGCCGATGAAGGAGGCGACGAACGTCGTCGCCGGCTTCTGGTAAATCTCGAGCGGGTTGCCGATCTGCTCGACCACGCCGCCGTTCATGACCACGAGAATATCGGCCAGCGTCATCGCCTCGAGCTGGTCGTGGGTGACGTAGATCGAGGTCGTCGAAAGCCTGCGCTGGAGCTTTCGGATCTCGACCCGCATCGCGATGCGCAGCTTGGCGTCGAGATTCGATAGCGGCTCGTCGAACAGGAACACTTTCGGTTGCCGCACGATGGCGCGGCCCATCGCGACGCGCTGGCGCTGGCCGCCGGACAATTGCCGCGGCTTGCGATCAAGCATTGCGCCAAGTTCGAGAATACGCGCGGCTTCCTCGACGCGCGTCTTGATCTCCGGCTCGGCCATGCCGCGGTTGCGCAGGCCGTACGCCATGTTGTTGTAGACGCTCATATGCGGATAGAGCGCGTAGTTCTGGAACACCATCGCGATGTCGCGGTCGGCCGGCTCGATCTGGTTGACGACGCGGCCGCCGATGTCGATCTCGCCGCCGGTGATGGTCTCGAGGCCTGCGACCATCCGCAACAAAGTCGACTTGCCGCAGCCGGAGGGGCCGACCAGCACGCAGAACGCGCCGTCGGCGACCTCGAAATCGATGCCCTTGATGGCTTCGAAGCCGCCGGGATAGGTTTTGCGGACATTGCGCAGCGTTACGTTGGCCATTTCATTTTTCCGTCTGGACCAGGCCGCGCACGAACAGCCGCTGCATGAAAATGACGACCGCGACCGGCGGCAGCATGGCAAGGATTGCGGTCGCCATCGCGAGCTGCCATTCGGCGAGTTCGTCCGTCGTTACCAGCATCTTCTTGATGCCGATCACGATGGTCTGCATCGAATCTTTCGTGGTGATCAGAAGCGGCCAGAGGTACTGATTCCAGCCATAGATGAACTGGATCACGAACAGTGCGGCGATCGTCGTGACCGACAGCGGCAGCAGCGTGTCCCAGAAAAAGCGCCAGGGACCGGCGCCATCGATGCGCGAGGCTTCCAATAGCTCATCCGGCACCGTCATGAAGAACTGGCGGAATAACAACGTGCCGGTGGCGGATGCGATCAGCGGCAGGATCAGGCCGGCATAGGTGTCCAGCATGCGCAGGTCGGCGACCACCTTGTAGGTCGGATAGATGCGCACTTCGACCGGCAGCATCAGCGTGATGAAGATGATCCAGAACGCGGTCTTGCGGAACGGAAAGCGGAAATAGACCACGGCATAGGCGGAAAGGATCGAGATGAAGATCTTGCCGACGGCAATGCCGATCGCCGACACGAAGGAGTTGATCAGCATGTTGGCGACGGGCTCGCGACTGGTGCGCGAGCCGCCGACGAAGACGGCGCGGTAATAATTCTCCAGCGTCTGATTGCCGGGTGTCGCCGGCATGTGGCCCCCGACCACGGTCGCGGCGTCGTGGGTCGAGGCGATCAGCGCCAGATAAACCGGGAACGCCACGATGAAAACGCCCAGCGTCAGGATGGCGTAGGCGATGAAGTCGCTGAGCGGGCGGCGCTCGACCATCAGTACTGCACCTTGCGTTCGACATAGCGGAACTGGATCGCGGTCAATCCGATCACGATGATCATCAGGATCACCGATTGCGCGGCCGAGCCGCCGAGGTCGCCGCCGAGACGGCCGTCGGCATAGACCTTGTAGACCATGGTAGTGGTGGCGCCGGCAGGCCCGCCGCCGGTGACGGCATCGATGATGCCGAAGGTGTCGAAGAAGACGTAGACGACGTTGACCACCAGCAGGAAAAACGTGGTCGGCGACAGCAGCGGGAACACGATGGTCCAGAAACGCCGCATCGGACGGGCGCCGTCGATGGCGCTGGCCTCGATCACGCTTCGCGGGATCGCCTGCAGGCCGGCAAGGAAGAACAGGAAATTGTAGGAGATCTGCTTCCACACCGAGGCCATTACCACCAGCAGCAGGGCGTGGTTGCCGTTGAGCAGCGGGTTCCAGTCGATGCCCAGGCCGCGCAGCGGGCGGGACAGCATTCCGAGCGAGGGCTGAAACATGAAGAACCAGAGCACGCCGGCAACCGCAGGCGCCACCGCATAGGGCCAGATCATCAGCGTCTTGTAGCCGCCGGCGACCTTCAGGTTCTTGTCGGCCTGCGTGGCGAACAACAGCGCGATCGATAGCGACAGTGATGCGACCAGCGTGGAGAAGACCGCAGTCACCATCATCGCCTTGTAATATTCAGGCTGGGCGAACAGCGTCTGGTAGTTTTCGAACCCGACGAATTCGGAAACCAGCCCGAACGCGTCCTCGCGCAGAAAGGATTGCCACACCGCCTGGCTGGCGGGCCAATAAAAGAAAACGACGGTGATGACGAGCTGCGGCAGCAGCAGCAGGTACGGCAACAGCCGGTTGTTGAAGACGGTGGTCTTTTCCATTCAGGCGTCGCGGTGTTGCCGGTGATGCCAGCGCTCCCCCTCGGAACGAGAGGGAGCGCCGATAACTGCTCAGCCTATTTTGCCGTCTTCTCGAAGGTACGCAACATCGCATTGCCACGCGACACAGCGGCGTCGAGGGCTTCCTTCGGCGTCTTCTTGCCGTCCAGCGCGGCTTCGATTTCTTCCGCCCAGACATCGCGCATCTGCACCATGTTGCCGAAGCGCAGGCCGCGCGAATTCTCGGTCGGCTCCTTGTTGGTGAGTTCCTTCAGTGGCGTCTGCAGAACCGGGTTCTTCTCGTAGAAGCCATCCTTGATCGATTTCTCATAGGCCGCCTTGGTGATCGGCAGGTAGCCGGACTTCTGGTGCAGGTCGGCCTGCCGGTTGGTGTCGGACAGGAAGGTGAAGAACTTGGCCACGCCCTTGTACTCTTCCGGCTTCTTGCCACCCATCACCCACAGCGAAGCGCCGCCGATGATCGAGTTCTGCGGCGCGCCCTGGACGTCAGGGTAATAGGGCATCGGCGCCGAGGTGAAGTCGAACTTGGAGGTGGCCTTCGCGGTGCCGTAATAGCCCGAGGAGGTCAGGAAGATCGCGCATTCGCCGGAAGAGAAGCGGGCCTCGTTGGCGCTGCCGCGCCCGCCGTAGCTGTAGGTCTTGTCCTTCTGCAGGTCGACGAGGTTCTGCAGGTGTTTCACGTGCAGCGGCGAGTTGAACTTCAACTCGGTGTCGAAGCCGTCGAGGCCGTTCGCCTTGGTGCCGATCGGCACATTGTGCCAGGCCGAGAACTGCTCGATATGTGCCCAGCTCGCCCAGGCGTTGGAGAAGCCGCAGGTCTCGTGGCCGGCCGCTTTCAGTTTCTTGGCCGCGTCGAACACTTCCGGCCACGTCTTCGGGATTTCGTTGACGCCGGCCTTCTTCAATTCATCCTTGTTGATCCACATCACCATCGAGGACGAGTTGAAGGGGAACGACAGCATGTCGCCCTTCGATGTCGAGTAATAGCCGGTGATGGTCGGCAGGTAGGCCTTGGGGTCGAACGGTTCGCCGGCGTCTTTCATGAGCTGGTGGACCGGCTTGATCGCGCCGGTGGCGCCCATCATGGTCGCGGTGCCGACCTCGAACACCTGCATGATATGCGGCGCGTTGCCGGCGCGGAACGCCGCGATGCCGGCGTTCATGGTGTCGGGATAGGCGCCCTTGTAGGACGGCACGACCTTGTAGTCGGACTGGCTTGCGTTGAATTCCTCGGCGAGCCTGTTGACGACGTCATTGTTGGCGCCGGTCATGGCGTGCCACCACTGGATCTCGGTCACCGCGTGGGCAGGCGTTGCAAGCGCCAGCGCAGCAGTCACTGCCGCAGCTGCGCCGAATTGTCGATGTGCCATGGAATTCCTCCGGGTTGGGGTCGTCACCTTCATTTCGCGCGATAACAGCGCCGGATGACGTGCAAATGACCGTATAAGCGAAAGGATGGTATCGGGGAAGCGTGCGCTGGGGAAAGCAGGAAAATAGGCGAAGACTTGAGCTCTCTGTCGCCCCTGCGAACGCAGGGGCCCATAACCACAGCCGTCTGTGGTAGTAGAAAGGCGATCGCCACAGCGCCCCAACCGCGAAGCCGGGGCGTATGGGCCCCTGCGTTCGCAGGGGCGACAACAGCTAGCGCTTGCGCTCGGTGCCGCAGACCACGCCCTTCTCGACCAGGGCGTCGATCTCGCCCTTGGAATAGCCGAACTCGCCGAGCACCTCCGATGTGTGCTGGCTGAATTTCGGCGGCGTCCGGCGCAGGCTGGGCTTGGTCCGCTCGAGCCGGATCGGCGAGGCGACGCCCTTGTACCAATCCTTCTCGATAATGTCGCCGCGATGCAGCGTATGCGGATTGGTCAGCGCCTGGTCGATCTTCTGCACGGGACCTGCCGGCAGGCCGGCCGCGAGCAGGCGATTGCACAGCGGTTCGGCCTCGTGCTGGCTGAACACGGCGGCGAGTTCCGCGCGCAGCGCATCGCGGTTGGCGATGCGGTCCTTGTTGCGGGCGAAGCGCGGATCGGTGCCTAGCTCGGGCTTGCCGATTTCTTTGGCGAGCTTGCGGAAGGTGCCGTCATTGCCGACGCCGATGAAGATGTTGTCGGTCTTGGTCGGGAAGATCGCGTAAGGCACGAGGTTGGGATGTTCGTTGCCGGTCAGCCCCGGCGGCTTGCCATGCATGAAGTAGTTCGCGGTGTGCGGATGCATGATCGCAAGGCCGGTTTCGTACAGCGTCGTCTCCAGAAACTGGCCGAGCCCCGAACGCTGCCGTTCCGAGAGCGCCATCAGGATGCCGATCGCCGCGTAAAGACCGGTGGTGATGTCGACCAGGGGAACGCCGATCCGCATCGGACCGCTCTCCGGCGAGCCGGTGGCGGCGATCATGCCGGTCATGGCCTGGATGATGGCGTCGTAGCCGGGGTTGCCGCCGCGCGGGCCGTCGGCACCGAAGCCGGAAATCCGGCAATGCACGAGCCTTGGAAACTTCGCGCGCAGCACGTCGTTGCCGATGCCCCATTTGTCGAGCGTGCCGGGCTTGAAATTCTCGATCAGGACGTCGGCGGTCTCCAGCATCTTCAGCAGGACGGCGCGCCCGCCCTCGGAGGCGAGGTCGAGGCCGATCGAACGCTTGTTGCGGTTGATGCCGACGAAATAGGCCGCGTCCTCCTCATGGAAGGGAGGGCCCCAGTCGCGCACCTCGTCGCCGGCGGGCGGCTCGACCTTGATGACGTCGGCGCCGTGGTCGGCCAGGATCTGCGTGCAATAGGGGCCGCCGAGCACGCGCGTGAGGTCGACGACGCGCAGGCCGGTCATTGCGCTGGGAGCGGCTTGTGGACTCATGGAAACAACCTTCGCTCAGGATGAAATGGAATTCCCTGAGCTAGCGGTCTTCCGGCTCGGCAGCAATGGCTTCGCGCGCACAGGCGCATGACGGGATGTCAGCGCGATAGTCCGTGGGGGCGAATGGCCCGCCTGGTATCGCGGCGGGCCATCCTGATTTGGCGTTACACGACCGCCGATCGTCACACGACCGTCAGGCGCACATCGACGTTGCCGCGGGTGGCGTTGGAGTAAGGGCACACCTGATGCGCCTTCGCGACCAGCGCTTCGGCTTCCGCCTTGGGAATGCCGGGCAGCGAAACGGCGAGGTCGATATCGAGGCCGAAGCCGCCTTCCGAGCGCGGTCCGATGCCGACCGTGGAGGTCACGGTGGCGTCCGCGGGGACCTTCGGGCCGCCCTGCGAGGCGACGAACTTCATCGCCCCGATGAAGCATGCGGCATAGCCGGCCGCGAACAGCTGCTCGGGATTGTTGCCGGCGCCGCCGCCGCCACCGAGTTCCTTTGGCGTGGACAGCTTGACGTCGAGCGCGCCGTCGAGGGTTGCGGCGGTGCCATCGCGGCCGCCGGTGGCCTTGGCGCTGGTCTTGTAGAGCACGTTCACGGACATGTCGGTCTCCCTTGGGTTCTGCCGTTTCGATGCATCTATATTGCACACAATTAGATTGCGTACAATCTAATTCATTGCAAATCGCGCAATTCAATTGTATGCAATTGAAATCAAGCCCTTAGAGGCCCAAATCGCAGCTGGCGTGCTGCCCGATGACGAGGTTGTGATGGCTAGGAAACACGCGGCCGACCTGCCGCTCAGGCTCGACAATCAAATCTGCTTTGCGGTGTATTCCACCGCGCACGCGTTCAACCGCGTCTACAAGCCGCTGCTCGACAGGCTCGGGCTGACCTATCCGCAATATCTCGTCATGCTGGTGCTGTGGGAGCGCGACGGGGTGCCGGTAAAGGACATCGGCGAACGGCTGTTCCTGGATTCCGGTACGCTGACGCCGCTGCTCAAGCGCCTGGAGGCGGCCGAACTGATCAAGCGAACGCGCAGCACCGAAGACGAGCGCCAGGTGCTGATCGCGCTCACGCCCAAGGGCGACACCCTACGCGAGAAAGCCCGCGCCGTGCCGCAATCGATCCTCGCGGCGTCGGCGTGTTCGATTGGAGAACTGGTGGGGATAAAGAATGAGATCGTCGCGCTGCGCGATAAGCTGAACAAGGTGTTGGGGGAGTAGGAAGCGGCAGCTGCTGCTCCTCGCAGCTACGTCTCGCTAAGCCCGAAGGGCGAAGCGTGGTGGAGCCAGGCGGGATCGAACCGCCGACCTCTTGCATGCCATGCAAGCGCTCTCCCAGCTGAGCTATGGCCCCGTCACAGTCATGCACGGTCTCTCGAACCATGCTTCCGCAAGCCTTGGGCGACCTGCGGGGGAGACCCAGAACACAGTTCTGGATCGATCTCAAGTCTCTTCGTCACCTCCGACGTCACCGATGATGTCGGTCACGTCCTCATCGCCCTCTTCTTCGTCGGCGATGAAGGTCGAATCGTCGTCGTCATCGTCCTCGATGGTCTCGTCGATCTCGATATCGTCTTCGGACTCCGGAACCTGGGCCTTGACCTTGCCGGTATTCTCCTCGGCATCGGCCTCTTCGAGCGAAACCAACTCTTCGGCCTCTGCGGCCTCCGGCATGTCGGTAGCAGCCGCTGAAGCGGCGGCGGCGCGTGCGGCCTCGCCACGGGCGGCCCGCGGCGGCGCAATCGGCGCGATCGGCACAACCTCACCGGTATAGGGCGAAATCACCGGATTCTTGTTCAGGTCGTAGAACTTCTTACCCGTCGTCGGGCAAATGCGCTTGGTTCCGAGGTCGGATTTGGCCACGTGTGGATCCTGGGAATTTCTGAAAAACGGTGCTTCACTTGGCTAGTTGAGGGGCTGCTGTCAATAGCGCTTTGTCGCATTTGACGGCCGCGTGACGTCATGTGGCCCATGTGATACTGCGGCTGCTACTGCGGCCCCCGCAGAGGACACAATCTTGGCCCATTCAGCACCCCCCACCCCGTTGGAATCCCGTTCCAGCGGCGCCCTCACCGGGAAAGTACGCGTTCCCGGCGACAAGTCGATTTCGCACCGCGCCCTCATCCTGGGGGCGCTTTCGGTCGGCGAAACCACCATTTCCGGCCTTTTGGAGGGCGAAGACGTCCTCAATACCGCTAAATCCATGCAGGCGCTCGGCGCCAAAGTGGAGCGGACCGGGCCGTTTGCCTGGCAGGTCAGGGGTGTGGGCGTGGCGGGCTTCGCCCAGCCGGCTTCGCCGCTCGATTTCGGTAATTCCGGTACCGGCTGCCGGCTGGTGATGGGGGCGGTGGCCGGATGCCCGATCACGGCGGTTTTCGACGGCGACGCCTCGCTGCGCTCCCGGCCGATGCGCCGGATCCTTGATCCACTCGAGTTGATGGGCGCCAGGGCCGGCGAGGCAAGGGAAGGCGGCCGTCTGCCGCTGACGCTGCACGGCGCCCGCGAGCCGGTACCGATTCTCTACCGGACGCCGGTGGCCTCGGCCCAGATCAAGTCGGCGGTGCTGCTGGCGGGGCTCGCCGCACCCGGCGTTACCACCGTGATCGAGCAGGAAGCGAGCCGCGACCACACCGAACTGATGCTGAAGCATTTCGGCGCCGAGATCGTCTCGGCGAGCGAAGGCAGCCACGGCCGCAAAATCGCGCTGACGGGCCAGCCCGAACTGCACGGCGCCGATGTCGTGGTGCCGGCCGATCCGTCGTCCGCGGCATTTCCGATCGTGGCGGCGCTGATCGTCGAAGGCTCGGACATCGTGTTCTCCGACGTCATGACCAATCCGCTGCGCACCGGGCTGTTCACGACCCTGCGCGAGATGGGGGCTTCGATCGAGGAGAGCGAAGTCCGCGGTGACGCCGGCGAGCCGATGGCCACCTTGCGCGTGCGCGCGTCAAAACTCCGCGGCGTCGAAGTGCCGCCGGAACGCGCGCCGTCGATGATCGACGAGTATCTGGTGCTCGCGGTAGCGGCGTCGTTCGCCGAAGGCACCACTGTCATGCGCGGCCTGCAGGAGCTGCGCGTCAAGGAATCCGACCGGCTGGAGGCGACCGCCGACATGCTGCGCGTCAACGGCGTCAGGGTCGAGGTCGCCGGCGACGATCTGATCGTCGAGGGACGCGGGCATGTGCCGGGCGGCGGCCTCGTCGCCACCCACATGGACCACCGCATCGCGATGTCGGCGCTGGCGATGGGGCTGGCCGCCGACAAGCCGGTCAAGGTCGACGACACCGCCTTCATCGCCACCAGCTTTCCGGATTTCATCCCCATGATGCGTTCGCTGGGGGCGGAGTTTTCATGATCATCGCCATCGACGGGCCGGCGGCATCCGGCAAGGGCACGCTCGGCAAGCGGCTCGCACACCATTACGGCTACCGGCATCTCGACACCGGCGTGATCTATCGCGCGGTGGCGAAGGCGTTGCTTGATGGCGGCCACGACCTCACCGACGAGGCGCGCGCGGTCGCGGCCGCGATAACGCTCGATCCCGATAAGTTTGGCGATCCTGAACTGAAATCGCAGCGCATCGGCGACGCCGCCTCCGTGGTGTCGGCGATTGCAAGCGTGCGCGAGGCGCTGGTCAATTTCCAGCGCCAGTTCGCCGCCGATCCGCCGGGTGCGGTGCTCGACGGACGCGATATCGGAACCGTGATCTGCCCGAATGCCGAAGTGAAGATTTTCGTGGTCGCCGACCCGAAGGTGCGGGCGCACCGCCGGACGCTGGAAGCGCGCGCCCGCGGCGAGGAGGCCGACGAGGCGCTGGTGCTGGCGGATATCCTCAAACGCGACGAACGCGACCGGAATCGCGCCGCCGCGCCGCTGAAGGCAGCCGCTGACGCCCATATCCTGGATAATTCCAATCTCGACATCGAAGGCGGCGTGCGCGCCGCCATCGCCATCATCGAGGCCGTCCGCGCCGGGCGCTGACCGCTGACTTTCGATCTGAATAGCGGGGCGTGTTTCGGCTCCAAAGGGCCATAAATCAGGCATTTCCGCTTGCCGAAAATGGCCCTTGGGGCTATATCCACGGCGTTCCGTGGCCGCCATCGATGAGTTCAGGGCTGTCCGGGCGGGCCGGCCGGAGGTTTGAACCCCCGCCGTCATTGGAGGAAAGCCCGCTCCAGGCTCTTGAAGTCGATACGTTCGTTTCAGGCTCCGGATCAAATCATACGTATCGAACGTGCAGGCATGCTGCCGGCCCGCTGTTGCGCCTCCCGCAACCAGCGGTCGTCAGGTTTTGCGGACCCTGACACTTCACGCGCGATGCGCCCATTAACCCGAATGGCCGGCAATACCGCATCTGGAGAACATATGGCTTCGACTGCTGCTTCTTATAATCCTACCCGCGACGATTTCGCTGCAATGCTGGACGAGTCCTTCGCCGGCGGCAATCTGCAGGAAAGCTCCGTCATCAAGGGCAAGGTGGTTGCAATTGAAAAGGACATGGCCGTCATCGACGTCGGCCTGAAGACCGAAGGCCGCGTGGCGCTGCGCGAATTCGCCGGCCCGGGCCGTGAAAGCGATCTCAAGGTTGGCGACGAGGTCGAGGTGTTCCTCGACAGAATCGAAAATGCGCTCGGCGAAGCCGTGCTGTCGCGCGACAAGGCGCGCCGCGAGGAAAGCTGGGGCAAGCTCGAGAAGGCCTTCAACAACAACGAGAAGGTCCACGGCGTCATCTTCAATCAGGTCAAGGGCGGCTTCACCGTCGACCTCGACGGCGCTGTTGCCTTCCTGCCGCGCTCGCAGGTCGATATCCGCCCGATCCGCGACGTTGCGCCGCTGATGAACAACTCGCAGCCGTTCCAAATTCTGAAGATGGACCGCCGCCGCGGCAACATCGTGGTGTCGCGCCGCACGGTTCTCGAAGAGACCCGCGCCGAACAGCGCCAGGAACTGGTGCAGAACCTCGAAGAGGGCCAGGTGATCGACGGCGTGGTCAAGAACATCACCGATTACGGTGCGTTCGTTGATCTCGGCGGCATCGACGGCCTCTTGCACGTCACCGATATCGCATGGCGCCGGGTCAACCACCCGACCGAAGTGCTCACCATCGGTCAGACCGTGAAGGTCAAGATCATCAAGATCAACCACGAGACCCACCGCATTTCGCTCGGCATGAAGCAGCTGCTGGACGATCCGTGGCAGGGCATCGAGGCCAAGTACCCGCTGAACGCGCGCTTCACCGGCCGCGTTACCAACATCACCGACTACGGCGCGTTCGTCGAACTGGAGCCGGGCATCGAAGGCCTGATCCACGTCTCGGAAATGTCGTGGACCAAGAAGAACATGCACCCCGGCAAGATCGTTTCGACCTCGCAGGAAGTCGAAGTGCAGGTCTTGGAAGTGGATTCGGTCAAGCGCCGCATCTCGCTCGGTCTCAAGCAGACCATGCGCAACCCCTGGGAAGTTTTCGTCGAAAAATTCCCGGTCGGTTCGACGGTCGAAGGCGAGGTCAAGAACAAGACCGAGTTCGGTCTGTTCCTGGGTCTCGACGGCGATGTCGACGGCATGGTCCATCTGTCGGACCTCGACTGGAAGCTTCCGGGCGAGCAGGTCATCGACAACTTCAAGAAGGGCGACATGGTCCGGGCCGTGGTGCTCGACGTCGATGTCGAAAAGGAGCGCATCTCGCTCGGCGTCAAGCAGCTCGAAGGCGACCCCTTCGCCGAGCCGGGCGACGTCAAGAAGGGCGCGGTCGTGACCTGCGAAGTGCTCGAAGTGAAGGAGGCCGGCATCGAGGTGAAGATCTCGGGCACCGACTTCACCACCTTCATCAAGCGCTCCGAACTGGCCCGTGACCGCAACGATCAGCGCGCCGAGCGTTTCGCCGTCGGCGAGAAGGTCGATGCGCGCGTGATCCAGTTCGACAAGAAGGCCCGCAAGGTGCAGGTCTCGATCAAGGCGCTGGAAGTCGCCGAAGAGAAGGAAGCGATCGCGCAGTAC
Organism: Pseudomonadota bacterium; assembly: GCA_023387735.1. Classification (GTDB taxonomy): domain Bacteria; phylum Pseudomonadota; class Alphaproteobacteria; order Rhizobiales; family Xanthobacteraceae; genus Bradyrhizobium. Next base: position 34,695 of record JAEWHP010000017.1, on the reverse strand, counting down.
GGCTCCTCCGATTCGGGCGCAACGCTGGGCGATATTCTCGGCACCGCGCTCAAGAACCGCGACAAGTAAGCTTCGGCTTGTCTCAAGCAATCAGGCCCCGGTTTCGACCGGGGCCTTTTTGTTTTTCTTCCTTCTCCCCTTGTGAGAGAAGGTGGCATAGGCGGCCGATGGCCGCCGTCGCTTAGAACGCCGATGCTTGCATCGGCTATGGCGCCGGATGAGGGTTCTCTCAACGCGCGCTCCAGCCGAGAGAACCCCTCATCCGCCTCCGCTTCGCTCCGGTACCTTCTCCCACAAGGGGAGAAGGGAAGAAGAACGGGTCTTGTTTTCTTCATATTGCATCGCAATTGATGTAATCAGATAACGCTTCGGTCACGCTGGGATGCAAAACGTGCGTGACGCTTCAGGAGAAATTCGATGTCGCTCGATTCGGACGTGATCGTCGATCGCCGCAGGATCCGTCGCAAGCTGACGTTCTGGCGGGTCGTGGCTGTCGTGGTGGCGATCGCGGCGATCGTCACCGTCGGGCTGGTCGCCACGCCGGCCGGGCGCGCGTCGCTGACCTCGTCGGGATCGATCGCGCGCGTCAACATCGAAGGGCTGATCCGCAGCGACCAGCAGCGCGTCGAGGCGCTGGAACGGCTGGAGAAGTCGCAGGCCGTTGCCGTTATCGTGCACATCAATTCGCCCGGCGGCACTACGGCCGGTTCCGAACAGCTCTACGACTCGCTGGTGCGGCTGAAGGCCAAGAAGCCGGTCGTTGTGGTGGTCGAGGGGCTCGCCGCCTCGGGCGGCTACATCACGGCGCTTGCCGCCGATCACATCGTCGCCCGGCAGAGTTCGCTGGTGGGCTCGATCGGCGTGCTGTTCCAGTTTCCGAATTTCACCGAGCTCTTGAAGACCGTTGGCGTCAAGGTCGAGGAGGTGAAGTCCTCGCCGCTGAAGGCTGCGCCCAACGGCTTTGAGCCGACCAGCCCGGAGGCGCGCGCCGCGCTCGACGCATTGGTGAAGGATTCCTACGCCTGGTTCCGCGGCCTGGTGAAGGAGCGGCGCGGCATGGACGATGTGCTGATCGAAAAAGTTGCGGACGGGCGGGTTTTCACCGGCCGCCAGGCATTGGAACTCAAGCTGGTCGACCAACTCGGCGACGAAAAGACGGCCGTTGCCTGGCTGGTGGCCCAGAAGAAGATCAAGAGCGATACGCCGGTGCGCGATTTCAGGCTGACCCCGCGGTTCGGTGACATGACGTTCCTGCGCACGGCGGCTTCCGTCGCATTCGATGCGTTCGGCCTGAGTTCCATCGCGCGCCAGATCGAGCAGGCCGGCGTCGTGCAGGCCGTCGATCAGCTCAGCCTTGACGGGATGCTCGCTCTTTGGAGGCCCGCAGCGCCCAATTGATGCGCTGCGGCTGCCGCGAATCGAAACCTCCCGCACTGCGAGTGTTGCCGCCGTGCCTCTTTCGACCGCCTGTCGGCCTGTTCGCGTCGGCCAAAATTGATTTAGCGGCTTGACAGATCAAGGTATTTTCACGGAAATGGATATCCGCACGATCCCGGATCCCAATTTCGATGATCAAATCCGAACTTGTTCAGCGCATCGCCGAGCACAACCCGCACCTTTACCAGCGGGATGTGGAGAACATAGTGAACGCGATCCTCGATGAGATCGTCGCAGCGCTGGCGCGCGGCGACCGCGTCGAACTGCGAGGGTTCGGTGCGTTCTCGGTCAAGCATCGCCCCGCGCGCGCAGGCCGCAATCCGCGCACCGGCGCCCATGTACCGGTCGATCAGAAGAGCGTTCCGTTCTTCAAAACCGGCAAGGAAATGCGCGAGCGGCTGAACCGCGACACCGGCGGTTCGCCGGAGGCGGGCGCTTAACTTCTTTCTGGGTTTTGAATATTTCTAGCCGTGTTGCGGGTTTCGTGCCCGCCGATCTCCCTCACTACGAGAGATGGTCATGCGAAAGTTCATCACGGCGCTGGTCGTTATTCCCCTCGGTCTCTTCTTCATCATTTTCGCCGTCGCGAACCGTCATTTCGTGACGGTCTCGTTCGATCCGTTCAATCCTGTCAGTCCTACCGTGGCGGTATCGCTGCCGCTATTCGTCGTGATCATTTCAGTGGCCATCCTTGGCGTGCTGGCGGGCGGCACGGCGACCTGGTTCCGCCAGCACCGCTGGCGTCGCGCCGCGCGCCAGTACGAGGCCGACGCCCGCCGGGCGAGGGCGGAGGTGGCGGACCTGCGGGCCGCGGCGGCGCTCTCCCGGGTCGATCAGCAGCGGCTTCCGGCACCGGTCCAGCATGGATTCTACGGGTCGTCCGGGCGAGACAAGCTGAGCGCGACGTTGTAGAACGCGCCCCGTCAGCCCGTTCCAATCCGATCAGGGCTCCAGAATTGCCCTTGAGAGATCATGTCCCTGCTCGTCAAAATCTGCGGCCTGTCCACGCACGAGACGCTCGATGCCGCGCTCGTGGCCGGCGCCGACATGGTGGGCTTCGTGTTCTTCCCGCCGTCGCCACGCCATCTCAGCCTCGAGACGGCGCGGGAACTCGGCGGGCAGGCCAAGGGCCGCGCCGCCAAGGTGGCGCTGTCGGTCGATGCCGACGATGCGACACTGGAAAACATCGTCGAGACACTGCAGCCGGACCTGCTGCAATTGCACGGCAAGGAGACGATTGCGCGGGTGCGCGACATCAAGGCCAAGTTCAAATTGCCGGTCATGAAGGCGATCGCAGTCGAGACCGCGGCTGATCTTGCCGTGCTGCCCGGCTATGCCGGCGTTGCCGACCGCATCCTGTTCGACGCCCGCGCACCGAAGGGCGCCACCCGCCCCGGCGGGCTCGGTGCGGTGTTCGACTGGCACCTGCTGGAAAAACTCGATCTCGCATTGCCCTTCATGGTTTCCGGCGGGCTTGACGCCGGCAACGTCGTGGAGGCCATTCGGGTCACCCGCGCCGGCGGCGTGGATGTGTCCTCCGGCGTCGAGAGTTCGCCGGGTCACAAGGATCCCGAGATGATCCGCAATTTCATTCGCGCCGCACGCGCTACCGAAGAACTGATGGTCCGATGAATCCAAACCTGCCCAATTCATTCCGCACCGGTCCCGACGAGCGCGGACATTTCGGTATTTTCGGTGGACGCTTCGTCGCCGAAACGCTGATGCCGCTGATCCTCGATCTGGAAAAAGCCTATGCCGACGCCAAGGCCGACCCGGCGTTCCAGGCCGAAATGAACGGCTATCTCAAGCACTATGTCGGCCGGCCGTCGCCGCTCTATCTCGCCGAACGTCTCACCGAGCATCTCGGCGGCGCAAAGATCTATCTCAAGCGCGAGGAGCTGAACCACACCGGCTCGCACAAGGTCAACAACGTGCTCGGCCAGATCATGGTCGCACGCCGCATGGGCAAGAAGCGCATCATCGCCGAGACCGGCGCCGGTCAGCATGGCGTCGCGACCGCTACGCTGTGCGCGCGGTTCGGTCTCGAATGCGTGGTCTATATGGGCGCGGTCGACGTCGAGCGGCAGCAGCCGAACGTGATCCGCATGGAAATGCTGGGCGCCAAGGTGGTCCCGGTGCAGTCGGGCTCGCGCACGCTGAAGGACGCGATGAACGACGCGCTGCGCGACTGGGTCACCAATGTGCACAACACGTTCTACTGCATCGGCACGGTGGCGGGCCCGCATCCCTATCCAATGATGGTGCGCGACTTTCAGTCCGTGATCGGCGACGAGACGCGGAAGCAGATGCAGGAAGTCGAGGGCCGCCTGCCGGATTCGCTGATCGCCTGCATCGGCGGCGGCTCCAATGCGATGGGCCTGTTTCATCCCTTCCTCGACGATCCCTCCGTGGAGATATTTGGCGTCGAAGCGGCGGGCCACGGGCTCACGCAATTGCACGCGGCCTCGATCGCCGGTGGCCGGCCCGGCGTGCTGCACGGCAATCGCACCTATCTCCTGATGGACGATGACGGCCAGATCCAGGACGCGCATTCGATCTCGGCGGGGCTGGATTATCCCGGCATCGGGCCGGAGCATTCCTGGCTGCACGAAACCGGCCGCGTCACCTACCTGTCGGCGACCGACGACGAGGCGCTTGCGGCATTTCAACTGCTGTCGCGGCTGGAGGGCATCATCCCCGCACTCGAACCGGCGCACGCCATCGCAAAGGTGATGGAACTCGCTCCGAAGCGGCCGAAGGATCACCTGATGGTGGTCAACCTCTCCGGCCGCGGCGACAAGGACGTGCCGCAGGTCGGCGATATCCTGAAGGGCAGGAAGAAGTGATGCCTGCAAAGGTCGCTTTTCCTTACCTCTCCCCGTCGGGGAGAGGTCGGCTGCGCAGCAGCCGGGTGAGGGTTCTCTCCGCTCACTCGAACCTCAACGAGCTTTCAATCAATTCAAGAACTCCCTCAAGGTTTTCGTACACATCGGTGTTCGTTACCCGGTCAATAAAAAAGCCGCAGGCCTCGAGGACTTCCGATCTCGCGTTGTCCCGCTGTATCTCCGATGGCTCGGAGTGCGTCACGCCATCGACTTCGACGATCAACTTCCCGTCGAGTGTCACGAAGTCGACGATGTATCTATCGATCGGGTGCTGGCGACGAAAGTTCCAGCGCGCCAGCTTCCGATTGCGGAGCGCCTGCCATAGCTTCGCCTCCGCGCTTGTCTGCGACGCGCGAAGGGCTCTCGCTCTCGTCTTGAACCTGTCCATCCCCCTCACCCGGCTGCTGCGCAGCCGACCTCTCCCCGGCGGGGAGAGGTATAGCACAGCGAATATCGCACCATGACCACTCGCATCGACGCACGCTTCGCCGAACTCGCCAGGCAGGGCCGCTCGGCGTTTGTCACCTTCGTAATGGCCGGCGATCCCGACCCTGCGACCTCGCTCGACATTCTCAAGGCGCTGCCGAGGGCGGGCGCCGACGTCATCGAGATCGGCATGCCCTTTACCGATCCGATGGCGGACGGGCCGTCGATCCAGGCCGCGGGCCTGCGCGCCCTGAAAGCCGGCATGACCTTGAAGAAGACGCTGGAGTTGGTGCGTGGTTTCCGCGAGGACGACGACGCCACGCCGCTGGTGCTGATGGGCTACTACAATCTGATTTACATTTACGGCGTTGATAAATTCCTCGCCGATGCCAAGACCTCGGGCGTCGACGGCCTGATCATCGTCGATCTGCCGCCGGAGGAAGATACCGAGCTGTGCCTGCCGGCGATGAAGGCGGGACTCAACTTCATCCGGCTGGCAACGCCGACCACCGACGACAAGCGCCTGCCCGCGGTGCTCGCGAACACCTCGGGCTTCGTCTATTACGTCGCGATCACCGGCATCACCGGCAGCGCCAGCGCCGACGCCACGGTGGTTGGCGAGGCGGTTGCGCGCATCAAGCGTCACACCAGGCTGCCGGTCTGCGTCGGCTTCGGCATCCGCACGCCGGACGCTGCGCGCGCGATTGCCGAGAATGCCAATGGCGCCGTGGTCGGCACCGCGCTGGTCGATGCGCTCCGTGGCACTCTCGATGCCGAAGACCGCGCCACCCCCAAGACCGTCGGTGCCGTCGCTGATCTCGTGTCTGCCCTGGCGCAGGGCGTTCGGGGCGCGAAACAGGCCGCAGAATAAGCCATAATTGCGTGGAATAGGCGGGGGCATGATCCGGGAAAGTGGCGACCGGTTTTCCGCAGAGATTATGCCCAAACCAAGAGATCGCGGCTTGTTGGGCTGAGCCCGGGTCGCCATATTCCACTCAATGCGTCCAACCGCATTTCGGAGCGAACCATGAATTGGCTCACCAACGTCGTCCGGCCAAAAATCCGCAACATCCTGCGTCGCGAAACGCCGGAGAATTTGTGGATCAAGTGCCCGGATTCCGGGCAGCTCGTGTTCTACAAGGACGTCGAGGCCAATCAGTTCGTCATTCCCGGATCGAATTACCACATGCGCATGGGCGCGGTGGCGCGGCTGAAATCGGTGTTCGACAACGAGACCTGGTACGATATCGCGCTGCCGGAAGTGACGGCCGATCCGCTCAAGTTTCGCGACGAACGAAAATACGCCGACCGTGTCAGGGACGCGCGTGCCAAGACCGGACTGAACGATGCCATCAAGGTCGGCTACGGCAAGCTGGAAGGCGCCGGCGTCGTCATTGCCGTGCAGGATTTCGACTTCATGGGCGGCTCGCTCGGCATGGCCGCCGGTGAGGCGATCGTGCGCGGGCTGGAACTTGCGGTCGAAAAGAAATCGCCCTTTATCGTGTTCGCGGCCTCCGGCGGTGCGCGGATGCAGGAAGGCATCCTGTCGCTGATGCAGATGCCGCGCACCACCGTCGGCGTGCAGATGCTGCGTGAAGCGAAACTGCCCTACATCGTGGTGCTGACCAACCCGACCACCGGCGGCGTCACCGCGTCCTATGCCATGCTGGGCGACGTGCAGATCGCCGAACCCGGCGCGCTGATTGGTTTCGCCGGCGCGCGCGTCATCGAACAGACCATCCGCGAGAAACTGCCGGAAGGATTCCAGCGCGCCGAATACCTGCTCGACCACGGCATGGTCGACATGGTGGTGCACCGTCACCAGATGCGCCCGACACTGGCGCGCCTGTGCCGGCTGCTGACCAAATCCCCGGCGCTCGACGCCGTCTCAAAGCCTGAGCCGCAGGTGACGGATCCCGCCCAGAACGTCCCGGCGGCGGATCCCGTACCGGCTGCACCGCACGCGTGAACTTGCCTGCCGCCAACCCCGAGCCGATCGGTGAGTTGATCGCGCGGCTGTCCGCGCTGCATCCGAAGCAGATCGATCTCGGCCTCGAGCGCATGCAGCGGCTGCTGCAGCGGCTGGATCATCCCGAGCGCGTGCTGCCGCCGGTGATCCACGTCGCCGGGACCAATGGCAAGGGTTCGACCATCGCCTATTTGCGCGCGATCCTTGAGGCCGCAGGCCTGCGTGTCCACGTCTACACCTCGCCCTATCTGGTGCGGATCAACGAATGCTTCCGTATCGGCGCGCGAGGCGGCGGCAGGCTGGCGAGCGATGTTGAACTGCGGCAGGCGCTGGAGCAGTGCGAACAGGCGAACCAAAGCGAGCCGATCACGATTTTCGAGATCCAGACTGCGGCGGCGTTTTGCCTGTTTGCGCAGCATGACGCCGATGTGGTGCTGCTGGAGACCGGGCTTGGCGGAAGGCTCGATGCCACCAACGTCATCGACAGGCCGCTCGCGACCGTCATCACACCGGTCAGCATGGATCACATGGAGTTTCTCGGTAACTCGCTGAGTGCGATTGCCGCCGAAAAAGCCGCCATCATCAAGCGCAACATGCACGTCGTCTGCGCCGAACAGGTACCGGAGGCGATGACTGTCATCGAGGCGCAGGCGGGGCGCATGCGCGCGCCGCTGCATGCGGCCGGGCAGCAATGGCATGTCGGCGTCGAGCGCGGACGCCTGGTCTATCAGGATGAGCGCGGCCTGATGGATCTCGCGGCGCCAAAACTTTTCGGCCGGCATCAGTTCGACAATGCCGGACTTGCGATTGCGACGTTGCGCGCGATCGATGCCTTCAAGATAGGGATGTCCGCTTATGAAACCGGCATCGTCAGCGCCGAATGGCCGGCGCGGATGCAGCGGCTGGCCGCGGGCGCGCTAATCGATCAAGGGCCCAAGGGCTGCGAGATCTGGCTCGACGGCGGACACAACGCCGAAGGCGGCCGTGTCGCAGCGGCGGCGCTCGGCGACCTCGAGGAGCGCGTGTCGCGCCCGCTGGTGGTGATCGCGGGCATGATGGCGAACAAGGATGCGAGTGCGTTCCTCGCCAATTTCGCCGGCCTGACGCGCCACATCATCGCGGTGGAGATTCCCGGCCGCGACAATGGGATGCCGCCAGACCGCCTGGCAGACGCGGCGCGTGCGCTCGGCATGCGCGTCGAAACTGCGGCAAGCGTCGAAGCCGCGCTGCAGGCGCTGTCGCGCCTGGCCTACGAAGTGCCGCCGCGGATTCTGATTGCCGGATCGCTCTATCTCGCCGGCCATGTGCTGGCCGTCAACGGCACGCCGCCTGCATAAATACCTGGCGGCCAAATGAAATGCCGCTGGAATTGCTTCCAGCGGCGGTCCGGGAAGAAATATCGATTGCTTATGAATTCGCCAGCCCCGGTACATTCAGTTTCTAGCCAAGGCGATCTGGCGCGGCGACAAGGAACTCGGGTCGCGCTGAATATCAGAAGCGCATGTTGCGCTGCGGCTTCACCCAAATGAGGTAGGCGCTATGCATTGTTTTTGCTGCGAAAAACAACCCAGGGGATAGATCAAATGAGCATGCGTCTCGCGGCGATTGCCGACGTGCACGGAAACTATCTGGCGCTGGAAGCGGTATTGGCCGACATCCGCGCCCAGGGCATCGGCGAGATCGTCAACCTCGGAGACATGGCGAGCGGTCCCCTCGATGCGCGCCGAACCATGGACGCGCTGATGGCACTCGATGCCGTCCACGTGCTCGGCAACCATGACCGCTGGCTGATCGATCGACCGCCCGAGAAGATGGGTTCGTGGGAGCGGCCTGCCCATGCGCAGCTCGAGAACCGGCATCTCGATTGGTTACGCGCGGTGCCACCGACGCGGATATTTCGCGACCAGGTGTTTCTCTGCCACGCCACACCTGCCGACGATAATGTCTACTGGCTCGAGACAGTGACGCCCGATGGCTCGGTCAGGATGTCTCCGTTGGAGGCGATCGAAAAAGAGGCGGAGGGAATCTCGCAGTCGCTGATTCTGTGTGCCCATACCCATATCGCGCGTGCAGTGCGACTCCGCGATGGACGCCTGGTGGTCAATCCCGGCAGCGTCGGTGTTCCCGGCTTTTCCTACAACGTTCCGTTTCCGCACCTGATAGAGGCGGGGACGCCCGATGCGCGTTACGCAATTCTGGAATTGGCCGATGCGTCATGGCGCGTGACGTTTCGCCATGTGCCTTACGATCACGAAACGATGGCCGCATTGGCGCGACGGAACGGCTACGCTGAATTTGCATCCGTGCTTTCGACGGGGTGGGTTTGCTGATCGGCATCGGCTACGAGACGACCCATAAAACAAAACGGCCGGCATAATGCCGGCCGTTTCAAAATCAGCAATCGAAGATCGAATCAGACAGCAGCGGTGATCCACTGTTGCAGCTTCTGCTTCGGCGCCGCGCCGACCTGGCGGGAGGCCATCTCGCCGCCCTTGAAGATCATCAGCGTCGGGATCGACATCACGCCGTATTTCGAGGCCGTCTTCGGGCTCTCGTCGACGTTCAGCTTGACGATCTTGACCTTGTCGCCCATCGCGCCGGAAATCTCGTCGAGGGCAGGGGCGATCATGCGGCAGGGGCCGCACCACTCGGCCCAGAAGTCAACGACCACCGGCCCTTCCGCTTTAAGCACTTCGGTTTCGAAATCGGCGTCAGAAACCTTGCCAACGGCCATGGAATACCTCGTTCGGTTAGAAATGATGAGGCGCAGCGGAGATTCGCCCCTAGGATGATAGCGGCAAACCTATGAACGCGATCCTGCCGGGTCAAGCGCGGTCACGCCGAGATGATAGGATGCCAGCTCGGCTTCCAGCGCGGAGGCGGAAATCTCCATGAATTCAGGGGTTTCGGTCCAGAGCAGCGCGGCGCGGATCGGCCGCTGGGGATAAAGTTTGGTCAAGACCGCGCGGTACAGCGCGAGCTGGCGGACATAGCCCCGCGGGGCCTCGGCGGGGTCGCTCGGCGGGGCGTGGTTGGTCTTGAAATCGACGATCAGGACTTCGCTTTCGGTGACCACGAGGCGGTCGATCTGCCCGGAGACCAGCGCCGGTCGGCTGCCCGGCCGCTCCAGCCGTCCGACGATCGAGACCTCGGCGCGGCTGCCGGGGGCGAACACCGGCGCGAACCGCGCATCCGCAATCAACGCCAGCGTACGCTCCGCGAGCGCCTGCTGTTCCTCCGCGGCCCAGCCGCCGGCGTTGCGGGCGAGATAGGCCAGCGCGGCGTCGCGGCGTCGCTCGGTGGCGATGTCGGGCAGCGATTGCAGCAGCCGGTGCACCAGCGTGCCGCGTTGCAGGGCGCGGGTACGCTGCATCAGCGACTCGGCGGTGCGTACCTGATGGCTGTCGCTGTCGGCGGGGTCCGATGGCCGCAACAGGCTTTCCGCCGAGCGCTCCGGCTGCGCCGGGGTCAGCAGCCATGATGGCAGGACGACCGGCGCGGTTGGTTCTGCCGTGGCTGCGGCGCCGGCCGCGGGCGCCGCTTCCTCCGGACGCGTGTAGCGTTTCACCAACCCGGCAGCGGTCTGGATTTCCTGAAACTGCAACTCGGAACGTTCGAGGCCTTTGCTGATCAAATCGTACCAGGACTCTTCCCGGACACTCCTCATGTTACCCGGCAGGCAGCCGCCGATGATCAGCCGGTCCGCCGCGCGCGTCATCGCGACATAGAGCAGCCGGCGATATTCATCCTCGGTGTCAGCGAGCATCGCCGTGCGCGCCGCGGCGACCGCTGGCGGATCTTCGGCCTTCCGCCCGGCCCAGACCACGACCCCCGGCGCGTGCGGGCCGGCGTTACCCTGCGGCAGGTTGATCAGCCGCAGCCGCTGCGTGTCGGAAGGCGATGTCGTGGTGTCCACCATGAACACGACGGAAGCTTCCAGGCCCTTGGCGCCATGCACGGTCATGACGCGCACTTCGTCGCGCGAGATCTCCATGTCGCGCTTCACTTCGGTGTCAGCGGCGCGCAGCCACGCCAAGTAGCCCTGCAGCGAGGCCGGCGCCTTGCGCTCATAGTTGAGCGCGAGCTCCAGAAATTCGTCGAGCGCGTCGTTGGCCTCGTGTCCCAGCCGCCGCAGCATGCGTGCGCGCCCGCCGTCGCCGCCGAGCAGCCAGGCGTAGAACGTGAACGGCGTTTCGCTGACGAACCGGCGTTCGCATTGCTCGAGCCGCCACAGCGCATCGCGCAGCCGGCCATCGGTCGCGGCGCGCTCGGACAGCGCCGATCGCAACGATCCCTTGCGCTCCCAGGCGAGCGTGAACAGATTGTCGTCGGTCAGGCCGAACAGCGGGCTCTTCAGCGCCACCGCCAGCGCGAGGTCGTCCTGCGGCAGCAGCAGCGCATCCGCAAGGTTCATCAGGTCGATGATCGCGATGTGCTCGGTCAGCTTGAGGCGGTCGGCGCCGGCCACGGGAATGCCGGCGTGCTTCAGCGCCTGGATCACGGCGTCGAACGCGTTGCCGCGCCGTCGCACCAGCACCAGCATGTCGCCATAGCGCAGCGGCCGGCGGCCGCCTTTGCTGCCGGTCATGGTGCGGCCGTCGACCAGCGACTTGATTTCGGCCTGGATGCGCCGCGCCAGCTTCACCTCCGGACTGGTTGCGGCGATGCCGTCAAACGGCGCGCGCCAGCCTTCGATGTCCTGCCTGTCGTCGCTCACGGCGAGCTCCCAGAGATCGATCACTCCGGGGCCAGCGTCTTCGAGCGCATGGTGAATCGGATGTCCGGTCTCGACCGCATGGATGCTGCGGAAAATGTCCTGCTCGCGGAACACGTGATCGACCGCATGCAGGATCGCAGGTCCTGAGCGGAACGAATAGGTAAAGGACACCGGATCGAATTTCAGTCCGGCGTCCTCGAACTTCTTCTTGAGCGCGCGACGCCTCAGGTCGAATTCGCGTGGCGCCGCGCCCTGGAACGAGAAGATCGACTGCTTCTCGTCGCCGACCGCGAACACCGTGCGCACCACGCCATCGCGGGCGCCGGCTCCGGAGGTGAATTCGGAAATGATATGGGCGACGATGTCCCATTGGCGGGGGCTGGTGTCCTGCGCCTCGTCGATCAGCACATGATCGACGCCGCGGTCGAGCTTGTAGTGCACCCAGCCCGCGGAGACGCTGTCGAGCATCGCCAGCGTCTTGTCGATCAGGTCGTCATAGTCGAGCAGGCCGCGCTCCAGCTTCTCGCGCCGGTAGTTGGCCGCGGCCGCGGTGGCGATATGCAGCAGCGCCTCGGTGCGGTCGCGGGCGATCACCGCGCGGCGCTTGTTGATCAGGGCCGTGAGGCGCGTGATTTCCGAATCGAATAGTCGACCAACGGCAGCGTTCTTCTTGACGAAGCTGTTAGTGACAACAGTTGCTCTCGGCGTGCGTTCGTCGGTGAGAAATACTCCGAGATACTCGTCGACCTGGGCAGCCCCGGTAAATGCCAGTGCCTCGCGAAGCCGATCCGCCTGCTTTTGGTCGGCCTTGCTGCTCGTATCGAGAACCGATGCGATCTCCCTCCAGCGCGACCGCGGCAGGTTCGGGCCGTCGACGATATCGCGTTCGACGTCCTCGATGCGATCATTGGGGCTGACGCCGAGCGCCGCGGACACCTGTCCTGCAGCGGTATGCGCGGTGCCGGCGGCGTCCGTCCACGCCATGAAATGATCGCGGCTCAGACACGCCTCGCGGATCACGTCCTTGAAGGTGACGTCGGCGGCGCTCGCCATCGCCGTCAGCAGCGCGCGTCCGGTGGCGCTTTCGGGGTTGCGCGACGCTTCGAGGAATACGGCCAGATTGGCGCGCTCCATCATCTCGTTCTGGTCGCGGTCGTCGAGCACGGCGAAGCGCGCCGGCACGTTGGCCTCGAACGGAAATTGCTGCAGCAGCCGCGTGCACAGCGCGTGGATGGTCTGCACCTTCAGCCCGCCGGGCGTCTCCAGCGCGCAGGCGAACAGTTTGCGTGCCGACTTGCGCAGCCTCGCGGAGGGATTCGCAATGCCGGCTTCGCCGATCGCTGCGTCGAGCGCAGCATCATCCAGCGTCACCCATTGCCCGAGCGTCGTAAACACCCGCTCCGCCATGTTGGCGGCGGCGGCCTTGGTGAAGGTGATGCAGAGGATCTTTTCCGGCGGAACGTCGCTGAGCAGCAGCCGGATCACGCGCTGCACCAGCACGTGGGTCTTGCCGGATCCCGCATTCGCCGAGACGAAGGCGGAGGCTGCCGGATCGGACGCGCGCGCCTGCGTGGCGCGAACGGCGTCGGGGATAATGCGGGGCGCCTTCACCATTCCTCGATCCCCAGTCCGCCGGCCGCCGACCACTCCTTGATGCGGGCGAGGTCGTCATAGCTGCCGTAGCGGTTCGACCACATCGACAGGTTCAGTGACGTGTAGGGTTCATTCTCGTTGTCGAATTTACGAATGAGAATTTCGAGCTGCGCGCGGGCGTAATCAGCGGCCTCGTCGGGCTGCTGCGGCGTGTCGTTGTTCCTGATCTTCAATTCGAGCGACCGCTGCTCGCCCGGCGGGTTGTTGCCGCTGAGCCTGACATAGACGAGTTCGCCGACGGACGATCCGGCATCGATCCCCTCGAAGCCGCCTTCGCGCAGGATCGCGGCTTCCAGGGTCAGCTGCGGCGACAGTCCCATACGTACCTGTTTGCCGGTCGGCGGCTGCCCGGTCTTGTAGTCGAGGATCGCAAAGCTGCCGTCATGGCGCTGCTCGATGCGGTCGGCGCGCGCGGAGAGCATGAAGGTCCGCGCGTTGTCGAGGGGAATGCCGATCTCGCCCCGGATCTCGGCGGCAATTCTCTCGATATCGCCGCGCCGCGCCAGCTCCCAATCGGCAAACCATCCGGCGATGCGCTGGAACCGCGGCCACCACAGCGCCTTTGCCTCGGGTCGCTCCATCAGTGGCTCAAAATATTTAGCGCCGATGCGGCGCAGCGCCAATGCCGGCTGGTCGGGAAGGGCGGCGGCAAAGGTCTGGGTGAATTCGCCGAGCGCCTCATGGATCGCGGAGCCGCGATCGGCTGCCGACAGCGGCATGTCGACGGGATCCAGCGAATCCAGCCGCAGGATGTATTTCGCATAAATCGTGTAGGGATCGCGCAGCCAGTCCTCGATCGCGGTGACCGACAGTTTCAACGGACGCGCCGCGAGCGGCGGCTTCGGCGCCGGCTGGTCGATCGGCTTTACCTCGTCGGGCTGGTCGAGTTCGGCGGCGAAGCGGACATAGTCTTTGCCGGCATCCTTGGCGTCTTTCCAGCGTTCTTCACCGGCGACAGCCTCCAGCCGGTGGAGAAAGCGCGAGGCCACCGCGGGCGCACCGCCGACCTTCGCCGAATGGGTCAGGACGACATCTTTCGTTCCCAGCAGTTGCGCGAAGTCATGCGCGGACAGGCCGATACGCCGCTCCGGAAGATCGAGGCCGAGCTCATGGCGCATCGGCCGGCTCAGCCAGGGATCGACGCGCGGCGCCGGCGGCCACACGCCCTCGACCAGGCCGCCGAGGATGACGCGGTCGGACTCGGTCAACCGCGCTTCGAGCTGGCCATAGATATGCAGATGCGCGCTCGCCGATTCCGGCCGCCGCACCATGCGGTCGGCAAAGGCGGTCTGGAACACTTCGGGGTAATCGCCGAGCTGCGTCATCAGGCCGCTCGGCTTCTCCTCGGCCAGCAGGTCGTCGAACGCCATCGCGAGCGCGGAGCCCTGACTTTCCTCGAAGACGACCGCGACGCCGTTATGGTCAGTCGAGAGGGTCATCAGCGCTTCGCGATGACGGTGCGCCAGTTCGGCGAAGTCATGCGGCTTCGACGATGCGACGCTTTCCAGCGGCGCCAACGCTTTTTGCAAGGCTGCGATCAGCGCTTGCGCCTGATCGAGTTCGTGGTCTTTCAACCTCGCGCGCTGCTCGGCGGCGTGAAGCGACGAGGTCTCGTTGTTCCGGAGTTTTCGGAGCTCCGTGCGGAAGCGATCGAAGTCGCGCGCAAGTCCGCCGCTTCCTGCCTGTGGACGGGTGCCGCGCAGCACCGCGAGCTCAAGTACCTCGACGGCGCGCCTGTGCGCGCCATGCGCACGGTCCAGCCGAAACAGCGGATGCTTCAGCAGCGCCAGCAGCGCCGGCGGCTCCAACCCCCTGGCCGCAGCCTCGGCGGTGAGGCGGGCAAAAATGCCGGCCGGCGTATCGAGTAGCGCATCGCCGCCGGAATCGTCGAACTCGAGATTCCATCGCGTCAGCGCCGCCATCACCCGCCGCGCCAGGGCGCGATCGGGCGTCACCAGCGCGGCCGATTTGCCAAGATGCCGCGCCTCGCGCATCGCCACCGCGATCGCCAGCGCTTCCATTTCAGAGTTGGGCGCCTCCACGACCGCAAGGCCGGTCATGCCGGCGGCGATCTTCGCCGCGACATCTGGCCGTGCCAGCCGGTCATGCCATTGCTCGGTCGCGCTGGAAGGGCGCATCGTCTCCGACACCAGCACGTCGCGTCCCTGCGGCGCCGGCGTTCCAAGGATCTCCACGTCGCTCCGCCTGATGCCGAATCGATCGAGCAATCCCTGCATCGCGAATTGCGGATGGTTCGAGGAAGGCTGCGAGGTGAACCGCCCCTGCGCGTCCCTGACGCCGCCGATCGTCTGCCACGCCTCGTCGTCGAGATCGGTGTCGAGTCCCGGCAGCACCACCGCGCCCAGCTTCAGGCCCGCAACGGCGGTGAGGAATTTTGCGGTCGCCGGCATCGAGCCGGTCGAGCCTGCCGCGATCACTGGTCCCTCATGATGCGCGGTGAGGCGTGCAGCTTCGGCTTCGATCAGGCGGTCGCGGCGTTCGGCGGGTTCGATGCGGCCGATTTCCTTCAGATGTTCCGGCCAGATCTTGCGCGCGATGCGCAGGAATTCGAGCGAGTTCTGCCAGTATTTGTCGAACTGGTCCGGCACCAGTTTGTCGAGCGCTTCCCATGCGACGCCGCGCGTGACCATGTCGTCCATCAGCCGCGCCAGGTCGCCGGCCAGCGCCAGCGTCGATGCCGGGCCGCCGACGACGAGCGGCGCCGACACTGGACTTTTCGCCCACGCCGCCACCAGATGCGCCAGCGTCAGGCGGCGCTCGAGTTCGCTCAGCTTGGGCGGAAGGTCGAGCGGCGCCACGCCGCCGAATTGTTCGGCGCCCTCGGAGAATGCGAGTTCATCTTCGTCGATCTCGCCGAGGGCGACGATGCGCGGCAGGATCGCCGCATCGGTCTTCAATTCGTCGAGAAAGATTTCCCGCGCCCGGCGCCCGGCGCGCCGGGTCGGCAGATAGAGCGTGGCGCGTGCGAGATTGAGCGGGTTCGCACGCGCCTCGAAGCCATCGACCAGCCGGCCATCGATCAGCGCAGCGATGACGGTGCGCAGGAACGGCACGGATACGGGAACGCTGAAAACGCGCATGGGCTTCCTGATTCGAGGTCAGGGGCAATATAGGGAGGTAGCAAGGGAAGGTCATGGGCGGGGGCGAGTAACCCCCGTTACTCACTGTTGGTAAACCCTCATGGTGAGGAGGCGCGCAGCGCCGTCTCGAACCATGAGGCCCCGCTGGTGCCATTCATCCTTCGAGATGCGCGCAAATGCGCGCTCCTCAGGATGAGGTCTGACACCGCATCCTGTGGGATCCAGCGCTACGCCACGCTTTCCAGAAACGCCTCTTCCGCGGCCTGGACCGCGTCGGGGGTTCCGACATGCATCCAGACGCCGTCGAGCCGCAGGCCGAACAGGCGCTCCTGCTCGTTGGCGCGGTCGAACATTTTTGTCAGCGAGAACTCGCCGGCCGGTGCGCCGGTAAAAAGCGACGGCGACATGATCGCTGCGCCGGCATAGACGAACGGCACCACCTGATGCTCCCGGCGCTTGCGCAGCGCGCCGTCAGCCAGCATCGCGTAGTCGCCGCGGCCGGAATAGCCGATGCTGCTGGTGGTCGGCGCCATCAGCAACAGGATGTCCATGCGCCTGGGATCGAAGGCTTCGGCCAATCGCGTCAGGTTGGGCCGCACGCCGTCGATCCACATCGTGTCGGCGTTGACATGAAAAAATGGATCCTTGCCAAGCAGGGGCAATGCCTTAACGACGGCGCCACCGGTGCCCAGCACCACGTCGCGCTCATCGGAGATGATGATGCGGGGCCTGGAGCGGGTGGCCGTATGCTGGATGATCTGGTCCGGCAGATAATGCACATTGACCACTGCCTCGGTGACACCGGCGCCGGCGAGCTTGTCCAGCACGTGATCGAGCAGCGGCTGGCCGGCAACGCGCACCAGCGGCTTCGGCATGTGGTCGGTCAACGGGCGCATGCGCAGGCCGAGACCGGCGGCGAGGACCATGGCTTTGGTGGGGGTAACGGACATCTGCGGTGTTTCTCGAACCATCCAAATCGTGCCGTGCATCATATCACGGCGATTCGCCTGAACCAGCAATCGTGGTGATTTATAGCGTTTTCGAGCGAAAACCTGCCCCGGACCTGATCCCCGGTGGAGACCGGTTCGCCCGCGGAAAACACGTCAAAATCCACGGTCCCGTTCTGATTCGGCCAGGACCGATAACGCTGTATTCGCCGGGCGTGACGGCCATGCGACGCCGGCCGCCCGACGGACTCCGGGCAATTCAGGCCTGGGCTTCCTCGGCCCCGCGCTTGGCGGCCTTCTTCTTCTTGTCGCCCTGCTTCAGGAAATTGACGCCGATCTGGTCGCCATTGACCCAGGCGAGTTCGCAGCGGCGATAAGCCAGCCCGGTCGATGACAGCAGCAGGAAGAATTCCTTCAGATGCAGGCCCTCGACCGAACCCTCGACCGTCAGCTTGGCGCCGGTCTCGGAGACGTCCTCCATCACGCAGTCGCGCCGCCAGGTGCCGTCGATGCCCATCATGTGCGCAGCAAAGCCGCGCTCGAATACGACTCGATCCCCCTTGCGCCGTTCCACCGCCGCCATGACAGCAATTCCCGTTCCAAGATGGCTGGAGCCACGCCTGCAGCATGGCTGGTTCCACATTAAAGCCGGGCCGGCTAACAGGAAGTAAATCAGTTCCCGGGTGGCGGCACATTCGCCGCGTACCATTCGCGAAATTCTGCCAGCGCCGGATGCGCCATCGAGCGGCCGAGATAGGTCCAGATCCGGGGCTGGTGGCGAAGATATTGCGGCTTGCCGTCGCGACGGTTGAGTCGGGCAAAGGTGCCGAGCAAGCGGGTGTTTCGCTGCGCCGACATGATCGCGTAGAGCTCGGCGAAGCCGGCCGGGTCGAAATCGGTGTCGGCCGCGCGGCGCGTGCGGATGTAGCGGGTCAGCAGCGTCAGCTCGAGCTGCTCGGGAATGTCGATCCGCGCATCCTGCAGCAGCGATACCAGGTCGTAGGCGGGCGGCCCCAGCACGGCATCCTGGAAATCGATCAGCCCAATACGCTTGATCCCGGCGCGGTCGCCGAGCCAGATGATGTTGGGCGAATGAAAGTCCCGCAGCACCCAGGTCCGCGGCGCGGCCGCGGGCTTCTCAAGAAGCGCGCGCCACATCGCGACGAACTCTGCGCGCCGTCGCCTGCTGAGTTCGGCGCCGCGATCCGGCAGGTACCATTCCAGCATCAGTCCGATCTCGACCAGCCATGCATCGATATCGAAAACTGGAATGTCGTAGGTGAGCTGCGGCGTCAGCGGCAGCGTTTCGGGCAGGGACTGGTGATGCAGCTCCGCCAGCATGTCGGTCGCGGCCTCGTAGCGATCGGCGATCGGCTGCGGCGGATCGCCTTCGATGACGCCGGCGCTGCCGAAATCCTCGGTGATCAGGAAGCCGACATCGAGATCGCCATGCTGGATTGCTGGCGCCGAGAAGCCACGGGCGCGCAGGCCATTGTCGATGGCGACGAACGGCCTGACGTCTTCGGCGAGATGCACGGCGGCGCTGTAGGATTGTCCGTCATAGACCGGCGGACCATCCGGACGCCGCGGCGAATTCATCAGGATCGACGTGCCGTTGTTGCCGGCCAGCCGCGCATAGGAGCGGGTCGAGGCGTCGCCGGGCATGCGCTCGCGTGACGCTTTCAGGAAGCCGGCTTCTTCGAGAAAATTCCGCAGATTGCGCAGCCGCTCGACCTGCGCTGCGCCCCTGCCGTGGCCGGTGATTGCGGCGGCGCGCGCGCTCGATCCGAGCGCCGGGCGATGGCTGAAGGCGATATCGATGCGATCTTCGGGCAACGCATCGGCTGCGCGCTCCGGCCACTCGATCAGCGCCAGCGTGCCCTCGGGCAGCGGCGATAATCCGATTTCCTCCAGCTCGCTCGAATCGTTGATGCGGTAGAGGTCGGCATGGAGCAGCGGGAAAGGCACATCGTAGCTTTGCGCCAGCGTGAACGTCGGGCTTGGCACTTCGAGCGCCGGATCGTTGGCGAGATAGCGGATCATCGCCCGCGCCGCCGCGGTCTTGCCGGCGCCGAGATCGCCCGAGAGCGTGATCACGTCGCCCGGTCCGACCAGCAGCGCGAGGTCTGCCATCAAATGCGCGGTTGCGGTCTCGTTCGCCAGCGCCACGGAGAATGTCGCGGGCGTACTCATTCGGCAGCGTTGCGATGGGCGGCCTGGTCGACCGGAAAGTCGCAGACCACCGTGGTGCCTTTGCCGACCACCGAATCGACGCGCACCTTGCCGCCGTGGAGTTCCACAAAGGAGCGCACCAGCGACAGGCCGAGGCCGGCGCCGCGATGCCGCGAGCCGTGCGAATGGCTCTCGAACCAGTCGAACACCTTGTCCTTGACGTCGGACGGGATGCCGGGGCCGGTGTCGCTGACGGTGAAGATCACGCGGTGATCGTTCCGCCGCGCGCTGATCGTGACCGTCGCATCATGCGGCGAGAACCCGACCGCGTTGGCGAGCAGATTGTAGAGCACCTGCACCACGCGCCGCTCGTCGCCGGTGAAGTCGCCGATATTGGGATCGATATCGACCTTGAGCTCGATCCGGTCGGTCGCCAGCCGGTCCTGGATGCCCTCGGCGGCGGCCTCGATGGCCTTCTCGATATTCACCGGGCCGAGCTCGAGCTTCATCGCGCCGGCATCGATGGTGGCGAGATCGAGGATGTTGTTGGTGAGTGCGAGCAGCGCGTTGGTCGATTTGGTGACGTAGTCGAGATATTCCGCCTGCTTCTTCGTCAGCGGACCGGTCGAGGGGTCGCTGAGGAAATGGGCGAAACCGATGATGGTGGTGAGCGGCGCGCGCAGTTCGTAGGACACGTGGTGGACGAAATCGACCTTCATCTGGTCGGCCGTCTCCAGCGCCTCGTTGCGTTCGCGCAGCGCGCGCTCGACATTCTCGGTGTCGGTTATGTCCTGGAACGTCAGCATGGTCGCGCCGTCGGGCAGCGGCATGGTCATGCAGTCCAGCACGCTGCCGTCCTTGCGTTCCAGCTTCAGCGACACCTGCGTGCGGTTGTCGATCGCGGTGATCGCTTCGCGCAGCGCGCGCCAGGTCGGCGCGTCGTCGAACAGCGGCAGGCACCAGGTTTCGACGGTCTCGATATGCGGCTGCTCCTTGAGCGCTTCCGCCGGCAGCTTCCACATCTTCGCAAAGGAAGGGTTGAACAGCTCGACCCGGCCGTTGCTGCCGAACACCGCGACCGCTTCGGCGAGATTGTCGAGCGTCTCGTGCTGCACCCGGGTCAGCCGGTCGAACCGCCGCGCCAGGTCGAGGCTTTCGGTGACGTTGTCGAACAGATAGGTGACGCCACCCTCGAGGTTCGGGGTGGTGACGACGCTGAGCGCGCGTCCGTCAGGCAGGAACCAGGTATAGTTCTCCGGTTCGACGGCGCGATAGGCCTCATGCAGCTTGGCCTTCCAGGCGCGGAAGTCGGGCTGCTCGGGCAGCTTGCGGGCCGCGCGCAGCCGGTCGAGCACGCTGGAATCGTCGGGGTTGGAATCGAGGAAGGCCTGGTCGAGGCTCCAGAGCCGGCGGTAGGATTCGTTGTAGAAGGCGAGCCGCCGCTGGCCGTCGAACACGGCGACGCCCGAGGACAGCTGGTCGAGCGTGCGCCTGTGGGCTTCGGCCATCCGCTCCATGGCATCCCGCAACGCGGTTGCCTCGCTGGCATCGATCGCGATCCCGGCGCTACCGGTGTTGAGACTCAGCGCCTGCACGTCATAGATGCGCCGCTCGCCGCCGACCACGATCGGCAGCCGCGCGCTGAAGCTGGCATTGCTGCTCAGCACCCGATTCATCTCGGCGCGCTGATCGTTCTCCAGCAGTTCGAGGTTGCGGTGGATGGCATCGGCCGGGCTGCCGCCCTCGGTGGCCCGGACATAGGCCGCATTGGCGTAACGCAGATTGCCCTCGACGCTCTTGGCCCAGATCGGCCAGGGCGCGGCGGCGGCGAAATCGCGCAGCAGTTCGGTTTCTTCCTGCAGCTTCCTGTAGCGGAGGTTGGCTTCCGCAAGTTCCCGGCGCAGGCCGCCGAGTTCGCGAATCCGCACAATGGCCTGGCCACCGATGGCGCGGCCCATGGCCTCGATGGCGCGGCCGTTCGCGGTGGAGAGGTTGAGCAGAAAACCTTCGCCGGCCTCGCGCAGGGCATCGACGGCATGGTCCATCTGCAGCGCCGGTTCCGGCGGCAGCCAGGTACCGAAGGCCAGGATGCGTTGCGGCGAATTCATCGTCGCATCCTGCGCGATCAGAAGCGACGTGTCGCCGCTGATCTGAGGCCGGTTGTCGCCCGCGGCCCAGGCGATCAGGATCTGGGGCTCGGCGAACAGGAGGGCACGCAGCCGGTCGGCCTGGACCTGGAGGTCGGCGATGTCCGCGCGGAGCCGGAGTTCGGTCCGCGTCGCCTTGATGCGGTTCCTCATCAGAAGGATGGCGGCCACGACCGTAAAGCCGAGCAGGGAGAGCGCCGTGGTCAGCGCCGCGAATTCCTGGTGATTGAGGTCGAGCCAGGCCGAAATCACCTGCGTGATCGCCGAGTCGGCGGCAAGCGCGGGTTCCGGCACGGTCAGGGCGGTGGCGAGTGAAATCAGGCCGTGGCGCGCCAGTGAGGTGCACGACAGCAGGTTTCGACGCATCGCCGCGACTACGCCCGACATTATTTGCCCCAAAACGCACGAATGCAGGCCCGGCGTATACCCCCAGCGCATAATCCGCCAAAGTGTAAGCGGTTTGGCGGTGAGATTATGCGCCAGCTATAAAGACTTAGAGCGCGCCCGGACGCAAAACCGGACCCCACTTTTGCTGGTCGCGCTCCGCTCGAATCAATTGAGAGTATCCCCTTCGGGAGTCGGCCGGTAAGAGTCCAGATCGTGAACGCAAAACTGCCTGTGAAAAACGCACCGCCGGAACCGGCGATGGCGGACTTTGCGGACGAATTCCGAATTTTTGATGGAGTTTGTCAGCGTCCCGTCGAGCCGAAGCCGCCGCTACCGCGGTCGGTCGTCGACAATGACGCGACCGGCACAAGCTCTGCCTGCACCACCGGTGCGATCACCATCTGCGCGATGCGCTCGCCGCGCCGGATCGGAAACGGCGCCTCGCCATGGTTGATCAGCAGCACGTTGATCTCGCCGCGGTAATCCGCATCGACGGTTCCGGGCGAATTCAGGACGGTGACGCCGTGCTTGGCGGCCAGCCCGGAGCGCGGCCGGACCTGGGCCTCATAGCCCGGCGGCAGCGCGATCGTCAGCGCGGTTGGCACCATCGCGTACTTTCCGGGCGCCAGGATCAGAGGCGTGTCCGCCGGGACTGCCGCGAGCAGATCGAGCCCGGCGGCGTCAGCGCTCTGATAGGCCGGCAGCGCCAGGCCCTCGCCATGCGGCAGTTGACGGATATCGACCTTGACTGTCGCGCTCACGAATTTGGCTCCAATGTCTTTGCGATTTTCGCGACCAGTTCGGTCGCGACCTGTTCCTTGGTCATCACGGGCCAGGAATCAACACTGATGTCGTCGCCGTCACGCGTCAGCA
The DNA here is from genome assembly GCA_023387735.1 of Pseudomonadota bacterium. Taxonomy (GTDB): domain Bacteria; phylum Pseudomonadota; class Alphaproteobacteria; order Rhizobiales; family Xanthobacteraceae; genus Bradyrhizobium. The sequence continues at coordinate 11,981 of JAEWHP010000017.1, read as the reverse complement.
GGTGAACGGTGTTCCGGTCGCCGCCCATGACGCCGGTCGCGGGCGAGACGTCGTTGGCGACGATCCAGTCGCAGCCCTTGCGCGCGATCTTGGCCTTGGCGTTGTCGATCAGGTGCTCGGTCTCGGCGGCAAAGCCGATCACCAGCGGCGGGCGCTTGTCTTTCAGCTTCGAGATCGTCGCCAGGATGTCCGGGTTTTCCACCAGTTGCAGCGGCGGCATTCCGGCGGAGGTCTTCTTCAGCTTCTGCTCGCCTTCGCTGGCAACGCGCCAGTCGGCAACGGCGGCGGCGAAGATCGCGATGTCGGCCGGCAATGCGGCTTCCACCCGATGCAGCATATCGCGCGCCGATTCCACCCGGATCACCGTGACGCCTGCGGGATCGCGCAATTCGACCGGGCCGGAAACCAGCGTGACGTCGGCGCCTGCAGCCTGCGCCGCGGCGGCGATGGCAAAACCCTGCTTGCCGGAGGAGCGGTTGGCGATGTAGCGCACGGGATCGATCGGCTCATGCGTCGGCCCTGCCGTGATCAGCACGCGTTTTCCGGCGAGCGGACGAGGGCGCGGCGGGCGCAGGATATCGATGGCGGCGGCAGCGATTTCGACGGCCTCGGACATCCGCCCGACCCCTGCTTCGCCGGCCTCGGCCATCTCGCCGGCGTTGGGGCCGATCATCTGGATGCCGTCGCGCCGGAGCTGCATCACGTTGCGGCGGGTAGCGGCGTTGTTCCACATCAGTGGGTTCATCGCCGGCGCCAGCAGGATCGGCCGGTCGGCCGCCAGCAGGATCGCGCTGGCGAGGTCGTCGGCGTGGCCATTCGCCATCTTCGCCATCAGGTCGGCGGTCGCCGGCGCCACCACGATCAGATCGCACTCGCGCGCCAGCCGGATGTGGCCGGCATCGAATTCGCTGCCGGGGTCGAACAGGTCGGTGTAGACGCGCTCATGCGAGAGCGCGCTGGCGGAAAGCGGGGTCACGAATTGCTGCGCGGCATGGGTCAGCACGCAACGGACGTCGACATGCCGCTCCTTCAGCCGCCGGATCAGCTCCAGCGATTTGAAGGCGGCAATGCCGCCGCCGATGATCAGCGTAACGCTGGCCTGGCCGGCGGGGTTGGTGCGCTCGACGCCCGGTCGATCTGCCGGGGTGGGAGTCGGGGCCGACGGCGCTGTAAGCACCGGGCTGCCCTCGCAATACTCCCGCAGGATCACCCGGACTTCTTCCTCGACCGAACGGCCATTCTTGGCCGAGCGGAGCCGCAGGTAGGACTTGATGGCGTCGTCGAGCTTGCGGATGGTCAGGCTGGCCATAGGGGCCTCCGGCACAATATGCCATCAATGCTAGCACAATGTGCTATCACTGCAATCACAATTGCCGGATGGCCACCAGAATCCCGATGAAGGTCGCCGCGATGACCCAGAGCGCCACCGTGCGCCAGCGGCTCCTGCGGCCCTCGGCCCGGCCCAGGGCCGCGATCGTCTCGGGTGACAGCGTCACGCCTTCCCGGGTCATTTTCTCCATGTTCTCGAGCACCGCAACCGCCCGCGACGCAATCGCCGGCAGGCTCGCCGCCACGCGGCCGAGTTCGCCCGCACCCGACATGGCGCCCTGGATCCGCCCGATGGGGCCGAGGTTGCGTTCGATCCATTCGCGCACCACGGGATCGGCGACCTTCCAGATGTCGAGCTTGGGATCGAAGCCGCGCGCGACGCCTTCGACCACCACCATGGTCTTCTGCAGCAGGATGAGTTCGGGCCGGGTCTGCATGTCGAACAGGCCGGTGACCTCGAGCAGCAGGGTCAAAAGCTTCGCCATCGAGATTTCTTCGGCGGTGCGGTTGTGGATCGGCTCGCCGATGGCGCGGATCGCCTGCGCGAAATTCTCTACCGAGTGATGGCCCGGCACATAGCCGGCCTCGAAATGCACCTCGGCGACGCGGCGATAGTCGCGCGTGATGAAGCCCAGCAGGATCTCGGCGAGGAAGCGCCGCTCCTTCATGCCGAGCCGGCCCATGATGCCGAAATCGACCGCCACCAGCCGGCCGGCATCGTCGAGGAACAGATTGCCCGGATGCATGTCGGCATGGAAGAAGCCGTCGCGCAGCGCGTGGCGCAGAAAACTCTGGATCACCTTGCGCCCGAGATCGGGCAGGTCGACATGCGACTGCTGCAGCCGCACATGGTCGTTCAGCGCGATGCCGTCGATCCACTCCATGGTCAGCACGTTATGGGTGGTGCGGTCCCAATCGACGGCGGGCACGCGGAAATCCGGATCGTCGCGCGTATTCTCCGCCATCTCCGACAGCGCGGCCGCTTCCAGCCGCAGATCCATCTCCATCGCGACCGAGCGCGACATCGTGTTGATGACCTCGATCAGCCGCAGCCGCCGCGCTTCGGCCGAATGCGCCTCGGCGTTGTGCGCGACGAAGAAAAAATCGGAGAGGTCGCGGCGGAAACGCGCGGCGACATTGGGCCGGAGCACCTTGACGGCGACGGCCTGGCGGACGCCGTCGCGTTCGATCTCGCCACGATGGACCTGCGCGATCGAGGCGGCGGCCACTGGTGGGCCGAGGCTTGCGAATGCCTGCGCCACAGGGCGTTCCAGCGACGCGGCAATGACGGCCTCGGCTTCGGTTTGCGAGAACGGCGGCAGCCGGTCCTGCAGGCTTTCGAGATCGCGCGCCATCGCGACGCCGACGACGTCGGGCCGGGTTGCGAGGAATTGTCCGAGCTTCAGATAGGCCGGGCCGAGCCGCGTCAGCGCGCGCGACAGCCGTGGACCGGATTTGGCGCCGGGGCGTTCGATCAGCCGCGCCAGCCGCAGCGCGAGTTGTCCGGGCGGCGGCACCAAGCTCGGATCGACGACGCCGAACACGCCCTCACGCGCGAACACGTAACCGGCGCGGACGAGGCGCGCGATGTGGGTCGCCGCAGAAATCACAAACGCCAGCCCGAATGCAGCGCCACGATGCCGCCGGAGAGGCTTTCCCACTTCACCCGCGCGAAGCCGGCGGCGCGGATCATCTCGGCAAATTGATTGGGCCTCGGAAACTTCCGGATCGACTCGACGAGGTACTGGTAGGATTCCGCATCGCCCGTCACCGCACGGCCGAGCGGCGGGATCACGTTGAACGAGAAGAAGTCGTAGAGCCGGTCGAGCCCGGGGACGTCGACGGTGGAGAATTCCAGGCAGAGAAATCGGCTGCCGGGCCGCAGCACGCGATAGGCCTCGCGGAGCGCAGCGTCGATCCGCGGCACGTTGCGGATGCCGAAAGCGATGGTGTAGGCGTCGAAGCTGCGATCGGGGAAAGCCAGCGCCTCGGCATTGCCTTCGACGAACGACACCTGCTGGTCGAGGTGCCGGGCGAGCGCGCGGTTGCGGCCGACCTCGAGCATGTCGGTATTGATGTCGCAGACGGTGGCGTGGAAGCCCAGCCCGGCGGCCTTCGCCGCGCGGAAGGCGATGTCGCCGGTGCCGCCGGCGACGTCGAGCAACGCGAACGGCGCATCGCCCCTGGGCGGGTTGAGCGCGTTGATCATGATGTCTTTCCAGACCCGGTGCAGGCCTGCCGACATCAGGTCGTTCATCAGGTCGTAGCGCTGCGCCACGCTGTGAAACACGTCGTTCACGAGCGTCTGCTTGTCCCCCAGGGGCACGTCCCTGAAGCCGAAATGGGTGGTTTGCTCCGGCCGGTCCATCAACTCGTCTCCACGCGCGGACCATAGCGCGCCCGCGGCAATGGCGCTATCACGTCACCTCCATAAGGTGAATGCCTCAATGCCCGAATTGCCTGAAGTTGAGACCGTCCGCCGCGGCCTGCAGCCGGCCATGGAGGGGGCGAAAATCCTCAAAGCCGAGGCCCGGCGCAAGGATCTGCGGTTTCCTTTTCAAAAAGACTTTACCGCCCGGCTGGAAGGCCAGACCGTGACCGGGCTCGGCCGCCGCGCCAAATACCTGATGGCGGATCTCGGCTCCGGCGACGTGCTGCTGATGCATCTGGGGATGTCCGGCTCGTTCCGGGTGCTGGACGACGGCGGCAGCAATACGCCGGGCGAATTCCATTATCCGCGCAGCGAGGATCGCGCGCACGATCACGTCGTGTTTCACATGTCATCGGGTGCGGCGATCGTCTTCAACGATCCACGCCGCTTCGGCTACATGAAGATCATCGCCCGCAAGGCGCTGGAGGACGAGCCACTGCTGAAAGGGTTAGGTCCCGAGCCGCTCGGCAACGAATTCGACGCCGCGATGCTGGCGCGTTCCTGCGCCAACAAGAAGACCAGCCTGAAGGCGGCGCTGCTCGACCAGCGCGTGGTTGCGGGCTTGGGCAACATCTATGTCTGCGAGGCGCTGTTCCGTTCGCACCTCTCGCCGCGCCGGCTGGCCGCGACGCTCGCCACCAAGAAGGGCGAGCCGACCGATCATTCCAAACGCCTGGTGACGTCGATCCACGACGTGCTCAACCAGGCGATCAAGGCCGGCGGCTCCTCGATCAGCGACCATCGCCTGACCTCGGGCGAGCTCGGCTATTTCCAGCACTCGTTCCAGGTCTACGACCGGGAAGGCGAGAAGTGCCGGACCGCCGGCTGCAGCGGCATCGTGCGCCGCTTCGTCCAGAACGGGCGCTCGACCTTCTGGTGCCCGAAGTGCCAGAAGTAGTCGCGCCGCGATTGACTCGTATCAGCTTCGGGCGGGTGCTCTCAGGAAGCGCGCGCTGTCGGTTTCGATGCGGGGAAGCGCTGCCATCGCCGGCAGAACGGCGGGCGTTTCCACCAGCTCCTCGATGATCGGCTCGTCGCTGGCTACCACCTCATTGCCCATCCGCGCGGAAACCCACTGCCAGAGAGCTCGGATCTCCTCGGCGGATTTGCCGCCCGGCGCATGTTCGCAGACGCTGAGGCCCGCATTCACCGCGTCCTGGTGATCGTTGCGCATCACGATGGTGGGCCGGGCAAGGATATCGTCGACGTCGAGCGCGGCCTCGTCGCCAAGCGAGTTCTCTGCCCCGGCGATCCGCGCCGCGGCCCTGATCGGGGTCTGGTTCAGGACATAGGCGAACGGCTTGCGCCAGGCCCTGACGACGCTGAGCGTCGCGGCGGTCGCCTCGATATCGAGGATGCTGGGCCGCGACGGAATCAGGCAGAAGTCGGCATAACGAATCGCCGAAACGGTCGCGGCGGTGATGCCGCTGGCGGTATCCACGATCGTCACCGTCACGCCCTCGCGGGCGAGCGACTGCAGGCGTTGTTCGACCTGCCTGGCATCGTAGATCGGCTCGACGATCGGCGCCGCATGGGGACGGCGACGCCGCCAGTTCGAGACGGAGCCCTGCGGGTCGGTCTCGATCAGGCGAACATTGTGCCCGGCCCGGATGGCGGCAAGCGCCAGGCTGATGGCAAGCGTGCTCTTGCCGGCGCCACCCTTCTGGGTGGCCAATACGATCGTCTGCATTTCAGGTCCTCTGGATGGCTTTTGGGCATTCGAAGTACGCCACGAGCAGGGCCGCATTCTGCGGCGCCGGATTACGCGCTCGTTCAGACGTGCCCAGCCCGATCCAGAAGTCAGGGATCGCGGTAGTCCGAATCAGTCCGTTTGCAATGATGCCCGATTATGGAATTGTGGTCATCCGGGTAAATACTGCCGGTCGGCACAATCGCCCCGATCCAAACGACGAAAAGAAGCAGGAAAAAAGCATGACGGGTCAATGGCGTGATCGCGCAGCCACCAGTTTTCAGTGCCAGAAACAGCCGGCGTCCGGCAGCCGCGGCATGGTGGTGAGCAACCATCCGCTGGCCTCCAGCGCGGGCGCCGAGATGCTCGCGGCCGGGGGCAACGCCATCGACGCCGCGATCGCGACGCTGTTCACGCTGACGGTGGTCGAGCCGATGATGGTCGGCATCATCGGCGGCGGCATGGCCCATATCCGGCTGGCCGACGGCACGCACCGTTTCATCGACGGCCAGAGCACGGTGCCGCTGGCGGTCAGGCCGGATACCTACCAATCCAAACCGGGCTCGGCGCACGATGTGTTCGATACGGTCGGCGACGAAAACCTGACCGGGCCGAAGGCGGTGGCGGTACCGGGCTCGCTGAAGGCCTGGTGCGAGACGTTGCAGAGGTTCGGCACCATGAGCCTCGCCGACGTCATGCAGCCCGCGATCAAGCATGCCCAGCGCGGCTATGCGGTGACGCCCTACCTGCACGAATGCATCGCCGACAGCGCCGGCGATATGCTGAAGGACAAGGATATTTCCGCGATCTATCTGCCGAACGGGACGCCGCTGAAGGTCGGCGAGCGCGTGGTGCAGTCGGAATATGCGGAAACGCTGACCTACATCTCCCAGCGCGGCGAGGCGGCGCTGTATCACGGTCCGCTCGGCGACATTTTGGTTGACTACATGAAGCGGAAGGGCGGTTTCATCGCCCGCGAGGATCTCACCGGTTACAAGACGGTAGAGCGGCAGCCGATCCGGGCCGATTATCGCGGCTGGCAAATACTCGGCCCGCCGCCGCCCGCCGCATCCGGCGTCCACATCACGCAGATGCTCAACATCCTCGAAGGCTATGACATCGCAAAACTCGGCTTCGGCAGCGCCGAGACGATCCATTACCTCGCGGAAGTGCTCAAGATCGCCTTCGCCGATCGCGCCGCCGCAAGCGGCGATCCTGACTACATCAACGTGCCGGTCGAGCGCCTGACCTCGAAGGCCTATGCCGACGAACGCCGCCGCGCCATCGATCCGGGCCGGGCGCAGGCATGGGGCGCCGGCGTGGCGCAGCTCGAAAGCGCCGATACCACGCACATGACGGCGGCTGACGCGTTCGGCAACGTGGTTGCGACGACGCAGACCATCAACAATTTGTTCGGCGCGAAGATCCTGATCCCCGGGCTCGGCACCGTGCCGAACAACTACATGAACCTGTACGATCCGCGTCCCGGCCACGCGCTGTCGCTGTCGCCGGGCAAGCGCGTCACTACCTCGATGTCGCCGATGATGGCGCTGCGCGACGGCAAGCTCGTCTACGCGCTCGGCCTGCCCGGCGGGAAGCGGATCTTTCCGAGCGCGATGCAGGCGCTGATCAACCTGATCGACCACGGCATGAGCCTGCAGGAAGCGGTCGAGGCGCCGCGGGTCTGGACCGAGGGCAACGCGCTCGAAGTGGAGTTCGCCGTGCCCGAAAGCGTTCGCGCAAAACTGACCGCGATGGGGCACAAAGTGCAGGTGATGCCGACCGTTGCCGGCGGCATGAACGCCATCGAGTTTCACGAGGACGGCAGGATGTCGGGCGCCGCCTGCTGGCGCGCCGACGGCACGCCGGTCGGCATCGCCGGCGGTCTGGCACGCGCCGGCGTCAGGTTTGCGCTGGCGTAGGCCGCTATTTCCTGACGCAGATCACGCGGACCACGGACGCCTTGGCGTCCGGCGATCCGCCGGTGGCGTTGACGCCGTTGGTCTTCAGGAAACCGCGCACGGTGTCTGACGTCACCAGCACGGCTCGCGCCACCGGCGCGCCGTTTGCGGGACCGGCCACCTGGACCGGCTTCAACAGCGCGACGCCGGCGAATTTGCCGTCGGCATCGAGCGCGGCCGAGCCCGAGAAGCCAACCGCCGGCGCCGGCGTCAGCGCCACGTCATTGCCGCCGTCGAACTGCGCCACCGACGCCTTGACGCTGCTGACGGCCGCGCCGCCGCCCTGGTTCTGCGGGTCGGCAATTCCGGTCAGGTCGAGCGCGGTCTTTGCGGCGGCGCCCGCGAGATTGATCGGCCTGAGCCCGCGCGCGCCATAGATGCGCAGCAGTGCGAGGTCGTGCGCCTTGTCCTCGGCGATGCGATCCGCATTGCCAAAACCTGCGATCGCGATCGTGACGCAGCCATCGATGATCTGCCGGTCGGTGACAACAGCGCCATCGTCGCTGACGACGATGCCGGTACCGTATTCCACGCTCTTGCGTGGCGGCGGTCCCGCCGCCTGCGCTGCCGCCGGAAACGCGGTGAATGCGCTCGACATCGCGATCACCACGGGCTCCACGGTATTCTCGGTCGCCTGGTCGTACATGATGGTGAGGATGCGCACTTCGTCGCCCTTGAACGTGCCGCGGATGTAGAACTTCTTCAGTCCCTGCAGGCCGGACAGCACGAAGAAGTCGGGCTTGACGACGCTGTAGCCGATCGTGCGTCCCGGTTCTTTCCTCTCGCGCTCGGCGAGTTTTGCCGTGACGGGATTGGCTTCCTTGCGCCGTGCAAGTTGGATCTGGATCGTGCCGGTCGGCGACGTCCATCTGGTGCCGTTGGCGTCGCTGGCCTGCTGCGGCACGAGCTTGGTGGGAATGCCGAGCCGCACGCCGGTGCCGGGGTCGGTCTGGATCTTCCAGCCGACGCTTTCCTGCTTGCGCTTCGCGGTATCGGCAAGCACGCCACGTTCCTGCGGGTTGAGCACGCCGGTCGGCTTGCCGCCGCGCGCCTTCTGGAATTCCTTGATGGCGTTGACCATGCGCTCGCTGACGTCGCCGGTGATCGCGCCGTTATACTGTCCGACCCAGGCGAGGTCCGACTGCAGCGCCAGCCGCTCGGCCTGCCCCATCGCGTTCGCGGTTTCTTCCGGCTTCTGCAGCGCGGGGCGAACCGGCACCGTCGTGACCGGCTTGGGCTGGGTGCCGGCCGGGGAGGGCGGCGTCATCTGCGCCTGCGCCGGCGGTCCCCAAAGCGCAAATGCCGAGGCCGTAGCCATCAATGTTGCCGAAAACACCGATCTCATGACAAATCCGGGAGAACAAAGGCGAGGATGGGTGGAGCGATCATTGACGTCCCTGGAATTAAGCACATCTGCTTGGTCGGAACCATCAGCGCCCCGGTTCAGGGAAAATCGACTAAGGTTCTCATCCTGAGGAGGCCGCCAACGGGTCCGCGCGAAGCGCGGCCCGATGATAAACTCCGCGGCCGTCTCGAAGGATGGCCGCAAGTGCGGTCGGGGCCTCCATGGTTCGAGACGCGCGTTCCGCGCTCCTCACCATGAGGATTTGACAGGCGTGATGTGGAAGGATCTGACACGACCATGCTGACGGCCAAGGAACTCGAACGCTATGCCCGCCATATCGTGCTGCGCGAAGTCGGCGGCCCCGGCCAGATCGCGCTGAAGGAAGCGTCCGTGCTTGTCATCGGCGCCGGCGGGCTCGGCGCGCCGGTTTTGATGTATCTTGCCGCTGCCGGCGTCGGCACGCTCGGCGTGGTCGATGACGATGTGGTCTCGCTGTCCAACCTGCAGCGCCAGATCATCCACACCACGCCCGACATCGGCCGCCGCAAGGTCGACAGCGCGGCCAGCGCGATCTACGCGCTCAATCCGCACGTTCATTTCGAGGCGCATGCGGTGCGGCTCGATGCGAAGAACGCGATGACGCTGATCGGCGGTTACGATCTCGTCCTCGACGGCTCCGACAATTTCGAGACCCGCTACCTGGTTTCCGACGCGTGCTTCTTTGCCGGCAAGCCGCTGATCACGGCGGCCCTCGGCCAGTTCGATGGTTCGTTGACCACGATCCGCGCGCATGAAACCAACGAGCAGGGTGAATTCAACCCGACCTATCGCTGCCTGTTTCCCGAGCCGCCGCCGCCCGGCACCGTGCCGGCCTGCGCCGAGGCCGGCGTCATGGGCGCGCTGGCTGGCATGCTGGGATCGATGATGGCGCTGGAAGCGATCCGCGAAATCGTCGGCTTCGGTGAGAGCCTGGTCGGCCGGCTGGTGATGGTGGACGCCCGCGCGATGCGCTTTGAAACCCTGCGCTACGCGCGGGATCCGGCCAACCCGCTCAACGGCGATACGCCCGTCATCACCGATTTGAGCGGACACGCGGATTAGCTCTTCATCATCTCACCGCTTCTCGCTGTCCATGTGCGCGAGCTGCGCGTCCGGATACCGCGCGCCTGCTGCGACGCCGGGCGGGAACGCCTTGGCGAGCGCGGCGAGATGCGCATCGTTCAGCTTCACGTCGAGCGCGCCGAGCGCCTCGGAAAGGCGGTCGCGGCGGCGTGCGCCGACCAGCGGCACGATATCGTTGCCTTGCGCCGCGACCCACGCGATCGCAATTTGAGCAGGGGACGCGCCGAGATCGGCGGCGATGCTGCGCAGCGATTCCACCAGCGCCAGATTGGCGTCGAGGTTGCCGGCCTGGAAGCGCGGGCTCATCGCGCGAAAATCCTTGGTCCCGCGATCCGAGGTCCAGTGTCCGCTGATCAGCCCGCGCGACAGCACGCCATAGGCCGTGATGCCGATGCCGAGTTCGCGGCAGGTCGGCAGGATATTGTCCTCGATGCCGCGCGAGATCAGCGAGTATTCGATCTGCAGATCGCTGATCGGATGCACCGCATGCGCGCGCCGGATGGTCTCCGCGCTCACTTCCGACAGGCCGATATGCCTGATCCAGCCCGCCTTCACCATGTCGGCCATGGCGCCGATCGTCTCCTCGATCGGCACGTCCGGATCGAGCCGCGCCGGGCGATAGATATCGATTGTCTCGACGCGGAGCCGCTGCAGCGAATAGGCGACAAAGTTCTTTACCGCGGCCGGACGGCTGTCATAGCCCGACCAGTTCCTGGCGGGATCGCGCAGCGCACCGAACTTGACGCTGATCTGCAAATTGTCGCGGCTGCGGCTGGCGAGCGCGTCGCCGATCAGCATTTCATTATGGCCCATGCCGTAGAAGTCGCCGGTGTCGAGCAAAGTGATGCCGGCATCTAGCGCGGCGTGGATCGTGGCGATGCTCTCGCTGCGGTCGGCCGGGCCGTAGAAATCCGACATGCCCATGCAGCCGAGTCCGATGGCCGCGACGCTGGGACCGGTAGAGCCGAGTTTGCGTTGTTCCATGATGTTTTCTCCTCGAAGAACGATGGCGGCGTTTGCGCCGTGATGACGAGGCTGGATATGCACCCTTCCGATTGATACGATAAGCTGGACAATTCCAAACGGCTTGTTCAGTGTGTCGAACAATGAAGGACTTCGACCTCCGCGATCTCGACGCTTTCGTCGCCGTGGCGCGCACGCGGAATTTCCGTCGTGCCGCAACGGAGCAGGGCGTCTCGGTGTCGAGCCTGAGCCAGCGGCTGCGCGACATGGAGGAACGGCTCGGCGTTCGCCTGATGAACCGCACCACGCGAAGCGTCGCCCTCACCGAGGCCGGCGAATTGTTGCTGGGCCGCGTCGGTCCTGCGCTATCGGATGTCGGCGAGGCGCTGGATCAGGTGCGCGGCTTGCGGGCGGTGCCGTCGGGGCGGCTGCGCATCAACGCGCCGCCGCCGGCGATCGACCTGGTGCTGGCGCCGATGGTCGCGCCATTTCTTGCGGCCCATCCCAACATCGATCTGGAGATCGTCGGCGACAGTTCGTTCGTCGACATTGTCGCCGGCGGCTTCGACGCCGGCGTGCGCTATGGCGAGCATCTGGCACAGGACATGATCGCCGTCTCGCTCGGGGCACCGCAACGCTACGCGGTGGTCGCCTCGCGCGAATACGTTGCGCAGCATGGCCGGCCGAAACTTCCGAAGGATCTGCTGGATCACGCCTGCATCCGCACCCGCTTCGGCAGCGGCGCGATGCTGGATTGGGAATTCGAGAAGGCCGGGCGTGTCGTCAAGGTTTCGCCGCCGGCAAAGCTGGTTGCGACCTATCTCGGCCTGGCGCTGCGCGCCGCGCATGATGGTGTCGGATTCTGGCTGACGTTCGAAGGATACGTGCGCTACGGCATCAAGTCGGGCGCGCTCATCAGCGTGCTCGACGACTGGTGTCCGCCATTTCCGGGACCGTTCCTGTACTACCCGAGCCGCCGCCAGCCGCCGCCAGCCCTCGCCGCGTTCGTGGCCTTCGCCGCCGAATGGCGCAAGCGCGAACGGCGGAAAGGATAACTCAACTCCCCTCCGCCGTCATTCCGGGGCGCGCGGAGCGCGAACCCGGAATCCATCGTGCCGCAGTGCAAGTTGATGGTTGGAT